>CAVOKN010000020.1:0-32225 GCA_963696505.1 uncultured beta proteobacterium | reverse complement strand
CCTCGGTCCGATTTCATAGCAGGGTCCGGCGCGATCCCAGCCGAGCAGTAAGGCATCAGGTCGGATCGCGGAGGCGAGACATAGGTTGAGAAACGCATACGGCTCGACGTGCACCGGGCCAGAAGCTTCAGAGGCGCGGACTTGCCGTACAGCTACCCCCGAGGGTCCGCGGCGGCGATTGACATTGGTCATTGCACCGGCAGAAGAGTAAGTCAATGATGGGCGCAGTGTGTGCTTCGACTGCAGTCAGACAGCCGAAACATAAGCTCCGAACGAAGCGCTGTCAGGGAGTAGCACGAATGCCGCCTCGCGAAAGCGGCAAGATGGTCGGATTGGGGGTTCCCAAGCCTCTCCATGCGGCGGTCGCAGGTGCTGTCGCGCTCATTTGTCTGTCTCCTTCGTATGCTTTCCAAACCGCCACCAGAACGTGGGTAGGTGCGGTCCGGTGCATGGTGGCGGCAAGGGTTCAACTCCTTGCCCAAGGGCTGGCATTGCTGTTCCTTCTGGTCGTCGTTACCGCACTGTGTGCCCAACCGAGTCCCCCGCAGCGCGATCCGCCGGGATCATCCGCGGCAAGCGTCGATTCCGTACAACAGGCTGCTTTGCTGGTGGCCAGTAGCCGTTTCAAGCTGCTCGCCGCGGACAGCTACCCGCGTGCCCTATTCGAGTTCGCCACCCCGGCGGCGGTGGCGCGCTTCCGCGAACTCGATGCCACGACCTGGACGGCCACCGATCCGGGCTTCGGCTGGTCATTCTTCCTCGGCACGTCGGTGCAGGCGGTGGCCACGCCCGTGTCGGGGACGAACCTCGTCGCCTACTACAACCCCTGGAGCGACGTGCTGTTGCTCACGGAGTGGACCTGGGAGCGGGATCTGCCCTGGATCAGAGATGCCGAACTGCTGATGGGCGACTGGGTGCGCCAGGCGGACACGGCGCTGAGCCCCGTCCCCCTGTGGCTGCGCGGTCAGGACTTCCGGCCCCTGACGCTGGGGACCAGCGTGGCGAGGACCATCGCCGCCTTCGAGCAGGCGTTCGCCGTGCCGGCCGGCGGCCGCTGGCGCGAACGCCTGCCCGTGCTGCGCGACCCGCGGTTGCTGAGCGAACTGAATGCGCCGGCGGTTGCCCTGATGCTGCTCAACACCCTGGCGGACATCGACCGCTTCCGCGCCGCCGAAGCCGACGCGCCGCTGCTGCGCGACTGCCGCGCCGCCACCCTCGACGCCGTGCGCGCCGCCACCCGCGGCGAGATGGAACGCCTGCTCGCCGGCGCCCGCGCCACGCTGCCGGAAACGCGGGACGCCCTGCGGCGCGCCGTGCCGGCATGGTTCAACCGCGTCGAGGCCGCGGCCGCGATCACCGGCAAGGACGGCTGCCAGGTATTCCTGACCCCAGCCTACGACGCCTCGGGCGCCCTCGCACTGTTGTTCGAAACCCGAACCGGGCGGCCGGAGCTAAGTCGCATCGACCTGATCGACTACCAGGGCTTTTACCTGCACGGGCGGGCAGGCGGGTCCCCTGCCGCGGGGGTGACCCGGCCATGAGCACGCCCACTGCGCTGCGCCGGCGTTGGCATGCAGCGAGCCGCCTAGCCCTCTGCCTGGCCGGCGGATTACTGTCGCTCCAGGTCTTGGCAGCAGGAGAGGCGGCGCCGGTCCAGTACGATCTGGGCTCGCCGGCGACCACCTCGGCGCCACCGTCAGGTACCGCTGCGCCGGCGGTGCCAGGACGACCCGCGGGACAGGTCGGCCCATCCGAACTCGACAAGGCGCTCGATACGGCCGACAACTGGCTCGGCGCCATTTACAACTCCGGGGGAGAGGCCGAGCAGGCAGGTCAGAAGTACGGATCGAGCGCCGCGGAGCATTCGTTCAGGCATGAAGCGGCCAGTGCTCAACGGCAGGCCGCACATGCAGCCAACAGGGCGCTGTCGAGGGCCGAGTCCATCCGTTTGGGCCGCAGTACCCAGGCGGCGGCCGTGGCCAATGCCAATCGCTTGCAGCGGGCCGGGAAATGGGCCGATCGCTTCGACAAGGTCGGGAACCTTGCCGAAGGCGCAGGGGCCTTGGTTGAGGGTGATCGCGTGGGGGTAGTGCAAGCGGCGACCAACGCAATGCTCTCCGGCGTGGCTGCCGAGTTGGGAGCGGCGGGCGGCGTCGGATTGGGAGCGCTGTGGGTGGGGGCGCCGCTCGGTCCCGGAGGCATGCTCGCGGCAGGGATCGGCGGGGCGGTCGTGGGCTCGGTCGTCTTCGACCAAGGCGTCAAGAAATACGCCGTCGATCCCGCCTTCGACAAGGTGTCGCGAGACATCCAGAGTCGGGCCGAAGCGCGTGAGCGAGAGTGGCGTCGCATCCGTAGCGATGTGCTGTTTCTCGAACGCCAGGGCGGTTCGGGGCCGGAGGCGGAACGTATCCGCCAGCTGGCCGATGCCTTCCGCCGTTCCCGCCCCGACGTGCAGGCGCTGGGCGAGTCCGCCAGGCCCACGGTCTCGGCGCTGGAGGCGATACGCCTCCACGATCAGGCGGACGCGATCCGCCGCACTCAGGCCGAGCAGCGGGCCGGGACGCTTCCTGCCGAGAAGATCAAGCTGAGGCTGCAGGCTCTGGACAAGCTCTCCCGAAGATCTTCACCGGAGGCCGACCGCGAACTGCTCGAACGGGAACGGGACCTCCTGAAGCGCCGCGTGCCTGGAGTCGATCAGTGCCCCGGCAGCGATATCAAGGTCGTTCCCGGAATTTGCGGCTGCGACACGCCGGACACCGATACCGACGGTGACGGCACACCCGACTGCAAGGACGCGTGCCCGCAGGATCCCGCCAAGGCCGCGGCCGGGATCTGCGGCTGTGGCACTCCCGAAACGGACACCGACGGCGACGGGACGCCCGACTGCAAGGATTTGTGCCCGCGCCAGCCTGCCAAGGTCGTGCCTGGCCTGTGCGGCTGCGATACACCCGAAACCGACAGCGACGGGGATGGAACGCCCGACTGCCTGGACGGGTGCAAGAAAGATCCGCGCAAGATCGAGCCAGGGCAGTGCGGCTGCGGCATCCCGGATACGGATACGGACGGGGATAACGTGCCCGACTGCCAAGACGAATGCCCCAGCGACCGCGGCAAGATCTCACCGGGCATCTGCGGCTGCGGCAATCCGGACATCGACACCGACGGTGACGGCGCCCTCGACTGTCACGAGCAGTGCCCGCGGGATCCATCGAAGAAAGAGCCGGGGACTTGTGGCTGCGACTTTCCCGACACAGGGGACTGGGACCGGGACGGCGTCCTGGACTGCATCGACGGCTGCCCCGATGATCCGGCGAAAGCCGCACCCGGACGCTGCGGCTGCAGGGTTCCGGACACTGACTCCGACGGCGACGGCATGCCCGATTGCCTGGACCGCTGCCCGCACGATCCGAACCGCATCGCCCCGGACAGCACGGGCTGCGGCCCGCCCGTCGCACCGGTCCAGGGTCCGGGTGCGGGGACCGGGCGCTGTCCCGACAACATGCTGCCGGCGCGGGACGGAAGCTGCGTACCGCGCAGTGACACGCGAGAGGCCCTGCGCGGTTACTCCCAGGCCGGACAGCAGGCGCAGCAACAGCAACAGCCGGCGACCACCGCGGCGCCGATCGCCGCTGACCCCCGCCGCGGGCGCTTCGGCGCGGACACGATGCGCCAGCCCCTCGGCGTGTTGAGCTCGATGGCGCCCGAACGGGCCACCGCGGGCAGCCAGGCTCCGGCGGCCGCAACACCAGCCGCCACATCGCCCGCCGCCACGTCGCCGGCTGCCGCAACCGGGTCCGCGGTCTCCGGCACCACCGCCCGATGCACGCGCAACGCGGAGTGCCCTTCCAACGCCTACTGCGACCCCGCCAGCGGCCGCTGCCAGGTCTGCCCCACGGGACAGCACCCTTACAGGGACGGCAAACCCGGCTGCCATAGCGAGACCGCTGCGGCGACCCCAGCCACCCCCTACCGCCCGAAGGGCACCGGGGAGGCCTGCACGCAGGTCGGCAAGCAGGCGGAGGCCAGGTGCAAGCAGATAGAGACGGATTGCACCAAGCGCAACTGCGCGCCGCCCGGCTATTCCGGCTGTGCCCTGGACTGTCCCGGCTGCGGCGGCTACTTCGGCGACTACATCGCATGGTGCGAACTGCATCCGAGCTACCAGTCCATGGTGTCGGCCGGACTGTCGGGCTTCGTCGGCGAGATCCAGGGCTGCATCCAGGCTTTCCTGGCCGACGGAAAGCCGGGGCGGCGCGAGCGGGGCTGGGAATGCCAGGGCAAGGCGCAGAAGAAGCTCTCCGACGCCCAGAAGGGCTGGGTGCAGCAGGCCTGCCAGGCGCGCTGCGCCCAGGACGGCCGAAAGGGCGTGGTCAAGGTCGTGCCCTGGCGCTGCGAATGCGAATGAGCGGGTGTCGGGCCGGCCGTGGCCCGCCCGGCAGAAAGCGAGACGAGACATGGAATCCGAAGCAAGCATTAGAGCGGCAGAGCGGGCCTGCGGCCGGTGGGTCGGCCGCAACTTGTGGCTGGCCCTCGTCCTGGCGACCCAGGCCCTGTGGTGCTCGGCAGCGGAATGGGGCATGCAGGTGCGCGACGCGCCCGCGGGCAACGGCGCCGAACTGATCGCGGTCGTGCCCCAGGGACCGGCCGCTGTGGCCGGGCTGCGCGCCGGCGACATCATCATCCACTGCGAGGACTTTCTCGTCCGCAGCGCCACGGAACTGGCCAACATCCTGCGCCTCGCCGGTGCCAAGGATGTCCTCTCGCTGCGCGTCTCCCGGGACGGCTGGGAAAAGCTGGTGGTCCTTTCGGCCCGCCCCGTGCCCCCGCCCCAGGTGGCGCCGCCGCCACCGCCCAAGCCCTGGTTCGGGCTGCAGGTGAGCGACACTTCGCCCCCCGGGCCGGGCGCGACCGTCACCACCGTCCCACCCAACGGCCCCGCGGCCCAGGCGGGGCTGCGCCCCGGCGACCTCATTACCCAGGCGGACGGCCGCCCACTGGCTGGGGCAGGCGAGTTGGCAGCACTGACTGCCGGTTGGCCCATCGGCCGCCCCCTCAGGCTAACGGTCGTGCGCGAAGGCTGGCTGCGGGAGATGAGCCTCACGCCAATCGCCGCGCTGCCGGCCCAGGATGCTCCGGCACAGCGGCTGCCAACGCCCCCGGCCCCGCCAACTGTTCCCGCCGTGCCGGCGCCTCCGCCGGCGGGCGCAGCCACGCCTTACCCGTCGGCCCTCGGTGCGCAGTTCAGCGCCTCGGCTGCGAATCCGGCCACTGCCACCCCGCTACCCACCGCCCGGGTCGGGGAGCCGGTCGCTGCTGGCACGGGCAGCAAGACGGTGGTCGTGGTGGGCGACTTCCAGGTCAAGGCTGCCACCGCCAGTACGGCAATCGGCCAGGGCCTGCGGGAGATGCTGGTGACCTCGCTGTTCAATAGCGGGCGCTTCATAGTCGTCGAGCGCGGTGAAATTGCGCTGCCCCAGATCGCGGGCGAACGTGAGCTTTCGCGCTCGTCCCTCGCTCGGCCGGGCGAAGCGATCCCCGAGGGCCAGATGGACGTGGCAGACATCATGATCTACGGGGCAGTGACGGAGTTCGAGCTGGAGGCCAGCGGAACGAGCTTCCAGATCGGGGTTTCAAAGCTGCCGCTCGGCATCGGCCGCGACACCGGCACGGCGCACATGGCCATCGACGTGCGCCTCGTGGATGTGGTGACGGGCCGCGTACTCGGCGCACAGCGCATCATCGGCGAAGCCACCGGCGGCCAGAACAGGATCGAAGTGGCGCCTACGGTGCGCGGCTTCGCCATCCCGGTCAGCCTCGCCTCCTACAAGAACACGCCGATGGAAGAGGCGATTCGCGCCTGCATGGACAAGGCCGTGGGCTACGTGGCGAATTCTGTGCCACGCAATTACTTCCACCACCCTTAGCAGCTGCCATGGTCAGGCTTCGCTGCGGTACTGCGTGCGCCGGTTTGTGCCGCCCATTGCCATCTGGACGGCGGGCATGGCCTACCCTATGCGCACTCCCTTTCCCGCCCGCGGGGCAGGGCAGGCGTGGGGGCATGCGGACTCGGAACGGCAAAGCCCGCCCAGTGAGGTACCGCCCGTGACCCGCATCATCATCCTGCTTGCGCTGGTTGCGATGCTCGGGCTGGCGGGATGCGCCACGCCCTACACTAGGTCTCAGAGCCTGGGCATTCACCACCAGATCGGCGTAGCCGAGGGGGTGCGCCTCGCGGCACGGGCCGCCCAGGAGGTGGGCTACCTGCCATCGATCCAGAACGAAGCCGCCGGTTTCGTGACCGCCGAACGGCAGCGCAAAGAGATCTTCAACCTCGACATGTACACCCTCTACCTCACCGTCCGCTTCGCCCGCGACGCTTCCGACAACCTCCGTATGGACGCTACCTGTGCCGTGTCCCAGAACATGGCCTACACCGACGAGCTCGACGACGAGTGCGAGAAGTTCTACGCAGCCTTCAATCGCCTGCTTTACGATCGCGGTGCCCGGCGCGCTCCGCCCGCGCCCCCCGAGCGCAGACTTCCGGCCGACCCGCCCCGGCCCCCACCTCAAGCCCCGGCCAAGCCTCTGACACCGCCGCCCTCTGAGCCCCCGGCCCAAGGGGAATACAAGCTATGAATCATCTGCCCCCAAGCGCTCGTCGCGTCGCCATGGCCCTCGCCCTGTCCGCCCTGACGGGCGTCAGCACGGCCCAGCACGAACCACCCGACTATCGCACGGCGATCGAACTGTATCTGCAGGCCGGCCACGAGATGGCGTTGCAGCAGCAGATGCGCGCGCCCTACGTGCAGCCGCCCACGGTGCAGCGCTTCACCACGCCGGGGCTGCGGGAGGATGCCTGGTGGCTTCACCGCTGGCTCGGCTGGGCGGAAGAGTTGCCCTTTCCACCACCCCGCAGGCTACCCCCCTATTCCTGTGGGCCGCCCCATCTTCCGCCGTCCTGCCCCGGTTGCCGGCCGGACTGGCGCTGCTGGTAACGGCAGGGGACGGTGATGAAACCCCGGTCTGCGGGGTGGTTGCCACAAGTTGCAGCAATACTGCTCCTCGCGCTGGCAATCGGGATAGCCGCCGCGGGCACCGAGGACTGGGGCCTGTACTGTGCCGATCTCGAACCCGGTCAGCCCGCGCAGCACGGTGCGGCGGTCACCCAGGTGCTCCCTGGCAGCGCCGCCGCCAGTGCCGGCATCCGTGCTGGAGACATCGTCGCGACCTATGCAGGACGCGGGATCGCCAGCGTCGGCGAGCTCGACGCCGCCATCGCCGCCCATCCCAAGCGCAGCTTTCTCCGTCTCGGCATCCTGCGCGACGGCAAGCCGCTCGAAGTGCTGCTGAGCGACGCCCCGCCCCCGACAGTTCCAGTCGCGCTCCCCTCCCCGGCGCAACAGGCCGTCCTCGCCGCGCTCCGGGCTGGCGACTCTGGCCGGGCGGAGACCCTGGCCCGCAACGCCCTGCAGGCGGAGCCTCGGCATGCGGGCCTGTGGAACCTGCTGGGTGAGGCGCTGCATAGGCAGAAGAAGGCCGAGGCTGCGATTCAGGCCTACCGTGAGGCCCTGCGCCTGGATCCCGGCCTGCCCTCCGCCAACGTCAATCTGGGTGCCCTGGTGTTAGAGCAGGGGCAGCGGGACGAAGCGCGCACGCTGTTCGAACGCGCCGCGGCGTCTGACCCGGCCGGGCACGCCGGCGACCTGGCCCGCCAGAGACTGGCCGGACTCGACATGGCCCGTGCCCAGCGAGGCGAGGGGCCGGCCTTCGCCGCGCGGCCCGACGGCCTGAAGGCGCTTGTCGAGGTGGCATCCGTCGAGGTGCAGGCCACCGACGTCCCGCCCGGTCTGGGCGGCGGCCTGAGGGAAATGCTGGTCACCGCGCTGCACGGCAGCGGCTACTTCATCGTCATCGAAAGCGGCGAACAGTCGCGCCGGCAACTGGCCGGGGAACGTGCGCTGACCCGGGCGCAGGCCTCCGACCCCGGGGCGGCACGCAGCCAGGCTGCTGCCGACACTGCCGACATCGAGGTATTCGGCGCACTCGTGCACTTCGACCCCAAGGCGGCCGGCAGCACCGTCGTCTCGCCGATCATGGGATTGCCCTTCGGTATCATCGGCAACCGCATCACGGTGTCCCAGATCACCATCGAGATCAGCGTCGCCGACGGCCGCAGCGGCCAGTTGCTGGCACGGCAGCAGATTCCGGGCATCGCCCGATCGGTGAGGGGGATCATCGGGGCCGCCCTTCCTGGAACCGGCGCAGCCATGCCGTCCAGCCTCGACGTGTACCGGAATACGCCGATGGAACTGGCCCTGCGGGACTGCATGCAGAAAGCCGCCTACTTCGTGGCTAACAATATTCCTCAAGAGTACTTCGTCCGGCGCTGAACTACAGGTAGGCTCGCTCACGGCCATCACGGGGACGTTCCATGAGGCTGGAATGGGGCGGTGCGGACGCAGCTTGCTTCGCGCGCAATGCTTCGGTCTCGCTTCGGCGTGAGACCGCGGTCCCATATCGGCCAAGTGTGAGCGACCTGGATACGACGTCAACGAAACCGGGCATCCGAAAGCGCCAGCTAGCGATGTGTAGCGGATGTCAGGCATCGCCGACCGAAAGTCGTCGGGACCGGCATGCGGATGACAGCTGCACATCCGTAACCAGCCGCTGACTACTGCGGACGATCAACGGCGGGTTAGGGGTCGCAAGTTGCCGGTGGCATGGTGGGAAGCTGACGTTCGATGCCGAGCTGGCCCCAAGGTCGGTTGACTGCCGGATACCTGCCGCTCGCCGGACGCAGTCGTGTGACCGGAATGGCCGAACTGCTCTCCTTGAGTACCCACACCCAGCGACGGCTTCGCACTGTTACCTGCCGTCGAACCGCTGACGGCTTGACCGGCGGCGAATGGGTGGCAAGGATTCACATCCCCTTGAGGTGGGTGACGCGAGCGATCCCGTGTTCTGCGCAGTCCCGGGAAGCTCGTCGGGGACGGCAATCTGTATGGTCGTTATTCTGTTGTCTGCTGTCGGTGCGCTAACCGGATCGGTGCCCCTCCCAATGCTGACGGTAATGCCCGACTGCTCCGGCGCAGACATGGGGGCCGGTACAGCCCCCCGGGGGCGGGGTGCACTTTCGTTTCTCGTGAGCTCGCGCTTTGTGTGTGTATATCAGAACGATATAATCTCGCCGTGCACATCATCTCCCTGAAGGCGTTGCGCGAGTTCTGGCAGAAGCACCCTGAGGCGGAGCAGGCGATGCGTGCCTGGCATACCGTCGCCGAGCACTCCCGCTTCGTCGACTTCGCCGATCTGCGTCGGTGCTTCGGGAGTGCGGACTATGTGGCGCCCTATACCGTATTCAACGTCGGCGGAAACAACTATCGGCTCGTCACGGTCGTTCGGTATCGGGACGGAAAGATCTTCGTACGCTGGGTGATGACCCATCGGGAATACGACAACTGGTGCAGGCTCTACCGGAAAGGCAAGGTGTGAATGTGACGACCGCTACGTTTCCACTCGACGTGAAAGCCCTGGAGAAGACCTGGGCCGCGTTCGATCGGGTCGCTCACCTCCGCCCGATTCGCAACGACGCCGAATACGAGCGGACTGTGGCCCTGATGAACGGCCTGCTCGATATCGTCGGCGACCAGGAGGATCACGCCCTTGCTGGGCTGCTCGATCTGGTCAGCGAACTGGTGGAGGACTACGACGCCGAGCACTACGCGATCGAGACCTCGGAGCCGCGGGAGGTCCTCCGTTACCTGATCGAGCAGCGCGGACTGAAGCAGAGCGATCTGGCGGAGATCGTGCCGCAGAGCAATCTCTCCGCCATCCTGGCGGGAAAGCGCAAGATCAGTGCGACCCTGGCGGGCAAGCTGGCCCGGTACTTCAACGTCAGCCCGGCGGCGTTCATCGGCGCCTGACCCGTGTCCCCGTGACGGGGAAGCCGGGGGTACCGCGGCACCAACCGTGGTAGGTAGCGTGGTAACTCGTTCTCCCGAAGTCGCAGAGCGCGAGCAACCACGAGGCTTGCGGCGGGAAATGTGGCAGTCGCCCTCTCCGCCAATCAATATTCAGTAATATCATCAACTTACGGCAAGTTCTGGCGCGGCAGTCGATGCTCGCGCCCGCAGACTGCCTCTGTCCAGCGGTTGAGCAGGCGCCGCGCCGGAAGCACCAGATCCCCTGCCGCCAGGCCGATCGGCCCTTCGCCCTCGGCCACCAGCAAGTCGGCCGCCGCGCCATGCAGATGGACCGCGGCGCGCAGGGCCGCGCAAGCCTCCCATCCCTGGGCGAGCAGGGCGACCACGAAGCCTGAGAGCACGTCGCCCATTCCGGCGCTGGCCATTCCCGGGTTGCCGCTGGCATTGATCCACCACTTGCCGCCGGTCTCCGCGACGACGCTGCCGCTGCCCTTCAGCACCGCCGTGGCCTTGAATCGGCGCGCCAGTTCGCAGGCGGCGCCGATGCGGTCCGACTGCACGGCGGCGGTGGGCTGACCCAGCAGCCGTCCGGCTTCTGCCGGGTGGGGCGTCAGCAGCGTGGGGGCAGTGCGCGCGGCAATGTGGTGGCCCAGCACGGGGTGGGCGGCGAGCAGGTTGAGGGCGTCTGCGTCGAGCACCAGCGGCACCGGGCGAGCGATCGCCTGCTCCAGCAGATGCCGTGCGGCATCGTCCTGGCCGAGGCCCGGCCCGACAGCCAGCGCCGACGCCTGGTCCACCACGTGCTGCGCGGGACGCAGCATCAGTTCGGGTTGGACCACGTCCACCACCGGCGCGCCGGGGGCCAGCATGCCCACGAACACCCGGCCGGCACCCAGTTTCAGGGCCGCACGAGCCGCGAGCAGCGCTGCGCCCACCATTCCGGTGGCGCCGCCGACGATGCCGGCATCGCCAAAGGAACCCTTGTGGCTGTCCAGCGGCCGGCGGCGCAGCAGGTGGGCGAAGCCTGCGGGAGTCAGCGTCCAGCCATCGGCGGCGACGCCGTGGTCCCGCGGCAGATCCAGATCGCAGATCAGCATCCGGCCGCAATGCTGCGGCCCTGCGCCGGTCAGCAGCCCCGGCTTGAGGCCGATGAAGGTGGCGGTGTGGCTGGCCCGGATCGCAATCCCACGCACGCTGCCGGTGTCCGCGTCCAGCCCGCTGGGAATGTCCAGGGCCAGCAGCGGGCCATCGAGGGCGTTCAGCCGCTCGATCCAATCCGCATAGAGCGGGCCGATTTCCCGACCGAGGCCGATGCCGAACAGGCCGTCCACCGCGAGGGCCGGCGCGATTCGCAGTGCCGCGGCGATATCGCTTACGGTTTCGCCGGCAGCCGTTTGCCAGGCCTGCCACGCGCCCCGGGCGTCGGCAGGAAGCCGCGCCGGGTCGCCGTCGAAGGCGCAGATCACGGCGTGGCCCGCCGCGCGCAGCAGCCGTGCCACGACAAAGGCATCGCCGCCGTTGTTGCCCGGCCCCGCCGCCACCAGCACTGGCCCGGGCCGGCGCTTCAGCAGGTCGAGGGCAATCGCTGCCGCAGCGGCGCCGGCGCGCTCTATCAGCGGCGGGTCGGCGTCGTACAGGTAGCGCTGCTCGATGCGGCGGATCGTGTCCACGCGCCAGATCGGTTCGGCGGGGGGGAAGGGCGAAGAGGTTTCCTGCTCCATGGCGGATCGGAGTCGGGCGGCTGGATGCCTCATTCTAGCGCCGCCTTTGCGCCGGGCTAGAATCCGCGGGTCGTCGCAACCGGAGGGAAGCGCATGCCGCGAAGCTTCATCGCCGTTGGGATTTCGCACCAGGGCCGTGCCGTAGGTTAACTTCAGGCCGAAGGCCGTAGCCGAAATGGTGCGCTGGAGGTCGGCGTCGCTGCGCTGGACCCGGCCTGCGTGGATTGCGGGTGAGCAGCGTTTCCGGCCGCTGGCAGTTCTGGATCGACCGCGGCGGCACCTTCACCGATATCGTCGCCCGTCGCCCGGACGGGGTGCTGCTGACCCACAAGTTGTTGTCGGACAACCCGGCCCGCTACCGCGATGCGGCGCTGGCAGGCATCCGCCACTTCCTCGGCGTCGCGCCCGAGGCGCCCATCCCCGCCGATTGTATCGAGGTGGTGAAGATGGGCACCACGGTGGCCACCAACGCGCTGCTCACGCGCGAGGGCGAACCGACGGTGCTGTTCGTCACGCGCGGTTTTCGCGATGCGCTTCGCATTGCCTACCAGGACCGGCCGCGCTTGTTCGACCTGCATATCGTGCTGCCGGAACTGCTCTACGGCCGGGTGGAGGAGATGAATGAGCGTGTCACCGCCGCCGGCCAGGTGCTGATTTCGCTCGACGAGGCGGACGCGCAGGCAAAGCTCGCCGCGGCGCGAGCGGCGGGCTTCAAAGCGCTAGCGGTGGTGTTGATGCACGGCTGGCGTTACCCGGCGCACGAGCGGCAGGTGGCGGAGTTGGCGCGCCGCGCCGGCTTCAGCCAGGTATCCGTCTCCCACGAAACGAGCCCGCTGATCAAGTTCGTCGGCCGTGGCGACACGACGGTGGTGGACGCCTATCTCTCGCCGATCCTGCGCCGCTATGTCGATCAGGTGGCGCGGGAGCTGCCCGGCGTGCGGCTGTTGTTCATGCAGTCCAGCGGCGGCTTGACGGGGGCCGACGTGTTCCATGGGCGGGACAGCATCCTCTCCGGCCCGGCGGGCGGCATTGTCGGCATGGTGGCGAGTGCGCGGGCCGCCGGGCTTGCTCGGGTGATCGGTTTCGACATGGGCGGCACCTCGACCGACGTGTCGCACTACGCCGGCGAGTACGAGCGCGCCTTCGACACCAAGGTCGCCGGCGTGCGCATGCGCGCGCCGATGATGAGCATCCACACCGTGGCCGCCGGCGGCGGATCGATTCTGCATTTCGACGGCCGCAAGTACCGCGTCGGTCCAGACTCGGCGGCCGCGGCGCCGGGGCCTTCCTGCTACCGCAACGGCGGTCCGCTCACTGTGACCGACTGCAACGTGCTGCTCGGCCGCATCCAGCCAGCATTCTTTCCGCGGGTGTTCGGACCGGGCGGCGACGAGGCCCTCGATGCCGGGGTGGTGCGCAGCAGGTTCGAAACGCTGGCGCAGGAGATCGGCGGCGCCACGGGTACCAAAGTCAGTGCCCAGGAGACGGCTGCCGGCTTCGTCGCCGTCGCCGTGGCCAACATGGCCAACGCCATCAAGAAGATTTCGGTGAGCCGCGGCTACGACATTACGAAATACGCGCTCAACTGCTTTGGCGGCGCGGCTGGGCAGCACGCCTGCCTCGTCGCCGATGCGCTGGGCATGACGCGGATCCTGGTTCATCCGCTGGCCGGCGTGCTCTCCGCCTACGGCATGGGGCTGGCGGAGATCCGTGCGCTACGCGAGCAGACGGTCGAGGTGGCGCTGGCGGACGCGAGCATCGCGTCGTGCGAGGCGGCGCTGGAATCGCTGGGCGCAGCGGCGCGCGAGCAGGTGGCGGGGCAGGGCGTGGCGAGGGATCGCATCGAACTGCTGCGCCGCGCCCATGTGCGCTACGCCGGCACCGATGTGCCGCTGGAAGTGGCCTGGGGCAGCGCGGCGGAAATGCGCGCCCGCTTCGAGGACGCCCACCGCCGCCGCTATGGCTTCCTCATGCCCGACCGCGGCCTCGCCATCGAGGCGCTGGCGGTGGAGGCGGTGGGGCGGGGGGAATTGGCCGCCGCGTCCCCACCCCAATCCTCCCCCGCTCGCGGGGGAAGGAGAGGTACGGGGCACTCGGCAACCGAAACCGCGCAGGAAACCGCACGAGTCCCCGCCTGGTTCGAAGGCGCCTGGCACGAAACGCCCGTTTTCCTGCGCGAGTCGCTGCCCCCCGGCGCCACCATCCCCGGCCCCGCCATCGTCGCCGACACCGGCGCCACCACCGTCGTCGAACCCGGTTGGCAGGCCGAGGTGCTGGCGCGCCGCGAACTGCTGCTCACCCGCCGCACGCCGCGCCCCGCGCGCCATGCCATCGGCACGCAAGCCGACCCGGTGATGCTAGAGATCTTCAACAACCTGTTCATGTCCATCGCCGAGCAGATGGGCGCCACACTCGCCAACACCGCCCACTCGGTGAACATCAAAGAGCGCATGGATTTCTCCTGCGCCGTGTTTGACGGCCTTGGAAACCTGATCGCCAACGCCCCCCACATCCCGGTGCACTTGGGCTCGATGGGCCAGAGCGTTGCCAGCGTCATCGTGCGCAACGAAGGCCGACTGCGCCCCGGCGACGTCTATGTGCTGAACGATCCCTACCATGGCGGCACTCACCTGCCGGACGTGACGGTGGTGACGCCGGTGTTCGACGAGACGGGGCAGGGGCCGCTGTTCTTCGTCGCCAGCCGCGGCCACCATGCCGACATCGGCGGCATCACCCCCGGCTCGATGCCGCCTCACTCGACCTCGGTCGAGGAGGAGGGTGTGCTGATCGACAACTTCAGGCTGGTGGAAGGCGGCGTGATGCACGAGGCGCGGCTGCGCGATCTGCTCGCCGCCGCGCGTTACCCGGCGCGCAATCCCGACCAGAACGTCGCCGACCTGCGCGCCCAGATCGCCGCCAACGAGAAGGGGGTGCAGGAGCTGCGGCGCATGGTGGCGGAGTTCGGTCTGGCCACGGTGCGCGCCTACATGCAGCACGTGCAGGACAACGCCGAAGAGGCGGTGCGCCGCGTGATCGGCGTGCTGCGCGATGGCGCCTTCGAGTGCGCCATGGACAACGGCGCCGCGATTCGGGTGAAAGTCAGCGTCCAGAGGGCGGCGCGCAGCGCGCGTATCGACTTCGGCGGCACCAGCGCCCAGCTCGCGAGCAACTTCAACGCGCCGAGCGCGGTGTGCATGGCGGCGGTGCTCTACGTGTTCCGCACCCTGGTTGCCGACGACATACCGATGAACGCCGGCTGCCTCCGGCCGCTGGAGGTGATCATCCCGCCCGGCTCGATGCTCGACCCGCAGCCGCCGGCCGCCACGGTGGCGGGCAACGTCGAGACCTCGCAGTGCATCACCGACGCCCTCTATGGCGCCCTGGGCGTGATGGCGGCGGCGCAGGGCACGATGAACAACTTCACCTTCGGCAACGCGCGCCACCAGTACTACGAAACGATCTGTGGCGGCGCCGGCGCCGGGCCGGACTTCGACGGCTGCGACGCGGTGCATACCCACATGACCAACTCGCGCCTCACCGATCCCGAGGTGCTGGAATGGCGCTTCCCGGTGCTGCTGGAGGAATTCTCCATCCACCGCGGCAGCGGCGGCGCGGGCCGGCATCGCGGCGGCGACGGCGTGCTGCGGCGGCTGCGCTTCCTGGAGGCCATGGGCGCCTCGATCCTGTCCAATCGCCGCATCGTTCCGCCCTTCGGGTTGGAAGGCGGCGGCGCCGGAGCGCTTGGCCGCAACTACGTCATCCGTGCCAATGGCGAACGGGTCGAGCTCGGCGCGAGCGCCGTCATCGAGATGGACGCAGGCGATGTGTTCGTCATCGAGACGCCTGGGGGCGGCGGATATGGGACTCCGCCGCTCTCCCTCGATGAGAGAGGGGTGGGGGAGCGGGCGGCCGGCGCTTGAAAACCCCGGCGGTGCGTGTAGCATCGGCCCGAGGAACCCTGCCGCCATGACTACCGAATCCCTGCTCCCCGACGCCGAAGAACTGGTCGCGCTGCGCCGCGACATCCACGCCCATCCCGAGACTGCCTTCGAGGAGGCGCGCACCGCCGACGTGGTCGCGCGGCGCCTCGCCGCCTTTGGCGTCGCGGTTCATCGCGGGCTCGCCGGCACCGGCGTGGTGGGCAGCCTCAGGGCCGGCGACGGCCGCCGCGCCATCGCCCTGCGCGCCGACATGGACGCGTTGCCGCTCCCCGAACTCAACACCTTTCCGCACCGCTCCCGCCACCAAGGAAAGATGCACGCCTGCGGCCACGACGGCCACGTTGCCATGCTGCTCGGCGCGGCACGGGAGCTGGCCCGCAACCGCAACTTCGACGGCACCGTGCATTTCATCTTCCAGCCCGCCGAGGAAGGCAAGGGTGGCGGTAGGGTGATGGTGGAGGAGGGCCTGTTCGAGCGCTTCCCGGTGGAGGCGGTGTACGGCATGCACAACTGGCCGGGCATGGCGGCGGGCCACTTCGGCGTTCACGCCGGCCCGGTGATGGCCGGCTCCGACGAGTTCGAGATCAGCATCCACGGTCGCGGCGGCCACGCCGCCATGCCGCACCAGGCCGTCGACCCGGTGGCCGCCGGCGCCGCGCTGGTGCAAACGCTGCAGACCGTCGTCAGCCGCAACGTCCATCCCGTCGATGCCGCAGTGGTGAGCGTCACCCAGTTTCACGCCGGCGACGCCTACAACGTGATTCCCGAAACGGCGTGGCTGCGCGGCACCGCCCGCGCCTTCCGGCCCGAAGTTCAGGACACCCTCGAAGCCGCCATGCAGCGCATCTGCCAGGGCGTGGCGGCGGCCTTCGGCGCCCGCATCGAACTGCGTTACGAGCGCGGCTACCCGCCCACCATCAACGACGCCGAGCAGGCCGAGGTCTGCCGCAGCGTGGCGCGTGGTCTGGTCGGCACCGACAAGGTCTACACCGATCTACAGCCGACCATGGGCGCGGAAGATTTCTCCTACATGCTCCAGGTCAAGCCCGGCTGTTACGTTTGGATAGGCAACGGCCCGGGCGAGGGCGGCTGCATGCTGCACAGCCCGCACTACGACTTCAACGACGCCATCCTGCCCGTCGGCGTCGCCTACTGGGTGCGGCTGGTGGAACATGTGCTGGCCGATGCTTGAGCGGTAGGGCGCGCCATGCGCGCCGTTCGTTGGACCGGTGCGCACGGCGCACCCTACGTTATGCTGCCGCTCCCCAGACGCTGACTTTCCTGCGAAGCAGCCGCCATGCAGCCGTTCACCTTTTCCGCCGACGACGGCGAACTGCTGAACCTTTGGCGGCACGGCGAGTCCGGCCCGGCCGTCGTCTTCCTGCACGGCTGGACCGCCAGCCACCTCGAATGGTCGCCCTTCATCCACGACCTGGCGCCGCACTTCCGCATATTCCGATGGGATGCCCGCGCCCACGGTGGCCACCCGCCACGCACCGCTACGGTGGCCACGGCCGCGCGCATGGCGCGCGATCTCCAGCAGATGATCGACGCCTTCGACCTCGCCGGCGCCTGCTTCGTCGGCCACTCCATGGGAGTGCTGACGCTGTGGCAGTACCTGCGCGATTTCGGCAGCGCGCGCATCGGCTCGCTGTGCCTGATCGACCAGTCTCCGAAACTCACCACCGATGCCGAATGGAAGCTCGGCATCTACGGTGAATTCGACGCCGAACGCTCGGCCCGGCTCGCCGCCGAACTGCGCAGCGACTTCGCCGAGGGCGTGCTGCGCATGTCTGCCCATGGCCTGAACGAAGCGGCGCGCGCCGGCTACGCCGCCAACGGCCGCGGCTGGCAGCGCGTGCGCGAGGCGCTGCGTGCCCTCGACCCGGAACCGCTGATCGCCTGCTGGGACGATTTGGTCAATCTCGACCTGCGCGACGTGCTGCCCAGGATCGATCGTCCCTGCTTGCTGATCTACGGCGGGCGCAGCAACTTCTACCGGCTGGAGACGGCGAAATGGGTGGCGCGGCAGATGCCCCACGCACAGCTCTCCATCCACGCGGAGGGCAACCACTCGCCGCATCTGATGGACCCGAAGCGATTCATTGCCGAATTGACGGCGTTCGTCGCGCCAGCGGGCCACGACGTGGGCTGACGCGGGTAGGGCGCGCCATGCGCGCCGTCACGATGCCGTCTCCCTCGCGCGCGTCGCGCCTGCGAAACCGGCGTCATTCATGCCTTCTCCGCACCGCGTCCGTTCAGATCCTCTATCACTTCCGGCGGCGGCAGGTTGTCGGAATCCGCCAGCGAATCGTTCCTGAGCCAGAAGATTCTTGGCGCCGACTTCCTCGCTTTCTTGCATTCACGAGGAGATCTCGGCGGCATGATGCAGAACGCGGCCTCCGCTTTCCTGCTGTCCGAACTCGGGGATCCTCGCCCGTGCTGGACGTTAATGAGAACGATACGTAACATGCGCCAAGAGGCTGTGAAACGCGCGCACCTGCCGTTCGCGGACAAGGTCAGCATGCGCTTTCCGGCCTTCGACTTCAGGCGGCGCTAACGATTGCGGATGTTGTGCGCCGCTTGGACCTGCACCACTTTTTTGGGGCAGTTGGTTTTCGTCATTGCTGACTGGAGGAGAAGACCATGAATCAACGCAAGAAGATTCTCATTCTGTCGAACGCTGGGCCTGGTGTGCGCTGCGGCGCAGGCCGACGACGATCTGCTTCAGAGCCGCAGCATCGGGCTCGGTGCGGCCCAGGAGGCGGTCGCTGCAGCAGTGGCCGCCTGTTCGGCGCGCGGCTTGTTCGTCTCGGCGGCGGTGGTCAACCGCGCCGGCCAACTGGTGGCGCTGAACCGCGCCGACGGTGCCGGCCCGCACACCCCGGAATCGGCTCGGCGCAAGGCGTACACCTCGGCCTCACTGCGCAATTCCACCAACGTCATCTTGCGCAACACCCAGACCAATCCGGCGGCGGCCAACCTGGTGTGGATCCCTGAATTCCTGGTCCTCGGCGGCGGCTTGCCGATTCGCGCCGGCAACCAGGTGGTCGGCGGGATCGGCGTTGGCGGCGCGCCGAGCGGCGACATCGATGAGCAATGCGCACAGGCCGGCATCGAGAGCCTCAGCGGGAAATTCAACTAGGCGAACAGCATTTAACCTAGGCCGGCCGAGCCGGAACCACGCACGCGATGTGATCGCCGGCTGGCCGATGGTGGCGGGCGGTAACGGGCATGGCTCGCAGAACGAAGCCAAATGGCGCCAAGCCAGCCAGGCCCGGTTTTCCCGCACGATGATCCGGGCGCCCGGCGAGCCGGGCTCGATCCCCGGTCACAGTGCATTCGTCCCGGCGCCAGTTCAACGACTGCTGCAGCAGCGGCTTCGAACCCAGCGGGATTTTTCGGCTAGATTCTCAACACCCCCCCGGAGCACTGCACTGCAGTCTCCAGTCGCGTCACCGTCGGCAGCAGGTCCAGCCCCGTCTCCTTCTTCAATTCCCGTGCCGAGGTCTTCAACTGGCCCAGTTTGATTTCCAGCGCTGCGCCCACGGCGGCGAAGGCGATGGCGTTGCCGCTGTCGCAGGAGGGGAAGACCAGGCTGCGCTTGTCGAAGGCTGCTGCGATACGTTCCATGCTGGTACCGACGCCGCGATTGCGGCCCAGGAGGTTCACAACCAGCAGGCCGTCGTCGGCGAGGCGGGCACGGCAGGCCTGGTAGAAGGGTATGGTGGCCAGCGCGCCGGCGCGGGCATTGGCGTCGAAGCCGTCCACGAGGATCAGGTCGAAGGCGTCGCTGCCGCCGGGCACGTAGCGCGCCGCGTCGTCGATGACGATGTGCAGGCGCCGATCTTCCTCCGGCAGCTTGAAGAATTGCCGCGCGGCGGCCACGACCTTGGGTTCGATCTCCACCACAGTAAGCCGGGCCTCGGGCCGGTGCCGGTAGAGAAACTTGGTGAGGGATCCGGCGCCCAGACCCACCAGCAGCACCCGCCGCGGCCATTCGGGTTCCGGGCGCAGCAGCAGGCAGGCCATCATTTCCCGCGTGTAGTCCAACTCCAGCGACCAGGGGCGGGCGATGCGCATCGCACCCTGCACCCAGTCGGAACCGAAGTGCAGGAAGCGCACGCCGGCGGCTTCGCTGATGTCGATGCTCAATGCAAGATGGGTGGCGGGGTTTCGAACAACGCAGCGACCTCCCCTTTGCCGAGGCGGTACTCGTGGTTGCAGATGTCGTCGCGCACCACGACCTCGCCGTGCTCGGCGAGGATGCTGTCCACTTCTGTCCGCCCGAGGGCGCGCAGCATGTTGTGCACCTTGTCCCAGTCGCGCGGGCATTCGTAGCGCACCGGCCGCGGGTCGAACAGGCGCACGGCATCCTGCGGAAACAGGCGCAGCAGCAATTCGGCAATAGTCAGTCGCTGCAGCTCGGCGGCGCGCACCGTGCCCGCCAGCAGTTCGGCGCGGGACCAGCCGTCGGCGTCCCTCGCGTCGGCGCCCGGCAGCTTCTGCAGGAACAGTCCGGTGGCGGAATGCGCGTCGGCGAACAGCCACAGCCGCGCCGGCTGCTGCTCCGACTGGGCGAGGTAGTGCTCGAAAACGGCGGCGATGCTGTCGCCATGGAGCGGCACCAGGCTCTGGTAGGGCTGGACGGCCAGCTCGTTGTGCAGTGTCAGGGCGAGACGGCCGTCGCCCAGCATGTCGTTTAGGCCGGGGGCGGCGGGAAGCTCGCCGAAGCGCGCCACGCCGCGGAATGCCAGATCGGGGGTGCAGTCGATCAGCAGCAGCGACACCGGGCCGTGGCCCTGGACCTGGAAGGACAGACGCCCCGCCTGCTTCAGGTTGGCGCCGATCAGAAGCGCCACCGCGCTCATCTCACCGAGCAGGCGGCGTATCGCATCGGGATAGCCGCGGCCGGCCTGCATCTCGCGCCATGAGGCGCCCAAGCGCACCACGGCGCCGCGGATGTCCAGATCATCGAGCAGGAAGCGCTGCACGAAATCGGCGTCTTCGGCCTTGGCGGCGTCGTCCATTCAGCGCGGGATGAAGCTGGCGAACATGGCGGGATCGAAGCCGACGAGCAACTGCTGGCCGGTTTCCACCACCGGCCGCTTGATCAGGCTGGGGTACTCGATCATCAGCGCCACTGCCCTGGCCTGGGTCATGTCGGCCTGTTGCTCCGGGGTGAGTTTGCGCCAGGTGGTGCCCCTGACGTTGAGCAGCGTCTTCCAGCCCAGGTGCTTGACCCACAGCTTCAGGCGCGGGGCGTCAACGCCGGCCTTCTTGTAGTCGTAGAAGGCGTATTCGACGCCATGCTCGTCGAGCCAGGCGAAGGCCTTCTTCATCGTCTCGCAGTTCTTGATGCCGTAGAGGGTGACCATGATGCGTGGTTCGCGGCCGGTCAGCGGTTCAGCGCTGCCGCAAGCTCGCTACGGTAGCGGCGCACCAAGTCGTGGTCGCCGCCCAGCAGATTGAACAGGTTGATCAGGGTCTTGCGCCCGCCGTCGTCGCGGAAGGCGCGGTCGCGGCGCACGATCTCGATCAACTGGGCCATGGCAGGATCATAGTCTTGCTCAAGCGCGAGCTGGTTGGCGAGCTGGAAGCGGCTTTCCAGGTCGGCGGGGTCGTGGGCAATCGCTGCTTCGAGCTTAGCGCGGTCGGTGCCGTCGCCGGCGTGGGCGGTGAGTTCGAGGCGCGCCTTCAGGGCGTCCAAGCGGTGGATGTCGCGGGCACTGTCGGCCAGCGAGTCCAGTATTCGGCGGGCGCCTTCTATGGCTTTGGCGTCGAGCAGCAGATCCGCCAGGTCGAGGCGCACCGCCTCGTTGCGGGGGTCGAGTTCGATCGCCTGGCTCAGCAGTTCGACGGCGCCTTTGGCGTCACCCTGCGCTTTCGCCGCCAACGCCTGCTGGCGCAGAGGCTCGGCGGGGGAGGGCAGCAGCCGCTCGACGAACTCCCGCACCTGCGCTTCGGGCAGCGCCCCGGTGAATTCATCCACCATGCGACCGTCGCTGAAGGCCTTGACGTTGGGAATGCCACGCACGCCGAACTGCGCCGCCAGGGGCTGGTTCTCGTCGGAATTGACCTTGGCCAGGATGAAGCGTCCACCGTACTCGGCGGCGAGCCGTTCCAGGATCGGCCCGAGTGAGCGGCAGGGGCCGCACCACGGCGCCCAGAAGTCCACCAGCACCGGTACGCGTTTGGAGGCCTCTATCACCTGGGCCTGGAAGTCCTGGGTCGAAACGTCGATTGCGTGAGCTGACATGGTGCAAGTCCTTGAATGCCGGTCCAGAGGCGGTAGTTTGGGCGGCCCGCGGGAAAATCAAGCTTGGCGGCTCCCGTATAATCGCGCTTTGCCACCACGCCCTCCATCATGGCCGAGATCCTGAAGCTGCGCGGCGCCGCGGCCCTGTCTCCGACCCGGCTCTCCCGACTCGACGCAAGTCTCCAGGCGGCCCAGCCCAGACTCCACGGCCTCGGCGTCGAGCATGTTCATTTCGTCGAAGTGGCGCGGCCGCTCATGCCCCACGAGCGCGAACGGCTCGAAGACCTGCTGGACGCCCACGGCACGGCGGCGGCGCCCGAGCACGGGACGCATGTGCTGGTGACGCCGCGGCTGGGAACGATTTCGCCCTGGTCGTCCAAGGCAACCGACATCGCCCATCAGTGCGGCTTCGACGGCGTGGTGCGCATCGAGCGCGGCACGGCCTATGTGCTGGACCTGCGCGGTGCAGCGGAGCAGCGTCAGGCGTTGCTGGTGCCGCTGCTGCCCCTGCTGCACGACCGCATGACCGAATCGGTGCTGGCGTCGCTGGATGCCGCCGACGCCCTGTTCCACCACTACCCGCCCCAGCCCCTCAAGACCGTGGACGTCACTGGTCGCGGGCGTGAGGCGCTGGTGGACGCGAACGTCGCCCTCGGCCTCGCCCTGTCGGAAGACGAAATCGACTACCTGGTGGAGGCCTTCCGCGCCGCCGGGCGCGACCCGACCGACGTCGAGCTGATGATGTTCGCCCAGGCCAATTCGGAGCATTGCCGGCACAAGATCTTCAATGCCAACTGGATCATCGACGGCGTGCCACGGTCCGAGACCCTGTTCGGCATGATCCGCGAAACCCACCGCCTTCAGCCCGCAGGGACGGTGGTGGCCTATTCGGACAATTCCGCCGTCATCGAGGGGGCGCGCATCGCGCGCTTCTACCCGGGGACGGACGGCGAGTACGCCTTCCACGACGAGGACACCCACATCCTCGCCAAGGTCGAGACCCACAACCATCCCACCGCCATCTCGCCTTTCCCGGGCGCAGCCACCGGCTCGGGCGGCGAGATCCGCGACGAGGGCGCCACCGGCCGCGGTGCCAAGCCCAAGGCCGGGCTGTGCGGCTTCTCGGTGTCCAACCTGGAGATCCCCGGCTTCGAGCAGCCCTGGGAGGCCCATTACGGCCGGCCGGAGCGCATTGCATCTGCCCTTTCGATAATGATCGACGGCCCCCTCGGAGCGGCGGCCTTCAACAACGAGTTCGGGCGGCCCAACCTCGCCGGCTACTTCCGCGCCTTCGAGCAGGAGGTGATGGGGGAAGTGCGCGGCTACCACAAGCCGATCATGATCGCCGGCGGGCTGGGCAACATCCAGGCCGGCCATTCGCACAAGGCGCAGTTCGTCGCGGGCGCGCTGCTGATCCAGTTGGGCGGTCCCGGCATGCTGATCGGCCTCGGCGGCGGCGCTGCCTCGTCCATGACGACGGGATCGAACGCGGCGGACCTGGATTTCGCTTCGGTGCAGCGCGGCAATCCGGAGATGCAGCGCCGCGCCCAGGAGGTGATCGACCGCTGCTGGCAGATGGGTCAGTCGCAAGGCGACGGCTCGGCACCGGGGGACGGCAACCCCATCCTCTCGATCCACGACGTGGGCGCCGGCGGGCTCTCCAATGCGCTGCCGGAACTCGCCCACGGCGCCGGCTGCGGCGCCCAATTCCAGTTGCGCGAGGTGCCGATCGAGGAGCCGGGCATGAGCCCGCTGGAGATCTGGTGCAACGAGGCCCAGGAGCGCTACGTGCTTGCCATCGCGCCGCAGCGCCTGGCGGAGTTCGGCGCCCTGTGCGAGCGCGAGCGCTGCCCCTGCGCCGTGGTGGGCGAGGCGAGCGGCGACGGCCGGCTGGTAGTGGCGGATCGCCACTTCGCCAACCGCGCGGTGGACATGGACATGGAGGTGCTGCTGGGCAAGCCGCCGCGCATGACGCGCAACGTGGCGCGCCGCGGCACGCATCTGCCGCCGCTGGAGCTCACCGGCGTCGATCTGCGCGAGGCCTGCCTGCGGGTGCTGCGGGTGCCTAGCGTGGCGTCGAAGAACTTCCTCGTCACCATCGGCGATCGCAGCGTCGGCGGGCTCTCGGTGCGCGACCAGATGGTGGGGCCATGGCAGGTGCCGGTGGCAGACTGCGCCGTCACCGGCATGTCCTTCGAGGGATTCCGCGGCGAGGCCTTCGCCATGGGCGAGCGCACGCCATTGGCATTGGTAGACGCGCCTGCCTCGGGGCGCATGGCGGTGGCGGAGGCGATCACCAACCTCGCGGCGGCGGACATCGCCGACATCTCCTGGATCAAGCTCTCCGCCAACTGGATGGCACCGGCCGGGCATCGCGGCGCCGACGTCGAACTGTTCGAAACGGTGGCCGCGGTGGCCCTGGAGTTTTGCCCTGCGCTGGGGGTGAGCATCCCAGTCGGCAAGGACTCGCTGTCGATGCGAACGGAATGGACCGAGGAGGATAGGCAGATACGCGCGCCGAAGCAGGTGGTGGCGCCGCTGTCGCTGATCATCTCGGGCTTTGCGCCGGTCGAGGACGTGCGCCGCACGCTGACGCCGCAACTGCACATCGAGCCCGGCGTCGAGACCGAACTGCTGCTGATCGACCTCGGCCGCGGCCGCAATCGCCTCGGCGGCTCCGCGCTGGCCCAGGCCTACAACTCGGTGGGCGAGCACGCGCCCGACGCCGACGCGGCGCTCCTCAAAGCCTTCTTCAAGTCGGTCCAGGAACTGCGGCGCGAGAGCCTGATCCTGGCCTATCACGACCGCTCCGACGGCGGCCTGTTCGCGACGATCTGCGAGATGGCTTTCGCCTCCCATTGCGGCATCTCGCTCAACGTCGACACGGTGAGCTACGACCCGCTGATGAACGATGTGGACGGCATGGAGCGCCGTCCCGACGTGGTGGATGGTCGCTATTCCGACTACCTGCTGGCGGCGCTGTTCAGCGAGGAGCTGGGCGCCGTGCTGCAGATCAGGCGCGAGGAGCGGGAGCGCGTCGCGGAGATGCTGCGCGCGGCGGGGCTGGGCGCCTGCGTGCATTTCGTCGGCGCGCCCAACGACGCCGACGAGATCCGCATCTGGCGCAACGCTCGCCCGCTGTTCGCCGAGAAGCGCAGCGAACTGTGGCGTGCCTGGTCGGAGACCAGCTACCGCATCGCCGCGCTGCGCGACGATCCCGTCTGCGCCGAGGAGGAATTCGAGCACCTCGCCGATGCCGCCGACCCTGGGCTGTCGGTGGCCCTGAGCTACGACGCCGCCGAGGACATCGCCGCCCCCTACATCGCCGGCGGCGCCCGGCCGCGCATCGCCATCCTGCGCGAGCAGGGCGTCAATGGCCAGGTGGAAATGGCCGCGGCGTTCCACCGCGCCGGCTTCGCGCCCCAGGACGTGCACATGAGCGATCTGCAGGCGAGCCGTGTCACGCTGGCTGACTTTCACGGCTTCGCCGCGTGTGGTGGTTTCTCGTATGGCGATGTGCTGGGGGCGGGGCAGGGCTGGGCCAAGTCCATCCTGTTCAACGACGCGCTGCGCGATCAGTTCGAAGCCTTCTTCCGCCGCGCCGACAGCTTTGCGCTGGGCGTGTGCAACGGCTGCCAGATGATGAGCCACCTCGCTCCCATCATCCCCGGCGCGGAGCGCTGGCCGCGCTTCCTGCGCAACCGCAGCGAGCAGTTCGAAGCGCGCTTCGTGATGGTGGAGATCCCGGACAGCCCCTCGATCTTCTTCCGCGAGATGGCGGGCAGCCGCATGCCGGTGGTGGTTTCCCACGGCGAAGGCCGCGCCGAGTTCGCCGACGGCACGATGGAGCAGGCGCACGTGGCGATGCGCTTCGTGGATAACCGCGGCGCGGTGGCGAGCCGCTATCCGCTCAATCCCAACGGCTCGCCGCAGGGCATCACCGGCGTCACCACCCCCGACGGTCGCTTCACCATCATGATGCCGCACCCGGAGCGGGTGTTCCGCACTGCGCAGATGTCATGGCATCCGGAAGGCATGGGCGAGGATTCGCCCTGGATGCGCATGTTCCGCAACGCCCGCGTGTGGCTGGGCTGAGGGTGGCGCGATGAGCGAGGCTGCCAAGGGAAGCTGCTCCGACGCCGGCACCGAGTTCGTGGTGGAGGCCACCGGCGTGCATTACGCCTACGGCCCGCGCAGCGTGCTCAAGGGGATAGACCTGAAGGTGCCGCGGGGCAAGGTGGTGGCCATTCTCGGCTCCAGCGGCTGCGGCAAGACCACGCTGCTGCGGCTCATCGGCGGCCAGCTCGCGCCGGATCAGGGCAGCGTCAGGTTCTGCGGCAGCGTGGTACACGAATTGGGGCAGAGCGAGCTGTTCGAACTGCGCAAGAAGATGGGCATGATGTTCCAGGCCGGCGGCCTGTTCAGCGACATGAGCGTGTTCGACAACATCGCCTTTCCGATGCGCGAGCACACCGACCTGCCGGAGCGGCTGATCCGCGACCTGGTGATGATGAAGCTCCATGCCGTCGGCCTGCGCGGCGCCCACAATCTGGTGCCCAACGAGCTTTCCGGCGGCATGTCGCGGCGCGTGGCGCTGGCCCGCGCCATCGCCCTTGATCCGCTGCTGGCGATGTACGACGAGCCCTTCGCCGGCCTCGATCCGATCTCGCTCAATGTCATCGCGCAACTGATCCGCCGCCTCAACGATGCCCTCGGCATCAGTTCCATCATCGTCACCTACGACGTCAGCGAATCGCTCAAAGTGGCGGACTACGTCTACTTCATCGACAGCGGCGTCGTCGTCGCCGGCGGCGCGGCGCAGGAAATGCGCGAATCCGCCGACCCCTTCGTGCGCCAGTTTGTCCACGCCGAAGCCGACGGCCCGGTAGCCTTCCACTGGCCGGCGAGGCCGGTGCGCGACGACCTGAGGCTGGCAACTCGCTCGTAGCGTGCAGTCCGTAGGTCGCCTCAAGCCCGCAGGGCAGAGCCAACTCCACTTGGACCCCTTGCGCTTCAAGTTGGGGCTGTTGCGTGGCGTCGGTCCCGCCAAGGCTCTTGGCTGCCGACTGTTGCTTGTAAGGCGGGTATGAGGGATGGCGTGATATCCTTACCTTAAAGTAAGACTATATGGAAGGGTAAGGAATGGAAGCGACCTTGACGAGCAAGGGGCAGGTGACGATACCTAAACCGGTGCGGGACGCGCTGAAGCTGCGCACCGGCGATCGTCTGGACTTTGTTCTGGGTGACGACGGAATCGTCAGGCTGGTGCCTGTGACGCGCTCGATCAGGGACTTGAAGGGCATGTTGCCCAAGCCGCGGCGGCCGGTGACGCTGGACGAGATGGATGCCGCGATCGCGCGCGGCGCGGCACGCCGATGATCGGGCTGGATACGAACGTCCTGGTGCGATACGTCGTCCAGGACGATCGCACCCAGGCCCGGGCGGCGACGCGGCTCATTGAGACGAAATGCAGTGCCGAGACACCGGGTTTCGTGTCGCTGGTGGTACTGACGGAGGTGGTGTGGGTGCTCGACCGCGCCTACGGATATCCGCGCGCGGACATTTCGGCCGTACTCGGCGCCTTGTTTGCGACGGCGGAACTTCGGGTGGAAGCGCCCGAACTCGCCCGGACGGCGGCCCAATCCTACGCCGCCGGCGCGGCGGATTTCGCCGACTACCTCATCGGCTATATCCACTCGGCAAGCGGTTGCGAGACGACCTACACCTTCGACAAGCGCTGCGCGAAATCCGGGGTTCACGCCTTGATCGGCTGATTTGCGCATGGCCGAACTGCTCCCACCCTTGCGGCCGATTCCCAGCATGGCCAGCATGGTGCTGTGGTGTTCCCCGAACGCGCGGGGATGAACCGATTGCGCGGCAAATGCCTCTTTCCGGCAGATGGTCGTTCCTGGGGCGCCGCCATGCCGCCACGACCGTGGCGCACGACCTGCGACAAATTGCCGCACCCCCGGTCGTGCTTGGCAAAGACCGGCAAATCTCAAGTCATTCAACGGCTCAGGAAGCGGCACCGCGCGCGGAAGGGGTGTTCGAGGCTGGTGCGCCCACAATTTCCATAAGGAAATATTGATTCAGATCAAGCACGATCGCATTGCGGAGCGTAGCGTAACGCATTGTCATGGCGCCAAGAAGCTGTTCGGCCCTTTGTCGGAAAGGGGGCGACGAGAATGCTTCAGTGCCGCGCCGGACAATCAATAACAAGTCTAAAGGGAGGTCAGACCCTATCTTGCGCACTCGCAACGCGCCATCCCACTTCGTCGATAACGGCAGGTAGTCCGCAGCGGACGCTTGCGCGCGAAACTCGTCGCCGCGGATGTGCCAGGGGTTGAAGGTTCCCTGGCGCATCGCCGGCGAATAGAGCGTCCGCCGGGAGCGTTCGGCCGGCACCAATGCCAATGGAATCGACGGATCACCTCACCGTTAACGAAGCAATTCAGCCAATGCGGGTCCGGCATTGGTGCAGTAACGGGCGGCACGCGCTGTGCGAGATGACAGTGCAGTTCCTACCACCTTCTTCGAACAAGAAAAGGAGGCTCCCGTGAAAGCACGTCAATTCTTCTTCTGGGGCGTTGCACTTGGTCTGTTGGTCGCTGCGACCTGGTGCCCTCAGGCGCTTGCGGTTCCTGCACCTCCGGGGCCGCTGAAAGTAAGCCAGCCTGATGGCACTGCGCTCACCGTTCGCGCCTATGGCGACGAACATGGCATCTTCTTCGAGACCGAAGACGGCTACACGGTTGTTCGGGACAGCCGGAGGAATCTGGCGCTACGCGGCGCGGGGGCGCGACGGACGGCTTGCCCCTTCACATCTGAAGGCTGGACGTGGCAGCGATCCACACAGCCTGGGGATCGCTCGCCACGAGCGCCACGACGACGCCACCATGCAGGAGATCGAGCGCAAGCGCCGCGAGGCCAATGCCTCGCGGCATGTCTTCCACCGTCTCACGAAACGCAAGGCGCTCGTCGAGGAGTATGCGACGGCGATCAGGGCGGAAGCGGACGGCGCCGAGGAGGATGCGCCCGCCCTTGCCTATCCCGGCATGCCGCCGGTCCCCGCGGTCTTCCGGCTGGCCATCCTGCTGATCCAGTTCCCTGCCGATCAGAGCAACCCGGCCGTCCCGGGTACGTACACTCCGGCGCAGATCGACAAGATGATGCTTTCGGCAAACAGCTATGCCACGACCCCGGGAGGCAAGGCTGCCTACGGAAGCATGCGCGACTATTTCCACGCGATGTCGGGCGGGCAATTCAGCCTCACGGGCCAGGTCTTTGGCTGGCAGACCGCAAACGAATCCAAGGCCTACTACGACTTGAATGGCGACTGGGGCCTGTTGGAGGAAGCCATCGCCAAGTCGGGTGTGAACGTAGCTAACTTCGATGGCTTCGCGCTGATCTATGCCGGCGCTGCCGGATCGAACCAGCTCTGGCCCCATGCCTACATGGGCGGCTCGCCGCTGTCTTACACGATGTCCGAGAAGTTCTACTCGGAAGACCTTGCCGACATCGGCGTGCACACCCACGAGTTTGCCCACCTGCTCGGCCTGTGGGATCTCTATCACGGAAACGGTTCAATCGGTCCCTGGGGCCTCATGGGCAATGGCTGCTATGGCGGCAACGGCGGCAGTGGCGAGCGGCCGGTCCAATTGCTGGGCCTGGAGAAGGAGATGCTTGGCTGGGTGACGTCGACCGTCATCGGAGAAGGCTCGCACTCCCTGTCGATTCCAGCGTCCGCAACGGCTGGAGCAGTCTACAAGGTCGTGTCCGAGAGGTCGTTCTTCTACCTCGAGAATCGCCAGCAGCAAGGCTACGACCTGTACCTGCCGGGCAAGGGACTGACGGTGTGGCACGTCGACATGACGGCCACCAATGTCGTCGATCCGGCCCCAGCCCGTATCGACATGGAGGAGGCCGATGGCATGCCTGCCTACTACGCGACGGCAGGTGCCGCTTTCCCGGGCAGCACCGGCAACATGGCCTTCGGCTGCGCATCGACGCCGTGGAGCACGGACTACGACGGCTCATGCTCGGTGAACCTCAGCAGCATCGAGGAGGAAGGTGGCGTCGTCACGGTCGACGTCAGCGTCGCACTGGCGACCGGGCGTCGGCATCACCGTCGGTGGCGTCGAACTACCCCTCGCTGTTCACGGCGATCAACTCGGCGCTGCCCGGACAGACGGTTTCCGTGCCCGCCGGCACTTACACCGAGCGCGTTCAGATGCGCCGCGGCATCGATGTCGCAGGCGCCGGACCCGGCAAGTCGATCCTCCAGGACGTACTGACGGACGGCGCGTTCTTCCCGATCCTGGTGGCCGGAGCGGACGACACCGTTCTCTCGGGCTTCACCTTGAAGGGCGCGGACTATCTGTCGAGCAACTATGGCCAGAAAGGTGCCGGTTACGACATGGCCGACACGACGTTCAGTTACGCCCGCGTGAGTAATTGCGCGTTCATCGGTTTCGCCTTCGGGCTGAACACGACCTACATGTACGGCTCGCCGAATGCCTCGCCGGGCTCGCTGGAAGTGACCAACAACTACTTCGAGCGCAACTCCACGGCTATTGCGATGTGGTTCCGGAGCATCGCCGACGATCAAGAACAATATCCTCGTGAATAACAGCCAGGGCGTGCAGCGCGTCTATGCGGACGGCGGGATTGGCATCATCGACTACAACACCGTCTACAACAACGAGGTGAACTTCGCCAACGTCTATTCGCCCGAGCTTGGAACGCACAATCTGAGCGCGGATCCGCGCCTGGTGGCCGCGGCCCAGGAGGACTACCGTCTGCAATCGACGTCGCCGTCCATCAATGCCGGCGACCCGGCCGTGATCTACAACGATACGGACGGCACGCGGAACGACATGGGCGTGTTCGGCGGACCGCTGGGTTCGGTCGCGCCGTTGTCGATCACCACTTCGTCCTTGCCGTCCGGATCCGTCAATGTCGCGTACAGCCAGACCCTCGTGGCTGCCGGAGGAAAGGCGCCGCGCACCTGGAACGTGAGCGCCGGGAGCCTTCCTGCCGGGCTCTCGCTAGCAAGTTCCACAGGCGTGATTTCCGGTACGCCGATAGCCGGGGGGACATTCAACTTCACGGTCCGTGTCGCCGACGCAAACAACACGGTGGCGACCAAGAACCTCTCCATCGTGATCGCCGTCCCGAACCGGCCCGATCTCGTCGGCACCACCGTGTCCGGTCCGACTAGCGGAACCCGCGGCCGTAAGGTGACGGTGAACGCCACCGCGAAGAACCAGGGGCAGGCCAGCGCTGCGGCCTCGACCCTGAGTTTCTATCTTTCCACCGATGCCACGATCACGACTGGCGACACGAGGTTGTCCGACGTGAGCGTGACGAGCCTGGCGGTGGGCGCCAGCAAGGCCGTGAGTTCGTACGTGACCCTGCCCACCACGCTCGCGGCGGGAACCTACTACATCGGTGCGATCGCTGACCGTACCCTCGTCGTCGTGGAGAGCAGCGAGAGCAACAACTGGAAAGCGGGCAACACGATCAATCTGAAGTAACCGCGTGCCGATCGCGGCACCCTTGCACGATTCCGGCAGCGATCGTTTGCCAGCTACCGCTGCCCTTGCCGGCGTCAGAGCAATGTCGCCTTCGATTCGGAGTCGGTGACAGGCGTGTCGCCCGATTCCGCATGCTTCACCACCAGCGGTTGGCGAGACTGTCCGCCAGGGCGAGCAGGGTGGGACCGATGAAGATGCCGATGAAACCGAAGGCCAGCGCGCCGCCGAATACGCCCAGCACCACGGTGAACAGCGACAGGCTGCTGGTACGGCTGATGAGATAGGGCTTGATGAAGTTGTCCACGCTGGACACCACCACCGCGCCTAAAACACCATGAATAAGGTCCAGCCGGTCTCGCCCTGCTGGTAGAGCCAGATCGCGCTCCGCCCCAGATCAGGGGCAGGCCGGCGGCACCAGCGACAGCACGAAGGTCGCCGCGCCGAGGAGGAAGGCACCTGGCACGCCGGCGACGAGGAAGCCGACGGTGGCGACGATGGCCTGACCGATGGCGGTGCCGATCAGCCCGTAGGCGACGCTGGTGACGGTGTTGTGCACCGTGTCCACCAGCTCGCCGCCGGTGTGGCCCGCGAGCCGCCCGGTGGCCGCGCGGATGCGTCCGATCAGGGCCTCGCCGTCGCGGTAGAAGAAGAAGGCGATGAAGACGGCCAGCAAGATCTGCAGCAGGCCTTCGCCGATGACGGCGGCGGCACCGAACAGGAAGGCGCGGGCGGGGTCCATCATGCGGCGCACCAGGGCCACCGCCTCGTCCCGCCCGCCGGACAGCCGCTGCCAGTAGGCGTCGATCTGGTCGCCGACCAGCGGCAGGCTGACGAACCAGTCGGGC
>CAVOKN010000019.1:0-109614 GCA_963696505.1 uncultured beta proteobacterium | reverse complement strand
TCTCGGTGAGCAGAAGTTCGGCGCCGCCCTCCAGCACATCCTTGACGAGTTGCTGTTTCGATTCGATCAGCTGGTCGATGCGATCTTCGATGGTGCCACGGCAGACGAACTTGTGGACCAGCACGCTGCGCTTCTGACCGATGCGAAACGCCCGATCGGTGGCCTGGTTTTCCACGGCCGGATTCCACCAGCGATCGAAGTGGATCACGTGGCAGGCGGCGGTGAGATTCAGCCCCGTGCCGCCGGCTTTGAGGGAGAGCACGAAGAAGGGCGGTCCTCGTCCTCCTGAAACCGCTTACCAGTTCGCGTCCTTGCCACCGGCGCTGCCGCCATGCAGCACCAGGCCTGCGCGCCCGAACATGCTGCGAAGACGGCGGCACAACGGTTCGGTCGTTTCGCGAAACTGAGTGAAAACCAGGACTTTTTCCTGGCTTGAGGCGATCACCTCGCAGCAGCTCGCCCAGGCGCGAGAACTTTCCGCTGTCGCCACGGGCAAATCGCCGCCATCGCCCAGCCAGTGGCGCGGGATGGTTGCAGATCTGCTTGAAGCGCATCAGGAAGGAAAGCACCAGGCCCTTGCGGCCGATCCCTTCGGCATCTTCCAGCGCGGCCGCCAGTTCCTTCACTGTACGCTGATAAGGGGTATCCTGTTAGCTCCAGCAAAGTGCTGGTACTGGATATCCATCCACATGCTAAACCCGATCGCGGGCAAAGACTACCCCCGAACATGGAACGAGTTCCTGGAACTGGTTCGCGACCGAGGAAGCCTGCTTGGACTACGTGGAACGGTTGTGTTGGCCAGACGGATTCATCTGTCCCGCCTGCGGAGTACACGCCGAGCCGTACCGGGCCAGCCGCCAGAGGCTGATGTGTCGCAGTTGCCAGCATCAGACATCGGTGACGACGGACACGATCTTTCAGAAGACCCGCACGCCGTTGCGCGTGTGGCTGGCCGGCGCCTGGTATGTGACGAACCAGAAACTCGGTGTCAGCGCGCTGGGCTTGCAACGCGTGCTCGGCCTGGGCAGCTACCAGACGGCCTGGGCCATGCTGCACCGCTTTCGTCGGGCCATGGTCCGGCCCGAGCGCGCGAAACTGCATGGCTTGGTTGAGATCGATGAGACCTATCTGGCCATCACGGACCGGCTCACACCGATCTCCGCAAAGCGGGAGAAAGAGCAAGACCACCAAGGTCGTGGTGGGCATCGCGGTCGAAATACTCACGCCCAAGGGGTTTGGGCGCATTCGACTGCGCCGGGTCAAGGACGACAGCGCAGCGAGCGTGATTCCGTTCGTGCAGGAAGTGGTCGATCCATCCAGCGTGGTCTGTACCGATGGCTCGGCGGCCTACCTGGGTTTGAAATCCTTGGGCTTCGAGCATGAGCGCAAGGTCATGCTCGGTTCAGACTTGGCAGCCCATGCGTCAATGCCGGGCGTTCACCGGGTCGCCTCGCTGATCAAGCGCTGGATACTGGGCACGCACCAGGGCTCCGTCCAGCCAGACCAGCTTGACTTCGACCTGGACGAATTCGTGTTTCGGTTCAACCGCAGAAGCTCTCGCTCACGTGGCATGCTCTTCTACCGGCTGATGGAGCAGGCCGTTAGGACCGCGCCGGTCACCTATGCCGATGTCGCCCTGAAGCGCAGGACGGCGAAGGGTTAGTGGAGCTAACAGGATACCCCTTTACGCTGATACAGCGCCGCCTGCACCGGGCTCAAGTGGCACCAGGCCTTGAGTTCCGTCTTGTCGGGCAAATCGGCGATCACCCGCTTGTCGGTTTTCAAGCGCCGCAGGATGTAGGGGCGTACCAGGGCGCGCAACGGACCGAAGTGCTCGGCATTGGCCAAACGCTTGGCGAAGCTGGCAAAGACCTTCCCCGTGCCCAGGAGGCCCGGGTGGGTAAAGTCGAAGATCGACCACAGATCGGACAGCCGGTTTTCCACGGGGGTGCCGGTCAGCGCGATGCGCGAGCGTGCGTTCAGCTTCTTGACCTGCCGCGTCTGCTTCGCGCCCGGGTTCTTGATGGCCTGCGCTTCGTCCAGTACGGCCAGCCGCCATTGCATGCCTTCCAAAGCCGGCAAGCGCAGTAGAGAGCCGTAGCTGGTTATCACCAGATCGACACCACTCAAGCTGACTTGCCTCCAGCTCTCGCAACTGAGCGGCCGGGACCTCCAAGGGATGCGCGATCAGCAGGCGCAGGCCGGGGGCGAAGCGCTCGGCTTCCGCGGCCCAGTTCGCCAGGAGCGACGCTGGGGCGACCAGCAGGCTGGGGCGAGATTCCTTGTTCTCGTGCTTGAGCACCAGCAGCAGGGACAGCACCTGAATGGTCTTGCCCAGGCCCATGTCATCGGCCAAGCACGCCCCCAGCCCCAACCGGGTGAGTAGATACAGCCAGCGAAGGCCGGCCTGCTGATAGGGGCGCAATGTGGCCTTGAGCGCCGGCCCGGGGCTGACCTGCGCCAGCCCCTCCGGCTGTCGCAGCCCCTGCAGGGTCTCGGCCAACCAGGGGCCGGCCACCAACTGCGACCAGTCGGCAGCAGCGGCATCGCCCGCGCACTCCAGCGAGGCGCCCGCGACCAGACGCATCGCCTCCGCAAACGGCAGCCCGTTTTCCGCCGCGGCCTGTTCGATGGCCTGGAATCGCTCCAGCATACGCCCGAGCTTCCTGCCGTTGACCTCAACCCAGCGTCCCCGGATCAGCCGCAGGCCGTTGCCCGCGGACAGCAGCGCCTTGATCTCGCCGGCACTGAGGCGCTCGCCGTCGAGGCTGACCTCGACGCTGAAGTCCAGCAGCGCCTCCTTTCCCAGCAACGAAGGCGCTCGTGCCCCCACGCTCGCCTTGACCAGCGGGCGGGCGGGACGACCGGCCTGCCATGTGCCCGGCGCACGCACGATGATGCCGGCCGCTTCGAGCTTGGGTACGTCGGTGAGGAACTGATAGGCATCGCCCGGCAGCCAGCGCAGCGGGTGATAGATATCTCCGAGTCCACCATCGCGCGCAGCCAGCCGGATTGCTCGGCCGCGCGCTGCACCGGCATCAGCAGAGAGAGCAGCCGTGACTGGCTCTTGCCGTCCGAGAACTCGGTGAGCGCCTGCGAAAGCGGCAGGTGCTGCGCCCGGCCGTGGGCCGACACTTGCGAGGTATAGGTGGCGAGAAAGGCGAACGGCGCCTCCGGATCCTTGCGGTTTTCTGCGAGATTGAAATACACCCGGCCAACCAGATTCCAGACCGGATGACGTGCCTTGAGAAACTCCTGGAGCGGGATCTTCGATGTGGCCAGTTCGTTGCGCAGAGCTGTATCGAGATCCTTCCACAGCGCGCGCAGCACCTCCGTCGTCAGGTACTCCACGCCAGTCATCGGAGGGGCGTCGGCGATCAGGCGATCGAAGGTCTCGCCGTCGGGTACGGCAATGGCGCCACCTTCCGGTGTGGCGCACAGTGCCGTCACAAAGCGTGCGGCGAAATCACGCCACCAAGCCCAGGAGGGCGGAAGAATGCTGCCCACTTCAGCCGCCCCAAGATGCAGCAGACCATGCCCGGAACCCAGGGCGAAGGCATTGGCAAGACGCTGCTGAAGCGCGGCCGGCAAGGATGGTGCGTCCGAACCCGGCACCACAAGGAGGTGGCCCTGCGGGGTGAGCAGGGGCGCGAGGGACCCGGTGGCAGGAATCGACATGCCCGGCATTCTACTGAGTCCAACCTTTGCCGGACGGGGCAGCGTCAGCCTACCGCCCGGACCGCATCAACGAACGCCGGTGTAGGGGATAGAACGGGTCAGCAAAATGGTCGGGAGTGGCGATTATGCCCGGAGGGACAAAATCATTTCCGCAGCAGACTTGCTCCTCGCCACTGAACCGACGTTCCAAGCAAACCGCCTGGACGGTCCGCTCCTCGGCCATTGCCGTCAGTGGGTCGTCGATCGTTTACGTCGGCAGTGGACACGCCACCGGTCACTGACCTGTCTGGGCAACCTGAACGGCGGCTCCGGTCATGCTGGCCGTTCGGAACCGACCCAGAGGCGCCATATGACATGTAGTCGGTGGCTGGCAGCTATCTGATCGCAGAGCGGTCGCCGGTGCCGGACAGTCATCGCCCACGATTCAGCCCGTTGCCGATCTCGAACGCATCGAGGCGGCAGTTCAACGTTGCGGCTAAACGGCGCGCGAAAGGAGGCGAAGCCGACTGTAGCGCGTCCAGTTGAGCCGCCGGTTCGGCGTCGGCCGTGGTCGCGCCAAGCCGCACGACATTCGGAGTACGCGCTGCGCCGCGCTGCGATAGCGCCCTAAATCTCTCTTATTGGCATCGTCGCAGACCTCAGCTGAGACAGCGAGAGGACTCTTCGCTCGACCGGCTGGATGATTTCGGCATCAAAACAATCTAAGAGGCGCTCCACGGATGGATATCTAATGGGTTCTAATACCCATGTACGATGCTTTAGCCACAGATCTCGGAACATCGCGAAAGGCTCCTCGTTTCCTTCCAGAACACAGACAAATGGAATCATCACTTCTGGGACGGTCGCCTGTAGCTCCAGCGGCGTGGATCGAGGGTTGGTGATATCCGCGATCACGAAGCGCGAAAGTCCAGCTAATAGCCGGATGGTCTCCGTGAAGTCTCTTGTCTCCGGCTTATCGAAGTTGAAGACAACAGGTACATAGTTTCGCGCTCGCAGGGCCGTACGCACGCTATCAAGTATTGCCAGACGCCCCTCAGTGAATCGGCCTAAAACAAGGACCGCTTTCTTTCCCACAGTGTCAATGACATTCCTGATCTTGTCGCTGCGCAGTAGAAGGTAAACAAACTGAGCTACCTCGATGTCATCCGTTGTAACTCTTGGTTCGTCTTCGGGTGTGATCACGAGATCGCGCTGAAGTGTTGTCTCATCGGTCCTTAGCCCCCAAGCCGAAACCCCATAAACACGGGCGCCAGAAAGGTTGGCGCCTCGGAAGTCAGCTTCGACCAGATTGGACCGGGACAAGTCCGACGATTCAAGCATCGCATTGACAAGGCACGCATTCATGAGATTGCTCTCTCGCAGGTTCGCGCGAGAAACAGATGCGTGAGCCAAGTACGCAGATCCAAAGTCCGCCTGCCGCGCGTCTGCTTCATCCAAAGTGGCGTTGCCCAAATGTGCGTGATAAAGAACCGCCCCTGCTAGGTCAGCGCCCGTTAGATCAGCTCCGGCCAGTTGGGCTTCCTCCAAGCGGGCCCCCCAGAGATTTGCACTCCTAAGTTGAGTGTGCTGGTCAAGCCATGCTCCCGCCAAGCGAGCATGATGCAGATCTGCGCCGTTCAGAACTGCGCTACGGAGATTCGCTCGAGTCAGGAGTGACCGCGAAAGCTTGGCTCCGGTGAAGTTGATGCGCTGAAGATCTCGACCCGACAAGTCAGCACCCTCTAGGTCCGGGCATCCCTGTGGGTCTTGCTCGCGCCAAGCGTTCCACGACTCTACGCCCCGGTCCAGTTCAAGAAGATGTTCAGCTGTTGCCATGCGCATATCTTCCTTCGACGCCTAACGTGCTACATCAGCGGCTGGGTAGAAAGGCGGCGCGCAGCGACGCCGCTAGCCAGTCCGCTGCATGTAGAAGTTGAACGTCATTTTCACTGAATGACCTCGTCTGCACAAACCAAAACCGATCGTCAAATGATAATCCCAAGCGCCTTGGCGGTCTTCAGATTGATAAGGAGTTCGCACTTGGTAGGTTGCTCAATCGGCAAATCCTATGGGCTAGCACCCCTTAGTAGGCGTTGTCATAAATATGGCCACGTATTGTGTTGCGAAGTATGGCCTCGTATGGCATGTTGGCGCGATCCGTCCACGAGGGTTCGATCATGCCGAGGAAAAGCCCGTTCCGGATCGAGTTGTCTTCCGAGGAGTTCGCCGAATTGAGTCGCCGTGCGGCCAGATATACGTTGCCATATTTCGAAGTCGTTCGGGCCAAGATGATTTTGATGGCAGCCCATGGCATGGACAACGACGAGATCGCCGCGCGCCTGGACACTCGGCGCGAGGTGGTGAGCCAGTGGCGCAAGCGCTTCGTCAAGGATCGATTGGCGGGCCTGGAAGAAAGGGCCCGCCCGGGTCGCCCTCGGGTCTTTCCCCCCAGAGCTCACGGTTGAGATCAAGGCGCTTGCGTGCGAGTTGCCGGCCAATCTTGGCCTGCCCCTGTCGCGACTCAGCGTGGCCGATGTGGCGCGACACGCCGAGCGCTCGGGCCTGGTCGCGCGCATCAGCGACAGCACCGTGTGGCGTTGGCTGCACGAAGACGCCATTCGGCCGTGGCAGCACCGCTGCTGGATCTTTCCTCGCGATCCGCACTTCCAGGCCAAGGCCGGGCGCATCCTGGACCTGTACGAGCGACGCTGGCAAGGGCAGCCGCTGCGCGAGGACGAGCACGTCATCTCGACCGACGAGAAGACCAGCATCCAGGCGCGAGTGCGCATTCATCCGAGCCTGCCCACGGCAGCGGGCCAGACGATGCGCGTGGAGCACGAGTACGTTCGAGGCGGTGCCTGGGCCTACCTCGCGGCACTGGACGTCCACCGGGCGAAGGTGTTCGGTCGCTGCGAAGCGACCACCGGCATCGCACCCTTCGAGCGCTTGGTCGATCAGGTCATGAGCCAGCCTCCGTACGACACCGCGCGCCGCGTGTTCTGGGTGATGGACAACGGCTCCTCGCATCGCGGGCAGGCCTCGGTGCAGCGCCTGACGAAAGCCCATCCAAGATTGGTTCCAGTGCACGGTCCGGTCCACGCAAGCTGGCTCAATCAGATCGAGATCTACTTCTCGATCGTGCAACGCAAGGTGCTGACCCCGAACGACTTCCCTTGTCTGGAAGCCGTGGCCGAGCGGCTGGCGAACTTCGAGCGCTACTTCGAAAGCATCGCTCACCCCTTCGAGTGGAAGTTCACCCGTTCCGATCTCAACGCCCTGATTGCACGGATGCGCAATCGCTGGGCGCAGAGCCAGTGTCTCAAGTTGGCCGCCTGAAAATACGTGTGCGAACTTACGAAACGGAGTACTTAGTGTCTGACCGAAAACCCCGGTTCTTTGACGTTGGAATCCGCTACATTGTCTTCAATGTCATGTCTGCGACGGTTTGCCCCAGGCGTCACGGGCGAATAAGTGTGCAATATGGGCAGGAGATGCCTTCGTCATTACTGATAGGCAAGCGACTCCCGGTGACTCCGAACATCACTGCATGAACGCCGGGCTTGGCGTCGGCTGTGCCGCCAGTTTGTGGGGCATGTCACGATCTGCGTACCGGCTCTTGCGCTTGGCCCGCCGGTTTTCCTGTTCCCGCAGGATGGCACCGATGCGATGGATGTTCCTCGCCACCACAGCCAGCGCGACGTAGCGTTTGAATCCGCCAATGCCATGGTCCGGACAGCGATCAAGCCCATGCACATCGAGCGCGTTGATCGCCGACTCGACTGCCGAGTGCTGAGCGCGCGCCTTGACGAAGTCCTCCGTGCTCTCTACCGCTTGTGCCTGTTGCGACAGCTTGCCCTTTCTTGGCAAGGCCACCAGCTTCAGATGGGCCTGCAGTTCCTGCTGACTGGTCGGTGAGTGGAATCCTTTGTCAAAGCTGCAGGCCTCCAGGTCGGCAAAGCGCTCCTTTGTTTCTTTGACCATGGCCACCGTCACCTGGTCATCGGTCTGCTTTTCTATGACCCGATGATGCAGGATGAAGCGATGCTGGTCTTCCATGACGCACACCCGCAAACCCAGTTCGACCGGCACACCGGCCTTGCCCTTGCTGATCCACTCGGTGTGCGTCTCGAACACCGAAAAGACTTTCTCGGCATGGGGGATGACTTCTCCCAGAATGACCCGCCGTCTCGTCTGGTCGATCTGGCGCTCGGCATGTTTGATGAACGTCTCGATCTCGATCTTGGCCGCCAGGGACTCGATACCACCCCCGGCAGTCCTGGCCAGTGTCTGCCGGGCCTTGTCCAAATAGCTTTGGGCGACCTCCAGGTAGCTCGCGTGCGCCGCGATCACGCGCGCGTCGTTTTTCTCCTTCTGCGCTTCGACGGATAGACGACGGATAACGGATAGGAAATCCAATGGCACCTCGGAGAGTATGTCTCCGCTTGGCGGCCGAGGTCAATTGGGGATTTCGTGCGGCGAGGCCCTGAGAAATGCTCGGAATCGCGACCCGATCACTGCCTGGGGTCAGCCGAGCGGCCGGCGTTGGCCGCTCGGCTGACCCCAGGCACGAGTTGCTCCATGACAAGCCTGAACCGACGGCGACGGCGGCTTGCTTTGTCTTGGGCTCTACCAGGCGATGCGCTGATCGAATTCGTAGTCGGGTGCCGGTTGGGCGTTTGGGTCGAACTCGCCCTGCCCGGCATCGGCCCTCTCCCACAGCGGCGGGCCACGGGCCGGCGCCAGGCGAGGGGGCGATGTCGGCTCGCCCAGGTACGCGAGGATCTCGCGCACGGCCGGCGCCTCGGTGATGAAGGCGATGATCCGGATCTCGCCGCCGCACTTGGCACACAGCAGCGGGAAAACCTCATAGATCCGGGCAAGCAGCAGGGCCCAGGCGTATCGCGCCGCCTGGCGATGGATCGGCTCCTCTGCTGCTTGTGCCGTCTCGGCTGATGCGCTCGCAGCGGCGGGTGGCGCTGCGCCGGCCGCCGCAGCCGGTGTCTGGGCTGCCGGCGTTTCGGCCTGCGGACCCGCCAGCGCGGTGACCGCCGAGCGCAGCGGTGCATTCGGTGCCAGCACCCCGAAGTAGCGGTGGCGATGCCGGCGCGGCGGTGGAATCAGGGCCGCCAGGCGATCGAGCAGTTCAAGCGGGGTCAGCATCAGTGTGACGCTACCACCCGGGCCCGGCTTGACGCTCTCATAGACCAGATGCTCGGAATCGATTTCCCGCAATCGCTCCAGGGCAAAGGCCGGCCGGGCGCAATAGCGCAGCAGACGTTCCAGGCCTTCCCGGTCCTGCGCTTCGACACGCACGCTGGCATCGAGTGAGAAGCCCCCGGCGTGATCCCAAGCGGCGCCCGAATCGGCCGTCCCTCCGGGTTGCAGCGAGTAATGAGTGTTAACGCGCCCTAGCGATTCTGATAGCGCTCCTCATACTCCTTTTTCTTCCGCTCATACTCCTGCTGGGCATCCTTGTCCTTTTGAACCTGGTCTTGTGGCACAGCCTTGTGGTCTTTGGCTTTGCCCTTCAGTTCAGGTTGGGCGCCTTGCCGCTCCCGATCTTGTTGCGGCTGGGCCTTCTGCTGCTGTTCTTTCTGGCGTTGCTGCTCTTTCTGACGTTGTTGGTCTTTCTGACGTTGCTGCTCTTGCTGACGTTGTTGGTCTTTCTGACGTTGCTGCTCTTTCTGGCGCTGCTGGTCTTTCTGGCGCTGCTGCTCTTGCTGACGCTGCTGCTCTTTCTCTTTCTGACGCTGCTGGTCTTTCTCTTTCTGACGCTGCTGGTCTTTCTGACGCTGCTGGTCTTGCTGACGCTGCTGCTCTTGCTGGCGTTGCTCTTGCTGGCGTTGCTCTTGCTGGCGTTGCTCTTGCTGGCGTTGCTCTTGCTGACGCTGCTCTTGCTGGCGCTGCTCTTGCTGACGCTGCTCTTGCTGACGCTGTTGCTCTTGCTGACGCTGCTTCTTGCTGACGCTGCTGTTCTTGCTGACGCTGCTGGTCTTGCTGACGCTGCTGGTCTTGCTGACGCTGCTGGTCTTGCTGCGCACGTGGTTTGTAATACTGCTGCGTGACAGGCTCACGCGGCTGGTAGCGGTAATTCTCGGACCGTATCGTATGCTGCTGTTCTACTGCGCGAGGATAGCGGTCACCGGGATAATTCCGCTGGTAAACCGGCAACGGTGCGGGAGCCGGGGCGGAGCCGCGGTCCCAACGGTCCCACCCGCTTCGACGCTGTTCCCAGTCGCGACCCCAGTGATCCCCCCAACGTGGCGGCGCGTCGGCACGCCAGCCGCGGAAATACGGCGGAGGCTGGCGGTAATAGCGTACCGGGACGCTCAGCACATAAGCCGGCACATCGTAATAACCCACGCTATCCCACGGCCCGTTGTACCAGCTGCTCGCATACCAGTTATCGCCCAGGAACACCCAGTAGAGTCCGTCGTAAAAGAAGTAATTCGAATCCACCTGGGGGGCGTAGTAGACGGGATAGCCCGGTATCTGGACAAAATCCGGGTACGTCGAATAATTGATACCGATGTTGACATCCGGGTATCCGATTCCGACTGCGACATGGCTGGATGATTGGTAGGGGGGAGCGGTATAGCAACCCTGGACAAGGGTCATCGATATCGCAATCATCAAGTAGCTCTTTTTCATTTTCTGCTCCTTCTGCTCTTTACTTAATCCCTGGTCATCGCCCAACTATCGGGCATAACCCCATTTATTGGGATGGCATCGCTTCATATGCTGGCGACGGCAACCACCTTGGAGATCCGTCAGCCGCCAACACGAATGTTGCCCAGCGAACCTATCACGCCGAATACCTGTAGCAACCATATAACGACAACAATGACGACGACAATATTTAGGATCTGTTTAATCTTTGAGTCCATGGGAATATAGCTGTTAACGAGCCAAAGCAGCACGCCAACCACAATCAAGACGACTACCAAGTTAATCAGGGGCATACGGATTCTCCGGTGGGGTTATCAATCATCAAGGGCAGCGGACGAATCGAATCGTCGAGCATGCTGATCCCCTTGAGTACTTCTTGCCATGATAGCAATTACGATCGGCTCTTCTGTTCGACAGCGAACATAGCAAGGCAACTGCCGCAGCGGCAGATAGTAAGGATAGGAAATCGAATGGCACCTTGGGGGTATGTCTCCGCCTGGCAGCCGCAGTCAATCGGGTGTTTTGGGCCGAGAGCCGCTGAGAAATACTCGGAATCGCGACCCGATCACTGCCTGGGGTCAGCCGAGCGGCCGGCGTTGGCCGCTCGGCTGACCCCAGGCACGAGTTGCTCCATGACAAGCCTGAACCGACGGCGACGGCGGCTTGCTTTGTCTTGGGCTCTACCAGGCGATGCGCTGATCGAATTCGTAGTCCGGCACCGGTTGGGCTTGAGGGTCGAACTCGCCCTGCCCGGCGTCGGCCCTCTCCCACAGCGGCGGACCACGGGCTGGCGCCAGGCGAGGGGGCGATGTCGGCTCGCCCAGGTACGCGAGGATCTCGCGCACGGCCAGCGCCTCGGTGATGAAGGCGATGATCCGGATCTCGCCGCCGCACTTGGGACACAGCAGCGGGAAAACCTCATAGATCCGGGCAAGCAGCAGGGCCCAGGCGTATCGCGCCGCCTGGCGATGGATCGGCTCCTCTGCCGCTTGTGCCGTCTCGGCTGATGCGCTCGCAGCGGCGGGTGGCGCTGCGCCGGCGGCCGCAGCCGGTGTCTGGGCTGCCGGCGTTTCGGGCCCTGTACCCGCCAGCGCAGTGACCGCCGCGCGCAGCGGTGCATTCGGTGCCAGCACCCCGAAGTAGCGGTGGCGATGCCGGCGCGGCGGCGCAATCAGCGCCGCCAGACGATCGAGCAGTTCAAGCGGGGTCAGCATCAGCGTGACGCTGCCACCCGGGCCCGGCTTGACGCTCTCATAGACCAGATGCTCGGAATCGATTTCCCGCAATCGCTCCAGCGCGAAGGCCGGCCGGGCGCAATAGCGCAGCAGACGTTCCAGGCCTTCCCGGTCCTGCGCTTCGACACGCACGCTGGCATCCAGCGAGAAACCCCCGGCGTGATCCCAGGCGCCCATGGCCTGCGCGTCTTGGCGCTCGAGCAGTCCGCGCCGGGCAGCCGCACGCAGCAGACGCCGGCGCACCTTGGCCTGGATGTCGGCGATGGTTTCGGGACCGACGCCCCGGGCTTCGTGAAAGCGCGCGCCGCCCGCGCCATCGGCTCGAAAACCCCCTCGATGACCACGCAGTGGAAGTGCACATGGGGATTGGGCAGGGCGCCAAAGCCGTGGATGAAAGCGACCGCGCCGATGCGCCAGGCCACACCCGCCCCGGGACTACACCGGCGCAAGGCCTGCTCCACCGCACTGAGGAAGATGTGCAGCGCCAGGGTTTGAACGGCCGGGTCGCTGTGCAGGTAGTAGCGCAGGCGTTTCGGCACCGACAACACCCACTGGCGCACCGGTAGCCGCGGCATGACGTGGTCGGTCAGATGGGCGGCGGTCTCAACCATGCGCCGCGCGTTGCAGGCCGGACACACGCCCCGGCCCTTGCACGAGTAGGCGATCAGGAAGTCGTGCCCGCACTGGCCACACCGGGCGCGGGCGAAGCCGTGGGCAAGGATGCCGCATTCGAGGTAGCGGCGAAATTCGCGCTCGACGTAGGCCGGCACTGAAGTGCCGGACGCACTGTCACGCGTGAGTTCGAGCCAGGTCGCCAGGTGGCCCTGCACGGTGCGATAGAGCAATGTGCGTTCGGGCTGGCGGCGGCGATAGCGCGCAGTGCGAGGTGAGGCGCAGGGCGCGGCGGCAGACATGACCATCCTGATTGGGGAATCGGGATGGAAGACTGTGAATCTGTACAGTCAGCGGCGCGATGAAGTAGTTCATGAAAGCGGTGGGCTGCGCTACCGCATCGCGAACCGCCAGACTGGCTCGACCAGCAGGGTGGCGGAGGCTCGGAGCGCCACCTTCCGACGTCCTCCTGACCACCGCGGATACGGCGGTCATCGCGCCTGCGGCACTCGCCCGACGTTACGCGATCACAGCCGCCGCAAATCAAGGCACCAGGGCGTCAGGGCATGGGCCGGCGCGGGGGGCGGCGGCGGATCGGGCGGCGGTACGCTTTCGACCACGATGCGCTGGGCGCGGCGCGCGCGGGCGTCTTCGGCGTCCTTCGGCAGCCCGTCGTAGGGCTGCTGGTCGGGGCGCCACTCGTGCAGCGTGATGCGGCAGGCCTTGCCGCGCTGTGGGTGCCACAGCAACAGCGGAATCGGCCCCTGGGCGGGCAGGCTGGGGTGCAGGCCGGCACCCGGCACGTAGCGCCGATAGCGCAGCCCCAGCAGCCGCGCAAGCCCGGCAGCGTCGCCGGCGCGGCGCAGCGGCAGACAGCCGCCCTCGCTGGCGATGCCCCAGGCGTCGAAGTCCTGGTCGTGGCGTCCCGGCAGGGGCCGCAGGCACAGTTCGATGCGCGCCGTGCTGGCGTCCACCAGGCGCGAGGTGCCGCGTTCCTGGGATGCGGCGTCGCCCACCAGGGGCCAGAACTCCAGGGCGCGGCGGATGGTGAGTTCGACATCGTCGAAGGCGACGCGGCCCAATACGCGGAAGTCATCGTCCAGCAACACGCGCCGCAGCGCCGGTGCAAGGCCGAAGCCGGCGTGGTCCAGATCCTCCAGCACCGCGAACAGATCCTCCCGCAGGCAGAAGGGCAGCGCGTAGCGGTCGTGCAGTTGCTGGCCCCAGTCGATCAGGGCTTCGTCATAGCGGCGCGCTGCTAGCCGGGCGGTCACCGCCCGCAGCAGCGCGGCGATAGCCGCCAGCCGCTCCGGGCTCTGCGCCATGCGCAGGGCGCGGAACTCCAGCAGGCCCAGTTTCCCGCGCTCCGGCAGCCAGGGATTCCACAGCTTCTCGATGTTGAGTTCGGCGCGGTGGGCGTTGCCCGCGATGTCGGCGAGGAAGGGCGACAGGCTGCGCCAGATCATTTCCGGATCGGCCTGGGGTTGCGCGGCCAGCAGGCGCAGCGCCAGGCCCAGTTCGTCGAAATGTTCGCGGTCGCGCTCGTCGCTGCGCACCGACTGGCCGAATGCACCGATGTGGTCGTGGGCGAAGAGGTAGGACAGGGCCGGGTGGCGATTCACGTAGCGCACCCAGCCCGGCAGCGTGTGGGAATGGCGGAAGAAGGGGCTCGCGGCCGGCGTCGGGCCCCCCAGGGTAATCTGCCCGGCGCCGCCGGAATCGCCCGCGTCGCCGTTGAAAAAGAGGCGGCAGGGAGTCAGTCCCTGGGGAGCGGCGGCGGCGTAGAGATCGCGGGCAAAGCCGAGCAGCCCCGCGCAGTCGGCGAAGGGCGCGGAGTTCACTTCGATGACGGCGGGATCGGGGGTGACTGTGGTCCAGGCAACCGTCGCGTCCACAGGGGGCGGGCAGCCCGCGAGCACCAGCGCGGCGAGTTCGGCGTCATGGGCCGCCGCGCCGACCAGAGCGAGCACGCGGCGCAGGCGCGCCGCATCCCCGAGGGCCGGCAGTTCCAGGCGCAGCACGTTCCCGGCCGCAGTGCTCTCGCTTCGCAGCAGGAACAGGAACAGTCCTTCGGCCGCGAGTTCGTCGCGTACGCCGCTGTCGGGTATCGGGCCCTCGTGGCAGGAAGCTCGCGCGAGGCGCGCATCGCCGTCGGCCGGCGGCTGACTTTCGGGCTCGCGCAGCAGCAGGCGCAGCTCGTTCCCCGTCGCCGCAACCGCGGCGGCCGCAAAGCCCGCGCCCGGCGCCCGCGCAAGCAAGGCGGCATGAAAGCGCGGCGCATCGGGAGGCGCCAACTCTCCTGACACGAGAAGGGGGTCCGGCGGTCCCTGCCAGACGGGAGTGCCGTCGCGCGCGGCGAGCATGCCGTAGCTCCAGCGCGGCACGTCCTCGCCGGGGTAGCGCCGGCCGACGCTGCGCAGCAGGGCTGCGCCCGGTGCCCGCCGCGCGAGCGTGCACAGCAGCCGCTCGGCCCGGGCGAGCTTGTCGTCGCCCAGCGCGGCGCTGACCCACTGCGGCTGGTCGGAGTAGCGGTCGGTGAAGGTCGGCTCGCTGCCGACCCAGATGGCGAAGCCGCGGGCCACCAGCAGCGCGTCGTGCGCATGCACGGCGGCGTCCAGGTCATCATCGTCTGCGTCGGAGGCAATCAAGGGTTCGAGTCTTGTCGAAGCTCCGCAGCATTGTAGGGCGCGCCGTGCGCGCCGGGCCAGGGATCGGTGCGCGCGGCGCACCCTACGCCGGGGCGTGCAGGGCCTGCGGCAGGTGATCGCGGGTGAAGCGGCCCAGCAGCTCTGATAGCTCGCCCAGTTCCGGCGACCGCGCGGCCTGCATGCGACGGAAGGGCCAGACGCGATCGGTGCGGCCCTGCTCGAACAGCACCAGGGTGTCGGCGAAGGTCTCGACGTCGTCGTGGTCGTGGGTGATGAGCATCACCGGAATGCGGAAATGGTCCTGTATGCGCTTCAGTTCGGCGCGCATGCGTGCCCGCAGCAGCGGGTTCAGCGCCGCGAAAGGCTCGTCCAGCAGCAGCAGCGCCGGTTGCGTTGCGATCGCGCGGGCCAGCGCCACCCGCTGGCGCTGGCCGCCGGAAAGGTCCCGCGGCATTGCCCGCGCCAGGTCGGCGAGCTCGAAGACGTCGAGCAGTTCGGCGACGCGGCGGCGCGCGGCGCGGCTCAGGCCCCAGGAGAACAGGGGCTGCAGGGCGAAGCCGACGTTGCGTTCGACGTCGAGATGGGGGAACAGGGCATAGTCCTGGAACAGGTAGCCGACGCGCCGCTCGCGGATCGGCAGGTCTATGCCCCGCGCCGCGTCGAACAGCACCCGGCCCTCCACCTCAATGCGCCCGGCATCGGGCCGCACCAGCCCGGCCACCGCCTGCAGCGTCAGGCTCTTGCCCGAACCCGAGGGTCCGAACATGACTACGAAATCCTCGCCGCTGGCGAAGCGCGCTGCCAGTTCGAAGCGCCGCCCGCGGTCGCGCAGGGTCTTGCGGATATCGATGCGGATGTCCATTCAGCCTCCGAAGCGGTGACGCGCGAGAACGGCCTGGGCCTGAGGCCCGGCCAGGTACTCGAGGAAGCGCCGCGACGCCGCCTGCTGGCGGCTCGCGGTGACGATGGCGGCGGGGTAGGCGATCGGCGCGGGGGTGGCCAGCGTGGCGGCCACGCGCACGGCATCGCTCCCCGCCGCGTCGCTGGCGTACACGAAGGCCGCGTCCACTTCGCCGCGGCTTGCGTACTGCATCGCCTGGCGCACGCTTTCGGCATAGACGAAGCGCGGCTTGAGGGCTTCGGTCAGCGCCGTCCCCAGCGCGGCGCGGGCATAGCGGCCAGCGGGCACCAGGGCGGGGTTGCCGATGGCGATGCGCTTGACCTCGGGTCGGTTCAGGTCCTCGACGCGGCGCAGGCCCAGGGTCGAGGCCGCGGGCACCACCAGCACCAGGCGGTTGGACGTGAAGTTCCTGCGACTCGCCGGGACGATCAGCGCGCGCTGCTGCGCCAGATCCATGGTTTCCTGGTCTGCCGACGCAAGAACGTCCACCGGCGCGCCTCTCTCAATCTGCTGCAGCAGGGCGCCCGATGCGGCGAAGTTGAAAGCGACTTCGACGTCCGGATGGGTGGCGGCGAAGGCGGTGCCGATCTCCTTGAAGGCGGCGGAGAGGCTGGCTGCGGCCGACACGAGGATCTCCGCGGCGGCGCAGGTGCGGGGCGCGATGGCCAGGGAAAGCAGCAGACCGGCGAGCAGCGCTCTCATGCCGTGGTTCTCCTTCACGCGTGGCGCACCCGAAGCAGGCGGCCCGACCCCACGAGCAGCGCCACGCAGGTGACGGAAGTGATGAGGACCAGCGTTGCGGCGAGGTCGTCGTCGCCCGACTGGACAGCGTCATAGACGGCCAGCGACAGGGTCTGGGTGCGGCCGGGGATGTTGCCAGCGACCATCAGCGTCGCGCCGAACTCGCCCATCGCCCGCGCCAGCGCCAGCAGCGTGCCAGCGAGGATGCCGCGCCAAGCCAGCGGTAGCGTTACCCGCAGCAGCACGGCGGCCTCACCCTGGCCCAGGGTGCGGGCGGCGTTCTCCAGGTTGGGTTCGACGCTCTCGAAGGCAGCGCGGGCCGCCTTGAGCACCAGGGGAAAGGAAACCACGGCGGCGGCAACGACAGCGCCCTGCCAGGTGAAGATCAGCGCGATGCCCAGATGCGCCTCCAGCCAGCCGCCGAGGGCACTGTTGCGGCCGATCAGCACCAGCAGGTAGTACCCCAGCACCGTCGGCGGCAGCACCATGGGCAGGGTGAGGATGGCGTCGACGGTCTCCTTGCCGAGGAATCGCGCGCGGGCGAGCACGAAGCCGCCCGCCACGCCGGCGGCGAAGGCCAGCAGGGTGGCGAGCAGCGCCACCTTGAGCGTGAGCAGCAGGGGCGTGAGGTCGAGGGCTAGGTCCATGGGCAGCGGGAAGTCGTTGGTCTTCGCTCCAGCAAGATTCCTTCCATCCCCACGCGCCGATCGCCTCGGGACCGGTCGCCTGCTACCGCGGCTCTCTGCGCACTTGGCGCGAACGGCGGCTCGCGCCGCACCGCCGGCGTGAGTCGGGCCCTGTCGCAAAACCCACAATGCGTCCGACCAGGGTTTCGTTTGCGACGCCCGCCGCCCGGCGAAAGTCAGCCACTGGAGCACGGCAAAACAGCGGTTTAGCGGGTTTCTGCGGCGTGGCACGTGACTTGCAGCGCCGCTGCCATCATCCCCGAACCCGCCAGGAGAGACGCCAAATGATCAGCTTCACACCGAGCGCAATGAAAGCCGTGAAGCGCTTCGTCGCCACTTCCGCCGACCCCGTCGCCGGGCTGCGCATCCTCGTCTCCGGCGGTGGCTGCGCTGGGCTGCAATATGGCCTGCGCCTGGAGCCGGCGCGCCAGGACGACGACGTCGTGGTCGAGGTGGAGGGCATGACGGTGCTGGTGGACCCCTTGAGCGCCCCGCTGCTCGAAGGCGTGAAGGTCGATTTCGTCGACTCGCTCTCCGGCAGCGGCTTCAAGTTCGACAACCCCCGCGCCAGTCATGCGTGCGCGTGCGGCCAGTCCTTCACCGCTTGAGGAGAATGCCATGTGGGACTACACGGAAAAGGTCAAGGACCATTTCTTCAATCCGCGCAACGCCGGCTCATTGGAGAACGCCAACGCGGTGGGCGAGGTCGGCTCCATCTCCTGCGGCGACGCGCTGCGGCTGATGCTCAAGGTGGACCCGGCCAGCGAGAAGATCCTCGACGCCAGCTTCCAGACCTTCGGTTGCGGCTCGGCCATCGCCTCGTCCTCGGCGCTGACCGAGATCATCAAGGGCAGGACCCTGGATGAGGCGCTCAATGTGTCGAACCAGGACATCGCTGACTTCCTCGACGGACTGCCGCCGGAAAAGATGCATTGCTCGGTCATGGGCCGCGAGGCGCTGCAGGCGGCGGTGGCCAACTACCGCGGCGAGGTGTGGCGCGACGACCACGAGGAGGGCGCGCTGGTGTGCAAGTGCTTCGCCATCGACGCCACGCTGATCGAGGACACGGTGCGCGCCAACAAGCTCGGCACGGTGCAGGACGTGACCAACTTCACCAAAGCCGGCGGCGGCTGTTCCGCCTGCCATGAGGGCATCGAGGAGATCCTCGCAAAGGTGATGGCGGAGCGCGGCGAGACCTTCCACCCCGCGCCGGTGGCGCCCGCCAAGGCGGCGCCCAAGCCCGCCAAAATCGGCAACCTGGAGCGTATACGCCGCATCGAGAAGGTGATCGAGTCGGTGCGTCCCACCCTTCAGCGCGACCACGGCGACCTGGAACTGATAGACGTGGACGGCAAGACCGTCTACGTGAGCATGACGGGTGCGTGCGCCGGCTGCCAGATGGAGTCGGTGACGCTGGCGGGGATCCAGCAGAAGCTGATGGAGGAACTGAAGGAGGTGATCCGCGTCGTGCCGACCCGCGCCGGCGACTACGCCCGCGCCTGCGGGGTATGAAATGACAGCCCCCACGCTCACTTCGTTCGCTGCCCCCCGAGGGGGCGGACAGTCTCCTTGGGGCGGCCCGGCGGAGACTGACATGTCAGCCCCCATCTACCTCGACAACAACGCTACCACCTGCTGCGAGCCGGCGGTGGTGGAGGCCATGCTGCCCTACTTCACCGAGCAGTTCGGCAACCCGTCGTCGATGCACAGCTTCGGCAACCGTGTAGGGCTCGCCATCAAGAAGGCGCGCATGCAGGTGCAGGCGCTGCTGGGGGCGGAGCAGGATTCCGAGATCGTTTTCACCTCCTGCGGCACCGAATCCGATTCCACCGCCATCCTGTCGGCGCTCAAGGCCCAGCCGGAGCGGCGCGAAATCATCACCACCACGGTGGAGCATCCCGCAGTCCTCAACCTGTGCCAGCACCTGGAGAAGGACGGTTACCGCGTCCATTACCTGGCGGTGGACGGCAACGGCCGCCTCGACCTCGACGCCTATCGTCGCCTGCTCTCGGAGCGCGTGGCGATCGTGTCGGTGATGTGGGCTAACAACGAGTCGGGCACGCTCTTTCCGGTGGAGCAGATGGCGGAAATGGCTCATGAAGCCGGTGTCATGTTCCACACCGACGCAGTGCAGGCGGTGGGCAAGATTCCCATCGACATGGCGTCGAACCGCATCGACCTGCTGTCGCTGTCGGGCCACAAGTTGCACGCCCCCAAGGGCATAGGCGTGCTTTACCTGCGGCGTGGCACGCGCTTCCGCCCGTTGCTGCGGGGCGGCCACCAGGAGCGCGGACGCCGCGCCGGCACCGAGAACACGGCGTCCATCGTCGGGCTCGGCGTGGCGGCGGAACTCGCGCTCCAGAACATGGAGCGGGAGAACACCCTGGTGAAGGATCTGCGCGACCGGCTGGAGGCTGGCATCCTCGCCAGCGTGCCCCATGCCTTCGCCACCGGGGACACGTCCAACCGCCTGCCCAACACCAGCAACATCGCCTTCGAGTACGTGGAGGGCGAGGCCATCCTGCTGCTGCTCAACAAGCTGGGCATCGCCGCGTCCAGCGGATCGGCCTGCACCTCGGGCTCGCTGGAACCCTCCCACGTCATGCGTGCCATGGGCATTGCCTACACCGCGGCCCACGGCACGGTGCGCTTCTCGCTCTCGTGCAGCAACACCGCCGAGGAGATCGACCGCGTGATCGCGGCGGTGCCGCCGATCATCGCCCAACTGCGCAAGCTCTCGCCCTACTGGTCTGGGGACGGTCCGGTCACCGAGCCGGAAAAGGCCTTCGCGCCGGTGTACGCCTAGGAGCCCATGCCATGTACGGTGCGATCAAGGCGGTTGTCATCGACGACACGACGCTGCGCGACGGCGAGCAGTCCGCCGGGGTGGCCTTCAATCTGGACGAAAAGCTCGGCATCGCGCAGGGTCTCGACCGGCTCGGCGTGCCGGAACTGGAAGTGGGTATTCCCGCCATGGGCGAGGAGGAGCGGGACAGCATCCGCGCCGTGGCGGGCCTCGGGCTGCGCGCGCGGCTGCTGGTGTGGAGTCGCATGTGCGCCGGCGACATCGAGCATTGCCGCGGCCTCGGCGTCCACATGGTGGACATCTCGATCCCGGTGTCGGACCAGCAGATCGTCCACAAGCTGCATAAGTCCCGCGACTGGGTGCTGGATTCGATCCACGCTAACGTCGCCCGCGCGCTGGACCTCGGGCTGGAGGTGTGCGTCGGCGGCGAGGACGCTTCGCGCGCCGACCTGGATTTCCTGCTGCGGGTGGCGGAAGCCGCGCAGGAGGCGGGCGCCGCCCGTTTCCGCTTCGCCGACACCCTGGGGGTGATGGAGCCCTTCGGCCTGGCGGAGCGCATCGCCGCCCTGCGCGACGTGGTGGACATCGACATCGAGATGCACGCCCACGACGATCTCGGCCTGGCCACCGCCAACACGCTGGCGGCGGCCCGCGCCGGCGCCACTCACGTCAACACCACGGTGAATGGCCTGGGCGAGCGCGCCGGCAACGCCGCGCTGGAGGAGGTGGCGCTGGGCCTCGCCAAGCTCTACGGGCTCACCACGGGCCTCGACCTGCGCCAGTTCCCGGCCTTGTCGGAGCGCGTGGCGCGCGCCGCCAACCGCCCGGTGGGCTGGCACAAGAGCGTGGTGGGCGAGGGCGCCTTTACCCATGAAGCGGGCATACACGTGGACGGCCTGCTCAAGGACCCGGCCAACTACCAGGCCATCGACCCGCGGGAGGTGGGCCGCAGCCACCAGCTGGTGCTGGGCAAGCATTCCGGCAGCCACGGCGTCATGGCGGCCTACGCCCAACTGGGGCTGTTCGTCAGCCGCGCCGAGGCGGAGGCGCTGCTCGCGCGCATCCGCGGCTTCGTGGTCAGGGCCAAGCGCCCGCCGCAGCAGCAGGAGCTGGAAGCCTTCTACGACGAGCTCGCCCGCCGCGGCGAGGCGCTGGCGGCATGAGCGGGATGGCCGGGGACGCCGCCCTCGGGCCGCTCGCGGCGCCGCCGGGGCTGTTCGTCCTGCTGCGCGAGGACGTCGCCTGCGTTTTCGCCCGCGACCCGGCGGCGCGCACCCGCTGGGAGGTGCTGACCACCTATCCCGGCGTCCATGCCCTCATCATGCATCGGCTGGCGCACCGCCTGTGGCGCGGCGGCTGGCTGTATGCCGCGCGCCTGGTGGCCTTCGCCGCGCGCTGGTGGACCAATGTCGACATCCATCCCGGCGCGCGCATCGGCCGGCGCCTGTTCATCGACCACGGCGCCGGCGTGGTGATTGGCGAGACCGCCGAGATCGGCGACAACGTCACGCTCTACCACGGCGTCACCCTCGGCGGCACGAGCTGGAACAGGGGCAGGCGCCATCCCACGCTGGCCGACGGCGTCGTCGTCGGCGCCGGCGCCAAGATCCTCGGGCCGATACGGGTGGGCGAAGGGGCGCGTATCGGCGCCAATTCGGTGGTGGTGAAGGCGGTGCCGGCGCGGCGCACCGTGGTCGGCATCCCGGGGCGGGTAGTGCGCATGGACCTGCCGGCAGGGCACGCCAATTCCGAAGGCATCAATCTCGACCACCACCTGATCCCCGATCCGGTGGGCAAGGCCATGGCCTGCCTGTTGCAGCGGATTGAGTCGCTGGAGGCGCGGCTCGCCGCGGCCGGTGTTCCGGCGCCCCAGGCCTGCACCGGCGGCTGCCGCGAGGGCCGCTGCGAATGCGCCGCCAGCATCGGCGACGTCGGTGGAGGAAGCCCCTGATGGATCTGCTCGATTTCGACCCCGAGCCGTTGTACTTCGACGATCCCCTGGCACCCGAGGTGGATGCGCTGCTGCGTGCCGCCGCGGAGGGATACGGCGAGGACCAGGCCGAGGCGCACCTGATGCGCGCCTACTTCCTCGCGCCGCAGCAGCTCACGGTGCTGGTCGCGCTGTATCGCTTCTTCTATTACCGCCACTGCCTCGCGGAAGCGCGACTCACGGCGCAGCGCGCCATGGCCGAGGCCGCCGCCCGGCTCGGCTTCCCCCAGGACTGGCGCGAGCTGACGGCGCCGAAACTGGGCGCGGGGGTGCAGCGCTCCATGGGCCTGGTGCGCTTCTATCTCATGGCGCTCAAGGCCCACGCATACCTGGACCTGCGCGCCTCCGAACTGACGGAAGGCTGCGCCAAGCTGGAGAAGCTGGTGGCGCTCGATCCCCTGGACCGCATGGGCGGGCGCGCGCTGCTGGCCGTGGCGCGCGAACGCCTTCCCGGCAGCATGACGATGGACGTGAATTGAACGCGACAAGGAGCCGAAATGGAAACGCTAGCCCTGCAGGACGCGCTGGAAGAACTCTCCTCGGCGGAGGAATTTCTCGACTACTTCGCCATCCCCTACGACGCGGCGGTGGTGCAGGTGAATCGCCTGCATATCCTCCAGCGCTTCCACGACTACATTGAGCGCGAGCCGCGCCCCGCCGGTGTCCAGGCACTGACTTCCGCGGGCTACCGTGCCCTGCTGGAGCGCGCCTACCAGGACTTCGTCGCCTCCGACGCCCTGACCGAAAAGGTGTTCAAGGTGTTCCACCTTCACGAACCGAAAACCGTGTTCGTGCCCCTGAGCGAGTTGAGGCGCTGAGTGGACGGACGCGCCATTCCCGCTTCGCAAGCTCCCAGCGCCCCATCGCCGCGCCGCGGCCGCGACTCCGTCTCCCGCGAGCGGGCAGGGGTGGGGGCGCTCGGCGATCGCCGTAGCAACAGGCGCCCCTGATCCCCATGCTCCCCACCTACGACTACGGCGACGAGGTGCGCGTTACGCGCAACGTGCGCAACGACGGCACCTTTCCCGGCATCGACACCGGCGAGCTGTTGGTGCGCCGCGGCAGCACCGGACACGTGGTCAACATCGGCACCTTCCTTCAGGACCAGATCATCTACACCGTGCACTTCCTCGACACCGACCGCATGATCGGCTGCCGCGAGGAGGAGCTGATTCCCGCTGCCGCACCCTGGACGCCGAGCCGCTTCGAGTCCCGCGAGAAAGTCGAGGCGGCGCGCCACCTCGTGGTGCGGGGCGAGACCCGCGCCGCCCTGGGCAGCGTGGGCGAGGTGCTGCGGGTACTGCGCGACGAAGCGTCCGAGGTCCAGTACGAAGTCATATTCCCGGGTCACGTCCTGCGCGTGCCCGAAAGCGCGCTGCGCCCTGCCGCTGCGGCCTGCGCCGAGGGCGCGGCATGAGCGCGGCGAGCCCCGAGACCGCCTATCTGGAGTTCAAGATGGCGCAGTCGCTCTACCGCAAGGCGGTGGCTGCCCTGACGGAAGACGAACGGCGCGAGGTGCGGCGCGTTGCCGCGCGCCAGAGCGGGATCGAGGCGCGGGTGCTGGCCACGCCCCAGGCCGCCGGCGTATGCGTCCCGGATGGCACGTTGGACGCCGCGCTGGGGGAGATCCGCAACCGCTATCGGGACGAAGGCGAATTCCTTGCCGACATCGCGGCGAACGGTCTGACCCAGGCCGCGCTGGAAGTCGCCCTGCGGCGCGAGCTTGCGGTGGAGGCGGTGCTGGAGAAGGTCGCGGCCGAGGCGCCGAGGGTGAGCGACACCGACGCCGAACTGTTCTATCGCCTGAACATCGAGCGGTTCTTGCAGCCGGAGCGGCGGCGCGCCAGCCACATCCTGGTCACCGTCAACGACGCCTTCGCAGAAAACGCACGCGAATCGGCCAGGCAGCGCATCGAGGCGATCGCCCAGCGGCTGGCGAAAGAGCGCGGACGCTTCGCCGAGCAGGCCCTCAAGCATTCGGAATGCCCCACGGCGCTCCAGGGCGGAGTGCTGGGCGAGTACCGACGTGGCCAGTTGTTCGCTGCCCTGGACGCCGCGCTGTTCCAATTGACGGAGGGCGCGCTGAGCGGGGTGATCGAGTCTCCCCTGGGCTTTCACATCGTGCGCTGCGACGCCATTCTGCCGCCGGGGGTGCTCTCGTTTCAGGAAGCTCTGCCGCACATTCGAGCGAGATTCGCGGAGAACCGGGCGCAGACTGTCCAGCGGGAGTGGCTGCGCAGCTTGCTTCGCGAGGGCACCGTGCCGTCCGATCGCGAGACGATTACCGCGCTGGAGTGATGCTGTCCTGAAGTTCGGCATTTCCCCGACCGGCGCAGGGAACAATCGGCCGCCAACTGTGGACGCCGAGGCGATCCCGTCCATGACTATGCCTGAAGGGTATCGCTTCGGGTTTTGGACGGAGCGAGGCCACCATACCGGCATACCGGGACGGCCTGCCGCGTGTTCGGGAGCGCACGCCTGGCCGCACTGTTCGGTTACAGCGTTGTTGACCAACGCGCACCCTGATCGGCTAATCTATGGCCATGATTCGAGGTGTCTTCGTCTTTGTGCCTGTACTGCTTGCCGCGACGCTCAGCGGCTGCGCCGTAATCGCTGTTGCAGATGCGGTCGTCAGTGTCGGCGCGGCCGCAGTCAGTGTCGCGGCCACAACTGTGAGTGTCGGCGCCAAGGTCGTGGGTGCCGCCGTGGATGTCGTTATTCCCGATGACGACGACAAGGAGCAGGTCGAGGCAGATTCGCAGGAAGGGCGGTAGCCGTTTGCCTGCGGGCGTGGATCGACGCCAGAGAAGACCTGTCCACACGACCGGGCAAAGGGCTGAACTGGCGAGTTGGCACGACCGCTGCGGACCACGCCGGCTTTGCTGGCTTCAGTTTGCCCTCAGTTTGCCCAGTGCGGTTTCGGCGCTGTAGGCCGGAAATGGTGGATTTTCGACCGGCGCGTGCTACCCGCCTTCAAAGCCCGAGCCCGGTGACTTGCCATGCGGATGACCAACCGGCGGAACCTCGTCGTCTATCGCCTCTGGGCGCCCGTGTATGACGCGACGGTCGGCCGGTTGTTCATGCCCGGGCGGCGGCACGGAAACGCCTACCCATCTATTCCGTAATGTGCGGGATCCCGATCAGGGCCGTGTGGTGGCCAGCGAATACTCGTCATCGAACGCATTCGCAAATACTCATGCACCTTCAGGAGTGCGGGCGATTGCATATTTGTTAACCGCAGCGTCGATCAATTCGTCTGCGTTGGTTCCGATGACGGGGATGCCAGCTACGGTCACGCTCCACCGCTTGCCGCTGGGATCCCAATACAATCGCACTTGCTGGCCCTGTTCGCTTTCGGGGCAGTGTGGCAGGAGATAGCCCTTTTGGCATATCGTGTCGGCTCGGGCCATCATCTTGTACGCCTCATCAGTTATTGGTCGGTGGCAACACGCTTTTTCTCCTGCCACCGATGCCGGCAGGCGCCACGACAAAGGGTGATTTCATCTTCCGTGTCACCGATTTCAAATTGCGATCTGCGCCCGGTTGACAGCACAGTCGTCAGGACAGGATGAGCGTGCTCGACCAAGAGAAGTCGTTCGTGTCGCCTCGCTGGGAAATTCGACACTAGCAGTCCTGGGCAGACGCCCGTGCTTGGATGGTCTCGGGGGAGTTTGCCAGCCATGGCCTCTTACATGAACATGCTGACGTCAGCGTCCTTGGCCATGGGCAGGAAGGTGGCCGCGCCGGCGTACTCCGTTACCTCTGGAATGAAATCGTCCGGAGTGAAGCCGAGCAGATCGACCGTCATCTGGCAGGCCACAAAGTGCACGCCGGCATCGACGCACAACTGGCGCAGTTCGCTCAGGTTTGCGACGCCGTTGTACTTGAATTTCCCTTTCATGAGCGAGGTTGCCACCGCTTCGAATCCGGGGACCAATGCCTGTATGGCGTTGGGGATGTCCCAATTGATGTTCCTGAACCACCGCGGGCCGAAGGGCACCGTGATCGGCATGGCAGGATTGCCCAGGGGGCTGAGCTTCAGGTCGCTGATATCTTTCTTGAGCAGTTGCAATCCATAGAAGGTGAAGAACACCGACGTCCTCCAACCCAGCGCCGCGGCGGTTGCGCTCAAAATGAACGGAAGATAACCCGTGTCAAGCGTGCCGCCGGTGGCAATGATGGCCATCGACGGCGTCTTGCTCCTCTTCGCCTCGGTGGGCTTTTCCGCGAGCCTCTCCGACAGAATGTCGTCGATCCTGCGTTTGATCAGGTCGTCCAGAACGTCGATTTCGGGTAGCGCTCCCAAGTTCGTCCTCCGTCGGTCAGGTCATGGAATCGAATCATTGCGGGCATCAAGTCTTCCGCAGGTAGAAGGTGTATTCGCCGTTCCCCTCCTCGAACGAAACCCGTTCGTTGCCCGACTGCCGGCAAAAGGCGTCGAAATCCTTGACCGAACCGGGGTCGGATGCGCGCACGCGTAGCACTTTGCCCCGCTGCAGTTGGCCAATTGCCTGCTTGGCCCGGAGAACGGGCAGCGGGCAATTCATTCCGCGTGCGTCGATATCGAAATCGTGTGGCGTAATCATGGTTGCTTGCCAGGGTGTTCAAGGCGGCTTTCCGGGGACAGTGATTTGCGCGAGAACGGTTATGCGTTCCGGCAATGCCGCAACGCCGGCTGTGGGGATACCCCTTGGCCGCATCGCGTGCGCTGTTCCTGCAGGCGGATTCTCAAGTCATCTGGCTCGTGTAGTCGTCGAGCGCCACGCACGCATCCTCTTCAGGATGGTGCGGGTCGCGCAGCAACCCCCGCTGGCACACGTAATTGGTGCCTTTGCCGTCGGAGAGGCTGACATACGGGCTCGGCCCGTACGTGTCGAAGGCTGAGGCATCGGCGAAGACAAAATCGTACTGGCCATTCACGCTGATTTCGAGTTCGCCAGTATGGCTCTGCCCATAATCGTGCCAGCGCGTGTTGATGTCGCCGCCCTCGATGACAGGAGACATCATCTCGGCGCGCTTATCGTGCCAGGCCATAACGACCGGTTCCTCGATTTCCGGATCGTCGTTCGCACGCGAGGCCGCGAGTTCGCGTGCCACCTTGTAATCGAGATCGGTACCAGGATAGTCGATGTGGATTTGTCTCATGGTGTTGCTCCTTTCGGGCTGCCGTGGAGCCAGAGCAGTCGCTTGCGGTGCAGGTGATAAGCAGTTTTCCCGACCTTGCTCGGGCACGGTCAGAAAGGTTTGAAAGTGGGTCGCCCCTCTTCTCTTATAGCACAAAAGACGACTAAAATACTCGGATATTATCCGGACGAGCCTGACGAGGGAGAAGCGCATAGGCTCACCCACCTTTGCGCCTCGGGAAGCATGGACGGCTCGGCGTGGACGGAACGGCGAATGGCGTTGGGGGGTCGAAATGACGGAAACCAACTGCCGCGGTCGCCGCCACCATCCACGATGGGCCAAGGATCGAGCCGATGAAACGCATTCTGCTGCTGTGCCGGTTGTCGAGCGCGCTCTCGCCAGTGGCGATCGCCGCCCAGCCAGCTTCCTGCCCATGGCAGCCCTCAGCGAGGAGATGTCGATGAAGACGGTGTTAGGCCTCCACAGTGCCCCGCAGCAGCATTGGGTGGGCGATGGCTTCCCGGTGCGCTCGCTGTTCTCCTACGACACCCACGGCGTGCGACTGAGCCCGTTCCTGCTGCTCGACTACGCCGGGCCGGCGCAGTTCGCGCCGAGCGAGCGCGCCCGCGGGGTCGGCGCGCACCCGCACCGGGGCTTCGAGACCGTGACCATCGTCTACCAGGGGGAGGTGGAGCACCGCGACTCGACCGGCAGCGGCGGGCGCATCGGTCCGGGCGATGTGCAATGGATGACGGCGGCCCGCGGCATTCTGCACGAGGAGTTCCATTCCAAGGCGTTCAGTCGCAGCGGCGGCACGCTGGAGATGGTGCAACTGTGGGTCAATCTGCCCGCCCGCGACAAGCTATCCGCGCCGGCCTACCAGACGCTGCTCGACCGGGATATCCCGGCGGTCGCGCTTCCGGACGCCGCCGGCACGCTGCGCGTCATCGCCGGAGAGTTCGGCGGCCAGCGCGGGCCGGCGCGCACCTTCACACCGATCGACGTCTGGGACCTGCGCCTGAACCCGGGCGGGGCCACCCAGTTTGGCCTGCCCGAGGGACACACCTTGGCGCTGGTCGTTCTTCGCGGCACCGTGCGAGTGAATGGCAGCCAGGTTGCGCACGAAGCGCAGATGGCGATTCTCGACCGAGACGGCACCGAATTTGCGATCGAGGCCGATACAGAAGCCACCGTGCTGGTGCTGGGCGGCGCGCCGATCGACGAACCGGTGGTCGGTTACGGTCCCTTTGTCATGAACACCAAAGCCGAGATCGCGCAAGCCATCGAAGACTTCAAGCAGGGCCGCTTCGGCCAACTGGGTGCTGCGTAGCGAGGCGCCGTTCTGATCCGCGGCCCGGCAGCGCCTGCTGCGTTTCGGCACCGACCCACTGCGCAGACGAACGTCATGCATCGTTTCGAAGGCAAGTCGGTACTGGTCACCGGCGCCGATCGTGCTCAATGCGGTGTTCATCAACCCTGGCATGCGTCCGGCGTGAATTGTGGCGGCCCAGAAGGAGGGCAAGCTCAATGAACTGTCGATCGCCAAGGCATCCATCCCGGCCAGGGCGGGGAGCCTGAGGTGACGAGGGCGCGGTAGAATGTAGGTCCGACGGCAGAGGCTGCGTCCGGGGTGGCGCCGAGGAAGCCTGACAACCCCAGCAAGGAAGTCGCGGCGCGGCGCGTAAGATGGCCGGTGCGCGGCGCAAATTTCTGTTGTGTTATCCATCGTGGAGAGGTGAGTCGTATGTCAAAGTCCAAGGATACGAAGAAGGACCAGAAGAAGGCGCCGCAGAAGACGGCCAAGGAGAAGAAACAGGCCAAGCGTGACAAGCAGGGGAAGTCATCGTCTGTCCTTACCAAGACTGCCGGAAGTTGAGCGCCCGGGGGGATCCCCGGAGGACCGACAGTCAGCCTGGCGAAGGCGGAAGCGCGCCTTTGATCCCGGTGATCGGCAGCCCCTTGCCGGGGCGCGAGCCCGTTCGCCGAGCGGCCTTCTGGCCGTCGATTGCCACATTGGAATACCCCTATGAACGCGTCGATTCTTGATTTCTTGAAGTCCAATGGCGAGCGACTCGACGCCGAGATTGCCGACGCGCTGCAGGTGCCGATGCCGCTGGTTACGCGTCACGTGTCGCAGCTTTCCGCTGCGGGAGAAGTGATCTGCTGCAAGGTGACACGGTTCATCGGCGGCAAGCCGATCGAGGGCGTGAGTTGCCGGCTGTCGTGCAGTGCGCCGCCGCCGGCGCGCGGTCGCAAGCCCGGCGCGAAGCGAGACCCCGGACCGCAAGGGAATATCGCATGAGGCACGGGTCGGCTTCCGCGGGCCCGGCGTTCGATCCCTCGGGTCCAGCCTCACAAGTCGGACATCGGCCGTCACGAACGGAAGCCCAGCGCCATGCCGATCGACATCGACAAGCTGACTGAAGCCGAACTCATCGATCTGAACAATCGCGTCGTCGCGCGGCTGAAGTTCCTGCATCAAATGCGCGCGCATGCCCACATGCTCGACTTCAGCATCGGGGAGAAGGTGTCCTTTCAGCCCGAGGGGCGCCCGGCACTGTGCGGCATCATCGCAAAGTACAACCGCAAGACGGTCACGGTCATCGCCGAGAACGGGCAGCAGTGGAATGTCGCACCGGTGTTCTTGCGCAAGGCCGAATCGCCTGCCGAGGCGAGGCCGACTTCTCCGCGGATCGTCAGTCTGCCTGGAACGTAGGCGGGCGTCGGGAAAGCCGCCCCGAAGCGTACGGTCGAGCGGCAGCCATCGTGTTGCCGCGTTCTATCAGCGGATCGGGAGAGAAACCGATGACGCAGGGCTGGTTCCGGTATGTCCCCGCATGCCGGCGACGGCCTTCGGGGAACCGAGACAGCGCCGCTGCGCTGGCCTTGGGGTGCTCAACAGAATGGATCGGTACATGAACGACGAGAAAATCGAGGTACGCGTTACCAGCAGTGGTCAGACGCTCCAGGTCGTCGTCCTGAACAAGGCTCTGGACATGATCCAGATCGTGCTCGGGGAGGGTGTCCACAACGTGCGCTGCAATTTGACGCCCACGCGCAATGGCTCTGCGTATGTCGGCAACGCCATGGGGCGAGAGGTCGTTCTACGAGCGCAGCCGCGAGCAAGTGAAGGCGGACCTCGCACGGGCAGCTGGCTTCCGGGATTTCAAGCGGTGACCGGTGAGCCTGGCGTGAATGCACCACCTTCGCGCGGTGAGAAATAGCCGCGCCTGGGGTGAGCTGAACCACCGGAATCGATTTTCTCCGGACGATTGACCTGATCGACGCAGGACGGCCAAACCAGCCATTCATCCGTCCCGCAACACGGTCAACGGTATGACGGAAACATCGCCGATAGCGGGAGTTCGCGATAGCCTGGTGATCCCCGACTGGGCCACTCCGGACAGCCGCCGAGAATTCCCGGAGGTTTGTCTACGTCAGGCGTGGGGCGGCGGGTGTGGCCTGCACAACCAGCCAATTGCAGTATCCAGACCCATTCGAGGATGTCGCCACCGAGCGGGTATCGAGGAGACCCAAGTGGGTCGGAGTTCTTGGCTTCATTCTCCCGGGCGACGACTGCCGTTGCTTGCACCCCGAGGGTTCAAGTAACACAGGGCTGCGTGCCATGGGATCTCTGGATTGGCCAGAGTGCCGGAATCGCGCGACAATGCCGGCCATGCCGAACACATCCATCGCCACTTTCCGACCCCTGACGGGCGTCTACGAACCCTCTGCCATCCAGCAGCTTCCCGACGGTCGCTTCCTCGTCGTCGAGGACGAGAAGGCGCATCCGTTCAGCCTGGTGACGCTTGGCGATGACGAAGTAAGCGCCGTGCCCCTGCGTCCCGGTTTGTTCGAGTTCGATGGCGAGTTCTGGAAGCTGGACGATCTGGAGGCGTTGGCCCTGCATCCATCAGGCTACATCTACGCGATTACCTCGCATTCCCGCGACGGCGAAGGCCGCGAAAAGAAGTCGCGGGAGAAGCTGGTGGGCTTCCGGGTCGACGGCGATGACGTCGTCGGCAAGCAGGTGGTGCGCGGATTGAAGGCGGCGCTGGTTGCGGCCCATCCTGTCCTCGCCACGGCAGCGGCGGTGCTGGACGTGAAGAACCGGGGCGGGCTGAGCATCGAGGCCATGGAATTTGCTCCCGATGCTGGTCACCTCTGGCTGGGCTTCCGCAGCCCGGTCCCAGATGGCCAGGCGATCCTCGTCGCCGTGGAAAATCCGAGCGCCATCTTCGAAGCTGGCGAGCCGCCGCGCATCGCGCCGGAGCTGACCCATCTGAAGCTGGACGGCCACGGTCTGCGCGGCATGGCTTGGGTGGCCTCGCTGGCGGGCTATCTGCTGATCGCCGGTCCCATGGCGCGGGAGCAAGTGCCGTTCCGGCTCTGGTTCTGGAGCGGACAGGCAGGCACGCGCCCGCGCCGCGTCGAGGTGCCGGGCCTGCCGGGCTTTGCGCACGCGGAAGGCGTCTGTCCCGCCATCATCGCGGGCCGCGAAGTGATCGTCATCGTCAGTGACGACGGCGACCGCGCGGAGGGCCGCTGCGCCGGCTACCTGCTGCTTGAACCGGATCAACTGAGCATCGAGTCGTGATGAGGGTGTGAGCCCGCCTCGGGCACCACGCGCGACGCGGGATTCCCCGCGACGTTGCCAGGCACCGTACCGCACCGAAAATTTCGTTCGTTCGGCGCCCGACCGATAACAACGTGAAGATCGAGAAGTCCTGGCCCGCAGTGAGACAGGCGGCTGGCGCGGCGTCGTCAGCGATCGCTTTCAAGTGTCAAACCGACCGACGTCGCGCCACCGCGGGTTTCGGGTTCTCTCGGCCAGAGCCGACACCCGCATCTTGGTCAACGCCGTCCGCTTTCGATGCATGACCGGACATTTGCTCGGATGGTTTGCGCCTTGCGCGCCTGCGGATTGGAACTGCGAACGCATCATTCCGCCTTGCCACATTTGCCCAGGGCGAGCCGGTTCCCCCTGCATGCTGCTCGGCGCCCCAGCCGATAATGTTGCATTGCAGCAATCATTCGGCTAGGATAGGTCCCGCATACAGCCCTGAACCGGCCGCGCGTACCCGCCGGCCTGCGTTCACTCCACCACCCTCCCCGCCGCGACAGCGCTGCCGTTTCCCGGATCTGGTTTCCGGCGCGACGTCGATGGCACATCCAGCGAAGGGAGACACACCATGTTCGGAATTCCCCTGATCGACCTTTTCGTACTTGTCTGGTTCGTATTGTGCTGGGCAGGCTATGCCTGGTTCGCCTTGCACCGCTCGGGCACGCGGGCGAGCCTGGTCGTCGCCATGCGCATCTACCGCAGACAGTGGTTCAAGCGCATGCTCGGCAACGAGAATCGCATCGGCGACGTGGCGGCGCTCAACAGCCTGTTGAACGGTTCCACTTTCTTCGCTTCGACCACTCTGGTGATTCTCGGCGGCCTGGTGGCTCTTCTCGGGACCACCGATCGGGTGATCGACATCGTCTCGAACCTGCCGTTCACCCGCCACGACTCCGAGGTCGTCTGGCACATCAAGATCATCCTCATGATCGGCGTGTTCATCTACGCCTTCTTCAAGTTTACTTGGTCGATCCGGCAGTTCAACTTCTGCGCGGTGCTGATTGGCGCCGCGCCGCATTCCGACCAACCCGACGAGCACGAGGATTTCGTTGGCACCATCGTCAGCGTGGCAAGCTACGCGGAAGAAAGCTTCAACCACGGCCTGCGCGCTTTCTACTTCACCCTGGCTGCGCTCAGCTGGTTCCTGCATCCGTGGCTGTTCGTCATGGCCTCGGCGCTGGTGGTGTACATCCTGTATCGGCGCGAGTTTCGCTCGAAGGCCCTGTACGCGCTGACGCGGCCGAGTTCGGTGACCCAGTCCCTGCACCTGCCGGAACGCATGCTCGAAGAGCTGCGCCTGGGCTGGCAAAGCGCCTGAGGTACAGAAACACCTGAACTCAAGCGGCCGTCCGATATGGAGCATGCAAGTACAAACACCCGTACCGGGCGCGACTCGAATGCCGTTCAGTCGTCTATGTCGGGCGCTGCGCTGTGCACGCTGACCCGGAAGTTGTCGAACCGCGCCGTGTAGCTCGATCGAGTGCTGCCCGCACCGCCACTTTCTTCTTCGCCATCCGGCCGCGCATAGATGCATAGCGATCCGTTGCCATCATCGGCACGGAGGCAGATCGGATGGCGACTTTCGGGGTTTCGGCCGCCGTACGTTGCCGGTATGTTGGTAGCGGTGGTTGAAGCACTACCCGTAGTGCTGTCCGACCGATGAACGGGTGCGTCCGGCGCTCGCCGCGGCGGCGGGTGTCGTTGGGTGAACGAACGAACCGCGCCAGCGTTGCCTGGACCAATGCGACGGGCATTCAACCCAAGCAGCGCCCCTTCAGCTCGCCCCGGCTCGCGAATCGGGCGGGCCGGAGAAGAATCGCGAGAGACCACCGAGAAAGCCACCCTGACTCCTGCGGTCCCTCTCGATGGCCCGTGTGTTGCGCGATTCCTCCCTGTAGCCCCGCCTTTCCGACGAACTTCAAGGGCATGACATGCCGCGGCGACCAAGCATGCGCCTATCTGGCGGCGGTATTCACCCTCACCCTGAGGTTGTCGAAGCGGGCGGTGTAGTTCGACCGCAGACTACCCGGGCCGCCCGCGACTCCGCCGTCCGGACGCGCATACACCACGATAGCGACGCGCGACAGGAGATCGGTTACAGGCGGGACGGGGCAGGCGGGAAGTTGGCCGTTCCCACCAGGCGACCGTCGAGGTAGTACGAGCTGGTGCGGTTCACGTAGTCGAGAAGCATCGAGATTCGATACCACTGGTTGAAGCTGATCCGAGTGCTGGCCACAACCGGTTCGAAGCCCGGGTCCACTTCGAACTCGAACGAATATCCTTCGAATACCCCTTGAGACGACAGCCCTACCTCGCCAAGCGTCTGACCGTTCCAGAGCGCGCGGAGATCGTCATCGAGAAGAACTGGCCGGGGGTGGCCAGCTGATCCGTTTCGAGCAGCAGGTCGGCCTCGTATTGCACCGGCGATTGCCGGGCGACGATCTCGTCTCCGATTGGCTTCCGGTACGACCCCACGGCATCATACGGGGGCGTGTAGATGCCCTACTCGATCCGAATCAAGATCTCCGCCGCGACACCTCGACGGACTGCTTGTGCTTGCTCGCCGCGGCCGCCGGTGATGATCGCGGCGTCCGGATTGAGGACCACCTATTGGCGGGAAGGGTGGTGCGGCCGCCGCCACCCAGCCGTCGAGCCCGAGGAGTTTGTCGCCGACGCGGGAAGATCTGCTTGCTCGAAACTGGTTGCGTACAGCGTAGGGTTGTCGGCCTGGACCGGCTTCGCCAGGCCGAGTGAAACGGCGCCCGCCGCGATTGCGAGTGTGACGAGAATGCCGCGACGGGATGCGCGGCTCCATGCTGTCCCTGTGTCTTGTGCCTTGGTGCTGTCTTTCATGATCTTGACCTCCACGGGTGTTGGTACGCGCTGCGGGTGTCCGGGTGGTGTCGTTGCGTTTCCCTTACTTGATTGGCTTTCGCATCACCTCCTGTCCATGCCGAAGGTCGAATGAACTGGAATTCGGCGCCGATGACCCCGACCGGTTGCTGGAAACTGCAACGGGGCTAACGGTCGCTCTCGGCAGCCGGCAGCGGTGCCGCCCCGCGTGGCGTGCCGGAAGGGCGTTCGGCCAGGATCGCCCACAGCTCCTCGACGGTACTGAAGCGTCGTTGCCCGCCGATTCCCTCCGCTTCCACGAGCCCCACGAGCTCATGCCCGCCGCCTGCTGGGGGGCGGCGATAGATGCGGATGACGTAGCTCTCGATCAGCATTGCATCCCCGTTACCGGCTGACGTCGGGGAGCGTAAGCCTCTGAGGATTACAGATCGGGTACGGATTCGGATTCGCCCGCAGGATTGCGGCGTATAGTGGGTTTGCGCAGAGCGAATGCGCTTTGATGAAGCGGGGTGTGTGCGATGGGGAGGACACACTCGAACGCGCCACGGTCGGTATGGCTCGCCAAGATCGAGGCGCCGAGGCACGGCGGGATTCTGCCGCGCGAACGTCTCTATGCGATTCTCGATCGCCATCGAGAGCGTTCCGCCACGTGGATTGTCGGCCCCCCGGGAGCGGGAAAGACCACGCTGGTTGCGGGCTACCTCGCGGCGCGCGGCATCCCCTGTCTGTGGTATCAGATCGACGAGGGCGACGCCGATCCGGCGACCTTCTTCCACTACCTTTCGATGGCTGCCGAACAGGCGGTCACCGGCACCCCGGCCAGGCTGCCGCGCTTTGCGCCCGACGCGCTGCCCGGACTGCTACCCTTCGCCCGCGGATTTCTCCGCCAACTGTTCGCCGCCGTTCCCAGCGCCGTGCTCGTCCTCGACAACTATCAGGAGGCGCCCGAGAGCTGTCTGCTGCACGAGATCGTCCGTACCGCGTGCGAGGAGACTCCGCCAGCCACCCGTATCGTCATAGTCAGCCGCGGCGACCCGCCTCCCGCCTTTGCCCGCCTGCACGCCAGCGACGCGCCTCGCGCGGATGCGCTGGGAGGATCTCCAGCTCACGGTCGAGGAGGTCGAGGGCTTTGCCCGACTGCATGGCCTGGCGCTCACCCCCGACAGTGCGCAAACCTGGCACCGGCGCTCCGCCGGTTGGGCGGCTGGGCTGCGGCTGCTGATCGAGGATCAGGGGGGCTCCGCGGTTCCGTCTGCGTCGCCGCCGGGACTCGCGCTGTTCGACTATTTCGCGGAGGAGGTCTACCGCAAACTTCCGGACAGCACACGGCGGCTCCTGATGAGCACGTCCGTCGCGCCCGCGGTGAGTCCGGCAGTCGCCGAGGTGCTCTCCGGGCAGCCCGAGGCATCAGGCGAGCTCGAACGCCTGGCCCACAGCGGCTACTTCACCGTCCGTCATGGAAACGTCCCGTGCCACTACCAATACCACCCGCTGTTCCGAGATTTCCTGTTGCGCCAGGCGGCAGCGACGCTTGGTCCGGCGGCGCTGGCGCAATTGAAGAAGCAGGCGGCGACGCTGCTGGCAAGAGAAGACCGGCCGGAGGATGCCGCCGTGCTGCTGATCGAACTCGAAGCCTGGCCCGATCTGCGCGACCTGATCCTGGCGCAGGCAATGCGCCTGATCGAACAGGGACGGCACATGACGCTGGAGTCGTGGCTGCGCAAGCTTCCGGCCCTTGAGCGCCGCTCCGATCCGTGGCTCGATTACTGGCTGGGCGCATGCCTGCTGCTGCATGACCCGGCAGCGAGCCTGCAGTGCTTCACCCGCGCGTACGAACGATTCCGGGGCGCAGACGGCGCGGCCGACGGATTGCTGCTCGCGTGGTCGGGTGCGGTCGATGCGATCTTTCACCAGTATGACGACCTCGCACAGATGGACCGCTGGCTGGCCGAGTTCGACCGGCGGCTGCGTCCGCTTTACGACCGGGCACCGGCGATGGCCAAGGCCCGGGTTTCGTTCAGCATGTTTGTCGCCCTGTCCTTCCGCCAGCCCGAGCGCGACGAGATCGAGGACTGGGCAGAGCGAGTCGTCGCGCTTGAGAACAATACCGAGCAGCCCGCCCTGCGCGCCCTGATACGGCTGCATGTGTGCATCGACCGTCTTTGGCGCGGGCAGCTTGCCGATGCCGCTGGCTTGTTCGAATCCTTCCGCATGCGATCGTTGGCCGAGGCCCCGGCCTCGCCTCTGGCGCCGATGGTGGAGTGCCTGGTGGATGCGATCATTGCGCTGCACCTGGGCGAATCGGCGCGATGCGTAACGGCGGTCGAGCGGGGCCTCGCGATTGCCCGGGAGAGCGGCCTGCACTTCTGGGACAGCACCCTGCTCTGGCTGGCGGCTTGTGCCGCGGTGAACGCCGAGGATTACGCCGCGGCGGCCAGATTCCGGGCCGCACTCGAGGCCACCGCGGATCTGCGGCGGACGGCCGATGCGGCCTACCACCACGCCTTGTCGGCGCGTCTGGCCGCGTTGCACGGCAGTCATGCCGAAGGATTGCGCAACGCGGTGGCGGCCGTCGAGAACATCAAGCGACTGGGGTCTCCGTTCTTCACCGGCGCGTGGCTGATCGGAATGTCCTGCGCGGCGGAGCGCTGCAAGGACCCTGCATTGGCCGGGGCCTTTCTCGAGGAAGGTCTGTCCGTCGCGCAGCGACTGAACAACGATCTGTTGCGCGCTGTGGGCCTCCTCGTTCGCGCGGCACGGGAGTTTGCTGCCGGTCGCAGCGAGGTCGGCCCTCGGCGATCTGCGCGATGGCATGGGCCTCTGCGCGAGACACGGCTATGCGGGCTCCTATTTCTGGCCGCGCGATCGGATCGCCCTGCTCTGCCTGCGGGCGCTGGAGCACGGCATAGAGCCGAGCTATGCGGCCGACCTGATCCGCAAGGGCTCATTGGATCCGCCCGAGGAGGCCATGGCGTCGGAGGCCTGGCCCTGGCCGGTCAAGGTGTTCACGCTCGGGCGCTTCGCGATACTGCGCGACGGAGAAGTGCTGAAATTTTCGGGCAAGACGCAGCGCATGCCGCTGAATCTGCTCAAGGCCCTGATCGCCTTCGGCGGCGCCGAGGTACCAGAGTCGAAACTGAGCGATGCCCTTTGGTCGGACTCCGAAGGCGACTCCGGCGACCAGGCTCTGGCGACGACGCTTTTCAGGCTGCGCAAGCTCGTCGGCGCGGACACCATCAGACGCCACGACGGCAAGCTGAGCCTCGATCGAACGCGATGCTGGGTAGACCGTTGGTCGTTGGAACGTGCGCTAGCCGCCCCCGGCGGCCCCGATGCGAGCGCGCTGAGAAAGCGTCTCGCGGACCTCTATCGCGGGCCCTTCCTGGCGGGCGAACAGGACGCACCGTGGGCGCTCGCGCTACGAGAGAGGCTTCACATGCAGGTTGTAGGGAAGGTGTGCGATGGCGGTCAGGAGGCCGAGCGTGCCGCAAAGTTGGACGAGGCTTTCGCCTATTACCGCTTCGGCCTGGAGGTGGACGATCTCGTCGAAGAATTCCATCGCGGCGTGATGCGCTGCCACATTGCCAACGGGCAGGCGGCCGACACGGTCAGTGCGTACAGACGGTGCCAGAAGACTTTCGCGACCCGGCTTGGCGTCGAGCCATCCCAGGCGACGACCCAACTCTACCTGGCTGCCTTGAAGTAGAGTCAGGAATGGTTCTTTGACAGGACATGCGAATCCGGGAACACGAGAGCTATCTTGGGCAGTAGCCGGCATCGAACCGCGGCCCGTGCATTCGTAACGAATCTGGTCCGATTCGGCGAGGCATGACCAGCGCCCGAATTCAGGAAGGTCTCCTATGCGCGGTGGAGCACGCGCATCGGAGCGCAGTCTTGCCGCGTCACGAGCGGCCGGAGATGGCCGTCGGCCGTGCGTTCGCTGCCGCAGGATGCCCTCCCCTCGAGGTTGATACACACACCCCGGATCCGAGGCATACCGTCAATGGAGCGTTGTGGGCTCCGAACCGCCTCGCTCGGACGCGGCATCCGTGGAATCGGATTGCGCCTCTTCCTCATAGCTCCCAACTGTATCGTTTCTCTGGCGGTGCCGGATCAATGTTTCGAAAGAAGATCGCCAATGCCACGCCCAGCAGCGCGCCGAAGAAGTGCGATTCGTAGGAGACCTCCGGATCGGTCGGGAAAACGCCCCAGATCATGCCACCGTAGAGAAAGAATACGATCGCGGACAGTGCGATGGCCCGTCGATCCCAGCGCAGGGCGCCGATGGTGAAGACGAAGAACATCATGCCAGTGGCCAGCCCGCTCGCTCCGATGTGATAGGCCTCTCGTCCAAACAGCCAAACGCCCAGGCCCGTCCCACCATACAGGCAGGCAAGGACAAGTCGCGCCGAGCGTGGATACCCATAGAGCAACGCGGTCCCGATGACGACGATCGGAAGGGAATTGGCAAACAGGTGCGTGAAGGATGCGTGAATCAGCGGAGCCAACGCGATGCCAGGGAGGCCACCGAGGCGCCGCGGGTAGATTCCGGCCGGCACGAGATTCAGATCGAAAACGGCAGCATCGATCTGGATCAGCCAGAGCACGGCAACGAAGGTCACGGCGGTGACGATCGAGCGGTGAAACCGGCGCTCCTCGTTGGCCTCAGCAGTGGAAATAGTCATCACGCTGGATCTGATCCGATCGCGCCAAGCTTTTCGCAGTGTAACCTTGCGCCGCTGCCGCAAAAGCCGTGTAGGGCCGATTGGGGGGCGGGGCGATCAGCAGGCTACTCGCCCCGCACTCTCGGCGAGGACTCGTCCGTTCCGGATTGCTTGCAGCGTGCTTCTCATTGACCCGGTGGGCACACGGATTCGCGGCAACGGTTGCCCCATTTGCGGCTGACGCGTCCACACCGACTGGTGATGGCCAGCTTACATCACGCATACTCGCTGGGGTCGGTACGGGCGGATGTGGTTCTTGCGCAGGACAGGCCTTGGCGACCAGCAGCCTTTACGCCCGGCTGATGCTGGCTTGGTTCGATTTCCGGCATGCGCAGCGCCCCTGCCCCGCGCGGGCCGGCAGCTTGCAGGGGATCGCCATGATGGCTTGGGCGGCTCCAAGATCCGGGACTGAGTGCCTGCTCTGAAGGCTCAGGAGCGGAAGGACAAACTTCGGAAATGGAAAGGATCAAATCATGAGCGATACCAACTACCCTGGACTCCTTGACGATCACGACGGCGGCCTCACTCACCTGGGGCGAATCGTGATGGATGGCTGGGTCTTCGGGCTGATTCCGGAGACGCAGACCTGCAGCGGCTGGGCGGCTGCCCAGATGCAGGAGCTCGCCGACAGGGTATCCCAGGCGTGGGCACCTCACGGACACCTCCCCAGCCGCCTGCCTGCGCAGTTGCGCGAACGCCATGCCCAAATCTACGACGCGGCGCTGGAACGTGCGCGAGCGGCTGGATGGAACCCGGAGCTCGATGACGATTGACCCCGGCCTTCGCACTCGATCATCGTTGCCCCGAGGCTCCTGACATGACGAGCACTGCGTCAGCCTACTGAAGGCTATTGATTGACAAGCTCCACCCGACGGTTCTTCGCCTTGCCCCCATCCGTTTCATTTGAAGCTACCGGCGAGTACGGACCTAGCCCGGCAGACTTCAAGCGTGCCGCTGCTACGCCTCGCGCTGCGAGCGCCTTGACTACCGAAGCGGCGCGGTCTGAAGAAAGCTTGAGGTTCGATTCGAGGCTGCCGACGCTGTCCGTATGGCCGACCACGTATGCCTTGAGCGCGGGGGAGCCTGTGAGCAATTTCACCATCTCGGCCAGAGCGCGCTCCGACTCAGGCTTGATCGTCGCCGAAGCGGTGTCGAAGTAAATGCCATGAACGATCGTCTTGCCTGTGTTGGCGAGGTCATTGCGCATCACCGATGCGTCCGCGACGACCTCCTGGCGCATCGGCTGCGACTCGACGATCGTCAGACTGTAGTCTCTGCCGGCGTTGAACACTTCCACGTAGACCCCGGCGAAGGCGCCGGCCTTTCTGATCTCGGTTGCCACCCGTCGTTCGTCGCCGCCAAGGATACGTCCGCCTGCCTGCTTGATCGCCGTTTCGTAGTTTCGGACGATCTGCAGCTCAGTGATGGGCCGGCCACCCTCCATCCGCGAATACCCGTAGGAGTACACTTTTCCCTCCCAGTGAACATCGGCGCCCCCAATGACCGTCGGATCGAACCCGCCGAACTCGGATACCTCGTATTTGCTGATGTAGTAGCCGGGCATGCGGCTTATCAATGGATGATCCTTGCTTCCTTTGACATCTGTTTGAGCAAGAGAATCTCCAGGCGTCAGATAGAAAAGAGCCAGAAGGCCGAACAGGATGTACGTGAATCTGCTCATCATTGCGTTCCTCGTTGTGCTATTCCACGATTGCTTGCAGTTGGGACTTGAAACCGCCCTGCACCTTTTACTACAAGTGCGGCCACATGGCGAACCGCCAGGCGCGCATCGTCGCCCACGAGAACGCCGCCCGCGCGTGGGCGGAAAGGCCGCAGACAAGCTGCTGCCGGAAAGCGTGTGCCGCGTCTTGAGCGACTTCGATCCCCTGGAGATGCTGCGCATCGAAACGCGCTACCCGCTTCGCGGCGAACGGTTGATCGAGCAAACGGTGAAGCAGCAGGCCGACCCCAATCCCGGGGGCGAGGGCGTTGCCTGGGCAAGCGAGATGTTCGCGGAGTTCCTCGCCTGCGAGCCCTGAGCATGGGAACATTCACCCGCAATGTATCTCCGCGCGCGAAAGCGTGCACGAGCAACCGCTCACCGTGTACTGAAGGCTGACTTTCGAGACGTCGCGCATTCGCACGGCGCCCCACATGGGGTCATCATTCAGCATTCGCAGCCAGACCTTGAACGGGGTTTTCCATGAACCGCCAACGTCTCAACGGGCGTTCCCGCGGCAGCAGATCCCTGAGCGCGCGGGCGCTGCGGGCAGGACTTGCCGCGCCGCTCGCGGTACGCCTGGCGGTCGGCATGATGCTGACGGTGCTGCTCTGGGCGGGGGCGAACTGGGCGTATCAGGCGGCACGCAAGCCCACCGAACTGCTGTTTCCCGTGAGCATGGTCCTCGTCAAGACGCCGGCACAGACTTGGCGGGAATACGGGCCGCAGTTCCGCCAGCACGCCACCGCCGTGGTAACGCCGCAGTTCCTCGCCGCGCTCGCTCAAATCGAGAGCGCGGCCAACCCGCTGGCGCAGACCTACTGGCGCTGGAGCACGACCTGGCATCCTTTCGAGGTCTATCGCCCCGCCTCCAGTGCGATGGGTATGTACCAGATCACCGACGGGACCTTCGCCCAAGCGCGCCCCGAGTGTCGCGGCAAGCAGGTTCCCGGACGGAATGCGCCAACGGATTCGGATCCGTGCTGGTTCGAGAGTCTCTACAGCCGCGTCCTGCCGGAGGAGTCCATCGCGCTCACGGCGCAGCGCCTCGACCATGCGGTTGTGACTGCGCTGCGGCGCACTGGGATTGCGCGGGCGACGCTGCGCCAGAAGCAGGCGCTTGCCGCAGTGATCCACCTGTGCGGACCGGGAGGCGGTGCCGCCTACGCCCGTCGCGGCTTTCGACCAAAGCCGGGGCAGCGCTGCGGCGACCATCAACTGCAGGGCTACCTCGACCGAATGTATGCCGCCACGCGCCAGTTTGCGCGGCTCGCGCTCGCGGATGGATGATCGCCGTGCAGTCGTCGAGCATCTGCGTGTTGGTTGGCCGAGCTTGCGTACCAGCCTTTCGGGTCGGGTCCAAATGGGCCAATTGCTCCTTCTGGCGTCCGCCGCTCCATCCCAGGCGAGTCTGCGCGGACGGCTGAGCGCCCGGGCTGCGCAATCTCGTTGCGGGCCCAACAGGCTGCTGCGCCATCAAGTCCTGCGCGGATCAATCTGCGTTTTTCTGGTCAATGGACGCCACGATGCGTTCTCCCCGCGTCCACTGCCAACGGACAGGGGAGAAGCAGGACGTCCGGCCTCGAAACAGGGAAAGTCAGTCTCTGGAAGACGGCACGGATGGCGTCCGCGACGGTGCTCGCTGACGCTCAGCCCGGCAGGGGTTGCGATGGCGACCGGAATCACGGATTCCCGGGCGGCTGCTCCACCCACTCCCCCGCATGGGGGGGAGGGAGTGGAGAGAGAACGACTCGCAGACGAAACCGCGTCGCTCAGTGCGCCGCAGCACCCGCCGCGCCAAAGCCGGTCTGCGCGCGCACGTACTGGTCTTCGAAGGCCTCCTTCTCCTTCGCGGCGCGGGCGCTGTTGTCCAGCGTCGACACCAGCCACGCCACGAAGAACGCCAGCGGCATGGAGAAGAGGGCGGGCTGCTCGTAGGGGAAGATGGGGGCCGCGTTGCCGAGCACCGTGACCCACACCGCCTTCGAGAGCACGACGATCGCCACCGCCGACACCAGGCCGGCGATGCCGCCCCATACCGCGCCGCGGGTCGTGAGTCCCTTCCAGTACATGGAAAGAATCAGCACCGGGAAGTTGCACGAGGCGGCAATACCGAAGGTGAGACCGACCAGGAAGGCGATGTTCTGCTTCTCGAACACGATGCCCAGCAGCACTGCCAGCACCCCCAGGCCGAGGGAGGAGATCTTCGAAACCTTCACCTCCTCACGTTCGCCCGCCTTGCCCTTCTTGATCACGTTGGCGTAGAGGTCATGGGAGATGGCCGAAGCGCCGGCCAGCGCCAGACCAGACACCACGGCCAGGATGGTGGCGAAGGCCACCGCGGCCAGGAAGCCGAGCAGCAGGTTGCCGCCCACCGCATGGGCCAGGTGCATGGCCGGCATGTTGCCGCCGCCCAACATCTTGCCGGCTATGTTGCCGCCCTCGAAGTAGGCCGGGTTCTGGCCGACGATGACGATGGCCGTCAGCCCCATCAGGCTCACCACGCAGAAGAAGAATCCGACGCAGCCGGTGGCGACCACCACGCTCTTGCGCGCCTCCTTGGCGTTGGGCACGGTGAAGAAGCGCATCAGGATGTGGGGCAGGCCGGCGGTGCCGAACATCAGGCCGAGCGACAGCGAGACCGCGGTCACCGGATCCGCCAGCAGCGTGCCGGGCCCCATGATCTTGGCGCCGTCCTTGTGCACCGCCACCGCCTTCGACACCAGGGTTTCGAAGTTGAAGCCGAACTGCGAGAACGCCAGGAGCATCACGAAGGTGCCGCCGGTGAGCAGCAGCACCGCCTTGATGATCTGCACCCAGGTGGTGGCGATCATGCCGCCGAAGGTGACGTAGATCACCATCAGCACGCCGACCACCACCACTGCCATCCAGTATTCCAGGCCGAACAGCAGCTTGATCAACTGGCCGGCGCCGACCATCTGCGCGATCAGGTAGAACACGACCACGGTGAGCGAGCCGATCGCCGCCATGGTGCGCACCTGGGTCTGGTCCAGACGATAGGAGGTGATGTCGGCGAAGGTGAACTTGCCAAGGTTGCGCAGCCGCTCCGCCATCAGGAACAGGATGAAGGGCCAGCCGACGTAGAAGCAGATGCAGTAGATGAAGCCGTCGTAGCCCTTGGAGTAGACCAGGCTGGTGAGACCGAGCAGGGTGGCCGCCGACATGTAGTCGCCGGCGATCGCCAGGCCGTTCTGGAGGCCGGTGATGCCGCCGCCCGCGGCGTAATAGTCGCTGGCGGACTTGGTGCGCTTGGCGGCCCAGTAGGTGATGCCCAGCGTCGCCACGACGAACACGAAGAACATCACGATGGCGTGCACGTTGAGGGGCTGCTTCTGCGCCTGCTCGACGGCGGGCGCGGCCAGCGCCAGGGCGCCGCAGCCGAGGGCGACGAGCGCCGCGGTGAGGTAAACGAAGCTGCGGTTCATTTCAGCGCCTCCTTCACCAACTGGCTGTTGATCTCGTCGAACTCGCGGTTGGCACGGCGGATATAGACTCCGGTCAGAATCCAGAACAGCAGGACGATGCCGGCGCCGATGGGCCAGGCGATCGTGGTCACCGAACCCGAGACCAGCGGCGTGGCCAGCAACTGCGGCTTGAACGCGACCACCATGACGAACGAGAAGTACAGCACCAGCACGATGGCGGACAGGGTCCATGCGAACCGGCTGCGCTTGCCAACCAGCTCGTCGAACCTGGGATTGTTGCGGATCTTTTCATACACGGCACTCGACATCTGACCCTCCCTCTTTCTGACGATTGACGGTTTATTGGAATCTTCTGATTCGCTTGTTAACATTCCCCGACCGGCGCGCACGCATCATGATCCGATTGCCCGCCACTGCCAAGAAGGGTGAGGGCGAGGAAACGCCGGCAGCCGGAATCGGCGCCGCGGCGGCTTGACAGCGCGACGCCCGCGCGGCAGGGTGATGCCGGAGTCATCGACGATGAACAACCACATGAGGTTCGCGCTCGGCCTGGGCGCATTTCTGACGCTGCTTGCGGGCTTCGTGCTGCTCGCCGCCGGAGTCGTCCATTACGACCTCGGCGCGCAGGAGCAGGCACGGCTGGCCGAACTCCTCTCGCCGCGGCTGGAGCTCGTCCTGGGGCTCGCAGTCCTGGGCCTGGGGCTGGCCGGCGGCCTCTTCGCGTGGGCCTACCGGACCTACGTCGCCGGGGTGCTCAGCGTGACCGAGGGCGCGCACATCATCGCCACGGCACACCGCAGCCACCGACTCGCGGCCTCGGGACCGGCCGAAATGCGCGCACTGGCGGCGGCCATCAACGGGCTCGCGGAGCAGTACGAAACCCTGACCCGCGATCTGGAAGCGCGGATCGCCGGTGCGCGCGCAAGCGTCGAGCAGGAGAGGAATCGGCTGGCCGCGCTGATGTCCGAGTTCTCGCAGGGCGTGCTCGTATGCAATATGGATGGCCGCATACTTCTCTACAACGAACGGGCGCGGCAGGCGCTGGCCGCGGGCGGGGACGCGGCGGCGGCATCGCTCATCGGCCTGGGCCGCTCGGTCTATGCCGTCATCGATGCGTCGCTCCTCAACCACGCCCTGGACACGGTGCGCGCGCGCCTCGCGCGGCGCGAGGCCGATCCCGACGCCCGCTTCGTCGCGCCGCTGCGCAGCGGCCAGCTGGTCCGGGTGCATGTGGCGCCGGTGCTCGGCACCGACGGCGGCGGCGACGTCCCGCCCCTGGGCGGCTGCGTGCTGACCCTGGAAGACATCACGCGCTCGTTCGAGCGCGAGACGCGGCGCGATACCGTGCTGCACTCGCTGACCGAAGGCAGCCGCGCGTCGCTGGCGAACATCCGCTCGGCGGCGGAGACCCTGGCGGACTTTCCCGACTGCGAGCCGCAGCAGCGCGAGCGCTTCGTCGGCGTGATCCGCGACGAGGTGCGTCAATTGAGCAGCCGGCTCGACCAGACCACGGCCAACTACGCCGACTCCCTCAAGACGCGCTGGCCGCTGGAGGAGATGCGCGGCGCCGATTTCGTCGCCGCCGCGCGCAGCCGCATCGAGAACCGCCTGGCGCTGCTCACGAAGGTGGAGCGGCTGGACGAGTCGATCTGGATCAGGACCGACAGCTACACCCTGCTGCAGGCGCTCACCTACTTCGCGGCGCGGCTGCGCGACGAGTACGGGGTGCGCGAACTGCGCTTCGATCTCGCGGCCGTGGGGCGGCTTGCCCAGCTCGACCTGATCTGGTCAGGCGTGGTGATCTCGCCCCAGACGCTCTACCCGTGGGAAATCGACCCGATGCACGCCGGCGGCGAAGACAGCCCGCTCACGCTGCGCGAGGTCATCGAGCGTCACGACGGCGAGCTGGTGTTCATGGCGGACAAGCCGCGCCACCGCGCGCTGTGCCGCCTGCTGTTGCCCCTGGCCACGCCGATCCGAACCAGCGCCGCGGCCACGACGCGCTACGGCGGCAGCCGCCCCGAGTTCTACGACTTCGACCTGTTCCATCAGGCCCGGCAGTCGCCGGAACTGGACCAGCGGCCGCTGACCGATCTCATCTACACGGTATTCGACACCGAGACCACGGGTCTGGAACCGGCCGCGGGCGACGAGATCATTTCCATCGGTGCGGTGCGCATCGTGAACAACCGACTGCTGCGGGGCGAAACCTACGAGCAACTGGTGAACCCGCGGCGGCCCAGCTCCGAGGCATCGGCCGCGGTGCACGGCATCACGCTGGAGATGCTGCGCGGCCAGCCCGGCATCGAGCACGTGCTGCCGCGCTTCCGCGCTTTCTGCGCGGACACGGTGCTGGTCGGCCACAACGTCGCCTTCGACCTGAGCTTCCTGAAGCGCAAGCAGGAGCAGGCCGGCGTGCGCTTCGAGCAGCCGGTGCTGGATACCCTGCTGCTATCGGGTGTGGTGCATCCGAACCAGGCCTCGCACGCGCTGGAGGAAATCGCCGCGCGCCTGGGCGTCACCGTCGCCGCGCGCCACACCGCGCTGGGCGACGCGCTGGTCACCGCCGAGGTCTTCCTGCGCCTGCTGCCGCTGCTCGCCGCGCAGGGCATCCGCACCCTGGGCGAAGCACGCCAGGCGGCGGAGAAGAGCCTCTATGCGCGCGTCGAATACTGACCGAGGATGGCACGCATGAACCCCCATGACCCCGCCGGCGAGTCTGTCGCCGCCGACCAGGGACTGACTTTCGCGCCCGAGGAACGGCGCTCCGTCTTCAGCCCGCTGTCGCAGTTCCTTTCCCGCGCGCCGATCACCTGCCCGCCCGGCCTGCCGGTGCGCCAGGTGCTGGCGCGCATGAACCGGCAGCGCGTCGGCGCCATCGTCATCGCCGAGCCCGGCAGTGGCAAGCCGCTGGGTATCTTCACCATCCCCGACTTCGTGCAGCAGGCGGCGCTGCCCGACTACGACCTGGATCAGCCGGTGGAGCGGGTGATGACGCGGCGCTTCGTCGTCCTGGGCCCGCAGGTGGCGGCCCACGACGCCGCCCTGACCATGGCGCGCCAGGGCCTGGGGCACCTGCTGGTGGTGGGCGACGGCAGGCTGCTGGGCGTGGTGTCGCAACACGACCTGTTCAGCCTGCCGCGCACCGGGCTGGAGGAGATCTCCAACGACATCCGCATCGCCCGCGACATCGAGACGCTGGCGCAGTCGGCGCGGCGCATACGACTGCTCGCCGGGCGCATGCTGCGCCAGGGCACCCGCGCCGAAACGCTGACCCAGCTCGTGTCCACGATGAACGACCTGCTGGCCATCCGCGTCATCGAACTCGAACTCGATCGTCACAGCGTGCCCGAGGTGCCGATGTGCTGGATCGCCTTGGGTTCCGAAGGACGTTTCGAGCAGACCTTCAGCACCGATCAAGACAACGGCATCGTCTTCGAGCCGCCCGACACAAGCTCCACGGAGGAGATCCGCCAGGGCCTGCTGCCGTTCGCCCGCGCCATCAACCAGGGGCTGGACGCCTGCGGCTTTCCGCTGTGCCGGGGCAACATCATGGCGGGAAACCCGCAGTGGTGCCTGAGTCTGGCGGAGTGGAAGGAGCGCTTCGGCGACTGGATCATGAGTCCGGTGCCGCAGGCGCTGCTCAACAGCGCCATCTTCTTCGACTTCCGCGCCATCCACGGCGACGAATCGCTGGTGCGCCGGCTGCGCGAATGGCTGCTCGGCGCAGTGCCGGGCAACACCCTGTTCCTGCATCACATGTCGGACAATGCGCTGAGCTGTCAGCCGCCGCTGGGGATGATTCGCGACTTCGTGTTCGACGACAAGGCCTTCCCCCACACCATCAATCTCAAGATGTACGGCTCGCGCCCCTTCGTCGATGCGGCGCGGGTGCTGGCGCTGGCACACGGCATCGCCCACACCAACAGCGCCGAGCGCCTGCGCGCCGCCGCACCGCAACTGCACCTCAGCGAAGACGAGGTCACCGCCGTGACCGAGGCCTTCTATTTCATCCAGATGCTGCGCCTGCGCCAGCAGATGAATCCGGCCACCCCGGCCGGCGCCGCAAACCGCGTCGATCCCGACAAGCTGAATCCGATGGAGCGGCAACTGCTGAAGGAATCGTTCCGCCAGGCGCAGAAGGTTCAGGCGAAGCTGAAGCTGGCGTATGCGCTGTGAGGCTGCGGGTGGGCTGCACTCCTGTGGCGCAGCGCGTAGTGCGCAGGGTTTCCGATGCAAGGGGCATGACCATGACCCAGCGCCTGGTAACAGGGCAAACGTATGAAGGTCGCAGAACGGTTCCCTCGCCCCGCTTGCGGGGTGAGGGGCAGGGTGAGGGGCAGGGTGAGGGGCGTCGGCGGTAGCGATAAGGCTGATCCGGGCAATGCGCCCCCCTCACCCCGACCCTCCCCGGATGGGGGGGAGAGGGAGAAATTCATGCCCAGCGCCTGGTGATCGGGCGGGCGGTGGCGATGCAGTAGAGTGCGAGATCGAGCGCGGGTCCGAGCCCATCGACAAGACACACAGGAGGGGGAAATGACACACCAGGAACATTACAAGGCGAAGCGCATGACTGCCGAGGACGCTCTCGGCCTGCTTCGGAATGGCGACACCATCGTCGTGCCCACCGGTGTGGGCGAGCCGCCCAGCCTGCTGACGGCGCTGTCCGCCGCGCGGCGCGATTTCCGCGACGTGAAGGTTTCGCAGATCCTGCCGGTGCGCAAGCACGGCTACAAGGATCCGGAGACGCTGGAGAATGTGCGCCACGTCGCCTACTTCTTCAGCGGCGCTACCCGCCCCGGCGGCCAGGAAGGGTGGATCGATTATCACCCCAGCAATTTCTCCGAGATGCCCCAACTCATCGAGCGCGGCCTGATGCCGGCGGACGTGGTGTTCGCCCTGGCCAGCCCGATGGATGCCCACGGCTATTTCGCCATCGGTCTCGCGCCGGACTACACCATGGCAGCCGTCGCCAAGGCAAGGGCCGTGGTGCTGGAGGTGAACCCCCACGCGCCCTATGCCCACGGCAACTGCCACGTGCACGTCTCCCAGGTCGCCGCCATCGTCGAGGACGAGACGCCGGTGCTGGAAGTGGGGCTGCCCAAGATCGGCCCGGTGCAGGAAGCGATCGGCAAGTACGTGGCCGACCTGATCGACGACGGCTCCACCCTGCAGATCGGCTACGGCGGCATCCCCGATGCCGTAGTCATGCAGCTCACGGACAAGCACGACCTCGGCATCCACACCGAGATGATCGGCGACGGCATCCTCACCCTGATCGAAAGCGGCGCCGTCACCAACCACCGCAAGAACTACCTGCCCGGCAAGATGGTCGCCACCTTCGCCCTGGGCTCCAACAAGCTCTATCGATTCCTCGACCGCAACCCCATGATCGAGATGCACCCGGTGAACTTCACCAACGATCCCTGCCTGGCCGGCCGCAACGACAACCTGATCGCCGTCAACGCCACCATGGAGATCGATTTCATCGGCCAGTGCGGCTCCGAGAGCACGGGGCCGGTGCCCTATTCCGGCACCGGCGGCCAGAGCGACTTCGTGCGCTCCGCCAACCGCTCGCGGGGCGGCAAGGCGTTCATCGTGCTGCCCTCCACCGCCAAGCACGACAGCATCTCCCGCATCGTCCCGACCCTCAAGCACGGCACCCACGTCTCCACCAGCAAGAACGACGTGAACTACGTGGTGACCGAATACGGCGTGGCGCAACTGCGCGGCAAGACCGCCAGCCAGCGGGCGAAGGCGCTCATCGCCATCGCCCACCCCAAGTTCCGCGACGAACTGACCGAGCACGCGAAGGCGATGCGCCTCCTGTAGCGGCCCCGTGCCTGGCGAAGGCATGGTGGCGCTGCACCTTGCCGCCTGATCGGCCAGGCGTAGGCGCTGCCGGTGTGCGCCGGCATCGGCATGGGGGTGTATTCGGGGCGACCCGATTTTCGCGAAAGTCAGGGTTTGTGGAGCGCCTATCCGGCGCTGGGGGCCGCCGGCGTTGCCTTCCACGAGATCGCCTCGCCCGCGGCTGGTCTGGGGCTTCTGCGGCCACCGCCTGAGCCTCTACCGGAGCGCCCTTCCGCACCGGGGCTTCGGCCTGCCGAGGCGCTGCCCCATGGCGTGCGGGTGGTCACCAGCAAGTGGGCGGCCAGTTCCAGCTCGCCGGCTTGCCCCCCGCGCCAGGTCGTGAGCCCGGGCAGACCGGACCGGAAACGAGTTGCGCCGCCCACCCGCTGCATGCCGCTATTGCTTCATCATGCTCCGCGCTGAATCACCAGGTTGTATTGCAGTGGCCCGTAGTACCCCGGGTAACTGCTGCTATGGCCATCGGTGCGGCGCACGCTGGCGCTCAGGTTGAGCGTGAAGCTGGACAGCGTTTCGGCCGGGTCCAGCCAGGGTGTGCTTCCCGGCGGATTGAGCTGCACCGAAACCTCGTCATTCACGCTGGCAGCCGGATCGACCCCGAACAGGGTGCCGTACAGACCGCCACAGGGCGGCGAACCGGGCAGGTGCGCCACTTGCAAGGGATGCGCCGCCGCCAGATCCTCCACCGGGAAGTTGGGCGCATTGCACTTGGTCAGGCTCAAGGTGTAGGAACCGAGGAAGCCCTGGCGCTGGACCGCCTTGAAGGTCAGATTCAGCGTCGCATCGACCAGTTGCGTGCCGGTCAGCGTGAATAGGGGACAGGGATTGGTGGTCGGCGTGCCGATGCTCACGTCCTTTAGGCTCAGTTCGGGACCGGTATGGTCCACGTAGAGCAGGATCGTGTCCTGGTACAGCGGCGCCGACGTGACCGGATCGCTCCACAACTGGATCTGCTTCCCGTCGGGGCCGTAGGCCTTGAGGCGGAACTGGACGCTGCCCGGACCGCCCTGATACGAATAGGCCCAACTCGGAATGATGGCTTTTATGAACCAGTCCGGGCCGGACCAGTCCATGTTGCCCTGGATGTTGTTGTAGGCCAGCACATCCTTCTTGGGCTGCCCCTTGACCAGCTCCAGGCTCTGCGTGAATGGACCGGCCTTGGTTGCCACCCATTCATTCACCGTGGTCTTCCAGTTATCCAGCATCAGGGCTTCCTGATAGATGTTCCAGTTGGTCCAGATGCCATCCGGCCGTCGCGCCCGATACTCGATGGTGTAGTGGGGCGCCTGGGCATATTTGCCGATGCAGGCGCTCATGCGCAGCGCACCCCACCACGCGGCGCAGTTGGTCTGGGGGATGTCGATCTTCGAGGTATCGGTGCATGTCACGCGCCCATCCCCGTCCAGGGTAACGGTGGAAGTCTTGCCGACGGGGATGAATCCGACGTGGGAGATCGGCTTGCCGTGGCAGCCCGTGGGCGTGTGCCAGTAGCTGGACGGAATGCAGATGTTGAGGCGCTTGAGCCGCGGCACGTTCCAGTGCGGAACGGTTTCGTAGGGCGTTCCGCCGGGTACGGTGGCGCCGAGGACCTGGACGATCAGGTCCGGCATGGCTTCCAGTATCTCGTCCTCGCCCAGGGCGACATCGGTGTTGGTTTCGTCGATGATCTGCGCCAGGGTCCGGCTGAAGCGGAAGATGTAGTTCCCTTTGCGGTCGGTACTGGCCTGCCCCAGTTCCTCCCGCGTGCCTTCGCCCGTAAACGGGCCGCCCGCGAGTTCCGGCAGGGTGCGGTCATACTCGAAGAAGCGAAGGCCGGCGTTCACCAGCGGCTCGCTCTGGCAGTTCTGGACCGCGATGTCGAGCAGGCGTCCCAGCGCGGCCTTGTCCAGGGTGGCGATTTCGCTGATCGGCCGCGCCAGCTCGACCGTGCGCATTGCGGACCCTACCCGGTCAGCGGCAAGGGACGCATCCGCGGCACCGGCCTTGGCTTCGCCCCGTAGCGCCTTCATCACCTGGGCGCGCTTGACGGGCGTATAGGTCTTGCCTTGCACCGGAATGATCAGCGGCTTGTACGTCTGACCGCTCAGCAAGGCCGCGGGCAGGTCCGGCGGCGGATCGGGCAGCGGGACGCGCTGCGGCGGTATGGACTTGGGATACAGCTTGTCGATCGCGTCGCGCAGGATCGGAAAGCGCCGGGCGTTGGCGAGAGCCAGGGGGGTTTCGATGTAGATGTAGCCCGGATAGCACGGATTGTAGGTGCAGCCGCTGTACGAGCTGACATGGCCGTACACCAGGAAATCGGTTTCCGTCACCGGCGTGGCCAGGGTCAGCACCAGGTCGTTGAAGTCGGCATCGCCGCCCCAGACATCGTTGGATTGCAGGTCGAACTGGTACTGCGTGCCGACCTTGACCGGGAAGGTGATCTGGTACTCCGAGTCGGCCCAGGATGAACCGCCCGGGTCGCTCTGGATGCGCAGCGACCAGGTGCTGCCGGTCACACTGACCGGCACATGGGGCACATCGTAGGTGCCGTTGCCGTGGGTCGCCCCATTGACGATGAAGCGTTGAGCGAAGGCTGCCTGCTTCGCCTTGACTGATACCGTCCAATTGCCATGCATGATCAAAGGCATTTGTCGCACTCCTTTATTGACCTGCTTTGCGGCAGGCGATCTGTTAAGGGAAGACGAGTGGCCAATCCGAAAGCACGAGTCGGCTTCACGCCCTCTGGCTGCTGGTTGCCGCGGTAATTCGGGTGGTCGACGCCGCCAGAAGTGCTGGGGCAGGCGCTTGCCGGGACGAACCGTTCAACGATCCCGGGTTTCGGTCAGACGCCGTTCCATGAAATGCCGCCGGAAAGCGCAATGTCGGAGCAGAGTGTAGTCGCCGATTTCCGTGGTGACAATAGGGTTTTTGGCATTACAGGCGGGGTGGCGTGAATCGGCACGCCGGGCTTCGAATTCACCCAGCAGTGACTCCCGGCGGTCCGACCGGCCCGAAGCGGAGTGCCCCGCATACCGCAGGCATGATGTCGTCGTCGTAGTGCTACGCCGATGCAACACATTCGTCCCAGACGGCAAGCGGCGCCGACGGTAACCCTGCCATCGGCAAGCACGTCACCGGCTTCCCAATGGCTGTCGAAGCACGCAAGCTCGCTTCGGGAATCCGGGTGGCCGGAAGGAAAAGTGGCGTTGCCCCGATTCAGCGGACGGGTTATCGCGTGAGGTTCGAGCGGCGTGATGGTACGCCGGACCAGGGTTATCCCTACATGGTCGCCCCCGTTTGTCCAGGCTTTCTGTCGGTGCTGGTGCGCAGGAGGGGATTGCAGCCATAAATCGAACTTTGTGCGAAGCCGAAGAAGACGCTTTGGATCTGCCCGCCACAGCTCAAGCTTCGGCGCGCGCAGGCCGTAAGGGAGGGCTGACAGCCCAAGGCGATGACGGCGCCGCGAGCAGGGAGCGCCTCGCCTGGCTTCTCAGCGAAGGAGAGGCGCCCATGAACGATCCACGCCGCATCATCACCGCCCCGCGAGTCTCTCGGCCGCAGCGGCCTCAGTGGCCAGTGCGCGCCGCAGTTCTGGCGCTCACTCTGGCCTTCGGCCCGCAGGGCGCGCTCGCCGCCGCGGACCTCACCGAGCTGTCGCTGGAGCAGCTGCTCGACGTCCCCATCGCCAGCGCCTCGAAGTTCGAACAGAAGATCCTCCGATTCGCCGGCCGCGGTCACCGTCGTCACCCGCGAGGACATCCAGACCTACGGCTGGCGCACGCTGGCCGACGTGCTGCGCAGCCAGCGCGGCTTCTTCGTGCATTACGACCGCGCCTACGATTACGTCGGTGTGCGCGGCTTTGCCCGGCCCCAGGACTACAACTCGCGCCTGCTGCTGCTGATCGACGGCTACCGCACCAACGATCCGCTCTACGACATGGCCTACGTCGGCAGCGAGGCCGTGCTCGATCTCGATATGGTGGAGCGCATCGAGATCGTGCGCGGACCGGGCTCCTCGGTCTATGGCGGCAATGCCCTGTTCGGCGTGATCAACATCGTCACCCGAAGCGCCACCCAGATCGACGGCGCCGAGGTCGGTGTGCGCTATGGCAGCTTCAATACCCGCGAAGGCCGCGTCAGCTACGGCAAGCGCTACGGCAACGGCGCCGAGCTGGTTGCCTCGGTTTCCGGCATGGATTCCGATGGCCCCGACCTGTACTTCCCCGAGTTCGACGATCCGGCAACCAATTCCGGCCATACCGACAAGGACTTCGCCCGCAACGGCCGGGCGTTCCTGCGGCTTTCCTTCGAGGGCCTCAAGCTCACGGCCGCCGCCAGCCGGCGCGAAAAGGGCATGCCCAGCGGCTCCTTCGGCACGCTGTTCAACGACCCCGCCAACGCCACCGTCGATTCCCAGGCTTTCGTCGATCTGAGCTACTACCGCGACCTCGCCCCCGGGCACCAGCTCTCAGGCCGGCTGTTCTGGGCCGACTATGCCTACCACGGCCCCAGCGCCTTTGCCGGCGAGCTGGAGGACGATCCCAACGTCCTGAATCACGACAATGCGCGCGGCAACTGGTGGGGCGCCGAGCTGAAACTGGTGAGCGACCTGTCGGCGAAGCACAAGCTGGTGACCGGCATCGAATACCAGAAGAACTACCGCCAGAACCAGTCGAACTACGACGACGATCCGTACTTCCTCTATCTTGACGACCGGCGCCGCACCGACCGGGCCGGCATCTTCGCCGAAAGCAACTACCAGTGGACCGAAGCGCTGAAGGTCATGCTGGGGGCGCGCTACGACAAGGTCACGGCGCAGGACGGCGAGTTCAGTCCGCGCGTCGGCCTGGTGTATCGGCTGTCGGAGCAGACGGTGGCCAAGGCCCTCTACGGGAGCGCCTTCCGTGCGCCCAATGCTTACGAGACCTTCTATACCTTCCCCGACTCGCAGATCGCCAACGCCGCGTTGCTGCCGGAAAACATCAAGACCTGGGAGGCGGGCATCGAGCACTATCTGTCGAAGCAGACGCGGCTGCTCGCCACCGCCTACGTCTATCGCATCGAGGAGCTGATCGACCAGGTGGTCGAAGCGGACAGCGGCCTGCTTCAATACCAGAACGTCGGCGCCGTGACCGCCAGCGGGCTGGAGCTGGAGGCCGAGCACCAGTGGAGCAACGGCGCGCGGCTGCGCGCCAGCCTCGACCTGCAGCGCACCCGCGATGAAGAGGACGCCCAGCTCACCAACTCGCCGCGCGCCCAGTTCAAGCTGAATGCGTCGGCGCCTCTGCCCTGGTGGAGCCTGCGCGCAGGCGCCGAAGGCCAGTGGATGAGCAGCCGCAACACCGATGCGGGCACGGTGCCGGGCTTCGGGGTGGTGAACCTCACCCTGTCGCGGCCGAGCAATGGGTCGGGTTGGGAGTGGTCGGCTTCGCTGGTGAACCTGTTCGATCGCGAATACTTCGATCCGGCGGCCTTCGACCCCGATGTGCCCACCCGCGACCGCTTCGAGCAGGACGGACGCACTTTCCGCCTCAAGGCCGTTTATCACTTCTGAGCATGGCAGGCGCGGTGTTCGATCTGCGGCGGCGCGAGCGTCATGCGCGGGCAGCGACGAAGCGGGCCTGGGTGGCGCTCGTCGGCCTGGCGCTGGCGCTGGCGGCGGGCGGATTCGGACCCGCCCGGGCGCAGCCTACGCCCGCCGACGAGAATGCCCTCAAGGCCGCCTTCGTCTACAACTTCGCCAAGTTTACCGACTGGCCCGAGGAGTTGTGGAGCAAGGCGACCCAATTGCGGGTGTGTGTCAGCCCAGGGAACGAAGGTTTTTCCAGGGCTGTCATGGCCCTCGATGCCAAACCGCCGGTGCGGGGCAAGCCGGTGGAAATGCGCACGCTGACGCGTCCGGAGGATGCGGCCGGCTGCCAGATACTCGTGCTTACCGGTCGCGAAGGCCTGGCACCGTGGTTGCGCAGCGTGCGCAACGCGCCGGTCCTCACCGTGGGGGAGGCCGAGGGTTTCGCCGCCGCGGGCGGCGTCATCGGCCTGTTCACCGAGGGCGACAAGCTGCGTTTCGAAATCAATCAGGAGGCGGCCCAGCGCGCCGGACTCAAGCTCAGCTCGCAAGTGCTGAAACTGGCGCGCCTGGTAACGGACGCTGCGGCACCGAACCGCTGAGCCAGGTGGACCCCACCATGAGTCAGGACGATGCTTCGGCCCCCGGTTTCGCGCGCCGCCGCCGGTGGGAGTCAAGATTCCGAGTGAATAGCCCGTAATCGACTCCATCGCAAGGAAGTCGCGCTCGTCGCGCCCGCCGCAAGCTGGCGCGCCCCAGGCACATGAGGCACCCGCACGCAATGAGCCAGAGTCAGCCGGACAGGTGGGCACGGATTCGCGGCAGGCGCCGTGCGCTGGCCTTAGGCGCGATCCTCGCGCTGACCATCCTCGTCCCCAGCCCTGTGGCGGCCCAACCCGATCTCTCGGCGCTGCCGCTGGAGCGCCTGCTGGACGTTGAGGTGTACGCGGCGTCCCGGTTCTCCCAGCGCATCACCGGTTCGCCGGCGGCGGTCACCACCATCACGGCGCAGGAGATCAAGCAGTTCGGCTACCGCACGGTGGCGGAAGTCCTGCGCAGCGTGCGCGGTATCGACGTGCGCTACGACCGGGTCTACGAGTACGTCGGTGTGCGCGGATTCTCCCGCTCCGGCGACTACAACACCGGGCTGACCGTGCTCATCGACGGCTATCGCGTGAATGACAACATCTATGACACGGGCTTCATCGGCGGCGATCTGGGCCTCGATGTCGACCTGATCGAACGCGTCGAAGTGCTGCGCGGTCCGGCTTCGGCGCTCTACGGAGGCAATTCGGTGCTGGGCGTGGTGAATATCGTCACCCGCTCCGCCAGCTCGGTGTCGGGCATGGAAGTCGCGGCCGGCATTGGCAGTTCCGGCTATCGGCAGGGCCGTGCGACCCTGGGCAAGGTGCTCGACAACGGCGCCCAACTGCTGCTCTCGGCAACGGTGAAGGACGTTGACGGTTCAGACCTGTACGTTCCCGAGTTCGACCAGCCGGAGAACAACTCGGGCCATACCAGCGGCACGGACTACGAGTACGGACACAGCTTCCTCGGAAAGTTCGACCTCGGCAATCTCAGCCTGAGCTTCGGCGCCAGCCGCCGCACCAAGGGCAACGCCGTCGGCTTCTTCGGCGCGGCGTTCAACGACGCGGGCAACTGGCTGCGCGATGCCTACGAATACGCCAACCTGTCCTACTACCGCGAGCTCGCGCCGGGGCACGAACTGGCTGCCCGGTTGTTTCTGGGCCAGTACGGCTACACAGCTCATTATCTGATCGATCCGCCGCCGCGCCTGCTGAACGACGACAGCGCGCGCGGCGCCTGGTGGGGCGGTGAAGTCCGGCTCAAGAGCCGGCTCGCCGCCAACCACCAGTTGCTGTTGGGCGCCGAGTACCAGCGCAACTACCGCCAGGATCAGCGCAATTACTACAACGACCCCTACGACCTGCAGGCCGAGTTCGACCAGCAAGAGCAACCGCATCGGCATCTATGCCGAGGACGAGTACGCGCTGAGCAGCGAGCTGACCCTTGCCGCCAGCCTGCGGGTGGACCAGCACACCGGTCTGAGTGCCCAGTGGAGCCCACGTCTGGCGGCGATCTACAGGCCCTCGGAGGCGACGGTCTGGAAGCTGGTCTATGGCGCCGGCTATCGCAACCCCAGTGCCTACGAGCGGCTCTACAGCTTCCCCGGCGAGCAGATCCCCAACCCCGATCTCGCCCCGGAGCGGGCGCAGAACATCGAGGCATTGTTCGAGCATTATCTGGCCCCGAAGACCCGGATCCTCGGCTCGCTCTACCACTACCGCGTCGATCGCGTACTGGGACAGGAAACGGAAGCTGTGAGCGGCGCATTCCAGTTCCGCAACGGGCCGGCCGTGAGTGGCGACGGCGTCGAGGCGGAACTGGAGCACCTGTGGGAAGCGGGCGCGCGGCTGCGGGCGTCCCTGGTGGCGGGTAATGCGCGCACCGACGACGGCAGCGCACCGCTCGGCGCGCTGCAGCGGCAGGCCAAGCTGAATCTTGCCGTGCCGCTGCAGGTTGTGCCGCTGCGGCTGGGGCTGGAAGGACTGGCGACCGGTCCGCGCAAGTCGGAGCAGGGCGAAGTCGCCGGGTTCGGCGTGGTCAACCTGACGCTGCTTTATCCGTCGGACAGGCGCGGACTCGAAGCCTCGTTGAGCGTCTACAACCTGTTCGACCGCAAGTATGTCGATCCGGTCGCCCTCGAACCGGCCCTGCCGCAGCGGGTGGGCATCGAGCAGGACGGGCGCAGCTTCCGCTTCAAGCTGCAGTACTGGTTCTGAGTGGGCGGATCGATCATGCAATCGAGCGCCTGCCCGAAACGCCGCAGTTGCAGCCTGCTTCGCGCGGCCGCGTCAAGGCTGGTCGCAGCCGCGGTGCTTGCGTCACTGGCCTGCCAAGTTCTGTACGCCCAGAACCCGGTGTCGGACGACAACCTCAAGGCGGCGTTCGCCCTGAACTTCACCAAGTTCACCGAGTGGCCCGCCGAACGCCTAGCCGATCAGAGCGGAAAACTGGCGCTTTGCGTGACCGGCGAGCGTACCGCCGCTCGCGACGCCTATGCCGCGCTGGCCGGCAAGAGCGTTCAGGGACGTACCGTGGAAGTGCGCTGGGTCGGGACCCGGGCCGAAGCGCTTGGCTGCTGGGTACTGGTGGTGACTGAACGCGATCGCGCCGTCGGCGATTGGCTGCGCGCCGTCAAGGACCAACCCATCCTCACCGTTGGTGACGCCGAGCAGTTCGTCGAGTCCGGAGGCATGCTCGGCCTGTTCCTTGCAGACAACCGCATGCGCTTCGATGCGAACCTGGACGCGGCGCGTGGCGCCAACCTGCGCCTGAGTTCCCAATTGCTCAAGCTGGCGCGAAGCGTAAGGGGTTCGCCAGGGGCGAAGCCGTGAGGGTGCGCCGCCGGCCGGACGTTGCCTTCAGGAGCGCCCGGTGCGTGACGTTAAGCCCGATCAGGAGGTGGTAAGGTGCTTAGGCGACTACTCAGAGCGGGTTCGATCAAGGACAAACTGCGGCGCATCAATCTGCTCACGATAGGCAGTGCCTTTCTGGTCACGACCCTGTTGCTGACGGTCTACAACTACATTCAGCATAGCGCCGAGATGATCGAGCAGGGGCAGGCCAAGGCGCAGCTGATCGGGCGCAACAGTGCCAGCGCCCTGGTGTTCGACGATGCCCAGGCAGCCAGGGACCTGCTCGATTCGCTGGACAGGGAAGCCCATTTGTCCTTCGCCGCCCTGTGGAACGAACAGGGCAAGCGCCTGGCCAGCTATCGCGCGGTTTCCTATGCCGGACCGGACATCGAGGGGCGACCTGACCCCGGCTACGAACTGACGCTGGCCACCCTGGATGTCGCCCGGCCGGTGACGCAGGACGGCAAGACCATCGGCACGGTGGCGCTGCGCTTCGACCTGGACGGGCTCTACTCCCATATCCTGTGGCACGCCGGGGCCTTTGCCGCCGTCATCGTGGCGGCGCTGGTGGTTTCCCTGGCGCTGCTGTCGCGCCTCAACCGGGCGATCACGCTGCCGGTGTCGCACCTGGTCGAGCTGATGGGGCAGGTGTCGCGCCAAGGCGATTACGCCGCCCGCGCGCCGATCGAATCCGCGGACGAGATCGGCGAGCTTGCAGCCGGTTTCAACGCGATGCTGGAACAGATACAGGAGCGTGACCGGCGCCTCGCGGCGCACCGTGACGAACTGGAACGGGAAGTCGAAGCGCGCACCGCGGAACTGCGCAGGGCCAAGGATCTCGCCGAGGCGGGCAGCCGGGCAAAGAGCGAATTCCTGGCCACCATGAGCCACGAGATTCGCACGCCGATGAACGGCATCCTCGGCATGACCGAGCTGCTGCGGGGAACCCCGCTGAGCGCGCAGCAGCGTCGTTTCTCCGATGCCGTGTATCAGTCCGGCGAGCACCTGCTCAGCATCATCAACGACATCCTCGACTTCTCCAAGATCGAGGCGGGCAAGCTGGAGATCGAGAGCATCAACTTCAGCCTGCGCCAGCTCGTCGAGGATGTCGGCTACATGTTCGCCCGCCCCGCCGAGGCCAAGGGGCTGGAGATGGTGTGCGCGGTTCCCCACGACGTTCCGGTTGCGTTGAAGGGTGATCCGGTGCGAGTGCGCCAGATCCTGACCAACCTGGTCAACAATGCCGTCAAATTCACCAGCCGCGGCGAGGTCGTCGTCCGCGCCAGACTCTTGTACGAGAACCCGCAGCAGGCGCGCTTCCGTTTCGAGGTTCAGGACACTGGCATCGGTATCGACGAGGCGGCCCAGACGCGCGTGTTCAGCGCCTTCGCTCAGGCCGACAGCTCGACGACGCGTCGCTACGGCGGCACCGGTCTGGGGCTGGCCATCGCCAAGCGGCTGGCGGAGATGATGCACGGCCAGATCGGCCTGGAGAGCGAGCCGGGACGCGGCTCGGTGTTCTGGATCGAGATCCCGTTCATCAAGCAGGACGCGGATGCGCGCACCGTGATCGACATGGCTGAGCGGCTCAAAGGCCTGCGGGTATTGGTGGTGGATGACAACGCCACCAACCGCGAGATCCTGGAGCACCAGATCATCGGCTGGTCGATGTACTACAACGGTGTCGAAGGCGGCGCGCTTGCGCTGGAGGAGCTGGAGCATGCCATGTCCCGCGGCAAACCCTTCGACCTGGCGATCCTGGATCTGCACATGCCGGAGATGGATGGCTTCGAGCTGGCGCAGCGGATCAAGGCGGATCCGCGCTTTGCCGCAACGCCCCTGGTGATGCTGTCGTCGGTGAGCGTCAGTTCCGATCACCCGCAGCGGCGCGCGGCGCCCATCGATTACTACCTGACCAAGCCGGTGCGCCAGTCCGACCTGTTCGATGCCATTTCGACCGCCATGTCGCTGCGGCGCGTCGTCTCGGTCAGCGAGCCATCCCCTGTGCCGGAGTGGGAGCCGGGGCGTCTTGGCGGCCGGGTGCTGGTGGCCGAAGACAACGCGGTCAACCAGCAGGTGGCGGCGGCCATGCTGGAGTCCCTCGGCGTCGCCTACAGCATGGTCGGCAATGGACTGGCGGCGCTGGAACAGGTCTCACGCGAAACCTTCGACCTGGTGCTGATGGACTGCCAGATGCCCGAGATGGACGGTTTCGAGGCCACCGCCGAAATCCGCCGCCGCCAGCACGTGGGCAGCGTGCGCCGCACGCTACCGGTGATCGCCCTGACGGCCAATGCCGTCGAAGGGGACCGCGAGCGGTGCATCGCGGCGGGGATGGATGACTATCTGAGCAAGCCTTTCACCCGCGAGCAGTTGTCGGTGATCCTGCAGCGCTGGATGGCCGCAGCCTCGACCGGGAGCCGTTCCCCTTTGCCACCCGAAATTCATGCCCCCACGGCAGTGAGGACTCAGCCCGCGGCCGCGGTGCCGGCTGCGCCGGGGGACGGGCCGATCAATCCGAAGGCCTTGGATTCGATCCGGCATCTGCCGGGCTCCAATGGGGCGGCCCTGGTCGACAAGGTGATTCGGGCCTACCTCGCCGATGCGCCTGAGCGCGTCGCGCACGTGCGGCGCGCTGTCGAGGACCAAGACGCGGAGGCGCTGCGCAAGGCGGCGCACGCCATGAAATCGAGCAGTGCAAACGTCGGCGCCGACGCACTAGCGGCATTGTGCAAACAGATCGAGGCCATCGGTCGCGGCGGCAGCGTCGATGGCGCCCTGCCGCTGGTCGCTGCGGCGCAGGCAGAACTGGAACGGGTGACCGGCGCCCTCGAAGCCCTGAAGACAGCAGGCATCGAACATGCGCTCGCCTAGACCCACGCGGCTACCGAAGGCGCTGGTCGTCGACGACGATCCGGTGATGCGCATGCTCGAGCGGGAGACCCTCGCGCAGTTCGAGTTCGATGTCATGGCGGCGGAAGACGGGGAAAGTGCGCTGGAGCTGCTGGTCGAGCCGCATCCGGATCTCGTCCTGCTCGATGTTGACATGCCGGGCATCGATGGCTTCGAGGTTTGCCGTCGCATTCGCAGGCGCTGGGACGCGACCGAAGTGCCGGTGATCATGGTGACCGGGATGGACGATCTCGACTCGATCAACCTGGCCTACGAATTGGGCGCCAACGACTTCATTTCCAAACCCATCAACTGGCCGATCCTGGGACATCGGGCGCGCTATGTGCTCAGGTCGGCCCAGGCCGCGCGCAGCCTGCGCGAACTGGAGGAAAAGCAGGCGGCCATTGTGCGGGCGATGCCGGACATGATCTTCCTGATGGACCGGAGCGGCGTTTTTCTCGACTACAAGGAAGGATTCGGGACGGCACCCTTCGCTCCCCCCGAAGAGTTCCTGGGGCGTGGCTGCACCGAGGTGCTTCCGGCAGATGTCGCCGAGATGCTGCGGCACGGAATCGTGGCGGCGCTCGACAAGGGCGATCTGCAATCGGTGATGTACAAGCTGCCGATGCAGGACGGTGTGCATCACTACGAGGCGCGTGTTGCGCCGAGCGGCTCCGAAAAGGTCGTCGCGGTGGTGCGCGACATCACCCTGCAGAAGCTGAACGAAGAAAAGATCCGGCGCCTTGCCTACTTCGACACCCTGACCGGGATGCCCAACCGCCAGCACTTCATCGAGCGGCTCGACCGCGAGCTGCTGCGGGCACGGCGCGACAACCGGCAACTGGCGCTGCTGTTCCTCGATCTGGACGGGTTCAAGCGCATCAACGACACCTTGGGCCACAGCGCCGGGGACTACCTGCTGCAGGCGGTGGCGGAGCGGCTGAGAGACAAGCTGCGCGCCGGGGACATCGTGTCGCGGCCGGCGCTGGACGAGGGCACGCTGCATTTTGCACGTCTCGGCGGCGACGAGTTCACGGTGGTGCTGCCGGACATAGAGGACGTGCAGGTGGTGAAATCCATCGCCCAGCGCGTCCAGTCGATGCTGTGCCAGCCTTTCAGGATCGGTTCCGAGGAAATCACCGTGACATCGAGCATCGGCATCGCCGTCTTCCCCGACGACGGGGGCGACGCGGCGACGCTGCTCAAGCACGCAGACACGGCCATGTATCACGCCAAGGACAAGGGCCGAAACAACTGGCAGATGTACAGCAAGAGCCTGACCACCAAGGCGATGGCGCGCCTCACCCTGGAGAACGAAATCCGCAAGAGCCTGGAGCGCGGCGATTTCCGCCTCTTCTATCAGCCTCAGGTCAATGCCGGAGACGGCGGCATCGTGGGCATGGAGGCCCTGATCCGCTGGCAGCATCCGGAGCGGGGTATGGTTTCGCCAGCGGATTTCATTCCGGTGGCCGAGGACAGCGGACTGATCGTTCCGCTGGGCGAGTGGGTAATCCGCGAAGCCTGCCGCCAGGTGCGAGCCTGGCAGCAGGCCGGCATCGCGACGCCGCGGGTGGCCGTCAATCTTTCGGCATGCCAGCTTCGCGCGCCCGACTTCATCGGTGTCGTCTCGTCCATCGTCAGAGAAGCCGGCATTCGCGGCGACATGCTCGAACTCGAACTCACCGAGAGCATCTTGATGGACCCGGAAGCGCAGCGCATCGAGGGCTTGCATCAGTTACGCTCGATCGGCGTGCATTTCTCGATCGACGATTTCGGCACCGGCTATTCGTCGATGGCCTACGTCAAGCGCTTCCCGATAGGCATGTTGAAGATCGACCAGAGCTTCGTGCGCGGTTTGCCGCATTCGGCCAACGATGCGGCGATCACGACCGCGATCATCGCCATGGCCCACAGTCTCGACCTGGACGTCATCGCCGAAGGTGTTGAAACGCCCGAACAGCGCGATTTCCTGTGCCGGGCCTGCTGTGGCAAGCTGCAGGGCTACCTGTTCAGCCCGCCGGTGCCGCCCGAGAAGATGGAGAATCTGTTGCGGCAGGGATGCATCGCCGCGGGGGGCGGTGCGCCGGTTTCCGCCCCGTGCGTGCCATGATTGCGAGACAGACACCGGTGACGTGCAATTCGGAGAATTCCAGATGAGATTTCGCGAAACCCGCGGCCAGAGCGCCGAATGCCTGAGGCTTGCCCTGCAGCATATGGGGCGCCACGGTGCGGGCTTGCATCCGGTGAGTTTTGCGGTGTGGTACGAATACGCCGCCGGGATCAACCCCGCGCTTACCGCGGAGCTCGACGCGATCGAGCGTGGCGGCGTGCGGCTCGATGACGAAGCCATCTACGCGATTTACGACAAGCACATTGCCGAGATTGACGAGGCGGCGGCGCAGCGAATCAGCAGCAAGGTGCAGCGCATCGTCGATGGCGTGTCCGATTCGGCAGCCCAGGCGGGGGACCGGGCGTCGCGCTTCGGCTTCGCCCTGGAACGCTTGAGCGAGGCGCTGACGCAGCCGCGCGAGGAGGGCGATGGGGCGTTGGAGGGTGTAGAGAGCGTCCTGCAGGATACGCGCGACATGCAGCAGTCGATCGGTTTGCTGCGGTCGCGGCTGGAGCAGAGCATGCAGGAGGCGGAGCAATTGAAGCGGGAGGTGCTGCGGGCCCGGGAAGAGGCGCTGGTCGATGCACTGACGGGGCTGACCAACCGCAAGGGCTTCGACCTGGCGATGGCCGACTGCCTTCGGCCGATGGAAGCCGGCGCCTCCGCCCCGTGCCTGTTGATGCTCGACATCGACTTTTTCAAGCGCATCAACGACACCTACGGTCATCTGTTTGGCGACAAGGTGCTGCGCGGCATCGGCCAGGTGCTGAAGGCGAATGTGAAAGGCAAGGACACCGCCGCCCGCTACGGCGGGGAAGAGTTCGCGGTGCTGCTGCCCGGAACGCCGCTGCAGGGCGCTGCCGGGCTTGCCGAAACGCTGCGCGCGACGATCGCCGGCGGCCGCGTCAAGCGCATCGACAGCGACGAGACCGTGGGGAACATCAGCGTGTCGATCGGGCTCGCGAGTTGCTGCCCCGGCGAGTCGGCGGTCGACTTCATCGGGCGCGCGGACCGTGCCCTTTATGCCTCCAAGCAGGGAGGACGCAACCGGGTGACCGTGGCGGAGGATGCGCCGAGGACTCACGCGGCATCGGGTGCCCGCCCGTGATTGCTGCCGCCGGCGAAACCAATGCCGGCGGGTTGCGCATACCTGACGCGCCGGTGGTCGATGCGCGGGCGCTCGACGTCATCCGCGAACTGGCCGGAGACGATACGCCCGAATTGCTTGCGCGCGTCGTTGGCCTGTACCTGGACGACGCCCCCAGGCACGTCGCCGCCATCGAGGCGGCGTGGGCGCAGCGCGATGCTCGCGCCCTGGCCGTTGCCGCCCACACCCTCAAGTCGGCCAGTGCCAGCATGGGCGCGGCGCAACTGGCCCAGCTTTGCCGGATACTCGAGCAGGACTCCCGCGCCGGCGACCTGTCCCGGGCCGACGCGCTGGTAGGCGCCCTGTGCGGCGCATGGAGCGCGACGCAGGCCGCGCTCGGCACCGCAATCCGCTGAACGCCGCGAAAGTCAGTTACAGCGACACGGCGGGGTTCAGGGTGTAGCGCCCCGTGAGCTGCGCCTCGCCCAGCACGTGGCCGTGGATCGCCGCCCGCAGCTCACCGCCGGTGAAACTTCCCTCAACCGGACAGCGCGCGATGTCCAGCGCGTAGAGCGTAAACACGTAGCGGTGAGGGATCGCGTCGTTCCAGGGAGGGCAGGGGCCGTCGTAGCCGTGGTAGTTGCCCGCCATGTCCTTGTCGCCGGAAAACCAGTTCGTATAGTCGTTGATGCCCTGGCGCGTGCCGTTCGGGCCCGCCGGGCCTGCCTTGCCGCGGGGTGTCGCGCCGGTGCTGAATTCGCCCGCCGCGATTTGCGCCGGCGCCGGCGGCAGATCCACCAGCACCCAGTGGAAGAAGTCCACCCGCGGCAGGCTGGCGGGCACGATCCGGCCTTCCTGATTCACATCGTCGCCGCGGCTGGGCACGTCCGGATCGTGGCAGATCAGCGCCAGCGACTTCGTCCCCGGAGGAAGGCCCGTCCACGCGAGCTGGGGATTGCGATTGGCGCCGAGGCACACATGGCCGGTCTCGGCAGGGATGCAGAAGGCGAACTCGCCGGGAATGGGCTGCTTGTCGGCGAAGCTCTGGCTGGTGAGTTGCATGGTGTTCCTCTCGAAGTCGATGTCACTCGGCGCCGCGGCGCCGGAAGTCCCGCAGCCGCAAACCCAGGGCGAACAGGGTTCCGAAATAGACGGCACCTCCGAGGGCGACCACCCCGGTGATGCGCAGCACCCGCTCGCCGCTGCCCGCGGCGAGCCATAGCTTGTCGGGACCGGCAGCGAACCATAGTACCAGCCCCATCACCGCCAGCGCCGCCGCGAGCCTCAGGCCGAAGCGGCCCCAGCCCGGCGCCGCGACGTAGGCGCCGCGCTTGCGCAGCCCGCGGAACAGCAGGCCGGCGTTGAGGCAGGAGGCAAGGCCTATCGACAGGGCCAGTCCCGCGTGGGCCAGCGGCCCCACCAGGGCGAGGTTCATGAGCTGGGTCACCGCCAGGGTCACGAGGCCGATCTTCACCGGGGTGCGGATGTCCTGGCGCGAATAGAAGCCGGGGGCGAGGATCTTCACCAGGATCAGCCCGATCAACCCGACCGAATAGGCCACCAGCGCGCTGCGCGTTTGCATCACGTCCGCCGGCGAGAATGCCCCGTGCATGAACAGGGTGGCGATCAGCGGCACCGCCAGGATCGCCAGCGCCAGTGCCGCCGGGGCGGTGAGCAGGAAGGCGAGGCGCAGTCCCCAGTCCAGCAGCGCCGAGAACTCCGCCTGATTGCCCTTGGCGTGGCTGCGCGACAGGCTGGGCAGCAGGATGGTGCCCAGCGCCGCGCCCAGCAGCCCGGAGGGGAATTCCATCAGCCGGTCGGCGTAGTAGAGCCAGGACACGCTGCCGTTTTCGAGGAAGGAGGCGAAGATGTTGTTGATCACCAGCGACACCTGGGAGATCGACACCCCCAGGGCGGCGGGAGCCATCAGCTTGAGGATGCGGCGCACCGCCGGGTCCGCCAGCGACAGCGAAAAGCGCGGCAGCATGCCGATGCGCGCCAGGAAAGGCAGTTGGAAAGTCAGTTGCAGCAGGCCGCCGAGGAACACCGCCCAGGCCAGCGCCATCACCGGCGGGTCGAAGTATGGCGCCGCGAAAAGCGCCATGACTATGAAGGAGAGGTTGAGCAGAACCGGCGTGAACGCCGGCACCGAGAACCGGCTCCAGGTGTTGAGCACGCCGCCGGCCAGCGCCACCAGAGACATGAACAGGATGTAGGGGAAGGTCACCCGCAGCAGTTCTATTGTGAGGGCGAACTTGTCGGGCTCGGCGCTGAAGCCCGGTGCCGAGACGTAGATCACCAGCGGCGCTGCCACCACGCCGATGGCCGACACCACCAGCACCGCCAGCCCCAGCAGCGTGGCGACGTGATCGACCAGCACCCGCGTCGGTTCCGCCCCGTGGCGTTCCCGGTATTCGGCCAAGATGGGAACGAAGGCCTGGGAGAACGCCCCTTCGGCGAACAACCGGCGCAGCAGATTGGGCAGCTTGAAGGCGACGAAGAAGGCGTCGGTCGTCATCCCGGCGCCGAAGGTCCGCGCGATGATGAAGTCGCGCACGAAGCCCGTGATGCGCGACAGCAGGGTCAAGCTGCTGACCGTCCCGAGGGCGCGAAGGAGGTTCATAGGGCGCGGGGGGCAAAGGCCGAAATGGTAGCGGCTTTCACCGTCGGTCGCCATGCGTGGCAGGCCAGTCCGGCCGGTCTGAAGCATGCCTTGAGACGCGGCGGCCGAAACCGGTATAATCCCGCCCTTTCCCAAGATCAACCGTCGAGTTCGCAATGATTCCTTCCGCTGAAAAGTCCCAGATCGTCGGCAAGTACCAACTGAAAAGTGGCGACACCGGCTCGCCTGAAGTGCAGGTCGCGCTACTCACCGCGCGCATCAATGGCCTGACCGGCCATTTCAAGGAGCACGTCAAGGATCACCACTCCCGTCGGGGGCTGCTCAAGATGGTGAGCCAGCGGCGCAAGATGCTCGACTACCTCAAGCGCACCAACGCCGATCGCTACCGTTCGCTGATCGAGCGCCTGGGCCTGCGCAAGTAATTCGGGCAGACGCCCGGAACCAAGGCAAAGCGACTCGTGGATTGCCCGACCCAGGTCGTCGCGGGCATCCTTCATCACACCGGCGCCAGCACGGAAGGCAGCGCCGGTTTTGTTTTTTCTGGCCCGAGCGGGCCGGTCCGGCAGCTAGGGGTGAGGGCTTCCGCCAGCGGCATGCACCCCGCCGCCGATCTATCGAGAGGACATTCCCTTGCTTAACGCGATCAAGAAGACCTTTGCCTACGGCGCCCACACCGTAACCCTCGAGACCGGCGAGATCGCCCGCCAGGCTCATGGCGCCGTCATGGTTAACATGGACGACACCGTGGTGCTCGCCACCGTCGTCGCCGCCCGCGACATGCGGCCGGGGCAGGATTTCTTCCCCCTCACCGTCGATTACGTCGAGAAGACCTACGCTGCGGGCCGCATTCCCGGCGGCTTCTTCAAGCGCGAAGGACGGCCTTCGGAGAAGGAGACGCTGACCTCGCGCCTGATCGACCGGCCGATCCGCCCGCTGTTTCCGGACGGCTTCTACAACGAGGTCCAGGTGGTGGCCATCGTGCTGTCGCTGAATCCGGACATCGACGCCGACATCCCGGCGCTGATCGGCGTGTCGGCCGCGCTGGCGATCTCGGGGCTACCCTTCAACGGCCCCATAGGCGCGGCCCGCGTCGGCTACATGGACGGCCAGTACGTGCTCAACCCGACCCAGGCGCAGATCAAGGAGAGCGATCTCAATCTGGTGGTCGCCGGCACCGCCAGCGCGGTGCTGATGGTGGAGTCCGAGGCCAAGCAACTGTCCGAGGACGTGATGCTCGGCGCCGTGGTGTACGGCCATGAGCAGATGCAGACCGCCATCAAGGCCATCAACGAGCTGGTGGAAGTGGCCGGCAAGCCCGAGCGGCCGTGGCAGCCGCCGGCCCGCGACGAGGCGCTCATCGCCCGCGTGGCGCAGATGGTGGAAGCCGACCTGCGCGATGCCTACCGCATCACCCAGAAGCAGGCGCGCACCGTGCGCGTGGACGAGATCCGCGACCGTGCCGTCGAGGCGCTGGGGGCGGGCGAGGGCGCGCCCGACGCCAACACCGTCAAGAACATCTTCTTCGACCTGGAAGCGAAGATCGTGCGCACCCAGATCCTCGACGGCGAGCCGCGCATCGACGGCCGCGACACGCGCACCGTGCGCCCGATCACCATCCGCCACAGCGTGCTGCCGCGCACCCACGGCTCGGCGCTGTTCACCCGCGGCGAGACTCAGGCGCTGGTGATCGCCACGCTGGGCACCGGTCGCGACGAGCAGATCATCGACGCGCTGGCCGGCGAGTACAAGGAGCGCTTCATGCTCCACTACAACATGCCGCCCTTCGCCACCGGCGAGACCGGCCGGATCGGCTCGCCGAAGCGGCGCGAGATCGGCCACGGCAAGCTCGCCAAGCGCGCCATCGTCGCTGCGCTGCCGGCACAGGAAGACTTCAACTATTCCATTCGCGTGGTGTCGGAAGTCACCGAGTCCAACGGCTCCAGCTCCATGGCCAGCGTCTGCGGCACCTCGCTCGCGCTGATGGACGCCGGCGTGCCGCTCAAGGCCCATGTCGCCGGCATCGCGATGGGCCTGATCAAGGACGGCAACCGCTTTGCCGTGCTGACCGACATCCTGGGCGACGAGGATCATCTGGGCGACATGGACTTCAAGGTGGCCGGCACCGACAACGGCATCACCGCGCTGCAGATGGACATCAAGATCCAGGGCATCACCAAGGAGATCATGCGCGTGGCGCTGGACCAGGCCAGGGAAGGTCGCATGCACATCCTGGGCATCATGAAGGATTCGTTGGCGTCCCACCGCGGCGAAGTGTCCACCTACGCGCCGCGCCTGCTCACCATGAAGATCAATCCGGAGAAGATCCGCGACGTGATCGGCAAGGGCGGCGCCGTGATCCGCGCGCTGACCGAGGAGACCGGCACGGTGATCGACATCGAGGACGACGGCTCGATCACCATCGCCTCGGTCAATTCCGACGCCGCCGAAGTGGCCAAGAAGCGCATCCTGGCCATCACCGCCGAGGTCGAGGTGGGCAAGATCTACGAGGGCACGGTGCTGCGCCTGCTGGACTTTGGCGCCATCGTCTCCATCCTGCCGGGCAAGGACGGCCTGCTGCATATCTCGCAGATCGCCAACGAGCGCGTCAATGCGGTGGCGGACTACCTGAAGGAAGGCCAGGTGGTGCGGGTCAAGGTGCTGGAGGCCGACGAAAAAGGCCGCGTGCGCCTGAGCATGAAGGCAGTGGGCGACGAGAAGGCCGGCGCGCCCGCCTGACCGGGGCCGCAACGCGCTGAAACAGGAAAGGACGCCACGGCGTCCTTTTTTGTACCCGTCTTCCGGGGACTGACTATTGATCTGGCAAGTTCGAGGAGAAGAAAAGATGAATCGCAGACAGCTTTTCGCCGCATCCGGCATCGTTCTCGCAGCCCTGCTGGGCGCCTGCGGCAAGCAGCAGCCCGCGCCGCGCGCTTCCGGTGCCGCTGCGCCCGCGCCCGCCGCCCAACCCGCTGGCGGCGAGGAAGTGGTCAAGCTCGGCTTCGCCGCACCCTTGACCGGCCCCCAGGCCCACTACGGCAAGGAGATGCAGAACGGCATCCTGCTGGCGATCGAGGAAGTCAATGCCGCCAAGCCGGTGATCGCCGGCAAGACGGTCAAGTTCGAACTCATCGCCGAGGACGACCAGGCCGATCCCAAGCAGGGCACCGCCGTGGCGCAGAAGCTGACCGACGCCGGCATCCGCGGCATGCTCGGCCACTTCAACTCCGGCACCAGCATCCCCGCCTCCAAGATCTACGCCGACCACGGCATTCCCCAGATCGCCATGGCCACCGCGCCGGCCTATACCCAGAACGGCTACAAGACCACCTTCCGCGCCATGACCAACGACGTGCAGCAGGGCAGCGTCATGGGCCGCTTCGCGGTGGACAAGCTGGCGGCGAAGAAGATCGCCATCATCGACGACCGCAGCGCCTACGGCCAGGGCCTGGCCGACGAGTTCGAGAAGGCGGCCAAGGCCGCCGGCGCCGAGATCGTCAAGCGCGAATATACCAACGACAAAGCCACCGATTTCATGGCCATCCTCACCAGCATCAAGGCCGCCAAGCCGCAGGCGATCTTCTACGGCGGCGCCGACGCCCAGGCCGGCCCGATGGCGCGCCAGATCAAACAGCTCGGCATCGATGCCAAGTTCATGGGCGGCGAGATGGTCAAGTCGCCCAACTTCGTCAAGCTCGCCGGCGACGCGTCCGACGGCACCATCGCCTCGCTGGCGGGTCTGCCCCTGGCGCAGATGCCCGGCGGCAAGGACTACGAGGCCAGGTACAAGGCGCGCTTCAAGGAGGACGTGCAGGTCTATTCGCCCTACGCCTACGATGCCACGAAGATGATGGTCGCCGCGATGCAGCGCGCCGGCTCCACCGAACCCGCCAAGTATCTGCCGGAACTCGCCAGGACCCAGGCCGCCGGCGTCACCTCCGCCAGCATCGCCTACGACGAACGCGGCGACCTGAAGGAAGGCACCATCACCGTGTACAAGGTGGAGGGTGGTGACTGGAAGGTGGTGGAGGCGGTGGGGCGGTAGCTCTGTGCGGGCAGCACGTCGGGGCGCGGCCCCTCTTGCCCCCACCCCAAGCCTCCCGCGCGCGCCCGGGAGGACGAGGGAGGGGCGCTCGGCGCTCGATGTTGCGAAGTAGACTGCTGCGCCTCATGCAAACACCCCATGCACGAACCAGGCATGGGGCGGTTGATGTTCCCTGAATATCCATAGCAGTTCGCGGCCGGGGGCGGCGGCGACGAAGTAGTCGCGGGCTGCCTCTGCGTCGTCCCACCAGCCCGATTCGATGCGCTCCGGCCCCGCCAGCAGGCTGAGCGGCCCATGCCAGCAGGGTTGGTCGCCGCGCAGTTCCAGACGCTGCGGCAAGGCGAGAAGCCACAGCGGGCGCGGGCCGCAGGGCTGTGCCGCGGTCGCGCTGGCGCCGGGCTCGGTGCCGCGCCAGGCGCGCTCCGGGCGGTGGTCCGCCTGCACATCCAGGCCCGTCACCGCATCGATGCCCAGCCGCGCCCGCAGCCGTTCCAGGAACACCTGAGCCTGTTCCGCGGCGCGGCGCGCGTCGCCGAACAGATCCCCATCGCCGCCCGCCAGGGACTGACTTTCCTTCGCCTCCAGCGCCAGGGCGGCGACCGGCGCGGCCAGCGCGAGGCGCGCCAAGTGTTCCCGCAGCAGCAGGGTAAAGCGCGCCTCGTCGCGGCTCGCTGCTCCCAGGGTGATGATGAGGCGTGTGGGCGGCGCGTCCTCGTGCTCCAGTCGCAGCAGGTAGCGGTCGACGCCGGCGTGGCGTACCGCGAGCCAGGCGGCGAGTCCCAGCAACAGGCGCCGGGCGACGAAGAGTATGGGTTCGGTGTGCTCCGCCGGCACTGCCAGTTCGATGCGGCCCGCATAGGTCTCGGGCGCCGCGAACCAGGGGCGCGGATCGGCGGCGCGGCCCAGCGCCTGGTCCAGCGCCAGGGTGAGCGGCGCCGCGCCGCGCCGGGCGAGACCCGAGCGCGGCAGGCGCAGGCAGTCCGCCAGGGTGACGGCGCCGACGCTGAACAGCATCTCCAGGGTCGGGAGCGGGGCGTCGAGCACGTCCAGCGGCAGGGGCGCCAGCGCCGCGGGCAGGGCGCCGATGTCGTCGATCAGCACGCCGCGGGCGGCACGGGCGAGCCAATGGGCGGCGCGGGGCGTGGGGGCGGTGGCGATGTCGCAGGCGAAGCCCAGATCGCGGCAACCGTCCGCCAGGCGCCGCATCAGGATCGGCGCCCCGCCGAACAGGCGCAGGCTGGCGGCGGCTTCCAGCAGCACGCAGGCGGGCGGGTCGAGGCTCACGCCGGGGCTGAACTGCAAGGCCCAGGTGGCAACTTCCTTTAAGGCATCGTGTTCGCCGCGGGGATCGCGCGCGCGAACCGCGAGATCGGGCGCTAGGGCCAGTGCGCTGGCCAAGCCCAGGCCGGCATGCACGCCACGGCGCTGGGCCGGCGCATTCGCCGCCACCACCCGGCGAGCGGCATCGGCCACCGCCAGGGGTTGCGGCTCAGGCGTGCCACGCTGGAATACCTGCAGCGGCAGGCTGGGCAGATACAGGGCGAACCACAACATCGTTGCCTGCCGAACGGGGCAGATGGGACAGATGGGCCATATCGAGCAGGACCGGCCGCGCCAGCCGCGGCCCGCGGCGTTTCAGCACATGTACCGCGAGTTTGGCGCCGGAAGGCTCCAGGAACAGGCGCAGCGGCGCAGGGGAAAAGTCGCGCCGGGCGTAGGCGGGACGGAACAGGAAGGCGGCGGCGCCGCCGCCCTCGGCCGCCAGTTGCAGGCGGCGCAGGGACTGGTGGTCGGGGGCGTTGAGCCAGGCCAGCACCGCGCTGCAACTGCCCGAGGCCAGCGCCTGGCGTGTCGCCCACAGGGTCTCGCTGGCGCTGTGGGGCCGCAGCACCACGAGGCGGGAAAGATCGACCCCCGCCGCCTGCAAGGCCGGTGCATAGGGCAGGTGGGGCGGCGCTACCCACACGATCCAGTGCGCCGCCTTCCGCGACAGCCGCGCCAGCGCCGGCGCCAGCAGGCTCAACTCGCCTATGCCCTGGGAGGCGGGCAGGATTTCCGTGAGTGTATCCACCGGCCATCCGGCGCCGGGCAGCGCGTCGTCCAGCACCGCGAAGCCGGTGGCGATGCCATCCTCGTCCGGGATGGCAATCGCATCGCCGCGCCAGACCAGCGACGGGGGCAGGTTTTCGAGTACCGTTTCCATGGTGGTTCAGCGCAGTTCGGAGATGGATTTCTCCGAGCCTTCGTGGAGGACGATGAGGTTCTGCGGTTCCGCAGCGAACCAGACGAAGGAACCCCATGCCAGTTCGCTGGCGAGCTTTTTGTAAGCGGGGGAGGAGCGGTCTTCGAAGGCGGAAAGGTAGGCCACCTGGTCGGCAGCGAAGCCCGCCTCGACGGCGATCTGGCGCATTGCTTCCCGGCGCGGCCGATTGACCGGGCCGTCGGTGGCGACCACTTCGACGAAAAGGATCAGGACGTCGGCGGACTCGTGGCCGAGGTCGGCGAGGATCAGGTCCGGCAAATTCTTCGACGGGTCGATCCGAATGCCGAGGGAAGATGCCAGGGCGTGGTCCTGGGCAGCGACCTTGTTGCCCGATTCCGAAAGCCAGAGAAGCGCAGGCTGCTTGAGGAAACGGGAGGCGAATTCTTCGATCACCGCCTTCGCGATTACCGAACTCGGACCCGGGGCAAGGGTGCGGGCGTCGCCGTTCGGCAACTTCACCCGGACGCTCTCTCGGCTTTGGGTGGCATTCCGGCGCAGCAGGGCGATGCGGGTCAGTGCGCTCTTGGACAGATGCTTCTTCTGCCACGCATCGATCTGGCGCATCGCTTCCGTTTCGGACAACTGCTCGTTGAACAGGGCGGCGAATTCCTGCTCAAGGGCGTATCGGGGCAATGCGGAGGTGGTCGGCAAGCCGCTTCGCTCGGCGATGGCGCCGGCAGGAATGAAGCCGAGCCGGATCGTCTCGTCGCGTATCGGCTCGCGGCTGTTGGCGGCATACCAGGCGTCGGCGGGCCGCTTCTTGGCCGAGGAAAGGGTGAGCTTCATCCACGCCTGGCGTTCCTCGGCGGAAGTTCTGGTGGCCTGGCTGTCGCCCATGTCCGTGATCTGGCTGGGACGCACCCAACGCTCCGCACCTTCGATGGCAACGGCATAGAGCATGACGAACACGGTTCGCACCGCCATGTCGCGGATGACGTAGCCGCGGTGTTCCGTGCCCTCGGGAAAAATCAGGGGCAGGCGGCCGGCGATGGTGTCAGGCGAAGGGACCGCCGGAAACGCGGAAGCCTTCTCAGTGCCCATGATGGAGTTCCGCCAGAACGATGGCTTCGGCGTTGATCGGGTTCGCCATCGCCTGCCGACCGATGCGATGCAGCGTCTTCAGGGCGGGCAGAGGGGTGGCCCGCAGTTCCGTCGCGCTGACCTGGGTGTTGCCGTTACCGATGCGGAAATAGGTATCCATCAGGCGGCTGTTGAGCAGGGCGGCCAGACCGAAGATTTCTTCCAAGGAAAGGCTGCCGCCCGGCTTGTGGATGTAGTTGAGGTGGTTCTCGAACCCGATCTTCTCGCAGGGCATCGTGGCGGCGATGTAAGGGGCTGCGGTCAGCCTGCGCCTTTCCTCCTTGGCACTGAAGCGGCGCAGCAGGACGTAGTTTGCGCTGGGCAGAACGATGCTTTTCGATTCGCGGCAGGTACGCAGGTACTGAGACTTGCGGGTTCCGATCGGCCAGAACGTCGTCATGGCGGTGACGTTTTGCAGCCACAGCAGGGGGATTGTGTCCGCCGCCGGGCCGTCGAGGAGGAACTGGCGGGCGCGAAACGCCACCACGGGGCCGGTGCTGACTTCCCAGCCGTAGGCATGCAGCGAGCCAGGCCAAGCGTTGACCAGGGTCCGGATCCGATCCTGTTCCGTGTTGGCTGGAAGATAAAGCACGCGATGCCGGCAGTCGCCGCGCAGGATTTCGCGAATCGGCAAGGTGCGATTCGAACTGGCGGCTATGTCGTCCGCGCCCGTGCTGGATGAAATGCGGACGTCGTAGGCCTTCCTTCCTTTTCCCCAGCCGTCCTGCCTCAGCGCGCAGGTTATGACGGTTTCCTGCAGCACGTCGTCGAAGGCGTCGGTCCTGCTGGCGAAAACGTGCATGTCCGTCGGCCGGACGAGATCGAAGAAGGTCTCGCGCAGGCGCTGGAAGTAGGGACCGGATGCGAAGGATCGTGGCGTGATGAAAACCAGCTTCCCCTTGTCCTGCAGCAGTGCCGCGGAAACCGCCATGAAAAGGCCGTAGATGTTGGGCTGCCCATGCACGACCGCACGGCAGGCCTGGGCTCGCGGGTCTGCCTTGGGAATCTTGAAATAGGGCGGATTGCAGATGACGGCATCGAAGGGCGACTCGGCAGACGGCAGCAATTCGCCCTCCAGGACGCCGCTGTTGGCCAGGATGAAGTCCCGCATTTCGACACGGGTGAGCAATTCGATTCCGCGGTTGGCCAGGCAGTGGCGCAGATGGTCGAAGCAGGCACCGAGGACCGATTCCAGACCCGGGTCGATTTCGTAGGCGACGAGTTCGATGCGGGACGGCCTGCGGGAGGACTCACCCAGGGCTTGACAGGCGGCTGCGGCCAGCGTGCCCGAACCGGCGGCGGGATCGAGAATCCGTACCACATCGCGGGCCGCAGCGCCCCGCTGGCAGGCGAGTTGCCCCATGAAGGCGGCGATGGAAGGAGGGGTGAGGTAGTGACCGTGGAACTTGCGATGGCTTTCGCTGATGGTCTGCCCATACCACTGCCCCAGCCGATCGGCATAGAGCGTCGGGCTTTCCCCGGGCGTGGCCCTCGGCAACAGGCTGAGGATGGGCAGCGGCTTGTTCATCGCGGCATTCTATGTCGAAGTTTTGGGCTGGGCGGCTCAGAGCGCCTTCCCGTTGCGCACCAGCCCCACCGCAATGCCTTCTATGGTCAGGCTGCCGTCTTTCAGGTCCACCTCGATGGGCTTGAAGTCGGGGTTTTCGGGCAGCAGTTCCACCAGGTTGCCGTGGCGGCGGTAGCGCTTGACGGTGACTTCGTCGTGCAGGCGGGCGACGACGATCTGGCCGCTGCGAGCTTCCTGCGTTCTGTGCACCGCCAGCAGATCGCCGTCGAGGATGCCGGCGTCTTTCATGCTCAGGCCGCGCACCTTGAGCAGGTAGTCGGCGCGCGGCTTGAACAGCAGGGGATCGATCTGGTAGCGGCCCTGGATGTGGGCTTCGGCCAGGATGGGATGGCCGGCGGCCACACGCCCGATGAGGGGCAGCCCGAGGGATTCGAGCAGGCGGATGCCGCGGGCGGCGCCGGCGTCGATCTCGATCAGGCCCTTGCGCTCCAGCGCGCGCAGATGGTCCTCGGCGGCGTTGGCGGAGCGGAAGCCGAAGGCGCGGGCGATCTCGGCGCGGGTGGGCGGGCGGCCCTCGACCTCGATGCTGTCGCGGATCAGTTGCAGGATCTCCGCCTGGCGCGGGGTGAGGCTGGGTGTGTCTTCGGGCATGGGGGGCTCCTTTCCGTTAGCTGTAACTTTATACAGCCTGTGGAAAAAAACAAGCCCTGCCGCCCTACGGCCTTTTCCGCCCCACGCCTTCCCGCCCTACATCACCAGCACGGCCGCTCCCTGGAAGCGGCCGTGGCGCAGGTCGTCCAACGCTTCGTTGGCGTCCACCAGGCCGTAGCGACGGACTTCGGTGCGCACCGGCACCCGCGGCGCGAGCGCCAGGAATTCCTCGCCGTCGCGCCGGGTGAGGTTGGCCACTGATTTGATGCTGCGCTCGCCCCACAGGATGTTGTAGGGGAAGGAGGGGATGTCGCTCATGTGGATGCCGGCGCAGACCACGGTGCCGCCCTTGTCCAGCGCCCGCAGCGCCGTCGGCACCAGGGCACCCGCCGGCGCGAAGATGATGGCGGCATCGAGCGCGACAGGCGGCGGCTGGTCGGAATCGCCGGCCCAGGCGGCGCCCAGTCGGCGCGCGAATTCCTGCGCCGCAGTGTCACCGGGGCGGGTCAGGGCATGGACCTCGCGCCCCTGCCACACGGCCACCTGACACACGATGTGGGCCGCGGCACCGAAGCCGTAGAGGCCGATGCGCGGTGCGTCGCCCGCCATCGTCAACGCACGGTAGCCGATCAGCCCGGCGCACAGCAGCGGCGCGGCCTCGGCGGCGTCGAGTTGCTCGGCGAGGGGAAAGCAGTAGCGGGCGTCGGCCACGGTGTATTCGGCGAAGCCGCCGTGGATCTGGTAGCCGGTGAAGCGCGCCGCGTCGCACAGGTTCTCGCGACCGGCGGCGCATTGGCGGCAGTGGCCGCAACTGCTGCCGAGCCAGGGCACGCCCACGCGCTGGCCGATAGCCAGTCCCCGCACATCGGCGCCGACGGCAGCGATACGGCCGACGATCTCGTGGCCGGGGATGATGGGAATCCTGGGATCGGGCAGTTCGCCATCCACCAGATGCAGGTCGGTGCGGCACACGCCGCAGGCCTCGACCTTGATCAGCGCCTGCCGCGCCGCGGGGTGGGGGACAGGCAGTTCGGCGGGCCGCAGCAACTGGCGCGGCTCGGCGAGCAGCATGGCGCGCATGGTCGGGTTCATGTTCGGTCTCCTCGTTGCGGTTGGGAGGCAATCCGCCTCCATCGCTTCAGCCACCCGAGTCCTTCGAGGGTGCCCCCGGCCGGGCGGTATTCGCAGCCGACCCATTCGTCATAGCCCAGATCGTCCAGCAGCCGGAACAGGTAGGGATAGTTGAGTTCGCCGGTGTCGGGCTCGTGGCGGAAGGTTGAACAGCACGTTCGTCAAGCCGCATACGGCGAGGCGGGCGGCGATCTCCTGCGGGTCGTGATCGTAGGGAAACAGGAACCCCACGCCCGCGAAGCCGGCCGCGGCGGCGGCCTCGAAGCGCTCCAGGAAGGGGACTTCGTTGAACATCAGGCTCAGGTTGGCGGCGAATCTCGGCAAGGGATCGCTCCTCGAAGCGGCCACGGTCCTGCAATCTTCGCATGGCCGGTGCCGGCGCGAATTGCGTGGCGCGTCCGATTTCGTATTGACTTGCCGCAGGCGACGCCGGATCATGCGCCGGATCGACGCCGCCCCCTGCGGTGAAATTTCTCTCCGCGCCGGGATAGAATCGGCGCGCGTATTCCCCAGGAGCGGACATGCTGCAAGCCGGACAACCAGCGCCAGCGTTCATTCTGCCCGATGCGGACATGGAGTCCTTCGACTTCCATTCCCTGCGCGGCAAGCATGTGGTCCTGTTCTTCTACCCCAAGGACGACACCCCGGGCTGCACCCTCCAGGCCACCGAGTTCAGCGACCACGAGGAAGAGTTCGCGCGCCATCACAGCGTGATCGTCGGGGTGAGCCGCGACGACTGCCTGACCCATGCCGCGTTCCGCGACAAGCACGGGCTTTCGGTGCGGCTGCTGGCCGACACCGAGTGCGAGGTGTGCCGCCTCTACGGGGTGTGGCAGTCGAAGGAACTGGACGGCGTGAAGAAGATGGCGATCCTGCGCAGCACCTTCATCATCGACAAGAAGGGCATCGTGCGCCACGCCATGTACGGAGTAACCCCCCGCGGGCACGCGGCGGAGGTACTCGATCTGATCAAACAGCTCGACCGGAAGGAAGCCCATGCTGATCGCAAAGAACACCGTCGTGACCCTGAGCTACCGGGTGTCGGACCCGGACGGCAATCCGATTGACGAGGGCGACGAGCCCCTGGTCTATCTGCACGGGGGTTATGACGGCATCTTTGAGCGCGTGGAGCAGGCGCTGGACGGCAGGGCGATCGGCGACAAGGTGGACGTGAAGCTCCAGCCCGAGGATGCCTTCGGCGACTACGATCCCGACCTGGTGCTGGTCGAGCTGCTGAGCCTGTTTCCCGAGAACATCGAGGTCGGCATGCAGTTCGAGCGCATGACCGACGACGGCGAGGATGAGATGCTGTACACGATCACCGGCATCGCCGACGGCAAGGTGGTGGTGGACGGCAACCATCCCCTGGCCGGTACCGCAATCGTGTTCGCCTGCGAGGTTGCCGGCGTGCGCGCCGCCACCCGGGAGGAGATCGCCCACGGTCATGTGCATGGGGCCCACGGGCACCACCACTGATCGCCACCGGCGCCAAAGTCAGTTCCCGGACTGCGGCGAATAGAGTCGCGCCTCAAAGCGGAACGGCTCCCGAGCCGCGTCGTCGACGCTGACTTCCGTCCAGCCCATGAAGGGTGAGCCCCATACTTCCACGCGCGTGAAGTTGGCGATCTTCGCGCCGTTGGCGGGATTGCGCAGCGGCTGGTCGATGCGGTGGATGTGCGTGTCGCCGTGCACCAGCAGCACCTGCCCGGGAAAGACCAGGGTTTGCGCAACAAGCTGCGACAGGAGTTCGCGGTAGCCGGGCCGCGCCGTCCCCGCTGCGGCGGCCTCGAAGTCCGGATTTCCCTGCATCAGCATCACCACCGCTGTCGAGGCTTCGGCACGCGCTTGCGCGAAGGCGGCGGCAATCCATTTGGCATTGGCACGGCTGCGCTTCAGCAACTCGTCCGAGGGCTTTGGTCCGTCGCCGAAATTGTTGTGGCTGCCGGGGACATTTAGCGTCAGGAACTGGATGCGGCCGCGGCGCCAGCGCATGTTCTCGGGATAGGCGCCGTGGGTCGGTCCGGCGCCCTGGCGCTCCACCGCCATGCGTTCGCGCCCCAGGCTCAGGCCGCCGGCGTGGAACATGCGACGCAACACTTGCAGCCGCTCCAGCGGATCGTAGGCGCCATTGCTGCGGCGGCGGCAGTCGGTCCAGTCGTTGTCGCCGGGCACGAAAGTCAGTGGCCAGGGAGCGGCGTCGAACAGGGAGCGCCGGTCGCGGTAGAGCGCGTCGCTGCAAGGCTCGTTGCCCGCCTTGAAGTCGCCGACGTGCACCGCGAAGGCCAGAGGCCTTACCGCCATGGCCTCGAACATGTCGGGCATCAGGGCGCGCTCGGCGCCGGTGTAGGGAATGTCGCCGAACACGGCGAAGCTGAAGCGCTCGGCATTGGCGCTGCCGGCGGCGAGCCATGCCGCGGACAGCGCCGCGGTCAGCGCCAGTCGGCGCAGCGCGCGCATCACGTCAGCAGCCGCTTCAACTCGTAGAGCTTTTCCAGTGCCTCGCGCGGGCTCAGGGCATCGGGGTCGAGGTCGCCCAGGGCTTCCACCGCAGGATGAGGTGCCGGTGCGGCGGACTCGGGCGCGGCGAAGAGGTCGGCCTGGGCACCGTGGCCGATCTCGCGGTTTTCCATCTGCCGCAAGCGGCGGCGCGCCTCGCGGGTGACGGAAGCGGGCACGCCCGCCAGCGCCGCGACTTCGACGCCATAGCTCTGGCTCGCCGGGCCTTCCTCAAGCGCGTGCAGAAACACGATGCTGCGCCCGTGCTCCACCGCGTCGAGATGGACGTTGGCGCATTCGGCATAGTCCTGCGCCAGGCGGGTGAGTTCGAAGTAGTGGGTGGAAAACAGGGTGTAGCTGCGGCTGCGCTCGATCAGGTGGCGCGCGATGGCGTAGGCCAGGGCCACGCCGTCGAAGGTGGAGGTGCCGCGCCCGACTTCGTCCATCAGCACCAGGCTGCTGGGGGTGGCGCCGTGCAGGATGGCGGCGGCCTCGGTCATTTCGACCATGAAGGTGGAGCGCCCCGAGGCGAGATCGTCGGAAGCGCCGATGCGGGTATAGATCGCATCCACCGGCCCGATGCGGCAGGCGCGGGCCGGGACGAAGCTGCCGCAATGGGCGAGCAGCACGATCAGCGCCACCTGGCGCATGTAGGTCGAACTTGCCGCCCATGTTGGGGCCGGTGATGAGCAGCATGCGGCGCGTGGCGGAAAGCCGCGCGTCGTTGGCGATGAAACTGTCCACCTGGCGTTCGACCACGGGATGGCGGCCGGCGTCGATCTCGATCAGCGGCTCGTCGCAGAACGTCGGCCGGCAGTAGTCGTGGCGCACGCTGGCATCGGCCAGGGCACACAGACCGTCGAGCAGGGCGAGCGCGCGGGCGATGCGTTGCAGCGGCCGGATCCACGCCGCCAGCCGTGCCAGGACATCGTCGTAGAGCGCTTTTTCCCGCGCCAGAGCCCGCTCCTGGGCGGAGAGGGCCTTGTCCTCGAAGGCCTTCAGCTCCGGCGTGATGTAGCGCTCGGCGTTCTTGAGCGTCTGGCGGCGGCGGTAGTCGTCCGGCACTCTCTGCGCGTTGGCGTGGGTGACCTCGATGTAGAACCCATGCACCTTGTTGAATTCGACCTTGAGGCTGGCGATGCCGCTGCGGGCGCGCTCCCGCGCTTCCAGCTCCATCAGGAACTGGCCGCAGTTGTCCTGCAGCGCGCGCAGATCGTCCAGCTCCTTGTCATAGCTGGGGGCGATCACGCCGCCGTCGCGCAGCATTGTCGCCGGTTCCGGGGCGATGGCGGCGGCGAGCAGTTCGCCGCATTCGGGCGGGCTGTCCAGATCCTGCGCCATGCTCGCGAGCAATCCCGCTTCGTCGGCCGGCAGCAGCGCGCGCAGCCCCGGCAGGCGGGCGAGGCTGTCGCGCAGGCTGGAAAGATCCCGCGGCCGCGCGCTCGCCAGCGCGATGCGCGCGGCGATGCGTTCGACATCGGCCACGCCGTGCAATGCCGACTGGATGGGCGAGAACGGGCCGTTGCCCGCGTCGCCGGCCAGTGCCGCTACGGCGGCATGGCGTGCGGCACATTGCGCGCGGTCCATCAGTGGATGGTGCAGGGCATGGCGCAGCCAGCGCGAGCCCATGCCGGTGCGGCAGGTGTCGAGCAGCGACAGCAGCGTCGGCGCCGCTTCCCCGCGCAGCGTCTCGGATATTTCCAGGTTGCGGCGCGTGGCGGCATCGATCCGCAGGAACTCGGCGTCGGATTCCAGCTTCATGCCCGTCACATGGACCAGCGCCTGTTGCTGGGTGTTGCGGGCGTATTCGTAGAGGGCGGCGGCGGCGGCCAGCGCCAGACCGGCCTCCTCGACGCCGAAGCCGGCGAGATCGCGGGTGCCGAAATGCGAAGTCAGTTGCCGCAGACCGGTGGCGGCGTCGAAATGCCAGTCGGGCAGGCGCTTGAGTGCCGCGCGGCGCTGCGGTGGCAGCTCGATGTCCAGGGTTTCGGGCAGCAGCAGTTCCGCCGGCCGCAGCCGCTCCAACTGTGCGGCTAGGGCCCCGACCGGGTACTCGGCCAGTCGCAGGTCGCCGTTGGCCAGGTTGAGCCAGGCAAGCCCAAGGCGCCGGCGGTCGCTCGCCAGGGCGAGCAGCAGGCTGTCGCTGCGTTCGTCCAGCAGCGCGGAGTCGGTGATGGTGCCCGGCGTGACGATGCGCGTGACGGCACGCTCGACGATGCCCTTGGACGCGGCGGGATCGCCGATCTGGTCGCATATGACAACCGATTCGCCGAGGCGGATCAGCTTGGCCAGGTACGGCTCCAGGGCGTGATGGGGAACGCCGGCCATGGGGATGGGACGGCCAGCGGATTGGCCGCGGCTGGTCAGCGTGATGTCCAGCAGCCGCGCCGCCTTCTCCGCATCGTCGAAGAACAGCTCGTAGAAGTCGCCCATGCGATAGAACAGCAGCAAGCCCGGATGCTGCGCCTTGAAGCCCAGGTACTGGGCCATCATCGGGGTATGGCGCTCGGCGGCGGGTTCCGGGGAGGGGGCGGGCATGGGGCGGCGGCGGGGGCCGGAAAAAGGCCGCATTCTTGCAGGGCCGGCGCCGGCGCGCCAGCCTGCCTGTGGGGGGAACGAAAAAGGCTCGGGCGGGAGAGTGTCCCGCCCGAGCCCGATCGATTGGTCCCGGCCACGAGGCCGGGCGATCATCGAGGTCTTAGCCTTGCTGCTGCGGCACTTGCTGGAGCTGCTGCTGCGCTTGCTGCGGCTGCTGGGGCTGGTCGAGGTCGTCCATCGCCATGCCGTCGGCACGCATCTGGGCTTCGAACATGCGGTCCTCAAGCTGGCTGGCCAGCATCGGATTGCCGCGGATGATCACCGGCAGCAGCGCTTCGGCGACGTCTTGACGATTCTGCTCGATCGCCTTGCTGGCGGCATCGAAGTAGGTCTGCGTTGCCTGGTGGCTCCAGCCGATCGTGTAATAGACGTTGCCCAGTTCGCCCAGCGCATTCAGGTCGTTCGGGTTCTGCGCGACGATGGCCTGGTAGCCGTTGATCGCACCCTGCACGTCTCCGGTGGCGAAGGCCTGGCGCGCCTTGGACAGGGCGTCGCCGGCAGCGGCGGCGTCGGCGGCGGCAGGAGCGGTCGGCGCGACGGCCCCGATCACGTCATTCGCCTTGGGGGTCGAGCCGAGGCTCGCGAACTTGAACCATTGCTGGGTGTAGCCGTAGCCGAGGACGGCGGCCACGATGACGGCCAGCAGCGCGTAGATCGCCCACTTCGGAGTGCGCTTGAGCAGGGATTTCTTCTGTTCGGTTGCCGGGGTTTGCACCGCGGGTTCGGTCGCTACTTGTGCTTCCATTGCTGTTCTCCTCTCGAATCAAAGTCGGGAAACGCGGTGGGCAGAGTCAGCCCCTGCCCACCGCCGGCTTCAGCCGATTACCACCACCAGCCGCGCCAGGGCGCCCAGCCGTTGGTCAGGCCGTCGGCAACGCCTTCGAAGTCGAAGCTCAGATTCACGCGACCGCGGCCGCCTCCGTGCCCGTAGCCATTACCGTGGCCGTAGGGGCCACCCCAGTAGCCGGGGCCCGCATAGGGGCCATAGTACGGACCGTTGGCGTACGGACCAGCGTAGACAGGTGCTCCGACGGCCGGTACGGTTGCATTGGCGCCGGTGCTGCTGGGTTGCGCGGCAACCGCGGGCAAAGCCACCGCCGCCACGACGGACAGAACTGTCAATGCTTTCGTCACGTTACGCATTTTCGACTCCTCTTATCGACTTACCACCAGCCGCCGCCACGGTTGTAGCCGTCGCCACGACCATCGCCCCAGCCGTCCATGTCGCCGCCGCCGCCGAAGCTGAAGTTGCCGCGGGCGCGGCCCGAACCATAGCCACGGCCATAGCCGCGGCCGTAGCCGTCACCATAGCCGTAGCCGGGGCCGTAGCCGCCGTAGCCGGGGCCATAGCCACCGTAGCCGGGGCCATAGCCGTAGCCGGGGCCGGGACCGTAGAACGGGGCGCCGTAGCCGGGGGCGCCATAGGGGCCCATCGGAGCGGCGGCTTGGGGCATTTGCTGGGGCGCCTGGGGGGCGGCCTGTTGAGCCATAGCCAGGGTGCTGGCGGCGACGGCCACAGCAGCGGCCAGGATCTTGATTGCGTTCATTAGACTTCTCCTGAGTAATGGAAAAAAAGACATCCAGAAAAAAGACTGCTGCTGCCTGATGCCCGCCGGGGTTTCGGACCCAGACGACTACTACTTGCTTCTTTGATGCTGACTGCTTGTTGTTCGATTCAATGCATTAGCGGAAGCTAATATACACGACAAGATGGTTCGTATATTCGAATATGTGAATATACGGATTAAAGAAATTTTATGGCCGGAACCGTTCTGTAGAGTCGAGGAAGCCGGATCTATGACGCGGGAATGCGTCCGCCGGACCCCGTCTCAGGCTTCCCGGCCTGCTACCGGCGCGGGATTCCGGCGCCCCGGGGCGCGCAGGGCAGGCGTCGAGTGGACGCCGATCACCTGCAGAAGTTGGTGAAAGATCTTGGGGGAGCCGCCGACGATGTTGCCGCTGGCGAGGTAGCCGGCTTCGCCGTCGAGGTCGCCGACCAGCCCGCCGGCCTCCGTTATGAGGAGCGACCCGGCCGCCATGTCCCAGGGTGCGAGGCCGATCTCCCAGAAGCCGTCGAGGCGACCGGCGGCGACATAGGCGAGATCGAGGGCGGCGGCGCCCGGCCGGCGTATGCCGGCGGTCTTGGACAGCAGCTCGCGGAACATGGCGAGGTAGGCGTCGAGGTGTTCGAACACGCGAAACGGGAAACCGGTGCCGATCAGCGCCTCCTGCAGCTTGGTGCGGCGCGAGACGCGAATGCGGCGTTCGTTGAGGTAGGCGCCGCGGCCGCGCGAAGCGGTGAACAGTTCGTTGCGCGTCGGATCATACACAACCGCCTGGGTCACCTGCCCCTTGTGGGCCAGAGCGATCGAAACGGCATACTGCGGAAAACCGTGGATGAAGTTGGTGGTTCCATCGAGCGGGTCAATGATCCACTGGTATTCGGATTCGCCGGAGGCGCCGGACTCCTCTGCTAAGATCGCGTGATCCGGGTAGGCCTCGCGCAGCATGTCGATGATGGCGGCCTCTGCCGCCTTGTCCACCTCGGTGACGAAATCGTTGTGCCGCTTCGAGCTGACCTGCAGCAGGTCGAGGTCCAGGCTGGCGCGATTGATGATCTGGCCGGCGCGGCGCGCGGCCTTGATGGCGACATTCAGGGTGGGATGCATCGATTCGGACGAGGGACGGGCGCGCGCCAGGCGCGTCAAAGGCGGCGAATTCTAATATGAACGGCCCGGAACTGCTTTCTCGCGTGCGTGTCGTCCTGTCGCGGCCCACCCACCCCGGCAACATAGGCGCCGCGGCGCGGGCGATGAAGACCATGGGCTTTTCGCGGCTGGGGCTGGTGGCGCCGCGCTTCTTTCCCCATCCCGACGCCGTCGCCCGCGCCTCCGGTGCGAGCGATGTGCTCGATGCGGCCGTCGTATGCGACGCCGTGCCCCAGGCGCTCGCCGGGGCCACTCTGATCGCCGGCTTCACTGCACGCCGGCGCGAGCTCACCGCGCCCATGCACTGGCTGCGGGACGCCGCTCTGATGCTTGCCGACCACGCCCGCCAGGGCGGAGAAGTTGCGCTGCTGTTCGGCACCGAGTCGTCGGGGCTGGCCAACGACGAGATCGCCCTTTGCCAGTTGCCGGTGATGATTCCGACGGCATCGGACTACGCATCGCTCAACATTGCGTCGGCGGTGCAGCTTGCCTGCTACGAGTTGCGCATGGCGATGACCGACGCGGGCGCGCCGCCTGCCGGCACCCAGTTCGAGCCTGCCAGCTTCGAGCAGATCGAGGCTCTCTTTGCCCACCTGGAACGGGCGATGCGCGCCAGCGGCTTCTATGATCCGGTCGCCTCCAAGCGCCTGCTGCCGCGCTTGCGGCGACTGTTCGGCCGCACGCGCCTGGAGCGCGAGGAAGTCAACATCCTGCGCGGCATGCTCAACTCCTTCGTCGCCAAAATTGACTGAATCAGTGGGGTATTTTAGTATTCATCAGAAATCGCTGATGAAACCCCACCATGTTCGCCCGCATCCGTGAAGACATCGCCTGCGTGTTCGACCGCGACCCCGCGGCCCGCAGCACTTGGGAGGTCATCACCTGTTACCCGGGTTTCCATGCGCTGACCATCCACCGCCTGGCACATCGGTTCTGGCAGGGCGGGTTCAAATGGCTGGGTCGTTTCGTGTCGCACCTCAGCCGCTGGCTGACGGGCATCGAGATCCATCCCGGTGCGCAGGTCGGGCGGCGGGTATTCATCGACCATGGCATGGGCGTGGTGATCGGGGAGACAGCACAGATCGGCGACGACTGCACCCTCTACCACGGTGTCACCCTGGGCGGAACCTCGTGGAACAAGGGCAAGCGCCATCCAACCCTGGAGAAGGGCGTGGTGATCGGCGCCGGTGCCAAGGTCTTGGGCCCGATCCGGGTCGGCGAAGGGGCCAAGATAGGCTCCAACGCGGTCGTGGTGCGCGAGGTGCCCGCCGGGGCGACGGCGGTAGGCATCCCCGCGCGCATCGTCGAGGCGGGCCGCGAGCAGTTGCGGGTGGAGACGGCAGAGCGCCTGGGCTTTTCGGCCTACGCCGTCACCCGCGACGAGGAAGACCCCTTGGCGAAGGCGATCCACGGTCTGCTGGACCACGCCGTGGACACCGACCGGCGCCTGGAACACCTGCTGATGCTGCTCCACCGTGCCGGTATATCCCTCGACGACGAGTTGGCGACGGCGGACAAGTTCGACCCCGGCTACCTGGGCAAAATAGTTGACTGAAGTATTCGGGAATCGTATAGTCAACAAAAATAATCAAGTATTGCCAGGGGGCGGTAAAGACCGAACGAGGATGAAACCATGCGATTGACGACCAAAGGCCGTTTTGCCGTGACTGCGATGATCGATCTGGCCCTGCGCCAGCACGAGGGACCGGTCACGCTGGCGGGCATCAGCGAGCGCCAGAAGATATCCCTGTCCTATCTCGAGCAGCTTTTCGGCAAGCTGCGCCGCCACAGGCTGGTTGCCAGCGTGCGCGGGCCAGGCGGGGGCTACACCTTGGCCCGGGACATGGGCGCGGTGTCGGTGTCCGACATCATTGTCGCGGTGGACGAGCCCCTGGACGCCACCCAGTGCGGCGGCAAGGAGAACTGCCACGACGAGCACCGCTGCATGACCCACGACCTGTGGACCAATCTCAACAAGCGCATGATCGAGTACCTCGACGGGGTGACGCTCGGCGAACTGGTGGCGCAGCAGCGGCAGAAGGGCGATCCGCAACTGCTGCGCGACGAGCGCGTGAAGCGCCGCGTCCGGCCGGCCGACGTGGCGGCGGTGCCCGCCTGACGTGTTCGCTCCCGTCTATTTCGACCACAACGCCACCACGCCGCTCGATCCGCGGGTGCTGGAGGCGATGCTGCCCTATCTGACGCAGCGCTTCGGCAACGCGTCGAGCCGGCACGAGTACGGACGGGCGGCGCGCCGGGCGATCGATGAGGCACGCCAGCAGGTTGCCGCGGCGGTGAATGCCCATCCGACGGAGGTGGTTTTCTGCGCCGGGGGTTCCGAGGCGAACAACCTCTTCGTCAAGGGTGCGGCGGCGATGCTCAAGCCGGGCACCATCGCCATCAGCCGCATCGAGCACCCCTGCGTGCGCGAGCCGGCAAGGCAGCTAATCAAGTCCGGCTGGCAACTGCGCGAGATCGGCGTGGACCGCGAGGGGCGCGTCGATCTGGGGGATTACAGCGCCGCGCTTGCGGAGCATCCGCGCCTGGTCTCGGTGATGATGGCGAACAACGAGGTTGGCGTGGTACAGAACACGGCGGCGCTGGCAGCGCGCGCACGGGCGGTTCGGGCGTACTTCCATGCCGATGCGGTGCAGGCCCTGGGCAAGGTCAAGGTGGACTTCCGCACCCTCGGTGCCCATGCGCTGACGCTGTCGTCCCACAAGCTCAACGGCCCCCAGGGCGCGGCGGCGCTGGTTCTCGACAAGCGCGTCGAACTTCAGCCGCTGATCGTCGGCGGCGGGCAGGAACGGGGGCTGCGCTCGGGCACCGAGAATGTCGCGGCGATCGCCGGCTTCGGCCGTGCTTGCGAGCTGGCGGTGGCGGCGATCGATGCCAACGCGGCCCGCCTCAAGGCCTTGCGCGACACTCTCGAACGCGGCCTCGCGACGCTGGGCGCGCGAATCTTCGGCGCCGGCGCCGAGCGGCTGCCCAATACCAGCTACTTCAGCATCGAGGGCCTCGACGGCGAGACGCTCGTGGCGCAGCTCGATCGCGGCGGATTCGCCGTGGCTTCCGGAGCAGCCTGCTCGAGCGCTTCTCCGGAACCTTCGCGCACGCTGATGGCGATGGGCGTGGCGCCCGAGATCGCCCGCGGTGCGGTGCGAGTGAGCCTGGGCCGCGGCAACACCGAGGACGAGGTGCAGCGCTTCTTGAAGGTTCTGGCGGAGCGGGTGGTGCAGTTGAAGCGCATGAGCGCGGTGGCGGTTTAGTGCATCGGCCAGGCGACTGGTCTTAACGGAGAAGAGGTGATGCTCAAGTTTCCGATTTATCTCGACTACTCGGCGACCACGCCGGTGGACCCGCGCGTGGCGCAGAAGATGATTCCTTTCCTGGTGGAGCATTTCGGCAATCCCGCCAGCCGCTCCCACGCCTACGGCTGGGAGGCCGAGGCGGCGGTGGAAGAGGCGCGCAGCCAGGTTGCGGCGCTGGTCAATGCCGATCCCAAGGAGATCATCTGGACCTCGGGCGCCACCGAATCCAACAACCTCGCCATCAAGGGTGCAGCCCACTTCTACTCCGGCAAGGGCAAGCACATCGTCACCCTCAAGACCGAGCACAAGGCGGTGCTCGACACGGTGCGCGAACTGGAGCGTCAGGGTTTCGAGGCAAGCTACCTCGACGTACAGGACAACGGCCTGGTGAACCTGGAGCAGTTCAAGCAGGCGCTGCGCAAGGACACGGTGCTGGTGTCGGCCATGTACGTGAACAACGAGATCGGCGTGATCCAGCCGATCCCGGAGATCGGCGAGATCTGCCGCGAGCGAGGCATCGTGTTCCACGTCGATGCCGCCCAGGCCACCGGCAAGGTAGTGGTAGACATGCAGAAGCTGAAGGTGGACCTGATGTCCTTCTCGGCGCACAAGACCTACGGTCCCAAGGGCATAGGCGCGCTCTACGTGCGGCGCAAGCCGCGCATCCGGCTCGAGGCGCAGATGCACGGCGGCGGCCACGAGCGCGGGCTGCGCTCGGGCACGCTGGCGACCCACCAGATTGTCGGCATGGGCGAGGCCTTCCGCATTGCCCGCGAGGAGATGGCGGCGGAGAACGAGCGCATCCGCATGCTGCGCGACAAGCTGATGAAGGGCGTGTCGGACATCGAGGAGGCCCATGTCAATGGCGACGCCGATCTCCGCGTGCCGCACAACCTCAATGTCAGCTTCAACTTCGTCGAGGGCGAATCGCTGATCATGGCGATCAAGGACGTGGCGGTGTCCAGCGGCTCGGCCTGCACCTCCGCCAGCCTGGAGCCTTCCTACGTGCTGCGCGCGCTGGGCCGCAGCGACGAACTGGCCCACAGCTCGATACGCTTCACCATCGGGCGCTTCACCACCGAGGAGGAGATCGACTACACCATCGATCTCCTGCACCGCAAAATCTCCAAGCTGCGGGATCTGTCGCCGCTGTGGGAGATGTACAAGGATGGCGTGGATCTCAACACCGTGCAGTGGGCGGCTCACTAGGCCGGCGCCGCCCTGCAGCGACTGACTTTCGGATAGCGGTTGAAAGGAGCGAGCAATGTCATACAGCAACAAGGTCATAGATCACTACGAGAACCCGCGCAACGTCGGTTCCTTCTCCAAGGACGACGAGGGCGTGGGCACCGGCATGGTGGGCGCGCCGGCCTGCGGCGACGTGATGAAGCTGCAGATCAAGGTCGGCAAGGACGGCGTCATCGAAGATGCCAAGTTCAAGACCTACGGCTGCGGCTCGGCCATCGCCTCGTCGTCGCTGGTCACCGAGTGGGTCAAGGGCAAGACCGTGGACCAGGCGCTTGGAATCAAGAACACCCAGATTGCAGAGGAACTGGCGCTGCCGCCGGTGAAGATCCATTGTTCGATCCTGGCCGAGGACGCCATCAAGGCTGCCGTCGCCGACTACAAGCAGAAGCATGGCGAAGCGGCCCCGGCCTCAGCCGCGACGGAAGCCGCAGACGCCTGAGGGAGAACAATTCGATGAGCATCACACTCACTGAAAAGGCCGCCAATCACGTCTCCAGCTTTCTCGCCAAGCGCGGCAAGGGCGTGGGGCTGCGGCTGGGCGTGCGCACCTCCGGCTGCTCGGGCATGGCCTACAAGCTGGAGTTCGCCGACGACGTGAACCCCGAGGATCTGGTTTTCGAGAGCCGCGGCGTCAAGGTGCTGGTGGACCCGAAGAGTCTGCCCTATCTGGACGGCACAGAACTCGACTTTGCCCGCGAAGGCCTCAACGAGGGCTTCAAGTTCAACAACCCGAACGTCAAGGACCAGTGCGGCTGCGGCGAGAGCTTCAACGTCTAGGTTTGGTCGTCCCCGCGGAAAGTCAGTCCCTGCCGACCGCCTCATGAGCGTCGATCTCAGCCAGAACTTCTTTGAGTTGTTCGGCATCGATCCCTCCTTCGGGATCGACACCGCTCAACTCGATCGCGCCTACCGCGAGATCCAGAGCCGCGTGCATCCGGACCGTTTTGCGCATCTGCCGGAGACGGAGCGGCGCCTGTCGATGCAGTGGGCGACCCATGTGAACGAGGCCTACCGTACGCTCAAGCACCCGCTGAGCCGAGCACGCTACCTGCTGGGGTTGTACGGCGTAGACACTCAGCACGAGAGCAACACGGCGATGCCGGCCCAGTTCCTGATGGACCAGATGGAGTGGCGCGAGGCCGCCGCGGAGGCTCGCGCCGCGGAGGATCAGCCGGCGCTGGAGCAACTGCACCACAGGCTGCGCTCCGAGTCAGACGCGCTGTTCGCAGAGATCGAGAAGGATATCGATCGCAAGGAAAACTACACCGCCGCCGCGGACGCCGTGCGGCGCCTGATGTTCGTCCTCAAGCTCAAGGACGACATCGACGAAGCCCTGGAATCCCTGGAGACCTGATGGCCCTGCTGCAGATCGCCGAGCCCGGCCAGTCCGCCGCCCCGCACCAGCACCGCCTGGCGGTGGGCATGGACCTCGGCACCACCAATTCTCTCGTCGGCACGGTGCGCAACGGCGTACCAGTGATCCTCAGCGACGAGCAGGGGCGGGCGCTGCTGCCTTCCGTGGTGCGCTACCATGCCGACGGCAAGGTGGACGTCGGCTACGCTGCCCACGCCATGCAGGCGCGCGACCCGCGCAACACCATCGTCTCGGTCAAGCGCTACATGGGCCGCGGCCTCAAGGACGTGGCCCACGTCGAGATGATGCCCTACGACTTTCTCGATGCCGAAGGCATGGTCCGGCTGCGTACCGTGGCCGGGGTCAAGAGCCCGGTCGAGGTGTCAGCGGATATCCTGCGCACGCTGCGGCTGCGGGCCGAGGCCAGTCTCGGCGGCGAGCTGACCGGGGTGGTGATCACGGTGCCCGCCTATTTCGACGACGCCCAGCGCCAGGCGACCAAGGACGCCGCGCGCCTCGCCGGCCTGAACGTGCTGCGCCTGCTCAACGAGCCCACCGCCGCCGCCATCGCCTACGGCCTGGACAACGCGTCGGAGGGCGTCTATGCGGTCTATGACCTGGGCGGCGGCACCTTCGACATCTCGATCCTGCGGCTGTCGCGCGGCGTGTTCGAGGTGCTGGCGACCAATGGCGACGCGGCACTGGGCGGCGACGACTTCGACCAGCGGGTCTATTGCTGGATTCTCGACCATGCCGACATCAACCCGCCCCGCGCCGAGGACTCGCGCCGCCTGCTGATGAAGGCGCGGGAGGCGAAGGAGCACCTGACGCTGGACGACGAGACCGATGTCATCTCGAGGCTGACTACCGGCGAGAACGTGAATCTCGTGCTGAGCCGGGATCAACTCACCGACATTACGCGCCATCTCGTGTCCAAGACCCTGGGACCGACGCGCAAGGCGCTGCGCGACGCAGGACTCGGCGTCGACGACATCAAGGGCGTGGTGATGGTGGGCGGCGCCACCCGCATGCCCCAGGTGCAGCAGGCGGTGGGCGAGTTCTTCAGGCAGCAGCCGCTGAACAATCTCGATCCGGACAAGGTGGTGGCGCTGGGCGCCGCCATCCAGGCCAACGTGCTCGCCGGCAACCGCCAGGCGCAGGACGAATGGCTGCTGCTGGACGTCATCCCCCTGTCGCTGGGCCTGGAAACGATGGGAGGGCTGACCGAGAAGATCATCACCCGCAACTCGACCATCCCCATCGCCAAGGCCCAGGACTTCACCACTTTCAAGGACGGACAGACGGCGATGGCGTTCCATGTGGTGCAGGGCGAGCGCGAACTGGTAAGCGATTGCCGGTCGCTGGCGCGCTTCGAACTGCGCGGTATTCCACCCATGGTGGCGGGCGCGGCCCGCATCCGCGTCACTTTCCAGGTCGATGCCGATGGCCTTCTTTCTGTGTCGGCACGGGAGATGTCCTCCGGCGTCGAGGCCTCGGTGATGGTCAAGCCATCCTACGGTCTCACCGACGACGAGATCGCCGGCATGCTGCGCGAATCGATGGACCACGCCCACGACGACATGGACGCCCGGTCGCTGCGCGAGCAGCAGGTCGAGGCACGGCGCGTGATCGAGGCCACAGAGCATGCCCTGGAACAGGACGGTGATCTGCTTGAAGCAACGGAGCGCAGCGCCATCGAGCGCGTGGTGGCGAGCCTGCGGGCGCAGATCGAAGGGCGCGACCAGCGCGCCATCAAGCGCGGCATCGAGGAACTCAATTCCACCACCGCGGCCTTCGCCGCCCAGCGCATGAACCGCAGCATCCGCAAGGCGTTGGCGGGACAGCGCGTCGACGAAATAGGCGTCTGAGTGGCGTCTGAGCGGCGTCTGAGCAACCGAACCATGGACCGACTGATCATGACCCAAGTCATCGTGCTGCCGCACGAAGAACTCTGCCCCGACGGCGCGGTGATCGAAGCCTTCCCCGGCACGTCGCTGTGCGACAACCTGCTCGAAAATGGCATCGACATCGAGCACGCCTGCGAGAAATCCTGCGCCTGCACCACCTGCCACGTCGTGGTGCGCGAGGGCTTTCCGGCCCTCGAAGCGGCGGATGAAAAGGAGGAGGACCTGCTGGACAAGGCCTGGGGCCTGGAGCCCACCTCGCGTCTGTCCTGCCAGGTCATCGTCCGCGATACGCCCTTGGTGATCGAGATCCCGAAATACACCATCAACATGGTCAGCGAAGGGAAGCACTAGCATGAAGTGGACCGACACCCTCGACATTGCCATCGCACTGGCCGAAAAGTACCCGGAAATCGATCCCAAACGCATCAACTTCGTCGACCTGATGAGCTGGGTTCTCGGCCTCGAAGGCTTCACCGATGACCGAAGCCGCTGCGGCGAGAAGATCCTCGAAGCGATCCAGATGGCCTGGATCGAAGAGTTCGAGTGATCGAAAGGCGCCGACCCATGGTCAAGAACCGGATTGCAGTCCTTGCCGCCGCCGCCAGCCTTGTCTTGCCGGGTGCAGCCCACCCGGCTGAAGGCGGCAAGCAGGTAGGCATCACCGCCGAGATTCCGTATGTCGACGTCAAGCACCGCGGAAAGCCGGTGCGGATCCAGCGGGAGCAGGACAGCCTGAACAGCGTCGATCCAGACTTCTCGCTCACCTCCCGCCCCTGCCCGCCGTTCTGCATCCAGCCGATGAAGCTGGCACCCGGCGTGGACACCATCGGCGAGCTTGAAGTGATCGATCAACTGAAGAAACTTTCTGCCGGCGACGATTCGATCCTGGTAATCGACTCGCGGGAGAGGGAATGGCTCGACCGCTCCGGCATGATCCCCGGCGCCGAGCACATCCCCTGGACCGCGCTCCATCCTTCCCACGCCGATCCGGCGGCAATCGCCGACATGCTGGAAATGCGCTTCGCTGCCGTGCGCAGCGGCAACCTGTGGAACTTCAGCACCGCCAAGACCCTGGTGCTCTACTGCAACGGCCTTTGGTGCGGCCAGTCCCCCACCAACATCAAGCAACTGCTGGGACTGGGCTATCCCGCGCACAAGTTGAAATGGTATCGGGGAGGCATGCAGTCCTGGAAGAACCTCGGGCTGACGACCGTGAGCCCCGACCCAAAGCCCCCGACAGCGAAGTAGCCCGTTCTGCCCATCAGTCTGCTAGAATTCGCGTCCGTTACGCGCCCGTAGCTCAGTTGGATAGAGTACCTGGCTACGAACCAGGGGGTCGTGGGTTCGAATCCTGCCGGGCGCGCCAGTAAATCAATGACTTAGGGCTCCATTCGGGGCCCTTTTCTTTTGGCCTGGGTGAATTCTGGGTGAGATTCCGCCCGCTCAGGCAAGCCGTTTTCGGCAGTCTTCACTGGCTTCGCTTCACCCCCCACCACCCGCATGATCGACAGCGAGTCGGCCACCGTGACCACCTTCTCGGCTGCCGCGAGGAGCGCTGCAATCCGAGGGCCGGAGTAATGGCTGGTGACGCTGCCGTTCTTGTGCCCCAACAACACCTGCTTGACCTCGAAATCCACTCCTGCGGCTTCGAGGCGCTCGCCGTACGTGTGCTTCAGATCGTGGATCCTGATGAACGGCAGGCCGGCCAGCCTGCGCGCCTTCTGCCAGGGGTTGTTGTTCAGACACCCCAGCGGTTTCTTGGTCCTGGGTGACACGAACACGAAATCCTCGTCCATGCCACGCACCGCCTCGATCACCGAGCGCGCAACGCTGTTCAACACAACGATCCGATGGAAGCTGCCGCCTTTGTGCGACCCCGGCGGGATGACAAACACCGACGGCTGGTCGCCCATCACGTGCTCCCACTCCCAGCGCAGGCCGCATACCTCCTGCTCGCGCAGGCCCGTATTGACCTTGAACAGGCACATCCGGGCGAGATGCAGCGGCAGACGGCCGAAGATGCTGCGTTCCTCCTCGCGCGATATGGGGGCGGCTGTGCGCGGGTTCGGGTTCCTTGGCATGGTGATCGCCGGGGGCTGCACCGTAAGCCAAGGACGCCGGTTCTCGCGCCACTTGCGCGCCGCCTTGTTGAGGATGACGCGAACCACTTCCAGCGATCGCTTGATGGTCGTCGGCGAGACGCCATCGCGCTCCCGCTTTTCCACGAACGGCTTCAGGGTATCGTCGGACACTTCGTCGAGCGGCATCGGTCCGATCACCGGCACGAGCATCTTCATGTGCCAGGCAAGCGTGTCGAGTTGCTCCTGGGCCTTCGGTGACGGCTCATCCGGCGTCCCGCCGTACTTCTTGGTGAGGCGATTCGCTTCCTCCGCAAAGTGCTTCAGGACCCCATCCTGGAAAGTTCTGCGAGGACTCTCTCCGAATAAGACCGCTTGTCGGAGCCCGACGAGCTGCTTGTTGAGCCACTCTTCGGCTTCGTTCTGCGAGATCTTTCCGAGCCGGCACTTGATGCGTCTGCCCTTGTAGACTTTGTGAACGACCTTGGTGCCATCGGCATCGGTGAAGATGCCTTTGCTTCTCGTACGCTCCATAAATGTTCTCCTTTCTCGACGATGGAGCGCCCGTGGGTCTTCTTATGGTTGTCCACCCACGCGTCCAGGTCAAGCCGGTCAAAGGCGATGCCGCGTTCGCCGATCGGGATCTCGACGAGCAACGGGCGCACCGCCGCGTTGAAGCGATTACGATCCATGCCGAGATAGCTTGGTGCGTCACGGTAGCGGATAAGGCGAGGAAGAACGCTCATCTGGACCGGAGATCGACTACGTACCGCCACAGATTTGCCCCTTGCTCGGGGCCCCATGAAGCGCTGCCGCAGTGCCATGCGAGATCACGCTCCACACGGCAGGCGTCGGCGCGGGTTTGTAGATCGACAAGCCTCATGTACACAGCAAACCACCGGACCATGGGTCGATCTCACGGTCGATAAACAGGAGGGAATCCTCGTGCGGCCACTCGCCCCGCGGGATTCCCATGACGGAGTGAGCGAAGACCAAGCTCTTGATGCCGGGCGACGGGTCTTCGCGTCGCGCTGGGCTAAATGCAAACGGCTCGGGAATTGATTCGGCAGCGCCCGACGGCAGCGCTACGCTCTCGAAAGGTTGCGCGACGCACGCACGCGCCACACAACGTCGATACACGAAGGTGTCGGTTGGCTGTTTTGACAGCACAAGGTGGCGCAAAACCAAACGCCAGACCGCGACAGGCGAGTTGCCTCGCTGGGACCGTGCGCCGGTGAGGGCGCGGAATTGAGTGCAGGTATCGACTGCGACGCCGTGCCGCGCACATCACAGTTGAGCACGGACGCGATCGGCCGATGGCCATCGCGATACGACCAGAGCCGTATGCGTGAAAGCCTAGAACAACTTCCGAGGCCACGCAAGAGCCAATGAGAAAATAAATTGACATTCGCATGGCTGTTCCGTTGCGCCATCCGAAACAGCGCGGAACTGCGACCCGTTTCGGATGGCTCTCGACGGGATGATCTACCGACAGCTTTCGGATGCATTGAATTCCTCTTCGCGACGTGGGTCGCTGACATGCAGGGGCGGGTCGTGTCAGCGAACAGACGGCTGGTACGCGGTGGCCATCCGAGCGCGCTCACTTCAGGTGATCTGGGGTGAGCAGCGCGCAGTGAGGTCGCCGTTGCCTATCGGGCGCGCACTATCTTGAATCGGACCTGCGCCCCGAAGAGCGCGGTGACGCGCGTGAACTCGGGTCGTGTGCCAGGTTTTGCCTACGTCAGAACCCGCCGTGCCGATGTCGAAAGCCCGCCAAAATCGGCCCCATTCCGGGTAGCGGCAGGCCGCCAAACACGGTGCAATCCCATCGGTGAAAGCCGATGGGGAGAGGGCACGTGAGTCCGGAATCGATGGCGCAGTCCCTGGGCATGTTGAGGCAGGTACTGGATGGCACCCCTTACGTCGAGATTGCCCGCCAGGCGGGCGTCAGCCGCACCCTGGTCGAGCAGCGGGTCAAGGCCATCGCCCGTGACCTGGCTGCGAGCGCCGGCCTACCGGGCGCGGCGCCGGGTGCACGCGTCCTGATCCCGGAGCTGCGTCGCGCGCGCGACGCCTTGATTGATGCAATCGCGCACTTTCGCCCGTCGGAGCCATCGACCGTCGCGCGCCGGAGCGTGGCGCTGAGCGACGCGGACATCGATCACGTCGTGGCGATCACGCGGGCTCACAGCCACTTCCGCGCGCGCGATGTCGCCATGCTCTATGTGCTGTTCGCCACCGGGGCGAAACCGTTGGAGGTGGCACGCCTGGAGGTGGGCGATTACCTGGAGGAGGGCGGCAGCGTCCGCGTCGAATCGACCCTGCGGGCGCAGGCGGCCATCAATGGGACAGCGCGGCCGCTGTTCTTTGCCAATGCCAAACTCGTCGCCGCCATCGATGAGTACCTCGTGGAGCGGCTGCGCAGCGGCCAGGGCGCCGGGCGCAGCGGGGCGTACCGCGGACTGGCCCCGGACAGCAGGCTGTTCCTGACGGCGGAGGGGGAGCCGATGGCGGTCCACGCCGAGGTCTGCGGCGGCGGGCTGCAGCACAAATGCCGCTCGGTCCTGGAGATCTACCGACGCATCTTCCGCAAGGCGGGGCTGCCCGGGGTCAGTGCGCTGAGCGCACGGCGCACCGTGGCGCGACGGCTCACCGAGCGGGGCTGCGCCATCGAGCAGGTGGGCCAGCTCCTGGGCATCTCCTCACAGGCGGTCAGACGCCTGCTGGCGAGCGATCCGCAGCCGTTGCGCAAAGTCATCAGCGAGCTGCTCTGAGCCATGGACGGCCAGCGATTCTTCGTCAAGGGTGTGCGCTTCGATGCGCAGGATGCGCGGCTGCAGGAGGCTCTCGCCCAGATCTACGGGACGCCGGAGCGAGCGTGGTGCCTGTGTGTGCCCGGCGGTGTCGAGATGTACGTCGCCAAGCACCGGGAGTATCTCGTCAAGCGCATGCCCGACAAGGGGCACCTGCATCACCCATCCTGCCCCTCCTACGAGCCGGACCCCGTACTGAGCGGACTCGGCGCGTTCCTACGCGAAGCGGCGATCGAGCGCTCTCCCGAGGAGATCGACCTGCGGGTGTCGTTCCCGATGGTGCGCTACCCGGGACGAGCCGCGCCCGCCAGGTGCACCCCAAGGCCCGGGATTTCCCGCAACGCAGGTTTCGACGCCGCAGCCGCGCCTGGGCATGCAGGGACTGATGCACTACGTCTGGGAGCGGGCGCGGTTCAACCGCTACTACCCGGCGATGAAGAACAAGCGCGCCTATGGCGTGATCTGGCGGTACGCCCGCGAGGGGCTCGAAGGGGTGAAGGTCAAGGGGGTGGTGCTAGCCGATCGTTTCTACATTCCCGAACCCTTCGACCCCGAGAAGAAGGACGAGATCGTGGAGCGGCGCCGCCAGGCGTTCTCGTGCCTGCACGGCAGGGATGAGGACTCGCAGTTCAAGATGATGATCGTCCTGGGCGAGTACAAAGTCTCGCAGGCAAAGCCCTACGGTCGCGAAGTGTGGCTCAAACACATGCCCGAGCGGCCCCTGTTCGTGGAAGAAAAGCTCTGGGCGCGCATCGAGCGTCTCTACGCGCCGATGTTCCAGGCCCAGGCGATCGAGACGCTGCCCCGCACGCGCATCATCGTCTGCGCGCTGGTCTATGCGAAGCGCGAGTACGTCTGCCAGATCGACACGGTCGCGTTCATGCTGGTGAGCGCGGACAATTGGATCCCGGTGGAAGGGCTGCACGAGCTGGAGTTGGTGCGCGCACTGACCGAGCAATCGCGGGCCTTTTACAAGCCGCTGCGCTACGACGCGAAAAGCGGCGCCGGACTCGCTACCGCGCTGCTGCTCGACACCGGAGACAAGCCCACCGCGCTGCACGTTGTGGGGATGGAGGAAAAGGAAAGGGCGGCGAAGCAGAAAGTCCTGGCGGGCCTGCCGGCGGACGTGTGGGTGTGGCACACGGATAAGCCGATGCCGGCGTTGCCCCCCGTCGCGCGGTCGCGGATTCCGACAACCGCCAACGGCTGACTGCGGCAAGGCGTTGCGAATTTCGGCTTGGCACGGGGGCCGTCGGCGGCGGCCGACTTCGACCCATCCCGCCCGGCTGCGCGTAGCACCATGGAACCCGTTGACCGAGCCGTTCCACGGTGACGACTTGAACCCAGCGGAACGTCGCCTGCGGCGTGCCCAGCTTGCGATGTTGGCGAAGCTCTCGCGAGCCGCTCTCGGGGGCTGGCTGTCACGAGGTGGAGACCCAGCGAAAGCCGGTCGTCGGGTCTTTCACGCGGAAACGGGCCGCGGCTCGAAAAGCGATGGTCGGGCTTGGAGCTGACGATCGTCCGCTTGCGGTGGTGGAGGAGGCAGTCAAGAAAATCGCTTCTCGGGCGGCAATTCGGCCATTCCGGTCAGACGACTGCGTCGAGCGAGCGGCAGGTATCCGGCAGTCAACCGACCTTGGGGCCAACGTGGCATCGAACGTCAGCTCCCAACCCCGCGAACGCGAACTGCCGACCCACACCGGACGTAGGGCGGCCGAATCTTAGCGCCACAAAGCGGACGTAGCTCTGCGGACCACAAGCCCGCTTGACGGTCGGTCTGCTCTCCTGGCTGACTTGTTTGTCGCCCCAGAGGCTGCGCTTCCTCCGGCAGTTGCAACAAACTTCTGAGTTCTCAAGAAACGCAGGTGCTGTCACCATGCGACCATGCAAGGCTGCAGGGTGAAGACCCCACGGCGGGTTCAGCCGATTGTTTGCGTATTCCAGGCATCTATTCTCAGCGGGGGATTCCCATGGACGACAAGTCACTACGTGGACAGCGGTTCCTTACCCGTTTGGGCTACCTCGCCGCGGACTACAAGCCCGGCGAACTGGACGAAGCGACCCGGTCGGCCCTGTACCGGTTCCAGAAGTTCCACGATCTCGCGCTCACCTCGGAACCCGACTATCCCACGCTGGCTGCGCTTGAAGCATCGGATGCCGCTGGCGAGTGCCTTCTCCTGGGCGAGGTGGTCGACAGCGCCGGTCCAGTAGCTGGCGTCTCGATCGGCGTCCGTGACAGAGACCTCGGCCCGCCCGACACCTGGCCGATCCTGGTGCCCGGCGTCGCATTCAGCACCGACGAGAACGGACGATTCCGGGTTCGCTATTCGCTGGACCAGGTTGCGCCCGGCGATTGGCCAGGCCGCGACAAGGCCTATGTACCCGACCTGGTGTTCGAGCTGTCGCAGCAGCCGGTGGCGCATGAAGGGTTCGACATCATCCGGCTGCCCGCGACCGAGCCGGTCAGCAAAGACGAGCAACGCCTGGGCATCCAGGCGCGACGGTTGGAAGAGGTGCGGCTGGTACTGAACACCGCCAGCCGGCGCCGCCAGGCGGGTGACTCGGAGTTCGAACAACTCCTGGCCGATTTCACAAACACGTTTGGCCAGAGAGCGCCGGACTCCCTGGACGAAGCCCAGCAAGAGGTCAGCTTCGTAGCTCGGGAACTCGCCCTGCCGTTCGACCGCGTCGATGCGCTGCGAATGGCGTTCAAGATCAGCCGCACGGTGTTCGCCTTCGATGTCGGGCCCGAGATCGTCTACGCCATCACCCGCACCCGTGGCATCACCACGGTCTACGGGCTGGCCACGTCCACGAAAGAGGACCTGGTCGCCGCGCTGAAGCAAGCCGTCGACGAACTCATCATCGGCCTGATCGACGACGAGCGTATCCGCAAATTGGTCGAGTTGATCCTGCAACTGGCACCGGGCAAGGCGCTGGATGCCGATGGCGCTGAAGGGGGAGCCGCGAGATTGCAGCAGGTGCTGCAGCATGTGCTGCCCGACCCGGAAGAGCAAACGGACCTCATCCGCCGCTTTGGCCAAAGTGGTGGCGACACGGTCGCCTTCTGGACGTCACTTTCCCAGGTGCCGGCGTTCGCGGCTGCGGGCAAGGTCCAGGCAATTCAGTTCGCGCTCCAACTCGATCGGCTCACGGGATCGAACGCGCCCCTGATTGCCGCCCTCCAGCGGGATGGTCGCGGCATCGCATCCACCCGCCAGCTGCTGGAGCTTGGCGAGCAAGGCCTGGTGGACTTGATGACCCAGCAGAACATTGCTGCGCCTGAAGGCACGGCTGGTACAACCCCGCAGGAACAGCGCCGGAACCACGCCGCCGGCATCCTTGGCGCACTGCACCTCGCCCTACCGACGGAAAGCGTTGCCAAAATCCTGCGCGACGCACCCCAACTAATCGACGCGGATGAAAAGGTCAGCGGCGCCATACGCCAGTTCCTGTCGCTCTCAACCAGCGACGAAAGGCGCAGCACGGACACCGCATACGACATTCGCACCACTCGCCTGAGCGAGTACCTGGAACGTCACGGGGCCGCCGCCTTCGCCGGGGTCGACGCAGCCACCCAGGCGAAAGCCATTCCCCAGCTGCAGCGTGCTCAGCGGCTGTTCAAGCTCAGCACGGGGCCCGAATCGTTCAAGGCCCTGTATGCCAGCGGTCTGGGTTCCGCGCACGCCATTGCGCAGGTCTCCCGGCAAGCCTTTCTGGCGCAGTGGGGCGAGAAGATCGGCAAGTTGGACGCCATGATGATCCATACGCGCGCGCAAACCGCCAGCGCTTCCGCCTTGCAGGTGTTTGTGACCCTGCGCGATGTCATCTCGGGCGTCCAGCCCCGGGCCATGGAGATGCGGAGTTCTGACGCGCCTACGCTCACACCCCAAGTCATCAATGCGGAGCTGCGCAAGGCCGCTGAGCCCCTGCTCAAGGTCATTCCGAACTGGCAATCACTGTTCGGCCCGCTGGAAGTCTGTGAGTGCAAACACTGCCGCTCGGTGCTCAGCCCAGCGGCCTATCTGGTCGACCTGTTGCACTTCCTCGATGGCCCGCCCAACAAGGACGGATTCACCGCACTGGACGTCCTGATCGGCCGTGAGAAGACCGCCACCCAGGCGCAAAGGCTCGGCCGCCGGCCCGACATCGCCCAGCTCAAGCTGAGCTGCGAGAACACCAACACCAGCCTGCCCTATGTGGACCTGGTCAACGAAGTGCTGGAAAGCCTGGCGCTGGCCTACGCCAACGCACCCCTCACGGTCGAAGTTCCGGTCCTCGACAACCAGAGCGTGCCAGCGCGCGACACGGGTGATGCCACCACGGCCGAACTGCAAGCCAACCCGCAGTATTCGATCGCCGGCGCCTACGCGCCCGCCACGCCCACGGTGCGCAAGGCGATCGACGGGGCCGTGTTCCCGCCCAGCCTGCCCTACGACCAGCCCCTGACCACCGCCCGCACCTACCTCAATCACTTGGGCGTGCAACTGGCCGACCTTCGCGAATTGCTGAGCCCCATGCCCGCCGCCAGTGCGAACCCGCATTGGCTGCCCGAAGCCCTGCAACTTGCGCCGATCGAGGTCGACGTGCTGACAGGTGCAAGGACCGTCGATGAGCTCTACGGTCTATCCCCCGAGCTGTTGCCTGTGCTCAGACCGGGTGACCGCGGCCTATGGGTCGCCACCCTGAAGCGCCTGATGAACATCGAAGGCGCCGGCTTGCCCTTGGCGGCGCAAGCCGTGGACGAGGAGTTCGACGACCGTTGCCAGACGGCAGTGAGGGCCTACCAAACGGCGCACGGCATGCTGGTCACCGGTGAGGTGAAGCACCTGGCGTGGGAAACCCTGCTCACTCTGACGCCCCCGTTGCGCAGCCTCGTGCTGCCATCGGCACGGGAACTGATCCACCGGCTGGGCATCGACTACGAAGAGCTGGCCTCTCTGCTGCAACTGCCCAGCATCAACCCGGCGATACCCGTGTTCAGGGCTGTGACCAAGGCGCTGGCACTGCCGCAGGCCGACCTGCTGAGTTTCATCGCCGCAGGCTTCACAGCGCCCAGCGATGCCCTGCTCAAGGCACTTGCCGAAGGCGGCGCGACTGAACCCAATTTCACCACATGGGCACGTGAACACCTGGCTGGTGCTGAGTGGGACGCCTTCCAGTCAACCGCATTGCTCGATGTCACTGAGACCGACCCCTGCAACCTCGACCTCGTTCGCCAGCGTCGATGGGAAGAATCCAAACCCGATCTCGATGACAGCTTCTGGCTGCGCCTGGCTGGCTTCGTGCGCCTGTCGCGCCGGCTCGGCTGGACGTTTGCAGAGCTCGACACCGTGCTACGCTCGCTCGGCGCGATCGAGCTGTCTGTCGAGGTCCTGGAACAACTCGTTCAGATCAACAAGCTGAAAGCACGGCTGCAGCTTTCACTGCCCGAGTTGGTTGAGCTTTGGGCGCGGCCCGACGTCGTGACGACGGGCTCGCCCTACGCCAAGCGCTTCCTCAGCCGCGCCGCGCTGCGCAACGACCCCGCCTTCGCACCCGACTGGAAGGGCCAGGTGCTGGCCGAAGCAGATCGCCCCGACACCGATCGGGTGACCATTGCCGCCCACACGCCCGCGCTACTGGCCGGGTTCAGACTGGCTGCCAGTGAACTGGCCGACATCCTGACCGATGCAGGCTTGAACCCCGATACGCGCATCACCCTTACCGTGCTCGGCCAGATCACCCGGCGGGCAACGCTGGCGCGGGCTATGGGCCTGAAAGCCACTGAGCTGAACACTTTGACGGCCTTGATACGGCAAGGCGGTCCGGGGCCGGATCTGTTCCAGCCCCCGGCCCGAACCTGGACCTTGCTGCAGTTCGTCGAAGCCGTCGATCTGCTGAGTGGCGTCAACCTGAGCGTGCCCGACTTGGGTGGCATCTACCTCGAACGTGGCCCATCCGCCAGTGCGGCGGCCGAACTGTTCGCCACGGCGCTGCCCCAGCTCGAAGAAGGCTTCGCCCAAATCGCCGCGGATTCTGCAAAAGAAGTACCTGAGACTGCTGTCGGTTCCGCGCCCACCATCGATCCACTGCTCGCGCAGCTGGGTTTTGTGGTCGATGACAGCACCACAGCGCAAGCCGTACTTGCCGCGTTGGACGGCACCGCGCGCCAATCCGTCCCGTTGCCCGGCGCGCCAATCATCCCCGCGCCGATCGACAAGCGGCTCACCTTCCAGCCTAAGGACGACACGCGCGGCATCGCGGAGGCGACCCTGAACCTGCGTGGGCGGTTGACAAAAACGGAGGTCGCCACGCTGAAGGCTTTGCCCACGTTGGCAGGCTTCCACGAAGCCGTTGATGAACTCGCCCGTGCCGCCGACGCGCCGATCCGCACCCTGCTGGGCCGATTCAAGACGCTGGGCCAACTGTCTGCCACGGCAGAGGCCGATGCGATTGGCAAGCTCTTGGCAACGCCGTCGCTCGACAGCGAAGGGAAAGCCGACCCGATTGCCGCAAAGAACAAGCGCGCCTTTCTTGCCACGCTGCTCGACCCCCTCGTAACGCTGGCGCGCCAACGCGCCGTGGTGAAAAGCGTGCTCAGCACAGCGCTGAAGCTCCCGCCGGATGTCACGGCTCTGCTGCTTGAACCCGCACAAGGCAGCGCACCCGCCTTGCTTCGCTCGGTGCGTGACCGTCTTGCGCCGATGATCGACGACTTCACTGCAGTCGCCACAGCCGCAGCCGCCGCCACGGCCCCACTGAAGCCCGCTGACCTGCCCGACGCTGTTGCCGCCTTCACGCGCCTGTCCAAGGCCAGTGTCTTGATCAACGCGACCGGCCTCAGCAAAGACGAACTCGCGGACATGCATGGCCGCTGGGTCGACTTCAATACCCTGCCGGTCGCTGCCACCACCGACACGACACCCTTTGGCGACGTGTTGCGCCTTGCCGCATTCATCAAGCTCAAGACGAGCTGGCGCAGCAGCAAGCTGGCGCCGACGGCCCTGCTGGCGGTCAGCGAACTGGCCAGCGCCGCCGACGGACTGGCGCTCGGCGCGGACAGACCTGCGGCAGACATCTTGGCGGTGGTTGGCGCACTGGGTTGGTCGTTGGCCGACCTCCAGGACCCCCACAACCTGTTTCGGCTGACGCGGGTGCTGGAGATGGTGAAGCGCCTCGGAGTCTCGGCCGAAACCGCCATCGCCTGGGCCCAGGGGCCGATCACGCCGGACCTGGCGGATCAGATCAAAAGCGCCACCAAAGCCAAGTACAGCGACGAGGCTTGGCTCACCATCTCCCCACCTTTGGCTGATGCCATCCGCGAAAGCAGCCGTGCAGCGCTCGTGGCCTATCTGTTGCCAAGGCTGCACCTGCAGAACAGCAACCAGCTCTACCAGACCCTGCTGATCGATGTGGAAACCGCGCCAGGCGCTCTGACCTCGCGCGTCAAGCAGGCCATCTCGTCGGTGCAGTTATTCATTCAGCGCTGCCTGCTGAACCTTGAGCCCGAAGTCCCGCCTTCGCTCATTGACCGCACCCAATGGGAATGGATGCAGCGCTACCGCGTGTGGGAGGCCAACCGCAAAGTATTCCTCTATCCCCACGCCTATATCCGCCCCGAACTGCGTGACGACAAGACGCCCTTCTTCAAGGAGCTGGAGTCCGAACTGCTACAAGGCGAGCTCACCAAAGATGCTTGCGAACGGGCCTTGAGCCACTACCTGGAGAAGCTGCACACCGTCGCCAAACTGGAGATCGGCGGCATGTGCATCCAGAACGACTTCCAGCCCGATGAGCTGAACAAGGAGGTCGTGCACCTGTTTGGCCGCACGGCCAATGTGCCCAACAAATGGTTCTACCGGCGCTATGAAGTCAGCCGCAACGATGTGAGCACCTGGACTCCTTGGGAAGAAGTGGCGCTGGATATTCAGGGTGATCGGGTGGCGCCTGCGGTTTGGAACCGACGGCTGTACTTGTTCTGGCCGATGGTTACGCGCAAGGGAAATGCCGATGGAAGCCCCTATGACGAGTTTCAGCTGGCATGGAGTGAGTGCCTAGACGGCAAATGGACCGCGAAAAAGGTCAGTCCGCACGAAAAGCCCATTGCCATCGATCGTGGCTTGCACATACCACGTCAGCTCTATGTTGGCGACGTAGCATGGCGGCAAGAACAGTCCCTCGAGTTCGGCAAAAAACTGGCGAATTCGGCACAAGAGCGGCTTGGTGGTGGGGTCATAGCAGCAACTCCGGCGATTGGCGACGAGGGAGGGCCCCGAGTCGCGCCCGAGGTTACCCCAACGCCGCAACCGTCCACGTACTTCCCCGATGAATTGCCATCGATCAGCAGCAGCCTGCCAGGAACCTTGCCACCGCTGAGGGGCGCTTACGGGTACTCCTTCGCGGGGGATTCAAGCCCCCACTTCTCGGGCCGCTTCGAAGGCCACGCCTTCACCCACGACGCTGACTTTGCATTGCGCAATTGTCATGCCGCTGTCGAGCTGTCCTCGATTGGCAACCGTCGTTTTGTCTCCGGCTATGCACTGCACTCCGTGAAGAACGGGCTGTCGGTTCAACCGTTGTCTGAGCGGCAAACGCAACCGGTTCAGATCCTGTCCGGCGGCGTTGGCCGCCTTACAGAGCCATTCTATGTGCACGGAGCACACAGCTACTTTTGTGCCCAAGGTGGTGCGCGATCCCTCTTTGGAAGCATGAATCAAGGGGCTGGCTCGCTCCTGCGCTCGTTGAGCAATCCTACGGAACTCAAAGCGCTCACTGCGCCGAGTGCGAAGACCGTCCCTGTCGACCCGGCCACCAGCGAGGCGACCCCGAATTCCAGTCTGGCGATAGATTCGTTCCGAGCCGACACGCATTCCTCGGCGAATTCCTGGCTGAGTGCCGCGGCCATCGTGCCGGTGGGGATCAAAGAGCCAGCGCCCACCAAAACCAGCATCCTCAAGACCGCTTCACTGAACACTGCCTCTACGCTCGACGACAGTCCGAAGATCGAGTTCGAAACGCTTGCGCATCCGTTCGTTTGTCATTTCAGCGAGGCGCTTGCCCGATACGGAGTGCCCGGCTTGCTGCGCCCCTCAACTCAAGACCTGAAGCCGCTCTTGAATTTCGCCGTCCTGCCCTTTAACGCCAAGGTCGTACGCGAGCCGTACCCCGAAGACCGAGTGGACTTTGGTGAAGGCAAATTGTCACAGGCGATTCGCAGCACGGCCTTCTCGGCCTACAACTGGGAACTCTTCTTCCATATTCCCACGCTGCTGGCCGACCGCTTGCTTCAAAGCAATCACTTTGAAGAAGCGCTGCGCATGTTGCGTTATGTTTTCGACCCTACGGATGGCAAAGGTGGCTATTGGAAGTTCAAACCATTCGCTTCAGTTGGTTCCTCGGCTCGCGTGGAAAACGTGAAGTCCCTTCTCGCTTCCATTCAGAATGCCACATCGGACGGTTTGAAGCAGCTCGCCGAGTGGCGCGACCACCCCTTCCAGCCCCACCTGCTGGCGCGACACCGCATCGGCGAATACATGAAGTTCGTGGTGCTGAAGATGAACGACATCTGCCTGAAGGCCGGTGACTACTACTTGCGTCAGGACACTATCGAAAGCATTGAGATTGCCCGGCTCTGTTATGTGATGGTCGCTGATGCACAGGGGCCGCGCCCGCTCAAAGTGCCGGCCCCTGGCCAGAGCGTCACCAAGTCCTTCGCCGAATTGCGGCAAGCGGGGTTAGACGAGTTCGGCAATGCCCTGGTGGCGCTGGAGAACGAACTGCCGTTCTACAACAGCGCCTCGACCACTGCCATTGAAGAAGGCAGCACCGTGCTGGGCATGAGCCGCAGCGGCTATTTCGGCATTCCCCAAGACGAGACGCTGCTGGCGCAATGGGATCTGGTGGAAGACCGGCTGTTCAAGATCCGCCACAGCATGAACATCGACGGCATCACCCGGCAGTTGCCGCTGTTCGAGCCGCCCATCGACCCCATGCTGCTGGTTCAAGCCGCTGCGCGCGGGGTGGACATCAACAGCGTCATCAACGACCTCAGCACGCCGATGCCGGCCTATAGGTTCAGCTACATGCTGCAGCGGGCGTTGGAGATGTGCAATGAGGTGAAGGGCTTTGGCTCAGCGTTGCTTGCTACTTTGGAAAAGAAGGACGGCGAAGCGCTCGCACAATTGCGCGCCGGCCATGAGTTGGCAATGCTGCGTCTCGTTCGAAACGTCAAGCTTCACCAGCAATCGGAGGCCCAGAATCAGCTGAGCTCTTCCAGTTTGACGATCGCGACTGTAACGGCCAGAAAAACGCATTATCAGAACCAAATTGACAATGGACTCCTGGACCAGGAGAAAGAACAGCAAGCAAGACTCGGTTGGTCAATTCAAAAGGTCGAAACTGCTGGCGACGTGGA
>CAVOKN010000018.1:0-133407 GCA_963696505.1 uncultured beta proteobacterium | reverse complement strand
CCTCGAAGTGACCCTCGACTTGCAGGACGGCAAAGTGGCGGCGGCGCGCGTGGCTCGCCGCTGTACCGCGGGTTCGAGCAGATCCTGCGCGGCAAGCCGCCGCTGGACGCGCTGGTGTTCACGCCGCGCATCTGTGGGATCTGCTCGGTGTCCCAGTCCAGCGCCGCAGCCCTGGCGCTGGCGGACGCCATGGGGTTGCGTCCGGCGCCCAAGGCCGCATCGTGCGCAACCTCATCCTCGCGGCGGAAAACCTGGCCGACCACCTGAGCCACTTTTACCTGTTCTTCATGCCCGACTTCGCCCGCGCCGGCTATGCCGCGCGGCACTGGCACGCCGGCGCCGCGCAGCGCTTCCGCGCGGTGCAGGGCACGGCCACCACGGAGGCGCTGCCGGCGCGCGCCGGCCTGCTGTCGCTGATGGGGATCCTTGCGGGCAAGTGCCCCATACCCTGGCCATCCAGCCCGGTGGCAGCACGCGGGCGGTGGAGCGGGCCGAGACCGCGCCTGTTCGTGGCACTGCGGGAATTCCGGCTCTTCCTGGAGCGTCGGCTCTTCGGCGATGGCCTGGAAGCCGTGGCGGCCCTGGACGGCGCGGCCGCCCTCGATCTTGGTTGGCGCAGGGCGATCGCGGCGACTTCGGTCGTTTCCTGGAGATTGCCGCCGACTTGCGACTGGACACGCTGGGCCGCGGCCCCGATCGCTTCCTGAGCTACGGCGCCTACGCGCAGGAGACCAGCGCCCTGTTCTCGCCGGGCGTGTGGGACGCAGGCCTGAAGCCCCTGGATACCGCGCAGATTGCGGAAGACATCAGCCAGTCCTGGCTGGGCGGCGCCGACCGGCCGCTGCACCCGTCAGCGGGCGTCACACGTCCGCTCGCCGACAAGGCCGGCGCCTATACCTGGTGCAAGGCGCCGCGACTCGCGGGCATGACGATGGAAACCGGCGCCCTGGCGCGGCAGCAGGTGCACGGCCATCCCCTGATCCGCGATCTGGTGGCGGCGTCCGGCGGCAACGTGCGCAACCGCGTCGTCGCCCGGCTGCTGGAACTCGCGCTGGTGGTGCCGCGCATGGAGCAGTGGCTGCGCGAACTGGCGCCCGGCGAACCCTTCTGCAGCCACGGTACCGTCCCCGGGCAGGCGCATGGCGTCGGGCTGGTGGAAGCAGCGCGCGGCAGCCTCGGCCACTGGCTGCACATCGAGCACGGCCGCATCCACAATTACCAGATCGTCGCGCCCACCACCTGGAACTTCTCTCCGCGCGATGCCGCCGGCAACCCCGGCCCGCTGGAGCAGGCCCTGGTCGGCGCTCCCGTGGAGTCGGGCGAGGAAACGCCGGTTGCCGTGCAGCACGTCGTGCGCTCCTTCGATCCGTGCATGGTGTGCACGGTGCATTGACCCTGCATTCCGCGGCGGGCGCTACAGGGTCGTTGCAGGCGCGCGTCGCGAATGTTCGACGTCCCTGCGACCGCAGCGATTGATTGAGCGACTGCGCAATGCCGTTGGCACGTCGTCCGCCGAGCGCAGCCGCCGGGATCAGACCTTCACGAGTTCGACCTGCCGGTTCCTCGCGCCCGTCCTCCGTCCGGTTGTCGGCGACCGGCCGCTCCATACCATGGCCGACGCTGCGCAGTCGCGCGGCCGGAGTACCCGCCGCCTGGATCGCCTCGCGCACCGCGCGCGCCCGGTTGTCGCTCAGCGTCTTGTTTGCGGCCGGCTGGCCGACGTTGTCGGTGTGGCCTTCGACACTCAACTTCAGCGCCGGCTGGGCGCGCATCAGAGCGGCGTTCTCGTCGATCGTCGCCCTTGCGCTCGCGGGCACGTCCCACTTGCCGGTCTCGGAATTGACGTACAGCGTCGCAAAGCCGTCCTTCTCGATCGCGTCCAGCAGCGCCTTCGCGGTGACGACCTGCGCCGCCTCGTCAGAGGCGACGACGACCTTGTACGTCTCCCAGCGACCGCCGACGACGGCGGAGTCACTGCCGACCCGGACCCAAACCTCGCGGCCATCGACCGTCACGCTCGCAACGACCCGGTCCCCCAGCGTCGTGAGGGCCGGGTCGAGCAGCAGCTTCGCACCGGGCAGCTTGCTCAGCGCGTTCGCGTAGTTCGCCGCGATGTACTTCGGCTCGGCGCGCTCGCTGCCACGGTGGCACGGTGGCACGGTATAGGACCTCGGTCTTACGCCCCAGCACGTTGCGGCTGCCGCCTGGCCAGGTGAAGGCGTGCGACGCGTTCGCCGCGTCGCATTTCGCGATCGCGTAGCCGGGGGATGCGATTCGGGAACATCGCCGGGTCCTGGCAGCCCTTGGTATTGTTCGCGGCGGACTGCCCGTGCGCCGGGGCAGGCGATGCGAACGGCAGCAGCAGGGCCAAAGCCGCCACGAGGGCAGACGGAGCGAGCAGGCGCCGCGCGATATCGTGCAGCGCAGGGGGAGGGATCTCGTTGCAGAACTCTTCGTCATGAGGCTGTCCTTTCGAAGTCGTATGGCAAACGCGCCCAGGCTGCGCGCCGCCCGGAACCCGGTAATTGTCCAAGGACTTTGGCCGCGTGCTTCGTGATGCAGGTCGCGTTTCGATTGGCATCCCACCGACAGTTGTTGATCGACACTTGCCGGTCCCCGAAGCGGGCTCCTTGGTCGGCAAGTCGGCCGTTGCCGACATTCACCACATCCCGCAAGCGGGCGTTCAGCAACGACCGCTTCTATCCGAAACCTGCCCCTTTGACTACGCGAGCAACTCGGCCTTTATAGTCAGTCCGTTCGCATTCCAGCATGGTCAAGATCGGTACGTCTCGTATGCCGCCAGTGGGTCATCAACCATCTCCGACGGCATTACCCACGTCATCGGTCACCGGTTAGCCCGGAAACCTGAACGGCGGTTTCGGTCATCCCGTCATTCGGATCCAACCCAATATAGTCAGACCGTCCAGCCGCAAGCGAACGGCAGCAATGGACTTGTAAGCTAGCTTAGGCAATCGACCGGGCCTTCGGGGCGATCCGTGACCGGAGGCCTCCTGCGCTTTCCGGGCCCGACACCGACCGGAAAGACACCAGTTCTAACCAACTAATTCGAACCTGGAACCTTTACCCTGTGGAAGATCTCCAGCGCCAGGCTTTGAACGGCCGCATCGTTTTGCAGGTAGGAGGGCAGGCGCTTGGGTGGCGACAGCACCCATCGTCGCACGGGTGGTGCGGCATGACGTCCTGGTGCGCGATGCGCTCGACGGCTGACTTACCGTCCGGCTCGACCTGGTGCTCGGCGGCGACTTCGATCTCATGCAGCAGCCACTAGCGGCAATATGGCCGTCTTGGGACGGCGGAGCGCGCGTGCTGCGAGGCCGCCCGCCTTACCCTGGCGGGGCGGCGCGCCGCAAGCTCAGTGGTGGCGCTCGAACTCCAGGATGGCGCGCACGAACGCAGTGCCGATCGGCAAGCCGGCCACGAAGGCGTCACCTTGAACACGGTGTTCAACGCCGTGGCCGCTTCCTCCGACAGCGTCACCGCCACGCCGTTGACCTTGAGGAAATCGTCATTGCCTCTCACGCTGCCCCGCGGGAGCGCCAGATCGAACAGCGGCACACGAGCGAGCAGGCTGTCGTTGACCGTCACCAGCCCGGTCAGCACCGGCCGGCTGCCGGCGAGGTCGATGATGAAGGCGGACAGCTCGACGCGCGTGGCACCCGCGGTGAGCGACAGACCGCCCGAGTGATCGATCTCCGCCTTGACCGTGCCCAGATCGACCGCACCAGCAGTGATCGGGAACGTCGCGAAGACGCCCTTCTTGGTCTTGGTGAGGCGGCCCGGGGAGAGCGCGGCCGGGGCGACCTTCAGGGTGGTGAGCGCGCCCAGGAAGTCCTGCGACAGGCGCACCGAGGTGCTGCCGGCCCGGGTTGTTTCGGTCGGAGCGGATTGCGCAGCAGTAACGGCGGTGAGGCTCAGGCCGACGGCGGCGGCGGCCAGCAGGTTGCGAAAGGTCATGGCGAAAAATCTCCTAATCGGTCGAATCGGTAAGGGCGGAGACTGCCGGCTCCCCGGCCGCCCCCGCACGGCGTTAGCAGTCGCCTGCCCGGCAATGCAGCACGGCGTACGCATGGTGACTTCAGGCCGGAGATTCCGGCCTGTAACCCAAACGTGACTACTTCGAACAAGACTTGAACTGATAAGTTCAATGCAAGACCCAATGGGTCTATTCGGCCGACTTTCGGTAAGGGAACAGCAACACACGGTGCGCGAGGACGAGATCCTTTACGCCACCTATGCCCTGATCGCCCGAAAGGGTTACAACTTGATGACGGTTGACGAGGTGTCGGCCGAGATGGACATCGCCAAGGCGACCCTCTGCAAGCACTTCCACTCGAAAGAGTCCTTGGCCGCGGCGCGCATAATCCGGCTGCTGAAGCGGGCGCTCGCGTTTCTCGCCAGCCTGCCGCCGGAGATGCCGGAGGCGTACAAAGTGCGGGCGGTGCTGCGTTGGGCGGGGATAGGAGGTCCAACGCCACTTCCGCAAGCAACCCAGGGATTCCAAATCGGTGCAATCGTTACAGGACGATGTCAGCAGTCGTCGCGCGGAAGCTGCATGCTGATAAAGCCTGAAGACCGCGCCAGAATCACAACGCAAGTCGCGCCGTGTGTCGCCAGGGCGGCCGCCGAGGCCATCTCGGTGACCCACGGCACGGGCGCTCCCCGACGAGCGAGATCGGATCCTTTTCGAGCTACCAAGCGATGCGCTGATCGAATTCGTAGTCCGGCGCCGGCTAGCCCTTCGGGTCGCACTCGGTCGGCGCGGCATAGGGCATCTCGCACAGCGGCGGGCCACGGGCCGGCACCATGGGAGGGGCGCGCCCGGCTCACGGAGATGATGGAAGATTCGGCGAATGCTCCGCGCCTCGGCGATGACGTCGATGTTGTGCATCACTCCGCCGCAGCCGATGGAATGGTCCACTGCTGGACTACCGTTTCCGGGATAGGACGAGTATCGGGTATGGCCGAAGAGCCACCGCGTCAGAGGCTCCGAACGGCAGCAATGTGCGCTAACCGGGCACTGAGGATGCCACAGGCATCAGGCGGGTATGGGTCGGCTGACGTCAGCCGACCACGAAACGTCAGTGACAGCTTAGAGCCTGGAGCGGCCAGCCAGACGGTGAGCCGCGAAATCCGCTGCCAACGGCCGGATCAGTTTGTAAGCCGCCGTTCAGATCTTCCAGGTCAGCGGCAGCCCCCGACCTACACCTGCCTGATGACGTTTTCAAATGCGATGGCAGCTCACTGATGATCAAGCTGCCGCTCACGTGAATCTGACGTGGGCCCGGTCACGGCCTGACCGGCCATTGGGAGATGTCGCTGCCAACGGCCGCAATGTGCAGGTCACCCGTCGTAGCACGGATACTTTATTTATTCTTGTGCTTCTCCCTATCGAATTCCAAGCTGGTCATCCCTAACCGCCAACGGCACGGCCCCAATTTCAAACACTGCTCCAGTTTCAATTGCCTGAAAGCCGCCAGACGGGTAGGATTCAATCCTACTGAGATGAAACGGGATACTGCCCATGCGCTCGACCCAACAGTTCAGCATCACCTTGCCTAATGACATGGCCGAAACCGTTCGAGCCAAGGTCGCCTCCGGCGAGTACGCCACCGAGAGCGAGGTCATCCGCGACGGTTTGCGCGTTTTGATCGCTCGCGATCAGGCAGTCGAGGCTTGGCTGCGCACCGAGGTCGCCGCCGCCTACGACGCCCTGAAGAAGACCCCCTCTCGATCCATCCCGGCATCCCAGGTTCGAGCGCGGCTCGCGGCGACACATAAAGAACGAATCGCCAAGACGTGAAGACCTACCATGTTGTCTTCACTCCAGAGGCTGAGAGCCAATTAATTTCGCTCTACGAGTACATCGCCGAACACGGCTCGCCCGTGGTTGCAGCGCGTTACACCGACGCGGTCGTTGCGTATTGTGAGGGCTTTGCAACGCTGCCGCACCGGGGTACAAGACGCGACGATGTCCGTCCGGGGCTGCGCATCACGAACTACAAGGGTCGGGCCGTCATCGCCATTGAGGTCAATGAGGCCACCGATACCGTCGCCATACTTGGCGTATTCTATGGTGGCCGCGACTACGAGCGTATCGTTGGGGAACTCGATCAAGATGACCCCCTAGACCGTAGCTGAAGTAAGGGGGTCTTGAGCTGATGGACCTGTTGGCCGGCTCAGAGTATCCGTCACGGACATGACGAGAAGCACCCCGGATCCGTGTGACATACTTGCCGGTACCTGATGCGGCTGGACCGCTTTCTTGCCGACAGCTGCGAATGCGCGCTGCCGACCGATAGCCTCCCTATGCCCTATGCATCCTTAGTGCTCGGTTGGCCCATGCAGCGGTCGCTCAGACGGCGGCTTCGTGACAACGGTGTGCGGCAGCAGTTGGCCGCCAAGAGCCTGCGAGATCAGTTCTGCAATTCGTTCAGCAGTTCCGGGTGCCGGTCAAGAAGCCGAAATAGATTTGTCACCGCAGGTAGCGGACGGGCCTTGCCCCTCTCGTACCGCGAGAAGGCATTCGGACCGCCGCCGGTGATGCGCGCGGCCTCTAGTTGGGTCAGTTTCAACTTTTTGCGGATTCTCGCCAGTTCAGCAGACTCTTGGGCGTCGATCTCGGCGGCAATGCGTTTGATGGCGTCGGCGAACCGCTCGCCTTCTCCCGCGTCGAACTCAACCTCGTGACAATGAGGGCAATGCCAACCGGCGATCTTCGGCACGACTGTTGCGTGACCTTTGTATTCATACGGTACATCCTTGACGGCATGCCGCAGAATTCCCTGTTCGCAGTTCAGGCATTCACGGGGCATCTCATTTCTCCTTAAACTGAATCACAATCGAACCATCCACACGCAACGTCACTTTGACACTTTGACATAGGCCACTCTGCCGTTCTGCGTAACGCAGTGATACACGTCCTGCCACACTTGGCTTGCAGCATGAGTCGTCATGCTCTTGTAAAAATCGGCTCGCGTCATCGCACACACTACGTCAATCGCGCCTGCAGAATCCAAGCCCATGGCCTGAGCGCGGGTGCAAAGCCCAACCGCAAGCAACTGGAACTACGCCCCAGCGACCTGGAGTCGCTGCTGCCGCAAGGGCACCGGGCGCGGATTGTCTGGGGCTATGTCGAACGTCAGGACCTGACGGGCCTGTATGCAGGCATCAAAGCCGTCGAAGGTGGCGTCGGGCGTAGCGCGATTGCCCCGGAGATTCTGTTCGCGTTGTGGCTGTACGCCACGCTCGAAGGCATCGGCAGCGCCCGCGCGATCACGCGACTGACTCAGGTATACGACGCCTACCGCTGGATTTGTGGCGGCGTCCAGGTCAACTATCACACCGTCGCCGACTTTCGCAGCCAGCAAGGCGACGTACTGGACGATCTGCTGACCGCCAACCTGGCCAGCCTGATGGCGGTTGGTGTGGTCAAACTCAAGGCTGGGGCTCAAGACGGCGTGCGCGTGCGTGCCAGCGCCGCAGCCGCCTCGTTCCGCCGGGAAGAGAAACTTGAGCGTCTCTTGGCCAGCGCCCGCGAACGGGTCGCGGCCCTCAAGAAGCAAGTCGATGACGACCCCGGCGCCGAGTCGCGACGCAAGGCGGCGGCCCAAGCGCGCGCCGCACTGGCCCGGGAAGCACGCATCGAAGCCGCCCTGGCGCGCTTGCCGGAACTGGCCGACATCAAGAAGCGGCAAGGCAAGAAGCCTGAAGAAGCACGCGCCTCGACCACCGACGCCGAAGCGACGGTGATGAAGATGGGCGATGGCGGATTCCGGCCGGCCTACAACATCGAATTTTGCAGCGACACCGAAAGTCAGGTCATTGTCGGCGTCGATGTCGTCACCACCGGCAGTGACATGGGGCAGATGGCCCCCATGGTGAAGCAGGTCGCGGAGCGCTGCGGACAGGCGCCGGACGACTGGCTGGTGGATGGCGGGTTTCCGGCGCACGACCAGATTGATGCCGTCGCCTCACAGACGCGGGTGATTGCCCCGGTGCCCAAGCCAAAAGCCAAGACGAAGGACGCCACGGCACCACACCAACCAAAGCGGTAGCAGTAAAAGCATCCGCGCCACGCTGTTGCACGGCGACCTTCACAGCAGCTAAATCGTAGTGCGGCTTACGCTTCTCCATTGCGGCCAGGCTAACCCATAAGGTTAGTTGCTGCAAGCGTGATTTCCTGCGCCAAGCGACCGCTGCGAACGTCGGGTGTTGAAAGAACACCGGCCTCTAAAAACCGGGCTTCCAATCCTGCCGCTAGGTCCGCTGATGGCTGGGAACCGCAGTTGGCCATACTCGCCGCATGCAGACCGTGGAAACTCGCGTATCGGCGAACGTCAGCTTTTCGACGTCTAACCGGAAAGGCGGGCCCCGGCCATGAGCCGCCATTGGCAGGCCGTCGGAATCGGCGCAGGGAACGTCAGCATTACGTCGGCAAGCTCACGTTTCAAAGCACCGGGACCCATGTCCCCAGTCGGCCAGTCTAGACACCTTGTGGACCTGCCAAGCAGGCGATCAGGGCTTTGGCTGCGTGTCTGTTTGCTATGGACTGACGTTAGGCGGCGGGGGTCGAGTCGTATCACCGAATCCATGTCGCCGACAGATGCGCGCCCCGCGGCAGAGCAAGGTCGCGAAGGTGACGACGAGATGGACAGCGAGGTTGAGGGATTCGCGGTGCGCACGGCAGCATCGCCCACAGTGCTTGCATGAGCGCACCGCACCCCGGCTGACTCCGTCATACTATGAACTCGCCACCCACAGGTAAGATCCCTGAACATGCTGTCGGAGACCAAGGCGATGGATGGACGCGCAGCCGACTGTGGTGGTCTGGCACGCGATGGCCTCGTGATCACCTGCGAGCACGGCGGTAATCGGATACCCGCGCCCTATCGCGAGCTGTTTCGCGCCTATCAGGCGCTGCTCGAATCCCACCGCGGCTACGACCCCGGCGCGCTCATCATGGCAAGGGCGCTCGCAAGGGAATTTTCAGCCCCGCTGGTGGCATCCACCGTGAGCCGTCTACTCGTTGATCTGAATCGATCCGTCAGCCATCGGCGTCTGCATTCCGAGGCGATTGGCACAGCGCCTGCCGAGGTACGCCAACGGATATTGAAGCACTATTACCAGCCTTATCGCGCGCAAGCCGAATGTCTTGTCAGGCAGGCGATCGCAGATCACGGCCGGGTGATTCACCTGTCTTCCCACAGCTTTACGCCCGAGCTGGACGGCAAGGTCCGGGACGCCGATATCGGGCTGCTTTATGATCCGGCGCGACCGGGCGAGGCGGATCTGTGCAAGCGCTGGAAGGCATCCCTCAAAGTCTGTGCGCCGGATCTCACCGTCCGCCGCAATTACCCATATGCGGGTAAGGGCGATGGCCTGACCGCGTGGTTTCGTCGGCGTCTGCCGCCCGGCGCCTACGTGGGCATCGAGCTGGAGGTCAATCAGAAGCACGTTGGCAGGGCGGCTCGACATTGGCCTGCACTGCGCGAGGTGATCATCGAATCCCTGCGCAGGGCGCTCGCGAGCCGCTGTGCGGGGATTTTCGCGTAGCCGACCCTACGACACAGCAATCCAAGCCGCCGCAGTCTGCCCAGGGCAGCGCTGTCGGCCAGCAGGAGCACACCATGAAGATCCGCATAGGCTACGAACTGATTTACGACTGCCCGCAGCCGACCCCGATGATCCTGACCTTGAGCGTGCATTACTCGCGTGTCTCCGACATCATCGTTCCCGATCACCTGATCACCGACCCGACCGTCCCGCTCACCGCCTATCGCGACAGCTTTGGCAACTGGTGCAGCCGTATCGTCGCCCCGAAGGGTCTGCTCAGGCTGTTCGCCGATGGGCTGGTGAGAGATTCGGGCCAGGCGGACGCTGTGGTCTGGAATGCGCGACAAACGCCGGTGGAGGAACTGCCCGACGAGACCCTGCAGTTTCTGCTGGGGAGCCGATACTGCGAGACCGATCGCCTGTCCGAGACGGCCTGGCAACTGTTCGGCAATTCACCGACCGGATGGGGGCGCGTCCAGGCGATCTGCGACTACGTCCACCGCCATATCACATTTGGCTACGAGCACGCGCGCCGCACCAAGACGGCCTGCGAGGCTTTCCAGGAGCGGGCTGGCGTCTGCCGCGACTACGCGCACCTGGCTATCACTTTTTGTCGCTGCATGAACATTCCCGCGCGCTACTGCACCGGCTATCTGGGCGACATCGGCATGCCGCCGCCTTATGGCCCGATGGACTTCGCCGGCTGGTTCGAGGCCTACCTCGATGGCCATTGGTACACCTTCGATGCCCGCAACAACACCCCGCGCATCGGACGCGTATTGATCGCGCGGGGCCGCGACGCCGCCGACGTCGCCATCAGCAGCACCTTCGGTCCCAATACCCTGAAGAGTTTCAAGGTCTGGACCGACGAGGTAAGCGAGGGGCAATCTGGCTGAAGGTCCGCGGGGCGCAAGCAGGTGCCAGTCGCGCGCCCCGTCGGCCAAGGTCGAGCGTTTCACCCCCCGGCCGAAATTCCATGTGGCAGCGCTGCGCCGCTTGCGGTGCGAGGCAAACCCCGATGTCGGCGACTTCCTGCGCGTGCGAGGCGCGACAGGCGTCTCGGCGCTTGCAGACATACGCGCTCAGAATGTCGCGCCCGCACTTGCCGAGGAGGTCGTGGGCAATACCGTGAACGAACGTGCCGTGTTCGCCCTCGCGGCAGAATTCTCGGTACTCACGGACTGGTGCCGGTCCGCCTCGCCGGCACAGTTTAAGGATGCCATTGGGCGTGATGCCGATGCGTACCCGCCCTTGGGACGCGTGGGGTTCGCGCGCGTGCCATCTCACCGCGACTGACTTTCTCGTTTGCCCGCGGGATTGCTGGTCGGCCGCCACTTGTTCCCCAGCACCGAGGGCAGGGCGTCGGACGTGAGCCGCAGCGCGGGTGCCACGCCGCGCTCCTCGCCGGTCGTCGTAGGACCGGAAGCAGCGCTTCCGTCGCGATGGCAGCCAAGCTTCCGGTAGGCGCCTCGCCGGGCGATTGCCACTCTCCATCCCGTTGATTCGGCTCCGCTATTTCTGGCGAAGTGCCCTGGCACGGTCCTTGATACCCACCGGTCACTACCCCGGAGGAGGCTCCCATGAAGGATCGTGGCTTGGACGTTGCGCTGGATTCGCAGCAGGATTTTTCTTCGGTCGAGAAGCGGCTGGGGGTTTCCCGCCGCACTTTTCTTAAGTTCTGCACCGGCATCGCGGCGTCCTACGGTCTCGGGACCAAGGCGGCGTTTGCGATGGCAGAGGCCATCGCCAATCCGGGCCGCCCGCCGGTGATCTGGCTGCACGGCCAGGAATGCACCGGGCCGACCGAATCGCTGCTGCGCTCCGAGCAGCCGAGCTTCGAGCACCTGATCCTCGACCTGATCTCGCTGGACTACCACCAGACGCTCGACGCTGGCGCCGGCCACCGCGTCGAGGAGGTCAAGCGCGAGGTGATGCAGAAGCACAAGGGCAAGTACCTGCTCGTCATCGAGGGCGCGATCCCGACGGCGCAGAACGGCATCTTCTGCAAGATCGGCGGCCAGACCATGACGGACGCGACAAAGGAGGCCGCCGAGCATGCCGCCGCCATCGTCGCCTTCGGTTCCTGCGCGAGCTGGGGCGGGGTACAGTCGGCTTCCCCCAACCCCACCGGCGCGGTGGGCGTGCCCCAGTTCCTGCAGGGCAAGACGGTGGTGACGATTCCCGGCTGCCCGCCCAACCCGGCCAACTTCCTTGGCACGGTGCTGTACTTCGTGACCTACGGCAAGTTGCCGCCTATCGACGACAAGGGCCGACCGAAGTGGGCCTACAGCCGCCTGATCCACGAGAACTGCTATCGCCGCCCGCACTTCGACGCCGGTCGTTTCGCCACGGCTTTCGGCGACGACGGCCATCGCCAGGGTTGGTGTCTCTACAAGCTTGGCTGCAAGGGGCCGGAGACCCACAACAACTGCCCGAGCCTGGAGTTCAACAACGTTGGCGGCGGCGTGTGGCCGATCGGCGTGGGGCACCCCTGCTTCGGCTGCTCGGAGCAGGGCACCGGATTCCACAAGGCGATGTTCAGCCTGTCGGACGTGAAGACCCATACGCCGCCCAACGCCTTCCCGAAGATCGCCGACCGTCAGATGCCCGCTTCTTCGACCGTCGTGGCTTCCGCTGCCGTGGCGGGCCTCGCGGTGGGCGCCCTGCTGGGCGCCACCGCGGTGGCAGGCCGCAAAGTCAGCAGCCACGATACGCCTAAGAGCGAGAAGGCCGGGAAGGGGGAGTGAGCATGGATCGCAGAGACTTCTTCAGAACCTCGCTCGGCGGCGCCGCCATCGCGCTTGCCGGCGGCGCTCACGCGCGCCCCAACCACGAGCCGGCGCCGGAGGCGGTGGGCATGCTGTTCGACTCGACGCTGTGCGTCGGATGCAAGGCTTGCGTGAGCAAGTGCAAGGAGGTCAACGGCATGCCGCCGGTGCCCCTGGGCCAGGACAGCTACGCCGACTTCGCCATGGATCTTTCGGCGCAGACGCACAACGTCATCAAGATCTACACCGAAGGCAAGGCGACCGCCAAGGACCGCGAGGTGGACGGCTTCGCATTCGAAAAGCGCAGCTGCATGCACTGCGTCGATCCCGGCTGCGTGTCGGTGTGCCCGGTCAGCGCGCTGACGCGGCATCCGCGCACCGGCATCGTCGGCTACGACATCGATGCCTGTATCGGCTGCCGCACCTGCATGACCGGCTGCCCCTACAACGTGCCGCAGTACGAGTACGACAGCGCCTTCTCCGGTGCGATCCACAAGTGCGAGATGTGCAACCAGAAGGGTGTCGAGCGCATCGACAAGGGCATGATGACCGGCTGCGCCGAGGCCTGTCCGACCGGCGCCACCCTGTTCGGCTCCCGCGCCGCGCTGCTGGAAGAGGCCAAGCGCCGCATCGCGCTCAAGCCGGGCCAGATCTACAACTACCCGCGCGGCGACGTACGCAAGCCCGACAGCTTCCACGAGAAGACCGTGCCCCAGTACCAGGACCGGGTGTGGGGCGAGAAGGAGGCGGGCGGCACCAACGTCATGCACTTGGCCGCCGTGTCCTACCACAAGCTCGGCATGCCGCCGATCCCCGAGCGCTCCTATGCCTCGATCTCGGAGGACGTGCAGCACACCCTGTACCAGTATCTCGCGCTGCCGGCGATCGCCCTCGGGGGCCTCACCTGGCTGGTGAAGCGCAACACCGACAACGGCGGCAAGGACGAGGGAGACAAGTCATGAGCCATCACGAGGTCCTCAAGCGGCCGCTGTTCACACCCTTCTTCCTCACCCTGGGGGTGATCGTCGCCATCGCCTGCGTGTTCCTGGTGTCGCGCTTCATCTTCGGCATGGGCGCGGTGTCCAACCTCAACGGCGGTTATCCCTGGGGCGTGTGGGTGATCTACGACATCGTCGTCGGCACTGCCTTTGCCTGCGGCGGCTACGCGCTGGCGGTCACCGTTTATCTGTTCAACAAGGGCGAGTATCACCCGCTGATCCGGCCGGCGCTGCTCACCAGCGTCATGGGCTACGGCTTCGCTGCCTTCGGCGCCTTCGTGGACATGGGACGCTGGTGGCAGTTCTACAACCTGTTCCTGCCGTGGCAGATGAACTTCAACGCCGTGATGCTGGAGGTGGGCCTGTGCGTCGCCGCCTACGTGCTGGTGCTGACCATCGAGTTCCTGCCGACGGTGCTGGAAAAGTTCAGGGCCGAGGCGCTGCAGAAGAAGCTGAACAAGGCGCTGTTTTTCTTCATCGCCCTGGGCATCCTGCTGCCGACGATGCACCAGTCATCGCTCGGCACCTTCCTCATCGGCATGGGCTGGAAGATCCACCCGCTGTGGCAGTCGCTGCATTTCCAGCCGCTTGCTGGCGGTGCTGTCGGCGTTCACCATGGGCTTTGCCATCGTCATCTTCGAGGCGTCGATGGTGTCCGCTGGCTTCCGGCGCCATCCGGAGACGCGATCTGCTCTCGGGCCTGGGCAAGATCCTCGTCGGCCTGATCGCCGCCTTCCTGGCGGTGCGCTTCGGCGAGATCCTGCTGCGCGGCAAGCTCGGCTACGTCTTCGCCTTCGACCTGGGCAGCGTGATGTTTCTGATCGAGACGGCGTTGTTCGTCTTCCCGCTGGTGGTGCTGCTGTCGCCGGCGCGGCGCGAAAACGGCCGCACGCTGCTCTATGCCGCTGTCAGCATGGCCTGCGCCGGGGCGCTATACCGCTTCAATGCCTTTCTCATCACCATGGACCCGGGCCCGGGCTTCAGTTACTTCCCGGCCTTCCCGGAGCTGATGATGACCGTCGGCACCATCGCCTTCGAGATCATGGTCTATCTGTTTGTCGTCAAGCAGTTTCCCGTCCTGGCGCGGGACGAGCACGCCGCCGCCTGACATCCGATATCGCAGAGGAGAATCCCCAGTGGCAAGCACGCGCATTACGGTCGATCCCATCACCCGCATCGAGGGGCATCTGCGTATCGATGTCGAGGTGGACAACGGACGCGTCACCAAGGCCTGGTCATCGGGCCAGATGTGGCGCGGCATCGAGAAGATCCTCGTCGGGCGCGACCCGCGCGAGGCGTGGTCCTACACCCAGCGCTTCTGCGGCGTGTGCACCACGGTGCACGCCATCACCTCGGTGCGCGCGGTGGAGAACGCGCTGCAGCTCGAAGTCCCCGTGAATGCCCAGTTGATCCGCAACATCATCCAGTGCGCCCACGCGGTGCAGGACCACATCGTGCACTTCTACCACCTGTCGGCGGTAGACTGGGTGGACGTCACCTCGGCGCTGAAGGCCGACCCCTTCACCACCGCCAAGCTGGCGGAGTCGCTGTCCGACTGGCCGCTCAATGGTCCCCACGAGATGAAGGCGGTGCAGGAGCGGCTCAAGACCTTCGTCGGCAGCGGCCAGCTCGGTCCCTTCGCCAGCGGCTTCTGGGGCCACCCGGCGATGAAGCTGCCGCCGGACGTGAACCTCCTTGCGGTGGCGCACTACATGCAGGCGCTGGACGTGCAGAACCAGGCCAACAAGATCGTCGCCATCCTCGGCGGCAAGAGCCCCCACATCCAGAACGTGGCGGTGGGCGGCGTCTCCAACTCGGTGAGCCACGACGCGCCCTCGGTGCTCAACATCGAGCGCCTGATGCTGATCAAGAATTTCATCGACAAGCTCGACCAGTTCGTCAAGTCGGCCTACCTCTCCGATGTTCCGGCGATCGGCGCCTTCTATCTCGAATGGACCAAGTACGGTGCCGGCGTCACCAACTACCTCACCGTGCCCGACTGCCCGCAGGACACCAAGGGCACGGTGTTCGATCTGTCCGGCGGCTACATCAGCGGCGGCGACATCAAGACCTACAAGCCGATCACCAGCTTCAACGATGCCTACTTCCGCGACGGCGTGGCGGAAAGCTCCAAGCACGCCTGGTACCAGGGCGACAAGGCGCTGCATCCCTGGCAGGGCGAGACCGAGCCCCAATACACCGACTTCCAGGAAGACGGCAAATATTCCTGGGTCAAGGCACCGACCTTCTACGGCAAGCGCGCCGAAGTGGGTCCGCTGGCGGACGTGCATAACGGACTGGCGGCCGGCGACAAGCGCTATGCCAAGTACCTGGATCAGGCGATCGGCACACTCAAGGCCGTGGGCAAGCTCTCCGACGTGCCATTGGTCGCGCTGCAATCGACCATCGGCCGCCATGCAGCGCGTGCCGTGCGCTGCGCGGTGATGATGGACACGCTGAAGGACCAGTGGCAGAAGCTGGTGACCAACGTCGGCAAGGAGCAGACCACCTTCAATGCGCCTTCCTTCCCCAAGGGCGAGATCAAGGGCGTCGGTTTCCATCAGGCGCCGCGCGGCACGCTGTCCCACTGGGTGGTGATTGAGGACGGCAAGATCAAGAATTACCAGGCGGTGGTGCCGAGCACCTGGAACGCCGGCCCGCGGGACGCCGACGACCAGATCGGTCCCTATGAGTCCTCCCTCATGAACAACCCGGTGGCCGACCCCGAGAAGCCGCTGGAGGTGCTGCGCACGGTGCACTCCTTCGACCCCTGCATCGCCTGCGCGATCCACATGTTCGACAACGAGCAGCGCCCCATCGTCAAGGTGAAGGCGCTGTGACGGCCATGACGACGCAGCCGTTCGAGAGCATCCTCGTCATCGGCATGGGCAACGTGCTGATGCAGGACGAAGGCATAGGTGTGCGGGCGGTGGAGGACCTGGAAAGCCGCTATCAGCTGCCTGCCAACGTACGCATCATGGACGGCGGCACCACCGGCATGGAGCTGTTCGAGCCGATGCGCGGCGCCGACTGCCTGATCATCGCCGACGCGGTGAATGCCGACCGGCCGCCGGGATCGCTGCTGCGCATCGCCAACGGCGAGATCCGCGCCTTCTTTCAGACCAAGCTGTCGAACCATCAGTTGGGGCTCTCGGACCTGCTGGCGCTGCTCGCCTTCAAGGGCCAGACGCCGCGCCATGTAGCGATCATCGGCATGGTGCCGCAGGTGCTGGAGAACCGGTTGGGGCTCAGTGCGCCGGTTTCGGCGGCGCTGGATGGCATGGTGCAGATGCTGGTGCACGAGCTGACTGAGCTTGGAGCGCTGCCCACGCCCAGGCGCGTCGTGCGTGCCGGCCACTGGCGCAGACAGGCGGAGCTGGAGGCGGGCGCGGCATGTGCGTAGCAACACCCATGCAGGTGATCCGCGCCGGCGCAGTGAGCGCCTTGTGTCGCGGCCGCAACGGCGATGAGGAGGTGAACATGCTGCTGGTGGGCGAGCAGCCCGCCGGTGTCTGGGTGCTGACTTTCCTCGGCTGGGCGCGGGAGGTGATCGGCGAAGAGCATGCGCGCGACATCGATCTTGCGCTGGACGGCATGCAGCAGCTCATGGACGGCGCCGAATCAATCGATGTGGACCGGCACTTTCCCGGCCTCGGTCAGACGACTGCGGAGGTGGTGCAATGACAGACGAAACATCGGCGCAGGAACGGGCGCAACAGGTCGCCGACGTGTTCGAGCGCATCCACGGCGAGCAGATGGCGGGTCTGCCGCTGCTCAACGAGGCCCTCGCCGTGACGGCGCTGGGCTTTCGCATGCACGAGGGACGGATGCTGGGTATGGTGGTCACGCCCTGGATGATGAGCCTCATCCTGTTCCCCGGCGCCGGCGACGAATGGGACAAGCTGAAGCTGGGGGACAAGCAGTCGCACGCCTTTCCCGGTGGCAGCCTGCGCTTCATGGTGAATGCCATCGACGGCCTCGGCGTGTGCCAGATGCATTCCGTGCATTCGCCGATGCGCGCCTTCGACGACCAGCAGGTGGCGCTGGCCGAGGCGGCTTCCTTCCTTCAGCGCTTGCTGATGCCGGCGGATCCCGACGCCGCGCCCCAGGATCCGGTCGATGAGGAACTGCTGGGCCGCATCCTGCGCGGCGAAGCGGTGCCGGAGCTGGATTCGCCGGCGGGCAAGGGGGCCGCGGGGCCGAAGCCGGCGGTGGTGCATTTCCAGCGCGACAAGAACGCGAGACCGTCGGCGTAGTAGCCGCAGGGCGCGCCTTGCGCGCCGTTCGTAGGCCTGGCTCGGTGCGCATGGCGCACCCTACGGGCGATGCAGGCTGCCTGGCTATGGTCGGCCCCGCCCGGTACACTGCCTGGCATACTATGCGAGGCAATCAATCGACATGAAGCCGCAAGCGCCTGGGTTGGTCCAGGATATCGGGAGCCAGAATGCCCCGACGCACCCGCAGCCCTGACACCGGCCTGCCGGCCCTGCACCCGGCGGCGTTGCACCCTGCGACCGCCGGCACGCCGCCGGAAGGCGTGGCGGAGGACGCCTGGGTCGAAGTGATCCGCAAGATGGACGAGGTCTACAGCGATCTGCTCCAGTACGAGGTGGCGCTGGAGGAGAAGAACGCCGCGCTTGAGGACTCGCAGAAGTTCATCTTCAGCGTGCTGACCTCGATGTCGGACATCCTCGCGGTATGCGACCGTCACGGCCGCATCCAGCAGGCGAACGAGGCTTTCGCACGGCTGGTGGGCAAGGCGCAGGACGAACTGCAGGGGGCGCTGATCTCGGACCTTTTCGCCGACGAGGTGTCGCGCCGCCAGGCGCAGCGCGTCATGGCGGAGATGCATCGCGAGACGATACACGACTGCGAGATGCAGTTTCGCGCCGCCGACGGCAGCGCCATGCCGGTGGCGGTCGAACTGCACGCCGCGCCTGTCGCCGGTGGGCAAGTTCGTCGGCACCGTGATCACTGGCCGGCCCATTGGCGAACTGCGCCGCGCCTACACCGCCCTGCGTGAGGCCCACGAGGATCTGAAGCGCACCCAGCAGCAGCTCGTCCACTCCGAGAAGATGGCGTCCCTCGGCCGCCTGGTGGCGGGCGTGGCCCACGAGCTCAACAACCCGATCAGCTTCGTCCTCGGCAACGTGCACGCACTGCAGCGCTACAGCCGGCGGCTGGACGAATACCTGGGCGCGATCCACGCCGGCCGGCCCGAAAGCGAGCTGGCCGAACTGCGCCGCAGACTGCGCATCGACCGCCTGCTGGACGACCTCAAGCCCCTCATCGACGGCAGCATCGAGGGCGCCGAGCGCACCCGCGACATCGTCGCCGGGCTGAAGCGCTTTTCCGCCGTGGACAAGACGGAGAGCGAAGTCTTCGACCTGGGCGAAGTGATACAGCGCGCGACGCATTGGGTGGCGAAGGCTTCGGCGACACGCCTCGCGACGAGCTTCGACCTGCCGCACTCCGCTCCGGTGCGCGGCTCGCCGGGACAGCTGCAGCAGGTCGCGATGAATCTGGTGCAGAACGCGATCGACGCGGCGGAGGCGAGCGCGCAACCGCGCCTGGAGATCGCCGGCCGCATCGAAGATGCCAAAGTGATAGTGAGCTTTCACGACAACGGCCCCGGCTTCAAGGCGGAACAACTGGGTCAGGTGTTCGATCCCTTCTACACCACCAAGCCGGTGGGCAAGGGCACGGGCCTCGGGCTGTCGATCAGCTACGGCATCGTCGAGCGTCACCACGGCGCGTTGCAGGCAGCCAACCATCCGGCGGGTGGCGCCGTGCTGACACTGACTTTGCCGCTGGCGCTCGATCCGCAGCGCCCGGATGGTCGCGAGCAGCAAGCCGGTCGGTGACAATGCGATGGGCGCCGCGGCACGGGGGACAGTCCGCGTAAGTCAGGACCGCTGAAGCGCCGCTCGCGCTCGCATCCGTTCAGCGAATGCGCGCACGCGAGCTTTTGCCTTCAAACGGGGCGCGGTTCATAATCCGCGGCTCGCGGCTGCCCGAGCGCCACTGCCATTCGTCGATTTTCGGGTCGCCCGGGCGTGTGTCGGCGCGGCCCAATGCGCCGGAGGCCGTCCCGCCGTTCCACCGCTCCTCGATTCGGCTTCACCCATGCGCACCCTCACAGCCCGGCGTCAGCCCTACCTTGCCGAACGCTCCGGCGGACCCCGTAGGACGGGGCTCGACCGATCGGGCCGCGATCGCCGGGCCTGACCCGCCGGCGAGTCCTTACACTTTCGGGCCGACTGCCACCGATGCCGACGCCCGACCCACGCAAGCTGCTTTCCGGCGATCTGTGGGGCGGTTTCGCCGCGATGCTCGTGGCATTGCCCGCGGCGATTGCCTTCGGCGTCTCGATCTACTCGCCACTGGGAACCGGCTTCGCGCCGGTCGGCGCGCTGGCGGGCATCCTCGGCGCGACCGTCGTCGGGCTGGTGGCGGCGGGATTCGGCGGCACCGATCGGCTGGTCAGTGCCCCCTGTGCGCCGGCCGCCGCCGTGCTGGCGGCGCTGGCGGCGGAGTATGCCCGGGCCGGAGCCAGCCCCGAAGCCGCGCTGACGACGCTGGTGCTGATCGCGCTTCTTGCTGGCGTCATGCAGCTTGGCCTGGGCGCGGTGGGCGTCGGCCAACTGATCAAGTACGTCCCCTATCCCGTCGTCAGCGGCTACCTCAGTGCCGTCGGGCTGATCATCATCGCCAGCCAGATCCCCAAGCTGCTGGGTGTTGCGGATGGGGGCGGGACCTGGTCGGCGCTGCTTGCCCCGCGCGAGTGGCGCCTGCCGAGCATCGTCGTGGCCGTCGTGGTGATCGGCGTCATGCTCGGCGCCGGCCGCCTGACCCGGCGGGTGCCGGCGGCGGTCCTGGCGCTGGCCTGCGGCGTGGCGGCCTATTTTGCGCTCGGCTGGCAGGACCCGGGCCTGTGGTCCATCGACGGCAATCCCCTCGTGGTGGGCCGCCTCGCGGCGGAGGGAGACCTGCTGGGGCCGATCACGGCGCGCTGGCTATCGGTGGGGCAGTTCGCGCCCGAGGCGCTGGTCCAGGCCCTGGTGCCGGCACTGACGCTGGCGGCGCTGCTGTCGATCGACACCCTCAAGACCTGCGTCATGCTCGACACCGTGAACCGCTCCCAGCACGATTCCAACCGCGAACTGATCGGGCAGGGGCTGGCCAACGCCGCCTCGGCCCTGCTCGGCGGCATACCCGGTTCCGGCACCATGGGGCCGACCCTGGTCAATGTCGCCAGCGGCGCCCAGACGCGGCGCTCCGGCGGGCTCGCGGGAGGCTTCGCGCTGGCTGCCTTCCTGCTCCTGGCGCCCGTCATCGCCTGGGTCCCGGTTTCGGCCCTGGCGGCCATTCTTGTCGTGGTCGGCGCCCGGATGATCGACTGGCACAGCTTCGCGCTGCTGCGCTCGCCACTGACGCGCTTCGACTTTGCGGTGGTCGCGACGGTGGTCGGCATCGCGCTGATGCAGAGCCTGATCGTCGCGGCGGGTGCCGGCGTGGCGCTGGCGATCGCGCTGTTCATCCGCGAGCAGACCCGCAGCTCCGTGGTCCGCGCCAAGGTCGAGGGCGGCAGCGTGCGATCCAAGCGCGTCCGCCACGAGCGAGAACTGCGGATCCTGCAGAGCAACGGGGCGCAGTCGGTGGTCGTCGAGCTTCAGGGCAGCCTGTTCTTCGGCACCGCCAACCAGTTGCTGCGGGCGCTGGAACCGGAGGCGGCGACGCGGCGCTACCTGATCCTCGACCTGCGGCGCGTGCAGTCGATCGACCTCACCGCGAGCCATGTTCTGGTACAGATCGAGAAGTACCTCAGTGAGCGCGGCGGCTATCTGGTCTTCGCCGAGATCCCGCGCCATCTTCCGACCGGCCTCAAGCTCAAGAAGTACCTGAAGCAGGTCGGCCTGGTGCAGCCGGAAAGCGCGCGCGCCTTCCGGCAGATCGACGACGCACTTGAATGGGTGGAAGAGCAGGTTCTTGCCCAGAACCAGGCAGAACCAGAGGACGAGGCGCCACTGCGGCTCGGCGAACTGGAGATCTTCCGCGGCCTTGGCCCGGATGCGCTGGCGGCGCTCGAAGCCTGCCTCGAACTGCGCGCCGTCGCCGCGGGCGAGGGCGTGTTCGCCCAGGGCGAAGAAAGCCGTGAGCTGTATCTCATCCAGCACGGCAGGGTCCGGCTCGGCATGCCGGTAAGCAGAAAGGACAGCTACAACCTCGCCACCTTCGGCCGTGGCGATTTCTTCGGCGAGATGGCCTTCCTCGACGGCAGCCCGCGTTCGGCCGACGCGCTGGCGCTGGAGGCTACCCGGCTCTACGTTCTCACGCGGGAACGCTTCGACGCCCTCGCGACGCGGGACCAGGCCATCGCGCTGGCCCTGCTGGAAGGCTTGGCGCGCATCCTCGCGATGCGGCTGCGCTTCATGGATGCCGAACTGCGGGCGTGGCGCGCGTAGCATTTCAATTGCATGTGCGCGGCGTGGTCCGGTATTGGGCCGTCCAGGCCTATCTGTCCGGCATGTCCGGCGCCGCAGCCTCCGCCCGCCCGAGCCGCAGCGAAGTCAGTACCCAGAGGGCGGCGACTGGCGCCGCCACCAGTGCGATCGCGCCCGCCGACAGGCCGATCGCCGCCAGCCCGGCATAGATCCAGCCGCTCACCAGGTCGCCGCCGCGATACACCGCGGCGTCGATGAAGGCCTTGGACTTGTAGCGCTGCTCCCGGCTCACCAGGGTGAACAGCACCTCGCGCGCGGGTTTCGCCAGCGCGTGGCGGCTGCTGTCGTACAGCACCCGCACCGCCACCAGCGCTCCCAACAGCGGCCAGGCGCCGAGCGCGGCGAAGCCGATCAACGCCACCGCCGGCAGCACCGCCAGGGTGAGCCCCATGCCGATGCGGCGCAGGATATGCGCCGTCAGCAGCGCCTGGGTAACGATGGTGATGGCATTGACCGCGAAATCCACCCTGGCCAGGAAGGCGCGGCGCAGCCCGCGGTCGGCGAAGGCCTCGCCCACCATGTGCGCCTGGACGAAGTACAGCACCGTCGATGCGAAGGTCATCAGCAGCAGGAACAGCGCGATTTTGCGCAGCAGCGGGGAGCGGAACACCGGGCCGATGCCGCTCCAGGCGCTGCCGCCCACCCGCGCATCGGCTTCCCGCTCGAGGGTTTCCGGCGCGCGCTGCGCCCGGCGATCGAGCGCACGCGCGAGCCATGCGGCTGCCTCCAGCGGCGCGGCTGCCAGCAGCAGGAGCAGGAACACCTGGACGTGCGGGGCGAGCAGCGCCGTGCTCGCCGACCCGGCCATTCCGCCCAGCGACGAGCCTACCGCGATCAGGCCGAACAGCCGCTTGCCCTGTTCGCTGCGGAACAGGTCCGCCACCAGGCCCCAGAACACCGTCACCACGAACAGCGCGAACACGCTCACCCACACATAAAACACGCGGTCGATCCAGGGCCGCGCCGACTCCGGCAGCAGGCCGAGGGCGGCGAAGAACGCCAGGAGATTGAGCGCGAAGAAGCGATTGACGAGGGGCACGAAGGCGGCGCGGGACATTCGTGCCACCGCCGCCGAATACAGCGGCACCGCCACCAGCATGGCGAGGAACACCGCCGTCCACAGGATCTGCAGATTGCCCCGGTCGGCGGCGCTGATCTCGTCGCGCACGGGGCGCAACACGTAGAAGGCGAAGAGGATGCAGAAGCCATAGGCGGTGGCGAGCAGCACCGGCACCGCTTCGCCCTCGCGCACCGGTAACACCCGCCTCAGGAAAGCGCCGACCATGCTTCAGCCGCAGATCGGCCTGATCGCGCAGCGTCGAACCAATTCACCGACGAACCGGATCACGGCGCGCCGCCTCGCGGTGGCTGACTTTGCAGCGTTGCTGCGGGAATCCCACATGGCACGGCTCCAGAGTGACCGTGCCGCAAAGGATAGTCGATAGGCGCGCGCAGGGCAGGGTGCGTGCAAGGTATCGCCAGTGCATCGCATGAATTGCTCCCTCTCCCCCGTCATCGGGGGAGAGGGCCGGGGTGAGGGGGAATCGCCTTGCCCGAATCGGCCTTATCGCTACCGTCGACGCCCCCTCACCCTGTCCCTCTCCCCGCAAGCGGAGCGAGGGAACCGTTCAGAGGGAACCGTTCTGCGACCTTCATGCGTTTGCCTGGAAGGTATCGCCGCAGCGAAACGCCCCTGCCACAGGCGTCGGCTAGAATTCGGGTTTTACCAAAACGAAGGAGAACTCGAATGGCAACGATGACGCAAAGGGCGGCGGCGGAATTCTTCGGCACGTTCTGGCTGGTGCTTGGTGGCTGCGGCAGCGCGGTGCTTGCAGCGGCGTTTCCGGGCGTCGGCATCGGCTTGCTGGGGGTGTCGCTGGCCTTCGGGCTGACGGTGCTGACCATGGCCTATGCCATCGGCCATGTTTCCGGCTGCCACCTGAACCCGGCGGTGTCCTTCGGCCTGTGGGCCGGCGGGCGGTTTCCGGCCAAAGAACTCCTGCCCTACATCGCTGCCCAGGTTCTGGGCGGCATCGTGGCCGGCTACGTGCTCTATCTGATCGCCAGCGGAAAGGCCGGTTTCAACCTGGCCGACGGCTTCGCCTCGAACGGCTACGGCGATCATTCCCCGGGCAAATACACCATCTTCGCGGCGCTGGTCACCGAGTTCGTCATGACCTTCATGTTCCTGTTCGTGATCATGGGCTCCACCGACAAGCGTGCTCCGGCCGGGCTTGCCCCGATCGCCATCGGCCTGTGCCTGACGCTCATCCACCTGATCAGCATCCCGGTGACCAACACTTCGGTCAATCCGGCCCGCAGCACCGGTGTCGCGGTGTTCGTCGGCGGCTGGGCAATCGAGCAGCTCTGGCTGTTCTGGGTCATGCCGATCCTCGGCGGCATCGCCGGTGCCTTCGTCTACCGCGGTGTGGCCGGCGGGCGCGAGTAGGCGCGACGCCGCGGGTGGCAGGTCAGCCAAGCCCTTTGCCGCTTGCGGGGGAGGGTTCCGCGAGGCGGGCCGCGGTGTAGGTGTCCATGGCTCCCTCCTCCCCCGCGCGCGCGGGGTTGGGGCGGGGGCATACGCGGTTGGATTGGAGGCTGACTCTACCATTACAAATAATGCGCAATAATGTACTATTGGCTCATGGAAAACACCATGAGCACAGGCAAGGCGGCGAAGCTGCTGGGCGTCTCGGTCAAGACCTTGCAGCGCTGGGAGCGCGAGGGGCGGCTCACTGCTGTGGCGCGCACCGACAGCAATCGGCGCCTGTATACCGAAGCGCAGATTCGCGAATTCATCGGCCTGCGCCAGTCGGTGAATACGCCGATCCGGCTGGTGGCGTACTGCCGCGTCCCCAGTGCCGCGCAAAAACCGGATTTGGCGAATCAGCGCAAAGTGCTGGAGGAATTCGTGGTGGCCAAAGGTCTTGCCAACGTCGAGTTTGTCGAGGAAGTGGGCGGCGGGCTGAACTTCAAGCGCAAGCGGTTTCTGGCGCTGATGGAAGATATTGGCCGACGCGAAGTCAAGACACTGATTCTGGCGCACAGGGATCGGCTGACCCGGTTCGGCTTCGAGTGGTTCGAGCACTTTGCCAAAATCAATGGCTGCGAACTGCTAGTGCTCAATCAAGAACGTCTTTCTCCCGAGCAGGAAATGGTGCAGGACTTGATGACCATCGTGCATTGCTTTTCGTCCCGGTTATACGGTCTGAGGAACTACCGAAAAAAATCCCTCCTTCACCAAGCCTTCAGCGGCCAGTTGCAAGGCGTTCAACCTGCTTTCATGCGCGGGCAACCGGTGACAAATTGTCACCGACTGAATCGTTCGATTTGACCGGATCGAACGATTTGCCTATATTGAGATCATTGTTCTTTCGAAGTGAGGCCCGATCCATGCAAACCTATACCGCCAATGAAGCCAAGACCCGTTTTGGCGAGTTTCTCGACCGCGTGCAGCGCGAGCCGGTGCGCGTGATGCGCCACGACCGCGTGGTCGGCGTCATGGTCAGCGCCGAGGACTATGAGGCGATGCGCGCCTTCTATGCCGATCGTTTGCTGAAGACCATGAACGAAACTGCCGATGCCGCGGAACGCGCCGGGTTGACGCCCGAAAAGCTGGACGAGCTGCTGGCCGATGAAAGCTGATTGACCCTTGAGGCCTCTCCGACCCGGCGTTGTCATCGACACCAATGTCTGGATCAGCGGCTTGCTGGCGAAGACAGGCTACCCCGCGCAGTTGACGCGGCAGGTGCTCCGGGCCGGTCAGCCGGTTTTTTCCGGGAACACTTTCGCGGAACTCAAGGATCGTCTGTGGCGTCCCAAATTCGACCGTTACGTCACGCTGGAGCAGCGAAAGGCGCTTCTGAGTGACCTTGAGTCCATCGCCTTTTGGGTCGATGTGCCACCCTCGATTGCCGCAAAGACCTACAGCCGCGATTCGGCTGACGACAAATTCATCCACGCAGCACTGGCGGCGGAGACTGCCTGGCTGGTTACGGGGGACAAGGACTTGCTGGTTTTGACTGAAAACATGTTGCCGCTCGGCGTGCGGATCATTTCACCTGCCGACGCAATGTGTTTGCCCGAATTTTCGCCACATCTGTAATAGGCACAGATTTCTTGAACGAGGCCGAAACCCGCGCCGAACACATCGACCCTGCCCTTGCTGCGGCAGGCTGGGGTGTGGTCGAGGGTAGCCGCATCCGGCGCGAATACCCGATTACGCTCGGCCGACTGGAAGGGGCGGGCAAGCGCGGCAAGCCGTTGACGGCGGACTATGTTCTGGAATTCCGCAACACCAAGCTGGCGGTGGTCGAGGCCAAGGCGTGGGACAAGGCGCTGACGGAGGGCGTGGCGCAGGCCAAGGATTACGCCGGCAAGCTGGCGGTGCGTTTTACCTATGCCAGCAACGGCCAGGGCATTTACGGCATCGACATGCAGACGGCGGTGGAGGGCGAGATTGCCACCTTCCCGTCACCCGATGCGTTATGGAATCGCACCTTCGCCACCAGGAGCGCGTGGCGGGACCGATTTGCTGCCGTGCCGTTTGAAGACAAGGGCGGCTTCTTTCAGGGGCGCTACTACCAGGACATCGCCATCGAGCGGGTGCTGGCTGCTGTTGCTGCAGGGCAGGAACGCATCCTGCTGACGCTGGCGACCGGCACCGGCAAAACCTTCATTGCCTTCCAGATTGCGTGGAAGCTGTTTCAGAGCCGGTGGAACCTGACCGATGCGACGGGCGAGGGCGAGCCGACCCGCCGGCCCCGCATCCTGTTCCTCGCTGACCGGAACATTCTGGCCGACCAAGCCTACAACGCCTTCTCGGCCTTCGACGACAAGGCGCTGGTGCGCATCGACCCGGCTGATATTCGCAAGAAGGGCAGGGTGCCGAAGAACGGCAGCATCTTCTTCACGATCTTCCAGACCTTCATGAGCGGTCCGGGGGATACCCCGTATTTCGGCGAGTACCCGCCGGATTTCTTCGACTTCATTGTGATCGACGAGTGTCACCGGGGCGGTGCCAACGACGAGAGCAACTGGCGCGGCATCCTCGATTACTTTGCGCCGGCCGTGCAGCTTGGGCTGACCGCCACCCCGAAGCGAAAGGATAACGTCGATACCTATGCCTACTTTGGCGAGCCGGTGTTCATCTACTCGCTCAAGGAGGGCATCAACGACGGCTTCCTGACCCCGTTCCGGGTAAAGCAGATTTCAACCACACTTGATGAGTACGTCTATACGGCCGACGACAAGGTTGTCGAAGGCGAAGTCGAGGCCGGAAAACGATACGAAGAAGCGGACTTCAACAAGATCATCGAGATCAAGGACCGCGAGAAGAAGCGCGTCGAGATTTTCATGTCGCTGATCGACCAGCGGGAAAAGACGCTGGTGTTCTGCGCAACGCAGGATCATGCCCTGGCGATCCGTGACCTGATCAACCAGATCAAGACCAGCACCGACCCCAACTACTGCCACCGGGTGACGGCCAACGACGGGGCATTGGGCGAGCAATGGTTGCGCGACTTCCAGGACAACGAAAAGCACATCCCGACCATACTCACTACGTCGCAGAAACTCTCGACCGGCGTGGATGCCCGGAACGTGCGCAACATCGTGCTGCTGCGGCCGGTGAATTCGATGATCGAGTTCAAGCAGATCATCGGGCGCGGCACCCGGCTTTACGAAGGCAAGGACTACTTCACGATCTACGACTTCGTGAAGGCGCACCACCATTTCAGCGACCCGGAATGGGATGGCGAGCCGATCGAGCCGGAAGTCTGCTCGAAATGCCATTCGGCGCCGTGCGTCTGTATCAAGGAACCGCCGCCGCCTTGTTATCTGTGCGGCAAGTCGCCCTGTGAATGTACGAAAGACCCTTGCCCGAAGTGCGGTCAGCGCCCCTGCGTTTGCAAGAAGAAAGCGAAGGTGAAGCTGGCCGATGGCAAGTCGCGCACTATCCAGCACATGGTGGTCACCAGTTTCTGGCACCCGGACGGCACCCCGATGTCGGCGCAGCAGTTTATGGAGGCGTTATTCGGCAAGTTGCCGGACTTCTTCACCGACGAGGACGAACTGCGGGCGCTATGGAGCGCACCGGATACGCGCAAGAAGCTGCTGGAGGGGCTTGCGGAAAAGGGCTTCGGCAAAGATCAACTGGCCGAAATGCAGAAGATCATCGACGCAGAGAAAAGCGATTTGTTCGATGAATGCTTATCCGGTTAGTTCCCAACGGGAGGCTTCGGGCGGCGCCCCGTGTTGTAGAACGCGTCGTAGGTCGTCGGCTGCGTCGCGGCTCCGATCCCGAGCAGGCTCTGGAAGGCAGTGAAGGGGAAGAACCGCCGGTTGAAGCGGAACGTGAATTCGTTCAGGTATGCCTGAAGGTGCTGCGGCGAGACGCCGTGGTGAACGCCATTCAGCCAGCTTTTCAGGTTGCCGAAGACGAGGTGGATGAGCGGCAAGTGCTTCTCCGTGATGTCGGCGTCGCCGCGTTGCGCAACCTGGGTGAGTCGGTAGCCTTGCAGCGCGAGGGGGTCGTAGCCCGACCAATCGTCGGTCGTGATGTGCGTACCTGGCTGCACCGAGTCAAGCACGAAGCCCTCAAGCGATTTCGCCGAGCGGTCAGGAGCGACGTGCAGGCGCAGGCGCCCGGCGTAGAGGCCACCCCGACGCGGCAATGCCTTGCTGGGATCCCTTTGCCTGTCGTTCACTTTGCGCTTGCGCGCTTCGATCGCGCCTAAGACCAGCGTCTTGTGGTGCCGTCCGCGCCCTTCGCCACGCGTGCGGCCCCCGACCCACGTCTCGTCGACCTCGACCGGGAAGCCACCTCCGATGCGGTCACGATCAGGGCGCACCATTGCCACACGCAGCTTGTGCAGAATCTGGAAGGCCGTCTCATGACGTTTCAGGCCGAGTTGCCGCTGGAATTGCACTGCGCTCATGCCCGGCGTTTGACTCGACACGAGGTACGCGGCCCAAAACCAGATCGAGATCGGCATGTGCGTCCGCTGCATGACTGTGTCGGCCGTAAGCGACGTGTCACGCTTGCAGCTGCGACATCGAAGCACAACGGAAGAACGGTTCGGGAAGCGGCTCGGCTCGTCATGTAAACCGCAGTACTGGCAGACGAAGCCGCCAGGCCACCGGACCTTTTCCAGGTGCGCCGCACAAGCCGCATCATCCGGGAAGAGCCGCATGAAGTCCGGGAGTGACGTCGGGAACGGGAGTCTGGCGACCACAGTGCAAAAATGATCGCAGCTTCACGTTTGGGAAGCAACCGGATAAGCATTATTCGATGTTCTGGCGCATGTGGCCTACGCAATGGAGCCGCTGACCCGCGAGGAACGGGCGGATCGAGCAATGGCGGTCATCAGCGAGAACTTCAGTCCGAAGCAGAAGGTGTTTCTCGACTTCGTGTTATCGCACTATGTGGCGGTTGGAGTGGATGAACTGGATCAGTCCAAGCTGACGCCACTGTTGAAGCTGAAATATCACGACTCGATTGCTGATGCAGTGGCCGATCTTGGGCGGCCGGATGAGATCGGGAAGGTGTTTAGCGGGTTCCAGCGGTACTTGTATGTTGAACCTGCGTAGCTTGCCTGCGGGATTTGTTGCAACTGACGACGCTGACAGCGAAGCGCCAGCGGAGCGAAGGAACAGCATTGCGCCGTGCAGTGAAGGCGCGGACGCGCTGGCTGACGGAGAGTGCGCAGCCATGTCCGCGACCACGGTCAACACGAACCGTCCAGGATTCCCCCGTGAGACCGCCCCGTCACGCTGTCGCTCTGGGTGACGTAAGCAGCCCCCACGCTGCCCGATAGATGATCCCGGCGGGCGGTGCCGTCCTGCTTCGGGGGGCTCGTCGTGACAGGCGCCCGGGAGCTGGGCGCGGAGGGCAAGCGCAAGGCCGCCTCCGCTCGTGGCGCTGCTTGCTCCACCCAATAGATGAACAGGCAGCTATCGACGTAGGCGCGGCGCATCAGTCGTCCTTCCAGTCGTTGCGCAGTTCGGCGATGCGCTGCTCTTTTTCTGCGCCGTCTTCGGCGGGGGAACGCGCCTGGGCGACGGTGGTTTCGAGAATCTTGCGGTGGTCGTGGGGGAGGGGCTGCTTCATGTCGGATTCAGCTTCGGGCAAAGGCGAGCAAGGGGGCGATGTCGTGCGCGTCGGCGGCTTGCAGGGCAGCGATGTAGCGTTGCCGAGTCTCGCCGGCATCGACGAGGTTGACGCTTCCCCAGGTGAATCGCGGCCGGCCCAGGCGCTCGACGAGCAGGTCGGCCATCAGCCGGGCATGGCGGCCGTTGCCGTTGGCGAAGGGGTGGATGGCGACCAGGCGGTGATGGAAGCGCACCGCGATCTCGTCCGACGGGGAGCTGCCGTGCTCGATCTGGAAACGCACGTCGTCGAGCAGCTTGCGCAGTTCAACCCCGATGTGGAGCCAGTTGACGCCGATGTTCTTGTCGGATCTGCGGAACTCGCCCGCCCAACGCCAGGTTTCGCCGAACATGCGCCTGTGCAACTGGCGCAGGAAGTCCTCGCTCAGGATGTCCTTGCGTTGCTTGCGCGCCCAGTCGTCGCCGACCTGGATGTTCTGTTGCTCCCATTCGTTCAACTCGCCCTGGGTGGCGATGTGGCCGAGAATCAGGCCGGCCAGTTCGTCGGGATCGAGCGGCGTGGCGCCGGGGGCATAGTCGAGGTTGACCGGCATGGCGTTCAGGGCTTGTGATCCTGTTGCTTCCAGAGAGCCCGGCGCGACCCCTTGAGCAGGCTCTCGGCCAGGGCGCGCGTCTGAGCCTCGGCGGTTTCCGGCGACGTGGATTGGGCCTCCAGGGCCATGCTGTGGCTAATGGCGGCCATGCGCTGTCGTGCCAGGTTGGTGGCGCGGGATTCGAGCGTCTGTGCCAGCGATTGCCGGGGCACCAAGGCATAGTGCAGTTCGCAGCCCAGCGCCTCGGCGGCACGGCGCAGAGTGGCCAGGCTGATGGTGTCGTCGGCCTCCGAGCTTTCCAGGCGGGTGACGGTCGATGTGGCGACGCCCAGCCGGTTAGCCAAATGCGTCGCGGCCATGCCCAGCCCTTCGCGGATCGCATTGATCCAGCCGGACCGAGGACGCGGGGGCAGGTCGGCCTCGCGCCACCGGTTCAAGGTGGTGTCGAGTTGTCTGAGCTTGAGTTCGGAGAATGTCTTCTTCATGGTTTTGCATCATGATGCAATAAGTATTAGCATTATTTTGCATCAAAGAGCAATTTTAGTAAGAAAAATATTGCACCATGGAGCAATATTGGTACTGATTGGCAAGAATGCTCAGCCCTCAAGCACCGCCACTTGCCCCCTCACCCCAGCTCGCCCACGAGGGGGGATGGTGAGTGCCGAGCTTCATTGTCAATCAGGTTTTTGATTGTCTTGACTATTTCTCGTGACGGAAGCGGTTCCACTTCCAATCTGGCTGGCACCGAAAAACGAAAAGCCCTGCAAGGGGTTTGCAGGGCTTTGGGGGGTAACTTGGTGGGCGACACTGGGATCGAACCAGCGACCTCTCCCGTGTGAAGGGAGCGCTCTACCACTGAGACTAGTCGCCCGACGGACGCGAATTGTAGCGATGGCTCCGGGACCGGTCAATTCGCATCGGCGTAGAATGCGCGCTTTTTCCCAGGACACGGTCCATGCCCACGGTCCGCACCCGCTTCGCCCCCAGCCCCACCGGCTACCTGCACATCGGCGGCGCTCGCACCGCGCTGTTCTGCTGGGCTTATGCGCGCCGGCATGGCGGGCAGTTCATCCTGCGCATCGAGGACACCGACGTCGAACGCTCGACCCAGGCGGCGATCGACGCGATCCTCGAAGGCATGAGCTGGCTGGGCCTCGACTGGGACGAGGGGCCGTTCTACCAGATGCAGCGCCTGCCGCGCTACCGCGAGGTGGCCGAGCGCTTGATCGCCGCCGGCCACGCTTACTGGTGCTATGCGAGCAAGGATGAACTGGAGGCGATGCGCGAGGCGCAGCGCGCCCGCGGCGAGAAGCCGCGCTACGACGGCCGCTGGCGCCCGCAGAACGCCGCCGGCCGCACGCCGCCGCCGGCAGTGAAACCGGTGCTGCGCTTCCGCAACCCCGACTCCGGCACGGTGGGCTGGAACGACTTGGTGAAAGGCCACATCGCCTTCGACAACCGCGAGCTGGACGACCTGGTGATCCTGCGTGCCGACGGCGTGCCGACCTACAACTTCGGCGTCGTCGTCGATGACCTCGACATGGACATCAGCCACGTCATCCGCGGCGACGACCACGTGAACAACACGCCGCGCCAGATCAACATTTTGCACGCCCTGGGCGAGCAGCCGCCGCAATACGCCCACCTGTCGATGATCCTCGGCGATGATGGCCAGAAGCTCTCCAAGCGTCACGGCGCGGTGAGCGTCACCCAGTACCACGAGGACGGTTTCCTGCCCGAGGCGGTGATCAACTACCTGGCGCGGCTGGGCTGGTCCCACGGCGACGACGAGATCTTCTCCGTTCCTCAACTCTGCGAATGGTTCGACCTCGATCACATCACCGCGTCGGCGGCCCAGTTCAACACCGAGAAGCTGCTGTGGCTGAACCAGCACTACCTGAAGTCAGCCGCCGACGAGCGCCTCGCCCAGGACGTGGGCCGGCGGCTTGCCGCCCGCGGCGTGGCGATCGGTGCGACGCCTTCCCTGGCGCAGGTGGTCGGCCTCTACAAGGAGCGGGTTGCCACGCTCAACGAGCTTGCCGACGCCGCCGAGCCCTTCTACGTTGATATCGAGCCGCACCACGAGCTGCTCGCCCAGCATCTGAACGATGCCGCGCGCCAGGCGCTGGCGCGGCTGTCGGTGCTGTTCGAGACCGTGACCTGGGAGCGCAGCCACCTGAGTCAGGCGCTGAAGGAAGTGCTGGCCCAGCAGAAGCTCAAGATGCCCCAGGTGGCGATTCCGCTGCGGGTGGTGCTCACCGGCCAGACGCAGACGCCCTCCATCGACGCTGTGCTTGAGGTTTTCGGACGCGACATCGTCCAGCGGCGCATCGCGCGCCACCTGTAAACGGAAAGCGCCCCGCGAGGGGGCGCCCGATACCAAGGCTCGAAGCTTCAGTCGGCGACGATCACGCCATTGACCACCTTGACGCGGTCGCCGCTGCGCCACGCCGGCGCCTGATCCTGCTGGAACACCTGGCTGGAGCCGTCGCCGTAGCGCACCACCACTTCGTACTTCGATCCGGTGCGCACGGTCTTCTCGACCTGGTGGCCGGCGACGGCGCCGCCCACTGCGCCGAGCACGGTGGCGACGTCCTTGCCGCGGCCGCCGCCCACCTGGTGGCCCAGCACGCCGCCGAGCACCCCGCCGGCCACTGCGCCCAGCCCGGTGCCTTCGCCCTGGGACTTGATCTCGCGCACCGTCGCGATCTCGCCGCAATCGCGGCAGGTACTCGAGACCGGAGGCGGCGGCGGCTCGTAGGCGCGAGCCGGATCACGTTCCACCACCGGCACTTCGTTCTGCGCGACCTGCACCGGCCTGGGCTTCGCCGGGCTCGCCGACTTCGGCGCAGGCTTTGGTGCGGCGGCCTGAGGCAGCTTCGGGGTAGCGGGTAGAGGCGCCGGCTGGGCGCTGACTTTCGCGGCGGGGGCCGCCGACTTGTCGGTCGGAGCGGGTGCGGCCGGCAAGGCATTCAGGGCCTCGGCGGGCGTAGCGGCGGCCGGTGCCGTGGCAGCCGGTGGCTCGCCGGGCTTGCTGCCGGCGACCGGCAGGACGCCGGTGATTGCCGCGATGCCCACGCCGCTGAAAATGATGACGGACACCGCCGCCACCCAAACGATCGGATGCAGTCTGCTCTGTGTGGATTCCATGCTTTTCTCCTGGTTCGATATTGCGGACGCATCCTACCGCACCGGCTAAGCCATTGATCGAATGTTCAAAACGTTGTTACACATTAGTCGCGGGATGTCGCTCCTGCCCGACGCAGGTGGGCACGCAACAGGAATCGCGCCGGATCCACGGCGTCAACGAGATCGCGCGGTAGCGGCAGCGGTTCGTCTTCCAAACGGCATGCGAGAAGCTCCGCGGCCAGCGGTGCCCAGACCAGACCGCGGGCGCCATAGCCGAGCAGGCCGTAGAGGCCGGGGTGGCGCGGCATCTCGCCCAGCTTCGGCGCGCGCCAGGTCACCGGAGGCAAGCCGCAGGGCAGGGCGCCGATCAGCGGCAGGCGGTCGGGCGACGCGGTGCGAAAGCCCACCCGGCCGGCGAGGGTGGCGGGCTCGATGTCCTTTGCGGCGCCAGGCAGCAGACGTTCCAGCCGGCTGAGATTGTCGACGTGGCCGTCGAGGCGGGGCAGCGGATCGTCGTCGTCGAAGTCGAAGCTCGCCCCCAGCGCGCAGATGCCATCGTTATCAGGGGTCACATAGCCTTCGCGGCAGACCGCGCAGCGCAGGCCGGCAAGCCGCGCGGCGGGAATGTGGGACACCTGGCCGCGCACGCGGCGCAGCGGCAGGCCGGCGGCCTCGGGCAGGGCGAGGGCGTCGCGGGCGTTGGCGAGGATCGCCACCGGTGCCCGAGCAATGACTTTGCCGCCGGCATCGAGGGCGAGCCACTGCCCGTCCTCGCGGCGCAGCGCCGCGACTGGCGACGAGCAATGCGTGCGTACGCGCTCGCCATGGCGGGCGAGTTGCGTCGCGCACAGGCTGGGAGGATTGACCCAGCCGCCCTTCGGGAACCAGCAGCCTGCCGCCGGCGCCTCCATGCCGATGTATTGGGCGCCTTCGTCGGCCGAAACGAAGCGCACGAAATCCGCCGGCAAACCCAGTTCCTCGACCGTTGTGCGTTGCAGCCCTTCGTGGGCGGTGTCGCGCGCCAGTTGCAGCACGCCGCAGGCATCCCAGCGCAGCCCGGCGCCGGCGGCTTCGAGCGATTCCAGGTGGCGCAGTGCGTAGAGGTAGCAGGCGCGGGACAGGCGCGAGGCGATGTTGTCGTCCCGCGCCAGCAGCGGCAGCAGCACGCCGGCATGGTTGCCCGAGGCTTCCATGGCCGGAGCGGGATTGCGTTCGATCACATCCACCTGCCAGCCGCGGGCGGCGAGACGCTCGGCCGCCGAGCTGCCTGCCATGCCGGCGCCGATGATGATGGCGTGGCGCACGGGCGTTTCCGCGGCGAGAGGGGTGCGGCAGGTCTGCGAAGCGGGCAGCGATGCGGCGAGCATCTCGCGCTTGTGTCCGAAGCCCGGCCGCCGCGTCACCAGAAAACCGGCATCGGCAAGGCCCTGGCGCACGTTGCCGGCCACGCTCCAGGTCGCCAGCGTCGCCCCGGGGCGGGCCAGCCGTGCCAGTTGCCGCAGCACGGACGGCGACCACATGTCTGCGTTCTTGTCCGGCGTGAAGCCGTCGAGGTAGAAGGCGTCGGCAGCGGCGTGCAGCTCGGGCAGCAGCTCGGCGATGTCCCCCAGCAGCAGGGTCAGCGCGACGCCGCCGAAAGTCAGTCTGTGGAATCCGGCGGTGAGCGGCGGCCAGGCCGCGACAAGCTGCCGCGACAGCGGCTGCAAGGCCGGCCAGCCTTGGTGCAAGCGTGCGAGATCGCTGCCGGTGAAGGGATGCTTCTCGATCGAAACGAAGTGCAAGCGCGCCGGGCGTTGCGGGTCGGCCAGCCACTCCGCCCAGGTGGCGAGGAAGTTGAGTCCCAGCCCGAAGCCGGTCTCGACGATGACAAAAGCGTCGCGCCCGCGCCAGCGCGCCGGCAGGTCGTTGCCGCCGAGAAACACATGCCGCGCCTGCTCCAGCCCGCCGTCGGCGGAGTGGTACACGTCGCCGAACTGCTCGGAGTACGGCGTGCCCGCGGTGTCGTAGACGAGGCGGGCGGGGGATAACATCAGGATTCAGGATTCAGGGAGTTCTTCGCGCGGCTTCACCGCGCCATGAATTCAGCTCAATCCTAGATCCTAAGGAGTCGAGAAATAATAACTTGAACAACTATAGCCGGACATGCGGATTTCGAGGCGACAATCGGTAGTTCCATTCGCCATGAAACTCGTCGCGTTCTATCGCGAGAGTGGCGAGTTCCTCGTCCGTTACCTTGATGCCCTTTGCGTAGGTGTTTTCGTCAATGCCTGCCTTGATGCGCAAGCCCTCGCGGGTGGTTGTGCTGCCGATCAGATTCACCACGACTTGCCGGCTGATCAACGGTCGCCCTCGCCAATTGGCGGTGATGTGGCAGAACATGCGGTGCTCGATCTTGTTCCACTTGCTGGTGCCGGGCGGGAAATGACAAACCTGGACCGGCAGTTCCAGTTGGTCGGCGAATTTCTGCAATTCCCTTCGCCACAGTCGGACCCGGTGACCATTGCTGCCACCACAGTCAGCGGTGATCAACAGCCGACGGGCACACGGATAGCTCGCCTCGCCCATTTCGCGCCACCAGCGCCGAATGCTCTCCACCGCGAACTCGGCGGTGTCGTGATCAATGCCGACGTTGACCCAGCCGGCATTGGCGGTCAGATCATAAACGCCATAGGGAGCGACCTTGCCCAATTCAGGATCGAGGAAGTCATGGACCCTGACTTCCTCGGACGAGCCCTTGGGTTGCCACTCCTTGCCGGCATTCTTGAAATCACCGATCAATTCCTTCTTCTTGGTGTCGACGGAAATGACCGGGTCGCCGGCGGCCTGGTATTCAGCTACGGTCCTGGCAATGTGGGCAAACTGCGCATCCCGATCTTCATGCCGCCCGCCCTCCCGCGTCTTCCGGGTGGACTGAAGGCTGTATTCCATCTGGGTCAGAAGATCGCAGACTGTGCGCTGGCTGACTTCGTGCCCCAGTCGTTGCAGTTCTTCAGCCAAACGGTAGGTGCTCTTGCAGGTCCAACGCAGCGGCGACATCGGGTCGCCGCGCGATGTCGGCTCGACGAGTGCGTCCAGATCTTGCAACAGATTGGCATCCTTGGCCGTCAGCTTCTTTCGTCCACCGCCCGTCGCGCGAACGCGTGGCCGTGCCTCGCTCTTCCCCGCAGGAGCCGAAGCCGCCGCCTTCAGTTCGGCAAGGCCCGTGTGAATCGTCGTCCGCGACATGCCGATCGCCTTGGCTACGGCACTGACACCCCCACGTCCGAGACTACGCGCCTCCGTCGCCGCCCACATGCGCAAGGTTGCTTCGTCCAGCCGCCCGGACAGCGCTTGGAATTTCGCCTCGATCATCGCCAGGTCACCCATGGCTTCATCATAGCGAATAACTCTTATTGTTCAAGTTATATTGGCTTAACGCCTAAGCCGGCCGCGCCGGAACCAAACAGGTTCGCCCGCGACCTCCGGCCGGAAAACCTGCCATGTCGGAACAAGGGGAGAACCCCCGTGTATATCCCCCGGCAAGGAACAAGGGGGCAGGCCCCCTTGTAAATCCCCTACCCCCGCCGTCCGGGGAATTCTTCGCCAGAATTGCCACGATTTCACCCGTAAGAGACTACGCTAATTCGGCGATAGCGCCGGCGGGGCGGTGATTTGCTCCGGTGCGAGCGCGGGATCCTCCGTGACGGAATCGGGCGACAGAACGGCCGGCTCATCCATCTGTTCCGGCTCCAGCGCCGGGTCGGGCGCGACGGCATCGGGGGATTGCGCCGCCCCTTGATCGATCTGTTCCGGGGCGAGCGCGGGATCCTCAGCGACCGCACCGGGCGAGAGGACCGGGTCGTCATTGGGATCACCCATCTGCGCGGCGGCGTGCGACGCGAAGAGGCAGATGAGCACGCCGCAAAGCGCGGCTCGGGTGCAGCGACTACGGCCAGTCTTCATCGACTCCTCCCCATACCTTTGACATGCCCCTGCACTCTGGCAGAGATGCCGCCGTGCGCAAGCGCGCCACTGCCACGATGCCGGTGCGGCGCCTCTCGTGCGCACAGGCGCACCTCACCCCTTCGCCGCACCTTCCGCTCGATCGGACACCGCCGGCGCCGCATACCAATGCTCTTTCGGCACCACCTTCGGGATCTCCGGGTCGCCCTCGTAGGCGGGCGTCATGATCTGGACGCCGTACTCGTTGAAAAGGTCGAGGATGTTGCGGTGCAGTTCGGTGTAGAGCCGGTTCATGACCTTCGCGTCGTTGCAGTAGGCATTGATCTCGTAGGTGACGCAGAAATCCCCCAGCGCCTTGTGCATCACGAAGGGCGCCGGTCCCCGCAGCAGCCCTGGGGTGCGCTCGGCGGCCATGAGCAGCATGGCCTCCACCTGCCGCCACGGCGTCTCGTACCCGATGCCCACGGTGGTGTGCAGGATCAGCCCCTGCTGCGCGGCCAGCGAACTGTAATTCACCACCTGGCCGCTGAGAATCACCGAGTTCGGGATGGTTACCTCCTCGTTCTTGAAGGTGCGCAGATGGGTCACCTGCAGCCGCATCTCGGTGACGTCGCCGGTGGTGTCGCCGATCTTAACCCGGTCGCCGACCTTGAAGGCGCGCCGGTAGGTAAGCATCAGGCCGGCGATGACGTTGGAGATGGCTGACGAGGAGCCCAGGGACACCACCAGACCGAGGAACAGCGAAACACCCTTGAAGGCTTCCGACCCCGAGCCTGGAATGTAGGGGTAGGCCACGACCAGAGCGAAGGCCACGACCGCGAAGCGCGCGATCTTGAAGGTGGGCCAGGCCCAGTCGGCCTCGAACCCGGCAAGGGTGACCGAACCGTGCGCCACTGCCTCGAAGAACAGCCGTATCAGGCGCAGGAAGAAGCGAACGACCAGTACCAGGACGACGAGAAAGACCAGGTCCGGGATCTCGGAAATCAAGTCTACGCCCATGGTCTTCAGCGGGCGGATCACGATCTCGAGCAGTTGGTTGGCGAATCCGCGCGTCCACGGAAGCCCGCGCAGCACGAAGTCGAGGAAGGCGAAGCCGGCGACCACGATCGCCAGGATGCGCAGCGCGGACAATGCGGCGCGCAGCCCGCTCCAGATTCGTTCGCCACGCACGATCTCGAACGACTGGATGCCCAGGTTACGAACGCGGCTGCGGAAACGCCGCTCGATCAGCCCATTGAACCAGCGCGACATCCAGATCACCAGCACTACCACCGCCGCCAGCACCAGCGCGGCTCCTGCGCTGTAGAGGCCATGGCTGGACAGGACGTCGGACCTGCGATCCCGCCGGTAATCCTCGATCGCCTTTCCGATCCGATCGCGGTAGGCGTGGGCGATGGTCGTGCGCGACACCTCCTCGACGCGCGCGTCCGCATCGACTACCGCCATCACGCGCCGCTCCCCCGCCATGATCGACGAAAAGCCGTCCGACTCGACCACCTGCAGCGAGTCCGCCGGCACTGCCGGATCACGGGCGAGGGCCTCGATGCGATCAGCGATGGCTGCGGCGCGCTGCCCGGCCGGCAAACTGCTCACGCCGCGCACGCTGAACAGGATGCGGCCGTCGATTTCGACCGGCGCGGTCACGAGCCTGGAATCCGGATGGTCGTCCACCGGCGCCGTCGCTGCGTCCTCCGCCGCAATGGAACAGGTGGTGGTTGCAATCAGCGCCGCCAGCAGCAGCAGGATTCTCAGCCTATGGACGATCACGGTCGCACTACCCTAATCCTAGATCCTGCTACTCAGGCCGCATTTGCGGGAAGAGGATCACGTCGCGGATGTTGGCGCTGTCGGTGAGCAGCATCACCAGACGATCGACCCCTATGCCGCAGCCGCCGGTGGGGGGCAGGCCGTACTCGAGGGCACGCACGTAGTCGGCGTCGTAGTACATCGCCTCCTCGTCGCCCTCCGCCTTGGCCTTGGCCTGCTCCTCGAAGCGGGCGGCCTGGTCCTCCGGATCGTTCAGTTCGGAGAAGCCGTTGGCGATCTCGCGGCCGACGATGTAGAGCTCGAAGCGCTCGGTTATCTCCGGATTGCTGTCGGAGCGGCGCGCCAGGGGGCTCACTTCCGCAGGGTAGTCGATGATGAAGGTGGGCTCGAACAGCTCGGTCTCGGTGGTCTCGTCGAACAGGGCGAGCTGAAGGGCACCGAGGCCGGAATGCGGGCGCACGTCCAGCCCCAGGTCGCGCAGCCTGGTGCGCAGCCAGGCTGCGTCGTTGAGCTGCTCCAAGGTGTAACCCGGGTGGTGCTTGCGGATCGCCTCCACCACCGTCATGCGCGCGAAGGGCTTGGAGAGGTCGAGCGTGCGTCCCTGGTACTCGAACTCCAGCCGCCCCAGCGCGTCCTGCGCCGCGTGGCGGATCAATCCTTCGGTGAAGTTCATCAGCAGGCGGTAGTCGGTGTAGGCCTCGTAGAACTCCATCATGGTGAACTCGGGGTTGTGGCGCGGGCTGAGCCCCTCGTTGCGGAAGTTGCGGTTGATCTCGAACACCTTCTCGAAGCCGCCCACCACCAGCCGCTTCAGGTACAGCTCGGGGGCGATGCGCAGGTACAGGCGCATGTCGAGCGCATTGTGGTGGGTGACGAAGGGCTTCGCGGTGGCACCGCCCGGGATGGGATGCATCATCGGCGTCTCGACTTCGAGGAAGCCGTGGCCGGTCATGTAGCCGCGGATCGCCTGGATGATGCGGCTGCGGGCGACGAAGTTGAAGCGCGTCTGCTCGTTGGTGATGAGGTCGAGGTGGCGGCTGCGGTACTTCTGCTCGGTGTCGGTGAGGCCGTGAAACTTCTCCGGCAGCGGGCGCAACGCCTTGGAGAGCAGGCGCAGTTCCGTGCAATGCACCGTCAGCTCGCCGGTCTTGGTCTTGAACAGGGTACCGACGGCGCCGAGGATGTCGCCGCTGTCCCAGCGCTTGAAGTCGGCGTGGGTGGCTTCGCCGGTGGCGTCGTTGCTGACGTAGAGCTGGATGCGGCCCGACAGGTCCTGGATGGTGGCGAAGCTGGCCTTGCCCATCACGCGCTTGAGCATCATGCGTCCGGCAACCTTCACCTGCACCGGCGTCGCCTCCAGTTCTTCGCGGGTCTTCTCGCCGTAGAACTCGTCGAGCTTGCCGGCGGTGTTCTCGCGCAGGAAGTCGTTGGGATAGGCGCGGCCGGTGGCGCGCCATTCGGCGAGCTTGGCGCGGCGTTCGGCGATGAGCTGGTTCTCGTCCTGGGTGGGGGTGGGTTCGGTCATGATGTGGACTTCGTCTGAGGTTTTCCAAAAAAGGCGACGCGCATGCCGAGTGCTGCGGCGGCGCGGGCCATGATCTGGTCCGCGGTGGCAAGCTCATCGGCGCCGGTCGCCTGGGCGGTGGCCAGATGCAGCGCATCCAGCGTGCGCAGCGGCAGGTCGGAGAGCCGGTCGATGAGGTGGCCGGCATCCACGAAGTGCTGGTCGGCGGCCGGCAGCACGTGCAGCAGACCGTCCTGGATGTCGATGCGGATCTCCGTCATGGCCGCCTGTTCGTGCTGCGCGGCGATGGCGCCCTCGCGCCGCTTGCGGGCCAGCCCGCTGCGCAGTTCCACCAGCGTCAGGCGGCTGATTGCCGCAGGCAGCAGCCCGGCCAGGTAATCGTCGAAAGCGTCGCTGTCAGGCTCGTGGACGTAGCGCTTGAGCAGGGCGCTGGTATCGAGGTACACCATTCAGTCTCGTGCGTCGCGATCCTCGCGGATCAGCACCTCGCTCGGGATTTCCTGCATCGGCTGGCTGGCGCGGAAGGCGGCCAGCGAACGAAACCTGGGCCGCGGCGTCGCCGGCAGGATGCGCGCCACTGGCTCGCCGTGCCGCACCACCAGCACCTCGTCGTCGTCGGCGAACATCTGTTCCGGGTGGGAGAGCCCTTCGCGGGCTTCGCGGATGGTGAGGGTCTTCATGGGTATCGGGTGTGTCACAAGTGCGCAATTGTGGCACGGCGATGGGTTCGCCCGCAACGCGCGGTTACCCGGCTACGTCGGTTCCCTCGTAGAACGCGGCGATCGGCGCACGCAGCCCGACGCTCGCAAACTCGACCTCGTCGCCAGGCTCGAAGCTCACGTAAAGCCAGCCGATGTCGCCCTGCCGCCGGTAGATCTCGATCTGCTGCCGGTCCTGGCTCACCAGGGCGTATTCCTGGACGGAAGTCAGTCCCCGGTAGGCGGCGAGTTTTTCCCGGCGGTCTATGGCTTCGGTAGAGGGTGAGAGTACTTCGACGATCAGGATGGGATCTTCGGCTGCGTTCTGGTTGCCTGCAATGGGAAGCTGGTTGCCGCACACGACCATCAAGTCGGGGTAGTAGTAGGCGCTTGCCTTTGCCACCCGTAGCTTGACCTCGGTGGAGAACACCTGGCACGGACGGCCGCGCAGGGCCTGGATCAGCACCATCGCCACGTTCAGCGAAATCCGGTTATGGCGCTGGGTGACGCCCACCATCGCGAAGATCTCCCCGGCGAGGTATTCGTGCTTCGTCGGCTGCCGCGCCTCCCACTCCAGGTAGGCTTCGGGGCTCATGTAGCGGTCGTCGGCGATGTGCATGGGGATCGTCGGTTGCGGGCCGGATGCGGAACTCTACCACCGCGGGGCGGGGTCCCCGAAGCGGGTAACATCGCGGGCTTTCAAGCCACGAGGGCCACCCCATGAATCTCAACCTCAGCATCACCCCGCTGGTATCGCTGATCGCCGGCATCCTGATCCTGGTCGCGCCGCGGCTGCTCAACTACATCGTCGCGATCTACCTCATTGTCATCGGCGTCACCGGGCTGCTGGGCATCGGCACGCTGCGCCTGCATTGAGCCGGCCGTCGATCCCCCTTCGGGGGCCCCTCGCCGGGTGGCTCACACCGCCGCCTCCGAGCCCGAGTCGATCAAAATCGTGGCCATCCTGTCGGCGGCCGGGGGCGCTCGCCTTGCCGTCGATCCCCCTTCGGGGGCCCCTCGCCGGGTGGCTCACACCCCCTGCTTCAGACTCGCCTCGATGAACGGGTCGAGATCGCCGTCGAGCACGCCCTGGGTGTTGCCGATCTCGACGTTGGTGCGCAGATCCTTGATGCGCGACTGGTCCAGGACGTAGCTGCGGATCTGGTGGCCCCAGCCGATGTCGGTCTTGGAGTCCTCCAGCTTCTGCTGCTCGGCCTGGCGCTTGCGCAGTTCCAGTTCGTACAGGCGCGACTTGAGCATCGCCATCGCCTCGGCGCGGTTGCGGTGCTGGGAACGGTCGTTCTGGCACTGCACCACGATGTTGGTCGGCAGGTGGGTGATGCGGATCGCCGAGTCGGTCTTGTTGATGTGCTGGCCACCGGCGCCGGAGGCGCGGAAGGTGTCGACGCGCAAGTCCGCCGGGTTGATCTCCACCTCGATGGTGTCGTCCACCTCGGGATAGACGAACACCGAGGCGAAGCTGGTGTGGCGCCGGGCATTGGAGTCGTAGGGCGACTTGCGCACCAGGCGGTGGATGCCGGTCTCGGTGCGCAGTATGCCGTAAGCGTATTCGCCGCTGACCTTGAGGGTCGCGGTCTTGATGCCGGCGACCTCGCCCTCGCTTTCTTCCAGCACCTCGGGGGTGAAACCCTTGCGCTCGCAGTAGCGCAGGTACATACGTTCCAGCATGGATGCCCAGTCCTGGGCCTCGGTGCCGCCGGCGCCGGCCTGGATGTCGACGAAGCAGTTGTTGGGGTCTTCCGGCAGGTGGAACATGCGCCGGAACTCCAGCGCCCCGATGCGGCTCTCCACCGCCGCGACATCGGCCTCGATGCTGACCACCGTGTCCTCGTCCTCCTCGGCGCGGGCCAGCTCGAACAGCTCCTCGGTGTCACGAAGTTGCTGGTCGATCTCGGTCAGCGAGACGACCACGCCTTCCAGCGCCTTCTTCTCTTTGCCCAGTTCCTGCGCGCGGGCGGTGTCGTCCCAGACCTTCGGGTCCTCCAGCGCGCGGCCTACTTCCTCCAGCTTGGTCTGCTTGGCATCGAAGTCAAAGATACCTCCGCAGATCGGCGCTGCGTGCGCGCAGATCCGAGAGGCGATTGGCGAGGGCGTTGAGGCGTTCGGCTTCCATGGGACTGCTCCGGGATTCTGGAAAAGGGCGCGAGTATACTCCGCCGGCCGGGCCCTCCGCGGCGCCGGTAGCAGGCCGTTCCAGGCGAGGCTCACGCGATTTGCCGACCACCCGATCCAGGAGCGACAACACATGAAGGCGGGCTTCTTTCTGGGGATCGCGTCGCTGCTTGCCCTGCTGCTGTTCCCCGCCTTCGGCGCGGGCTTCTACCTGCAGCTTCTCACCAAGATCCTGATCCTGGCGATCTTCGCCCTCAGCCTGGACCTGCTGGTCGGCCACGGCGGCATGGTGAGTCTGGGGCACGCCGCCTACTTCGGCCTTGCCGCCTACGCTCTCGCCCTGATGACGCCGCAATACGAGGCGGCCAGCCTGTGGCTGACCCTGCCGGTGGCGGTGGCCGCCAGCGCCGCCTACGCGCTGCTGGTGGGGCTGCTGGTGCTGCGTTCGAGCGGCGTGTATTTCATCATGGCGACCCTTGCCTTTGCGCAACTTCTCTACTTTCTGTTCCACGACACGCGGCTGGGAGGCGGTTCCGACGGCCTCTACATCCACGTCAAGCCCGCCGCAGCGTTGGCCGGCATGGCGCTGATCGACCTCGATTCGCCGGTCCAGTTCTACTACCTGGTGCTGGGCCTGCTGGCGGCGGCGATGCTGTTCCTGTTCCTGCTGCTGCGCGCCAGCTACGGCCATGCGCTGGCGGGCATACGCATCAACGAGGCGCGCATGCGCGCCCTCGGTTACCCCACCTTCCGCTACCGGCTGGCGGCGTTCGTCTTGGCGGGAGCGCTGGCGGGCGTGGCGGGCTACCTGTCGGCGGTGCAGTTCGGTTTCGTCAATCCCGAGTTGCTCTCCTGGCACCAATCCGGCGCGGTGCTGATGATGGTGATTCTCGGCGGCATGGGCCGACTGCACGGCCCGGTGCTCGGCGCCTTCGCCTTCGTCCTGCTGCAGGAGCTGTTGTCCCACCAGGCGGTGTTCGGCGACTGGGCCAAGCACTGGCAACTGGTGATGGGCGTCACCATCGTGCTGGTGGCGCTGTTACTGCCCCGGGGCCTGGCCGGCCTGACGCGCTTGAAGGGGCAGGGCCAGGCATGAGCGAGGCGGCGCTCGTCGCGTGCGGGCTGTCGCGGCGCTTCGGCGGGCTGCGGGCGGTGCACGAAGTTTCGCTCGAACTGCGCCCGCGGGAGGTGCACGCCGTGATCGGACCCAACGGCGCCGGCAAGACCACGCTCGCCAACCTGCTCTCGGGGGAGCTCGCCCCCGATGCCGGGAGCATCGAGTTCGACGGGCGCGAACTGGCGGGGCTGCCGCCGCAGCGCGTCGCCCGCCTGGGCATCGCGCGCAGCTACCAGCGCACCAACATCTTCGCGCCGCTGACGGTGTTCGAGAACTGCCGGCTCGCCGCCCAGGCGCGCGCGCAGCGACCGTGGAGCATCCTGCGCGCTGCCGGCTCGTACCCCGAAACGCAGCGCCGGGCGCGCGATGCTCTGGCGCTGGCCGGGCTGGCCGGGCGCGAGGATGCGCCCGCCGGCAGCCTGTCCCACGGCGAGCAGCGCCAGCTCGAGATCGCGCTTTGCCTTGCCACCACACCGCGGGTGCTGATTCTCGACGAGCCGCTGGCAGGCATGGGCGCACAGGAGTCAGCGTCCGTGGTGCGCCTCATCGAGCGGCTGCGCGCCGACCATGCCATCCTGCTGGTGGAGCACGACATGGACGCGGTTTTCGCCGTGGCCGACCGCATCACCGTCATGGTGGGCGGCGAGGCCATCGCCTGCGGCACGCCGCAGGCGATCCGTGCCAACGAAGCGGTGCAGGAAGCCTACCTGGGTGCAGATCAGGGCGATGCCTGAGCCGCTGCTTGCCGCCACCGGCCTGCACGTGTTCTACGGCACGAGCCACGTGCTGCACGGCGTCGATTTCAGGGTCGAGGCCGGCGAAACGGTGGGCCTGCTGGGGCGCAACGGCATGGGTAAGACGACCCTGATTCGCAGCCTGTTGGGGCTGACGCCGCCGCGCCGGGGCGGCATCCGCTTCGTGGGCGCGGAGATCGCGGGCGCGGCGCCCCACCGCATCGCGCGGCTGGGCGCGGCCTACGTGCCGGAAGGGCGCGGCATCTTCCCCAATCTCAGCGTGCGTGAGAACCTGAGCATGGCGGCCCGGCCGGGCCCCGGCGGGCGATGCGAATGGAATCTCGACCGGGTGCTCGCAGCCTTTCCGCGCCTCGCCCAGCGGCTCGGCCACGGCGGGGCGAAGCTTTCCGGCGGCGAGCAGCAGATGCTCGCCATCGGCCGTGCGCTGATGACCAATCCGGGGCTGCTCTTCCTCGACGAGGCGACCGAGGGTCTGGCGCCGCTGATTGCCGCCGAGATCTGGACCCTACTGCGCGAGATCCGTGCCGCGGGAATTGCCGCCGTCATCGTGGACAAGAACCACCGCGCCGTCACCGCCCACGCCGACCGGGCGGTGCTGCTGGCGAAAGGGCGGGTGGTGTTCGGGGGCGCGGCGGAATCCCTCGCCGCGCAACCGGAACTGCTGCGCCAGCACCTGGGGGTGTGAGCGGCCCGCGCCAAGTGCCGGGTTTGGCGACCCGGTCAGGTCGATATGCCGGCAGGGCAGACGCATGAATTGCTCCCTCTCCCCGCACGCGGGGCGAGGGAACCATTTTGCGATCTTCATGCGGTTGTCCTGGATGCGCCGGCGCTCACGGCTGCGGTTCCAGGATGACTGCGGCGAGCGGTGGCACGGTCAGTGCGAGCGAGCAGGGCCGGTTCATCCAGGGCCATGCTTCCGCCATCAGCTCGCCGCCGTTGCCCATGTTGCTGCCGCCATACAGGCCGGCGTCTGAATTCAGCACCTCGCGGTAGCGCCCGCTCTGGGGTACGCCGATGCGGTAGCCGTGGCGCGGCACCGGTGTGAAGTTCACCACCACCACCAGGAATCGATCGCCGGCACGGCGCACGAAGCTCAGTATCGACTGGTCGGAATCGTGGCAGTCGATCCACTCGAAGCCTTGCCACTCGAACTCGTTGCCGTGCAGCGCCGGCGCACGACGGTACAGGTGATTGAGATCCTTCACCAGCCTTTGCATGCCGCTGTGGTAGGGGTACTGCAGCACGTACCAGTCGAGCACGCCGGCGCTGTTCCACTCCAGCCCCTGGCCGAATTCGGTGCCCATGAACAGCAGCTTCTTGCCGGGATGGGTGTACTGGTAGGTGTAGAGGCTGCGCAGATTGGCGAAACTCTGCCACTCGTCGCCCGGCATCCTGTTCAGCATCGAGCCCTTGCCATGCACCACCTCGTCGTGGGAGAAAGGCAGCAGGAAGTTCTCGGTGAAGCAGTAGAGCATGCTGAAGGTCAGCAGGTCGTGGTGGAAGCGGCGGTGGATCGGTTCCCGCCCCATGTAGCGCAGGGTGTCGTTCATCCAGCCCATGTTCCACTTGATGTCGAAGCCCAGTCCGCCGAGCCAGGTCGGGCGGGTCACTTGCGGCCAGGAGGTGGATTCCTCGGCGATCATCAGCGTGCCCGGGGATTCGGTATGGGTGACGGCATTGAGTTCCCTCAGGAAGTCGATCGCCTCCAGGTTTTCGCGGCCGCCGTGCGCGTTGGGCACCCATTCGGTGCGGGAGTAGTCGAGGTAGAGCATGGAGGCGACGGCGTCCACCCGCAGGCCGTCGATGTGCATCTCCTTCAGCCAGTACAGGGCGCTGGAGAGGAGGAAGTTGCGCACCTCGTTGCGGCCGTAGTTGAAGATCAGCGTCGACCAGTCGAGGTGCTCGCCTTTGCGCGGGTCCTCGTGCTCGTAGAGGGCGGTGCCGTCGAAGCGCGCCAGGGCGTAGGCATCCTTGGGAAAGTGGGCCGGCACCCAGTCGAGAATGACGCCTACGCCGTTGCGGTGGCAGTGGTTGACGAAATAGCGGAACTCGTCCGGCGTGCCGAAGCGGCTGGTGGGCGCGAAATAGCCGGTGGCCTGGTAGCCCCAGGACTGGTCGAAGGGGTGCTCGGTGACCGGCAGCAGTTCGATATGGGTGAAGCCCATGTCCTTGACATAGTTGACGAGGCGCGCCGCCAGCTCGCGGTAGCTGAGGAATTCGCCTTCCGGTCCACGCTGCCATGAGCCGAGATGCACCTCGTAAATCGTCATCGGGGTGTGCTGCCAGTCCCAGGCTGCACGCTGTGCGATCCATTCCTGATCCTGCCAGGCGTGCTGGGCTTCGCCGGTCACGATCGTGGCGTTGCTCGGGCGGGCCTCGAAGCGCTGGCCGTAGGGATCGGACTTGAGCAGAACCTGCCCCGAGGCACGATTGCGGATTTCGAAGCGGTAGAGGGCGCCGGGGCCAAGGTCCGGGACGAACAGCTCCCACACACCGCTGCCGGGTCGCACCCGCATCGGATGGCGGCGGCCATCCCAGCGGTTGAAGTCGCCCACCAAGCTGACCCGCTCGGCGTTCGGCGCCCAAACTGCGAACAGCACGCCGCGCACGCCGTCCACTTCGCGCTCGTTGGCGCCGAGCATGGTCCATGCCGCCCGGTGCTTGCCCTCGGCGAACAGGTGCAGGTCGAATTCCGAAAGCTGCGGCGGATAGCAGTAGGGGTCGTAGGCGATATGCTGGCGGTGGCTGTCGTCGCGCCACACCAGGCGGTAGCGCTCCGGCACCGCCTGCGCCGGCCCGCGCCACTCGAAGAAGTCAGTCTCCTCGATGCGCTGCAGCGGCAGGTTGCCGTCGGCGATTGCAACGTCGATGGCGTTGGGAATGTAGGCGCGCACGACGACGCCTTCTGCGGCAGGATGTCGTCCCAGATAGGCGAAGGGGTCGTGGTGGCGGGCTTCGATGATCCTCAGTGCGTCGTCGGTCAGAATGGCTTGTGTCATGGCTGTCCCCGATTGGAAGTGGTTTTGTGACTTCGATTTGCGTTGTATCGTTGCCGGAAATGCGTAATGCCGATGCAGCCTTGGCCCGCCATTGTCCTACGACTCGCTTGCGGCTGCTTTGCGGCGTGGCGTTCGACCAGGGCCCGATGCCCCCAACCCAGCCCGCCGCCGCGCGCGAGGGAGGGGGTGCCGAGGCCGGATCCGCACCTCAATTTATCCTAACGGTATGGTCATGACTCATCATAAGACGATTCTCTGGCCGGGCCGGCCTTACCCCCTGGGGGCGAGCTGGGACGGCGCAGGTGTGAACTTCGCGGTGTTCTCGCAGCATGCCGAAGCCGTCGATCTGTGCATCTTCGACAGCCGCGGCCGGCACGAGCTGATGCGCTGCCCGCTGCCGGAGCGCACCGACTTCATCTGGCATGGCTACCTGCCCGGTGCCATTCCGGGAACGCTCTACGGCTTCCGCGCCCACGGCGCCTACCGCCCCGACCTCGGCCAGCGCTTCAATCCCAACCGGCTGCTGCTTGATCCCTACGCCAGGGCAGCGGCCGGCACGCTGCGCTGGAGCGACGCCCACTTCGGCTACAAGGTCGGTGCGCAGCGCGCGGACCTCACCTTCGACTGGCGCGACAACGCGCTCGCGATGCCCAAGTGCAAGGTGATCGATCCGACCTTCGACTGGGGCGACGACCGCCCTCCCGGCACACCGTGGAACGACACTTTGATCTACGAGCTGCACGTACGCGGTTTCACGATGCGCAACGACGCCGTGCCGGCGCCCCTGCGCGGCACCTACGCCGGGCTCGCCAGCGCGCCGGCGATCGCTCACCTGCAGCGCCTCGGGGTGACGGCAGTGGAACTGCTGCCGGTCCAGTGCTTCGTGGACGACCGGCACCTCGTGCAGCGCGGCCTGCGCAACTATTGGGGCTACAACACCATCGGCTTCTTCGCGCCCGACCGGCGCTACAGCGCCACTGGCGACGCGGCGAACGAGTTCAAGGCGATGGTCAAGGTGCTGCACCGCGCCGGCATCGAGGTCATCCTCGACGTCGTCTACAACCACACCGCGGAAGGCAACCACCTTGGCCCAACGCTGTGCTTCCGCGGGCTGGACAACTCTTCCTACTACCGGCTGATGCCCGGTAACCCGCGCTACTACAAGGACTACACCGGCTGCGGCAACACGCTGGACACGACCCATCCGCAGGTGCTGCAGTTGGTGACGGACTCGCTGCGCTACTGGGTGCAGGAGATGCGCGTGGACGGCTTCCGCTTCGACCTGGCCTCGGTGCTGACCCGCGAGGCCGACGCCGTTGACATGCGCGGAGCATTCCTCGACGCGATCCATCAGGATCCGGTGCTGGCCCGCGTCAAGCTGATCGCCGAGCCCTGGGACCTTGGAGAAGGGGGCTACCAGGTTGGCAACTTTCCGGTGGGCTGGAGCGAGTGGAACGCCAAGTATCGCGACGCGGTGCGCGCCTACTGGAAGGGCGACGGCGGCCTGATCGGCGACCTGGGCTACCGCCTCACCGGCTCCAGCGACCTCTATGGCCGCAGTGGGCGCCGCCCCAGCGCCAGCATCAACTTCGTGACCTCCCACGACGGCTTCACGCTGCACGATCTGGTGAGCTACGAGCGCAAGCGCAACGAGGCCAACGGCGAGGCCAACCGCGACGGCGAAAGCCACAACCTGAGCTGGAACTGCGGCGAGGAAGGGCCGACCGAGAATGCCGCCATCCTGGCGCTGCGGGCGCGCCAGAAGCGCAACCTGCTGGCCACACTGCTGCTCTCCCAGGGCGTGCCGATGCTGGCGGCGGGCGACGAAATGGGCCGCACGCAGCAGGGCAACAACAACGCCTACTGCCTGGACAACGAGGTGAGCTGGCTGTCGTGGTCGCTGTCGCCGGAGGACCAGCAACTGCTCGACTTTGTCGCCCATGTTTCGCGCCTGCGTCGCGAGCATCCGGCGTTCCGGCGCCGCAGCTTCTTCCGTCAGGACCGGGGTGCCGCCAATCCGCGCAACGTCCTTTGGTTCGGCCCCGACGGGCTGGAGATGAGCGACGACGAATGGCACCAGGGCTTTGCCCGCTGCCTCGGCATGTACCTCGCCGGCGACGCGATCGGCGAGACCGATGCCCGCGGCATGGCAGTCACCGACGACGACTTCATGCTGCTGATCAACGCCCACCACGAGGATATTCCCTTCGTGCTGCCCGGCTTCCGCGCCCACGTGCGCTGGCGCGTGGCGGTGGATACGGCTCGTCATGGCGCGGACGCCGCGGCGGCGCGCCACCCGGCGGGCGACGTCTATCGTCTGGGCGGCCGCTCGCTGGTGCTGCTGCAGCAGCGGATGCGCGGGCACGGCGGGGCGGAGGCGTACTCTGCCGGCTGACTTTTCCGGCAACGCAGACGCCTTTGCGGTGTGGGCGGGGCGGTCGGTGCTGATAACATCGCCGCAGCGGTGCCGACCGGCCAGCCGGTAGCCGGGTCCGCCCGTCCGGCAAAACGAAAACATAGGGGAGCATCCATGCTCACGATCCGTGTCACCAGTTATCACGGCCAGCCCCCGGCGCAGCCGATCGCCACCGAGTTCGACGAAACCGGCGGCACCATCGGACGCGCGCCCAACAACCAGTTGGTGTTGCCCGACCCCGAGCGGCACATCTCCCGCGTACATGCCAGTGTCGCGTTTCGCAACGGTCAGTACGTCATCATGGATCAGGGCAGCGCCAACCCGATCCAGATCAACGGCCGTGCGCTGGGCAACGGCGTTCAGGCGCCGCTGGCCGACAGCGACGAGCTGCGGATCGGCGATTACGCCCTGCGGGTGGCGTTGCCGGCTGCGCTGCCCAAGGGTGCCGACGCTCTTTTTGGCGAGCCCCTGCCCGCCCAGGCGCCACCGTCGGTGGGGCAGCCGGTTGATGATCCCCTGGCTCTTTTCGGCGGCACCGGCGCGCCGCCCGCAGACCCTTTCGCCGGCTTGGCCGGGCTCCAGTCAACGCCGCCCGCCGTGCCGTCAATTGCGCCGCTGAGGACGGCCCCGACGCTGCCCGACCCGTTCGCGGCGCCGGCGCCGTTCGCATCCGCGCCTGCCGCGGCGGCCATCCCCGACGACTTCGATCCCTTCGGCGACCAGTTCGGCGCCAAGCCGCTCGCTGCCGAGCCGGACTTTGCCAAGCTACCGGACGACCTCGACCTTGGCCTCTCGCCCCAGCCTGCGGGGGGACAGAGCATCGATGCCCTGTTCGGGCTTGGTGCGGCCGCCGGCGCCGATCCCTTCGGCCCGGGATCGGCCCTCGGCGACCGGTCGAGCCAGCCCAACACGGCGGCCGCGGTCGATCCCTTCGCCTCCCTCGGCCTGCCGCCGCAAGCGCCGCCCGCGCCGCTCAGCGACCACGTTCCCGAACTGCACGGATCCTTCAAGCCGCCTGCGGCGATGCCGGAGCCAGCCCCGCCGCAGGGCAAGGCCGGCGCCGCGAGCGGAGCGATGTTCCTGTCATGGGAGGGCGCGGCACAGCCGGAGCTTGCCCCGCCCCCGCATCTGGCCGCCCCCCCGGCGGCGCCCGAACCGTCGCACCGACCGAGCCGGGCGCCCGAAGTGCCGCCGTCGCCTGCCGAGGCAGAAGTCAGTCGCCAGGCGGCGCCGGACCTGCGCGCCGCCGGTCGCTGCTTCGCCCGCCGGTTCGGCCACCGTTCGCGCAGGCGACGACGAACTGCTACGCGCCCTCCAGCGCGGACTGGGCATGCCCAATCTGGAGCTTCCCCATGGCCTGGCGCCGGAGACCATGCTGCTGATCGGCCTGCTGCTGCGCGAGGCAGTCCAGGGGACTCTGGATCTCCTGCTTGCGCGCGCCATGACCAAACGGGAGATCCGGGCCGAGGTCACCATGATCGTCGGGCGCGACAACAATCCGCTCAAGTTTTCGCCCGACGCGGCAGTGGCGCTGACGCATCTGCTGGCGCCCCAGGGGCGAGGCTTCATGGCGCCGGCGGCCGCCATGCGCGACGCCTACGACGATCTGCGCGCCCACACCTTCGGTTTCATGGCGGGCATGCGTGCCGCGCTGGCAGGGGTGCTGGCGCGCTTCGACCCAGCGACGCTGGAAGCGCGCCTCACGGAAAAGACCATGCTCGACAGCCTGCTGCCGATGAATCGCCGCGCCAAGCTGTGGGACCTCTTCTCCGAGCGCTACAAGGAGATTTCTGGCGAGGCGGAAGAGGACTTCCACACCCTTTTCGGCAAGGCCTTCCTGAAGGCCTACGAGGAGCAGGTGGCACGCCTGGAGGCAGGGGCCGATGGCAGATAGCGGGGGGACGCCGATGCAGATCGAGATCGCGATCCTGTCCGAGAGCGGTGGCCGCGGCTACAACGAGGACGCCTGTGGCCACTGGAACTCGGACGGCCTCTATTGTTGCGTGGTGTCCGACGGCGCGGGCGGTCATGGCGGCGGCGATGTCGCCTCCAGGCTGGCGGTGAGCAGCATCCTCGGTGACTTTTCCGGCGGCAGCGGCATGAGTCCCCAGGCGATCGCCGCGGCGCTCGATCGCGCCAATCTCGCTGTCATCGAACACCAGAGCGACGACCGGCGGCTGCGCCACATGCACGCGACGGCGACCGTGCTGCTGGTGGATACGGTGTCCCGGCGCGCGCTATGGGGCCACGTGGGCGATTCTCGCGTCTATTGCTTCCGCGGCGGTCGTGTCATCGTGCAGACCCGGGATCACAGCGTGCTGCAAAGCGTGATCGACGGCGGCGTGATGGATCCGGTGGTGCTGCGCAACCATCCCAAGCGCAACGTCCTGCTCCACGCGCTGGGTTCCGAGGACGATTTCCACACCGATGTCACGCCGTCGGCGCTTGCCCTGCGCGAGGGCGACGCCTTCATGCTCTGTACCGACGGTCTGTGGGAATACGTCGAAGAGCCGGTGATGGAACGTACCCTCGTCGAGGCGGACTCGCCGCAGGACTGGCTTGCCATGATGCAGGTGGAACTGCTCAGGCACGCCAAGCCGGGGCATGACAATTACTCGGCGCTTGCGGTCTGGCTGGGCGACCATCGCGACACGACCTTGATCATGGAGTAAGGGCTGCCACCGGTTGCGACCCGCGGCCGAGTGGCACAATCAGGAGATACGACATGCAGATGGCAAGAATGTTGGGGATCGCGCTGTGCATCGCAGCGCCGGCGATGGCAGGGGCTCAGGACGAGAAGGTTCTGGGCGGCAAGGACATCACCGAGTCGGCGCTGATCGATGCGCTGACGCCGGCGGAACCCGGGATCCGCACGCGTTCGATCAAGATCCTGCGCGAGGATGCGGGAGGCGGCGGCAAGCCCCTGCCGCCGCCCAAGCCGGCGTCGGCGTCGCTGCTGATTACCTTCGAAACCAACTCCGCGGAACTCACTGCGCGTTCGCGCCAGTCCCTGGATGTGGTGGCGCGGGCGCTCAAGTCGGACAAGCTGACCGAGTTCAAGTTTTCCATTGAGGGGCATGCGGATCCTCGCGGCGGCGACGAATTGAACCTGCGGCTGTCCCAGGCGCGGGCCGAGAGCGTCGTCAATTACCTCGCCGAACAGCACGGCATCGACCGCCAGCGTCTCAAGCCCATCGGCAAGGGCACCGCCGAGCTGCTCAATGCCAGCCGTCCCGATGCGCCAGAGAACCGACGCGTGACCATCAAGACGCTGGTGGAGTAGTCAGCCCCTGCCCGGCCCTGGGGCGCTCAATACCCGGGAATGCTCCCGCCGCCGGGGACATAAGGCCGGGGGACGGATGAGGGCACGTCGGGTGCGCTCGGCCTCGGCTCTGCCGGCGCCCGCTGGCTGCCCTGCTGCTGGCGCAGCAAGCGCTCCATGTCCGGCGTGAGCCGGCCGCCGCCGGGTATGCTCGGCAGGTTGAGCGGTTCCTGTTGCGCCTTGGCCCTGGGCCGGCGCTCCGGCGCGGGTTCGGGTTGAGCGGCGTCGGCTTCGGCATCGGCGGTGTCGGGGCTTCCGGGGCTTGCGCCGTCCGGCCTCGTTGCGGGCCGCTGGCGCGGACGTGCCGGCGGCGGCTCGACGGCGGGGCTCTCGACTTCCTCGACGGTGAACGATGCCGCCCCGTAGGCGGTGGAGCAATCGGCTTCGCCCTTGCACATCGGTTTGCCGAGGAAGGGCGATGCGTCCGCCGGAGACGCCAGGGCGACTTTCTGCGCCTGTTCGAAGGGAAACTCGGCGAAGGGATCCACCTGCTGCAGGCCGGCGGCGGAGAAGTCGCGCGGATTTTCCGAAACCACGGCGACAAAGTGATTGATGCCGGGCGGTCCGCCCGCCGCCATGGCCCAGCCAGGCCGCGGCAGGACCATGTCCTTCTCGGCAGCGACGCGGTTGTTCTTGTCGGCGGCGTTGGGAAACAGCAGGTAAAAGTGCTTGCGGTCGGTGCCGACCATCAGCAGGTAGAGATAGCCCGGACGCGACGAGTTCAGCCGGAAGCGCAGCCTGTCCTTGCCGATCCGCACCTTGGCTTTTTCGAGCACGACCGTCACGGCGTGGTCCGGGTCGCGCTTGCCGTAGATGCGGTCCACGGCCTCGATCGGGTCGAAGGGCCGGGCGGGCTCGACCAATGCCGCGGGCTTGGCTTCTTGCGGCGGGGCGAGCATCGCGGTGACCTGTTCTTCGGACACGGACTTGCCGTCGGCTGTCTGGGCTTTGGGCGCAGGCGGTGTTGCCGGCCCGGCCTGGGCCGGGGCGGTGGGCGGCGCCACGGCCGGCGCGGGCGCTGGCCCGGGCATGATCTTGAGCGCGTAGTAGGCGCCGGCGCCGAGGGCCGCCAGTGCGACAATCAATCCCGCAGCAAGGGGCAGGCGGCTCCTGGGTGTCGGCGGCGGCGTAGCGGCTGCCCGGGCCGACGCCGGCGCTTGCGGGGGCGCCGCGGTTCGCGCCGCGGGCTTGGCAATCGTGCGCTCGTAGCCCTCCAGGCTCAGCAGCTCGCGCAACTCCGCCATGCTCTGCGGCCGGTCATCCGGCTTGACGGCCAGCGCGCGGTCGATGGCGCTCAGGAAGGCTTCGCTATAGCGTCCGGCGCCGGCCTGGACCATGGGCACCAGCGTGTCGTTCATCATCCGCCCCACCGAGGGCGTCGGCGGTTTGCCGGTGATGGCGAAGTACACCACCGCGGCCAGGGCGTAGATGTCGGTCCATGCGCCCTGCTTCATGTGCGGCACTTCGGCGTACTGCTCCAGCGGGGCATAGCCCGGCTTGAGGATCACCGTCAGCGCCTGCGTCATGTCGCCGATGACGCGCCGCGCGGCGCCGAAATCGAGCAGCAGCGGCCGGCCGTCCTTGAGCAGGATGATGTTGTCAGGGGCGATGTCGCGGTGGAAGCACTGCTCGCGGTGGATGGTGTCGAGCGCGTCGGTGAGCTGGGCCAGCAGCCCCTTCAGCCAGTCCTCGTGGGGCGGCTCGCTGCTGCGCTTGAGCGCCTGCTTGAGCGTCATGCCTTCGTAATAGGGCATGACCATGTAGGCGGTGCCGTTGTCCTCCCAGAAGCGGTACACCTTGACCAGGGAGGGATGGTCGAACTGGGCCAGCAGGCGGGCTTCGTTGATGAAGCTCTTGAGGCCGGCGTTGAAGGTCTCGGCGTGGCGCTGGGATCGCACCGAAACGGTGACGCCCTGGGTGCGCGCTGCCAGCGAGGAGGGCATGTACTCCTTGAGCGCCACGGTGCGCTGGAGCGAGTGGTCGTAGGCGAGATAGACGATTCCAAAGCCGCCTTCGCCGACCAGGCCGGTGATCTCGAACTCGCCGAGCCGCGTGCCCTTGGGCAGCGCGTTGCCATGGTCCTCGTCGTCGGCCTTGGCCGGCCGCGGCGGTTCTATCACGGTCTTGTCGGTGTCCTGGGGTTCGGCCATGGCGTCAGTTCAGAGAAATGAGCGGAGTAATGAGCGGAGAAACGGGCGAAGGAGTCATTGTGCCGCAGCACGAAATCCCCGCATCCCCTTCGCCGGCAGTTCGGCGCGGGTGGTGGCACCGGGCTCGTCAGGCGCGCGTCCTCACAAGCGCCCCGGACAACGGAACTGCTCCAGTTCCCGCAGGCGGAAGGGGTTCTGCACGCTGCTCGTCGTCACTTCGAAGGTGGCGCGGCGGCCCTCGATGTTGAAGGTCACCTTGAATTTCTCCGGCTGGCCGGTGTTCTCGATCTGCACGCCGTCGAACATGCGGAACAGTGCCCACGGGCCTTCGAACACCTGCCCCGAGGCGCCGGCGGAGGAGGGCGGCTGGATCTGCAGTCGCACCTGGGTGCTGCCGCGTGGGCCTGGCCACTGCACCGCCTGCGGCACCTGCGGACCGTGGCTGTACTTCACGAGTTGGCCGTCCACGTCGAGGATGAACTGGGTGATCGAGGCGTCCATCTCCACCGGTTTGAAGTCCAGCCGCATGCCGGCAGCGCGGCCGCCGCCGCGGAAGAACACGTCGCGGATCAGCGCCGCACGCTGGAACTGGACCAGCGTGGCGGAGTCGCCCATCGAGGTGTCGCCGACGCGCTTGAAGCTCCAGGGCTTGGTGGAGGTGTTCGACATAGGGCAGCAGGTTCTTCTGGAAGAAGTCGTCGATCAGGCCGCCGGGGGCGAAGAGCCGGCCGAAATCTTCCTGGGTCACGTCGCGGTTGCTGCTGCGCACGAAGGGGTAGCGGCCGTTGATCGCCTGAGGGCAGAACTCGCCGATCGCCGCCGTGAGTCCGGCCGAGAGGTTGGAGCGGGTGGCGCCCAGCGCCTGGCTGGAACCCGCCAGCGACAGCGTTTGCAGCATTGAGCGTAGCGGCTCCGGCATGCGCGCCGCCTCGGCCTTGATGCGGGTCGGCACGTCGCTCTGGGGCGGGGCCGCGCCGCCCTTGACCGCGGTCTCGGTGGCGGTGAGCAGGGTGTAGAGATCGTTCACCAGCTTGAGCGATTCGTCGATCGGCGCCGGCTGGCCCTGCACCGGGCTGCGCGCCATGCGCCGCAGCCCGTCGAAGCGGTCGTTGACGATGCTCTCTATGCCACGGGTCGGGGTGGCCGCTCCCGGTTGCGCCCCGGCGCCGAACATCTTGAGCAGGCCCTCGCGCGACTCCTTCACCTTGTCGCTCGCCTTGTCAACGACGGTCTTGGCGTCCTCCTGCTTCTCGCCCAGGGTCGTTTCGCGCACGATGGCACGCACCAGCGGCGGCATTGGCGAGTCGATGGCGGACAGAATGCGGGCCATCTCGATGCTCTTCTGCAGGCTGCCGGAAGACAGCAGGCGGATGTCGCCGACATACTTTTCCCAGATCCGCGCGTAGTCATCGAGGTAGAGGCGGCGCACTTCATCGATCAGGCGCAGCAGGCCGGCCGGGTCGGTGAAGCGCGACTGCTGGCGGTCGGTGATGCCCATCACCCAGGGTTCTTCCTGCGCCAGCTGCAGAGTCACCTTCTCCGCGGCGCCGCGGAAGGCCTTGTGGTAGCCGTTGTAAGTGAACAGGCCCGGCACGCCCTTGGTCAGGGGGTCGCCGCTGGCGCGTGCGAACACCAGCGAGGTCGAGGGACCGCCGGCGTTGGCAATGGTGAACTCGGGAATGTCGGCGCCCACGCCCTGCCGCTTGAGCCGGCTATAGACCCGCTGCGGCAGGGGCAGGGTGGCGAGCTGGGTGCGGGTGGCCTGGATCAGGCCTGCGTCCGCCGGCAGCGGCGGTGACACGGCGCCGCGGGCGAACAGGGCATCGAGGTGGCCCTCCAGCGCGCGCCGGCTGTCCACGCCGACGTCGCGCGGCAGATTGCTCTCCCAGTCGGCGCTGATCCAGGCTTTGAGGGCGTCGGCGTCGAAGTGCTCCGGCTGGTGCAGCATGAGGTAGGCCTTGAGCCCCTCGTAGAGCAGCTCGAGGTTGTCGCGGGAGCCGCCGCGCAACTGTTCCTCCAGTCGGAACACCAGGCGCTGGAGAAAGACCTCGTTCAGCAGGCGGCGGTAGACGTTGTTGGCGGCAGCGGCGAGCTTGTCGCCCTGGAACAGGCCGAAACCCATGGACATGGGTTCGCGCCCGGCGCCTACCTCTGCCGCCAGCGACAATTCCTGCACCGACTGGAGCACCGGCAGCAGGCTCGCCACGTCGCCGGTGGCTGCGGTGGGCAGCGCCTCCACTTGTTTCTGCACCGCCGCCACCTTGGCTTCGACGGCCGCGACGTAGGCGCCGTTGTTGCGGTAACTGACGAACCAGGCTGCCGTCAAGCCGACGGTGACCAGCGCGAGCAGCGCGTAGCCGCCCCACTTGAGCAGCGCGCGGTGGCGTTCCCACTTGAGGTTGGTCCCGGCGAGCCCCTGCTCGGCGAACACCACCTCCTTCAGCAGTCGCGTCAGAAAGTAGCTGCGGCCGCTGGAGGCCTGGGGCGGCAGGACGCGCCGCTCCATGCCGAAGCGTCGCGCCAGCGCGCCCATGACGCGGTCGATGGGGCTACCCTCCTGGGTGCCACTGGTGAAATACACGCCGCGCAGCATCGGCGTCTCGTGGAAGCGCGAGGCCGTGAACACGCTGCCGAGGAAGCCGCCCAGCAGTTCCTTCAGTGATCCGAACTGCTGGGGGAAGCCGTAGATCAGCGCGCGCTTGTGGGGATCGCGCTCCTGCTGCAGCCGGTCGACCAGCCGGTCGTTGAGGCGCTGCTCCAGCGCGCCGAACTCTGCCGCGAAGCCCGCCAGCGGGTCGCCCGCCTCGCGCGGATCGCGCAGATCGCGCAATACCAGGGTGTTGCCCCAGACCTGGGCGCGCTCCTCCTTGCCGTATTCGCCGAAGAACTCCATGAAGCCGGCGAGCAGGTCGCACTTGGTGACCAGTACGTAGATCGGGAAGCGGATGTTCAGCCCCTCGTGCAGTTCCTGGATGCGGGCGCGCAGCGCCGCGGCGTGGCGCTCGCGCTCGTCGGGCGACTGCTGCAGCAGGTCGAGGACCGAGACGGTGAGAATGATGCCGTTGATCGGCCGGCGCGGCCGGTGCTTCTTGAGCAGCTTGAGGAAGCCGCCCCAGGCGCCGGCATCGGCCTCGCGGTTGGATTCCTGGGTCGTGTAGCGGCCGGCGGTGTCGAGCAGCACCGCTTCGTCGGTGAACCACCAGTCGCAGTTGCGGGTGCCGCCGACGCCGCGGATCGCACCGGCGCCGAAGCTTTCGGCCAGCGGGAACTGGAGGCCGGAGTTGATCAGTGCCGTCGTCTTGCCCGATCCCGGCGCCCCGATGAAGATGTACCAGGGCAGTTGGTAGAGGTATTGCCGTGCGCCGAAGACGGACTTCGCGCCGGCGGCGCCCAGGCGCGACTGGCGCAGTTTGGCGAGCGCCTCCTCGAAGCGCTTGCGCAGGGTCTCCACTTCCTCTGCCGAGAGGTCCGTCGGCCCCGCCGCCGCAGCGCCAGGTGCTGCCTGGAGCAGGCCGTCCATCATCTTCGCGTTGGAGTGCTTGGCCTTGAACACGCTCCATGCCTTGCGTGCGACATAGATGCCGAAGGCAAGGGCGATGACGACGATGCGCACCCACTCGGGGTCGAGGGGACGCCAGTCGGCGAAGGCGAGCAGCGGTCCGAACCACCAGATCACCGCCGATAGCGCGATCAGGCCGATCACCGCCAGCAGGACGGGATGGAAGAGGATGCCGAGGATTTTCTTCATGGCTGGATTTCCGCGATGTCAGGTCCCGCGGTTGGCGGCGAACAGGGTGATCTCGACGCGCCGGTTGCGCGCGCGGTTGGCCGGCGTGTCGTTGGCGGCGACCGGCTCGGCGTCGGCCCGTCCCTCGGCGCTCAGGCGCGCCGGCGGCACCGTGGTGGCGAGCAGCTGCGCCACCGCCTTCGCCCGCTCCTGAGACAGATGCCAGTTGGACGGGAAGCGGGCCGATCGTATCGGAATGCTGTCGGTATGCCCGGTCACCTGCACCGGGCCGGGCACCGAGTTGAGCGCCTGCGCGATGCGCTGGAGCAGCGGCCGGACCTGCTCGGAAACCGTGGCGCTGCCTGGCTCGAAGAAGCCGTCGCCCTTGATGGTGATGATGCTGCGCGTCTCCTCGTCCTTGACCGCCACCTTGCCCTGATCGATTTCGGGCTTCAGGAATGTCGCCAGTCGCGGCTTGACCGGCGTCGCGGCGGGGGCCGCCACAGCACTGGCGCGGGCGGCCGGCGTGTGCGGGCGGATGGACTGGATCGCCGAGAACACCGGGTCGGAAGCCCGGTTGAGGCCGATGTCGAAGGCCAGGTAGGCGCCCACCAGAATGACACCGGCAATGGCCGCGGCGACCCACATCGGCAACGCGTCGAGCAGCGGACTCTTCTTCGCGGTCACGCCGCGCCAGCGCGGCGACAGGTCGTGCTCGTACTCGCCGCGCTCGCGATTGAGCATCTGGGCGAGGCGCTCGCGCAGCACGTCGAGCTGGGAGCGGCCGTTGTCCTGTACCCGGTAGCGTCCCTCGAAGCCCAGAGCGAGACAGACGTAGATCAACTCCAGGATGTCGCGGTTGGCGCCCGGGTTCTCGGCCAGCTTGCCGAGGAGCTGGAAGACCTTTTCGCCGCCCCAGGCCTCGTTGTGGAAGCTCACCAGCAGGCTGTGGCGGCCCCACACGCCGGAGCTGCCCCAGGGCGTGCTGGCGGCGGTTTCGTCGAGCAGCGTGCACAGCACGTAGCGCGCGGCGATCACCTTCTCGGGAGCGACCCCGGTTTCCTTGGCGCGGGCCTCGAACCGGCGTATGCCTTGGGCAAGGTTCTCCTTGAGTCCCGCCGGGTCGGGATGCTGCAGCGTGGCGCGCAACTGGGGCACCAGGTTGAGCAGCGGATTGGCGGCCGCGAGCAGGGGATTGAGGCCGAAGTCGAACGCCGGCAGCGGCGCGGTGTCTGCGGCGGGCTGGGACGGAGGCATCGCGGCGCCAGGCTGGGGCGTGCGCCCGCCCGGCGTCGGCAGGATGATGGTGCGGCCGCCGTCGAAGGAGGCGAAGGGGTCGTCTTTGCTCATCGTCTATCTCACCCGCGGATCGCCCAGAACTCCATCTCGAGCCCCGGGAAGTCCCCGGCGACATGCATGGCGAGGCCGCCGGAGCGTTCCAGTTGCTTCCACAACTCGCTGCCCCGGTCCAGCTCGAAATAGTTGAAGGCGGCGTGGTAGGGGATCTGCCGCGGCGCCACCGGCAGCGGGCGCAGCGCGATGCCCGGAAGCTGAAGATTGACCAGATCGCGGATCTTCTCGACCGGGCCGATCTTGACCTGGGTGGGAAAGCGTACCCGCAGCGCTTCCGCCGGCATCTGCGCATTGACCGCGAGGACGAAACCGGCGCTGCGCAGCAGTTCGGGGTCGGCGATGATCGCGACGCGCACGCCGTACTTGCGATCCTGGAGTTCGATGGCGATGGCGCTCTGCTCCAGCACCATCGACAGCGACCGGCGCAGGTCCGCCATGAGCGGCGTGAAGCACTTCGCCGGCTCGTCGTGGTTGTACTCGGGGTAGGCCGGGGGGCGACGCTTTTCGCGCGAGAAGGTGCACAGGTCTCCCGCCAGCAGCAGTGCCGTGGCATACAGCCGCTCGGGGTGCAGGGGGCTCACTTGGCCAAGGTGGGCGAACACCGGCTCGAAGCGATTCACGGTCTGAAGCAGCAGGAAATCGGCGACCTCGGCCACGCCGCCGCGGCCGGGCTGCGACAGTCGTGCCGCCAGGGCTTCGCCGCGTTGGTGCAGCAGACCCTCGATCTCGCGCACGTAGCCGGCGAGAGCCGCGGCGTCGCGTACCGCCAGCGTCGGCGCTACGTAGGCGGCGTCGAGCAGAACCTGATTGTCGGCGCGGCGCTCGGTGATGCGCGCCACGCCGAGACAGGCGTAGGCGTCGGTGAGGTCGCGCTTGAGCATCAGGCGCAGGCGCAGATCGCCGACCTGGATCAGCGCCGTGGTGTCGGCGCCGGTGTTGTTGTCCGTCACTTCCAGTTCCGAAACGCGGTAGCGCGTCAGTCCGGCCGCATCGTCGCCGGCGAGGTCCGCTTCGTCGGCGCCGGGACGGCGCAGCGGAGCGGCGAGATAGACCAACTGGTCCTTGGCGTCGGACGGCACTTCCAGCGGCAGCGGCGCCGCGTCGACGCGCGGGAAGTCGAAGGGCGTGCCGTCGGGCAGGATGCCGCGGCCGGCGGTCAGGGCAATCCTTCCCAGCCTGAGCGCGGGCTCGTCGATCCGCAGCATGGCGTGGCCCCAGTGGTAGGGGGCGACGGCGGCGCTGCGCGCCTCGATCAGGTTTTCGAGATGGCGCTCATGCTGCTGGAAATGCTGGGGCTGGAGGAACATGCCCTCCGACCAGACGACCTTGCTGTTCCAAGACATGTCAGTCCCGAATCTACAGAATCAGATCACGCCGCGGCCGCGGCCGGATGGCGCGGCGGCAGTCACTTGGCGGCGACGGAGATGCTGCGGGCATCGACCCGCACCACCACCGGCGTGGTCTTGTTCAGCGGCACCGCCGTGGCGGCACGCCACGTCGCCCGCTCCAGATCGCGGAAGGCGGCGATCACGGCGACGTGGCGCGTATCGGGCTGGAGCGTGCGCTCCATCCTGCGGGTGTCCTTCGGCTGGACCTGGAACTCCTCCCGCGCGACCAGCTCTGCACCGAGGGTCGCCTGGTCCTTCTCGAACAGCGAGAAGAAGTCGGCGCCTTCGAAGGCCGCGAGGGACTTCAGCTCGAACAGGCGCACGATGATCGGCGACGCCCGGCCCCGGGAGTCGGGATTGGCATCGGCGGCCACCTCCAGGGTGAGCTGGATGACGGTGGGCGGCGGCGGCTTGGGCGCGCCGGCGCAGCCGGACAGCAGGAGCAGGGCGAAGGCGAGAGCCAGGGCACCGATCGACCGCAGGGCAGAAAGCATGCTGTGATCCTTTTCGTTTGTTTGGGACGATTCTGACAGCGGTTGGCGGCGCCAGTCTACCCTGACTTCTGTCATAGGCCTGCGGGCGCTGGAGCCGGGTTGGGCGACAGGCTCGGGACGGCGGGGCCGGATTACTCGGGGAGCTGTCGTCTGCGCGGCTGATGCCACGGACCTTGCCGGTTCCTTGCCCGGGTTGCCGCAGGGCGGTTTGTCGCCTGCCGGCTGCGCCGGCGGTATCGCAGATCGCGGGTTTCGACGCCTGCCAAGCCGGCCGACGAGCGAGGGTCGAGTGAACGGTCAAGCGCAGCCGCACTGCTGCCGTCAATCAGGACAGGAAACCAAGATCATGTTCGCAGTCACCATCATCCAGGGCGAGCGGCGGGCGTTGCGCGGCACACCCGCCGGCGCCGCCGTCCTCGCTGCGGTGACGGCGGCGCGGCGCGCGGGCGCCACGGTGGAGCGACGCGTTCGCATCGGCACCATCGCCGGTCGCATCATCGGCTACAACATCGCGTCTGGCGGCGTCTATCCTGGCACGGCATTTCCGCTGCTGGTGGCCACCGAGTACGGTTTGGCCAAGTGCAGCCTGGACGAGATTCGTTTCGTGGCCTGATCCGCGTCGGCTGCCGCGATCTCAGGTGCCCTGCTTGTCTTCCTCGTCTCGGTGCGCGAGCTTCGACTCGTCGTGCATCTTGATCGCGTCCATGGCGTCGAGCTGCTCGCGGCTTCGGCCCAGGGCCGCCGCGCCGTTGCGGTCGCAGACGATGAACACATCCTTGCCGCGCCAGCGGCGCTCGATCGCGGCACCCTGCTTGTCGAGAAAACTGCGGTTCTGGGGCGTAAGCACGAGCAGGTAGCCACCGAGTTCGGCGAGATCCCGGCGGGCGGCATCGAGGTCAGGGGTCATGCGCATGGCCGACTTTCTGGCTGTTCTTGGGAAGGGACTGCGAAGGGAGTCTAGCAGGCGGGGCGGCCAAGGCTTGATCTGCGCCACGCGGCGAACGCTGGCGGCTGAGGCGCAAATGCCCTGTTGACGCGGTTTCTTGAGGGTGTAACCGAAACGTCACGGGCTTCGTCGTCTGTGCCTGACGCGGGAAATATCAGTAAATCATAGGCTTAGTTAGATGCTGCACTGCAGCGTCGGCGTGGCACGACGAATCGGCCGGGCTCGGTTCGCCGTTCGCCAGCGACTGACTTTCGCAAGCGCTTGATGCGAAAAGCCAAACCGTATGCTGGCATGGAGGGTGCGGTGGCTACGGCCGGAGCGGCAAGCACATGGCTTGCAGCGCTGCGCCGTGCGCGTGGTCCTTTGCGCGATCAGTCTTCTTTCTGCGTTCCCGTCCCGGCCGCCGCCGGGCGGCCAGCGCCGCTCCTCGGCGTCCATTCCGAAGGTCGTCGAATCACCCCGCTGCTTGTGTCCCGGCGAATGTCGAAACGGCGTTCGTCTGCCGATGCAGGGGGTTCCAAGAAACAGATATCCCCAACTGGAGGTTCGCCATGACATCAGCACTGATGAAAGGTGTAAGCAAGTTTCGCCGCGGCTACTTTCGCCGCCATCGCGAGAAGTTCGAGAGTCTCGTGCGCCACGGCCAGAACCCGGGTGCGCTGTTCATCACCTGCGCGGATTCGCGCATCCTGCCCCATGCGCTGACCCACACGGCGCCCGGCGACCTGTTCGTGCTGCGCAATGTCGGAAATATGGTGCCGGCCTGGGCACCGGGAGCGGAGTGCCCGGCCGTCGGGTCTGCCGTCGAATATGCCGTCGGAGTGCTCGGCGTGTCGCACATCGTGGTCTGCGGGCACTCGCATTGCGGCGCGTGCGCAGCACTCTACGACGACGACCTTGGACCGGAACTGGCAATGACGGCGCGCTGGCTGGAGCAGGGTGCGCGCGTCAAGGCGCTGATCCTGGAGAAGGCCGCGCTCGACGAAGGCGGTCTGGACGGCGTTCTGCAGAGCCGCGAGAAGAAGGCACACATTCTTCGCGCCACCGAGAAGGCGATGGTGGTCCAGCACCTGCGCAACCTCCTCACTTATCCCGGCGTGGCGCCGCGGGTGGAAAAGGGCGAACTGGCGCTCCATGGCTGGCACTACACGCTCGAAAGCGGTGCCATAGAGTCCTACGACCCTGAGCGGCTCGCCTTTGTGCCGCTGGATCGCATCGAGCCGCCGCAGCGTCCGGCGCTGCTTTCCTGACCCGCCGGGCGAAGAACGAACGGAGAGACCCATGAAAAGCGCTCTTGCAGGATTCAGTCTCAACAACGTGTTCGCCGGATTCATCGTGGCGGTGGTGGCGCTGCCCCTGTCCATCGCCTTTGCGATCGCCTCCGGCGCCAGCCCGATGTCGGGCATCGTCTCCGGCGTGGCCGGTGGATTCATCGCGGCGGCACTGGGTTCATCGAGATTCCAGGTATCCGGGCCGGCCGCCGCCTTCATCACCCTGATCTTCGGCCTGGTGTCGCAGCACGGCATGGATGTGCTGCTCCCGAGCACCGTTGCCGCGGGCCTGGTCGTGCTGCTGATCGCCGCGCTGCGGCTTGGACGCCTGATGGAACTGATGCCCCACTCCGTGCTGGTGGGCTTCACCAGCGGCATCGGCGTTCTGATCCTGCTCTCGCAGTTGCCGGCGGCACTCGGTATCGAGGCCAAGGGTGCGGACATTCTCGAAAAGCTCGTGTTCACCTTCAGGCACTTCGATCAGGCCAAATACGCCGAACTGCCGGTGCTGGGCGTGACGCTGGCCGCCGCCCTCGCCTGGAAGCGGACACGCTTCGCGCGCTGGGTTCCGCCAGCGCTGGTGGCGCTGGTGGCGGGGACGGCCGCGGGTCAGATCGCCATCGCCGCCGGCCATCCGCTGCGCACCGTGGGCGGCTTGTACGAGCTTTCCATGGCCGGTCTCGGCGTTTCTGCGGGGTTTCTGGCCACGCTGGCCGCCCACGCCAAGACGATCGCGCTGGCGGGCTTCACCCTCGGCTTCCTGATCGCCGTGGAGTCACTGCTGGCCGCCAAGGCCCTGGACCAGATGGGGGGTGGCAGCCACGATCCTGACCGCGAGCTCATGGGGCTGGGCGTCGCCAACCTGGTGGTGCCCTTCCTCGGCGGCATCCCTGTCTCGGGCGTCATCGTGCGCGGCTCGACCAACGTCGCCAGCGGCGCAACCCACCGCACCGCGGCGATGCTGCACGCGGTGTTCCTCGGGCTGTTCGTCCTGCTCTTGTTCCCCGCGATCGAGCTGCTGCCGATGGCTGCGCTGGCGGCGGTGCTGGTTCTGACCGCGCTGCGGCTGGTCGAGGTCCATGAGCTGCGGCGCGTCGTCCGGATCGACCGCTACGAGGGAGGGCTCGCGCTGCTCACGATGGTGCTCACCGTGGGCATGGATCTCACGGTTTCCGTGCCCCTGGGCGTGGCCCTGATGCTGCTGCTGGCGCTCAGCCGCATGCTCGAGGACAAGCGCCTGGACGTGGTCGATCAGCATGGCCACACCGTGGTGGCGATCAACAGCAGCGTTAACTTCCTTACCGCCGCCGGGCTCAAGCGCGAGATCGAGCATCATGTGGCGGACCGGGCGGTGCGCGCGCTCAATCTTCTCGACAGTCATTTCATCGACGCCACCGGCGCCATGATGCTGGCCGAGGTGTGCGGGCGCGAGCAACACCTCGACATCTGGGTGAGGGATCAGGGCACCTGCGACAGGCTGGAGCACGCCGGCGTGGCAACGCAGCGAATCCGCATCCTGGGCAACAAGATGGTGAACCTGCCCGAGGTGTTCCGGGGAATCGAGGCCGCCGCGGCGTAGTGCGGGCCGGCGGGAGCGATGGCCGTGTCGCGGGAGCGATGCCGCCGCGGGGAATGCCTCTTGCAGGCATAATCCGCGCACTGACGATGCGCCCCGGAAGCCCGGATCGTTGCCTCAAGCGGGGCATTTCGTCCAAGCCGCGCAGGCGCTCCGGCGCCTGCAAAAACAACACGAGGACGGAATCATGACCCACGACGATCTTGCGAGCAGGGTTCATGCGGCGCTCGCCGCAGACACCCGCATCAATCTCCCCCTGTATCCGCTGCGCATAGAAGCGGCGCCCGACGGCACCGTCGTGCTCGAAGGCGAGGTGGCGGACATTGCCGTGCGCAAGATCGCGCTGGCACTGGCCGCGCCAGTTCCGGGCGTGCGCGGCGTGGCCGATCGGCTTCGGGTCCACATCGGCGAAGCGCGGGGCGACGGCGCGGTCCGCGACTCCCTCGTCCGCTTCATCCAGCAGGAGAGCGAACTGTCGAACTGCACACTGCGTACGCAGATGGAGTCACGCACCGAGACGGTTCACGATGCGGGAACCGACGCGTCGGGGGACGTGGAGGCCGAGATTCGCGACGGTGTGGTCACTCTCAATGGCCGGGTGATCAGCCTTTCCCACAAGCGCATGCTGGGCGTGCTCGCCTGGTGGACGCCGGGCTGCCGCGACGTTGTCAATGGCATCGAGGTCGTTCCCGACGAGCAGGACTCCGACGACGAGATCGCCGATGCGGTTCATCTCGCCCTCGAAATGGACCCGATGCTCAAGGCCGAAACCATCGCCGTGCGTTGCCGGGACGCCATCGTCACCCTCGACGGTGCGGTCCGCACCCCGGAAGGCCGCCGCCAGGCCGAGCTCGACGCCTGGTGCGTGTTCGGTGTCGAGATGGTGGTGAATCGGCTCAGCGTGCAGGGCTGACTCCTGGTCGTCGCCGCCTCTCGCGGCGGCCAGCTTCAGTCCGCGAGGTACTGCCTTCCGGGCCAGCGCGGGTTGCAGGCCTCTGCGGCGAGGCTTGTCGTTGCCCCGGGGCGGGCATCTTCCCATTGCATGGCCTGCCAGGCGTTAAACGCGTCACGCCTTCGGGTCGTCGTGGGGCGGAGAATTCGCGGCGCGTTGGCCGGACGCTGCGCGAATTGCGACGAGCCGAGCTTGCCTTGATTCGGGGTCTGGTCAACGGCGGCAGGTCTGACCGGCCGGGCGGTACATCAGTCACTTCGCGCAGGCGGCGCCAACCCTATGTTGCCAACCCTATGCTGCCAACCCTAGGCAGCGTGTGGTTTCGGATTGCGAGTTGTCAATGAGGATTCGTGACCGAATCGGCATCATCCAGTTGGACTAGGCGGCGGCGTGACCTGTGTCACGGTAGGAAATGGTCCTACAGGATAGCTTAGGCGTAGTCGAATCAGGCGAGTTGAACCGCAGTTGCAGCCGCGGCTGCGGGCAGTCAGGCTCGGTCGAGACGCCGGCCTGAAAAACAAGAGTCAGAGGTCAGCGGTCGCGGTTCGAAGCTCGGAAACAAGAGCCTTCGCGGCCCGAATAACAAGACAAGCAAGAGAGGCTCTCTCATGGTCAGAGTATTCAGCCATTGGTTCCCGGGCAATACGGTCTTTCATGTCCTTCTAGACGCCATTCTCCTGTTCGTGTCGATGACCCTGGCCCTTGGCTGGCTCAGCCGGGACCAGTCGGAACATTGGAACGTGATTCTGCCGGCCGCCCTGGTTTTTGCGCTTGTGATGATGGTGGTGAACACGGCGCTGGGGCTGTACCGGGTGTCTCCCAAACGGTCCATGGTGCAGACGACGGCGCGGGTCCTGATGTCCCTGCTGCTGGCCATACCGGTGGCCTACGGCGTCTTCGAAGTCCTGCCCTGGCACGACGTCCGCACCGAAGCGCTGCAGCTCACCGTTCTGCTGGTACTCGCTGCCCTGCTCGTCATCCGCGCCTACGCCGCCCACAGCGGCGTGGCGACGGGCTTCAGCCAACGCGTTCTGATTCTTGGCGCCGGCGACGAGGCTGTGACGGTGGAGCAATCGCTGCGCAGATTCGGCGCGGGCGTGCAGGTGGTGGGGTTCGTTCAGCCCCAGACGGGCGAGGCGGCAAGTGTTGCGGCCAATCGCATCCTGCCGAGCGGCCACTCGCTGGCGGAAACGGTGCGGCAGTTGGGTGTCGACGAGGTGGTGGTGGCCGTGCGCGAACGGCGTGGCGGGGTGCTGCCCCTGCGACAACTGCTGGACTGCAAGCTTGCGGGGGTGAGGGTGCTGGATCTCTCAAGCTACTTCGAACGCTCGCTGGGCCAGCTGCGACTCGATTCCTTGCGCGCGAGCTGGATGATCTTCGGTGACGGCTTCCGCCAGGGGTTCGTGCGCAGTCTCGTCAAGCGCCTGTTCGACATCGTTGCCGCCCTGCTGCTGCTGGCGCTCGCCTGGCCGATCATGCTCGTGACTGCGCTGCTGATCCTGCTCGAAGACGGCGCGCCGGTGTTCTACCGCCAGGAGCGCGTCGGGCAGGGCGGGCGGACCTTCCGCGTCATCAAGTTCCGCAGCATGCGCAACGACGCCGAGCGCGACGGCAAGCCGCGCTGGGCCAGGTCGAACGACGACCGGGCAACGCGCATCGGGCGCATCATCCGCAAGCTGCGCATCGACGAACTGCCGCAGATCCTCAACGTGCTCAAGGGCGACATGAGTCTCGTGGGGCCGCGCCCGGAGCGGCCGTTCTTCGTGGACCAACTGATCGCGGATATCCCCTATTACGCGGTGCGCCACAGCGTCAAGCCGGGTGTGACGGGTTGGGCGCAGGTGCGCTACCACTACGGTGCCTCGGTTGACGATGCGGTGCAGAAGCTGCAATACGACCTCTACTACGTCAAGAACCACAGCCTGTTCCTCGACATCGTGGTCATGTTCGAGACCATCGGCGTGGTCCTTACGGGCAAGGGCGCTCAGTGACACCGGAGTAGGGTCCCGCTGCGGCGGTCTTGCCGCCCCGGCGCCCCGCCCGCCGTTGTTTTGTCCGGCGGGGCGCTATCTCATCCCTGGCCGGACGTCGAGCGAGCGCGTCCGGGTGTTCCGGCACCGTGCCGCCATGAAGCATTCGGTCACAGGATGCCCGGCGGCGTGGTGTGATCATTCCTGCCATGGCGGCGGGCCGGAGCGCGAAGCCCGAATCGTGGAATCGGCATGGAGATGACATGAACATGGCAGCCGGGGTCGTTGTTGGACTGGACTGTGCCGGAGGGCCGCTGGTGGTGGCCGTCGGCGACCCGTATCGAGCGAATCGGTTTGGCCCGTCGCAGCGCGAAGTTGGAGACTGGGTTCGGCACCGGCTGTGCCCTGCATTGCCGTTCGGCGGATGCGAGGGATCATGAGCCGCATTGCCGAGGTGCGCCGCCGGTTTGACGCAGCGTCCGCTGCGCTGGCTGGTGACGGGCAGCGCCGGCTTCATCGGCTCGCACCTCACGCAGGCGCTGCTGGAACTGGGCCAGGAGGTGGTGGGGCTCGACAACTTCGCCACCGGCCACCGCCGCAATCTGGACGAGGTGCGCGAGGCGGCGGGAGCAGAAGCATGGCAGCGGCACCGCTTCTTCGAAGCCGACATTCGCGATCCGCTTGCCTGCCGCGAAGCCTGCGTCGGCGTTCAGGTCGTGCTGCACCAGGCGGCACTGGGCTCGGTGCCGCGCTCGCTGGCCGATCCCGTCGCCACCAACGGTGCCAATGTGGACGGTTTTCTCAACATGCTGGTGGCTTCGCGCGAGGCCGGTGTGCGGCGCTTCGTCTACGCCGCCTCCAGTTCCACCTACGGCGACCATCCGGCGCTGCCCAAGGTGGAAGACGTGACCGGCCGCCCGCTCTCGCCTTATGCCGTTACCAAACTGGTGAACGAGCTCTATGCCGAGGTGTTCGGCCGCTGCTACGGCACCCAGAGCATCGGCCTGCGCTACTTCAACATTTTCGGCGCGCGCCAGGATCCCGACGGCGCTTATGCGGCGGTGATTCCGCGCTGGGTGCGTGCGATGCTGCTGGGCGAGGAGGCGGCGATCAACGGTGACGGCGAGACGAGCCGAGATTTCTGCTACATCGACAACGCGGTGCAGGCCAACCTGCTGGCGGCCGCGGCAGAGGATCCGGCGGCGGTGAATCAGGTTTACAACGTCGCGCTGGACGATCGCACGTCCCTCAACGAGCTGTTCGAGATGCTGCAGGAAGAATTGCGGCGCATCGTGCCGGGACTCGCGGAGCTGCGAGCGGCGCACCGCGACTTCAGGCCCGGGGATGTGCGCCACTCCCAGGCCGACATCTCCAAGGCGCGGCGCCTGCTGGGCTATGAACCGACCCACCGGCTGCGCGAGGGGTTGCGTGCTGCGATGCCCTGGTACGTTGAGCGGTTCGCCGCCGCCTGAGCCATGAAAGACGGCCTCGCCCCGCCCCGCAAGCTGCGCCGAGCGGCGGTGCTGGCACTGTGCCTTGCGGCTGGCCCGGCTTGGGCACAGTTGGAGAATCCCGCGCTGAGCTACGCCCACGCCGTGGCGCTGCGCACGCAGGCGGTCTTGCTGGAACACGGCGAAGGGGTAGCGAAAGACCTGCCGAAAGCTGCTGAACTCTACTGCGAGGCGGCGCGGCTTGGCGATCCGGAAGCCCAATTCAACCTCGGCTGGATGCACGCCAACGGTCGCGGCCTGCCGCGCGACGATGCGCTGGCCGCGTTCTTCTTCCGTGCGGCGGCGGAGCAGGGGCATGAACAGGCCGCGCGTATGTTGCGCCATGTCGGCGAACCGGTGGCCTCGTTGCCGGAATGCATGCGCGAGAAGGCAGTGGTCGAATCCGGCCCCGAATCGGAGAAGGTCTTCGTGCCTGCAACGGTGGCCCAGCGCAAGGTCGTCGATCTGGTGACCAAGCTGGGGCCGCAGTACGGCGTCAGCCCGCAGCTCGCGCTGGCGGTGATCCGCGCGGAATCCAACTTCCAGTCCGGGGCCCGCTCGCCCAAGAACGCCCAGGGCCTGATGCAGCTCATCCCCGAGACGGCCGAACGCTTCAACGTCAAGAAGCCCTTCGATCCGGCGCAGAACATCCGCGGTGGCCTGGCCTATCTGCGCTGGCTACTCGCCTACTTTCGTGGCGACGTGGAACTGGTGGCCGCCGGATACAACGCCGGCGAGGGCGCGGTCAATCGCTATCGGGGCGTTCCGCCCTATGCCGAGACCCGGGCCTATGTGAAACGGATACGCGCCCTGTTCGGCAAGGCGCAGCATGCCTACGACGACACCGTCACCGCGGCGTCGCCGGAATTGTTCCGAATCAGCGTTGCGAAGGCGCGCTGACGCGCCGCAAAGTCAGGCGCCGTCGAGCGCCAGATCCTTGTCGCCGAGTTCCCGCCAGAGGCCGTTGACGCGGCCTTCCAGGGGCCGGAAGCTCGCCTTGTAGGACATCTTGCGGCTTTCCCGGATCCAGTAGCCCAGATAGAGATAGGGCAGGCCCAGGACGCGACACTGCTCCACCTGCCACACGATGCAGTAGGTGCCGAAGCTGGCGCCGGGCAGATCGGGGTCGAAAAAAGTGTAGACCGAGGACAGGCCGTCCGACAGCACGTTGACGATGCAGATCATGCGCAGCAGATCGCCTTCGCGGAACTCCACCAATCGGGAGTCGACGTGGCTTTGCAGCAGGAAGTGGGCGTACTGCTCGCGGCTGTCCTGATCCATGCCGCCGCCACTGTGGCGCGCCGCCTGGTAGCACTGGTAGAGGGCGTAGTGTTCCTCGCGGAAGGCGAGCGGCAGCTCCCGCGCCACCAGGTCGTGGTGGCGCTGCAGCGCGCGGCGCTGGTTGCGCGCCGGCTCGAAGCGTGCCACCGGGATGCGCACCGGGACGCAGGCGCGGCAGGCGTCGCAGTAGGGTCGGTAGGTGAACACGCCGCTGCGCCGGAATCCGTTGCGCACCAGCTCCCCGTACATCCCGGCGTCGATCATGTGGCTGGGGGTGGCGACCTGGGAGCGGGCGGTGCGATTCGGCAGGTAGGAGCAGGCGTAGGGCGCCGTGGCGTAGAACTGCAGCAGCGTGAACGGAAGCTCTTTCAGCAGCGTCATGGTGCGTCCGCAAACAGGTTGGATGCCGCGTCGGCCGGCCAGCGCCCTGGGGCCCCGCCGCCCGCTGTCGAACTCATGCACGGCGCGTACGAACTGACGGCGGGGAATCTCCCGCGCACCCAGGGAAGCGAGGTGGGCCGTGCTCATCTGGCAATCTATCATGGCATATCCGAGCCGCTCAACATGCCGCGCCAGGTGGGCCAGCGCCACCTTGGAGGCGTCGGTTTGCCGGGCGAACATCGACTCGCCGTAGAACATGCGGCCTATCGCCACGCCGTAGAGGCCACCCGCAAGCCGGCCCTCCGACCAGCTTTCGACGCTGTGCGCCCAGCCGAGTTCATGCAGCCTGCCGTAGGCTTGCTGCATCTCGGGCGTGATCCAGGTGCCGCCGCTGTCCTGCCGCGGTTCGGCGCAGGCGCGCAGCACGGCGGCGAAGGCGGTGTCGAACCGGACCTCGAACTCGCGGCGGCGCAGCCGGCGCGCGAGGGTGCGGGAGATCCTGAGTTGCGCCGGCAACATCACCATGCGCGGGTCGGGGCTCCACCACAGGATCGGCTCGCCCGCGCTGTACCAGGGGAAAATGCCGCGGCGGTAGGCGTCTAGCAGCCGCTCCGGGTCGAGATCGCCGCCGGCGGCGAGCAGGCCGTTGGGCTCGTGCAGCGCCTGTTCTACCGGCGGGAAGGGTCTGCCCCGGCGCACCCAGGGGATCATGCCGTCCTGACGAGCCGCATCACCTTGGCATCGGGCACCGCGCAGCTCGAAGCTTCCTCGTCGCTGCGGAAGGTGACCACATGGTCCACGTCGAGGCGGATGCCGATCTTCTCCCCCAGGGCGTGGTTGTGGTGGCTGGGAACCAGCGACAACACCCGCGCACCGCTCGCCAGGCGCAGCGTGTAGAGAATCTCCGCGCCGCGGAAGGCCTTGTGCACCACTTCCGCCTGCATCGCACTGGCGTCGTCGTGGACGATGTCGTCGGGGCGCAGCAGCACGTCGACATGGCATTGAAGGTCGCAGGCAGCACAGCCCACGCCGCACTCCACCGGCACCTTGCTGGCGAGTATGCCCAGTTCCACCCGCACGCGCTGGGCGTCCACCACCGTGCCGGGCATGAACACGCCCTGGCCAACGAAGTCGGCGACGAAGCGGTTCTTCGGCCGGTGGTAGAGGTTGTAGGGCAGATCCCACTGCTGGATGCGTCCCTCGTTCATGACGCCGATCTCGTCGGCGATGGCGAAGGCCTCGTGCTGGTCGTGAGTGACCAGGATGGCGGTGGCGCCGACGTTCTTGATGATGTCGCGCACCTCAAGGGACAGCCGCTCGCGCAGATCTACGTCGAGGTTGGAGAAGGGCTCGTCGAGCAGCAGCAGGTCGGGGCTGGGCGCCAGAGCACGGGCGAGTGCCACCCTCTGCTGTTGGCCGCCGGACAATTCGTGGGGGTACTTGCTGCCCTGGCCCGCGAGGCCTATGGTGGCGAGCAGTTCTTCGGCCCGTTGCCGCCGTTCCCCCGAGCTGACGCGGCGCAGGCCGAAGGCGATGTTGTCCGCTACGCTCAGGTGGGGGAACAGCGCGTAGTCCTGAAACACCATGCCGATGCGCCGCTGCTCTGGCGGCAGGTGCAGGCGCTCGCTGCTCACCACCCGTTCCTTGATGCGGATCTCGCCGTGGTGCACGGACTCGAATCCGGCGATGCAGCGCAGCACCGTGGTCTTGCCGCAGCCCGAGGGGCCGAGCAGGCAGCCGATGCTGCCCTGCTCCAGGGCGAAGGAAAGATGGTCCACCACCGCATGCTTGCCGTAGGCGTGGCAGACGTCGGACAACTCGAGCAGGGGCATGGGTTCGGGCGCGCAAGGTCTCCCGCGGGGGCGGGCGTGCAGTCAATTATAATTCCCATTTGCACGCCTCCTCCGGCCGCCTCGAAAGTCAGTCTCCGGAACACGCCCGATGACCCCCGCCATGCCGAGTGCCGTGCCCGTTGTGCCGGCGCGTGCCGCGCCGCGCCGCCTGCGCGTCGGCGGACTGACGATGGTGGCCATTGTCATCGCGGTGCTCGCGCTGGTGCCGATCCTCGCGGTCGCGATCAATATCTTTGCCGGCGGCACCGCCGGCACGTGGTCGCACCTCGTGTCAACCGTGCTGCCGGAATACGCCGGCAACACGATCAAGCTGCTGCTGGGGGTCGGAGCCGGCGTGATCTTCGGCGGCGTGGCCGCCGCCTGGCTTACGGTGATGCACGACTTTCCGGGGCGGCGCGTGTTCGAGTGGGCGCTGATTCTGCCGCTGGCGATGCCGGCCTACGTCATGGCCTACACCTACACCGACCTGCTGCAGTTTGTCGGCCCGGTGCAGACCGCGCTGCGCGCCGTCTTTGGCTGGGAGGCGGGCGGTTACTGGTTTCCCGACGTGCGCAGCGTCGGTGGCGCCATCCTGATGTTCGTCTTCGTGCTTTACCCCTACGTGTATATGCTGGCGCGCACTTCCTTCCTGGAGCGGGCGAGCGGCATGCTGGAAGTGTCCCGCTCTTTCGGCTACGGTCCCTGGGCCAGCTTCTTCAAGGTGTCGCTGCCGCTGGCGCGCCCGGCGGTGGCGGCGGGTGTGGCGCTGGCGCTGATGGAGACCCTGGCCGACTACGGCACGGTGTCCTACTTCGCCGTCCAGACCTTCACCACCGGCATCTACCGCGCCTGGTTCTCCCTCGGCGACCGCATCGCCGCGGCGCAGCTCTCGGCAACGCTGCTCGGCTTCGTGGTGCTGGTGCTGATGCTGGAGCGCGCCAGCCGCGGCCGCGCCCGCTTCCATAACACCACCGGGCGCAACCGTCCGCTGCCGGGTCGCCGGCTGCGCGGCGTCAAGGCAGCGGCGGCCGTACTAGTCTGCATTGCGCCCCTGCTGATCGGTTTCCTGATTCCCGCCGGCATACTGCTCAAGCTTGCCCTGGCGGAGGGCGATGCCCAGTTCGGCGAGCGCTTCGTCCAGCTCGCCCGCAACAGCTTCACCCTGGCGTTCTTCACCGCGGCACTGGCGGTGCTGCTGGCGCTGCTGCTCGCCTATGCGGCGCGGATCAACCGCGGCGGCCTGCCTGCGGCCCTCAACCGTGTCGTCGGGCTGGGCTACGCGGTTCCCGGATCGGTGATCGCGGTCGGCGTCCTCATCCCGGTGACGCGCCTCGACAATGTTCTCGCGTCGGCCGTCGAGGCCGTCACCGGCGCGAATCCGGGGCTGTTGCTCACCGGCGGCATCGCGGCGGTGATCTACGCCTATCTGGTGCGATTCCTGGCGGTGGCGCTTCACACCGTCGAGGCGAGCCTGGCCAAGATCACCCCCAGCATGGACGATGCCGCCCGCATCCTGGGCTATGGCCAGGGGGAGACTCTGGCCAGGGTGCATGTCCCGCTGCTGCGGGGCAGCCTGCTCACCGCCGGGCTTCTCGTGTTCGTGGACGTCATGAAGGAGCTGCCCGCCACCCTGGTGATGCGGCCGTTCAATTTCGACACCCTTGCCACCCAGACTTTCCAGCTTGCGTCGGACGAGCGCCTGTCGGAAGCGTCGTCCGCGGCGCTGGCGATCGTCACCGTCGGCCTGCTGCCGCTGATCGTGCTGTCGCGCCAGATCGCGCGCAGCCGGCGCTGAGCTTGCAGGTCGGCTGACAGGCCGAAGGCCGGAGCCCAGAAGGAAAGTCGGATTCGCCGCTACGCGGCTTGATCCGTACTAAAGCGGACTTGGAGGGGGCCCGTGCCTCGCCGCCGGGCGCATCCCCCCGGAAGCTCTTGTCTGGTTCCAGGTGTGCCGGCATTCCGGAGCGATCATGCCAATCCGGCCGCCGTCACTTGAAGCGGAGCGCCGCATACAGCGGACAATGGTCCGAAGCGCCCGCCGAGGCCAGCAGGGCACCGGAGACGCGATCGAGGACGAGCGACCGGGGGCGAGCCCGGCCTTCAGGGTCTCGCTGACGACCATGTGGTCCAGCCTTTCGTGGCAGGACGGTGCGGCGCGCGCCGCGCTGCGATCGACGGCGACAAGCTGCATGGCGCTCTGCGGCGGGTCGATGTCGTTGATTTCGGGCCACAGGTTGCGCAGCGTTGCGGGATCGAGCGGCCCGGCCGGGTCTGAGCCGTCGCTGCGCGCCGGGAAACCGCCCGCGATCTCGCCCTCGATGTTACGGTTGAAGTCGCCGAGAATCGCGAACGGCATGCCGCGGGCCGCCGTTTCCTCCATCCATGTCTCCAGCGCCGGCACCTGCCGCCGGAAGCTTGCGCAGTCCGCATTCGAGGCCCGATCCAGCCGCCCTTCGGGGCAGCCTGCCTTCAGATGGACGTTGAGCAAAGTCAGAGCTGGCGGGACGGCGCCATCCTCGGCCCGGAGGGTCATTTCGCGGCCGATCCGCGCGCCGGCGCCATCGGCCACTTGGCTCGACGCGGCGGTCTCCCTGCATGCGACTTCCAGCCTGGCCGCTTCGCGGACGGCATAGCCGAGGTTCTGGGCATCGGTTCGCGTGGTGAAGCAGGCCACGCGGTAGCCCGGTGGCAGGACGGCCTGCAAGGCGGCCGGGCCGCCGGTTTCCTGAACGGCGAGCACGTCGATGTGCTGCGCAGCCAGCTCGGCCAGGCGCCTGCGCAAGGGTGCTAGCTTCCTGTCCTCGTAGCCCGCCGCGGAGCGGAGTCCCGCGCGCCGGTAGGCATCGCACTGCGGCAGGTCCTCGGCCAGCCTGCGTCTCGGCCAGCCCTGCGCCGCGCAGCTGGCCCAGAAGCCTGACTCCTCCAGGCGGCGCGGATCGGCGAGCCATTCGAGATTCCATGAAACCAGCCGAAGCGTGCCGCCGGCCGGCGGCAGGTTCCATGCAATCAGCGCGTCATACTTCTGCGACAGCTCCGGAAAGCCGCCTTGCCAGGAGCCATAGGCCGGATTGGGCAGGGCGATCCACGGCGTGCCGTTCGTCGCGCCCCATTGCGAGCCGTGCCGCTCCGGATCGTACTCGCCGGGCGCGATGAAGTCGTTCAGGTCGTCGCCGATCAGCATCGCGATGCGATGCGTGCGGGCAACTTCGAGCCGGCGCGAGCGCTTGTCGCTGTCCTGCTGGTCGGTGCGTTCGAAGCGCAGCAGGAGATCGGCCTGCGCCGGCCGATAGCCGAGCACCACGCGCAGGTTGTCCAGCGTCGCGGACTTCTGCGGGCAGTCCAGCGAACGGCCCTGCGCATCGTAAGGCCCGCCGCGCCTGCATTCCCGGTTGGTGATGAAGACGACGCGGAAGCCGGCGGCGCGTGCCCGTGCCACGAACTCGCGGGCACCGGGAATCCCGCCGGCGCGCGCTTCGCCGACCCAGGCCGCCCAGGACTCGGGGTCGAAGCGCCGCCCCTTGCTCACGAGCATCGCGGTGTAGGGCGAGTTGTCGAGCACCGACTCGTCGACGTCTAGAACGATGGCCGGAGGCTTCTTCGCGAAACCGCCGGCATGCTGCTGCTCGACCGATGCGCTGTGGCGGCTGGCGCGCACGGCGGGCAGCCGAAGCGTGGCCGCCCGATAGGCCTGCAGGGCCAGCGCCCGGTACTCCACTGTCCTTTGCTGCCACAGCACCGCGTTCAACTGCTCCCGAGACTCGATGGGGAGCTGGGCGCCGGCGTAATGGCTCGCGCCCACGACGCCGAGGATCCACAGGCAGCCGGCCAGGCATGTCTTTCTCATTTTTTCTCACACGGAAGGGACGGGTGGCGCTTGCTGTTCACTGCGGAAGCGGCAGTGTGCCGCCGATTGCGCATCGGATGCTCGCAAATCTGATCGAACAATGGCAACGCCTGGTTGCCCAGACCAAGGACATCGGGGCAAAAAAACCCCGCATTGCGCGGGGCGTCCCTGGGAGGGAGGGGGAACGGGGTTCTTTGGGGGGTTCGTCCGGCTTGCCCTCAGCGATAACCGGCGCGGTCGTAGACCTTCTGCGCCAGGGCGACGTTCTTGGTCAGCACGCCGACGTTGATCGAGTCGGCCTTGAACTTGCCGAGCGATTCCAGTTCGGGGTTCTTCAGCGTGGCGGAGGCGACCACCGGCCACTCGTTGTTGCCGCTGGCGAAGTAGGCCTGGGCCTCGTCGCTGGCCAGATACTCGAGGAACTTGACCGCCTCTGTCTTGTGGGGCGCTGTCTTGAGCATGCCGCCGCCGGAGATGTTGATGTGGGTGCCGAAGCTGCCCTGATTAGGCCAGACGATGCCGATCTTCTGCATCACCGCCTTGTCTTCGGGCTTGTCGGAGCGCATCAGGCGCACGACGTAATAGGTGTTGGAAACCGCCACCTGGCATTCCCCGGCGGCCACTGCCTTGATCTGGTCGGTATCGCCGCCCTTGGGGCCGCGCGCGAAGTTGGCGACTACGCCCTTGGCCCATTCCTCGGTCTTGGCTTCGCCCAGGTGGTAGATCAGAGCCGAGCCCAGCGACAGGTTGTAGGGGTGCGAGCCGGAGCGGGAGCAGACCTTGCCCTTCATCTTCGGGCCGGCGAGATCCTCGTAATTCTGCACGTCCGTCGCGGCCAGCTTCTCCTTGTTGTAAATGATGATGCGGGCGCGGGTGGAGAAGGCGAACCAGTCGGCGGTGCGCAAGTTCGCGGGAATGCGGCTGTCCAGCAGCTTGGAATTCACCGGCGCGAACAGGCCCAGCGAGTCGGCCTGGGCAAGGCGCGAGGCGTCCACGGTGATGAACACGTCGGCTGGGCTGTTGGCGCCTTCGTTCTTGATGCGCTCGAGCAGTTCGTCCTCCTTGCCCTCGATGCGGTTGATCTTGACGCCCGTCTGGCTCGTGAAGTTGGAGTACAGCGCCTCGTCGGTCTGGTAGTGGCGGGCGGTGTAGAGATTGAGAACCTTGTCCTCCGCTCCAGCAGCGGTATTGCCCAGGACGGCGACGAGGAGGGCGATCAGGGGACTGCGAAATGGCATTGCGGAAAGCTCCGTCGATTGCGATTGGAGGGGAGCTTAACGCAAGTTATCCTCAAATGCAAATTCTTTTCATTTGCATGCAGATACGATTGTAGGGTTATGCGGCACTCGCCGGATGCTCAGTCGGTGCGGCGGAAGCGCAGCTCCGTCACCAATCGGCCCTCGAAGCGCGCGTCGTAATACACCTCGTCCTGGAGCGCCCTGACCTCGAATCCGGTCTGCGCTGCGGGACGGGTTTCCACCAGCGCCAAAGGTGCATCGAGGCTGACTCTCATGGTCACGTGCATCGGGTAGTAGCCGTCCAGAAAGCGGCGCAGGTAGGGGCCGTTGCGCAGCACGAAGCTGCCGTCCGGCTGGCGGGCCAGGGCGCGGCTGCGCGCCTCGATGCACAGATAGGCGCCGCGGGCCGTGTCCTTGAGCTGCACCGTGTTGCCCTCGACCCACGCTGCACCGATTCCGCCTGCGGCCGTCACGCGCAGGTCGCGGGTGCGATCACGACTGAACATCACCTGGCTGCGCGGCACCGCATCCAGATCCACGTGGCATTGCGCGAGCAGCACCCAGCCGTCTTGCAGGCTCTTGGCATCGATGCGAACCTGGTTCTGGTGATGGTGCACCGGCTTGTCGGGCAGGCGGGAGAGAAAGACGAGTTCGCCTTCATTGACGCTGGCGGCGGATGGTGCGTCGAAGAGGGCTTCGGATTCGTCCCGGGGATCCGGCGCGGTGGCGGCGCGGCCGGCCGCAAGTGCCAGCGAGATCAGGAGCACGGCATGGACGCGCATGGGGGACTCCTCTCGATGCGTTGCACGCAAGCCTACGCCGCGCCGGCCGGACTGCCAACGGCGCGTGTCGCGGGATCGGCCGTTGGTGGGCCGTCGCGATTGAAAAGGCGCGGCCATTGGTTTGGGTATAATCCGCCCCTATTGCGCCATCAAGGCGCGGCGCAGTGTGCGATCCCCAAGACACCGACTGGAGGCGGGCCATGGAGCCGTTCAAGGCGTTCCTCATCGACCAGCAGGATGGCAAGGTGGCCGGCAGCTTCGTCCGGATGAGCGAAGACCGGCTGGATCCCGGCGAGGTGACGCTGCGCATTGCCTATTCCAGCGTCAATTACAAGGACGCGCTGGCGGCCACCGGAGCCGGGCGGATCATCCGCCGCTTCCCGTGCATCGGCGGCATCGACATGTGCGGCACGGTCGTCGAGAGCCGCGACCCGCGCTTCACCAAAGGCGATGCGGTGATCGCCACCAGCTACGACATCGGCGTGGCGCACCACGGCGGATATGCCGAGTACGGGCGCGTGCCGGCGGACTGGGTGGTGCCGCTGCCCAAGGGCATGAACCTCTTTGAGGCGATGGCGCTGGGCACCGCGGGCTTCACCGCGGCGCTGGGCATCGTGCGCATGGAGCAGAACGGGCTGCGGCCCGGCAACGGCCCGGTGATCGTCACCGGCGCCACCGGCGGCGTCGGCAGTCTTGCCATCGACATGCTGGCCAGGCTCGGCTACGAGGTGGTTGCGCTGACCGGCAAGGAATCCCAGGCGGCCTACCTCAAGGAACTCGGCGCGCGCGAGGTGATGCTGCGCTCCGGCCTGGATCTGGCCAAGATCAAGTCGCTGGACAAGACGCTATGGGCCGGGGCGGTGGACAACCTGGGCGGCGACGTGCTGGCCTGGATCGCCAGCACCATGAAGCAGAACGGCACCATCGCCAGTATCGGCCTGGCCGCCGGCATGAGCCTCAACACCACGGTCGCGCCCTTCATCCTGCGCGGCGCGAGCCTGCTGGGGATCGACTCGGGCTACTGCGAGATGGCCCTGCGCAGCCAGATATGGCAGCGCCTGGCGACGGACATGCGCCCCCCGCACCTGGCGGCGATGACGCGCAGCATTGCGCTGGACGAATTGCCCGGCGTGTTCGACGCGTTCCTCAAGGGCCAGGCGCACGGCCGCGTCGTGGTCGACATCGCGAGCTGAGCGCGCTAATCCGGATGCCTGCCATGGACGCAGAAGCCCCCGCCCGACCGCGTGTCCTGATCGTCAACGACTCGCGCATGGTGCGCGCGTCGATCATCAAGCAGATTCGCGAGGCCTACGAGGTGCGCGAGGAGGGCGACGGCGAGGCAGGGTGGGAGACGCTGCTGCTGGACCCGACGATCCAGGTGGTGATCTCGGACCTCTCCATGCCCAAGCTGGACGGCTATCAGCTCCTGGCACGCATCCGCGGCTCGAAGATCGGCCGCATCCACGACATGCCGGTGATCATGATCTCCGGCGACGAGGACGATTCCGCCCGTGCCCGGGCCAAGGAACTGGGCGCCACCGACTTCACCACCAAGGGCACCGGCACCGTGGAACTGCTGGCCCGGCTGGATGCCGCGATCAAGGCGGCCCAGACCAAGCGCGAGCTGGACGAATCCCGCGCCGCGCTGGCCGAGCAGAAGCCGATCGATCCCAAGTACGGCCTGGTGACGCCCCAGTATCTGCACATGCACGGCGGCCAGCTGCTGGCCCAGGTGCGGCGCTACCTGGGCGAGTTGTCGGTGATGCTGATCGAAGTCGATCGCTTCGACGAACTCTGCGCGAAGTACGGCGATCAGGTGGCGTCTCTGATCATCCGCAAGCTGGCCAAGATTCTCGGCACCAAGGTGCGCAAGGAGGATACGGTGGCCCAGCTTGCCGAGTGCCGCTTCTGCGTCGTCACGCCGAGCATCAACATCGACAGTTGCAATTCGTTTGCCATGCGGCTGCGCACTGCAATCGAAGGCATCGCCCTCGGCTACCGCGGCGAGCTGATCCGCATCAGCCTCACGATCGGCATCGCCAACAGCCGCAACGACAATGCGGAAAGCATCGAGGACCTGATCAGCCTGGCGGAAAGCCGCGTCCGCCAGGGTCAGGCGGCGGGTGGGAACCGGGTGGTCGGCGTCACGGGCGAGGTGGACCGTCACGTCGAAGAACCGATGAGCCTCGAACGCGCAAACGAACTGCTGCAGGCGCGCAGTTTCGCCGAGCTGAAGCCCCACGTCGCGGCGTTCACCCAGCGGCTGCTGCCGGTGCTGGAGTTCATCGAGGCGGAGTATGGACTTGGCATGCCGCTGGAAGCCTTGGCGCAGCGCTGCGGCGGCAAGCTGACGCAGCAAGAGAAAACCTAGAAACCAACACACTACAAACCCGTGCAGGGACAGATGGAGTGGAGACGATGACCTACCAACAGTTTCACCGGCGCTCGATCGAGCAGCCCGACGCGTTCTGGAGCGAGCAGGCGCAGCTGGTCCATTGGAACAAGCTGCCGCAGAAGACCTTCGATTACTCCAAGCCGCCCTTCGTCAAGTGGTTCGTCGGCGGCGAAACCAACCTTTGCTACAACGCCGTCGACCGGCACATCCAGTCTCGTCCCGATCAGCGGGCGCTGGTGTACATCTCCACCGAAACCAACGAGGAGAAGAGCTACACCTTCCGCGAGTTGCAGCAGGAAGTGATGCGCATGGCGGCGGTGATGCAGAGCCTGGGCGTGGTCAAGGGCGACCGGGTGCTGATCTACATGCCGATGATCGCCGAGGCCTGCTTCGCGATGCTTGCCTGTGCGCGAATCGGCGCGATCCACTCGGTGGTGTTCGGCGGTTTCGCCTCGGGCTCGCTCGCCACCCGCATCGACGACGCCAAGCCCAGGCTGATCGTCAGTTCCGACGCCGGAATGCGGGGCGGCAAGGCGGTGCCCTACAAGAATCTGCTGGACGAGGCGTGCAAGCTGTCGCAGTTTCCGCCGCAGAAGGTGCTGATGGTGGACCGTGGCCTGGACAAGGACTGGCCGCGGGTGGAAGGCCGCGACGTGGACTACGCCAGCCTGCGCGCCCAGCACATGAACGCCGACGTGCCCTGCGTGTGGCTCGAATCCTCCGAGCCCTCGTACATCCTCTACACCTCGGGCACCACCGGCAAGCCCAAAGGGGTGCAGCGCGATACCGGCGGCTATGCCGTCGCGCTGGCGGCGTCGATGAAGCACATCTACTGCGGCGCCGCCGGCGAGACCATGTTCTCCACCTCCGACATCGGCTGGGTGGTGGGCCATTCCTACATCATCTACGGCCCGCTGATCGCCGGCATGACGACGATCATGTACGAGGGCACGCCGCTGCGCCCCGACGCCGGAATCTGGTGGAAGATCGTTCATGACAACAAGGTCAACGTCATGTTCTCGGCGCCGACCGCGGTGCGCGTGCTGAAGAAGCAGGATCCGGCCTTCCTGAAGAAATACGATCTGTCCGCGCTGCGCCACATCTTTCTTGCCGGCGAGCCGCTGGACGAGCCGACCCACGAGTGGATCACGACCGAGCTGAACAAGCCGGTCTACGACCATTACTGGCAGACCGAGACCGGCTGGCCGATGCTCTCGGCGGCGCCGGGCGTGGAGATGACGAAGATCGTCTATGGCTCGCCCTCGTTCCCGGTGTTCGGCTATAACCTCAAGATCTTCCGCGAGGACGGCTCCGAGGCCGGCGCCGGCGAGAAGGGCATCGTCGGCGTGCTGCCTCCCCTGCCGCCGGGCTGCCTTACCACCGTGTGGGGCCAGGACGATCGCTTCGTCACCACCTACTTCAGCCTGTTCAAGGAGCCGCTGGTCTACTCCTCCTTCGACTGGGGCATCCGCGACGAGGAGGGCTACTACAAGATCCTCGGCCGCACCGACGACGTGATCAACGTCGCCGGTCACCGCCTCGGCACGCGCGAGATCGAGGAGGCGGTGCAGGGCCACAGCGCCATCGCCGAAGTCGCGGTGGTGGGCGTTGCCGACCAGCTCAAGGGCCAGGTGCCGATGGCCTTCGCGGTGGTGAAGGATGCCGCGAAGATCGCGACGGCGGAGCAGCGCAAGGCGCTGGAGAAGGAAGTGATGCAGACCGTGGACGGCATCCTCGGCGCCATAGCCCGGCCCGGGCGGGTGCACTTCGTCTCCGGCCTGCCCAAGACCCGCTCCGGCAAGATGCTGCGCCGTTCCATCCAGGCGCTGGCCGAAGGGCGCGATCCGGGCGATCTCACCACGATCGATGACCCGACCACGCTGGAGCAGATCCGCAGCGCGATCGCCGGCAACTGAACCGGCTCACCCCGAGAAAGCCCGCTGCAGCGGGCTTTCTTCTTGAACCTTGGCCTCGGCGACGGTGTCTCTTCCGGGACGCGATCGGAACAGGGCTAGCCTGACGCAACGAATTCGAAACACCCACCCGAACCAACATGACTCCTCTGCTGTCTTTTGTCGTCGGTCTCGTGGCGCTGGTGGCGGGCGCCGAACTGCTGGTGCGCGGCGCCTCCAAGCTTGCCCTTTCTTTCGGCATATCGCCGCTGGTGGTGGGTCTCACCGTCGTCGCCTTCGGCACCAGCTCGCCGGAACTGGCGGTGTCGGTGCAGTCTGCGTGGTCGGGGCAGGTGGACATTGCGCTGGGCAACGTCGTCGGCAGCAACATCTTCAACGTGCTATTCATCCTCGGCGTGTCGGCGCTGATCGTGCCGCTGCTGGTGGCGCAGCAACTGATCCGGCAGGAAGTTCCTATCATGATCGGCGCCTCGCTGCTGCTTTTCGCGCTGGCCTGGGACGGTGGCTTATCGCGCTGGGACGGCGCGCTGCTGTTCGGCCTGCTGTTCGTCTACACGGTGTTCGTGATCCGCCAGAGCCGCAGGGAGAGCAGGTCGGTGGAAGCGGAGTACGCCCAGGAATTCGGCGATGGCAAGGGCTGGGACGGCCACCTGCCGGTGCAACTGCTGCTCATCGTCGGTGGGCTGGGGCTGCTGGTGTCGGGTTCCAACTGGCTGGTCGATGCCGCCGTCGTGTTTGCCAAGCAACTCGGCATCAGCGAACTGGTGATCGGCCTCACCATCGTCGCCGCCGGCACTTCGATGCCGGAGGTAGCTACTTCGGTCATCGCCGCGATACGCGGCGAGCGCGACATCGCGGTGGGCAACGTGGTGGGCAGCAACACCTTCAACATCCTCTGCGTGCTCGGCGTGTCCAGCCTCGTGGCACCGGCCAGCCTGCCGGTGCCCCAGGCCATGCTGAGCTTCGACCTGCCGGTGATGATCGCAGTGGCGCTGGCGTGCCTGCCCATCTTCTTCAGCGGCAACCTGATTGCGCGCTGGGAAGGCGCGCTGTTCCTCGCCTACTACGTTGCCTACACGGCCTATCTGATTCTTGCCGTCCAGCGCCACGACGCGCTCGCTACCTATGGTTTCGTCATGGCCACGGTGGTGCTGCCGCTTACCGCCGTGACCTTGGCGGTGGTCGCGTGGCGCGAGTGGCGCGCCCAGCGCACCATGATCTGAGGCGACCCACGAGCACCACTATTCGGTCTGTCGCTCTATCTGCCGTCAATTTGCGATGACGCTTGGCACTCACCCTCTCTCCAAGTCCTCCCCCATCGAGGGGCAGGGGCTTGCCTCCCTCCCCCGCGAGCGGAGGGCAGGGGTGGGGGCGCTGTGCGGGCGAACTGCCGCCTTGGGGCGCCTGGCCCGGCGCCGATGAATCTTCTGCTGCTGGTCGCGCTGCCCTTCGCCGGCAGCCTGCTGGTCGCGCTGTTGCCCAACAATCGGGGCAGGGCGGCGGCGTGGGCCGCGGGCATCACCGCTCTGGCGAGCGGTGCTCTGCTCGTTGCGGTGGCGCCCCGGGTGTTCGCCGGCGAGGTGCTGCGTGCCGCCTGGCCGTGGCTGCCGGGCATCGCCTTCGGTTTCCGCCTCGACGGCCTGGCCTTCCTCTTTGCCCTGCTGATCCTCGGCATCGGCGTGCTGGTGATCCTCTACGCCCGCTACTACCTTGGCCCCAGGAGAACCCATGGCGCGTTTCCATGCCTTCCTGCTCGCCTTCATGGGCGCCATGCTGGGCCTGGTGCTGGCAGACAACCTGATCCTGATGGTCGTGTTCTGGGAACTCACCAGCCTGGCCTCCTTCCTGCTGATCGGATTCTGGCGGCATGAAGCCGCGGCGCGCCAGGGCGCGCGCATGGCGCTGGCGATCACCGGGGCAGGGGGTCTTGCGCTGCTCGCGGGCGCGCTGCTGCTGGGCCACATCGCCGGCGGCTACGGTCTCGACACCGTGCTGGCGGCGGGGGAGAAGATCCGTGCCCATCCCTGGTATGACGCAGCGCTGATCCTGATCCTGCTGGGGGCCTTCACCAAGTCGGCCCAGTTTCCGTTCCACTTCTGGCTGCCCCACGCCATGGCCGCACCCACGCCGGTGTCGGCCTATCTGCATTCCGCCACCATGGTCAAGGCCGGCGTCTTTCTGCTGGCGCGGCTCTACCCGGCGCTGGCGGGGACCGAGCAGTGGTTCTTCATCGTCAGTGGCACCGGGCTGGCGACGCTGCTGCTGGGGGCCTATGTGGCCGTGTTCCAGCACGACCTGAAGGGGCTGCTGGCCTATTCCACCATCTCGCACCTCGGGCTGATCACCCTGCTGCTGGGGCTCAATTCGCCGTTGGCGGCGGTGGCGGCGACGTTCCACATCCTCAACCACGCCACCTTCAAGGCCTCGCTGTTCATGGCCGCGGGCATCATCGACCACGAATGCGGCACCCGCGACATGCGCCACATCAACGGCCTGTGGCGCTTCATGCCCCACACCGCGGTGCTCGCCATCATCGCCGCCAGCGCCATGGCCGGCGTGCCGCTGCTCAACGGCTTCCTGTCCAAGGAGATGTTCTTTGCCGAGACTCTGTTCCTGGAAGGGCACCATCTGATCAGGATCGCGGGGCCGGTGGCAGCCGCGCTGGCGGGCATGTTCAGCGTCGCCTACTCCGCGCGCTTCGTCCACGATGTGTTTTTCAATGGCGAGCCCCGCGGCCTCGATCGGACGCCCCACGAACCGCCGCGCTGGATGAAGATCCCGGTGGAGATCCTGGTGCTGATCTGTCTCGGCGTTGGCGTCCTGCCCGCCCTGACGGTGGCGCCGCTGCTGGCGCTGGGCGCCGGCGCAGTGCTCGGCGGGCCGCTGCCGGACTACAGCCTGAGACTCTGGCACGGCTTCAACCTTCCCCTGCTGATGAGCCTGATCGCTTTCGGCGGCGGCGCAGCTTTCTACTTCTCGTTGCAGCGCCTCTACCGGCTACACGATCACGTGCAGTTGCGTCGCGGTGGCAAGGAGGTGTTCGACGCCGCCCTGCGCGCGCTGACTTTCGCCGCGCGGCGCGTCACCGTTGCGCTGGACAACGGCAGCCTGCAACGGTACCTGCTCCTCATGATGCTGTCGGCGCTGGTGGTCGCCGCCTGGCCGCTGCTGCCCGACCGCCTTGCCTTCGGCAGCCGGCCAACCCAGCCGGCGAATCCGGGTGCGTGGGTGCTGTGGGCGATCGGCGTCGGCGCGGCCGTCGCTTCGGTGTGGGCTTACCGGCGGCGCATCGTGTCGCTCATCCTGCTCGGCGTGGTGGGACTCGCGGTCAGCCTTGCCTTCGTCTATCTCTCCGCGCCGGATCTCGCCCTGACCCAGTTGCTGGTCGAGGTGGTGACCATCCTGCTGATGATGCTGGCGCTCTACTACCTGCCGCAGCGCTCGCCTGCCGAGCGCTGGCGGCCGCGCCTCGTCCGCGACCTCGCCATCGCGCTGGCGGCGGGTTTCGGCGTGGCGGCACTGGCCTACGCCATGCTCACCCGCCCCCAGGACACGCTGGCCGGCTACTACCTGGAACAGGCGCTGCCCGCCGGCGGCGGCACCAACGTCGTCAACGTCATCATCGTGGATTTGCGCGCCTTCGACACCCTGGGCGAGATCACCGTGCTGGCGATTGCCAGCCTCGTCATCCATGCCCTGCTCGCGGACTTCCGCGCCCGGGGAGACGCCGCGCTGCCCCCGCCGGCCGCCGAGCGCCATCCGCTGCTGCTGGAGCTGCTAGCGCGGCTGCTGCTGCCGCTGGCCCTGCTGCTCGCCATCTACCTGTTCCTGCGCGGCCACAACCTGCCGGGGGGCGGCTTCGTCGCCGGACTGGTGCTGGCGGTGGCGCTGATCATCCAGTACGTGGCCGCGGGCTCGGAATGGGTGGACCGGCACCTGCCGCTCGACCATGTCAGGTGGATTGCCGCGGGCCTGCTGGCAGCGGGCCTTACCGGCGTCGGTTCCGCCTGGTTCGGCCACCCCTTCCTCACCAGCAGCTTCGTGCATCCGGTGCTCCCCCTGATCGGCGAGGTGCCGATCGCCAGCGCCATGTTCTTCGACCTGGGCGTGTTCCTCACCGTGGTGGGTGCGACGCTGCTCGCCCTGTCGGCCCTGGGCCGGGTGCACGGCGGCGGGGAGGGCGACTGATGGAACTGCTGCTTGCCAGCGGCATCGGCGTGCTCGCCGCCTGCGGCGTATTCCTGCTGCTGCGCGCCCGCAGCTTCGACGCCGTGCTCGGCCTCACCCTGCTGTCCTACGCGGTTAACCTCTTCATCTTCGCCGCAGGAAGAGTCAGCGTCGGCAGGCCGCCGATTCTCGCTCCGGGCACGGCGCCCAGCCTCGCCCACTACGCCGACCCGCTGCCCCAGGCGCTGGTGCTCACCGCCATCGTCATCAGCTTCGCCATGACGGCACTGCTGCTGGTGCTGGCGCTCAGGAGCCGCCATGCCGCCGGGAGCGACCACGTGGATGGCAGGGAGCGATGAACCACGCCGTCATCGCCCCCGTCGTGCTGCCGCTGTTCGCCGCGGCGCTGCTGCTGTGGACCGAGCGCAGCGCGCCACGCTGGCAGGGGGCGATAAGCCTCGCCGCGGCGCTGGGGCTGCTGGCGGTCGCGGCCTACCTCCTCTCGCAGGCGGCAAGCGGAGCGACCCAGGTCTATCTGGTCGGTAACTGGCCGGCCCCCTTCGGCATCGTGCTGGTGCTGGATCGCCTCGCCGCGCTGATGCTGCTGCTCACCGCCGTGCTCGGGGTCGCGGCGCTGGTCCATGCCCTGGCCGGCGAGGCGAAGCGGGGGCTGCATTTCCACGCCCTGTTCCAGCTCCAGTTGATGGGCATCAACGGCGCTTTCCTCGCCGGGGACCTGTTCAACCTGTTCGTGTTCTTCGAACTTCTGCTCGCCGCGTCCTACGGCCTGCTGCTGCACGGCGGCGGGGGCGAGCGGCTGCGGGCAGGTTTCCATTACGTGGTCTTCAATCTCGCCGCCTCGGCCCTGTTCCTGTTGGCGCTGAGCCTGATCTACGCCGTCGCCGGCACGCTCAACATGGCGGACCTTGCGCTGCGGGCCCCCGCACTTTCCGCCGCCGACGCACCGCTCATGCACTCCGCATTGCTGCTGCTGGCCGCCGTGTTCGGCGTCAAGGCGGCGCTGCTGCCGCTCGGCTTCTGGCTGCCCGCGACCTACGCCGCGGCGGGGGCGGCGGTGGCGACGCTGTTCGCGGTCATGACCAAAGTCGGCGTCTATAGCGTCATGCGCCTGCTCCTGCTGCTGCCAGAGGGCCAGGCACTGCTTGGCCCCTGGCTGCTGCCGCTGGGCCTTGCTACGGTCCTCCTGTCCGGCCTGGGCGCCCTGGCGGCGTCTACGCTGCGGGGGCTCGCCGGCTACCTCGTGGTCGGCTCGGCGGGCACGCTGCTCGCTGCCCTCGGCCTTGGCGCGGCGGCGCTCCCGGCCGCCCTTTTCTATCTGGTGCACAGCACGCTGGCGGCGGCGGCGCTGTTCCTGCTTGCCGAGCGCGTCGGCAGCGCGCGCCCCGGGCTTGCCGACGGCATCGCCGCGGGCGCACCGCCGGGCGCGATTCTCGGGGTACTCTTTTTCGTGGCGGCGATTTCGCTGGCGGGACTGCCGCCCCTTTCCGGCTTCGTCGCCAAGCTGGCGCTGCTGCGCGACACCCTCGGCCATCCGGGCATGAGCTGGTTCTGGGGCGTGCTGCTGGCGGCCGGGCTGATGTCCGTGGTGGCCCTGGCGCGGGCGGGGAGCCTTATCTTCTGGAAGGCGGAAGGTGAGGGGTCGCCGCCACCCCAACCCGCCCCCGCGTGCGGGGGCGGGAGCGTCGCGGTCTGGGCGCCGCTGCTGGCCCTGAGTTCGGCGGCGCTGCTGCTGTCGGTGTTCGCGGCGCCGGTGCAGCGCTATGCGGTGGCGACGGCGGAACAGTTGGGCCGGCCGGCGGCCTATGCCAATGCCGTGCTCGGCCAGGTGCCCGTTGCGAGGAGGGCACCGTGAGCCGCATCCTGCCATCGCCGCTGCTTTCCGCGACCCTGCTTGCCACCTGGCTGCTGCTCAACAACAGCTTGGCCGCGGGTCAGATCCTGCTGGGACTGCTGCTGGCCGTGGCGGTGCCGCTCGTCACAGGCGGTCGCAGTTCAGTTCCCTCGCCCCGCTTGCGGGGAGAGGGGCAGGGTGAGGGGTATGGGCCGGCGGGCGACTCGACATTCCCCCTCACCCCTGCCCTCTCCCCCGGACCCGGGGGAGAGGGAGAGGCGCGCACGCTGACGGAAAACTCAGCCGCCGGAGAGCGGCGATTCGCCCGCGGGGTGGTGGCGGGACGGCTCGTGCTGCGGGTTCTGGGCGACATCGTGGTGTCGAACATCGACGTCGCCCGCCGCATCCTCGGGCCGGAGTCGCTGCTCCAGCCGCGCTTCGTCTGGGTGCCGCTGGACATCCGCGATGCCCGCGGCATCGCGGCCCTGATGGCGGTGGTGACCCTCACGCCGGGGACGGTGTCCGCGGACCTGAGCCCCGACCGTCGGCGGCTGCTGGTGCACGGCCTGCACGTTCCCGACGAGGCGGAGCTCGTCGCCACCGTGAAGCAGCGCTACGAGGCGCCGCTGAAGGAGATCTTCCCTTGACCGCTGCCGTCCTGCCGATCGCCGGTGCCCTGCTGCTGGCCGCGCTGCTGCTCGCCTTCTGGCGCCTGTTGCGCGGGCCGACGCTGCCCGACCGCATCCTCGCTCTCGACACGCTCTACATCGACGCGCTGGCGCTGCTGATCGTGCTGGGCATCCACTTCGACTCGGCGCTCTACTTCGAGGCGGCGCTGGTGATCGCGCTGCTCGGCTTCGTCGGCACCGTCGCGCTATCGAAGTTCCTGCTGCGCGGCGACATCGTCGAGTAGGAAACCGTGGAAACCGTTGCCGACTTCGTGATCGCGCTGCTGCTGCTGGTGGGTGCCGTCTTCGCCTTCATCGGCTCGCTGGGGCTTGCCCGGCTGTCGGACTTCTACCGCCGGCTGCACGGCCCCACCAAGGCCACCACGCTGGGTGTCGGGGGTGTGCTGATCGCCTCGGCGATCCATTTCAGCATCGGCGCGCCCGGCCTCAGCCTGCACGAACTGCTGGTCTCGGCCTTCCTGTTCCTCACCGCGCCGGTGAGCGCCCATCTGCTGGTCAAGGCCGCGCTCCATCTGGAGGCCACGCGGCACAGCGGCGAAGGGGACGGGCCGCCGCCATGAACGCCCATTCCACCCGCGACGGGCTTTCCGCCACCGGACTGCTCCCTTGGGCGGTACTGCCGCTGGCGCTGTTCGCCGCGCTGTCGCTGCTGCTCGCCCAGCGGCCACTGCCCTGGACCGTCTCCTGGCCCTGGGTGCCGTCCCTGGGCGTGGAACTCGCGTTCCGCGTGGACGGATTGTCGGCGCAGATGCTGCTGCTGATTTGCGGCGTGGGCAGCCTGGTATTCGTTTACGCCGCGGGCTATCTCGCGGGGGCTCCCCGGGCGGGGCGGGTGCTGCTGCTGCTTTCCTTCTTCCTGCTCGCCATGGTCGGTGCCGTAAGCGCCGACAACCTGCTGCTGCTGTTCGTGTTCTGGGAACTGACCAGCATCCTGTCCTTCCTGCTGGTGGGCACCGGCCACGAGGACGAGGGCAACCGCAAGTCGGCGCAGCAGGCGCTGCTGGTCACCGGGGGCGGCGGGCTGTTCCTGCTGGCCGGCTTCCTGCTCCTGGGGCAGATCGCCGGGACGTACTCGGTGAGCGGCCTGATCGCCGCGGCACCCGCGATGCAAGATGCGCCGGGCCTGTCGCTGGCTCTGGGGCTGGTGTTCGTTGGCGCCTTCACCAAGTCGGCCCAGTTCCCCTTCCACTTCTGGCTGCCCAATGCCATGGCGGCGCCGACGCCGGTGTCGGCCTACCTGCACTCGGCGACCATGGTCAAGCTCGGCATCTACCTGCTGGCGCGCCTCGACCCCGCCTTCGGCCAGTTGCTGTTCTGGGACCTGGTGCTGGTGCTGACGGGCAGCGTCACCGCGGCGTGGGGCGCGCTGCACGCGCTGCGGGAGCGCGACCTGAAGCGCATCCTGGCGTGGTCCACGGTGGCCTCGCTGGGTACGCTGACCATGCTGGTGGGCCTGCCCAACCCGGGCGCGGCGCTGGCGGTGGCAGCCTTCCTTTTCGCCCACGCGCTGTACAAGGCGCCGCTTTTCTTCGTCGTCGGCAACCTCGACCACGGCGCTGGCACGCGCAGCATCGACCATCTCACCGGCATGCGCCGCCACCTGCCGTGGACCGCGCTGGCGGCGGCGCTGGCGGCGCTGTCCATGGCCGGGCTGCCGCTGTCCTTCGGTTTCGTCGCCAAGGACGTGATGACGATAGCAAAGGCCGAGGCCGAGCTGCTGGCCTTCGCCGGTTATGCTGCGGTGATCGTCGGCGCGGTGTCGGTGGCGGTGGCGGCGGTGGCCTCGGTGCATGTGTTCTGGGGCCGCGACACCTGCCCGCCGGATGCCCATCCCCACGAGGCGCCGTGGACCATGCTGTTGCCGCCACTGGTGCTGGCGGGGCTGGGGGTACTGTTCGGCCTGGCACCGCAGCATGTGGACCCCATGCTGGCCGAGGCGGCGCGGGCAATGGCGCCGCAACTCGCCGCCCTGCCGCTGGAGGCGTCCTACGATGCCGGCCCGGTGCTGAGCGCGCTGGCGCTGTCGCTGGGCCTGGGACTGGCGATTTATGTGTTCTGGGACCGGCTCCACGCCGCCCTGGAACACGTGAAATGGATCGATGCCGTCGGACCTGCCGCCTGGTACCAGCGCAAGCTCGAAGCGCTGACCCATGTCGCGGCCTGGCACACGCGATTGATTCAGCATGGACTGCTCGACCGCTACCTGCTGGCGCTGGTGGCGGTGATCGCGGTGGCCGGGTTGCTGCTCCTGTTGCCCGGATCCGGTGAGCGGCTGTGGCCGGCGGCGGAAGGACTGAGCCTGCCACTGGCCGCGGCCGGCGCGATCGTGGTGGCGGGGGCGCTGGCCACATTGGGGGCGCGCGACCGCTTCGCGCTGCTGCTCGCCAGCGGGCTGGTGGGCTACGGCAGCGCCGCGCTGTTCCTGTTCGCCGGGGCGCCGGACCTCGCCTTCACACAGTTCGCTGTGGAGACGGTGTTCGTCGTGGTGGCCGCCGCCGTACTGCCGCAAGTTCGTGCCGGCCGGCCGCCACCGGCGCCGCCGGGCTTCGAGCCTTTCAGGATCGCGGTGGCGCTGCTGTTCGGCGGCATGTTCACGCTTTACTTGCTGGTGGCGGCGGGACTGCCCTTCGACGCCGCGGTGAGCGAGTTCTTCGGCGCCGCCAGCGTGCCCCAGGCCCACGGCCGCAACGTGGTCAACGTCATCATCGTGGACTTTCGCGCCCTGGACACCCTGGGCGAGATCGCGGTGGTGGCCTTCGCCCTGCTGGCGGCGGGGCCGCTGCTGGTACTGGCGCGGCGCAAGCGGGCGGCGGCGCCATGACCCCGCGCGCGCTGATCTTCGAACTGGCAGTGCGGGGCCTCTACCCGGTGATGCTGCTCGGATCGCTGTGGCTGCTGCTGCGTGGCCACAACGCCCCCGGCGGCGGCTTCGTCGGCGGGCTGGTGGCGGTGTCGGCGAGCGCCGCCTGGGCCATCGCCTTCGGCGCCGACGCCGCGCGGCGGCGCATGCCCCTGGGTCCGGCGCATCTGGCCGCGGCGGGGGTGCTGCTGGCACTGGCGAGCGGCCTGCCGGGGGTCCTCGCGGGCCAACCCTACCTGACCCACCTGTGGTGGTTCGTGCCGCTGGGTTTCGCCGAACTGCCCCTGTCCACCGTCATCGCCTTCGACCTCGGCGTCTATGCCTGCGTGTGGGGCGCGGTGGGCGGCTACTGCCTGGGACTGCTGGGCGAGCCGGAGCCGGGCGCATGATCTGGATTTTCGCCATCGTCATGGGCGTGGCGGTTGCCGCCGGGACTTACCTTGTCCTGTCCCGCGACCTGTTCCGCATGGTGGTGGGCGGATCGGTGATCGGTGCCGCCCTCAACCTGCTGGTGTTCGCCGCCGGGCGCCTGGAATCGGCCACGCCGCCCATCGTCGCCGCCGGGCGGCAGGCGCTGGACCAGGCGGCGAACCCGCTGCCCCAGGCGCTGGTACTGACCGCCATCGTCATCGGCTTTGCCCTGCTGTGCCTCTCGCTGGTGCTGGCGGTGCGCATCATGCGCCGCAGCGACGACCTGCGGGAGCTGCGCGCCGCGGAGCCGCCCCACGGTGTGGGCTACAAGCCGCCGGTCGAGGAGGACTGAGTTGCGGGCCGACTTCGCCGTTTTGCTCCCCCTGTTGCTGCCGCTGGCCACCGCCATGGCCTGCGCCCTGACGGGCAGCCGGCCGCGGCTGCAACTCGCCCTGAGCCGCGCCGGCATGCTGGCGCTGCTCGCCGCCGCGCTCTGGCTGCTGACTTTGGTGGAACAGGGCGCGGCGGCGCGGGTGGCGCTGGGGGACTGGCAGCCGCCCTTCGGCATCGAGTTCGCCGCCGACCGCCTGGGCGCCGCCATGGTGCTGGTGGCGGCGCTGATCGGGGCGGTGGCGATGCTCTACCTGGCAGCCGATGCCGATGCGCCGCCGCCGCACCCTTCGCTGCATCCGCTGCTGCATGGCCTGATGGCGGGTGCATGCGGCGCTTTTCTCACCGCGGATCTGTTCAACCTCTACGTCTGGTTCGAGCTGATGCTGATCTGCGCCCTCGGCCTGCTGCTGCGGGACGGGGGGCCGCGCAGCCTGGAGGCGACGCTCAAGTACTTCGCCCTCAACCTGATCGGCACCCTGCTGTTGCTGGCGGCGGTGGCGCTGCTCTACGGCGCCACCGGCCATCTCAACTACGGCGCGCTGGCGGCCGCGGCGCGCCACACCGACCCCGCGGTGCTGCTGCCCTTCGTCGCGCTGCTGGCCATCGCGCTGCTGATCAAGGCCGGCGCCTTCCCGCTCTACGCCTGGTTGCCGGCGTCCTACCACACCCTGCCGGCGCCGCTGCTGGCGCTGTTCGCGGCGCTGCTGACCAAGGTCGGCGTGTATGCCCTGATCCGGGTGCTGGGGGACGTGTTCGCCGGGGCGCCGGCGCTGCTCTATCAGGCCCTGGGCTGGGTCGCGATGCTGACCATGGTGAGCGGCGTGCTGGGCGCCGCCTACCACTGGGACGTGCGGCGCATCCTCGCTTTCCACATCGTCAGCCAGATCGGCTACATGCTGCTGGGCATCGCCCTGGCCAGCGCCGAGGGCAATGCCGGCGCCATGTTCTACGCCTGGCACAACATGGTGGTGAAGGGCGGACTGATCCTGATCGCCGGCATCGTGTTCCGGCTCGCCGGCCACTACGACCTGCGCCGCATCGGCGGGCTTTACGCGGCGCGTCCCGGGTTGGCCGTTCTTTTCCTCGTCACTGCCCTGGCGCAGGTGGGCATACCGCCGCTGTCGGGCTTCTGGGGCAAGCTGCTGCTGGTGCGGGAGAGCTTCGCCCAGGGCGAGGCGCTGTGGGGCGCGGTGGCGCTGGGGGTGAGCGCGCTCACCCTGTACTCGATGATGAAGATCTGGATGGAAGCCTTCTGGAAGCCTCATCCCGACCCGCAGTGGCGGCCCGCAGCGGGGGCGCGGCTGGCGCCGGCTTACGCCGCCGTGGCCCTGCTCGCGGCATTGGCGCTGGGCGTCGGGCTTTACCCCGAGCCGGTGCTCGCCTTCGCCCGCGATGCCGCTCAGGTGCTGGGAGGGACGCGATGACGCGCCTTGCCCTCGCCGCAATGCTGCTGCTGCGCTTCCTTTGGCAGGTGCTCGTGTCGGGCGTCGCCACGGCGGGGGTGGTGCTGCGTCCCGGTCCGCTGCCGCGTGCCGGATTGATCCGCATGGAGTACGCGCCGATGAGCGAGGCCGGTGCCGCACTGCTGGGCTGCCTGGTGACGCTGACCCCGGGAACGACGGTGATCGACGTCGACCTGGGACGGCGCGAGATGCTGCTGCACGTGCTCGACCTGGCGCAGGCGGAGGCGGCGGTGGCGTCGATCCGGCACGAGTTCGAGCAGTACGTGGCGCGACTGCTGCCGCCGGAGGGCGCGGCGTGATCGCGGTCATGGTGCTGCTGCTGGTGGCCGCGGCGGCGCTGGGGGTGCTGCGCTTCCTGCGTGGCCCCACCGACGCCGATCGCGTGGTGGCGCTGGACATCCTGTTCGCCGCCGCGCTCGGCCTGTGCGTGGCGGCGGCGCTGGCCTCGGGCCGCGTGCTGTTCCTCGACGTGGCGATCGGTTTCGCTCTGGCGGGCTTTGTCGCCACGGTGGCCTGGGCGCGCATGATCGATCGCCGCGGCAGGGAAGATGAAGGGGAGGGCGAATGATCGCCGCCGGCTGGGCGCTGACTTTCCTCGGCTGCGTCGTGCTGCTGGTGGCGGCCGCGGGCCTGTTCCGGCTGCGCGACGCGGTATCGCGCCAGCATTCCGCGACCAAGGCCGGCACCCTCGGGCTGGGGCTGATCCTCGCCGGCGCGGCGCTGATCGGCGGCGAAGGGGCCTGGGCCGGGCGCCTGCTGGCGATCGCCGTGATCCTGTTCGCCACCCTGCCGGTGGCCTCCCACATGCTGGCGCGGGCGGCGGCGCGGCAGCAGTTCTCCGCCGGAGAACTCGCCGCCGCGCCGCTTTACTCCCGAGAGAACAAGGAAGAAGCGAAATGAACTCCGCCCCGGACACCTGGCGCAGCCGGCTCGCCCGCGAGATCGAGCGGCCGGTGGTTCAGAACCTGTTGATCGCGCTGATCGTGATCAATGCCATCGTCCTCGGCATGGAGACCAGCGCGAGCCTCATGGCAAGGTGGGGCGGGTTGCTGGTGGCGATCGACAGGCTCATCCTGGCGGTGTTCGTGGTCGAGATCGCGCTGCGCATCGCGGCGCACCGGCTGGCCTTTTTCCGCGACCCGTGGAGCGTGTTCGACTTCCTGGTCGTGGCCGTCGCGCTGCTGCCGGCTTCCGGCCCCTTCGCCGTGCTCAGGGCGCTGCGCGTGCTGCGGGTGCTGCGCCTGCTGACCATGGTGCCGAGCATGCGCCGCGTGGTGGGCGGGCTGCTGGCGGCGATCCCGGGCCTGTCGTCGGTGATCGCCATCATCGGCATCATCTTCTACGTCGCCGCGGTGATCGCCACCAAGCTATTCGGCGAGCGCTTTCCGGACTGGTTCGGCAGCCTCGGCGAGTCGGCCTACACCCTGTTCCAGGTCATGACGCTGGAAAGCTGGTCGATGGGCATCGCGCGCCCGGTGATGGAGGCCTATCCCTTTGCCTGGGTGTTCTTCGTGCTGTTCATCATGATCTCCACCTTCACCATGCTGAACCTGTTCATCGCCATCATTGTGAACGCCATGCAGTCGCAGCAGCATGCCGAGGCCGAGCACACCGAGAAAGTGGTGACCGAGCGCATAGATGCCGACACGCGCGAACTGCACACCGAGATCGCGGCCCTGCGCGACGAGATCGCCGGGCTGCGGCGCGAACTGCGCGCCGCCGGTCAGGCGACGAAATAGGCGGTGGCGAACACGCCGATCATGGTGAAGCCGATGGCCAATTTGGCCGCCAGGCCGAAGACCATGCCGACCCAGGTGGCCAGTCCGACCTTCGCCGCCTGACCGTGGCTGCGGCCGGCGATCAATTCGCCGGCCACGGCGCCGAGCAGCGGCCCGAGCAGCAGGCCGACGAGGCCGAAGAAGATGCCCACTACCGTACCCAGCACCGCCCCGACCACCGCCAGCGGGCTGGCTCCCGCTCGCTTGGCGCCGAGGCTGGCGGCTAGGTAATCGACCAGCCAGGCGAGTGCCCCCAGCGCGCCGAGCAGGGCGACAGTGATCCCGCCGACCTTGGCGAAGTCGTCTATCCAGGCGGCGACAACCAGACCGAGGAAGATCAGCGGCGTGCCGGGCAGCGCCGGCAGCAGCATGCCAAGCAGGCCCACCAGCACCAGCAGGGCGGAGAGGATCCAGAGCAGGGTCGTTTCCATGGGATGTCGTCGAAAGTCAGTCGCTGGAAGGCGCCTGTTGGATTGTGTGCTCCGTGGATCGTTCGCGGCGCGCTATTTCCGCGGGGGCGGCTCAAGCACAGCGCAGCCGACATCCAGCGCCCGATGTCGGCTGCGGCCCTTTCGGGCCTCAATCCGCATTGGCGTGACGGTCTTCGCTTCCTTCGTGGATCATCAACTGCTTCTTACCGGTTCAATCCCGAAGCCAGCGAATCTCCCGGGCGGTGGCCGGACCTACGATCACCTCGGCGAGGCTGAACGGGATCTCGGCCTCCTCGTCGGAAACCGGGATTCGCCCGCCCATGATCTCGGCCGTTTCCTGGGGATGGAGCGGCTGGCGCTGCGGATCGGCGTAGCCGTCGGGGTGGCGCGGCTGGTTGGTGGCGGGATCGTATTTGTCGCTCGCTCCCAGCGTGTGCAGCAGTTCGTGGGCGATGATGACGTTGTTCTGATGTGCCATGTCCCGCGCGGCGAAGGCATTCACCACCCCGATCATGCCCTTTTCCATGCCGACGGAGTGGCCGACGCGCTCGCTGAGGTTCGCGTCGTGGTAGAGAACGAACAGCTTGACCTGCGGCGCTGGGCCGCGATACGAATCATTGCGCCATGCCCACCAGCGCATGCGCAGGCTCCACACGATGGCGTCCAGCGGGCTCGCGGACAGCGGCGCCGGCGGGGGCAGGGTGTCCATGAGCGGCGCGACGGAAAGGTCCGCCGGGCGCAGGGTGGCGATGCCGTAGTGCCGCGCCTGCTCCTCGATGAAGGTCTCTATGTCCTCGAAATGGCGGTCGGCAAGCTTCGCCAGGTAGTTCGCCGTGACCGGCGAACCGTCGGCATTGAGGGGGTAGATCACCACCTGGAGCGACGAGCGCCAGTCGGTGGCACGGGAACGCGCCAGCCATGCCGACTGGGCGACGGTGGCCAGCACCAGCAGCAGCAGGATGATGCGGATCTTGCGGAACATGGTCGGTCGGATCAAGACGGCGACGATGATTGCAGAAGAACCGCGGGCGCGCCAGCTGCGGCCCTCGGGCGATCCGCGGTCGGCGAGGGACGTGCGCCCTGCCGTCGATACTTGCGGTCCGGGTCAAGCGCCGTTGGCGCGGCCGTGACGGATGCCGTGCTTCTCCAGCAGACGATAAAGGGTCACGCGGGAAACATCGAGATCCCGCGCGGCACGCGTGACGTTGCCGCGGTGCCGGTCCAGGGCGTCGAGGAGGATCTGAAGTTCCGCGCGATCCCGGGCCTGATCCAGGGTGAGGGGCGTGCGCGGGCAGTCGCTGCCATCGAAGCCGAGGTCGGCGCTCGAAACGAGCCGGCCTTCCGCCATGACCACCGCACGTCTTACGCGATTGGCCAGTTCCTCGATGTTGCCCGACCAGTGGTGCCGGTACAGCGCGGACATCGCTTGCGGGGCGAAATGGCGCGGTCCGTGCCGGATCTCCAGACGGCTCTGGCGCAGAAAGTGCCGGACGAGATCCTCGATATCGGTGCGCCTGTCGCGCAGCGCGGGAACCCGGATCTGGAGTGGCGACAGATGCTGCAGCAGATCGGCGCGAAAATGACCCGCGGCGACGGCATGGTCCATGTCCTCTGCAGTTGCCGCGATGACGCGAACATCGAGACGGTGGTAGTCCGTTCCTCCCATGCGGCGAATTCCGCCGCGGGTCAGGAATTCGAGGAGGTGGCCCTGCAGGTCGATGGGAAGATCGTGAATCTCTTCGAGGAACAGGGTGCCGCCCGATGCCGCCTCGATGCGGCCGATATGCGCTGCGGTCGCCGTCGCCAGCGTGCCCTGGTCGTAGCCCAGCAACTCGAAGCGGCGAAAGTCGGGGGAGATCGCGGCGCAGTCCAGCACCACGAAGGGTCCGCCCGCGCGCTCCGATTCCTCGTGAATCGCGCGCGCCGCAAGTGCCTTGCCGCTGCCGCGTTCGCCGGTGATGAGCACCGGCCCGTGGGCGTGGGCGAGCCGGGACACCTGGCCGCGCAGGGCCCGTGTCGCGGGACTGCTGCCCAGGACATGCTTGGCGGCCCAGCCGTCCTCCAAGCCGGTGTACGGCACGGCGCCGCGCATCGCCGCCATCCCATGAGCATGACCCAGGGTGGCCAGCATGCGCTCCGGATCGACCGGGAGGGTCAGGTAATCGAAGCAGGCCTCGGCAATCAGGCGGCGCACCTCGGGTGCGGCGGCGAGCCCTCCGGGCAGCAGGGCGATCCATTCCCGGCTACCGTTGCCGATCAGGTTGTCGAGGGCGGAGAGGCGCGACAGGTCTTCCGGCTGGTCGAGGCGGATCACGCCGACGGCACAATCGAGGCTCGGCGGCAACGCGTGAGTGCGACCGGGATCGCTGACCGGGTGGGGCTCCCAACCGGCCGATTGCAGCGCGGGGAAGAGTCTGAAACACTGCTCTTGCGGATTGACGAACAGCACATTCCGCATTCGGGGAGTCTGGATCATTGAAATCGAACCTCGGGCAGTCGGCTCTCTGTGCTGAGTTGCGCGGAGCCTGCGCCACCATGCCGTACCACAAGGGCGAAAATCGTCCATGCAGGCAGACAACCCAGAAGCAAAAAGCGACGACAACGTCGAGCCGGTACGCTCGGCAGACGGCATCGTTCGGGTTACGGCAACTGCACTGACACTGTTCCGGTTTTCGCTCGCCGCCGCCCTGCGTTGGCGTTCGCCGCAATGTCGAAACAGGCAGGCGAAGGCTTTTCCGAGGTCGATCAGCCGGATGCGTGAGCGCTGCATCCGATTATTGTTTAATCCTCACAAACTATACGGCTTTCTGTTCAGTCTGGCAAACAGTCCAAATGGATTAGGCGGAGGGTATGGGCCATTGGCAAATCCTTGTAAGCGTGGGAAAATTTTCCTCTCCGCAGCCGCCCGGCGCGCGGCCATCGTGGGGCTCGTCATGACAATGAGTTCGAGCGCGGCCAGCCACACCCCGGCCGTGGAACCCGGCCCCCTGTTGATTGCCCACCGCGGCGCCAGCGGTCATCTGCCGGAACATACCCTGGCCGCGTACTTCGTCGCCATCGAGAACGGCGCGGATTTCGTCGAGCCCGACCTGGTCATGACGCGCGACGGGGTGCTGGTGGCGCGCCACGAAAACGCCATCGCCGTCTTCGATCGCGAGACCGGCCGGCTGGTCGAGGCCACGACAGACGTCGCCGAGCGCCCCGGGTTCGCCGGCCGCAGGACGACGAAGCGCATCGACGGCGCGGACATCACGGGCTGGTTCACCGAGGACTTCACCCTGGCGGAACTCAAGACGCTGCGGGCCCGTGAACGGCTGCCGCAACTGCGACCCGGCAATGCGCGCTTCGACGGCATGTTCGAGGTGCCGACATTGGACGAGGTGCTGCAACTGGTGGCCGCCGCCAACGGTCGCCGGGCAGCCGCGGCGAAAGTCAGAAGCCAGCGACCGCCGCCGCCGATCGGCGTGTATCCGGAGACCAAGCATCCGTCCTACTTCGCCGGCATCGGCCTGGGCATGGAGGCGCCGCTGGTGGCCACACTGCGCCGTCACGGCTACCGCGGGCCGCGGGCGCCGGTGTTCATCCAGTCCTTCGAGGTGGGCAATCTCCGGCGCCTGGCGCGGCTCACCCGCTTGCCGCTGGTGCAACTGATGGATGCCGAGGGACGGCCCTACGACTTCGCCGTCAGCGGCGACCCGCGGACTTATGCCGATCTCGCGACCTCGGCTGGGCTGCGGGATGTGGCGCGCTATGCCAGCGCGATCGGCGTCAGCAAGAACATGTTGATCCCGCGCACCGCCGACGGCCTGCTCGGAGTGCCTTCATCTCTGGTGAAGGACGCCCATGCCGCGGGCCTCGCGGTGCACGCCTGGACCTTCCGCGCCGAGAACCGCTTCCTGCCGGCTGACTTTCGCCGCGGCGACGATCCCGCCGCGATCGGCGACATGGCGGGAGAACTGAGGCGCTACCTGGAACTCGGGATCGACGGCTTCTTCACCGACCATCCGGCGATCGCCGGCGCGGTCAGGTAATTGGATTGGTGCGCACGGCGCACCCTACGAAAGAAAGTTCCCTGCAGGCGGGGAGGCAGTTACGTAGGGTGCGCCGTGCGAACCAGAATCACGCCACAGCCACCGGAATCTTGCCGATGCGCGCCTGCCACTCCTTCGGGCCGGTCTGGTGCACCGAGGTGCCGCGGGAATCCACCGCCACCGTCACCGGCATGTCCTGGACCTGGAACTCGTAGATCGCTTCCATGCCGAGGTCTTCGAAGGCGACGACGCGGGCCGCCTTGATCGCCTTGGAGACGAGGTAGGCCGCGCCGCCCACCGCCATCAAATAGACCGCCTTGTTGTCGCGGATCGCCTCGATGCCCGCCGGGCCGCGCTCGGCCTTGCCGATCATGCCCAGCAGGCCGGTCCGTTCCAGCATCTGGCGCGTGAACTTGTCCATGCGGGTGGCTGTGGTGGGGCCGGCGGGGCCGACCACCTCGTCGCGCACCGGGTCCACCGGGCCGACGTAGTAGATGAAACGGTCGGTGAAATCCACCGGCAGTTTCTCGCCCCGGGAGAGCATGTCGGTCATGCGCTTGTGGGCGGCGTCGCGGCCGGTCAGCATGCGGCCGTTGAGCAGCAGCACGTCCCCCGGTTGCCAGGCGCTGACTTCCTCACGGGTGACCTTGTCGAGGTCAACGCGCCTGCCTTTCGAGGTGTCGTAAGTCAGTTCTGGCCAGTCGGCGAGGGAGGGCGCTTCCAGCACTGCCGGGCCGGAGCCGTCGAGCACAAAGTGGGCGTGGCGGGTGGCGGCGCAGTTGGGGATCATGGCGATCGGCAGGCTGGCGGCGTGGGTCGGGTAGTCCTTGATCTTCACGTCCAGCACCGTGGTGAGGCCGCCCAGGCCCTGGGCGCCTATCCCCAGGGCATTGACCTTGTCGTACAGTTCGATGCGCAGTTCCTCGGCGCGATTGGTCGGCCCGCGGGCGATCAGCTCCTGCATGTCGATGGGCTCCATCAGCACCTCCTTGGCCATCAGCATGGCCTTCTCGGCGGTGCCGCCGATGCCGATGCCGAGCATGCCCGGCGGGCACCAGCCGGCGCCCATGGTTGGCACCGTCTTCATCACCCAGTCCACGATGGAATCCGAGGGGTTGAGCATGACGAACTTGGACTTGTTCTCCGAGCCGCCACCCTTGGCCGCGACGTCCACCTCCAGCTTGTCGCCCGGCACCAGGGACACATGGACTACTGCGGGGGTGTTGTCCTTGGTGTTGCGCCGGGCGCCCGCCGGGTCGGCGAGAATCGAGGCGCGCAACTTGTTGTCGGGATGCAGGTAGGCGCGGCGCGCACCCTCGTCGCACATCTCCTGCACGCTGAGGCGCGCGTCCCAGCGCACGTCCATGCCGACCTTGAGGAAGACGTTGACGATCCCTGTGTCCTGGCAGATCGGACGGTGACCTTCGGCGCACATGCGCGAATTGATCAGGATCTGGGCGATCGCGTCCTTGGCCGCCGGCGACTGCTCCAGGTCGTAGGCGCGCGCCAGGCTGCGGATGTAGTCGACGGGGTGGTAGTAGGAAATGAACTGCAGCGCGTCGGCAATGCTCTGGATCAGGTCTTCCTGGCGGATCACGGTCATGGGCAGGCTCTCGTAGGGGCGTCAGTGGGTTTTCTTGGCCATCAACAGCGTGGTGTTCATCAGCTTGTCGGTATAGGCCACGGCCAGGGCCGAAACCAGGAAGGCGACGTGGATGATCACCTGCCACATCAGCGCCCGGTCCGGCAGGTTGGCGGCGTTGATGAAGGACTTGAGCAGGTGGATCGAGGAAATGCCGATCAGCGCGGTGGCGAGCTTGACCTTGAGCACGCCGGCGTTGACGTGGGACAGCCATTCCGGCAGGTCCGGGTGGTCGTCGAGTTCGAGGCGGGAGACGAAGGTTTCGTAGCCGCCGACGATGATCATGATCAGCAGGTTGGCGACCATCACCACGTCGATCAGGCCGAGGATGATGAGCACCATGTCGCTCTCTGAAAGGCTGCCGGCCTTGGTCACCAGGTGGGCAAGCTCCACCATGAAGCGATAGACGTAAGCCGCCTGGGCGACGATCAGCCCGAGGTAGAGCGGTGCTTGGATCCAGCGGCTGGCGAAGATCAGCTGTTCGATGAAGCGGATGGTGCCTTTCATGCGTTTCGGTCCTGAGTGTGCGTGTTGCAGTGCGGGAGGGCGGCGGATTGTACATCGCAGGTCTTGCCGCCAAGGGTTCTGCCCCGGCCCGCGTAAGTGCGACGTAAGAATTATTCTGTTTAATCGATGAATTATCCTAGAATATCGCCCTCCCGAGAGGGCAAGAACCCGACAAAGCAGGCTTGCCCTGTCCCGCCCTGTCGTCGCAGCGGCGAGGACGGATCGATTTCCCTTAATTCATGAGCATGAGGAGACTGCCCAGATGACCGCTATCAATTCCGTGATGCAGGAAACCCGTGTGTTCCAGCCCTCCGAGCAGACGATCAAGAACGCCACGATCGGCAGCATGGCGGCCTACGAGGCCCTGTGCAAGGAGGCGGAGCAGGATTACGCGGGCTACTGGGCGCGGTTGGCGAAGGAACACGTGGAGTGGCACAAGCCCTTCACCAAGTCCCTGGACGATAGCGAGGCGCCGTTCTTCAAGTGGTTCGCCGACGGCGAGTTGAACGTCTCCTACAACTGCCTCGACCGCCAGGTGAAGGCCGGCCTGGGCGACAAGGTGGCGATCATCTTCGAGGCCGACGGCGGCCAGGTCAGCAAGGCCACCTATAAGGATCTGCTGACCCGCGTAGCCAAGTTCGCCAACGCGCTCAAGGCCCAGGGCATCAAGAAGGGCGACCGCGTCATCATCTACATGCCGATGTCGATCGAGGGCGTGGTGGCGATGCAGGCCTGCGCCCGCATCGGCGCCATCCACTCGGTGGTGTTCGGCGGCTTCTCTGCCAAGAGCCTGCAGGAACGTATCCAGGACGCCGGCGCGGTGGCGGTGATCACCGCCGACGAGCAGTGCCGCGGCGGCAAGAACATTCCTCTCAAGCCCGCGGTGGACGAGGGCATCAACCTGGGCGGCTGCGAGTCGATCAAGACCGTGGTGGTCTACAAGCGCACCGGCGGCGCCTGCAACATGGTGGCCGGGCGCGACCTGTGGTGGCACGACATCGCCGACGGCCAGTCCGAGACCTGCGAGCCGGAGTGGGTTGGTGCCGAGCATCCGCTGTTCCTGCTCTACACCTCCGGTTCCACCGGCAAGCCCAAAGGCGTTCAGCACTCCACCGGCGGCTACCTGCTGCACGCCATCCTGACCATGAAGTGGGTGTTCGACCTCAAGCCGAACGACGTCTTCTGGTGCACGGCGGACATCGGCTGGGTTACCGGCCACACCTACATCGCCTATGGCCCGCTGGCCTGCGGCGGCACCGAGATCATGTTCGAGGGCGTACCGACCTACCCGGACGCCGGCCGCTTCTGGAAGATGATCCAGGACCACAAGGTCAGCATCTTCTACACGGCGCCCACCGCCATCCGCTCGCTGATCAAGGCCGGCGGGGAGTTGCCGAGGAAGTACAACCTCTCGTCGCTGCGCCTGCTGGGTTCCGTCGGTGAACCGATCAACCCCGAAGCATGGATGTGGTACTACAACGAGGTCGGTGGCGGCCGCTGCCCGATCATGGACACCTTCTGGCAGACCGAGACCGGTGGCCACATGATCACCCCGCTGCCGGTGACGGCGCTGGTGCCCGGCTCCTGCACCCTGCCGTTCCCCGGCATCCAGGCCGCCATCGTCGACGAGACCGGCACAGACGTGCCCTGGGGACAGGGCGGCTTCCTGGTGGTCAAGAAGCCCTGGCCGTCGATGATCCGCACCATCTGGGGCGACCCCGATCGCTACAAGAAGTCCTACTACCCGGTGGATTTCAGCGGCAAGCTCTACCTTGCCGGCGACGGCGCGGTGCGCAATGCCGCGACCGGCTACTTCACCATCATGGGCCGCATCGACGACGTGCTCAACGTCTCCGGCCACCGCATGGGGACCATGGAGATCGAGTCCGCCTTGGTGGCAAACCCGCTGGTTGCCGAAGCCGCGGTGGTGGGCCGTCCCGACGACCTGACCGGCGAGGCGATCTGCGCCTTCGTGGTGCTGAAGCAGGCGCGGCCTACCGGCGATGCGGCGGTGAAGATCGCCAACGAACTGCGCAACTGGGTGGGCAAGGAGATCGGGCCGATCGCCAAGCCCAAGGACATCCGCTTCGGCGACAACCTGCCCAAGACCCGCTCCGGCAAGATCATGCGCCGCCTGCTGCGGTCGCTGGCCAAGGGCGAGGACATCACCCAGGACACCTCGACGCTGGAGAACCCGGCGATCCTGGAGCAGTTGAAGAACACCGCCTGATCGCAAGGGCAAAGTCAAGGGAAAGGGCGCTGCGGCGCCCTTTTTCACATCGGGATGCGTCGGGAATGGCGACAGGCGGCCGCAGCATATAATCGCTGCGCGGCCTGCCCCGCGCAGACGGGGCGGCTCATTCCGATGGAATGGAGGAGGAGTCTCGGGTGAATCATTCCTGGATCACCGGGCAGCGGCTGGTGGGCCTGTTCCTGTTCGGCTGCGTGCTGTTCAACTATCCCCTGCTGGTCCTGTTCAACCGGCCGGTGGATGTGTTCGGCGTGCCGCTGCTCTATGCCTATCTGTTCCTCGCCTGGGCCGCGTTGATCGGTCTGATGGCCTGGGTCATCGAGCGTCGGAGGGACTGAGTGGCTGTGACGGCAGTGTCAACCGCGCCTGCCCCCACTCCGGCCCTCCACCGCGAGCGGCGGAGGGGGGGCTGAGCCATGCTCCAGGGCTGGGTGATCGTTGCCGTCTCCTTCGCTTACCTGGGGCTGCTGTTCGCCATCGCCTGGTATGGCGACAAGCGCGCCGATGCCGGGCGCTCGCTGATTGCCAATCCCTACATCTACGCCCTGTCGCTGGCGGTGTATTGCACCACCTGGACCTTCTACGGCAGCGTCGGGCGTGCCGCGTCCACCGGCATCGGCTTTCTGCCGATCTACTTGGGCCCGACGCTGATGCTGGCGCTGTGGTGGTTCGTCATGCTGAAGATGATCCGCATCAGCAAGACCAACCGCATCACGTCGATCGCCGACTTCGTCGCCTCGCGCTACGGCAAGAGCCAGGCGCTGGGGGGGCTGGTCACCATCATCGCGGTGGTGGGCATCATTCCCTATATCGCGCTGCAACTGAAGGCTGTGTCCAACAGCTTCACCATCCTGCTCAACTATCCCGAGATCGTCATGCCGGCGCGCGCCGGCACCATGCCGATGCTGCAGGACAGCACGCTCTACATCGCCCTCATCCTGGCCGCCTTCACCATCCTGTTCGGCACCCGCCACCTCGACGCCACCGAGCGCCACGAGGGCATGGTGGCGGCGATCGCCTTCGAGTCCGTCGTCAAACTTGTGGCATTCATCGCCGTCGGGCTGTTCGTCACCTTCGGCATGTACGGCGGCATCGCCGACATCTTCGCGCGCGCCGAGGAGGTGCCGCGGCTGGCCTCCCTGATGACGGTGGGATCGACGACCAACTTCGGCAGCTGGGCCTGGCTCACCTTCCTCGCCATGCTCTCGATCATGTTCCTGCCGCGCCAGTTCCAGATCGCGGTGGTGGAGAACGTCAACGAGAACCACCTGCGCAAGGCGATCTGGCTGTTTCCGCTTTACCTGCTGCTGATCAACGTCTTCGTGCTGCCCATCGCCCTCGGCGGCTTGATGCACTTCCCCGCGGGAACGGTGGACGCCGATACCTTCGTGCTGACTTTGCCCATGGCGCGGCAGCAGGAGCTGCTGACGCTGCTGGTGTTCATTGGCGGGCTCTCGGCGGGCACCGGCATGATCATCGTCGAGACCATCGCCTTGTCCACGATGGTGTGCAACGACCTGGTGATGCCGGTTCTGCTACGCCAACGCTGGGAAAGCCTGCAGCAGCGCAGCGACCTGTCGGGTCTGCTGCTGGCGGTGCGGCGCGGCGCAATCGCAGTGATCCTGATGTTGGGCTACATCTACTTCCGCGTCGCCGGCGAGGCCTATGCGCTGGTGGGCATCGGTCTGATTTCCTTCGCGGCTGTGGCGCAGTTCGCTCCGGTCATATTCGGCGGTATGTTCTGGAAGGGCGGCACACGCAGCGGCGCCATCGCCGGCCTGAGTGCGGGCTTTGCGCTGTGGATCTACACCTTGCTGCTGCCGTCCTTCGCCAAGTCGGGCTGGCTGCCGGCGGACTTTCTCCAGGAGGGGCTGTTGGGCATCGAGCTTCTCAGGCCGCAGCAGCTCCTCGGCCTCGCCGGGCTGGACGAGATCAGCCACTGCATGCTGTGGAGCATGCTCGCCAACATCGGCGCCTACGTCGGCGTTTCCCTGGCCGGGCGGCCCGACGCGGTGGAAACCGGCCAGGCGACATTGTTCGTCGATGTCTTCAGACACGGCGCCCAGGAGGGCGGCTCCCAGTTCTGGCGCGGCAGTGCCCGCGTTGACGATCTGCTGGCGCTGGTCGGGCGCTTCCTCGGGCCGGAGCGGGCGCTGGCGAGCTTCGCCAGCTACGCCCGCCAGCGCGGCCTCGCCTCGCCGGACGATCTCGACGCGGATGCCGGGCTGGTGCATTTCGCCGAGAGTCAGCTCGCCGGCGCCATCGGCTCGGCCTCGGCGCGGGTGATGGTGTCCTCGGTGGTGAAGGAGGAACCGCTGGGCCTGGACGAGGTGATGAACATCCTCGACGAGGCCTCGCAAGTGCGGGCCTACAGTCGCCAGATCGAGGAGAAGTCTGCGCGAGCTCGAGGCCGCGACTCGCGACCTGCGTGCCGCCAATGAGCGGCTGCAGGAACTGGACCGGCTCAAGGACGACTTCATGTCCTCGGTGACCCACGAACTGCGCACGCCGCTCACCTCGATCCGTGCCTTCTCCGAGATTCTGCTGGACAATCCGGAAATGGACGAGGCGGAGCGGCACAATTTCCTCGGCATCATCACCAGCGAGACCGAGCGCCTGACGCGCTTGGTGAATCAGGTGCTGGACATGGCCAAGATCGAGTCGGGCAATGCCGAATGGGAACTGGCCGAGCTGGACCTGAAGGAAGTGGTCGAGCAGTCCATCGCCGCCACCAGCCAGCTCTACAAGGACAAGGGGGTGCGGCTCGATACCGCGTTTGCGGTCCGGGTGCCGGCGATCGTCGCCGACCGCGACCGGCTGGTCCAGGTGATGCTGAACCTGCTGTCCAATGCCGTGAAGTTCGTCGCCCGCGACACCGGCCGGGTCGAGGTGCGGCTGCGGCAGGAGGCCGGCGCGCTGCGGGTGGAGGTGCAGGACAACGGGCCGGGCATCCGCGGCGAGGACCAGGCGCTGATTTTCGAGAAGTTCCGCCAGGGCGGGAGCGTGCTGACCGACAAACCCCAGGGCACCGGTCTGGGCTTGCCGATCAGCCGCCAGATCGTGGAGTATTTCGGCGGTCGCCTGTGGGTGGAGAGCGAGCAGGGCAGGGGGGCGACCTTCGTATTCACGCTGCCGCTGGAGGCGGTTGCGCAGGAGGGGGCGGCCGTCGGATCCGCCGCGGCTCGGCTCGACTCGGCCTGCAGCCCTGCGACGGCACCCTAGGCCGGCGCAGTGGAGCGGCGGACGCAAAGAGGTTCGGGAGGACAGGAGACGATGAGCAAGAAAGTGCTGATAGTCGATGACGAGCCCAACATCGTCATCTCGCTGGAATTCCTCATGAAGCGCGAGGGCTTCAAGGTGTTCGTGGCCGGCGACGGCGACGCCGCGCTGGAGACGATCGCGGCGGAGATCCCGGACCTGGTGCTGCTGGATGTCATGCTGCCGAAGAAGAATGGCTTCGAGGTGTGTCAGCAGATCCGCGCTACGCCGGCTTGGCAGGGCATCAAGGTGATCATGCTCACCGCCAAGGGGCGCGACACCGAGGTCGCCAAGGGCTTGGCGCTGGGGGCCGATGCCTACATGACCAAGCCCTTCTCCACCAAGGATCTGGTGGCCCAGGCGAAGCAGATGCTGGGGCTGTGAGCCGGGCAGCGCCCGCCTCGGGCGCCCGTCGTGAAGAAAAGAAAGAACTCGAATGAAACCCGCGGTCAAGTTCTACCTCACGCTGGCCGGTGCCCTGGTGTTCCTCGGCACCGGCTTCGCGCTCATCGCCGGCGCCATCTGGGCGGACTTCGTGCCCCAGGAGCGCTTCGTGCTGGAGGAGGCGCTGATCCAGCGCGCAGGCCTCGTCGTGTTCATGCTGATGGTCGGTGCGGCGGCGGTGGGACTGGTGCTGCGCTTCGCCTTCAACGCCTACGTCCATCCGCTGCTGCGGCTGGCGGAGGAGGCCCGGCTCATCCTGGGCGCCAACCGCGAGCGGCGGCTGGAACACGGTGGCGCATCGGAATTCCTGCCGCTGGTGCAGGCGGTGAACGATCTGGCCGACCAGCGCGATGCGCTCCAGCGCGACGTGGCGGAAAAGATCCGCGAGGCGCGCTTGAAGGTCGAGGAGGAGCGCAACCGTCTGGCGGCGCTCATGTCCGAGCTTACCCAGAGTGTGGTGGTGTGCAATCTGGACGGGCGCATCATCCTCTACAACAACCGTGCGCGGCTGCAGTTCAAGGTACTCGCCGATAACGTCGCCGGCGGCGGCGCGCCGATCGGGCTCGGACGCTCGATCTTCTCGATGTTCGAGCGCAACCTGATCACCCATGCGCTGGAGAACATCCAGCACCGGCTCAAGCGGGAGGGCTCGCAGCCGGTTGCCAACTTCGTCACCACCACCCGCGCCGGCCAGTTGATCCGGGTTCAGATGGCGCCGGTGCTGAGCGGCGCACAGGCGGAGGAAAGCGAGTCGGATCGCCCGTCGGCGCCGCCCGGGCGCTCGCCGGAGCGCCAGATAAGCGGCTATGTGCTGATGCTCGACAACATCACCCGCAGCTTCGAAACCGAGACCAAGCGCGACCAGATGCTGCAATCCCTGACCGAGGGCAGCCGCGCGCCGCTGGGCAGCATCCGGGCCGCCGTCGAGACCCTCGCCGACTATCCGGACATGGAGGCCGCGCAGCGCGACAGCTTCATCAACATGGTGCGCGACGAAGTGCGCGCCATGAGCCAGCGCCTCGACCAGACCGTCAACCAGTTCGCTGACGCCCTCAAGGTGCGCTGGCCGCTGGAGGAGATGCTGGGCGTGGACCTGATCCAGGCGGCGCAGCGGCGCATCGAAAGCCGGGTCGGGCTGCCGACCAAGACCGAGAACGTGGACGAGACCCTGTGGATGCGGGTGGACAGCTTCTCGCTGCTCCAGGGACTCACCTACCTCGCCCATCGCCTGAAGGAGGATTATGACATACGGGAAGTCAGGTTCCGCCTCTCGGCTGCGGGACGGCTGGCGCACCTGGACCTGATCTGGTCGGGTGCGGTGGTGGCCTCCGAGGTGCTGCTCAACTGGGAACTGGACGCCATGACGGTGGGCGGCGAAGACAGCCCGCTGACTTTGCGCGACGTGATCGAGCGTCACGATGGCGAGATCTGGAGCCAGCGCGAGAAGGCGGCCCAACGCTTCTACTTCCGGCTGCTCATCCCCTGCGCCACGCCGCAGCAGGCGGTGGCACCGGAGGCGGTGCTGCACGCCCAGAGCCGCCCGGAGTACTACGACTTCGACCTGTTCAAGATGTCCGAAGGCAGCCACGAACTCGACGACCGGCTGCTGACGGAGCTGACCTACACGGTGTTCGATACGGAAACCAGCGGCCTCGACCCTTCGGCCGGGGACGAGATCATCCAGTTCGGCGCGCTGCGCATCGTCAATGGCCGCATGCTGCGCGCCGAGAACTTCGAGCAGCTGGTGGACCCGCGCCGACGCCTGACCCCCGAATCGATCCCGATCCACGGCATCACCGACGCGATGCTGGTCGGTCAGCCGACCATGGACCAGGTGCTGCCCGGTTTCCACGCCTTCTGCGAGGAAACCGTGCTGGTCGCCCACAATGCCGCCTTCGACATGCGCTTTCTGCAGATGAAGGAGCAATCCACCGGCATACGCTTCACCCAGCCGGTGCTCGACACGCTGCTGCTTTCGGCGGTGATCCACCCCAACCAGGACTCCCACCGCCTGGAGGCGATCGCCGAGCGGCTGGGTATCAACGTGATCGGCCGCCACACCGCGCTGGGCGATGCCATCGTCACCGGGGAGGTGTTTCTCAAGATGATTCCCCTGCTCGCCGAGAAGGGCATCCGCACCCTGCGTGAGGCGCGCGAGGCGGCCCAGCAGACCTATTACGCGCGGGTGAAATACTAGCCGGCGCGAATTCACACAATCATGGATACCGATACCCAAGCCAGCGTCCCTCAGGGCGAATACCTCTCGCTCTACAGCCCCTTGTCCGCCGTGATGCGCCGCGCGCCGGTGACCGTGCCGCCCGACGCCAACATAGGCTTTGCGCTCAAGACGATGGAGGAAAAGCGCATCGGCTCGATCATCGTTGCCGAAGGCGATGGCGATGGCCGCAGACCGGTGGGCATCTTCACGCTGCAGGATCTGCTGCGGCGCGTGGCGCTCAAGACGTGCGACCTGGAGCAGCCAATCTCCGCGGTGATGACCGCGCAATTGGTGACGCTGCGGCCCCAGGCCACCGCCTACCAGGCAGCACTGGCCATGGCGCGGCGCGGGCTGCGCCACCTGCTGGTGGTGGATGCGGAGCAGCGCCTGGTGGGCATCGTCTCGCAGAACGACCTGTTCGCCCTTCAGCGGGTGGGGGTCAAGGAGATCAGCCAGGAGATCCGCGAGGCGGGCGACCTGGCGCACCTCCAGGCCTCGGCGCGGGACATCCGACGGCTCATCGACACCATGATCGCGCAGGGGGTCGGCGCCGAGCCCCTCACCCATTTCATCTCGACGCTGAACGACCTGCTGACGCTGCGCATCATCGAACTAACCCTGGACGAACTGCCGGTACCCGACGTGAAATGGTGCTGGGTGGCGCTGGGTTCGGAAGGGCGGCTGGAACAGACGCTGTCCACCGATCAAGACAACGGCATCATTTTCGAGGCGGCGTCGGCCGACGAGGCAAAGGTGCTGCGCGAGCGCTTCCTGCCCTTCGCGCAGGAGGTCAACCGCAAGCTCGATGCCTGCGGCTTCCCGCTGTGCAAGGGCAACATCATGGCGGGCAACCCGCATTGGTGCCTCTCGCTGGAAGAGTGGGAGGGCCAGTTTTCGGAGTGGATCCACGACGCCCAGCCCCATGCGCTGCTAAACGCCGCGATCTTTTTCGACTTCCGTCCGCTCTACGGCGAGGACGAACTGTCGGACGCGCTGCGCGACTGGTTGCTGGCCCACACCGGCGGCGCGGCGCTGTTCCTGCGCCACATGGTGCAGAACGCGCTGCAATGCGCGCCGCCCCTTGGGTTGCTGCGCGACTTCGTCTATGACGACAAGAAGGAGTATCCGCACACCCTGGACCTGAAGATGTACGGCGCGCGGCCCTTCGTCGATGCGGCGCGCATCTTCGCCCTGGCGAAGGGCGTGCCTCACACCGGCACGGCGCAGCGTCTGCGGGCCGTGGCACAGCGCATGGCCTTCGACCGCGACGATATCGCCGCCATCATCGACGGCTTCTACTTCATTCAGTTGCTGCGGTTGCGCCGCCAGCAGAAACTCGAAGGCCCCGAGGGCGCGGCCAACCGGGTCAATCCGGACCAGCTCAACGAACTCGACCGCCGCATCCTCAAGGAATCGTTCAAACAGGCGCGCAAGCTCCAGAATCGCCTGGCGATGGACTACCGCTTGTAGCACGACCCGATGCGGCCCACGACGCGGCACCGGCAGTACTGGTCGAAGAATCTGCGGCTTACTGCCTTGCTGCTGCTGGTCTGGGCCGCCGTGACCTTCGCCCCGGTGTATTGGGCGCAGGAGTTGAACCGCGTGGTGCTGTTCGGCTGGCCGCTGGGTTTCTACATGGGGGCACAGGGCTCGCTGATCGTCTACGTGCTGCTGATCGGCATCTACGCCCGGGTGATGGATCGGCTCGATCGTGCTTACGGCGTGGAGGAGCGGGAGCCGTGAGGGGGCCCCGGTCGCGGGGAGAGTTCTCGGGGGCGCTCGGGAAGTACTACGGCTTCTACACCGGCGGCTTTGCGCTCTTTGTCGTCGTGTTGGCAGTGGCGGAACGCCTGGGGCTTGCCCCGCGGTACATCGGCTACGCCTTCATGTTCGCCACCATCGCGCTCTACGCCGGCATAGGCATCATGAGCCGCACCGCCGACGTGGCCGAGTACTACGTGGCGGGGCGGCGCGTTCCGGCGGTGTTCAACGGCATGGCCACGGGTGCCGACTGGATGAGTGCGGCCTCCTTCATCGGCCTGGCCGGAACGCTCTACTTCAGCGGCTACCAGGGGCTTGCCTTCGTCATGGGATGGACCGGCGGCTACGTGCTGGTGGCGCTGCTCCTCGCCCCTTACCTGCGCAAGTTCGGCCAGTTCACGATTCCCGATTTCCTGGGTGCCCGCTACGGCGGCAACATGGCTCGCAGCGTGGGCGCGGCCGGGACGATCCTCGCCTCCTTCACCTACGTGGTGGCGCAGATTTATGGCGTGGGCATCATCACCAGCCGCTTCGTCGGGCTGTCGCTGGAGATCGGCGTGTTCGTCGGCCTGGCGGGAGTGCTCGTGTGCTCGTTCCTCGGCGGAATGCGGGCCGTGACCTGGACCCAGGTCGCGCAGTACATCGTGCTGATCATCGCCTACCTGATCCCGGTCGTGATGATGTCCTACAAGGTGACGGGGGTGCCGGTGCCCCAGGCCGTCTATGGCGGCGTCCTGGAGCGGCTGGGCGAACGGGAGAAGGCCTTGTTCGATCAGCCGCGGGAGGCCGACGTGCGCGCCCGGTTCAAGGAGCGTGCCGACGCCCTCGACGCCAGGATTCAGGGGCTGCCGCCGTCCCTCGAGGTCGAGCGCGAGGCGCTGCGGCGCAGCGTCGGCGACCTGAGGGTTCAGGGTACCTCGGCGCGGGAGATAGCGGCGGCGGAGCGGGCGCTGGCCCAACTGCCCGAGACGCCGGAGGAAGCCCGCGCCGCGTGGGCGCGGGCGCGGGATGCCAACGCCAGCGCCGCCAGAAGGCCCGCCGGGCACGCCGAGGCCCACCCCGGAGCGGACGCCGAAGCCTCGGCCAGCGCGCGGCTCAACTTCATCACCCTGGTGATCTGCCTGATGGTGGGGACGGCGTCGCTGCCCCACGTGCTGGCGCGCTACTACACCACACCCTCGGTGCGGGCGGCGCGGCACTCGGTGTTCTGGTCGCTGTTCTTCATCCTCCTGCTCTACGTCACCGCGCCTGCCTATGCGGTGTTCGCCAAGTGGACGGTCTACAGCGAGCTTGTCGGCAGCAGCATCGCCCACTTGCCGGCCTGGGTCGCCTCGTGGGGCAAGGTGGGGCTGATCAAGGTCACCGACATCAACGGCGACGGCATCCTGCAGCTCGCCGAACTGAGCCTCAACACCGACGTCATCGTACTGGCGACACCGGAGATCGCCGGCCTGCCGTACGTCATATCGGGCCTGGTGGCGGCCGGAGGGCTGGCGGCGGCATTGTCCACCGCCGACGGCCTGCTGCTGACCATCGCCAACGCCCTGTCCCACGACGTGTATTACAGGATGATCGACCCCCAGGCCTCGACCCAGGGCCGGCTGACCATGTCCAAGCTGGTGCTGCTGGTGGTGGCGCTGATCGCCGCCTACGTTGCCTCGCTCAAGCCGGACAGCATCCTGTTCCTGGTGAGTCTCGCCTTCTCGTTCGCCGCGGCGACCTTCTTTCCGGCGCTGGTCATGGGCATCTTCTGGAAGCGCGCCAACAAGTGGGGCGCGGTGCTCGGCATGCTGGCGGGGCTGGGCACGACGATCTACTATGCGGCGATCACCCACCCGTTCTTCGGCGGCAGCATGAAAGCCGCCTGGTTCGACATCAATCCGATCTCGGCGGGAATATTCGGCATCCCTGTCGGTTTTGCGGTGCTGATCGTGGTCAGCCTCCTCACGCCGTCGCCTGACGCGCAGGTGCGGGAACTCGTCGAGCACGTGCGCTATCCGAGTCTGGAGGGCGACAGCCGCAGGGAGCCGGCCTAGCTCCCGCGAGCCCGTGGGCAAGGCAGGGCGAACTCCGGGCGACTATGGTGAACTGAGGAACCGATCCCTCGGTCCGCCGCGACACAAGGGGAATCCATGGGAATCGGCATGATAGGCTTGGGCAAGATGGGCGCGAACGTGGTGCGGCGTCAGTTGCGTGCCGGCCATGAGTGTGTGCTCTGGAACCGCAGTCCCGGGCCGGTGCAGGCGCTGGCGGGCGCGGGTGCGGTGGGCGCGTCGCCGGTACTCACCGCGGCGCTGTTCCAGCGCTTTGCTTCGCGGGGCGAGGGCGATTTCGCCAGCAGGGTGCTGTCGGGGACGTGCTTCGAATTCGACGGCCACCACGAAATGCCCAAGGACGCCTGAAGTGAGCATCGAGGCATCGGTCGCCGAGGTGCTTGCCCAGGGTCAGGTCGCCGATCCTTGCGTCATGGTGATCTTTGGCGCCAGCGGCGATCTGACGAAGCGCAAACTCATACCCGCGCTCTACAACCTGGCGAAGGATCGGCTGCTGTCGAGCCATTTCGCGGTGGTCGGTTTTGCCACGCGTGACCTCACCACCGAGACCTTCCGTCAGCAGTTGGGCGAGGCGCTGCACAGCTTCGTCAAGGGCGCGATCGATGCCGAGGTTTGGGAGTCGCTTGCCCGCCGCATCCACTTCGTGCGCGGATCGGTGGATGACCCGCAGGCCTACCAGCAGCTGCGCGGGCGCATCGCCGAACTCGGCGCCGAGCATGGCACGCACGGCAACCACTTCCATTACCTGGCGGTGGCGCCGGGGCACTTCGGCGAGATCGTGCGCCAGCTCGGCGCAGCGGGCATGGCGCGGGAAGACAACGGCCAGTGGCGTCGCGTCATCGTCGAGAAACCCTTCGGCCGCGACCTGGAGTCGGCCCGCGCCCTCAACGCCGATATCAGGCAGGTGCTGGCGGAGCGGCAGATCTATCGCATCGACCACTATCTGGGCAAGGAGACGGTGCAGAACCTGATGGTGTTCCGCTTCGGCAACAGCATCTTCGAGCCGATCTGGAACCGGCGCTATATCGACCACGTGCAGATCACTGCCGCCGAGACTGTAGGCGTCGAGACCCGCGGCGGCTACTACGACGGCTCGGGCGCGCTGCGCGACATGGTGCCCAACCACCTGTTCCAGCTCCTGTCGCTGACCGCGATGGAGCCGCCGATCTCCTTCAGCGCCGACGCGGTGCGCGACGAGCAGGCCAAGGTGCTCAACGCCGTCGCGCCGCTCTCGCCGGAGGATGTGCTGACGCGCACGGTGCGCGGCCAGTATGGCGAGGGCATGGCGGATGGGCAGCGCGCGGCGGCCTACCGCGCAGAGGCCAACGTGCCGCCCGGCTCCGCCACCGAGACTTTCGTCGCCCTCAAGCTCACCCTGGACAACTGGCGCTGGGCCGACGTGCCCTTCTACCTGCGCACCGGCAAGCGCCTGGCCGGGCGCGCCACCGAAATCGTCATCCAGTTCCGGCGTGCGCCGCTCATGCTGTTCCGCAAGACGGGCATGGGCGAGCTCACCACCAACCAGCTGGTGATCCGGGTGCAGCCCAGCGAGGGCATCGCGCTGCGCTTCGGCGCCAAGGTACCAGGGCCGGTCATGCGCCAGGGGGCGGTGGAGATGGACTTCTGCTACGCGGACTACTTCGGCAGCAGCCCCAGCACCGGCTACGAGCGCCTGCTTTACGACTGCATGATCGGCGACCAGACGCTGTTCCAGCGTGCGGACATGGTCGAGGCGGGGTGGAACGTCGTGACGCCGGTGCTCGACGTGTGGCGGGCGCTGGCGCCGCGCAACTTTCCCAACTATGCCGCCGGCACCTGGGGGCCGAAGGAGGCGGACGAACTGATGGCGCGCGACGGCCGCGCCTGGCGCAGCAGTGGCAGGCAGTAGTGCCAAGCAAGCGGCGCCGGCGTCCTGCCGGCGCGCGAACTGGAGCGGGGGGCAAGCGATGAGCGCGGAAATCTGCATCGAGAAGGATGAAGTCAGTCTCTACCGGGCGGCGGCACAACGCTTCGCCCGACTTGCGCAGCAGACGGTTGAAAGGAAGGGCAGGTTTTGCGTTGCCATGGCGGGCGGTTCGACGCCCCGGGGGCTCTACGAACTGCTGGCCGAGGACGCGGCGATCCGCGCCACGGTACCTTGGGAGAAGATCCACTTTTTCTGGGGCGACGAGCGCCACGTAGGCCCCGACCATCCCGAAAGCAACTACCGCATGGCGCTGCAGGCGCTGCTGTCCCGGGTGCCGGTGCCGTCGGAAAACGTGCATCGCATGGCCGGGGAATCGCCCGATCTGGAGTCCGCGGCGCAGGCCTACGAGGACGAACTGCGCCTGTTCTTCCAACTGTCGCCCAGCGAGTTCCCGCGGTTCGACCTGGCGCTGCTCGGCCTGGGCACGGACGGTCATGTCGCGTCGCTGTTTCCCGGCAGCGCGGCGCTGGAAGGCCGCCGCCGGCTGGTGGTGACGAGCCCTGGCTCCCCGGGCAGCATGGGCCGCATCAGCCTCAGCGTGCCGGTATTCAACAACGCCGCCTGCGTCGGTTTCGTCGTCGCCGGCAGCGCCAAGGCACAGATCGTTTGGACGGCGCTGCGTGGACCCCATGAGCCGATGCGCCAGCCCGCCCAACTGATTTCCCCGATTCAGGGCCGGCTGGTATGGATGCTCGATGCCGCCGCCGCGGCTCTGCTCGACGATGAAACGCGCGAAGTCGCGGCAGGTGGCTGCAGGATCTGAACGGCGCCGCCTGAGTCCGCTGCTGGGGGGGCAGGCCAGGGATTGGGGCATGCGCGGGTGCCGGCAAGACTCAGTGACAGGGCATGAACGTGGCAGCACCGTTCCCTCGCTCCGCTTGGGGGGGCAGGGAACGGTTCATACGATCGCCCTGGGCTCGGCGCCGCCCGGCCGCCGCAAGGCCGGGGAGTTTGCTAGAATCCGCGCCTTCCGCGGAGAGGTGGATGAGCGGTTTAAGTCGCACGCCTGGAAAGCGTGTTTAGGTTAATAGCCTAACGCGGGTTCGAATCCCGCCCTCTCCGCCAGTTTGCCGTTCGAGCCAGTTCGATGACGTCCGCCAAAGCCCCGCCAGTCGGGGCTTTTCATTGGTGCAGGGCCAGTTCGACGTTCGCGGACTTTCCGTGCGGTTCGCTTGCAGCCGGACACTTTTGGGGGCATTTTGGGGGCACAGGGTTTTGTGTCTCTGAGGTTGTGCCCCCATGCCGTTGACCGACACGGAATGCCGAAACGCGGCTCCGGCTGAAAAGCCACGCAAACTTTACGATGGCGGCGGACTGTATCTCTTAGTCCATCCCAACGGTTCGAAGTACTGGCGTGTGAAGTATCGGGTGGAGGGTAAGGAGCGCCAGCTTGCGCTCGGGGTGTATCCGACCGTAGGCCTGAAAGAGGCCCGTGAAAAGGCTCTTCGCCGCTTTCATACGGTGCTCTTCGTGGATAAGTGTGAGAAGAGCATGGAAGGGGCGTCCGGAGTGTTGGTTTGATAGATTTTGAGCTTCAAGTACTCGGTGTCGCGGAAGCCTCTGGCGCGTCGGCGCAGCAGAGCAATACTGACGTTGCCGGCCTCCAGACGGGCAGTGCTGATCGGGTGATCGGCCCAATTGCAGATACCGGTGCGGTGGGATTGCAAGGTCTTGACGAACTTCGACAGGCCGGTGATCTTTGCGGCCTGCGCCATGCCACACCAGTCGTCCAGGCGTGCAGCCATCTCGGCCGTCGAACCTGGCTGATGCCACAGGCGCTGCAATTGCTCCTTCAGCGTGTAGAGCTTGTTGAGGGGCTCGTTCTGCGCGAGCAACGTGTCGAGCCGGCCCTGATCGCTCTCCTTGAGCTTGTCGCGATTGGACAGCAGCAGGTAGAGGCTGCCCTTGATCGCCTCCTGCCCACTCAGGTCGCCCAAGGTCTTGGCGGCCTTGAACTCGGCACGGCGACAATCGCGAATCACCGTCGAGAACATCTGCATGATGTGAAAGCGGTCGAAGACGATGACAGCGCTGGGCAAGCTTGCCTTTGTGGCGGCGATGTAGGCGGCCCCCATGTCCATCGCCACAGCCTCGATGCCAGCGGCGCATTGCTCGCTCAGGGCATCGAGAAACTCACACAGCACCGCGCTATCGCGCCCCTCCTTGATCCACAGAATCCGCCCGCAGTTCGCGCCAGGCGACAGATCGTAGACCAACGTCAGGTAGTCCTGTCCCTTGGCGCGCGCCACCTCGTCAACACCGAGATAGCGAATGCCTTCCAGCGTCTGCGGCGACACCGGCTTGATCGTGTGCGCAAGATACGCCTTGTCGATCGACTTGATCGTGGCCCAGCGCAGCCCCGTGTGCCGAGCCACCGCCGAAATCGGCATGTGGCGGCAAAGGCCCGAAATCAGCAGTGCGTAGCGTTTGGTAACCCGCGTCGTGGGCTCGACAAACGGCAGCAGTTCCACCCGCACCACCGAGGGACTGATGAACACCTCGGCATACTCAATCTCGACCTGGCATGCCTGACCAAACAGTGGCAGGTCGCTGATCCAGCGCCGCTTGAGCCGATGAACGCTCCCGCATCGCCCTATCCCAGCAGCAATCGGTTTGACCCGCCGATCACGCCGGCAAGAAATGCGCACGGTTGCGCACTCTGCGTCGTGCTCAACCCGCTCGATAACCTGCCCCTGATACCCCATAATCCCTACCGGGATGGCTGCTCCCATATCGTGTACCCGCCTGTGTCCTTAGAGAACCCAGCTGGATACACGGTTTCCGGGATGTCAGCCATCCCCTTCTTCCGTAGAGAAGCGGCGAAGAGCCCGTGAAAAGCTGCAGGTGGCGAAGACGAGGCTCAGTGCTGGCGTCGATCCGACCGCCGAAGCGCGCGCACGGAAGGATGCGGAAAGGCAGGCGCAGGCACAAGCTGCCGCAGACGCGGCCAACGTGTTCGAGATCGTGGCAAACGAATGGTTCGAGAGGCGCCGACATCTCTGGACGGCCGGCCATGCCGAGGCCGTAAGGCTATCTCTCGAGGAAGAGATCTTTCCCGATCTCGGTTCCATTTCCATCGCTCGAATCGATGTTCCGATGCTGCTCAAGACGCTGCGCAAGCTTGAGGCGCGGGGCAAACTTGAAAAGCTGGCTCGTGTTCGGCAACGCTGCGGGGAGATTTTTCGCTACGGCATCGCGACGGGACGATGTGAGCGGGACCCGGCTGCAGATCTCAAGGGCGCATTGAAGCCGAGAGGGAAAGCGCTCCACTACGCAGCACTGCCTGCCTCCGAACTTCCTGCTTTCTTTGCCAGACTAGACAAGTGGGATGGCAGAGAGCTGACCAAGCTCGCCATCCGACTGCTGATCCTGACTTGGGTTCGTACCAATGAATTGCGCACGGCGCAATGGTCCGACATCGATGTGGTCAAGGCCGACTGGAACATTCCGGCAGAGAAGATGAAAGCGCGCCGCCCGCATTGGGTTCCGCTTTCTCGGCAGGCGATCGCGGTGCTGCACCGATTGCGTCAGTTGAGCGATGGCAGCCCACACGTCTTCCCCGCCCATGACGGCGACAATCCTGTGATGAGCGACAACACTATTTTGATGGCCATCTATCGTATGGGATACAAGGGCAAGGCGACCGGTCACGGTTTTCGCGCGACTGCTTCCACGATTATGAATGAGCGTGGCGAACGGTACGACGTCATCGAAGCGCAACTTGCGCACACCGAAGGCGATGCAACTCGCGCCGCATACAATCGCGCTGAGTACCGCCGAGAGCGCCGTGGAATGATGCAGCGGTGGGCCGACTATCTTGATTCACTGCGAGTCACGGATCTTTCCGGTTCTGGTTCCCCAGTGTAGTTTTCGTTCGTAGGCCACTTCGCGGCGATCCTCCTGCACGCATAAAGAAGAATGGTCGGCGGTGCCAGGTGCAAGAGCCAGGAGTGCCAATCGACGGAAGGAGTCAAGTCGCATGAGCAGCACCGCCATTTGCCGCTGGCTGCCGACTTGCGGCAATTTGGGCATCAATCCATGCTTGCACTTCAGCTTCCACCCAGCCAGAGGCTCGCCCGAGCTTAACCTGCTTCGGGAAAGCGTTGGTCTTGATCTTGTCGTAGATGGCAGTCTTGCCGAGACCCACCAGATCACGAACCTGCGGTAGTCGAATGATTCTTTGATTCACGGCTTCATCTCCTTGTCTTGCATCGATGTATCGTGAGCACGAAATTGGTCGATTCCCATGGACGTCTGTTGGCCCGTGGGGATTTGGGATGGCAGGTGTCAGCGCTGATCGAAAGCCACCGTGTGGCCGGGATCCCACGACCGCGGTGAGCCGATCCTCTGCCTTCGTAGGAGCGGCACGGCAGCTGTAAGGGCAGCATCCCCGAGTGCCGCGCTGGATGGGGCACGCACGCACGACGCCCGCACGCCTAACGCATCGATCCAAGCGTGGCACTCATGCTCCAAGCTTCTTGACGTGTGTGGCGGTCAGGCGAGCAGGAAACGGTGCTCAATGCAACTCTTCCCCGCGCGGTCTGAAGGGGCGGAGTCGTTGGCAATCGTGAATCGCCCGGTGACGCTCGGCCGGCTCCTGGATGTTGACCCAGGATCAGCCATCATGGAATGGCCACATACAGCAACGATCGCTGCACGAGACGAAATCCCGCTTGGAAAGGACTCGCCGTGGGGACTAAATGGAACGTCGCAGCGGCAGAATGCCCGCCAGCGGGCAAGCAAAAGCGCATGAATCGCTTCGAGACTTTCTAGGGCTCGCCGAACGCTCGCAGGGCCAGCTCCTGCATATGCGGAAAAAATACGCTGCCTTGTGGGTGCTGTCAACCGCAGCCGAGAAAAAACGGACGTCAGTTCAACAAGATACACGAGGAATGCGGCATCTCTTGGCATTGTCGTGTGGGTGAGCCAGTCGCAATCAAGACGCAACTGCTACGTCTTTCGCCCGTTGCGGTTCGACGAACTGAGGTCGCACCCGAGGGCGCTTTAGCAAGGATTTGTCCGCAGACTCGGCAAGCTCGTCACTGATCTGGTCGCGGGAAGGCGAGGGTTTGCCTGCCCCGAACCCACGGCGCCGATGTCGAAAGCCCGCCAAAATCGGCCCCATTCCGGGTAGCGGCAGGCCGCCAAACACGGTGCAATCCCATCGGTCAAAGCCGATGGGGAGAGGGCAGGTGAGTCCGGAATCGATGGCGCAGTCCCTGGGCATGTTGAGGCAGGTACTGGATGGCACCCCTTATGCCGAGGTCGCCCGCCAGGCGGGCGTCAGCCGCACGCTGGTCGAGCAGCGGGTCAAGGCCATCGCCCGCGAACTGGCGTCGAGCGTCGGCCTGCCGGGTGTAGCGGCGGGTGCACGCGTTCTGATTACAGACCTGCGTTGCGCACGTGAGGCCTTGCTCGAAGCAATCGCGCGCTTTCCCTCGTCGCAGCCATCGCCCGTTGCGCGCCGGAGTGTGGCGCTGAGCGACGCGGATCTCGATCACGTCTTGGCGATCACGCGTGCTCATAGCCACTTCCGAGCGCGCGATGTCGCCATGCTCTATGTGCTGTTCGCCACCGGGGCGAAACCGCTGGAGGTGGCACGCCTGGAGGTGGGCGACTACCTGGAGGAGGGCGGCAGCGTCCGCGTCGAATCGACCCTGCGGGCGCAGGCGGCCATCAACGGGGCGGCGCGGCCGCTGTTCTTTGCCAATGCGAAGCTCGTCGCCGCCATCGATGAGTACCTCGTGGAGCGGCTGCGCAGCGGCCAGGGCGCCGGGCGCAGCGGGGCGTACCGCGGACTGGCCCCGGACAGCAGGCTGTTCCTGACCGCGGAGGGGGAGCCGATGGCCGTCCACGCCGAGGTCTGCGGCGGCGGGCTGCAGCACAAATGCCGCTCCGTCCTGGAGATCTACCGACGCATCTTCCGCAAGGCGGGGCTGCCCGGGGTCAGTGCGCTGAGCGCACGGCGCACCGTGGCGCGACGGCTCACCGAGCGGGGCTGCGCCATCGAGCAGGTGGGCCAACTCCTGGGCATCTCCTCACAGGCGGTCAGACGCCTGCTGGCGAGCGATCCGCAGCCGTTGCGCAAAGTCATCAGCGAGCTGCTCTGAGCCATGGACGGCCAGCGGTTCTTCGTCAAGGGCGTGCGCTTCGATGCGCAGGATGCGCGGCTGCAGGAGGCTCTCGCCCGGATCTACGGGACGCCGGAGCGAGCGTGGTGCCTGTGTGTGCCCGGCGGTGTCGAGATGTACGTCGCCAAGCACCGGGAATACCTCGTCAAACGCATGCCCGACAAGGGGCACCTGCATCACCCATCCTGCCCCTCGTACGAGCCGGACCCCGTACTGAGCGGACTCGGCGCGTTCCTACGCGAGGCGGCGATCGAGCGCTCTCCCGAGGAGATCGACCTGCGGCTGTCGTTCCCGATGGTGCGCTACCCGGGACGAGCCACGCCCGCGGGGGCGCTCCACGGTGAGGGGTTATTGCCAACGCAGGTCTCGACGCCGAAGCCGCGCCTGGGCATGCAGGGACTGATGCACTACGTCTGGGAGCGGGCGCGGTTCAACCGCTACTACCCGGCGATGAAGAACAAGGGCGCCTATGGCGTGATCTGGCGGTACGCCCGAGAGGGGCTCGAAGGGCTGAAGGTCAAGGGGGTGGTGCTAGCCGATCGTTTCTACATTCCCGAACCCTTCGACGCCGAGAAGAAGGACGAGATCGGGGAGCGGCGCCGCCAGGCGTTCTCGTGCCTGCACGGCAGGGATGAGGACTCGCAGTTCAAGATGATGATCGTCCTGGGCGAGTACAAAGTCTCGGAGGCAAAGTCCTACGGTCGCGAAGTGTGGCTCAAACACATGCCCGAGCGGCCCCTGTTCGTGGAAGCAAAGCTCTGGGCGCGCATCGAGCGCCTCTACGCGCCGATGTTCCAGGCCCAGGCGATCGAGACGCTGCCGCGCACGCGCATCATCGTCTGCGCGCTGGTCTATGCGAAGCGCGAGTACGTTTACCAGATCGACACGGTCGCGTTCATGCTGGTGAGCGCGGACAATTGGATCCCGGTGGAAGGGCTGCACGAGCTGGAGTTGGTGCGCGCACTGACCGAGCAGTCGCGGGCCTTTTACAAGCCGCTGCGCTACGACGCGAAAAGCGGCGCCGGACTCGCTACCGCGCTGCTGCTCGACACGGGAGACAAGCCCACCGCGCTGCACGTTGTGGGGATGGAGGAAAAGGAAAGGGCGGCGAAGCAGAAAGTCCTGGCGGGTCTGCCGGCGGACGTGTGGGTGTGGCACACGGATAAGCCGATGCCGGCGTTGCCCCCCGTCGCGCGGTCGCGGATTTCGACAACCGCCAACGGTTGACTGCGGCAAGGCGTTGCGAAATTCGGCTTGGCACGGGGGCCGTCGGCGGCGGCCGACTTCGACCCATCCCGCCCGGCTGCGCGTAGCACATCGAACCCGATGACCGAGCCGTTCCACGGTGACGACTTGAACCCAGCGGGACTTCGCCTGCGGCGTGCCCAGCTTGCGATGTTGGCGAAGCGTGTCCTTCCGGCAAGCCTGCATGAAATCGCTCGACATCCTTGCTAACTTCAGTTGCCAGTTCAACCCGATGAGGAGCGCAGCTGATGGACGAGAGGGCGAAGGTCGAGCAAGCGAGGGTGCATGGCGAGAGCCTGGAGCAGATAGGGGAGCGGTTCAAGCGTTGGCGTGAGACACGGGTTCGCGGCGAACATGTTCCGCAAGTGTTGTGGGCGGCGGCGGTGGGTATGGCCAGGGAACACGGACTGCATCGCGTGGTGAGTGAGCTGCGTGTCGACCGTGACAGGCTGAAGAAGCGCCTGGAGCAAGACGGCGGCGCGGCGCAGCCTGGCAAGAGTGGCACGCGCTTCGTTGAGCTGATGGTTTCGCCGGCGCCCGGCGCGCCAAGCCTGTGCGAGTGCGCGGTGGAGCTGGAGAACGGGCGCGGGGCGAAGATGCGCGTGGAACTCAACGGCAATGGCCTTGCCGGTCTGGCTGGGCTGTGCAGCGCGTTCTGGGGTGCGGCATGATCCAGATCACGCCACACATGCGCATCCTGGTAGCGGTCGAGCCGATTGACTTTCGTGCCGGAATCGACGGGTTGGTGGGCGCGTGCCGGCAACGCCTGCAGGCCGATCCTTTCAGCGGAGCCGTGTTCGTCTTTGGCAACCGCGCGCGCACGGCGATCAAGGTCCTGACCTATGACTCATGTTGAGAGTTCAGAAATGTGGAGTAAGCGCTTGTGTGCCTTGCCAGATAAGGGTTGAACGGAAACCTACTGCACATTAATGGAATAGCATCAGAGGTGATACCGGATGTGGCATCGGTATCCATTTACTCAAGGAGCCTCTGATGATTTCCCAGATCTTTCCCAAGGATTTTCAGCGGTATCTGTCATTGCCGGTGCTCGGTTCGGTGATGGACTCGTTTGCTGCTTGGCTCCAGGATCGGCATTACACCTGGCGTTCTACTCGGTTCGAATTGAGGATGGCGGCCCGCGTTTGCGGGTATCTGAAACGCCGAGGAATTCGAACGGTCGTTGATCTCAGCGAGCAGCACCTGCAAGCCTGCTATCGCCTATTCCGGCGGAAGTTCCCCAAGGAAGAGGGCAGCGTTCGCGTCTTGGAAACGTTCCTCTTCGAACAAGGATTGGTGCACAGATCGGCTGCTCCTCAACCAAGTCGTACCGATGTTCACCTGAATGCCTTTACGGCCCATCTGCGTGATGTCCGCGGATACGCGCCGACCACGATTCGACAACAGGTCGATATTGCCGGCGAGTTTCTCGCTTGGCTGAATTTCGAGAGTGAACCACATCGGCTGTCGGCGCTGAGCATGGTGGATATCGAGGGGTTTATCCGGCGGCTCGGAAAGCGATTAGGGCGCGTCGCCATGCAAAAGCCCGTCGCGACGATGCGCAACTTCCTTCGCTTTCTTGCTGCTGGCGGAGTCGTAGCCCCTGGACTGGACAGCCAGATCGATAGGCCGCGCGTCTATCGCCAGGAGAAACTCCCGCGCTCCCTGCCCTGGCCAACGGTTCAGGCATTTCTGCGCTCTATCAACCGTGACTGCGACATCGGCAAGCGGGACTACGCCATGTTTTCGCTGATGGCGACCTATGGCTTGCGGGCCTGCGATGTCGTGGCTCTCACCCTCGACGACATCCAATGGCGAGCCGGACGCATCCGGATCTGCCAGAGCAAGACTGGCCAGCCTTTAGAGCTACCGCTCACCGATGAGGTCGGCTCAGCCATCTATGACTACCTCAGGAACGTCCCTCGCTATGGGGCCTTCCGGCAACTCTTTCTGCGCCTCAAGGCACCAGGCGGCATTCTGAAATCCACGGCGGTGAGTGAAGCGTTTCAGGCTTGGACAATAAGGAGCCAACTCGACATTCCCTTTAAGGGCGCCCACTGCCTACGCCATTCCTACGCTCTGAATCTGCTTCGTCACGGGTTGCCGTTGAAGACCATCGGAGATCTCTTAGGCCATCGATCGCCTGAAAGCACTGCCACCTACCTGCGCCTCGATATCGAGGACCTACGGGAAGTTGCACTTCCCATGCCGACGCTGACGAAACAGCGCAAGGAGGGCCGGTCATGAAATCCAAGGATACGTTCCGATCATGCCTGGCACCGGATATCGTGCGATATATCGCGCTCAAGCAGGCGTTGGGACGTCGATTCGACACCGCGTCCTGGACTCTATTCTGGTTGGATCGGTTCCTGTGCAGCCTGGGAGAGCCTGCTTCCGATCTCACGGCGGAGACGTTCAATCAATGGTGCCAGACCATGGAGAGGCTGAGCGCCAACAGCAAGCTGGCTCGGATGCGAGTCGTCAGACATTTCTGTCTCTACCGCCGACGCACCGTACCCGGCTGCTTCGTCCCGGATCCAACGCAGTTTCCACAAGCCATCCCGAGGGTAGCACCATACATTTTCACGGACGCTGAGGTCGCCCGTCTGCTCAGTCACAGCGCCGCGATAGCCGATTCTGTGCGCTCGCCTCTTCGCGGTGCGGCGACGCGACTGGCAATTATCCTCCTGTACACCGCTGGTCTTCGTCGTGGTGAATTGCTCCGGTTGTCAGCGCAGGATTACGATGCCTCGGCGCAGACACTCCTGATCCGCGCCTCCAAGTTTCACAAGTCACGCCTGCTGCCCCTCGCCGCAGATGTTGCCGCGGAAGTCACGCAATTCCTGGTGTTGCGTGCGGCCGTTCAGCCGCCGCTGCCTGCCGCTGCACCGCTGATCTGGAACCCCTACTGCGGTGGTCGCGCATACTGCAGTATCCAGCTCAGAAAGAACCTGCACATTCTGCTGAATCTTGCCGGCATCCAGAAATCCGACGGCCGTCGGCCGCGCATCCACGATTTCCGTTTCAGTTTTGCGGTGAATGCCCTGATCCGCTGGTATCGCAATGGCGCAGATGTTCAAGCCAAGCTGCCGTTCTTGGCCGCGTACATGGGTCATGTTTCGGTGTTGTCGACCTATTATTACCTGCGCTTTGTCGAGCCGCTGCGCTCGCTCGCCAGCAAACGCTTCGCCGACTCCTACGGCGCATTGGTCACCGCGGTTTCGGAACAGAAGGGAGCACAAACATGAAACCCACGACGCCGAATCGGCTCGCGAGCTGTCTGCGTGACTACTTTACAGACCATCTGCCCCGGCTTCGCGGTATGAGCCCTCACACCATCCACAGCTATCGAGACAGTCTGGTCCTCCTGCTTCGCTTCCTGGCTTCGAGGAGAACGTGCCATGTTTGCGAGCTGGACCTGGATGATATTGAGCCGGATCACATTCTTGCGTTTCTGACCTATCTGGAAGAGGACCGGAACAATGGCGTGCCGACACGCAATGTCCGCCTCGCCGCCATTCACGCCTTTTTGCGCTATGTCGGAGCCCGGCATCTCGACCAGATCGAGCGTGCTCAGCGCGTTCTTGCAGTGCCATTCAAACGCGCCAGACAGCGCGTCGTTGAATACCTTGAGTATGCCGAGATCGAAGCCGTCCTTTCTCGAATCGACCGATCGAGTCGGGATGGGCGCCGGGACTATGCTCTGCTGGTGACCATGTTCAACACCGGAGCCCGCGTCCAAGAGGTGCTCGACTTGCGCGCCCGCGATCTTCAACTGACCCGACCTTATCAACTGCGCCTGTTCGGTAAAGGCCGCAAGGAGCGCTTCTGCCCCTTGTGGCCACAAACTGCCAAGGAACTGCGCGCGTTTTGCGCAGAGCGACAGTTCGACCTGCGCTCCGAAAGCAAAGTGTTCTTGAACCATCGTGAAGAACCCTTGACCCGCTACGGAGTTCGATACATTCTGGCAAAGCACATTGACCGAGCCCGCCTTGATGTCCCTGCACTTGCGGGCAAACGACTGCACCCACATAGCATGCGGCATAGCACTGCGGTAGCGCTTCTCAAATCCGGGGCAGATCTTTCAACGATTGGTCAGTTTCTCGGGCATGCCAGCCCCAATACGACCAACCGCTACGCCAGCATCGACCTCGACATGAAGCGCGAGGCCATTGCCAAAGTAAAGCCAATCCCACGCTCGCGCACTGCTTCTTGGCGCAAAAATCAGGCGGTTCTTGAATGGCTGGAGCAGCTCTGAGCCCCTTAGAAATGTGGAGTTGACCACCACCGAAGGCCCGCCGTTATTGGCTGCATGCGGCCAACTCCACATTTCTGAACTCTCAACATGAGTCATAAAATGTGGAGCTCCACATTTTATGACGGTCAAGGCTACTGGCTGTGCCAGAAACGGCTATCGAGCGGGCGGTTCGCTTTTTGGCCCGACGGTGAGAAGCCGACCCGGGCGCTGCAGGCCTGCGAGCTGCAGCTGCTGCTCATGGGGGGCGATCCGGCGCGCGCCAATGCAGCGCCGGCGTGGCGCCCTTTGAGCCTGGCGGCATAGAGCAGGGGTCGGGCCGGCAGCGGCGCCGCGGATCACGCGGTGCGGTTCATTTGCTCGTGGTAGTTCCAAGGCATCCACAAGGCCGGCCTGGTCAACACCTGCTGGGCGTGGATCTGCAATGCCTGCAGATACGCGAAGGGGTTCACGTTGCCGAGCTGACAGGTGTAGATCAGGCTCATGTAGATGTCGCCGACCTCGGCCCCCTTGAGGGTCTTGAAGAAGAGCGAATTCTTGCGGTGACGTATCGCCCGTTTCAGAGCACGTTCGCAAATATTGTTGTCAAGCGGGGCTCCGGCCTTGCGCAGGAACAGCGTCAGTTTGCTCCAATGCTTGAGCATGTAGCGCAGGGCCTGGCCGAGACCGGAGTTGGGCTCGACCTGGCGTTGCTCAAACTGTTCGTTGATCCATTGGTGCAGCCCCTGCATGGGCGCAGCGCTGTTCGCTTGGTGGTGCGCGAGGCGCTGCTCGGGCGAGAGCTTCTCGGCGCGGCAATGCGCGTCCTCGGCGTAGACCCCGGCCAGCACCTCGATCACGTGGCTGCATTCCTTGGGGAAATGCTCGAGCACATCGACAAACTGGCGTCGGCCGTGCGAGAGGCAATTGCCTAGCACGGTGGCAAACTCGCTGGTGAGGTTGCAGGCGAGCGCATCGCACATCTGCATCGGCGGCTCGAGCTCCTTGGCCCGATGCGCCAGCACCTTTGCCAGGTTCTGCCCGGCGTGTGCGTGGCCGGTGAAGAACAGCACCATCTTGCGCCCTTGCAACTCGGCGACGATGCCCGAGGTGTTGATCGCCTTGGCCACCGGCGTCTTGCCCGCCGCCTCGGCCTCGGTGCGCTCGCGCATCAGCGACAGGATGCGCGCTGGGGTGTCATCGTTGTGCAGCAACTGCGCCTGCGCGGCCTGGCGGATCAATTCCTCGAAGGCCGCACGCGGCCCCGGCACCGCCTTGAGCACGATGTCCCACTGCGTGGCATCGGGCAGGGGGACGTTCAGGCTCGCTTGCAAGCTCTCCAGGCGGTAGAACGGCATGCCGCTGCCGTAACGAAGCAAGGCCAGCATGCTCGCGCAGCTGTGCTCGTACTTGAGCTCACTGGCGCCTTCGGGCAAGGCGGCGGTGAAGCTTGCATCGCAAAGGCGGCATCGCAGCCGTCGCAGCTTGTAGACCGTGGCCTCCAGCGGGGGCTGGCCCACCACCTTGACGATGAGCTTGGGCGGCGAGTCATAGACCTTGCCATCGGCGCACTCAGGGCATGGGTCACCCGGTTTCAGAGCGGGCACGTCGAGCTCGACCACGGGCGAGTCGCGATACGCCTGGGCGCCGTTGCGCCCGTGCCCCGGTGCGCACGGCTTTGCTTGCTGCTTGCCTTGAGCCTGCGTGGCCGCTGAGGCCGCCGGCGGGTCGCTGGCGCCATTGGCTGTCTCGCCAGCGCCACCGTAGCCCTTGAGCACGTTGCGCTTGCGCTCGGTGCGCGCGCCGAACAACATCTGGCGGAAGCGCTTGATCGAGGTCTTCGCGTTCTGCAAGGCCTGCATCACGTATACAAAAGTGCCGAGCACCCGCTCGAGCAGAAGGTATTGCCGGTCTGGAAATGTCGTCTTCGCCAGCGCCAGGATCTCGTCGAGTTCGCCCTGGGTCGCGGTGACGAGTTCGGGGCACTTCATGCGGCCTCCTGCTTGGCCAGTTGCGACAGTCGCTGGCGAAAGTCCTTCACCAGCGGGTAGCCGAGCACTTGCTTGATCGGGCGGTTGGGTTTATGCGTGGGCGCGTCCTTGCCACGCCCCGTGGTCTGCCCCAGGTAAATCCAGTTCGCCGCCCGGTAGCAGGTGCCCCGAAAGCGCGCCGGATCGATGAAGGTTTCCACAAAGTAGATCGGGTGCCCGTACAGGCGCTGCCAATCGGCCGACAGCACTCGGGCCATGCGTCCCAGAATGTGCGAGGCCAGATGGGGCACCGTCACCCACGG
>CAVOKN010000017.1:0-141198 GCA_963696505.1 uncultured beta proteobacterium | reverse complement strand
CAAGAAAGTGCGCAAATATGCGCACGGTTCTTTTCCTGCCCCGACGTGTCTTGCTGACCACATTCGTATTTGACAGGCGTGACTTTCCCGGCTGTCTCTGGAACCATTCCAGAGGCAGCGCCGCCGTTGCCGGACGGACTCGCCACGGGTAGGGCAGTTGCGGTTGCCAGCCGTTCGAGGTTGCGTGCCGCGTTGAGATCGCGGTCATGGTGTGTGCCGCACTGCGCACACGTCCATTCCCGGTCGCGCAAGGCCAACGCCTCGTTTTTCCAGCCACAGACCGAACACAAGCGGCTGCTCGGATACCAGCGATCAGCAATGACCAGCCGGGTGCCGTAACGTTCAGCCTTGTATTCGAGCTTCAAGCGAAACATCCCAAAGCCCACGTCGCTGATGGCGCGGGCGAGTTTATCGTTCGCCAGCATGCCCTTGACGTTCAAATCCTCGATCACCACCGCTTGGTTTTTGCGGCAGAGCCGGATCGTGAGCTTGTGGGTGAAATCCGCTCGGACATTGGCAACGCGGGCGTGCAGCCTTGCCAATGTCGCAGCAGACTTCTTGCGATTGTTCGAAGCAGGAAGTTTCGTGCCTTTGGGCAGATTGGCCTTGGGTACAAACCCGGCCTTGACCTTCGCCGCTTCCACTTTGCGGCTCAGACGCCGTCCACGAATCTTCAGCCGGCGCAACGCCGCCTTGAGCGGTTTGGGTGCCTCAATGGCCTCGCCGCTGGACAGCGTGGCTGCGGCCTTGATGCCCAGATCGACGCCTTCAATCGCATTGCCATTGCGTTGTCGGTAAAACACGGCATCGGGCACCTCGACCTGGATGGCAACGAACCCGCGCTCGGCAGTGCGCGATACCGTTGCCCCGAGAATCTTTCCCTTGAAACGCAGCGCCTCACGCATCGACACATCGCCAATCTTGGGCAAGCGGATGGTTTTCCCATCTACTTTGAACTTGTCGTTGGCGACGTAAAAGCTGTCCAGACACCGCCCCTTCTTCTTGAAGGTCGGCGGATACGCCAACTTCACGCCCTGCTGGCGCACACTGCGGCGCAGGTGTTTGCAATCAGGGGCGATACGCGCTCCTGCCTCGATGTCGGCAAAGAACCGTTTCCATGCACGAGCCAGATGCTCGAATGGTTGGGCGTGGCTGTCGCGGTGCATATCCTTGAGCCAAGGGAACAATTGGTATTTGACCGCGTTGAATTGTTTTTTGAGCGCCATCGCGTTGGGCTTTTGGCCCGCCGCGTATTGCTTGTTCCACTCATCCAGCGCCCAGTTCCACACCTTGCGCGCCGTGCCGCAGGCGCGGGCGAAGTAGTTCCCCTGTTCTTGCGTTGGACAAAGTGCGATCTTGTGGGTCAGTTGCATCGCCGGGCCTGTTCGATGGCCATTTGCGCCACACCCGCCGCAAGAATCTCGCGGGCACGCATGACCGATGCTGCCTGCGCTGCGTCAGGCCATACATCGCGATACCCCCAGAACGATGCGGCGGCGTACATATCCTCCACGCGAACCTTGCCGGGTTGCAGTGGCGCAAGCTTTGCTTCGCACTCAATCCCGTCCAGCCGGGAATGACATAAGTAATAATCGGCCTGATGAACCTTGCTCTTACGTAACGTCACAAAGCGCCCGCATCCACCGTGGCAATAGATAGTCACTTTCTCAGCTTGGCTCATTGTTCGCATCCTTCTTCAATGCCTCGTCCAGCTTTTTTCGGTAGTTCCTCAGACCGTATAACCGGGACGAAAAGCAATCCACGATGGTCATCAAGTCCTGCACCATTTCCTGCTCGGGAGAAAGACGTTCTTGATTGAGCACTAGCAGTTCGCAGCCATTGATTTTGGCAAAGTGCTCGAACCACTCGAAGCCGAACCGGGTCAGCCGATCCCTGTGCGCCAGAATCAGTGTCTTGACTTCGCGTCGGCCAATATCTTCCATCAGCGCCAGAAACCGCTTGCGCTTGAAGTTCAGCCCGCCGCCCACTTCCTCGACAAACTCGACGTTGGCAAGACCTTTGGCCACCACGAATTCCTCCAGCACTTTGCGCTGATTCGCCAAATCCGGTTCTTGCGCGGCACTGGAGACGCGGCAGTACGCCACCAGCCGGATCGGCGTATTCACCGACTGGCGCAGGCCGATGAATTCGCGAATCTGCGCTTCGGTATACAGGCGCCGATTGCTGTCGGTGCGCGCCACAGCAGTGAGCCGCCCCTCGCGCTCCCAGCGCTGCAAGGTCTTGACCGAGACGCCCAGCAGCTTCGCCGCCTTGCCTGTGCTCATGGTGTTTTCCATGAGCCAATAGTACATTATTGCGCATTATTTGTAATGGTAGAGTCAGCCTCCCCAGCCCCCGACTCCAGAACCCCGCGCACGGCGGGCGGAATCTCGATGCCGTAGCGTTGCACGATTTCCAGGGCGTCCGCACAGGTGGTCGGGTCGCCCACCGTGGGGCCGGAGGCGATGTCAACCGGATCGTCCCCCGGCACGTCGGAGATCAGCAGCGACACGACGCGCGCCGGATGGCAGGCAGCGGCCAAGCGTCCGCCCTTGATCGCGGAGAGGTGGCGGCGCACGCAGTTGATCTCCCGTATCGTGGCGCCTGACCTTAGCAGGGCACGACTGGCCTGCTGCTTGTGTTCCAGCGTGAGGCCGTGCGCCGGCAGGGGCAGCAGCGCAGAGCCGCCGCCAGAGATCAGGCAAGGCACCAGTTCGTCGGCGCCGAGCCCGCGCACGCATTCGAGCATGCGCCGGGCCGCGCCCATGCCCGCGCGGCGTCGGGCACCGGATGGCCGGCCTCGACGATCTCCACGCGGCGGCGGGGCACTGCGTGGCCATAGCGCGTGACCACCAGGCCCTCGATTTCGCCGGGCCAGTGGTCCTCGACCGCCCTCGCCATGGCAGCGGAAGCCTTGCCGGCGCCGACCACCAGCGTTCGTCCGGGCGGCGGCTCGGGCAGATTCGGCGGCACGCACAGCGCCGGCTGGGCACTGGCGATCGCTGCGTCGAGCAGGGATCGCAGCAGTTGGCGCGGCTCAAGGGTGGCCATCGTGCAGCAGCCGGATGGAATCGGCGCCGGCCTCCACCCACAGGCATTCGCCATTCTTGCGCTTCATGTTGAGGACGGTGCTGCGGGGAAGGCCGCGCACGTCGCGCGTGATCACGTCCATCACCCAGCCGTGAGTAATGACCAGCACCCGCTTGGCGAAGCATTGCTCGCCGAGATCCCGCACGGCGCCGAGAACCCGCTCGGCGAATTCGTCCATGGTTTCGCCCTGCTCGAACTCGGCCGCCGGGTTGCGGCGCATGATCTGCTGCAGCAGGGCCGGGTTCAGTTCCGCCAGCTCGGCCTTCGGTATGCCCTGGACCGCACCGAAGTTGCGCTCCTTGAGTCCGTCGTGGGACAGGGGCGGCGGCAGGCCCAGCTCGGCGGCGATGATCCGGGCGGTCTCCAGCGAGCGGATCAGCGGGCTGGTGCAGACACAGTCGAAGCCATCTGCCGCGAAGGCACGAGCCATGTCGAGCGCCTGCGCCCGGCCCTGGCCGTTGATCGGGACGTCGATCCAGCCCTGGAGGATTCCCGCGATGTTCCAGTCGGTCTCGCCGTGTCGGGCAATGCAGAAGGTGGTGGCTCGCATCGAATGAGGCTTGTCTGGGAAGAGTCAGCATCCGCCGGCCGTCGACAAGCTGTCGCTTGCGAAGCCGGACCGGAAATGGGCCGATGCTACCGCAGCCGATGCCGGGTCAGAGGAGCGGCTTGATCGGCACCTGCTGCCACAATCGGACGCGGCTGCGCTTGCGCCATGAGGCGTGCCGGTCCGGATCTTCGGTCGCGGCATTCCAACTGTTGCCCGGCGCCATGTCCGCCTCGATCGACTGTTCGACGCTTCGTGCCAGTTCCGCGTCGTGGATGACGACGCCGACTTCGGTGTTGAGATTTTCGGAACGAGGATCGAGGTTGTATGTGCCAACGAAGGCCAGTTTCGAATCGACGACCATGGACTTGGCATGGATGGCGAAGATCGGCCGCTTCTTCGATGCGGCCCGGGCGCGGGGCATCAGTTTGAGCTGGATCTCGGGGTCCGGCCGGTACTCGTGGATCTCCAGCCCCAGCGCCAGCAGCTTCTTGCGCTGGTTGCGGTAGCCGCTGTAGGCCTGGATGTTGTCGGTGGAAGCGAGCGAATTGGTGCTGATGCGCACCCGCACGCCGCGTTCTGCAGCCTTCCTGAACACCTCGATCGCCCGGTCGGACAGCACCAGATAGGGCGACTGGATGACGACGCTGCTTTGGGCACCGCCCACCAGGCCCGCCAGGGTTTCGGCGGTGAGGCCGCCGCCATGCAGCCAGGTATCGCCGTTCTTTCCCGGCAGGTCGTGGATGAAGTCCACCCTGCCCCAGCGCACCGCCCGGGCCAGCGCCGGGAAGGACCGGGGCGTCGCGGCGATGGCGGCACGCACCTCCGGAGCGAAATTCTCCGGTGCCGCGGCGTAGGCGTGCAGCTCGCGGTAGAGGCTCGCGGCTTGCGCGTCGTCCACGACGACCCGCTTCTGCATCAGGCCGATGCCGTCGTACAGCGATTCCACCGGCGCGGCGAGGGGACTCGCCCAGAAGTTCTCGAAACTCGCCCGCATTGCCGGCACCGCCTCTCCCAACAGCAGCACGTCGCGATCGCGGAAGTTGTATTCCTGGTCGTAGTCGAAATACTCGTCGGCCATGTTGCGCCCGCCGGTGATGGCGAGCTTGCCGTCGACGATGAAAGTCTTGTCGTGCATGCGCTGATTGACGCCGCGAAAGTCCGTCGCCACGTTGAGCAGGCGCGTGTGAAGCGGCGTGCCGACCTTGTGCTTGGGGTTGTAGATGCGGATGTCGATCGCGGGGTGCCGGGCGAGCGCGAGCAGCAGCTTGTCTGGAGCGTCGATCAGCAGGTCGTCCACGATCACCCGCACCGTGACGCCGCGCTCCGCGGCGCGCAGCAGCGCCTCGGCGGCCAGCGTGCCGATGTTGTCCGAACTCCAGATGAAGTACTGCACTTCGATCGTGCTGCGGGCGTGGTCCGCCAGCCAGGCGCGAGCCTGCAGCGCCTCTTCCCCCTGCTCCAGGACGTAGGCGCCGGTCTTGCCGCCGTGCGCCAGGAGCTGACTTTCGATAAAGTCCAGCGGCGACTCGGCAGGCGCCTCGCCAGCAAGCAGCAGGCAGGGCCAGATCGCCGCCAGCAGCGTTGCGAACACCTGCTTCATGCTTCTCGATTCCTCAGTTGAACGTATCCCGACCCGACAAGACGATCATAACGGCGCGAACAGCCAAAAGCGCTGGGTTTCTGCTCGCCGCAGGGACAGCCGGGGGCAGCGGATGACGGTTTCCCAAAACATGCCGGCTGCCGCTCGGGCGATAATCCTCGCCCATACTCCGTGGCTGCGTCGAGGATAGGGGCGATGAGGGCGTCGAATCCATTGCGAAGGTCATTGGCCAGGGCCGCTGGCATGGGCATCACCGGCTTTGCGCGGCTGCTCACCGGCGTGCATCCGCGCTGGATCGGCTGCCGGCCGAGGACGCCCAGCGCATCTACTTCGCAAATCACGCGAGCCACGGCGACTTCGTGCTGATCTGGACCTGCCTGCCGCCGCGGCTGAGGCTGCACACGCGCCCCGTTGCCGGCAGCGACTACTGGGACAAGAGCCCGCTGCGCCGCTTCATCAGCGCTGATGTTTTCAACGCCGTGCTGATCGATCGCGAGGCCGGATCGAGGGAAGCAGATCCTATCGAGGCGATGCACGCCGCGCTCGCCGCCGGCCATTCCCTCATCATCTTCCCCGAAGGCACGCGCAACACCTCCGAGGAGCGGCTGCTACCCTTCAAGAGCGGCATCTTCCATCTGGCGAGCCGGCAGCCGGAGCTGGAACTGGTGCCGGTGTGGATCGACAATCTGAACCGCGTGCTGCCCAAGGGCGAGGTGGTACCGCTACCGCTGCTATGTACGGTTAATTTCGGCGCTGCGCTGCGGCTGACTTCCGGCGAGTCCAAGGCGGATTTCGTCGGCCGTGCGCGGGCCGCCATGCTGGAACTGGCCCAGCAGTGTTCGCCCCTGCACGACTGAAGAACAACGGAGAAACCCGTGACGCCCCCCACCACCCTGCACGACCAGACGGTATGGCTGTTCGCCGGCGCCGGCGGAATCCTCGTTTTTGCCTCGCTGGTCGGCCTCCTGCTCAAGTGGCGCGCCGGGTTCGACACGCCCAACGCCACGCTCGACAACCTCAACGCGCGAATCAAGTCCTGGTGGCTGATGATAGGCGTGATCGGTGGGGCGGTCTGGATCGGGCGGGCGGGCGTGATCGCGCTGTTCGCCTTCGCCTCCTTCATGGCGCTGCGGGAGTTCATCACCATCGCTCCGACGCGGCGCGGCGACCACAAGGCGCTGCTGCTCTCCTTCCTGGCGGTGCTGCCGCTGCAGTATTTCTTCGTGTGGGTCGAATGGTACGGGATGTATGCGATTTTGATTCCGGTGTACGCCTTCCTGTTCCTGCCCATCGTCGCAGCGCTGTCCTCGGACACCAACAACTTCCTCGAACGCGCCGCGGTGACGCAGTGGGGGCTGATGATCTCGGTCTACTGCATCTCGCTGGTGCCGGCGCTGCTCACGCTCGACATTCCCGGCTATGCGGATCGCAATCTGCTGCTGGTGATCTTCCTCATCGTCGTGGTGCAGTTGAGCGACGTGCTGCAGTACGTGTGGGGCAAGCTCTTCGGTCGCCACAAGATCGCGCCGCTGCTGTCGCCCTCGAAAACGGTGGAAGGCTTCCTTGGCGGCACGCTTTCGGCTTCGGCGCTGGGCGCAGCGCTGTGGTGGATCACGCCGTTCGCGCCGTGGCAGGCCTTCCTCGTCGCGCTCGCCATCACGATGATGGGCTTCCTCGGCGGGCTGGTGATGTCCGCCATCAAGCGCGACCGCGGCATCAAGGACTGGGGTGCGATCATCGAAGGCCACGGCGGCATGCTCGATCGCCTCGATTCGGTGTGCTTCTCCGCGCCGGTGTTCTTCCACATCGTGCGCTACGGGTGGACGGCGTAGGGCGCGCCATGCGCACCGGTCGCTGAATCCTCAGCGCAGTTGCATCAGCAGCAGCCGGTTTCCCTCGGTGCGCATTTCGACGCGGCGCAGGAAGCTCATGCCGAGCAGCGTCACCGGCGGCGAGTCGGGCAGGGTCGAGACGGTGGCCTCCACCCCGCGCAGCAGGATCGATCCGGCCTGCACCGTGTCCAGCGTGATCAGATAGGCGTCTCGCTCGCCGCCTGCGGTGCGGGTGCGGATCAGCTTTCCCTGGCGAAACGACAGGCCAAGGCGTTCGGCCTCGCCTCGGCTCAAGGCCACCGTGGTGGCGCCGGTATCGACCAGCGCGCGGGTCGGCCGACCGTTTATGACGACCTCGGCGGCATAGTGCCCGCCGCGATCCGCCCGCAATTCCAGCTTGGGCTGGATGCGCTGGCCCAAAGTCAGCCGGTACAGGACGCCGTTCGTTTCCACTTCCGCGTAGTCGGCCTTCGCCGCGACCAGCCGGATGCCCTCGGGGCTCGTCTCCCCCGGGCGCAGCACGCGAATCGTGGTCTCGTTGACCTGAAATTCGGCACGCTGCGGCGCCAGCGCAATCAGTCTCGCCCAAACAGCATGGGCGTCGACGCTCCCTGCGGCCATGACGGCGAGGAACAGCAGGCGGGCGACCCACACCGCGCCGGAAACCCTCCGATGCCTCTTCAGCGCACCCTGCCACGCGTCGCCCTCGCCCGGTCGGCGGCGGGCACCCTTACCGTCGCCTCGTCCTTCCATTCGCCTGCGCTCCCGATTCCGCTGCGGGCCGCGTCCCACCGCCCGACCGTCTCTGCCGTTGCCAGTCCCGCCCGCCTGCCGCAACATTGCACCGCGACCGCAACGAGAACACCTACGGGAGGATATACCTTGAAACCGCGAACAATCGCCATCGGCACCGCATGGCTTTCTTTGACCCTCGCGGCGGCGGGGCCGCCGGGGCACGCCGAGGAGGCAGCGCAGGTCGTGATCGCCCAGCAGCGTTTCCTTCCGGCGAAGCTCAGCGTCAAGGCGGGAACGACGGTCACCTGGGTCAATGCGGAGCGTCGCAGCGGCCACGCGGTGCGCTCCACCGGCCGGGCCAACTTCGCGTCGCCGCTCCTGATGCCCGGCCAATCCTGGGCGCTGACCTTCGACAAGCCCGGCGTCTATCCCTACGCCTGCGGGCCACACCCGGAGATGCAGGGGACGATCGAGGTGACCGAGTAGGCCACCAGGAGAGGATCGCGCAGGGCGCAGCCTGGGGGGGTTTCGAGTCGGTGCAAGGGTAGAATCCGCCGCTTGCAGCGACCTTCGAGCAGCGGAAATGATTTCCTTCGAGCAGAGCGAGCTTCGCATCACCCTGGACCCGTTTGCCACTTCCGTGCAAGCGATTTCGACCGACAGCGGGATCCTGGGTCCGGTGGACTTCGGCTGGGAGGCGTATCGGCAGGGCCGGGACGTGTTCACCTTCGGCGAGGGGATGTTCGCCACGACGCCGATGCACGGCGCGCGCCGGCTCGTGTTCTGCGCCTACAGCCCGCTGTGGGACGGCTTCTACGTTTCCTCCATGGGCGGCGCCGCCTACACCTTCAAGCATGTTGGAGTGAATTACGTCCGCATCGCGGGGCGCGCCCCAGCGTCCGAGCGTGCTGCTGCTCAACAACCGCGGGCAGGGCATCGCGGTCCGGCTTGAGCCGATGGAGGACTTCCACGCCGTCTGGGCGGGCTACCAGGCGCCGGACGGCACCGCGCTCGCGGGCGTCTTTGCCCTGCAGCAGGCGCTGCTGGACCGCTGGGGCGGCGAGTATCCGCCCAAGCGGGTGCGTTCCTTCGTCGTCGGCCCGGTGAGCGTGGCGACGCCCGAAGGTACCATAGCCTCGAATCCGGTGGAGAAGGGCGCGCTCAACCCGGTCGCCGACTGGTGCGGCCGCGGCGGCCTGGGGAGCCGGCTGTTCCAGCAGCACAACATCGTCGGCTGCCTGTTCGGCGGCGACTGGGAGGAGCCGCAGCGCACCACGATCAAGGATTTCGACCCCTGTTTCATCGAACACTTCGGCGAGCGCGCAGTGAAGGTGGACAAGGCTGCGACCGCGAAGTACGCCCTCGACCCCAAGACCCACACCGGCGGTACCTTCGGCTCGAACTACCACGCCATGGGCGACAAGGTGCTGAGCTTCAACTACCGCTCGATCTACGCGCCCAAGGTGGAGCGGATCAAGCAGCACAAGTCCTTCATCGCCGAGCACTACCTCAAGCAGTTCAACGAGGAAACGATCGCCAGCAAGAGCTTCGAGCACTGCGGCGAACCCTGCTCCGTTGCGTGCAAGAAGATGAACGGCAAGTTCAAGAAGGACTACGAGCCCTATCACGCCCTGGGGCCGCAGGTCGGGGTCTTCGACCAGCGCGCCGCGGAGCTGCTCAACGATCATGCCGACGCTATGGGATTCGACGCGATCCAGATCGGCGGGATGCTGGCGTGGATCATGGAATGCGCGGCCGACCGGCTGATCGACCCCGAGGAATTCGGCTTCCCGCCGCGGGAGCAGTTGCGCTTCGACCGCTTTACCGCCGAACGCGGCGAGTTCGACGTGGTCGGCGACAGCATGACCAACGCCCGCTACGCCATGGCGCTGATCGACGCCATCCTCGCCGATCCGCGAGCCGGGCCCTTCCGTCACGGCATCCGTGCCGCGGCGCACGAACTGAACCGCCTGCATCCGGACACGCGGCCCGGCGAGCGCGCGGTCTTCCTCTCCCACGGCGACACCGGATGCATGGTGCCGAACCAGTACTTCGTCCCCGGCATGGGCAGCCCCATGCCGATCATGGGCAAGTATTACGTGTTCTACGGCGCCAACGTGCTGGCGCCCGAGGAACTGGGCCGCCGCAATGTCGAACGCATGGTCTACGAGCTGATCAACGACAACATCGGCATGTGCCGCTTCCATCGCCAGTGGAGCGAACCGCTGGCTCGCGACATCGCGCACCACCACTTCGGCCTGGACGTGGATTTCAAGGGACACCATTTCGAGCTCGCGCGCCAGATCAACGCGCTGGAAAGCGCCAAGAGCGTGCCATGGGAGACCGAGCGCATGGCCGACATGCTGACCAATTACCTGCGCTGGCTGGTGGAGGACGGCGCGCCGCTGGACAAGCTGGAAAGCTGGGTGCACCACGACCGGCTGTACCACGCGCTGGTGCCTTCCCCCGGGGAAGCGCCCGCGGAGCGCTCCGGCGAGGGCGCCCACGCGCCCCACGCCCGGGCCACGGCCCATGCCTTCTGGAAGGCGATCAAGAAGGGCCAGGAGGCGGCCTTCGCCGCCGGACCCGAGTTGATACCGACGGTGCTGACTCCGGCCCGGCAGCGCGCCCTGAGCGCCGACGGGCCGTAGGGCGGCGGCGGGGCCGGGGCGATCGCGGATCGGCGCCTCCGTGCGGAGTCAGTCCGCGCGAAGCGGCGACCGCTGCCCGGAACCGGGTACGTGGTTTTGCGGCTATGCGCTTACTCCACTGGAAACGATGGCGACCAGGGCTCGCATGGCGCCGGCGCGGAGGTGGTATGTCTGCTTTGCCGCTTAGGGTGCGCCGTGCGCACCCATGCAACGCACGAGCGGTGCGCACTGCGCACCCTGCGGCTACCGCGGTTCGGGTGAACCCGTATTCCGGCACCGACGAGGCGATTCACCATCCGGGGCCCACGCCGTCCCGCGGCGACTGACTTTCTCGGAAACAATTCGAACACGGCCGCTTTACCCGTCCTATACCTGTGTCCCGCCGGTCCCTTTTCCTTGTATTCACTTCTGTGGCACGATGGACTAGAGTACATACGCGGTACATCCATTGATGGAGTCTCCAATGCCAACCACCACCCGCGCCTTCAAGAACGGCAATTCGCAGGCAGTGCGCATTCCGGCTGACCTGGCCTATGAGCGCACGGACATGGATCTCGAGATCGAGCGAGTCGGGGATGAACTTCGCATTCGCCCGGCTCGCCGATCGCTCTCCGGCGTGCTGGCCAAGTTCGCCCGGTTTTCCGCGCGCTTCATGGCGGAAGGTCGGGGCGACCAAGAGCAAGCGGAGAGGGATGCGCTGTAATGCCGCGCTACATGCTCGATACGAACATGTGCATCTACCTGATGAAGAATCAACCGCAGGAGGTCGCTCGGCGCTTTGCGCAGTACTACGTAGGCGATGTCGTGATGTCGACAATCACCTACGCCGAGCTGGAATACGGCGTGGCCGCTTCGGCCGATCCGGAGCTCGAACGCGCCCACCTGGCTGCATTGGTCGAAGACATTCCGGTGGTCGATTTCGATGCGGCGGCCGGCGTTGCGTACGGCCCCATCAGGATGGCCACCCGCGACATCAGGAAGGATCACCTCGACAAGCTGATTGCCGCCCATGCGGTGTCGCTTCGTGTGACCGTGGTGACCAACAACGTGAAGGACTTCGCCAGATATCCGGGCGTGCTCACCGAGAACTGGCTGACCAGCCCCGATCCGGGTCCGCAATGAGCCAGCGCGGAGGGGGTGCTGCGGCCGGGCGAGTCACCGGCCTTGCCCAGCAAATTCGAGCCTTTCAGTGTGGTCCCAAGATCACCGCCGCACGTGCCCCGGCCGCCACCCCCGTGTAGTGCAGCCCTCCGGGATGCCGTCTCTGCAAATCAATGACTTACGCTTCTCAAACGGCCGAAGCCGCTAAGTTGGGCTAGTCAGACTGTTCAGGCACCGGATTTCTGATCTTGATTCGGCGGCGCTTTGGCGCTTTTTGGGCCGCTTCGGCGGCGGGCGCCTTGGCCTGAGGCGGCGGCGCGATGGCCGCCAGGTCGATCGAGAACGGTCCCCAGCTCTGGCGCGCCGTCAGTGTGAGCACCAGTTCGCGGATCGCCGGGTACATGATCGTGTGGGAGAAGTAGCCCGCCAGCGCCCTGCAATTGTGGTCCGGGATCCCCTCATCCACCGCCACGTTGCACACGCACACGACGTCCACCGAGTAGGGGCAGGGTACGGTCTTCGCCCGCGTCCAGGCGCACTGCCAACTGAGCTTGAAATCGCCGCTCGTTGTCGGGCAAGGGCATTAGGTCCAGCCGGGAATCGATCGGCGCGTCCACCAGCGTGCTGTCGGAGGGCTCGAACTTCGGATTCACTGCGACGCAAGCGCGGGTGAAGAAATGCCCCTCCAGGACGACGGGCAGTTTTCGTTCCATGCGCTACGCCCTCCCGACGCGGTTGCCGTGTCGCCCCACCAGCAGATCCATTGGGAGTTGCGAGTACAGGCTGGGGGCGATGCCGACGGATGCCGCCCGCTCGAACGCGGCCGCCTCGGCGGGGTCCAGGATTCGCCCGGCTACGGTGTGGATGGTCAGGATGGGCACCTGGCGTGCAGCCGAAACGATGGTATATAGCCGCTCTTCGCCCTGGGCGCTGCCCGGTTCGGGATGAAAGTTCGAGCGCCACCGGTGCGTGGCCGGATCGTGTTCCATGACGATCCGGGCATCGCCGAACGCGTTCTTACCCTGCTGGTCTAGAACCGAGCCGATTGCCTGGATCTGGCCGAACTTGCGCAGGCAGTTCTGTTTGAGCAACAGGCCCGCCTCCAGCGGTACCTGGTTGCGCTTTTCCCAGTTGGCGACCGTCTGCTCGGTTCGGCCGAACTGCTGCGCTATCTGCGCCTGGGTCAGTTCCATGGCGTGCCGGATGTAGCGGAACTCCACGCCGCGCAGCCGCCCCGGGCGCAGCGCCAGGGCGACGCAGATCTGCTGCGTCAGGGTATGGAGGTCGAAAAAGCTGTGGCCCTCGCCATATCGGGTCTGGACGGTCGGTCTTGTAGCCATTCCTCAGAAAGACCCCCGTGAGGCCAGCGTCAATGAACTCGAACATGGCAGGTATCAGTCAGAATAACGAATGACAGTAATAACAATGAGATCGGGCTCGGAGTCCGCTACTGCAACCTCCACGCCGATGCGTCGGCGGTCCTTGTCGCGCCGCTCGAATCGGCACTTTATCTCGTTCTCGTACTTGCCCGGCTTCGGCGCGCGGGGCATGGTGCCGTACTGCAGCACTTGGGCAATCATGTCCATACTGATGCTGCGCGGCTTCATCCGTTCCCATCGGGTATGCCGCGTCAGCACGATCCGTTCGCCGTCCATGGCAATCCTGCGCAGGTGCTGGTAGAGCTCGTGCTTGGTCATTTTGACCACAGATTTGGATGGATTATTGGCTATGACCTACAAAAAATATAGCTCGTTGTTCTCGCTGCGCCGAAAAACCCGCCGCGCCAGCCTTTCCACCGGCTGGACGTCCCGCAAGGTGTTGGGTTGGCGCGCTTCTACTGGTCGGTACCCTCTTCGACGAACACGGCTTCCTCGTAGATGATCCGGGAGGGCCCGCCGAAATACGTGGCGACCTTGCCCGCCAGATGCCGCGGGGCGGTTCCGGTGATCACCCTGGGCGGCAGCGAAATCGAGTCAAAGTGTCGCGTCAAAGTATCAAAGGGTCCGTGGTCAAACTGAATTGGAGCGATATGTGCAACAAGTCCGTTGCCGATCCCATGCCGTACCGCTGGGGCTGACTTTCCAAAGAAACTGACGACGACCGCGTTTTAAACGTCGATATTCCGCGCGGTCAGCGCATTCTCTTCGATGAAGTTGCGCCGCGGCTCGACGTCGTCGCCCATCAGGGTGGTAAAGATCTCGTCGGCAGTGATGGCGTCGTCGATCTGGACCTTGAGCAGGCGCCGGGTCGTGGGGTCCATGGTGGTCTCCCAGAGTTGCTCCGGGTTCATCTCGCCCAGGCCCTTGTAGCGCTGCTTGGCGAGGTTGCGTTCGACTTCCGCCAGCAGCCAGGTCATGGCGTCAGAGAAGCTCGCCACGGCGAGCGACTTCTCGCCTCGGCGGATGACGGCGCCGGGGCCTATGAGGCCGGAAATCAGCTCGCTGGCGCGGTGGATCTGCTGAAAGTCGCCGGAGAGGACAAATTCCTCGTCGATGTAGCCGACTCGCAGGTTTCCGTGGCGCACTTTCTCGATACGCAGTTGCCAGCGCTCGGTCTTGTCGTCGAAGCGGGGTTCGACTCGGATGTTGTCGGGAATCTGCTCGACGAGTCGCCGTGTAGAGGCGTGGGCCGCGGCTTCGTCCTCGAGCTGCAGGGCGATGTTGTGGGCGAGCACGGCAAGGAGTACTTCCGTGTCGATGTAGTCGGCAAGCCGGCGGATCACTGCTTCGGCGAGGAGATAGGCGCGGGCAAGCTCGTCCAGGGCTTCGCCGCGGATCGGATCGGCGCCTTCCCGCGGCGTGAGCTCTGCGCCTTCCTGCGCCAGGCGAAGCAAGTACTGGTTGAGCTCGTGGTCGTCCTTGATGTAGCGCTCGGTCTTGCCGTGCTTGATCTTGTACAGCGGCGGCTGGGCGATGTAGATGTGGCCGCGCTCCACCAGCTCGCGCATCTGGCGGTAGAAGAAGGTGAGCAGCAGGGTGCGGATGTGGGCGCCGTCAACATCCGCATCAGTCATTATGATAATGCGGTGGTAGCGCAGCTTCTCGGGCTTGAATTCCTCGCTGCCGATGCCGGTGCCGAGCGCCGTGATGAGGGTGAGAATCTCCTGCGACGAGATCAGCTTGTCGAAGCGCGCCTTCTCGACGTTGAGGATCTTGCCTTTGAGGGGCAGGATCGCCTGAAACTTGCGGTCGCGGCCCTGCTTGGCGGAGCCGCCGGCGGAATCGCCCTCGACGAGGTAGATTTCGCACAGGGCGGGATCCTTCTCCTGGCAGTCGGCGAGCTTGCCGGGAAGTCCGACGCCGTCGAGCACGCTCTTGCGCCGCGTCATCTCGCGCGCCTTGCGCGCGGCTTCGCGGGCGCGGGCGGCGTCCACGATCTTGCCGGTGATGATGCGCGCCTCGGCCGGACGTTCCAGCAGGAAGTCCCATAGTTTTTCACTGACGACGTCCTCCACCGCCGGACGTGCCTCGGAGGACACAAGCTTCATCTTGGTCTGCGAGGCGAACTTGGGGTCGGGCATCTTTACCGACAGCACACAGGCGAGGCCCTCGCGCATGTCATCGCCGGCAATCTCCACCTTGGCCTTCTTGGCGATCTCGTTCTCGTCGATGTACTTGTTGATCACCCGCGTCATGGCGGCGCGCAGACCCGTGAGGTGGGTGCCGCCGTCGGACTGGGGAATGTTGTTGGTGAAGCACAGCACTTGTTCGGCGTAGGAGTCGTTCCACTGCATTGCCACCTCGACGGCGATGAGGCCTGATTCGCCGGTGGCGTGGAACACCGTGGGGTGGAGCGCCGTCTTGGAGCGGTTGACGTACTCGACGAAGCCGCGCACGCCGCCGGCGAAGGCGAAGTCCTCTTCCTTGGCATGGAGCTGGTCCACCAGCTTTATGCGCACGCCGTTGTTGAGGAAGGAAAGCTCGCGCAGGCGCTTGGCAACGATCTCGTAGTGGTATTCGATGTTCTCGAAAATCTGGTCGTCGGCGAGGAAGTGCACTTCGGTGCCGCGGTTCTGTGTCGGGCCAAGGGTGCGCAGCGGGCTGACTTCGACGCCGTCCACGACTTCGATCACCCGGTCGATGGGTGCGCCGCGGTGGAACTCCATGAAGTGCTTCTTCCCGTCGCGACGGATGGTCAGGCGCAACCACTGGGACAGGGCGTTGACGCAGGAAACGCCGACGCCGTGCAGGCCGCCCGAAACCTTGTAGGAATTCTGGTTGAATTTGCCGCCGGCATGGAGCACGCACATCACGATCTCGGCGGCGGAGCGCTTGGGGTCGTGCTTGTCGTCGAACTTGATGCCGGTGGGAATGCCGCGACCGTTGTCGGTGACCGAGATCGAGTTGTCGGTATGGATGGTGACGACGATCTCGTCGCACCAGCCGGCCAGCGCCTCGTCGATGGCATTGTCCACCGCCTCGAACACCATGTGGTGCAGGCCGGTGCCGTCGGAGGTGTCGCCGATGTACATGCCCGGACGCTTGCGCACCGCTTCCAGGCCTTCGAGCTGCTGGATCGAGGACTCGTCGTAGCCGCCGTTGGCGTGGGGCTGGGGGGGGTTTTCGCTCATCGGTATCGGTCAGGGTCGTTAGGGCACGGCGTCAGATGCGCATCGGCATGACGACGTACTTGAAGCGGGCATTGCCGGGCAGGGTGATCAGGGCACTGGAATTGGGATCGCTCAGGTGGCACTCGATGGTCTCGACGTTCACGTTGTTGAGCACGTCGAGCAAGTAGTTCACGTTGAAGCCGACGTCCAGCGCCTCTCCCGCGTAGTCGATTTCGAGTTCTTCCTGCGCTTCCTCCTGCTCGGCGTTGGTGCTGATGATCCTGAGGCTGCCCTCGCCCAGCACCACCCTCACGCCGCGGAACTTCTCGTTGGTCAGGATCGCCGCCCGCTGCAGCGAGTGCAACAGCGCGAGCCGGCCAAGGCTGAGATGTTTGTTGTGGGCCTGAGGGATCACGCGTTCGAAGTCGGGGAACTTGCCGTCGATCAACTTGGAGACAAGTTCGACGGCGCCGAAGCGGAACAGTGCCTGGTTGCCGCCGATGCGCACTTCGATCGGATCGCTGCCGTCGCCCATCAGGCGGGCGAGTTCTATGACGGTCTTGCGCGGCAGAATCAGTTCGGTTCTAGGGTGGTTGCCGCCGATCTCTGCGCTGGCCAGGGCGAGCCGATGGCCATCGGTCGCGACAAGGATGAGTTCCGCGCCGGCCACCACCAGCAGCAGGCCGTTGAGGTAGTAGCGGATGTCCTGCTGCGCCATGGCGTATTGCACCAGCGCAAGAAGGCGCTTGAGCTGGCCCTGTTCCAGGCTCAGCGCGAGCGGCTGGTCAGTGCTCAGGGCCATGCGCGGGTAGTCCGCCGCCGGCAGCGTCTGAAGGTTGAAGCGGCTCTTACCGGCGCGCACCTGGAGGCGCTTGTCGTCGAGCATCAGGCTCACTTCGGAGGTTTCCGGCAGCGCCCGAAGGATGTCGAGCAGCTTGCGGGCTGCCACCGTGACGGCAGCGTCTTCACCATCGGCCACTGCGATGCTGGTGCGGATCTGGATCTCGACGTCGGTGGCAAGCAGCGTGAGTTGCGCCGCACTACGCTCGATCAGCACGTTGGACAGGATCGGCAGCGTATGACGCTTCTCGACGATGCCGCTGACTGCCTGCAGGGGAACGAGCAGGCTGTCGCGTGTGCTTTTGTATAAAAGCATTTAATTACATCTCCAATAAAGATGTAGTAGAGGGCTAAACTGGGGATAAGTGGGAAAAAGTCATTTCTAGAAGGGACTTACAGCGTTGATATCCCTGTCGAGAAAGGCCGGGAAGTCTGTGGGCGAATTGTTGAGGAATTCGGGCAAGGGTGCGAATTTCTTACTTGTCCACATTTCATCCCCCGGATCTCAGCCCTTCAGTACCTGGGTCAGAACGTGGAGGTCGTGGTTCAGCGTCGGGTCCGATAGCCGCAGTTCGGAAACGGTACGGCAGGCGTGGAGCACGGTGGTGTGGTCGCGGCCGCCGAACGATTCGCCAATCGCCGGATAACTCGAGGGTGTCAGTTCCTTGGCGAGCCACATGGCGATCTGGCGCGGGCGGGCAATGGTCCGCGTGCGCTTCTTGGAGTACATGTCCGCGACCTTAATCTTGTAGTACTCGGCGACGGTCTTCTGGATTCCCTCGAGCGAGATCTGGCGATTGTGGGCGCCGAGCAGGTCCTTCAGAGCTTCCTTGGCCAGTTCAAGGGAAATGTCGCGGCCGTGGAAGCGGGCGAAGGCCAGGACTTTTTTTAGCGCTCCTTCCAGTTCGCGCACGTTGGAGCGCAGGTTCTTGGCGATGAGGAATGAGACGTCGTCGGACAGGTCGATGCGTTCGGCCTGTGCCTTCTTGCGCAGGATCGCGACCCGCATCTCCAGTTCCGGTGGTTCGATGGCTACGGTCAGGCCCCAGTCGAAGCGGGAAATCAGCCGGTCCTCCAGACCCTGGATGTCTTTTGGATAGGTATCGCAGGTGATGACGATCTGCTTGCGCGCCTCGATCAGGGCGTTGAAGGCGTAGAAGAACTCTTCCTGGGTACGGTTCTTGTTGTTGAAGAACTGGATATCGTCGATGAGGAGCAGATCGAGGGAACGGTAGTAGCGCTTGAATACATCGAAGGCCTTCTGCTGGTAGGCGCGAACCACGTCGGCGTAGTAGTCCTCGGCATGGACGTAGCGAATGACCAGCTCCGGGTTGTTTCGATAGACCTCGTTGCCCAGCGCGTGTATCAGGTGGGTCTTGCCAAGGCCTACACCGCCATAGACGAACAGTGGGTTGTAGGAGGTGCCCGGATTTTGGGCGACCTGCTGAGCGGCGGCGCGGGCCAGATCGTTGGCGCGGCCGGTGACCAGTGTGTCGAACGTGAAGGCCGCGTTGAGGCGAGTCTTCTCATAGCCGGAATCATTGGCCGGCGTCGGTACGGGAACGACGGGCGCCAGCCGTTCCTCGCCTCCGGCCCCTCGAACGGGGGGCGCAGGGGTTGAGGGCGGTGCGGCGGGAGCGGCTTCGGCCAGGCTGAGAACCACGGTGATGGGGGTGCCTTCGCTTTGACGCGCCAACTGCTCGATGCGCTGGAGATAGCGCTCGCGCACCCACTGAAGCACGAAGCGGTTCGGCGCTAGCAGACGAAGCTGGTGTTCGTGCCCGTTGCGGGCAACGGCACGCAGGGGTCTGATCCAGGTGTTGTACTGCTGGGAAGGTAGCTCCTGCTCGAACTGACCGAGGCAGACGGCCCAGATGTCTGTCATTTTCGGCACCGCAGAAGCCGGTCCTGAAGCGGGAGTCGAACGGAGCACCAACAGGAGCGTCAGTTCTTGAATAAGCATTTGAATAATATTATGTTTTTGGCCGAATTTTTGGTGCCTTCGGCGTCAGCGAGGGGCTGATTCTACCCCCTGCTGGGAGACTTATCCACAGGCCGGGAAAAATTAAGAACTTGACACGGATGCGGCCGGACGATGTAATCGCTCGTTTTTCTCGGCGCGCCGGCGCGCGCTTCTTTCACATCGAGCGGGCTATCACATTATGAAACGAACCTATCAACCTTCGGTGGTGCGGCGCAAGCGTACTCATGGTTTCCTAGTGCGCATGCGCACCCGGGGTGGACGGGCAGTCATCCAGGCGCGCCGGGCCAAGGGTCGGACCCGGCTCGGCGTCTGACACGACCGCAGCGGGTGAGCCGGCTGCGGCCGGTCGGGAGGCGACCGATGCTGGGTTCGATCCGTCGCGCCGGCTTCGGCGGCCATCGGATTATTCCGGGGTGCTCAAGGCAGGTGCTGCGCTGCGCAGCCGCCACTTCGTCCTGAAGCATCGCTCCAACGCTGGAAGCGGAGCCCGGATCGGGCTGATCGTCGCCCGCAGGCTGCTGAAACGGGCGGTCGATCGCAACCTGGTGAAGCGCATCGCCCGGGAAGCCTTCCGTAGCGTCCGTGCACGGCTGCCTGCCCTGGATCTAGTCCTGAGGCTGGCTTCCCCGTTTACCGCCTTGGATCGGCGGGAGCTGCGCGGAGAACTGGATAGCCTATTGGCGCGCCTGGTACGATGAACAAGCTGCTTATTGGTCTTTTGCGGGCCTACCAGTACGCTCTGAGCCCCATGCTTGGGCGCAGTTGCCGATTCTTCCCGAGCTGCTCCGAATACGCCATTGAGGCTCTGGGGCGCCATGGAGCCCTCCGGGGTTCTTATCTTGCCGCGCGCCGCGTGCTGCGGTGCCATCCCTGGAACCCGGGCGGTTACGACCCGGTCCCATAAACAGGCGAAAGTTCCCATGGATTCCCAACGTCTGATCCTCCTACTGGTTTTCAGTTTTTCCCTGGTCATGCTGTGGGACGGCTGGCAAAGGTACAACCAGCCCAAGCCCGCACCGGCAGTCACCGCCGGCCAGGAAGCGGCTGGAGTACCAGCACCAACTATCTCGCCGGCGCTGACCGCCGCGCAACCGCCGGCGCCGACGGCAGTCCCGGGCGGGCCTTCGACACCGGCCGGAGCAAAATCAGCCCAAATCACCGTGCGCACCGACCTGATCGCGGCAGAGGTTTCGTCCCTTGGGGGAGACATCGTCCGCCTGGAGCTGCTGCAGCACCGTTCGACCACCGACGAGAAGAAGAATCTCCTCCTGCTCGACTCCGGGGCCGGGCACACCTACCTCGCCCAGAGCGGGCTGATCGGGGAGGCGCTCCCGAACCACAGGACTCTGTATTCGCTTCCGCAAGGGGACGTCGAACTCAAGCCGGGTGAGGACGTGGTGCAGGTGCGACTGGAGGCACCGGAAGCGAATGGCGTGAAGGTGGCGAAGGTACTCACCTTCAGGCGCGGCAGCTACGTGGTCGAGATTGCCCACGAGATCGTCAATGGTGGCGGTGTACCGCTGGCACTTCATGCCTATTTTCAGTTGCAGCGCGACGGGAAGGCGTCGGATTCGGGGGTCCCGATGGTTCAGACCTTCACCGGCCCGGCGCTCTACACCGAGGAGGGCAAGTTCCAGAAACTGCAGTTCGCCGACATCGACAAGGGGAAGGTGAAGCTCCCGTCGAAGGTGAACAACGGATGGATCGGGATCGTCCAGCACTACTTCGTCGGCGCCTGGCTGCCCGCCGGGTCCGATGCGCGGGAGTTCTTCGCCCAGAAGGTCGGGACGGATCTCTACACCGCCGGTGTCATTGTGCCGGTGGCGGCGATCGCGCCTGGCGAGAGTGGCCGAATCGGCGTCCCGCTGTACGCCGGGCCGCAGGAGCAGTCCAAGCTGGAGAAACTCGCTCCGGGTCTGGACCTGGTGGTGGACTACGGCTGGCTAACCGTGATCGCCGCGCCGCTGTTCTGGTTGCTGGAGTGGCTGCACAAGCTGGTGGGCAACTGGGGCTGGGCCATTATCCTTCTCACGGTGATCATCAAGCTGATCTTCTTCCCGCTTTCCGCGGCGAGCTACAAGTCGATGGCCAAAATGCGCGTGGTCACGCCCAAGATGATGAAGATCAAGGAGATGTACGGCTCCGACCGGGCGCGCATGAACCAGGAGATGATGGAGCTGTACAAGAAGGAGAAGATCAATCCCCTAGGCGGCTGCCTGCCGATCGTGGTGCAGATCCCGGTGTTCATCGCGCTCTACTGGGTGCTGCTGGGCACGGTGGAAATGCGCCATGCACCATGGATTGGCTGGATCCACGATCTCTCGGCGCAGGATCCCTATTACGTCATGCCGCTGATCATGGGTGTCACGATGTTCATCCAGACCAAGCTCAACCCGACGCCGCCCGATCCAATCCAGGCCAAGATCATGCTGTTCATGCCGATCGTGTTCACCGGCATGATGCTGTTCTTCCCCGCCGGTCTGGTGCTCTACTGGACTGTCAACAACATCCTGTCGATCGCGCAGCAGTGGCAGATCACGCGGATGATCGAGGGTGGTAGCAAGCCAAAGTCAGCCTGAGCGGATTGCCGCCATCGCGACGCCGCCCGGACGTGGCGGTATCGGGGTGGTTAGGGTTTCGGGGCCTGCCCTGCTCCCACTCGCGCGCAGCGTCCTCGGCAAGGAGCCGGCACCCCGCGCCGCCAGTCTTTCTGATTTCCTGGCCGGCGACGGCAGCGTGATCGACCAGGGCATCGCCCTGTTCTTTCCGGCGCCCCGCTCCTTCACTGGGGAGGACGTGCTCGAACTGCAGGGCCATGGAGGACCTGTGGTGATGCAGTTGCTGCTCGCACGCTGCCTCGAACTCGGCGCGCGGGTCGCTCAGCCGGGCGAGTTCACGCAGCGGGCATTCCTGAACGACAAGCTGGATCTGGCTCAGGCAGAGAGCGTGGCCGACCTGATCGAGGCTTCGACCACGGCGGCTGCGCGCTCAGCAGTGCGTTCGCTGACCGGTATCTTCTCGCGCGAGATCCACGCCCTGGTGAATGAACTTATCGATCTGCGGGCGCTGGTTGAGGCGACCCTCGACTTCCCGGACGAAGAGGTGGATTTCCTCGAGGCGGCCGATGCCCAGGGACGTCTGGTCGCGGTCGGACGGCGGCTCGACGCGATCCGCTCCAAAGCCCGCCAGGGCAGCCTGCTGCGCAGTGGACTCCATGTGGTCCTGGCGGGCCAACCGAATGTCGGCAAGTCGAGCCTCCTCAACCGGCTCGCCGGTCACGAGCGGGCAATCGTCACAGAAATCGCGGGAACGACCCGGGACGCTCTGCGGGAGTCGATACAGATAGAAGGCATTCCGCTGCACGTGATTGACACCGCCGGCTTGAGGGAGACGGAGGATCACGTCGAGCGCCTGGGCATAGACCGCACTTGGCAGGAGATCGAGCGTTCTGACGTCGTACTGCTGATCGTCGATGCCGGTCGCGGCGTTACCGACGAGGACCGGTGCATCGTCGCCCGCCTGCCGGTGGGGATCCGCCGCATTAGCGTGTTCAACAAGATCGATCTGTCGGGGATCGAACCGGGGCGGGCTGAGGATCAGGATGGTGTCCGGGTGTACCTTTCCGCCCGCTCCGGGGAGGGCGTCGAATTCCTTGAACGGGAGCTGCTGGCGGTTGCGGGTTGGCAAGCGAGCGGCGAAGACCTGTACATGGCGCGCGAGCGCCACCTTGAGGCACTGGGCGATGCAGCCGCGCACCTTGCTGCCGCAGGGGAATGCGGGCCGCAACTGGAGCTTCTCGCCGAAGAACTGCGGCTTGCCCAGGAAGCTCTGAGCACGATCACAGGCGAATTCACATCCGACGACCTCCTGGGAGAGATCTTCGGTCGCTTCTGCATTGGAAAGTAGCGCTTGCTGTTTCACGTGAAACACGGGCGCTGCGTCTCGTGATCGAACTTCCCCTGCTTTTCGGTGCCGCTTTTTTTGCCGGAATGGTCGATGCCATCGTCGGTGGCGGTGGCTTGGTGCAGATCCCGGCGCTCTTCAGTGCCTACCCGAATGCGACGCCCGCAACGCTGTTCGGGACCAACAAGTTATCAGGCGTCTTCGGTACCGGTGCTGCTGCCTGGCGTTACGCACGCAGGATTCGTCTGCCATTCATGATCGCCGTGCCCGCCGCTGCCGCCGCCTTTCTAGCGTCCTACGGTGGTGCGATGGTGGTGGCACTCCTGCCCCGGGATTGGATGAGGCCCCTGGTGCTTCTGCTGCTCATCTTGGTCGGACTGTATACATTCCTGCGTAAGGACTTCGGCGTTGTAGACAGCGGCCGGACCTACGCCCGGCGCGATGGGCTGATCGCAGCAGCGCTGGGTGCGGTGATCGGTTTTTACGACGGCTTCTTTGGGCCCGGTGCAGGCAGCTTCCTTATCTTCCTATTCGTTCGCGTCTTCGCTCTGGATTTCCTGCGAGCGTCGGCAAGCGCCAAAGTGGTGAATGCCGGAACCAACCTTGCTGCCCTGCTCTACTTTGCGCCCGCTGGACATGTGATGGTCGGCGTTGGGCTGGGAATGGCGGTTTTCAATCTTGCGGGTTCCTTCGTAGGGTCTCAGCTTGCACTAAGCCGAGGGGTCCGATTTGTGCGTCAGGCCTTCCTCGTGGTCGTTGCAATCCTGATAGCCAAGTTTGCCTACGACACCTTCGCCTGAAGGTGTTTCACGTGAAACCTTAAGACCCTACCTACAACAATGCTTTATCCATGGACAGAGGCAAGGACCCCCCGGTATCATTGCCGGTCGCCCATCGGGCGGCACCTATTCGGAGGAGACCCATGAAAACAAGATCATTGATGCTGGCGTTACTTGCCGCGCTGGCAGTAAACCCGGCGCTCGCCGACATCAAGGTCGGTGTCACCCTTTCCGCGACCGGACCGGCGGCCTCCCTCGGTATTCCGGAGAAAAACACCTTCGCCCTGCTGCCGACCACCATCGGCGGGGAAAAAGTGCAGTACATCGTTCTCGACGATGCATCGGACACCACCACTGCCGTCAAGAACACGCGCAAGCTGCTCAGCGAGGACAAGGTGGACGTCATCGTTGGATCGACCATCACCCCCAACTCGCTGGCCATGATCGATGTTGCGGCCGAAGCTGAGACGCCGATGATCAGCATGGCGGCGTCTTCCCGCATCATCGAGCCCATGGATGCCAAGCGCCGCTGGGTTTTCAAGACACCCCAGAACGACGCCCAGATGTCGGTGGCCATCTCCGAGCACATGAGCAGCGCCGGAATCCAGACAGTCGCCTTTATCGGTTTCGCCGACGCCTACGGCGAGGGCTGGTGGAACGAATTCAGCAAGATCGCTGAAGCACGCAAGATCAAGGTCGTGGCAAACGAACGCTACAACCGCGCTGACACCTCGGTGACCGGCCAAGTGCTGAAACTGCTCGCCGCCAACCCCGACGCGGTCCTGATTGCCGGCGCCGGAACACCCGCTGCCCTGCCCCAGAAGGCGCTCAAGGAAAAGGGTTACAAGGGCAGGGTTTACCAGACCCACGGTGTAGCCAACAACGATTTCCTTCGGGTCGGCGGCAAGGACGTCGAAGGTACCTTCCTGCCGGCTGGCCCGGTTCTGGTCGCGGCCCAGTTGCCCGACACCAACCCGATCAAGAAAGTGGCACTGGAATACGTCACAAAGTACGAAGCCGTCCACGGCAAGGGCAGCGTCTCCACCTTCGGCGCCCATGCATGGGACGCCGGCATCCTGCTCCAGAGTGCGATTCCCGAAGCACTGAAGAAGGCCAAGCCTGGCACCAAGGAGTTTCGAGCGGCCCTGCGCGACGCCTTGGAGGGCCTCAGGAACGTGGTTGGCACCCACGGCGTGTTCAATATGGGACCCCAGGATCACCTCGGCTTCGATCAGCGCGCCCGCGTCATGGTGACCATCCAGGACGGTGGCTGGAAGTTGCTCAAGTAAGGCCGTCGATGCGCTTCATGGCCGGCACCGCCTTGGTGCCGGAACCTGCAACAAACCCAGGGGCGCGGTGGCGCCCCTGATTTTTGTGTAAAAGCATGGATCTCCAGATAGCCCTCCTGCTTGGCCAGGATGGCCTGACCAACGGCGCCATCTACGCACTGCTCGCGCTGGCACTGGTGCTGGTGTTCGCCGTTACCCGGGTTATCTTCATACCCCAGGGTGAGTTCGTCGCCTTCGGTGCGCTGACATTGGCTGCTTTCCAGGCGGGAACGCTGCCGTCCACCGTCTGGCTGCTGGTCGGCAGTAGCCTGCTGGTGGCAGCGATGGATGGTGTGATTGCCCTTCGGCGAGGGCAGTTGTGGCGCCTGCCGCGAATTGCGCTGTGGAATCTCGTCTATCCCGCCGCCGTGGCGGCATGCACGCTGTGGCTGGCACCCTCGGGTTGGCCGCTGGCCGCGCAGATAGCGCTGACTCTTGCGATCGTCGTACCGCTGGGGCCCATTGTTTACCGCCTTGCTTACCAGCCGCTGGCCGAGGCCTCGGTTCTCGTACTGCTCATCGTATCGGTGGCGGTGCACTTGGGTTTGGTCGGGCTCGGTCTGCTGTTCTTCGGCGCCGAAGGTTCCCGTACGCCCGCCTTCAGCGACGGAAGCTTCGAAATCGGCGGCATCACTGTCGGCGCCCAGACCATCTGGGTCATCGCCTGTTCCGGCCTGCTCATCGTCGGCCTCTACCAGTTCTTCGGTCGCAGCCTCTACGGCAAAGCCCTCCGTGCAACCGCCATCAACCGCACCGGCGCACGGCTGATGGGCATCAGCACGGTAATGGCCGGAAAGCTCTCCTTCCTGCTGGCGGCACTGATAGGCGCCTTCTCAGGTATCCTGATCGCCCCCATTACCACCATCTACTACGACACCGGCTTCCTTGTCGGATTGAAAGGTTTCGTCGGTGCCATCATCGGTGGTCTGGTCAGCTACCCACTGGCCGCGGCGGGTGCCGTGCTGGTCGGGCTGCTGGAATCGTATTCCTCGTTCTGGGCCAGTGCCTTCAAGGAAGTGATCGTGTTCACGCTGATCATTCCGGTCCTGGTCTGGCGTTCCCTCACGACCCATCATGTCGAGGAAGAGTGACGTGGCTGCGCCTCAGTCTGGCACGCTTCCACGCTTCCTGCCCTTGGCCGTCGCCGCCGTCGGCCTGCCTCTGCTGGCGGCTGCACCCCTGGTACTGCCCGAGTTCTACGTCACCCTGCTCAATTACATCGGTCTGTACGCGATCGTCGCCCTTGGGCTGGTGCTGCTGACCGGAATCGGTGGCCTCACATCCTTTGGTCAGGCGGCCTTCGTCGGCCTGGGTGCCTACACCACCGGCTATCTCACCACCGCCCATGCCCTTTCTCCCTGGCTAGCGCTTCCGGCAGGGATGCTGCTGACGGCAGCGGTGGCCCTGCTGCTGGGGCTCATCACGCTGCGCCTGTCGGGGCACTATCTCCCGCTGGGTACCATCGCCTGGGGCATCAGCCTCTACTACCTGTTCGGCAATCTTCAGTTCCTCGGCGGCCACACCGGCATCACCGGCATCCCGGTGCTGGAGATCCTGGGCTGGAAACTGGCGAGCGGCCGCGACTTCTTCTACCTGATCTGGTTGGTCTTGCTCTGTACCATGGTGGCCACCCGGAACCTGCTCGACTCGCGGGTCGGCCGGTCGATCCGGGCGCTGAAGGGTGGCGGCGTGATGGCGGAGGCCATGGGCGTGGATACTGCCCGCTCCAAGACCATCATCTTTCTTATTGCCGCCCTCTACGCCTGCGTGTCCGGTTGGCTCTACGCCCACCTTCAGCGTTTCATCAACCCCACGCCCTTCGGTCTGCATATCGGCATCGAATACCTGTTCATGGCGGTCGTGGGCGGTGCAGGCCACGTTTGGGGTGCCCTGGTCGGCGCCGGGCTCATCACCGTGCTCAAGCAGTGGCTACAGGACATGCTGCCCAGCCTGTTCGGCCAGAGCGGCAACTTCGAGGTGATCTTCTTCGGCCTGATGATGGTGCTGGTGCTCCAGCACGCACGGGACGGCATCTGGCCCATCGTGCTGCGCTTCGTTCCCTGGAGCGCGCGGCGCCAGGCGCCCAAACCCGCCGAGCCCCTGCCGCGCCGGCCGGCACCGGCGCCGGCCACACAGCTTCTTGAAGTGAGGCATGCACGCAAGGAGTTTGGCGGCCTGGTGGCCAACGACGACATGAGTATCCAGGTCCGGGCCGGGGAGATTCTGGCGCTGATCGGTCCCAACGGCGCCGGCAAAAGCACGCTGTTCAACCTGATCTCCGGTGTGCTGCCGCTCACTTCCGGCGAAGTCCGCTTCCTGGGCGAGCGTATCGATGGCCTGCCGGCGCGGGAGATCGCGCGCCGCGGCATGAGCCGCAGCTTCCAGCACGTCAGGCTGCTGCCGACGATGAGCGTGCTGGAGAACGTCGCAATCGGCGCCCATCTGCGCGGAAGGCACGGTGTGCTCCTCGCCTCGTGGCGACTGGAGCGACGCGAGGAGGCGCGTCTGATGGCGGAGGCGGCGCGCCAGATCGAGCGCGTGGGACTGGGTGCCCACATGCTGGAAGCCGCAGGAAGCCTTGCGCTGGGACAACAACGCCTCCTGGAGATCGCTCGGGCGCTGTGCGCCGACCCCTGCTTGCTGCTGCTGGACGAGCCTGCCGCCGGCCTGCGCTACCTGGAGAAGCAGTCCCTCGCCGAACTGCTGCGCAAGCTGCGCGCCGAGGGCATGGGCATACTGCTGGTCGAGCACGACATGGATTTCGTCATGGGACTGGTGGATCGGGTGGTGGTGATGGACTTCGGCGAGAAGATCGCCGAGGGGCTGCCGCGCGAGGTGCAGGAGGATCCGGCGGTACTCGAAGCCTACCTTGGCGGAGTCGACTGAGATGGCCGCACCCATCCTCGACGTCCGCGACCTCGGCGTCGCCTACGGCAAAGTCGAGGCCCTGCACGGCGTCAATCTGACCGTGGGCGAGGGACAGATCGTCACCGTGATCGGCCCCAACGGCGCCGGCAAGACCACCCTGCTGTCGGCCATCATGGGTCTGCTGCCGTCCCGCGGCAGCATCGCCTTCCTCGGCCAGAACGCCCGCGATGCCGAAGTGGAGCAGCGCGTCGCCCGCGGCATGACGCTGGTGCCCGAAAAGCGCGAGCTCTTCGGCGAGATGAGCGTCGAAGACAACCTGATCCTCGGCGCTTTCCAGCGCCGCCGCGCCGGCCACGTCGAGCGCGACGCCAAGCTGGACGACGTTTTCCGCATCTTCCCCCGGCTCAAGGAGCGGCGCGACCAGTTGGCCGGGACGCTCTCGGGCGGCGAGCGCCAGATGCTCGCGGTGGGCCGCGCCCTGATGGCCAGGCCCAGGCTGCTGATGCTGGATGAACCGAGCCTGGGTCTGGCTCCGTTGATCGTGCGCGAGATCTTTCACGTCATCGCCGACCTGCGACGCACCGGTGTGGCCATCCTGCTGGTTGAGCAGAACGCGCGCGCCGCTTTGCAGGTGGCCGACCACGGCTACGTGCTGGAAACCGGCGAAATCGTCCTCGAAGGCCCGGCGCTGAAGCTGGCGGACGACCCCAAGGTGATCGAAAGCTATCTCGGCCTTGGTGGGCGGCAGGCGCCCGCCGGAGGCTGACTTTCGTGACAGAACCTGGAATCGACCTTCCGGGATTCGAGGACGCGGTGGCCGCCTGGACCCTGGGCCACCGGAGCATCCTGCGCCCGCTGACTGCGGGGCGGACCAACGATAGCTTTCGGTGGTCTGCGCACGCGGTGACTTTGTCCTGCGCCGGCTGCGGGAGGGCAATACCGCCGGGGCACTGGCCTTCGAACTCGACCTGATCGCCCGGCTTTCGGCGAAGGGCGTTCCCGTTGCCGAGGCCGTCGCGACCGTCGATGGCGAACGCTAGGCGCAAGCCGGCGGCCGACTGTGGACCCGGTGCCGCTTTGCCACCACCGGACCCCCGCCTGATCGCAGGGAGGCGGCGCTCCTTGCAGGCGAGGTGCTGGCGCGCTTCCACGACGCGGTGGCGGATTGGGACGCTGCGTTCGCTTCGCCTGAGGAGGACCCCAGCGCCCTTGCCATGGAGGAACTGAATCGGATCGATCCGGACGCCGTCTCACAGGGACTGACTTCCATCCCGCGGCGCTGCCGCTGCGTGCTTGACGGGCTCCGGGAGACGCTTCCGGAATTGCGTACGCGGCAGGCGCCGCCGGTGATCGACGGCGCCTGCCGCACTTCCAGCCTGCTCTACCGCGAGGGGAGAGTGGCCGCTTTGCTCGCCATGGACAGCGCCCGCCGCGGACCCGTTGGTGGAGGATGTAGCCATCGCGCTGGCGTCCTTCGCCAAGTGCCGTGCCGGCGATGGGGCCCTGGCTGTGGGCAGCGCCCCGGCGTTGCTCCGCGGGTACCGCCGTGTCCGGCCCCTCGGGGCGGAGGAGACAGCAGCGTTACCGGCCTACCTCGCCCAGGCCCTGACCTATCCTCTGGTCAAGGCCCCGGGGCGAGTTACCCAAGGCCGAGACCGACCCGAGGACTTCCAGCGGGGCGCTTGGCGGCTCGCCGCTGCGCAACACGCACTCAATCGCTCCGCATAGCTCCTCCAACTGCTTGGGCAGACTTAGAAACCGATCACCAGCGGCGGCACGTTCACACCGAGCACTATGGACGGGCGGCGGGCAGGGTAGTAGTAGGGCTCGTCGACGACATAGGCGCGCTCCCGATATACATAGCGCGGTTCACGGATTACGACCACGCGGTCGTGTCGATGGCCCCAGTGTTCATAGTGATCGTGGTGGTTATGCTTCCAGCCATGTTTCCAGTGGCCACGTCCGCCATCGGCCTGTGCCTGGGGAACGACGGCCAGCATCAAGGCGGCGAGGGTACCGGCGATGGCGAATTTGTTGTTAACGCTCATGATCTTCCTCCTGTCAGATTACGGCACCCGGGGCGCCTTCAGCAAAGTGCTTGAGCGTGACTATAGGGAAGGCCGGCGTTGGAATCTGTTGTCGTTTGTAACAAATTGAAAGCCGTGCTCAGCGGCACATGCGCCTGTTCTCCCGGCGACTCGGCCTGTCAATGAGCATTGGCTTGGCGTATCATTCCCCGCCTTCCGCCGTCCCCGTGCTCCCATCGTCTCCCGATGCTGTTCCCAACGCGCTTTGATGTCATCGTCGTCGGCGGCGGCCATGCCGGGACCGAGGCTGCGCTGGCTGCGGCGCGGGCAGGGGCGAACACGCTGCTGCTGACCCACAACATCGAAACCCTGGGGCAGATGTCGTGCAACCCATCCATCGGCGGCATCGGCAAGGGGCATCTGGTGAAGGAGGTTGACGCCCTGGGCGGGGCGATGGCCGCAGCCACCGACGAGGCCGGCATCCAGTTCCGCATCCTGAATTCAAGCAAGGGCCCGGCGGTGCGTGCCACCCGCGCCCAGGCCGACCGCGTCCTCTACCGCCAGGCGATCCGCGGACGCATCGAGAACCAGCTTAATCTCACCCTGTTCCAGCAGGCGGTGGACGACCTCACCGTCGAGGGCGATCGGGTGAGCGGCGTGGTGACGCAACTCGGTATCCGCTTCGAGGCGGCGGCGGTGGTGCTCACCACCGGCACCTTTCTTTCCGGTCTGGTACACGTGGGCCTGCGCAATTACGCTGCCGGCCGCGCCGGCGATCCGCCGGCCATTTCGCTGGCGCAGCGCCTGAGGGAGTTGCAGCTTCCCGCCGGCCGCCTCAAGACCGGCACGCCGCCGCGGCTCGACGCCCGCAGCATCGACTTTTCCGTGATGACGGTACAGCCCGGCGACGACCCGGTGCCCGTGTTCTCCTTCCTCGGCCGCGCCGCGCAGCACCCGGCGCAATTGCCCTGCTGGATCACCCAGACCAACGAGCGCACCCACGACATCATCCGCGGCGGGCTGGACCGCTCGCCCATGTTTACCGGCGTCATCGAAGGCATAGGCCCGCGCTACTGCCCTTCGATCGAGGACAAGATCCACCGCTTCGCCGGCAAGACCAGTCACAACGTCTTCCTCGAACCGGAGGGTCTGCACACGCACGAGATCTATCCCAACGGCATCTCGACCAGCCTGCCCTTCGATATCCAGCTTGCCCTGGTGCGCTCCATCCGCGGGCTGGAGAACGCCCACATCCTGCGCCCGGGCTACGCCATCGAGTACGACTACTACGATCCGCGCGGCCTCAAGTCCTCGCTCGAAACCAGGGCCATCGCAGGCCTGTTCTGTGCCGGTCAGATCAACGGCACCACCGGCTACGAGGAGGCGGCGGCCCAGGGCCTGCTCGCCGGCATCAACGCTGCACGCCACGCCCGCGGCGAAGCGGGCTGGTGCCCGCGCCGCGACGAGGCCTACCTCGGCGTGCTGGTGGATGACCTCATCACCCGCGGCGTGAGCGAGCCCTACCGCATGTTCACCTCCCGCGCCGAGTACCGCCTGAGCCTGCGGGAGGACAACGCCGACCTGCGGCTGACGGATATCGGCCGCGGTTTGGGGCTGGTGGATGACGCTCGCTGGGACGTCTTCTGCCGCAAGCGCGACGCCATCGTTCGCGAGACCGAGCGCCTCAAGGCCACCTGGGTCAGTCCGCGGGTGGTGGAGGCGGCCCAGGCCGAGGCGGTGCTGGGCAAGGCCCTGGAGCGGGAATACCTTCTCTTCGATCTGCTGCGCCGGCCCGATGTGAGTTATCGCTCACTGATGAGTTTGACAACTGCTGGCGGGCCCGTTGAAGACACGGGAGTCGTTGAACAGGTGGAGATACAGGCCAAGTATCAGGGCTATATCGAACGTCAAAAAGACGAAGTCGAGCGCAGCCGCAGTCAGGAAACCCTACCCTTGCCGCCTGGCCTGGACTACGCCGCGGTGCGCGGCCTGTCCATCGAAGTGCAGCAGAAGCTCGCCCAGCATCGGCCCGAAACCCTTGGTCAGGCCTCGCGCATCCAGGGCGTGACCCCGGCGGCGATTTCGCTGCTGCTGGTCCATCTCAAGCGCGGCCTGATGTCCCGCAACACCCTCGCCGGCGCCGCCAACGAAGACGCTGCCGCCGACACCACGATCTGGCGCCGCGCATGAGCCAGGCGGAGCAACTCTGGCGCGGTCTCGGCGAACTGGGCCTCGACCTGGCCGGGGAGGCACAGCGCAGCCTGCTCGACTACCTGGCGCTGCTGGCCAAGTGGAACCGCACCTACAACCTGACGGCGGTGCGGGACGAATCCGCCATGGTCGGGCAGCACGTCCTGGATTCCCTTGCGATCGTGCCGCAGCTAGCTGGCGACTCGCTGGCGGACATCGGAAGCGGCGGCGGACTGCCGGGCATTCCCGTGGCCATCGCCCGTCCGCAGTGGCGCGTGGCGCTGGTGGAAAGCAATCAGAAGAAGGCCACCTTCCTCCAGCAGGCGAAGATCGAACTCGGCCTCGCCAACGTCGAGGTCGTGCGGGCACGGGCCGAGACCTGGGAGCCCGAGCAGCCCTTCGCCATCGTCACCTCCCGCGCCTTCTCCGACCTCGCCGAGTTCCTGCGGCTGACTTCCCATCTGCTGGCCCCCGGCGGCGTTTTCGCCGCCATGAAGGGGGTGCACCCCTACGAGGAAATCGCCCAGATCCCCGCTGGCTTCGTCGTCGAAAAGGTGATTCCGCTGGCCGTGCCCCAGGTGGAGGGCGCGCGGCACCTGGTCCTGATCCGAAAAACCCCATGAGCAAGATCTTCGCCGTCGCCAACCAGAAAGGCGGGGTGGGCAAGACCACCACCGCGGTCAACCTCGCCGCCTCGCTGGGCGCCGCCGGCCAGCGCGTGCTGCTGGTCGATCTCGACCCACAGGGAAACGCCACCATGGGCAGCGGCATCGACAAGCGCAGCCTCGGCCGCTCCGTCTATCAGGTGCTGGTCGGCTTGGCGACAGTAGACCAGGGGCGCCAGCCCTCGCCCCACGCAAAATACGACATCCTGCCCGCCAACCGCGACCTGGCCGGCGCCGAAGTGGAAATGGTGGAACTTGCGCGACGCGAACTGCGGCTCAAGGAAGCGCTGCTGCCCCACGCCGGCGATTACGACTTCGTCATCATCGACTGCCCGCCCTCGCTGTCGATGCTGACCCTGAACGGGCTCTGCGCCGCACACGGCGTGATCATCCCGATGCAATGCGAGTACTTCGCACTGGAAGGCCTGTCCGATCTGGTGAACACCATCAAGAAGGTGCACGCCAACCTCAACCGCGATCTGAAGATCATCGGCCTGCTGCGCGTCATGTTCGACCCGCGCAACACGCTGGGACAGCAGGTTTCAGCGCAGCTCGAACAGCACTTCGGCGAAAAGGTGTTCAAGGCCATCGTCCCGCGCAACGTGCGGCTGGCCGAGGCGCCTAGCTACGGTATGCCGGGCGTGGTGTTCGATCGCGCAGCCAAGGGGTCGCAGGCTTATCTGGCGTTTGCGCATGAAATGATCGAGCGTGTGCGCACGCTCTGATCGCCGTCCATCCTCACTCTGATACAACGTCCATGGCACCACCCAAAATGAAAGGCCTGGGCCGCGGCCTCGATGCGCTGCTGGCCGGCGACTCCGGCGCCGAGCCGCAACGCCAGGACAACCTGGCCATCGACCGCCTGCAACCCGGCAAATACCAGCCACGCACCCGCATGGATGCGGAGTCGCTCAACGATTTGGCCGCCTCGATCAAGGCGCAGGGCATCATGCAGCCTATCCTGGTGCGTCCTGTGGAAAGCGTGAACGGCGAGGATCGCTACGAGATCATCGCCGGCGAGCGACGCTGGCGCGCGGCACGCATCGCCGGCTTGAGCGAGGTGCCGGCTCTGGTGCGCGAGATTCCCGACGAGTCGGCGCTGGCCATGTCGCTGATCGAAAACATCCAGCGCGAAAACCTCAATCCGCTGGAAGAGGCCGCCGGCCTCCAGCGCCTGATCGACGAATTCGGCATGACCCACCAGCAGGCCGCCGACGCGGTGGGCCGTTCCCGCCCCGCCGCCTCCAACCTGCTGCGCCTGCTGCAACTCGCGCCGCCGGTGCAGGAATTGCTGATGCAGGGCAAGCTCGACATGGGCCATGCCCGGGCGCTGCTGCCCCTGGAAATGGGCGAGCAGACGGCGCTCGCCACCCGCATCGTCGCCCGCGGCCATTCGGTGCGGGAGGCGGAGCGCATGGCGGCGCGGGAACTCAACCCGCCGCAGAAGAAAGCTGTGCAGCCCAAGAGCCGCGACCTGCAGCGGCTGGAGGAGGAGCTGTCGGACCGACTCGGCGCGCAGGTGACGATCGCCGCCAACCGCAAGGGTGCGGGGCAGCTCGCCATCCGCTTCGCCAGCCTGGACCAACTCGACGGGATTCTGGAAAAGCTGCGCTAGCATTCAAACGATGCAGCGCACTGACAAACATTCCAGTTCCGGGATCAACAAGCACTTTCGGCGGGAGGCGCTGATCATGTGCGGCTTGCTCGTCGGTATGGTGGTCCTTGGATTGATCGTAGGCATGCTCGCGCCATGGCTGATTCGTTTGCGCGGTTAGCGCGCCGGTAAGACGCGAGCAAGTGCAAAGCGCGCTGGGCCTCCTCGCCCTGCTGGGGCTTCCCTGGCTGATGTCAGAAAACCGGCGCGCGGTGCCGTGGCGCACGGTGGTTTCTGGGTTTGCGCTCACTTACGTGCTGGCTCTGGTGCTGACAAAAGCCTCAGGCGTGCAGGGAGCACTGGAAGCGGCCAACGGCGCCCTCGCGGCGCTGGAGCGTGCCACCCAATCGGGCACGGCCTTCGTCTTCGGTTATCTCGGCGGCGGACCGGCACCCTACGTCGAGAGCAACCCGGCGGCGAGCTTCATCCTGGCCTTTCGGGCGCTGCCCCTGGTGCTGGTGATCAGCGCCCTGTCGGCGTTGCTTTTCCACTGGGGCGTGCTGCAATGGCTGGTGCGGCTCTTCGCCTGGCTGATGCGCAAGACGATGGGGCTGGGTGGCGCGGTGGGCCTTTCCGCGGCGGCCAACGTGTTCGTCGGCATGGTCGAGGCGCCCCTGGTGATCAAACCCTATCTGGCGCGGTTGAGCCGCGGCGAGCTGTTCATCGTCATGGTCAGCGGCATGGCGACCATCGCCGGCACGGTGCTGGTGCTCTACGCCAGCATCCTCGGTCCGGTGGTGCCGGGGGCGCTGGGGCATCTGCTGATCGCCTCCCTCGTGGCGACGCCCGCCGCCATCGTCATCGCCGTTCTGATGGTGCCGCCGGAAAGATCAGCGGACGGTGCCGCGGCCCAGATTCAGCACCCGGACCGCAGCGCCATGGAAGCCATCACTCGCGGCACCCTCGAAGGCCTGGAACTGCTGCTAGGCATCGTCGCGATGCTGGTAGTGTTCGTCGCGATAGTCAGTCTCTGCAATGCGGCGCTCGGCCAGCTGCCCAATGTCGGCGAGCACCCGCTCACGCTGGAACGCATGCTGGGCTGGGCCATGGCGCCGCTGGCCTGGACTTTCGGTATCCCCTGGAGCGAAGCCCAGGCGGCCGGTGCCCTGCTCGGCAAGAAGACGGTGCTGAACGAACTCATCGCCTATCTCGACATGGCCAAGCTCCCCGACGATGTCTTGTCGCCGCGCAGCAAGCTGCTCATGACCTACGCCCTGTGCGGCTTCGCCAACTTCGGCAGCCTCGGCATCATGCTCGGCGGCATGGGCGCCATGGTGCCGGAGCGGCGCGGAGAACTGGTGGAACTGGGCATGAAGTCCATCGTCGCCGGCTTGCTCGCCACCTGTCTCGCGGCGGCGGCGATAAATATCGTCGTTTGAGCATCCGGCCGCTTGATGGCTCTCATTGCCCGCATCGGGCATAATCGTTAGGCTTCCATACAGGGCGGGATGCCGATCCCTCCCGATAACAGGGGAACAGCCATGAACGACATGAGCACCGTGACCAAGGAAAAGCTCGTCACCGATTTCAGACTGGTGGTGGCCGATGCGGAAGAACTGCTGCGACTGACCGCCAACCAGGCCGGCGACAAGGCCGCCGAGCTGCGCGCCCGCGTTCAGGACCATCTGGTGAGCGCCAAGCAGAAGCTGGCGGATGCCGACGCGGCCCTGCGCGACAACGCCAAGGCCATGGCACGGGCCACCGACGACTACGTGCGCGACAACCCCTGGCGCGCCGTGGGCGTGGCGGCGGGGGTCGGGCTGGTCGTCGGCCTGCTGATCGGTCGCCGCTGAGCGCCAGGCCATGACTTCCCAGCCCGGCCACGGGCTGGCCCGTTCCCTGAGGCGGCTGGCGGGGACGCTGCTTGGTATCCTTCAGACCCGGGTGGAGTTGTTCGCCACCGAGGTCGAGGAGGAAAAGCTGCGCCTTGGCGGGATGGCGGGCTATGCCGTCGCCGCATTCTTCTTCCTCGGTTTCGGCGTCGTGCTGCTGGCGCTGCTGCTCACCGTCCTGCTGTGGGACAGCCACCGCCTGCTGGCGCTGGGCGTGGCGACCGCCCTGTTCCTAGGCGCCGGTGGCGTGTCGGCATTCGTTGTCGTGCGCCGGGCGCAGGCCGGTTCCAGGCTATTCGCCGCCAGTCTTGCGGAACTGGCGCGCGACCGCGATGCGCTGAGCGACGAATAGTGAGCCTGCGCGCCATCGAACTCGCCCTCAAGCGCCAGAGCCTGCAACTGCGTGCCGCCGAACAGCGGCTGACTTTGCGCAGCGACCTCGCAGCGCTGAACCCCGCCTTCGCCGTGGCCGACACCGCCCGCGCCGGCTGGAATTGGCTGCGGGCGAACCCTGAATGGCTGGTCGGCGGTGCCGTCGTGCTGCTGGTGGCGCGGCCGCGTGGTGTGCTGCGCTGGTTGCGCCGCGGCGCTGTCGCCTGGCAGATGGCGCGGGAAGTGCGCCGCACCCTCGACGCGCTGCCCAAAGCGCCGCCCAAGGCATGACGCCGACGCCCTCCCACGGGGGGCCGACTCCCGCGCCCCGCAGCCGCGTCCAGCACAGCTCCCGCATGCCGCACTGCCGCGAGCGCGAGCGCGTCATCGCCGAGCATCCGGAAATCCACGGCCTGCTGCCGCTGCTGATGCAACAGCGCAACGGCGTGCGTTGGGCCGGCGAAGAGCGGCACGATCTGCATTGGCGCCTCAAGCGTCTGGCCCACATCTCGCCCTACCTGATGATCTTGCTGGTTCCCGGTTCGGTCGTGCTGCTGCCGCTGATCGCGCGCTGGCTCGACCGGCGTGCCGGCCGCCGCACGCGCGCCTGAAGTATCGGGAACACTGGGCGCCGGCGGGCCGCGGCTACTTTCGCCCCCCTCTGCTCGCGGATCTCTTGGGACTGGGTGCGGGAAACACCGCTGCGCGGGCGGCCACCAGTTCCTTCAGTCGCAAGACCTTGTTGTAGGTCGGGCTGTCGGGTTTGTACTTGTCGAGATGGAATTCGAGCGCATTGGCCGGAGTGATGCCGGCGAGGGTAGGCTCCCTCGCAATGGCAGCTGGAGAGGGGTGGGTGTTTGATCCCCGCGGGATGCCTCCGTCAGCCACTGCCGGACTCGGCGATCTTGGGCGTGTCGTTCCATGGCGCGACCCGCAGCAGCAGCAGCATCCCCGGCACGGCCAGCGCGGTGCACAGCATGAAGAATTCGAACCAGCCGAGCGCCTCCACCAGCCAGCCAGTGGTGGCATTGACGAAGGTGCGCGGCACCGCCATCAGGCTGGTGAACAGCGCGAACTGGGTGGCGGTGTAGGCGGGGTGGGTGGTGCGGGCGATGTATGCCACGAAGGCCGTCGTCCCCAGGCCGACGCCGAGCGCCTCGAAGCCAATGACGACGGCAAGCTGGGCGAGGTGTGTCGGGCTGGAAGCCGTTTGCGGTCCGATCCAGGCGAGCCAGGCGAAGCCCAGGATTGCCACCAGTTGCACGACGCCGAAGATCCACAGCGCCCGGTTGATGCCGAGGCGCACCATCCACAGCCCCCCCAGCAGGCCGCCGATGACGCTGGGCCAAAGTCCGGCGTGTTTGGCCACCAGCCCGATCTCGGACTTGGAAAAGCCCATGTCGAGGTAGAAGGGCGTGGCCAGCGCGGTGCACATCGAGTCGCCAAGCTTGTAGAGGAAGATGAAGGCCAGAACCACGGCGGCGGCACTCCAGCCCTGGCGGGTGACGAACTCGTGGAAGGGTTCGACCACCGCCTGTCGCAGCGTCTTGGGCGCGCCGCGGCTCTGGGCCGGCTCGCTCACCAGCAGCGTCATAAACATGCCCGGTGCCATGAACAGGGCGGTGATCAGGAACACTTCCGCCCACGGCAGACGGTCGGCCAGGATCAGCGACAGGGAGCCGGGCACCAGTCCCGCGATCTTGTAGGCATTGACGTGCACTGCGCTGCCCAGCCCCAGCTCTTCGTCCCGCAACAGTTCGCGGCGGTAGGCGTCAAGAACGATGTCCTGGGTGGCGGAGAGGAAGGCGACCGCCACCGTCACGTACACGATCCAGCCCAGCTCGCTCTGGGGCGAGAAGCGGCCGAGCCAGGCGATCGCCGCCAGCAATGCCAACTGGGTTGCCAGTATCCAGCCGCGGCGGCGTCCCAGGATAGGGATCGCGTAGCGGTCGAGCAGCGGCGACCAGAGGAATTTCCAGGTGTAGGGAAACTGGATCAGCGCGAACAGGCCGATCGTCTTGAGGTTGATGCCCTCGGTACGCAGCCAGGCCGGCAGCAGGTTGAGCAGCAGATAAAGCGGGAGCCCCGAGCTGAATCCGGTGAAGATGCAGATCAGCATGCGGCGGTTGAACAGCGCCGCCGCGAGAGAGGGTTTGGGTTCGCTCATCGACCCGTGTTTCGAATTGGACCGGCGCGCACGGCGCGCCCTACGCGCTCGCGGGTCTGCCGAGTCGATAGACCGCCAGGCTGCCGAGGAAATTGGGCTCCTCGGTCACCACCTGGCCGCGGTCGTCGAGCACCATGCGCTCGCGCAGCGCCAGGCCCATCTCCGAGCACAGCGATTCGAAATCGAGCATGGTGAAGAAGCGCACGTTGGGCGTGTCGTACCACTGATAGGGAAGATCCTCCGAGACCGGCATGCGCCCGTTCAGCACTGCCATGCGGTTCTTCCAGAAGGCGAAATTGGGGAAGGACACCACCGCCTCGCGGCCCACCCGCAGCATTTCGGCGAGGATGCGCTGGGTGTGGTGCACGGTCTGGAGGGTGCGCGACAGGACGACGTGCTCGAAGGCGTCGTCGTGGAAGCCCGAGAGGCCGGCTTCGAGGTCGCTCTGGATCACGTTCACACCGTTGCGGATGCTTGCCAGCACCAGCTCCGGATTCCGTTCGACGCCGTAGCCGCGGGAGCGCCGCGCCTGCGCCAGGTATCTGAGCAACGCACCGTCGCCGCAGCCGAGATCGAGCACCCGCTCGCCGGGGCGGATCCAGCTCGCGATCACTTCGTAATCGGGACGGTCGAGAACCGCAGCGGCGTTCATAGGGAGATGTTCTCCAGATAGGCGCGCACCACTGCGTGGTACTGCTTGTCCTCCAGCAGGAAGGAGTCGTGGCCGAAGTTGCTCTCGATCTCCGCGTAGGCGATGTCCTTGTCAACTTCCAGCAGTGCATTGACGATTTCCCGCGAGCGCCCCGGATGGAAGCGCCAGTCGGTGGTGAAGGCCACCACCAGGAAGCGCGCCCGCGCCACCGCCAGAGCCGCCGCGAGATCCCCTCCGGTGCCGTGAGTGGGATCGAAATAATCCAGCGCCTTCGTCATCAGCAGGTAGGTGTTGGCGTCGAAGTAGCTGGCGAACTTGTCGCCCTGGTAGCGCAGGTAGGATTCGATCTCGAAGTCGACGTCGTAGCTGAACTTGAAGGCTCCCTCCCGCAGCACGCGGCCGAATTTCTCCGCCATCTGGTCGTCGGAGAGATAGGTGATGTGGCCCAGCATGCGCGCGAGCCTGAGGCCACGCACCGGCCGTACGCAGTGTTCGTAGAAGTGGCCGCCGTGGAAATCCGGGTCGGTCAGGATCGCCTGGCGCGCCACGTCGTTGAAGGCGATGTTCTGGGCAGTCAGCTTGGGTGCGGCGGCGATCACCAGCGCATGACGCACGCGCTGTGGATGGGAAATGGTCCATTGCAGCGCCTGCATGCCGCCCAGGCTGCCGCCCATCACCGCCGCCCAGGCATCGATGCCGAGGTGGTCTGCCAGTTGCGCCTGGGCATTGACCCAGTCCTCCACCGTGACGACCGGGAAGTCCGCGCCCCAAGGCTTTCCAGTGGCGGGATTCTGGGTTGACGGGCCGGTCGTGCCGTGGCAGCCCCCCAAGTTGTTTACGCCGACGATGAAGAAGCGCTCGGTGTCGAGCGGCTTGCCGGGGCCGACGATGTTGTCCCACCAGCCGAGGTTCTTCGGGTTGTCGGCATAGTAGCCGGCCACGTGATGGGTGCCCGAAAGGGCATGGCATACCAGGATGGCATTCGACCTGGCGGCGTTGAGCGTGCCGTAGGTTTCGAACACCAGGTCGTAGGCCGGCAGCACGGCCCCGCTGCGCAGGCCGATCGGCCGCGCAAAGTGGGCGCGCTGCGCCTCGACGATGCCGATGTCGTTGGATGCGTGGTAAAGACTCATGGCGCAGAAAAGTGAAAACCCGGTCAGCTCGCGCGGACCGGGTCGCCCTCGCTTTAGCCGTATTTTTCTAGGCTCTGTTCGCGTTAGATAGGGATCAGGCTCTGACGCACAGCGATGTGCCTGGGCGCGCCGGATTCGCAGAAGGTCCGCATCGTCGTTGAGTTTGCGGCCCTTGACGTCCGGACATCCTCACTTAACGCGAACAGAGCCTTTTTAAGCGCCCGCAAGCTGACGTTCAAATCGGCGCTGCGGGCGGGAAAGTAGCGGCTGGGGCGGGAAAAGTCAAACGCCCGGCTACGCACGACCTCGGCTGCCCGACGACGGCTCCAGCCTTCGACCTTTAGCCGCCCCAGGTTCCGTGAGCCGTCCTTCGGCGGCTGACTTCCGGCGCGAGCGCGCCATGCGATCGGGTCTTCCTGGCGACCCCTGCGCCTTCGCGCCGAGGCACTTCCGGATTACACGTTGATGCGTTCGATCTGCTCGCGCAGCTTGTCCGGGTCGTCCAGGCGCAGCAGGCGCGTGACCTTGTTGCGCAGTTCCGCGATGTCGCTGCGCAGCACTTCCTGCTTGACCTCGAGGATCTGGCTCGGATGCATCGAGAACTGCTTCAGGCCCATGCCCAGCAGCAGGCGCGTCTGAACCGGGTCGCCGGCCATTTCGCCGCACACCGCCACCGGTTTTCCGGCCCGGGCGCCGGCCTCCAGCGTCTGACTTATCAGGCGCAGCACTGCCGGATGCAGCGGATCGTAGAGATAGGCAACCGCCTCGTCGCTGCGGTCTACGGCCAGCGTGTACTGGATCAGGTCGTTGGTGCCGATCGACAGGAAATCGAGCCGCTTGAGGAACATGCCCACCGCCAGCGCGGCGGCGGGAATTTCGATCATGCCGCCGACTTCCATCGCCTCGTCGAAGGGCAGGCGCTCGGCGCGCAGTTGCTCCTGCGCCAGGCGGATCAACATCAGCGTCTGGTCCACCTCGTAGGCATGGGCCAGCATCGGCACCAGCACGCGAATTCGCCCGTAATGCGAGGCGCGGATGATGGCGCGCAACTGGGTCAGGAAGAGCTGCGGCTCGGCCAGGCAATAGCGGATCCCCCGCAGGCCCAGCGCCGGATTCGGCTGGGTGCGCTCGCAGCCGCGCAGCGCCTTGTCGGCCCCGATATCCAGGGTGCGGATAGTGACGGTCTTGCCCTTGAGCGCGCTCGCCACGGTCCGGTAGGACTCGAACTGCTCGTCCTCGTCCGGCGTGGCGTCGCGGTTGAGGAACAGGAACTCGGTGCGGAACAGGCCCACGCCATCGGCATCGACCTCGCGCACCTGGGCGATGTCGCCGGGCAGCTCGATGTTGGCCTGGAGCGAGATCAGCTCGCCGTCGAGCGATGCCGAGCGTGCCGTCTTCAGCCGCTTGAGCTTGGAACGCTCCAGTTCCAGCTCGCTCTTGCGCAGGCGGTATTCCTCGACGATGCGCTGGTCCGGGCCGACGATGAGCACGCCGCGGGTGCCGTCGATGATCAGCAGCTCTTCGTCGCGCACCAGCTGGCGCACATGGTGCAGGCCCACCACCGCGGGTATCCCCAGGCTGCGGGCGACGATGGCGGTGTGCGAGGTGGCGCCGCCCAGGTCGGTGACGAATCCGGCGATCTGGTGCTGCTTGAAGTGGATGGTGTCGGCGGGCGACAGGTCGTGGGCCACCACGATGACGTTGGCACCATCCTTGCTGCGCGGAGGAATCTGCCTGGGCTTACCCATCAGCGCCTTGAGCACCCGCTCGACGACCTGGACCACGTCCTGGCTGCGCTCGCGCAGGTAGGCGTCCTCGAACTCGTTGAACTGCTCCACCAGCAGTTCCATCTGCTGCACCAGCGCCCACTCCGCGTTGCAGCGCCGCTCGCGGATCAGCTCGCGCGGCACCTGGGCAAGCTGCGGGTCGTTGAGAAACATGGCATGCACTTCGACGAAGGCTGCCAGCTCCGACGGCGCGCCCACCGAGGCGCTCTCCTTGAGCGCGCGCAGCTCGGCGTAGGCAGTCTCGATCGCCGCGTCGAAACGCTCGATCTCGCGGTCCACCTGGCGCGCCGGAATGACGTAATGCGAGACCTCCAGCGTCGCGTGGGACACCAGATGCGCATGGCCGATGGCAATGCCGTGGGAAACCGCGAGGCCGTGCAGCGTAAAGCTCATTCCCCCTCTCCGAACTTGTCGGCGATCAGGCCGAGGATCGCGTCGAGCGCCGCATCCTCGTCGCTGCCGTCGGTTTCCACCGTCACCGCGGCGCCCTTGGCGGCGGCCAGCATCATCACCCCCATGATGCTCTTCGCATTAATGCGGCGACCGCTACGTTCCAGCCAGACCTCGGCGGCGAAGCCGCTCGCCATCTGCGTCAGTTTGGCCGAGGCGCGGGCGTGCAGGCCGAGCTTGTTGAGTATGACGGCGTCAGCCCTGCGCATCGCGTTCCGGTTTGACGTAGAGCACCCCGTCGCGCCCGCCCGACACGGCCCGCGAAATCAGGGTCGCCATGTCCTTGTCGCGATAGGTAAGCGCCCGCAGCAGCATCGGCAGATTGACCCCGGCCACCGTTTCGACGAGCCCCGGCCGCACCAGCTTGCAGGCGACGTTGGAAGGCGTCGCCCCGTAGACGTCGGTGAGCAGCAGCACGCCTTTGCCGCTGTCCACCAATTCCAGCCAGCGCCCCGCCGTGGGCAGCACGTCCAGCGGGTCGTCCTGTGCCGATACGCCGATCTGGGCGAGCTGGGGCGGCCGCCGGTTCAGCACGTGGCAGGCGCACTGGATCAGCGACTCGCCGAGACTTCCGTGAGTGATGAGGAATAGTCCGATCATGGCTGCGGCCTTTCGCCCGATTCTACCAGCCGCCGCGGGCTGGCCGGTCCTCATGACGCAGGCAACGGCCCGAGGCGGGCCGGTCAGTCGACGATCTCGCTTGGCGCGACGCCCTCGCCGAACTGGAGGCGTCCGGCCAGCGCCCGGGTGACCGAGATGCTGCCGGAGGCGTCGATGCGCAGCGCGTAATCGATGCCGAGATTGTGCGCTGACTCGCGCCACGCCCCGGGGCCGGCGATGAAAATCGGCTTGCTGGCGACATCCGACAGCGTGCCTGCGGCGGGGCGTGGTGTGACCAGCACCGTGACCGCCTGCGTGCCCGCCGCCGGCCATCCGCTGCGCGGATCGAGGATGTGGCAGTAGCGCTGCCCGTCCAGCTCGAAATAGCGCTGATAGTCCCCCGAAGTTCCGATCGTCTCGCCGTCCCGCAAATCGAGCAGCGCGAGCGGTTCCGGCGCGCGGGGATGCTGGATGCCGACGCGCCACGGCCGGTCGCCGCGGGTGCCGAGTGCCATCACGTTGCCGCCGATGTTCACCAACGCGTTGCGGATGCCGCGCCCCTTGAGCAAGGCTGCCGCGCGGTCGAGGGCATAGCCTTTCGCGTGGCCCCCGAGATCGAGTCGCACGCCGGGGTTGCGGCTGGTGACTCGCGTGCCGTCGATGTCGAGATCCGCCATGCTCGGCGCAGCCCTCACCAGGGCATCGACTTCGGCCATCGGTGGCAGCACGGGCTTGAATTCGTCGCCCTGGAAGCCCCACAGCCCAATCAGCCGTCCCAGCGCCGGGTTGAACAACTGATCGGAGCGCGCCGCCAGCGACTTCGCATCGCGCCAGGATCGCCGCCAGCTCGGGACTGACTTCCGCGCTCCTGCCCGCGGCGATCGCTTCGTTGAGCTGCGTCAGCTCGCTCGGCTGCCAGGCGTGCAGCATGGCGTGGAGGCGATCGAACTCGCGCAGGACTTCGGCCGTCGCCGCTCGTGCCTCGTCTGCGGGTACGCCCTGGACCAACACCTCGACCCGGGTGCCGAAGACGTAGGATTCCTGCTGGTGGAGCTGGCGCCGGTCGCAGGAAGTCAGCCCCAGCAGCACGGCGACCAGCAGCAGCAGCGCGCCGGCGCGGCGCGGCAGACGCCTCAAGCCTCGCCCCTCACCGCCCCTTCCAAGGCCTCGACGAAGCGGCCTGCAACGTCGAAGCCGGTCTGCTGCGCAATCTCGACGAAGCAGGTCGGACTGGTGACGTTGATCTCCGTGAGGTGGTCACCGATCACGTCCAGCCCTACCAGCAGCAGGCCGCGCTGCCACAGCACCGGCGCCAGGGCGTGGGCGATCTCGCGGTCACGCTCGGACAAGGGCTGCGCCACGCCAGTGCCGCCGGCAGCGAGGTTGCCGCGCGTCTCCCCCGCCTTGGGGATGCGCGCCAGGCAGTAGGGTACCGGCTCGCCGGCGATCAGCAGGATGCGCTTGTCGCCATGCACGATCTCCGGGATGTAACGCTGCGCCATCACCGTGCGCCGTCCGTCGTGGGTCAGCGTCTCGACGATGACATTGCGATTGGGATCGGTGCGGCCGACGCGGAACACCTGGCTGCCGCCCATGCCGTCCAGGGGTTTGACGATGGCATCGCCCTGTTCGTCGATGAAGGCGTGCAGCCGCGAAGCATCGCGCGCCACCAGCGTCGGCGGGGTGAACTGCGGGAACTCGGTGATGGCGAGTTTCTCCGAGTGGTCGCGGATCGCGCGCGGATCGTTGAACACCATCGCGCCGGCCTGGGCGGCACGCTCCAGCAGCCAGGTGGCGGCGACGTACTCGAAGTCGAAGGGCGGATCCTGACGCATCAGCACGGCGTCAAAGTCCTGGAGTGCCGACGTGCCGTGGGGACTGGCCGAGTACCAGTCGTGGTCGTCGGCACTCAAAGTCAGTCGCTGCGACTCGGCGAACACCACGCCCTCGCGCCAGCACAGCGCCTCGCGCATGATGGCGTGCACCTCGTGGCCGCGCGCCTGGGCGGCGCGCATCATGGCGACGCTGGAGTCCTTGTAGGCCTTGAGCCGATCGAGGGGATCGACGATGAAGGCGAGTTTCATGCGTCGGGGCCGCTACGTTCCAGTTCCAGCGAGGCCGCGAGCAGCGCCAGGCGCGCGATCACGCCATAGGCGAAGAAACGGTTGGGCGGGGCGTCGGGATTCGCTCCCGGATTGGGCAGCGAGCAGGCGGTGTCGAAGGCGAGCGGCTTGAAGTGCATGCCGGGCGCGTTGAGATTCTCCTCGCGGCCGCGGGCGCTGTGCACGCGGTAGAAGCCGCCGACGACGTAGCGGTCGATCATGTAGACCACCGGCTCGGCGACTGCCGATTCGATGGTCTCGAAGGTGTGCACCCCCTCCTGGATGATCACCTCGCTCACCTCCAGCCCTTCCTTCACCACCGCCATCTTGTTGCGCTGCTTGCGGTTCAGGCCCACCACCTCGGAGGCGTCGCGCACTGTCATGATGCCCATGCCGTAGGTGCCGGCGTCCGCCTTGACGATGACGAAGGGATTCTCGCTGACGCCGTACTCGCGGTACTTGACGCGGATTCGCGTCAGCACCTCGTCCACCTTGGCGGCGAGGCACTCTTCGCCGCGCCGCTCCTGGAAGTTGACTTCGCCGCAGACGTCGAACTCCGGGTCGATCAGCCAGGGATCTATGCTCAGCACCGAGGCGAAGTCGCGGGTGACCTCGTGGTAGGCGGCGAAGTGGCGCGACTTGCGCCTTGTGGCCCAACCCGCGTGCAGCGGCGGAATGACGAACTGCTCGTTCAAGCCCTTGAGGATTTCCGGCACGCCGGCCGAGAGGTCGTTGTTGAGCAGGACGGTGCAGGGGTCAAAGTCAGCCAGCCCGAGGCGGCGGCCCCGGCGCACCAGCGGCTCCAGAGTCAGCGTCTGGCCATCGGCGAGGTCGAGCGTGGTGGGCGCCGTGATCTCCGGCAGCAGGCTGCCGATGCGCACGTTGAGCCCCGAGTGGTGCAGGATCGTCGCCAGCGCCGCCACGTTCTGCAGGTAGAACTGGTTGCGGGTGTGGTTCTCGGGTATGACGAGGAAATGCTTGGCCTCGGGACAGATCTTCTCGATCGCCCCCATCGCCGCCTGCACGCACAACGGCAGGAAGGCCGGATTCAGGTTGTTGAAACCGCCGGGGAACAGGTTGGTGTCCACCGGCGCCAGCTTGAAGCCGGAATTGCGCAGGTCCACCGAGGCGTAGAACGGCGGCGTGTGCTCCAGCCATTTGCTGCGGAACCAGTGCTCGACCGCGGTGCTGGCATCGAGGAAGCGCTTTTCCAGTTCGAGCAGAGGGCCGGTGAGCGCGGTGGTGAGATGAGGGACCATGGGCGGCAGGGAGTGCGGATGGCGGCAGAATGCGAACAAGCCGCAGGAGTGCGAGGAATCTTACACCAAGCCCGTTGCCGGCCGGTTTCGCTGCGCCGCGCATGGCGCGCCCTACGGCAAGCGGCGGAAGCTCTCCGGCAGGGGCGCGTTTTCCAGGCTGCGCTGGGAAAAGATATGGCGGCCGTCAACGACGAAGCCGAGATCGGCCCAATCGACATCGTTCAGTTGCTTGCACAGCTCGTGCACGTCCTGCCCCGCATGTCTGGGGAAGACCGCCAGCACCGAGCCGTCGTAGTGGATGTTGGGATGGACGAAGAACGGCCGTTCGTTGCGTGTGCGGCCATTTACATATATGCGTGGCTGGTCAGAAAGGTAGTAGCCGCGGCCCCACTGCCACCAGTTGGACTCGTCGAAGGGGCGGATGCGGCGCGCCAGCAGGCGCTGTTTGAACTGTTCCAGGTAGGGAATGCGCCGGTTGTAGATCATGCGCCGCAGCTCCCCCGTGGAGGCGGTGCGCGAGCAGACGAAATCGATGTCGCCGTGTTCATCGTTGGTGAACACCTCGTCGTCGCCCGAAACTGCGCCGACCTTGACGAAGAACCGAGCGGAAAAGCGCAGCGGATAGTGGCAGCGAGTAAACAGCAGGTGGCCGGCGCTCTCGACGAACTCGCGTTCCGCCCACGGCGGCGCCGCAAGGGTCTCGGCCAGCGGCTTGCCAACGCCGACTTCCGCATAGCGCGTGCGGCGCGAAAAGTCGTCGCGCTCGAAGCGCCAGATGGCGCAGTTGGGCAGCGCACCGTCGAACACGCGGGCATCACCCAGCTCGATGTAGTCGGTGATGGTGCCCTGCTCGTAGAGCCAGGCGTTGAGCTTTACGCTGGACGTGGTCTTGAGGAAGTCGCGCGGCGTGATGAAGATCAGCTCGCCGCCGGGGGCGAGGTGGCGCAGGCACTTCTCGATGAAGAACAGATAAAGGTTGCTGCGCCCGTCGAAACCGTGGAGCGGCAGGTGAAGCCGGGTGCGCGGGGCGATGTCCTGGAAGCGCACATAGGGCGGATTGCCGATGACGGTGTCGAAGCGCTCGGCGGCCGGATAGGTGAAGAAGTCCTGCACCAGGGCGCCGGGCGGCGCGTGGCTCGCATCGGCCTCGATGGCGACACAGCCGGGCAGCCGGGACGAGAAGGCGCCGTCACCGCAGGAGGGCTCCAGCACCCGTCCCGACCGCTTGCGCAGCCGCAGCATCGCCTCGACCACGGCCGGCGGCGTGAACACCTGGCCCAGGCCGGCGACATCGCGCTCGGCCTTCGCGATTTGTGTGGCGGCGCCCAATTCAGGCCGCCAACAGCGCGCGGATCTGGTGTTCGCTGCGGGCGCCGACCATCACCTTGCTCACAGTGCCACCCTCGATCAGCGCCAGCGAGGGTGTGCCCATGATGCCGACGCGCCGCGCCAGTTCGGTGGTTTCGGCCACATTCACCTTCACTACGTTTGCCTGCTCTGCCGCCAGCTTGTCGATCACCGGCGTCATCGGCCGGCACATGCCGCAGGCCGGGCTCCAGAAGTAGACCAGCAGCCGCGGCTGCCCCCGCTGGGCATCGGTGAGCAGGGCATCGAGTTCCGGAACTGCCTTGCCGCGGGCCTGCCGGGCGCGGATCAGGGGAATGATCTGCATCAGCAGGAACAGGCCGACGATGGCGACGATGAGGTAAGCGAAGGCAGACATGGTGCGCGATACCGCTGGTTGGAGACAGGCATCAGATTATTGGGGCAGTGGCCACCTGCTTCAACCGCCCGGCAAAGGCGGGAGTACCGGCTTTGCCGGTGGCGGGGCGGATGCTTCGTGGGCGCGCTTGATTTCCTTCTCGGCCTTGCGACGGTCGATCTCGGCGCGCTGGCGTTCGGCCGCGTCTGCCCGGGCCTTCGCTTCCTCGACGCGCTTGGCGCGGGCCTGGGCCTTTTCCGCGTCCTTGCGTTGACGCTCGGCCGCTTCGGCTGCCCCGCGCGTCTCGCCTTCGGCTCGCCGCCGGGCGTTTTCGGCATCGGTTTCGGCAGCCCGCTCGCGCTCGCCCTCCACTTCGGCCTGGCCGCGCGCCGCCGCGTCGCGCTTTTCCGCAGCACGCCGTTCCCGTTCCGCCTGGTCCCTGGCCTGCTGTTCGCGGCGCAGATCCTGCTCTATGCCCGCTGCCTCGATCTCGCGGCTGCGCGCCTCTTCGATGGCCCGGACATGCTCCCGACGCGCGTCTTCGACGCAGGAGGCGACCAGAAACTTGCGCTGGCACGCCGTTTCAGTCTCGACGCGTTGCCGGTCCGCGGCGCTGCGCAGCTCCTTGGCTTCGGCGCGCAAACGCTTGGCGCGCTCGGCAAGATCGGCCTCGGCGGCCGTGGCCGGCTGCGGAGCAGCCGACAGGGCCAGGGCAGCGAGCAGGCCGGGAGTCAGTCGGGAAAAAGCGCTGGACATGGGAAAAGGATCGAACCGGCCCCCTACAATAGCGCCTTTTCGACGCGGGATGCCGCCCGAGCGCTTGCCGTGATCCAACTGCGCAAACTGAGCCTCGCCCGCGGTGCAAAGCCGTTGATCGAGGACGCGAGCTGCCAGATCCATCCCGGCTACAAGGTCGGGGTGGTGGGTGCCAACGGCTGCGGCAAGTCGAGCCTGTTCGCGCTGCTGCGCGGCGAGCTGCACGCGGAGAGCGGCGACCTGGAGCTGCCACCGCGCTGGGTGATTGCCCATGTGGCGCAGGAGACGCCGGCGCTGGAACAGCCGGCGATCGAGTTCGTGCTCGATGGCGATGCCGAACTGCGCCGGGTCGAGGCGGAAATCGCCGCCGCCGAAACCGCCCACCAGGGCGAGCGCCTCGCCCACGCCCACGAACACCTGCGCAACATCGACGGCTACTCGGCCCGCGCCCGCGCCTCCACCCTGCTCCACGGCCTGGGCTTCGCCGACCCGCAGTTCGCGCAGTCGGTGGCGAGTTTTTCCGGCGGCTGGCGCGTGCGGCTCAACCTGGCACGTGCGCTGATGTGCCGTTCCGACCTGCTGCTGCTCGACGAGCCCACCAACCACCTCGACCTCGACGCCGTGATCTGGCTGGAGCAGTGGCTGCGCGACTACCGCGGCACGCTGCTGCTGATCTCCCACGACCGCGACTTTCTCGATGCCGTCGCCGGGAGCATCGCCCACATCGAGAACCGCCGGCTCAGGCTCTACAGCGGCAACTACTCCGCCTTCGAGCGGGCGCGTGCCGAGCAGCTCGCCGTGCAGCAGGCGCTCTACGAAAAGCAGCAGCGCGAAGTGGCGCACCTGGAGCGCTTCATCGCCCGCTTCCGCGCCAAGGCCACCAAGGCGCGCCAGGCGCAGAGCCGCATCAAGGCGCTTGCCCGGCTGGAGGAAGTGGCGCCGGCCCACGTCGATTCGCCCTTCGACTTCCGCTTCCTCGATCCGGCGGCGAGCCCCGATCCCCTGCTGATGCTGGAGCATGTGCAACTCGGCTACGGCGTGGCGCCGCTGTTGCGGGGCGTCGATATGGTGCTGCGGCCGGGCGAGCGCGTCGGTTTGCTGGGGCGCAACGGCGCCGGCAAGTCCACCCTGATCAAGGCCCTGGCCGGGGAACTTGCGCTGCAGGCCGGCACCCGCCTGGAGGGCAAGGGCCTGGCGATTGGCTACTTCGCCCAGCATCAGCTCGAACAACTTCGCCTGGACGAAAGCCCGCTGTGGCACGTCCAGCGCCAGGAGCCCCAGGTTCGCGAGCAGGATCTGCGCGACTACTTGGGCGGTTTCGACTTCCGCGGCGAGATGGCGATGACGCGAGTGGAGAATTTCTCCGGCGGCGAGAAATCGCGACTCGCCCTTGCGCTGTTGATCCGTCGCCGCCCGAACCTGCTGCTGCTCGACGAGCCGACCAACCACCTCGACCTGGAGATGCGCCACGCCCTCACCCTGGCGCTGTCGGAACACGAAGGTGCGGTGGTGCTGGTGTCCCACGACCGCCACCTGCTGCGCTCCACCGTCGACCGCTTCCTGCTGGTCGCGGACGGCCGGGTCGCGCCCTTCGACGGCGACCTCGACGATTACCGCGCCTGGCTCGACAGCCAGCGTGTCGCAGCGGTTTCCGACGAGGCGCCGACTGCGACCCGAAAGCAGCAGCGGCGCGAGGAGGCCGAGGAGCGGGCAAGGCGTGGCGCCCGCGAGCGCCCGCTGCGGCGCGAAATCGAGACCCTGGAGCGGGATCTCGCCGGCTGGAACGCCACGAGGCAGGAACTGATAGTCAGTCTCGCCGAAGCGGCGATCTACGACTCGACCAACGCCGCCGTCCTGCAGGAAACCCTCAAGCGCCAGGCGGACCTCACCCGCCGCATTGATGGCGCAGAGGAGCGCTGGCTCGTGCTGCATGAACAGTTGGAGCGGCTTTGCGCGGTAGACGACCAGTGATTCCGGTGCCCACGGCGAAGGCGCCCAGACCTGTCGCCAGCGTGCCGCTCAAGGCCTTCCTCGCCCGGCTGATCTGGCTGTGCCTGCTGCCACTGCTGGTGGTGGCGGCGTGGCTGGCCTACCAGAACGTGCACACGAGCGAGGAGCTTCGCGACGAGGGAGCGGCGAGCCTCGCGCGCAGCTATGCCATCAGCGTCGATCAGCGCCTGAATGCCCAGATCCGCGCCCTGAAGATGATGGCCGGCTCGCCGCTGCTGGATGATCCCAAGCGTTGGCCGGATCTCTACCGCGAAGCTCAGAGGTTCGAGGAGATCTTCGGCAGCCACGTCATCCTGGCCGACGCCGGGGATCCGATGCGCATGTTGTTCAACACCCGTGCGCCCTATGGCAGCGTGTTGCCGCCGCTGCCGCAGCCCAACGGCCACGCCGCAGCGACCGATGCCCTTGCCACGGGCCGGCCCGCAGTGGGCGACAGCTTCATGGGCCCTGTGGCAAAGGAACGGCTGGTCGCCATCGCCGTGCCGGTCCTGCGCGACGGCGCGGCCAAAGTCGTGCTGCTGGCCACGCCCGAAGCACACCAGTTCCAGGGGCGGCTGGATCAGATGGCGCTGCCGCCAGGCTGGGCGATGAGCGTGATCGATGGCAGCGGCGAGGTGATCGCCCGCCGCGCGCCGCCAGCGTTCGACGCGGCCCGGGACGTCCGGCCCGACGGTCGCTTCGTGGCCAGGTCGGAGGTTGCGCCGTGGTCGGTGGTGGTGGAGATTCCGCACCACGTACATCGGGCGCCGCTCTACGCCGCAGTCATGGCGTTCGGCATCGGTCTGCTGGGTGCCACCCTGGCCGGCGTGGTGGGAGGCCGTTTGGCCAGTCGGCGGCTTACGCGGGCCGTGGCTTCCCTCGCCGAGGGGTCCGACCACGCAGCGCCGGACCCGGACATCGCCGAAATTCGCGCGGCCAAGCAGCGGCTCGACGGCGCGGTGAACAGTCTGCGCGAGAGCGAAGCACGCTTCCGGCGCCTGTTTCAGGACGCTCCCCTGGCCATGGGTCATGTGCGCGGCGACGGGGTCATCGTGGCGGTCAACGCGCGCTTCGAGAAGTTGTTCGGCTACACGCCGGTGGAAATCCCCACCATCGACCATTGGTGGGGGCTGGCCTACCCCGATCCGGACTACAGCGCCCAGGTGGTGGCGGGCTGGAGCGCCGCCGTGCAGCGTGCCGAGACCGCCGGCGGCGACATCGAGCCCAACGAGTACCGTGTGACATGCCGCAACGGTTCGCAGCGTGTGGTACAGATCTCGGGCATCCGCGTCGAAGACGGCGTGCTGGCCGCCTTTGTCGACATGACCGAACGCCGGCGCGCCGAGGGGGCGCTGCGGGCGCTGAACGACGAACTCGAACAGGTCACGCGTCGCCATGTTGCCAGCCAGACTGTCGCTGCCATCGCCCACGAGCTGAACCAGCCGCTCACGGCTCTCGCAACCTACACCGAGGCCGCGCTGCGGCTGCTGCGGGCCGGCAATCCCCAGCCCGGCCGGCTTGAGCATGCGCTGGAAAGCGGTGCCCAGCAGGCTCAGCGCGCGGGGCGCGTCGCCCGCGAACTCCTGGAGTTCCTCAGGAAGGGCGAAGTCCAGACCGCGAACGTGGCCCTCATCGACATCGTTCGCGCCGCCGCGGAGCGGGTTCGGACCAACCATCCGAGCAAGCTCGACTTGCGGCTTGAGCTCGATCCCGACCTGGCGCCGGTCAAGGCGAACCGGCTGCAGATCGAAAAGGTGCTGGTCAACTTGATCGAGAACGGCATCGAAGCCCTTGAAGGCAGCGTCAATCGCTCGGGGTGCATCACCGTCACCGCCGGTGCCAGCGCCGATGCACACATGGCCGAGGTCATCGTGCGCGACGACGGTCCCGGGCTCGATGCTGCGGCCATGCGCCGCATCTTCGATCCGTTCTTCACCACCAAGCCCAGCGGACTGGGCATGGGCCTCGCCATCAGCCGTGCCATCGTCGACGCCCACGGCGGGCGACTGTGGTGCGAGTCGGAGCCTGGCTCCGGGGCCAGCTTCCACCTGACGCTGCCCTTCGCGACGTGACCCGGCCGATCGTTTTCATCGTCGACGACGACGCGGCCGTGCGCGACGGCCTTGCCCTGCTGTGCGAGACCGCCGGCCTTGAAGTCGAGTGCCACGGCAGCGCCGAGTCCTTCCTTGCAACCTACCGGCCGGACCGGGCCGGCTGCCTGGTGCTGGACGTGCGCATGGGCGGCATGAGCGGTCCCGACCTGCAGGCGGCGCTCAACGAGCGGGGGAGCCACCTGTCCATCATCTTTGTCACGGCCCACGGCGACATCCCGATGACCGTGCGCGCCATGAAGGCCGGGGCAGTGGATTTCCTGACCAAGCCGGTGCAGCCCGCCGAGCTGCTGCAACGGGTGCAGGCCGCCCTCGACCGCGACATCGCCGCGCTGGCCAAGCAGGCAGCCGTGGCGGACCGGCGCCAGCGGCTGCTGCGGCTCACGCCGCGCGAGCGCGAGATCCTCGCGCTCGCCGCGGCCGGACGCGCAAACAAGGTGATTGCCCAGCGCCTCGGCATCAGTCACCGTACCGTCGAAATCCACCGCTCGCGCATTCTTCACAAGACGGGTGCCGCCAACCTGTTGGAACTCGCCGAGCTTGCCGCGGACGGCGGCCTCGCTATGAACGGCGTCGAGCTGCCGGCAGGTCCGGATTCCCAGCCTCCAGACGCTTGAACTCGGGGGCACATCGCTCTCCCCGACATTCCCTCGCCAGGCACTGCATAGGTGCTCGCACGTATATACCCCGACCCGGGGCGGTCAGATACTGCACTGCGGCGTGAGGCTTCGCAGCTTTGCGTTGGGTCGTGAACTGCCTTTCTCGGTTGAATTGCAGGCGCGACGAGACCTCCGCCACCGAGGCTGGAGATCGAAGCTGATCAAAGGAGATGCCATGAATGTGTTCGCAGGAAGGTCCGTCGAAACAGAGACCGGCGAGTCCGCGACGCGCCATTCCGAGGCGCGCGTTGAGACACTGTGCAGAACCGGCAGCATTGCCAGCCGCTACCATCTGGGATTCGTGATGGGCTGGGAACTGGCCGAGACGGCAGCAGCCGATGCGCCCGTGGGGTCGGATGACGTGTTGTTAGCCCGCACTGCATGAACGCTCCGCAGCCCGCGACCGGTCTGGGTGCTGCCCGGGCAGGCGCTGGCACCTTGCCGGAACAGGCGTCCGTCGCTGTCATCGGAACCCGCGGGCGCCCCATCCTGAAGATCGTCCTGGTCGGGCCGCCTGACCCGCAACGCCGCCACGCCCATCGGCATCGCGGTTGACGGTAGGGCTTGAGCGCTTCCCGGCCGGCCGAAGCCTGATTTCTCACCTGCTGTCGGGGCCCGCACGGGCCCGGTTTCCGCTCGGTTTGCTGCCTGTCCCGCTGGCCGTCCGAGCGAACTCAGCGCTGCACCGAATCGCGCGCCCGCAACGCGTAGGCCACCGCGGCGAGCCCGGCGGCCGCCAGCACATAGGGTGTCGGCAACTGAGCGGCGAATGCCGCGACGGTAGCGACGGCAAACAAGCTTCCTGTAAGTCTGGCCAATTTTCCCCTCCTTAGGATCTCGATGCGCCCGCCTGCAATGGACGAGCATTTTCACTATTCTCTATAGCAGCTTACCCCAAATAGTTGAAGCAAATGTTTCACAAGGGGCATAAGCTGTTTGAATGAAAAAAACGGGCGCCCGCAGGCGCCCGAACGAGTCTCAAGAGGAGTGAGATGGATCAGTAGTGGTAGGCCGATTCGCCGTGGGAGGTGACGTCCAGGCCCTCGCGTTCCTCGTCTTCCGGCACCCGCAGTCCGATCACCAGATCGACGATCTTGTAGGCGACGAGCGAGACCACGCCGGACCAGACGATCGCCACGCCGACACCCCAGAGCTGGCTGATGACCTGGGCTGTCATGTCGAAGTCGCCGACCTTGTTGGCCACGTAGTCATATACGCCCGTTCCGCCGAGGGACGGCGCGACGAATACGCCGGTGAGGATGGCGCCGACGATTCCGCCCACGCCATGGACGCCGAACACGTCCAGCGCGTCGTCGGCACCCAGCAGGCGCTTCAGGCCATTCACGCCCCACAGGCAGAGCACGCCTGCCACCAGGCCGATGACGATCGCACCCATCGGGCCGACGAAGCCGCAGGCCGGGGTTATCGCCACCAGGCCGGCTACGGCACCGGAAGCGGTACCCAGCATCGAGGGCTTGCCCTTCATCATCCACTCTGCCAGCAGCCACGACAGCGCCGCGGCAGCGGTGGCGAACAGGGTGTTGGCGAAGGCCATCCCGGCCAGTCCTGTGGCTTCCAGGTTGGAGCCGGCGTTGAAGCCGAACCAGCCCACCCACAGCAGCGAGGCGCCGATCATGGTGGTAGTGAGGCTATGGGGCGCCATCGATTCCTTGCCGTAGCCGACCCGCTTGCCGATCATGAAGGCGCCGATCAGGCCGGCTATGCCGGCGTTGATGTGCACCACCGTGCCGCCGGCAAAGTCCAGCGCGCCTTTCTGGAACAGGAAGCCTGCGGTGGCCGCCGCCGCCGCGCCGGCGTCGGCGTCGGTGTAGGCGTCCGGGCCCGCCCAGTACCACACCATGTGGGCCATCGGCAGGTACGAGAAGGTGAACCAGATCAGCATGAACAGCAGCACCGCCGAGAATTTGATGCGCTCGGCGAAGGCGCCGACGATCAGCGCCGGGGTGATGGCGGCGAAAGTTGCCTGGAACACGACGTAGACGTACTCAGGAATCACCACGCCCTTGCTGAACGTGGCGGCGACGCTATCCACCGTGATGCCCTTGAGGAACAACTTGTCGAGGCTGCCGAAGAAGGCATTGCCCTCGGTGAAGGCGACGCTGTAGCCGTAGATCGCCCACAGCAGCACCATCATCGAGAAAACGACGAACACCTGCATCAGCACGGACAGCATGTTCTTCGAGCGTACCAGGCCGCCGTAGAACATCGCCAGTCCGGGGATGGTCATCAGGATCACCAACGCGGTAGCCACCAGCATCCACGCCGTGTCGCCCTTGTTGGGTGTCGGCGCCGCGGCGGCGGCAGGGGCCGCCTCGGCGGCTGGTGCAGCAGCAGCGGCTGCCGGTGCTGCCGGCGCGGGGGCCGGCGCCTCGGCGGCCATTCCCGCCATGCCGGACATTCCTGCCGCGGGCGCCGCGGGCTCGGCCGGCTTGTCCTGGGCCAGGCTGACACCCGCCAAGCCCAAGGCGCATGCCGCCAGCAGTGCAGCAAAGACTCTTCTCATGATCGCGCTCCCTATAAGGCGTCCACGCCGGTCTCGCCGGTGCGGATACGAACGACCTGCTGCAGGTCGAAGACGAAGATCTTGCCGTCGCCGATCTTGCCGGTGCTGGCGGCTTTCTCGATGGCTTCGATCACCTGGTCGAGCAGTTCGTCCTTGATGGCGGCCTCGACCTTGACCTTGGGCAGAAAGTTCAACGACGTACTCGGCGCCGCGGTAAAGCTCGGTGTGCCCCTTCTGCCGGCCGAAGCCCTTGACCTCGGTGACGGTGATGCCCTGTACGCCGATGGCGGAGAGCGCCTCGCGCACTTCGTCAAGCTTGAACGGCTTGATGATGGCGGTTACCAGTTTCATGTCCTGTTCCTCATGTTCGCTGATCGGTGACGACGGTTGCGATGGTCCTCAGAAGGTCTTCTGAACGAACACGACTCCCTGGCTGTCGCCGATGAATTTGCCGTTGATCGTGTAGAAAGCTTCCTGGGTGGAATCCATGTCGGTGTCGGTGTAGAAGGCGCCGACGGTGAAGCCCTGAGGCAGCGCGTAGGTGACGCCGATCTTCCAGTCGTTGTAGGAAGCAAAGGTGTCGTTCGAGGTGTTGTTCGTGCTGCCGTCGAATTCCTGGATGCCGTAGTGGGCGTTGATGGTGAGTCCGGTGTCGCCGATCGGCACCGCGGCGCTCAGGTCCAGGTACCAGGAGCCGTCGCTGTTGGGCACGCCGAAGGTGTCGTCGATGCTGTAGGAGTACTTCGCCGACAGCCACTTCCAGCCCAGCGCGCCGTACAGTTCCTGGGTGTCGGCCTTGATGAAGCCGGGGGCCACGTCACCGGGGTAGTAGTAGTAGAGATAGCCCACGTCGAACGTGAAGTCGGAACTGCCGATGTTGCCTTTGAAGCCGCCGTAGAAGTCCCACTCCATGCTGGAACTGCTGTAGGCGCCGGCGTCGCTGAGCCAACTGATGTTCGACGCCCAAGTGCCGGCGTAGAGGCCGCTTGAATGGCTGTAGTCGAGGCCGCCCTGAATTGCGGGGTCCTCGTTGGTCTGCGACAGGCCGCGGAACACGTACTGACTGAATAGGCCCACGTTGCCGGTGAAGGTATGCGGGCTGGCGGGCGCGGCGGCCGCCTGGGCGAAGGACAGTGAGGGCAGGGCGAGCGTGCCGGCGAGGGCGGAAGCGAGCAGGGTCTTGCGCATGTTGATTCTCCTGATTGAAAGATAGCGAGATGCCGAGTCGCTCCCTGCAGCAACCGTGCCATTGAAGAAAAAATGCGATGTTTCATGTAGTTAGGACTCTTCGTAAGGATCTGTCGGGGAATGGCGTCATTGCAGCGCACCAAGCCGTCGCAGCAGAACGTCGGTTGCGCACGATGTTGGTGCATTGTAACTGGGAACGGTTCGCGGTTGGGTTGAGGCTCCGGGCGCTGTGCTAGACTCTTGCGCCCACCCCAGGAGGCAGCCATGCTCAATCCCAACCTGCTGGACGAAATCAGCAAGCGCATGTCCGATCTGTTCGCTGCCAGCCCGGCCAAGGATTTCGAGAAGAACTCGAAGACCATGCTGGCGAGCATGTTCGCTCGCCTCGACCTGGTGACCCGCGAGGAGTTCGACGTCCAGCGCGAAGTGCTGGCCCGCGCCCGGGACAAGCTCGCTGCCCTGGAGACACGCATCGCCGAGCTCGAAGCACGGCTGGCCGCGCGCGACACCGAAAAACTGCCCTGAGCCCGCCGCAAACCCGCAGGACGGACCTTTCTGCTTGACAGTTAGTCCTAGCTAGAACTAATATGGTCCTAGTTAGAACTACCTGTCCAACAGCCTTCGCAAGTGATGACTCGGGAAGCCTTCATGTCCACCCTGCGGGAACTGGCGCGCTGCTACCAGGCGTTCGAGGGATTTTCCGCCGCCCACATCCGGGCCGTGGGCCTTACCCCGCCGCAGTTCGACATCGTCGCCACCCTGGGCAACACCGAGGGCATGAGCTTCAAAGAACTGGGCGAGCGCACCCTGATCACCAAGGGCACGTTGACCGGCGTGGTGGATCGCCTCGGTGATCGCGGGCTGGTGCGGCGGGTGGCCTCCAGCGTCGACCGCCGCAGCCAGATCGTGCAGCTCACGGCGGAGGGCGCGGCCTTGTTCGAGCGGATCTTTCCGGAGCACCTCGCCCACCTTCGCCACGGCTTCGGTGGGCTGGAGAACGAGCAGTTGAATGAACTCGAAAGTCTGCTGCGCCGGCTGCGGCTGTCCCTGAGCGAGGCTCGGGGGCTGCCGCGGGGCGCGAAAGTCAGCCGCCGGAGTACGGCTATGGAGGGAGAGACCCGATGAAGGCCACCGACAGCTACACGGGAACCGCGATCGCCCTGCACTGGCTGATTGCGCTGATCATCCTGGCGTCGTTTCCGGTGGGCCTGTACATGGTCGATCTGGCGCTGTCTCCCACCAAGCTCAAGATCTACTCGTACCACAAGTGGGCGGGCGTCACGGTGTTCGTGCTAGCGCTGCTCCGCGTGCTGTGGCGCGCGACCCATCCTGCGCCGCCGCTGCCCGATTCGGTGCCGCGCTGGCAGCAGGCGGTGGGCAACGCCACCCACCTGCTCCTCTATCTGCTGATCCTGGCCGTGCCTATCTCGGGATGGCTGATGAGTTCTGCCCTCGGCTTCCAGACCGTCTATTTCGGCGTGCTGCCGATTCCCGATCTGCTGGAGAAGAACAAGGAACTCGGCGAGAGCCTCAAGTTTGTCCACATGTTCCTCAACTACACGATGGCGGGGCTGGTGTCGATGCACGTCGGCGCCGCCCTCAAGCACCACCTCATCGATCGCGACAGCGTGCTGGCCCGCATGCTGCCCTTTCTCTCGCGCAAACCCTGACCACAGACCGGGAGGCATCATGTTCCTGCGCCGTTTTGCATTCGTCCTTGCCGCCACACTCGTTCCGGCTTTGCCGGCGGTGGCCGCCGTCTACAACCAGGTGCAGCCGGACAAGAGCCGCATCGGCTTCGTCTTCAAGCAGATGGGGGTGGCGGTGGAAGGCCGCTTTCCCAAGTTCAGCGCCCAGGTCGCCTTCGACCCCACCAAGCCTGAAGCCGGCAGCGCCCAGATCGACATCGATCTGGCCAGCATCGACGCCGGCGCCGCCGAGGCCAACGACGAGGCGAAGACCAAGAACTGGTTCCACATCCAGCAATTCCCCAAGGCGAGCTTCGCTTCCACCGGCCTCAAGCCGCTGGGCGGCAACCGCTACGAGGTGGCGGGCAAGCTCACCATCAAGGGCAAGTCGAAAGACATCGTATTCCCCGCGAGCTTCAAGCCGGAGGGCGCCGGCGGGCTGTTCGAAGGCAGCTTCGCCATCAAGCGCCTGGAGTTCGGCATCGGCGCCGGGCCCTGGGGCGACACCGACACCGTCGCCGACGAAGTGCAGGTCAAGTTCAAATTGACGGTGGCTGCCGGCGCAGCCGCCGCCAAGTGATTGCGCGCCCGCAGCGCGCGCTGTTTCGAGTCCCCGTTCCAACCCTGAGAGGAGATGCACCCATGAAGACCATCGCTGTTGCCGTCGTTGCCGCCACCCTGGCCCAGGCCGCCCTGGCTGCCCCCGAGTCCTACACCCTCGACGTGCGCCACACCTTCCCGGTGTTCGAAGTGAACCACCTGGGCTTCTCGACCCAGCGCGGACGCTTCAACAAGGCGAGCGGCAAGGTCACTATCGACACCGCCGCCAAGTCCGCCAGCATCGACGTGGCGATCGACACCGCCTCCATCGACATGGGCCTCGACAAGTGGGACGAGCACATGCGCTCGGAGGATTTCTTCAACACCGCCAAATTCCCGACCATGAGCTTCAAGTCCACCAAGGTGAGCTTCGACGGCGACAAGCCGGTGGCCGCCGAAGGCGACTTCACACTGCTGGGTGTGACCAAGCCGGTGAAGCTGAGCGTGGCCAACTTCCGCTGCGGCGAACACCCCATCGCCAAGAAGCACACCTGCGGCGCCGACGTCACCACCAGCATCAAGCGCTCCGAATTCGGCATGACCAAGTATCTGCCGGGCGTAGGCGACGACATCAAGATCCTGATCCCGGTGGAAGCGTTCCGCGACTGAGCCGAAGAGCAAGCGCCCCTCACCCCGGCCCTCTCCCCGCAAGCGGGGCGAGGGAGAAAAGCAGTCCGGCCCTCTCCCAGCAAGCGGGGCGAGGGAGCGGCGCAGTTCCCTCTCCCCCGCAATCGGGGGAGAGGGCAGGGTGAGGGGGCGCCTGCCAGCGCAATGGGCCAGCCGGCTCACTCCTCCCCGCCGTCCGGGGGAGCGGAAGCGATCTGACCTGCATCCCGCGTTCGCTGGCAGACTGTCGGCAACCGAGCTGAGCGCCCATGTCCGCCCCCGACCCGAAGCTGGCTCTCGAACGCTACCGCGACCATGCCCCCGGCTACGATGCCTCGGCACGGCGCACCATGCCCCTGCGCCGCCGTACCGTCGCCAGGCTCGGCCTGCAACCGGGGGACCGGGTGCTCGACGTGGCCTGCGGCACGGGGCTTTCCTTCCCGCTGCTTGAAGACGGAATAGGCCCCGGCGGACAGATCGTCGGCGTGGAGCTGAGCCCCGACATGCTGGCGCTGGCGCGCGAACGCTGCCGGCGCGAGGGCTGGAGCAATGTCACCCTGATCGAGTCGGCGATGGAGAGCGCCGAGATCACCTTTCCGCTGGACGCGATCCTGTTCAACTTCACCCACGACGTGCTGCGCTCGCCGGCCGCGCTGGCGCGGATTTTTGCCGCTGCCCGGCCGGGCGCGCGGGTCGCCGTCGCGGGAATGAAGTACCCTCCGTGGTGGCTGGCGCCGCTGCGGCCGGTTGTCCGCGCCCAGGCCAGACCCTACATGAGCACCTTCGACGGCCTGGAGCAGCCATGGAGCCGGCTGCTAAGCTACCTGCCTGACTTTGCCTGGCAGCCGGTGCTGTTCGGCACCGGCTACATCGGCTGGGGACGAGCGAAAGGCTGAACGGCGCAGCAGCCTGCTCCGCCGAGGCTTCCCTCTCTTCCCACGGGGGAGGCCCGGGGTGAGGGCAGTCGGCGCAAGCAGGGAGAAAACCAAGGCCAACCGGCCGCGCAACAAAAAACGAACATGGCAAGAACCCGCATCCTCGTCCTCTTCGCCCAGGAATGGGACCGCCTGGCGCTGGCCGACCCGGCGCTGAACCACCGCTTCGAATTCATCCACCGCGGCTTCGACCTCTTCCAGTTCCCCGAAAACGCGCAGCCTGCTCGCCTTCGACATCCGGCGTTACGTTGACCGGATGGTCAAGCTGGCGCGCCACCTCGGGGTCGCCGGAGTGATCAGCCCCCACGAGCAGTTCGGCATCCTGGTGGCGGCGCTGGTGGCGCAGCGGCTGGGGCTGCCCGGCCCCGACCCCGAAGCCATCCTCGTCGCCCAGCACAAGTACTAGCGCACGGGTGGCGATCGGCCGCGTAGCGCCAGATGCGAATCCGGCTTTCGGCGCCTTCCCCTACACCGTGTCCCGCCCCGAGCAGGTGCCGCTGCCCTTTCCATTCTTCGTCAAGCCGGTGAAGGCGACCTTCTCGGTGCTGGCGCGGCGCGTCAACAGCTTCGCTGAGCTGCGCCACCACTTGCACTTCAAGCCCTTCGAGCAGCACATCATCAAGCGGCTGGTGCGCCCCTTCAACGACGTGCTGAAGGAGCATCCGCGCTTCGAGATCGACGCCCATCACCTGGTCGCCGAGGGCCTGGTCGAAGGCATGCAGTTGAACGTCGACGGATACGCCTGCCGCGGCGAATTTCGCATCCTGGGCATCGTCGACGAGGTGATGTACCCCGGCACCATGGCCTTCAACCGCTTCGAATACCCCAGCTCGCTGCCGGAGCCGGCGCGGCTGCGGGTGGCCGACCTGGCGCGCACCGCGATGCAGGCGGTGGGCTTCGACCATGGACTGTTCAACGTCGAGCTGGCCTGGGATCCGCGGCGCGACACCCTGCGCGTGATCGAGATCAACCCGCGCGTGGCGTCCCAGTTCGTCACCCTCTACGAATGGGTGGACGGCATCCGGCTCTACGACATCATGCTCGACCTGGCGCTGGGCGAGACGCCGCGCTGCCAACCCGTCGCGACCGAACACAGCCACGCAGCGAGCTTCATCTTCCGCAAGTTCGACGGCCGGCCGGTGCATCCGGTGCCCGGGCGCCACCAACTCGATCGCGTCCATGCCCGCCACCCCGACGCCCACCTGATGCTCTACATGAAGCACGGCACCGACCTCGCCCGCGAGATGAAATGGCTGGGCAGCCACCGCTACGCCGTGCTCAACCTGCGCGGCCGCAGCCAGGAAGACCTCTACGCCCGCTACCGCGACATCCGCGACACCCTGGGTTTCACCGCCCACGCCGGGCCGGAGCCGGCGCCGCTGTGGCCGGGCGAGTACGGCCTCGCGCTGCGGCCCGCGCAATCCCGCTGAGTCCCCAGTCAGGTAGGGCAAACCCTACCTGACGAATGCGGGTTTTTACTAATAATTTCAATGGGTTGGCCCCACACTGTGCCCCCAAAACTGGGGATCAATCCCCGGTATTGGGGTGAGGAATCGAGGCGATCGCCAGCACACTGCCTCTTCCCCAATACCATTTCCTCAATCCTTCCAGAGGGATAGATGCGCCGGGATACGTCTGGCTCGGCGGTTGCTTAGGCATCGCGGCGTGCGGCGGTTTGTCGCACCCACATCCAATCCTGATTTTTGCCTTTGGGGGGTCAGAATGCTTAACAAGAATCCTAGTGCCAAGTCCGCCGCAGTCCTGGCAGCGGCGTCCGTCGCCGCCGCGGCGGCGCTGTTTGCGCAGGGCGCCGCGGCACAGCAGGTGCTCGATCCGGCGGCGGTACCGCAGTTCAGGAACACGCTGCCCAACCCGCTCGCGCCGTCGTTCATCTGGCAGCCAGACATCCCGGCTGGCTCACTCTATACCCTGCAGGTCGAAGGAGTTCTTCCAGAACCTGGGGCTGGCCGGCCTCCTCAACCTGCCAACGCGGGTCTGGGGCTACGGCAAGACCGGCCAGGCGCCGTCCTTCCCCGGCCGCACCTTCGAGGTCCAGCGCGAACCAGCCAATCACCGTCAAGCTACGTGAACAGCGCTGACCAACGTCCTTGGTACGCCGCTGCCGAACAGGATGCCGGTGGACGTCACGCTCGACTGGGCGAATCCGGGTGCCGCCGGCGGCATCACCCCGGTGCCCTTGGTGGCGCACCTGCACGGCGGCGACTCCGCCTATCTGAGCGATGGCCTGCCCGACGCCTGGGGCACTCCGTGTGCCGAAACGCCGACGCCGCGCGGCTGCCGCAGGGCGGTAGCGCCGCAGTCCGGCACGCTCTTCAATGGCGGCGTCGCCTACACCTACGAAAACACCCAGGAGGCAGGCACGCTCTGGTACCACGACCACGCGCTCGGCATCACCCGCACCAACGTGTACATGGGCCTTGCCGGCTTCTACATGCTGCGCGATGCCAACGAGAACGCCCTCAGGACCGGGAACGTCCTGCCCAGCGGCAACTACGAGATCCCGATCGTGATCCAGGACCGGGAGTTCACCACGCTGAAGCAGCTGTTCTATCCCTCGGGCGCCATCGACATGCTGGGCAATCCGATTGTGAACTCCCACCTGCCGGAGTTCTTCGGCCGCGTGATCCTGGCCAACGGCCAAGCCTGGCCGAAGATGAACGTCGAGCCGCGCAAGTATCGCCTGCGCCTGCTCAACGGTTCCGACTCGCGCTTCTACGACCTGCGCTTCGAGCACTTCGCCCCTGGTGCGGCGATCGTCCCGGGTACCGGGACCCGAGTTCCGCTGCTGGTGGTGGGCAACGAACTGGGCCTGCTGGATGCGCCGGCTGTTCCCATGCTCGACACACCGGTCGATCCGGACGGCCCAGAACTTCCCTTGCCGCCGGTCCGCTCCGGCGAGGCGAACGTGCTGCCGATCGGACCGGGCGAACGTTACGACGTGGTGGTGGACTTCACCGGCATACCGGCCGGCAGCCGCGTGGTGGTCACCAATAGCGCCAACTCGCCCTACCCGAACGCCCTGCCGCCCGACGCCGGCCTCAACGACCGCATCATGGCTTTCGACGTGAATGTGAATATCTCGGCGACGCCAAACGCGACGGTGGCTGCCCGTACCGACCTGCGCCGTGACCCGACGAACAACCCTGACCTCGGTTTGGTGGAAGTTCCTGCCGGCACGCCGGTGCGTAAAATCATGCTGTTCGAAGGCGTGGACGCATTGGGCCGCCTGCAGACCATGATGGGCCCGGCAGACGAGCGCGGTACGCAGACCTTCAAGGATCCGGTCACCGAGACGGTGGTGCGCACGTTGCAGCCCGACGGCACAGTTAGCGCCACCGAGGTCTGGGAGTTCTACAACACCACCGTTGACGCCCATCCGATCCACATGCACCTGGTGGACTTCCGTGTCATTAACCGCGAGGGCTTCGCAGCCGCGCTCACGGACAAGACCAACACCGACGGTTCCCTTGGCGCCACCATGGACCCGAACAGCATCGTGCCGGACGGCAACGTGGTCCTCCCGAGCGCCCATGAAGCGGGCAAGAAGGACACCGGTCAAGTCCTTCCCGGGCGAAGTGACCCGCGTGCTGGTGAAGTTCAACCGCGCCGGAGAGTACGTGTATCACTGCCACATCCTGTCGCACGAAGACCACGAGATGATGCGGCCCTACGTAGTCCAATAAGCGGGGAAGAGGCCCCGGTCGCATTGCGGCCGGGGCGTGCCGGGAGGGAAAGCGGGGAGCGCAAGCTCCCCGCTTTTTCTTGTGCCCGGGGCGCGCCCGACCGACGAATGCGGGACGATAATCGCGCCTGCCTGCCGCGACGATAGCGATCCCGCCAAGACCATGACAGCCCACTCGCGCCGCAACTTCCTGCGGTCCAGCCTCGCCCTTTGCGCCTTCGGCGCCGTTCCCCAGCGACTGACTTTCGCGCGCCCAACTTTGGCCCGCAACGCGCTGCTCGACTTCCGTAGCCAGCCCCGTTTCGTCGAGAAGCTGCCCAATCCCCTGGATCCGGCCTTCGTCTTCCAGCCTGTCGAGGCCGGCGGCAGCCGCTACGAGATCTTCGCCGCTCCCCTGAGCGCGCGCGTGGGCATCGTCGATCCGCGCACCGGCAAGGCCCTGGGGACGCCGATGTGGGGCTACGGCAGCGCTGCCCAGCCGCCCAGCTATCCGGGGCGCAGCTTTGTCGTCGAAAGCGGCAAGCCGATCAGCGTGCAGTGGTCGAACCGTCTTTCGGCGAACGGCGAGCCCCTGCCCCATCTGCTGCCGGTGGATCGCACCCTCGCCTGGGCCGATCCCCAGGGAGAAGGCGCGGTTCGCGGCGGCGACTACCGCGGGCCGGTGCCGCTGGTCACCCACGGCCATGGCGGCGACCAGGGCGCCGAAATCGACGGCCTCCCGGATCAGTGGGCTACGCCCGGCGACGCGATCCGCGGCCCCCGCTTCAACCCCGACGCCTTCCGCTACGACAACCGCCAGGAAGCGGCGCTGCTGTGGTACCACGACCACGCCCTGGGCATCACCCGGCTCAACGTCTACGCAGGGTTGGTCGGGCTGTATGTGATCCGCGACGCCAACGAAGCCAAGCTCGTCGCGGCCGGCCAACTGCCATCCGCGCCCTACGAGATCCCGCTGGTGATCCAGGATCGTCGGTTCCTGGCGGACGGCAGGCTCCACTACCCGCAGCGCAACGAGGAGGTGAGATTCACCCCCAGCCACGTCCCGGAGTTCTTCGGCGACTTCATCATCGTCAATGGCAAGCTGTGGCCGGTGCTGGAGGTTGAGCCGCGGCCCTACCGGTTGCGCCTGCTCAACGGCGCCGACTCGCGCGTCTTCGAGCTAAGCCTGTCGTCGGGCACGACGATGATGCAGATCGGCACCGATCTCGGCCTGCTCGATGCGCCCGTGCCGCTGACACGGCTGGTGCTCGCGCCCGGCGAGCGCGCCGACCTGGTGGTCGATTTCTCGGCGCTGCGCGGCCGGCGCATCGTGCTGCGCAACCGCGCCCGCGCGCCCTATCCCGCCGGCGACGCAGCGCATCCCCGGGGAGCCGGGCAGGTAATGGCCTTCCGCGTGACTCAGCCGTTGTCGGAGACACCGCGTGCCGTGCTGCCGCCGGCGCTACGCCCGCTGATTGGCACGCTGCCCGCGGTTCGCGCCGAGAGCGCAGTGCGTACCCGCCGACTTATGATGTTCGAAGGCACCGACCCCTACGGCCGGCTGATGGCCATGCTCGGCATCGTCGATCCGGGCAGCCCCCTGGACGGCACTCTTTCCTACTCAGATCCCGTAACCGAGAACCCAGCCGTGGGCGACACCGAAATCTGGGAGATCTACAACGCCAGCGCCGACGCCCACCCTATCCACCTTCACCTGGTGGGCTTTCGCATCCTCGACCGCCAGCGCTTCACCGCCACTCAGCGACCCAAGCCCATGCCCGACGGCGCCACTGGCGGCCGGCTGGAGAACATCCGGCTGGTGGGCAAGCCGCACCCGCCCGCCCCCAACGAAACCGGCCTCAAGGACACCACCCTGATGATGCCGGGCGACGTCACGCGCATCATCGCCACCTTCCACCGTCCCGGCCGCTACGTCTGGCACTGCCACATCCTCTCCCACGAAGACCACGAGATGATGCGGCCCTTCGAGGTGGTGGCGGCGCCTTGATGGCGTTTGCTTGGGTTGCGGCCCGCGAACGGTGCGCGCGGCGCAGCCTACGACAACACGCGCCCTCGCCTGTAGGGTGCGCCATGCGCACCGCTTCACTCAGGGAACGATCCACTCCTCTTCGGGCGCGATCCGCTTCGCGTCGGGTCCGGTGAAACGCACGATGTGGGCGCCCTTGGAGCTGAAGCGCTGGCCGGGGCCGAGGCTGAAGCGCGGGAACGCCTGCGGCGCCGGCGCGTTGCCCATCTGGGTCGGATAGTTCTCGGTCCATTCGACCAGATAGTCTTGCAGGAACTGGCCGCGGAGGCGTAGCAGACCCTCCCTGAGCAGGTTGCAGGCGGCGAGCGTATTGCCCTGCATGCGCTCGTCCTGACGCGGAATTTCGTTCTCGGCGAGCCAGGTGCGGAGGTTGAAATCCATGCGGCGGTTCCAGCGCACCGGCGGGTCGTAGGGATAGGTCATCAGCAGCGCCTTGCGCCAGCCGCGCGGCAGCGGCGCTTTCTCCTGACCGCCAAGCAGGCCCGACAGCAGGATGACATCGGCCTTAGGGGAAAGCGGCACCGCCTTGGCCAGGCGCCGCAGATCCGCCTCCCGCAACCAGAGCACCAGCGCGTCGCCTGCGCCCAGGTTCGCGAACAGTTTCGCGGGATTTGATTTCGAGTCAGCCTCCAGTACCCTGCTCTCCACCGCGAGCTGGGAGCCGCTGAGGGCTGCCGCCAGCGCCGCCGCGGCCTTCGCGCCGGAGCCTTCTCCGCGGCTCACCTGGACGACGCGCTTCAGGCCTGCCGCTTCGCGCTTCTCGGCAAGATAGTTCGCCACGACGTCGGCCTCGAGCAGCACGCCGCGGTAAAAATAGAAACTGTAGCGCCCACCGGCCGGGCTGCCGGGAACTTCGACGTTCGGGAACAGGCAGGGAACCGTGTTCGACTCGCAGAAGCGCTCCACCGGCGCCCATTCGTCGGCGCCCAGCCCCGAAACCATGGCGAACACCGGCTGCCTGTCGAAGTGCGCCTGGAGTTGGGCCTGCCAGGTATCCGGCGCACCCTCCAGTTGCCACACATGCAGTTGCCACAGCTTGCGCCCGGGATCGGTGCCCGCGGGATCGGGGAAACTCTCGGCGAAGCAGGTCTGCAGCACGTCCAGGAAAGCCTTTCGGCGAGCCGCGTCGACGCCGGGCACGATGGCCGTCGCGAAGTGCCGCTCCCGCCCTGCCGCCCCCGGCGAGGGCTGCGCCGAAAGCTGCCTCAGATAGGCGATCAGCGCCGCCATGTCGGGATCCGTCAGTTCATACGCGGGCATCATGTAGGCGAACACATGCCCCGCCGGCGTCACGGCGGTGCGCAGGGTTTCGGCCAGGGTCTCCTCGGTGTAGGGGGCACGCGTCTTGAAGTGGAAGTCCTTGAAGACCATGCCGGGGGCACGGCGCGGCGCGCGGCCATAGGTTGCCAACTGCAGCTTGCCGAACAGCGCTGTCCCGGTGACCGGCGGCACCGGCACGGACCCCTCAGTGAGCCCCATGCCGCTGCGCTGGTGACACAGCACGCAAGCGGCTTCCCTGCCTTCGACCACGGTGCCGCCGAGGCGCACGGCGCGCACCGGCTGGCTCGAGGGCAACATTCCCTCCTCGTAGATGCGGCGGCCGGCTTCGAGCAGGTCGGCCTTTGGATCGATGGGGCTCGGCTCGGCAGCGCTCGCCCCAAGGGCGATCAGGATCACGGGAAGGGTGTTGCGGATCACGGACCAGGAATCAGCGCGCATGGAGAAGCTCCGGGGGCTTGCGCAAACCCAGCGCAAACCACAGAAAAGACGCCCCCTGTGCCGCGAGCAGCAGGCCCAGGGTGGTGCGGAAAGCGTCGGGCGGCGTAGCGCCGCCCGCCTTGAACAGATCGACCAGCGCGCCGAAACCCCACTGGACGCCGAAGGCGCCGGCGAAGGCGGCGAGGTTCAGCGCGGTGTTGACGCGCCCTGCGAGGTGAGCGGGATAGTGTGCGGTGAGCAGCGGGTAGGCCAGGTTGCCGACGCACACCGAAAGCCCCAGCAGCGACCACAGCAGGACGCTCGGGCCGGCCTCGAGCAGCAAAGTCAGTCCCGACAGCACGGCGAGGAACGAGCCCGCGGCGAGCAGCGCCACCGGCGGGATGCCGCGCCGCGCCAGGCGCGTCGTGAACAGCGCCAGCGCGACGAAACCCACCAGCAGCGCCAGGTTCAGGTAGAACAGGTGCTGCGCCGCCAGCGGTCGTGAGTGACCGCTCACAGTCATCAACCAGGGCACGGCCCAGAGGCTTTGCAAGGCCATGAAGCCACCGACGACGAAGCAGGTCTGCGGCGCGTAGCGCCAGAACTGGGGGCTGGCGAACACCTGCGCCACGCCGCGCAACTGCTCGCCCAGGCTCTCCCTCACCACGCCGTGGTCGCGCTCCGGGACGCTGAGGATCAGCGCCGCCACCACCACCGTGAGGCCGGCAAGTCCCCAGAACACGCCGCGCCAGCCGATGCTGGGCAGGGCCAGTTCCAGCGGCACGCTGGCGGTGAGCGCGCCCAACGTGCCGGCCACCATGATCGACGCCGCGAGCGAAGGCTGGCGCTCGGCGGGAAACCACTGGTGGAAGCTCTTGAAGCCGGCCATCAGGCAGGCGGAAACGCCGAGGCCGATCAGTCCGCGCGCCAGGCCAAGTTCTGACAGGTCGTCGCCGGCGGCAAACAGCGCCGAACCGGCGGCGGCGAACAGCAGCAGCGCCGCTTCGACGCGGCGCGGGCCGTAGCGGTCGAGCAGCATGCCCAGCGGGATCTGCACCGCGCCGAAGGTGAGGAAGTAGGCGCTGGTGAGCAGCCCCAGGTCGGCGGCGGAAAGCCCCATCTCCCGCGTCAGTTCGGGCGCGATCACCGCATTGACAGTGCGCAGTGCGTAGGACAGGTAGTAGCCCAGCGCGAAGGGGGCGAAGACCCTGAGCCAGAGCAGGGTCGGCGATGGGGCGGTGGTCATGGGCAAAAGGGAACTGGCCGCCTGGGCTGGCGCTCTTGGCCGGCGTTGCCCCCACCCCAACCCTCCCCCGCTCGCGGGGGAGGGGGACAGAGGCGGCAAGAGAGCGCAGGGGTCAGGGCTTCTTGATCTCCACCAGTTCCACCTCGAACACCAGGGTCGCATTGGGGCCGATCAGGCCGCCGGCGCCGCGCTCACCGTAGGCGATGGCGGGCGGGCAGACCAGCTTCGCCTTGCCGCCGGGTTTCATCTTCTGCACGCCCTCGGTCCAGCACTTGATCACCTGATTGAGTCCGAATTCGATCGCACCGCCGTGCTTGGCGGAGCTGTCGAACTCGCGGCCGTCGATCAGCGTTCCGCGGTAGCTGACTTTCACCTTGTCGGTGGCGGCGGGGCTGGCACCGGTGCCTTCCTTGAGGCTGAGATAGACCATGCCGGAACTGGTCTTGACTGCGCCCGCTTCCTTGGCGGCCTTGTCGGCGAACTCCTTGCCTCCCGACGACAGCTTTTCCCCGGCCGACTTGCGCCGGTCCTGCACCAGGGCCTGCACCTTGCTGCGATAGGCTTCCAGTTCCACCGCCGGCTTGGCGCCCAGGGTGCTGTCGGTCAGGCCACGCTTGATCAGTTCCAGCTCGGCCGGCGTGAATTTCAGGTCGGTCATCTGCTGGCCGAGGCTCAGGCCAAGGGAGTAGAGAACCTTTTCGTCTTCGGTCTTGAGTTCCTGCGCGGCGGCGAGGACTGGAAACAGGGCGAGTGCGGCGGCAAGGGCATGTCTTTTCATGATCGGTCGATGTTTGGGTAAAGGGCGCAATCATGAGGCGCTCGAACAGTCCGCGCAACCCGCGGCACCCTGCAAATCAGGTCCATAGCCAGGCGGCGCCCCGCACGCCGGACGAGTCGCCGTGGCGGTTGCGCGCCAGGCGCGTGGCGACGTGGTCCGAGAACACGTAGGGCAGCCACAGCCGCGGCACCTTGTCGTAGAGCCGCGCCATGTTGGACATGCCGCCGCCGAGCACGATGACGTCGGGGTCGAGCAGGTTGATCACGTGCGACAGCGCCCGGGCCAGACGGTCCTCGTAGCGCGCCAGCGTGGCCTCGCAGGCAGCGTTGCCGGTCTCCGCGCCGGCGAGAATCGCCCGCGGGTCGAGACGCTCGCCCGCGTGCCACAGGTGGTCGCGCGACATGCCCGGCCCGGAGAGGTAGGTTTCGATGCAGCCGTGCTGGCCGCAGTAGCACGCCGGCAAAGGGTGATCGTCGCCGCGGGCGAAAGGCAGCGGGTTGTGGCCCCACTCGCCGGCGATGGCGTTGGCGCCGGTGAGCACGTGGTGGCGCACGACGATGCCGCCGCCCACGCCGGTGCCGAGAATCACGCCGAACACCACGTCGCAGCCTGCGCCCGCGCCGTCCACCGCCTCGGAGAGCACGAAGCAGTTGGCGTCGTTGGCGATGCGGATTTCGCGCCCCAGCGCCTGCTCCAGGTCGCGCTTGAGGGGCTGGTCGTTGAGCCAGGTCGAGTTGGAGTTCTTGAGGTTGCCCGAGACCGCCGAGATCGCGCCCGGCGTGCCGATACCGACGCTGCCCCGGGCGCCCAGTTCCTTCTCGGCATCGCTCACCAGTTCGGCCACCGCCTGCACCGTGCCGGCATAGTCGTTCTGCGGCGTGGCGCAGCGCCGGCGCAGCAACTCTTGGCCCTCGTCGTCGAGGGCCACGATTTCCATCTTTGTGCCGCCAAGATCCACGCCGATTCTCATGTCCGCCTTCCGTGCCAGTAGCATGGGCCGATTATACGAAGCGCCATGCGCCACGGTTGCTAGAATGAGCTTCGTTTGAGCGATCGGAGGCCCACATGCTGGTTAGTTTCAAGTCCGGCGCCTGCGCCGATGTGATGATGTTCGGCGACGTGGCGAAGCAGATGATGGAGGTCATCGGCAAGGAATTCGGCGCGCGGGGTGTGATCTCCGTCGAGCAGATGCCCGAGGCGATTGCGCGCCTGAAACAGGCGGTGGCGGAGGACAGGCGGCTGCGCCAGGGTACGCGCGACGACGAGGACGACGAGGAACGCCGCGAGCGGGTGAGCATAAGCCAGCGCGCCCTGCCCCTGATCGAACTGCTGGAGTGCTCGCTGCGGGAAGACAAGGCCGTGACTTGGGGCGTGTGAGTCGCGATCCGGACATGCCATCGCTGGCGCCCGCTTTCGCCTACGCTTCGCCGTGACCCGCTTACCCGACTCGCTGCAGGAGCAGCAGCGCGGCGAAGCCGACGCCGATGGTGAGCAGGGTGTTGCGCCAGATGGCGGCGACGCCGATCGCCACGATCCCCGCCAGCAGCCGCGCGTTGTCCAGTCCCAGGGCGAGACGGCCGTCGGCCAGCAGCAGGTCGGGGGCCACCAGCGCCGTCAGCGCTGCGACGGGCACGAAGGGCAGCATGCGCCGGAACCACGCCGGCGGCTGGTAGCGGCCCTCGGCGGCGATGAACGACAGCCGCGTGAGAAAGGTGATCAGTCCCACCGCCACCAGGGTGAGCCAGAGACTCATCGCGCGCCCCTTCGTGCGAAGGCACTGCCCAGCGCTATGCCGCCCAGGGCGGCGGCAAACAGCCCCAGCTTGTAGGGCAGCCCCGCCAGAACCACCGCCAGCGCCCCGGAGAACAGCGCCACCGAAGCCGCGAGCCTGCTGTTGATCAGCGGCACGACGATGGCGATGAAGGTCAGCGGCAGCGCGAAGTCCAGCGGCAGGCTGGCGGGCAATTGCCCTCCCACCAGCACCCCGGCCAGGGTCGATACCTGCCACCCGCCCCACAGCGCGAAGCCGGCGCCGAACAGCGTCCAGTGGGCGTTGGCGGGGCGGGGTACGGCCAGCACGCGGGCGATGGCGGCCGCATAGGCTTCGTCGGTCAGCAGATAGGCGAGCAGCAGTTTCCAGCGTCGCGGCAGATGGGCCAGCGCCGGTGCAACGGAAGCGCTGTAGAGGGCATGGCGCAGGTTGATCAGCCCGGCCGCTCCGACCATCACCAGCGCGGGGGCTCCCAGGCCGACCATCTGGGCAATCAGGAATTGGGCAGAACCGGCGAAGACGATGCTCGACATGGCCACCGCCGCCAGCGGTGGGATGCCGCTCTTCAGGGCCACCACGCCGTAGATCAGACCGAAAGGGACCACGCCCACCAGCAGCGGCAGCAGGGCGCGCACGCCAAGCCAGAAGGCCGCGGCCGCGGAATCCCGCACCGCCGGTGCGGCCATCACTGCGGCGTGGCCGCCGCGGGGTTGTGCTCCACCGAGCGGCGGATCAGGTCGCCGTAGCGCCGCTTTTCCTCGTCGTACTTGGTGCGCACCGCGTCCAGTTCCTTCTGCTTGGACTCGATCACACTGGCGTGGGCACGCAGCTCCGATTCGTTCTCGTCGAGCGACTCGAGCAGGCTCTTGGGGGGCGCCTTGCGCGTGTAGAACTGCAGTTCCTGGGTCAGTTCCTTGTGCCGCGCCAGCGCCTCGGCGTGACGATCGCTGGCCCGTTGCAGGCTCTTTTCGATTTCGCTAAGGGTGCGGTCGCGCACCGCGTCGATGTCCTTCTCGCTGCTGTAGGCGTCGAGCAGGGCCTGATTGCGCCGCCGTTCCTCCGCCGACAGTCGTTCTTGCTCGCGCTTGCGCCGCGCCTCGGCGTCCCGGGCCGCGCGCTGCTCGGGCGTGAGCGGCGCGTCGATGCGCCGAACCGTCAGGCCGCGGCCGTCCACCTCGCGGTAGGCCTTGCCCCAGCAGACCTGGGGAAGGACGTCGGAACAGATCTGGCGGCCTTGCTCGTCGTTGCAGCAGTAGCTGGTGCCGCTGCTGCCAGGGCTGCCAGTGCTGCCGCCCGCTTTGCGATCAGCAGCATGAGCCTGTGGCATTGCCGCCAGCAGCCAGCACGACGCGACGAGCAGGAGTTCAGGCCGCAGGCGCATGGGCGATGCCGTAAGTGCGGCGATAGTCTTCCACCGCGGGCAGATGTTCTGCGAGATCGGCGCTGCCGGCAAGGTAGGCGATGAGGTCGGTGAGCCGCGCCACGCTCAGCACTGGCAGCCCGAAGTTGCGCTCGACTTCCTGCACTGCCGAAAGTTCGCCCTGCCCGCGCTCCATGCGGTCGAGCGCGATCACCACGCCGCAGGGCATGGCGCCGGCGGCGCGGATCAGTTCCACCGACTCGCGCACCGAGGTTCCGGCGGTGATCACGTCGTCCACGATCAGGATGCGCCCCTTGGGCGTGGCGCCGACGAGGGTTCCGCCTTCGCCGTGGTCCTTCGCTTCCTTGCGGTTGAACAGGAACGGAAGGTTGCGGCCGCGCCGCGCCAGCGAGATGGCGATTCCGGCCACCAGCGGAATGCCCTTGTAGGCCGGCCCGAACAGCATGTCGAAGGCGATACCCGACGCCTCGATGGCGTCGGCATAGAAATCGCAAAGCCGGGCGAGCGCTGCGCCGTCGTCGAAGAGCCCGGCGTTGAAGAAATACGGCGACATGCGCCCGGCCTTGGTCTTGAAGGTGCCGAAGCGCAGCACGCCCCGCGCACAGGCAAACTCGATGAACTCGCGGCTAGAATCCATGCTCCCTGCAGGCTTTTCCATATCCCGACCGCATGTTACGCGTCATCACCCTCAACCTCAACGGCATCCGCTCCGCTGCGCGCAAGGGCCTTTTCGACTGGCTGGCGCAACAGGATGCCGACATCGTCTGCCTGCAGGAACTCAAGGCCCAGGACGCGGACCTGGAACCCGAACTGCGTGCGCCGCCCGGCTACTACGGCCATTTCCACTTTGCGCTGAAGAAGGGCTACAGCGGCGTCGGCCTCTACACCCGCGTCATGCCCCGCAACGTCGTCGAGGGCCTGGGCGTTGACGAGTTCGACGCCGAGGGGCGCTACCTGGAGGCTGACTTTGGCCCGTGGTCGGTGATCTCCCTCTATCTGCCTTCGGGATCCAGCTCGGACGAGCGCCAGCAGGCGAAGTTCCGCTTCATGGCGGCCTTCGAGCCCCATCTGCGGCAGCTTGCGGCGCGCGGGCGGGACGTCCTGCTTTGTGGCGACTGGAACATCGCCCACCGCGAGATCGACCTCAGGAACTGGCGCTCGAACCGCAAGAACTCCGGCTTCCTGCCCGAGGAGCGGGCTTGGCTGGACCGCGCCTTCGGCGAGATCGGCTGGGTGGACGTCTATCGCCGCCTGCACCCGGAGGCGAGCGGCGAGTCCTACACCTGGTGGTCGAACCGCGGCCAGGCCTGGGCCAAGAACGTCGGCTGGCGCATCGACTACCAGATCGCAACGCCCGGCTTTGCCGCCAAGGCCGTGCGCGCCTCGGTCTACAAGGAGCAGCGTTTTTCGGATCACGCGCCGCTCACCATCGACTACCGCATCGCCCGGCCCGGTGCGGGACGGCGGCGCGGCAAGTAGCCGCGAGAGGGGCTGCCGTATAATGCGCCGCCCTCCCCCATCCCCTGCCCATGGACCTCCTGCTGCTCGCCAAGGCCCTGATCCTCGGCATCGTCGAAGGCCTGACGGAATTCCTGCCCATATCGAGTACCGGCCACCTGATCGTGGTGGGCGACCTGCTGAACTTCAACGACGAACGCGGGAAGCTGTTCGAGATCGTGATCCAGTCCGGGGCGATCATGGCGGTGGTGTGGGAGTACCGCGCCAAGATCGGCGCCGTGCTGTCGGGACTGACTTCCGAGCGGCAAGCGCAGCGCTTCGTGCTCAACCTGTTCATCGCCTTCCTGCCGCTGGCGCTGATCGGGCTTGCCTTCGGCAAGGAGATCAAGGCCCACCTGTTCAATCCGGTGACCGTGGCCGTCACCTCGATCGTCGGCGCGCTGGTCATCCTCTGGGCGGAGAAGCGCAAGCACACGATCCGCGTCGAAACCGTGGACGACATTACCGCCCTCGATGCCGTCAAGCTCGGCATCGCCCAGGCCTTTGCCCTGCTTCCCGGCATGTCGCGCTCAGGCTCCACCATCATCGGCGGCCTGCTGTTCGGGCTTTCCCGCAAGGCAGCGACCGAGTTCTCCTTCTTTCTCGCCATCCCCATCCTCGGCCTGGCCTCGATCTACCAGCTCTACAAGGAGCGGCACCTCCTCGCTGTCGAAGACATCGGCATGTGGGTCGTCGGCTTCGTCGCCTCCTTCTTCTCCGCCTTCCTGTGCGTGCGCTGGCTGCTGCGCTACATCAGCAGCCACGACTTCACCGTGTTCGCCTGGTACCGCATCGCCTTTGGCCTGCTGGTGATCGCGAGCTGGCAGTTGGGTTGGGTGGAACTGGACGGCGCCCTGAGATCTTGCTGATCTACCTGCACGGCTTTCTTTCCTCGCCCGCTTCGCACAAGGCGCAGCGGCTCAAGGCGCACATGGCGGCCAGGGGGCTCGCCGATGCGTTCTGGTGCGAGCAACTGGATACGCGCCCGAGCGCGGCGATGCGCCAGGTCGAAGCGGTGATTGCGCGCTATCCGCGGCCGACGCTGATCGGCAGTTCGCTCGGCGGCTTCTATGCCACCTGGCTGGCGGAGCGGTTCGGCCTGAAGGCGGTGCTGGTCAATCCGGCCGTCGTGGCGCACCTGTCGCTGGCCGGGTTCGTCGGACCGCAGGCCAACCTCTACACCGGGGAGCGCTTCGACTTCACGGCGCGCCACGTGGAGGAACTGCGCGCCCTTGACGTTGCCGCGATCACCCGCCCCGAGCGTTACTGGCTGCTGGTGGAAACCGGCGATGAACTGCTCGACTACCGGCAGGCGGTGGCGAAGTACGCCGGCGCGCGCCAGACGGTGATCGAGGGCGGCGACCACGGCTTCGCGCACTTCGGCGAGTATCTCGACGCCATCCTCGACTTCGCGGGCCTGGCGTGAATGCTCCCCGCGACGCCCGCATCGGCGCGCTGAGTGCTGCGGGAGCCTTCGGCCTGTGGGGGCTGACGCCGCTCTACTTCAAGGCTCTCGGGTCGGTGCCGGCGCTGGAGATCATTGCCCACCGCGTGCTGTGGTCGGTGCCGCTGCTGGCGCTGCTGCTTTTCTTCGGCGGCGGCTGGGGACGGCTTGCGGCGCTGCGCCGTTCGCCCCGCCTCATCGGCACGCTGGCGCTGAGCGCGACGCTGGTCACCGGCAACTGGCTGGTCTATGTGTGGGCGGTCAATGCCGGGCGCGTGCTCGAAACCAGCCTCGGCTACTTCATCGTGCCGCTGGTGAGCGTGGCGCTCGGCGCCGCCGTGCTCGGCGAGCGGCTGAGCGGGCCGCAGCGCGTCGCTGTCGGCCTGGCGCTGGCAGGGGTGGCGAATCAAGTGCTGCAGCTCGGCGCGCTACCCTGGGTGTCGCTCACCCTGGCGCTCACCTTCGGCCTCTACGGCCTGCTGCGCAAGCGCCTACCGCTGGACTCGGTGAGCGCGCTGATGGCCGAGGTGCTGCTCGCCACGCCCGCCGCCCTGATCTACCTGGCATGGCTGGTGCGGCACGGCGAGACGGGCTTCGGCCGCTTCGGCATCGCCACCGACCTGCTGCTCGCGAGCGCCGGCGTGGTCACCGTGGTGCCGCTACTGCTCTTCTCCATCGGCGCCCACCGGCTCACCCTGTCCACCCTCGGCTTCCTCCAGTACCTCGCGCCGAGCCTGATGTTCCTGCTCGGCGTGTTCCTCTACGGCGAGGCCTTCACCGCCTCCCAGTTGCTGACTTTCGGCCTGATCTGGGCGGGCCTCGCGCTGTACTCCCTAGACCTGCTGCGGCGCCATGGCGTGATGCCCTCTTCTCCGGGCTAGGCGCCGCAGGACGCACGGTTATAATCGCCGGCCAGTCATCACCCGCCGCCTTCCCCGGCATCCCCCATGAATGTCCTGTTCGAAGAGGACGGTGCCTTCCGCGCCGGCAGCATCCTCGCCGACAACAACACCTCGCTCCAGGTCGAGACCGCGTCCGGCCGCCGCACCAAGATCAAGAGCAGCGCCGTGCTGCTGCGCTTTGCCGAACCGGCGGCGGGGGCGGTTCTGGAGCGCGCCGAGGGCGAGGCCGAGGGCATAGACACCGATTTCCTGTGGGAGGTGAGCGGCGAGGCGGAGTTCGGCTTCGAGGAACTGGCGCGCGACTACTTCGGCCACCCGCCCCAGCCGGTGGAAGCCACGGCCATCCTGCTGCGCCTGCATTCGGCGCCGATCTACTTCCACCGCAAGGGCAAGGGGCGCTTCCGCAAGGCGCCGCCGGACATCCTGCGCGCTGCGCTGGCCGGGCTGGAGAAGAAGCGGCAGCAGGCGGTGGCGATCGAGCGCATGGCCGGCGAGCTGAAGGCGCAACGCCTGCCGGAGGAGTTTCCGCCCCTGCTGCGCCAGCTCCTGTACAAGCCCGACCGCAACCGGATCGAGACCAAGGCGCTGGAACTGGCCTGCGAGGAAGCCGGCCTCTCGGTGCCCGCGCTGCTGCTGCGCTGCGGAGCGCTGGCATCTAGCCACGATTACCACTTCGAGCGCTTCCTGTTCGAATACTTCCCGGACGGTACCGGCTTTGGCGCCTTCGATCGGCCGCTCGCACCCGCCGACCTGCCGCGGGCCGAGGTCGCCGCCTTCAGCATCGACGACGCCACCACCACCGAGATCGACGACGCCTTTTCGCTCGTACCGCGCGCCGCAGGCGGCTGGCGCGTCGGCATCCACATCGCCGCGCCGGCGCTGGGCTTCGCGCCGGGCTCGGGCCTGGACGCGATCGCGCGCCGGCGGCTGTCCACCGTCTACATGCCCGGCAACAAGATCACCATGCTGCCGGACGAGGTGGTCGAGCGCTTCACCTTGAGCGCCGGGCAGGAGCGGCCCGCCGTCTCGCTCTACCTGGACGTCAATCCCGACTTCAGCCTTGCCGGCAGCGAATCGCGCATCGAGCGCGTGCCGGTGGTGGCCAACCTGCGCCATCACGATATCGAGCCGCTGTTCAACGAGCGCACCCTGGCCGAGGGCGGGCCGGACTTCGATTTCAAGGCCCCGCTCACCTACCTCTGGGAACTGGCCAACGTGCTGGAAGCGGGCCGCGGCAAGGCCTCTTCCAACCAGATGCAGCTCGACTACAACTATTACGTCGATTGGGACGTCGCCACCGAACAGGGGCAGGGGCGGGTGCGCATCGAGCGCCGCCGGCGCGGCTCGCCGCTGGACAAGCTGGTGGCCGAGCTGATGATCGTCGCCAACAGCACCTGGGGCAAGCTGCTGGCCGATCGCGGCGCCGCCGGGCTGTACCGCGCCCAGAGCGGCGGCAAGGTGCGCATGACCACCGTGCCCGCGCCCCACGACGGGCTGGGCGTCGAGCAGTACGCCTGGTCGTCGTCGCCGCTGCGCCGCTACGTGGATCTGGTGAACCAATGGCAGCTCGTCGCATGCCTGGCCGAAAGTCAGCCCCCGTTCGCCGCCGGCGGCGAGGATCTGCTTTCGGCGATGCGCGACTTCGAGCTGACCTACGCCGCCTACGCCGAATTCCAGCGCAACATGGAGCGCTACTGGTGCCTGCGCTGGCTGCTGCAGGACGGCGTGACCCAGCCCGCGGCGCGGGTGGTGCGCGAGAGCCTGCTGCGCCTGGAAGCGGTGCCGCTCTACCTGCGGGTGCCCTCCGCGCCCGCTGCCGACCCCGGCACGCCGATGCGCATCGCCATCGAACGCGTCGACCTGCTGGAACTCGATGCCGGTGCCCGCTATCTCGCGACGCTGAGCAACGATGAAGCCGAGCAAAGCCCGGAATCTGCCGTCGCGGCCGGTTAAGGCTCGCTCGCCCGCCTCGCGCGCCCGCGCGGGCGCCGCCGGGCGCAGCCTGCTCTTCCCGGGCATGGAGCCGGCGAACCGCGGCATCGCCCTGGCGCTCACGGCGTCCATCCTGATTCATGCCATTGTGCTGTCGATCCACTTCAAGCTGCCGGAGCGCCTGCTGCAGAAGGCGCGCGACACCCAGCTCGAAGTGATCCTGGTCAACAGCAAGAGGGCCGCCAAGCCTGTCGATCCCCAGGCGCTGGCCCAGGCCAACCTGGACGGCGGCGGCAATACCGACGAGAACCGCCGCGCCAAGACGCCGCTGCCGCCCAACCGCACGGCGATCGAAGGCAGCGACCTGATCGAAGCCCAGCGCCGCGTCCAGGAACTCGAGCAGCGGCAGCAGCAGCTCCTTACCCGGATGAAGAGCGAGGCGGCGGTGCAGGCCGATCCCAAGCTTACGGAGCAGCAACCGGAGTTGCCGGCCCCGATCACCGGCGCCGACCTCGCCCACAATGCCCTGGCGATGGCCCGGCTGGAGGCGCAGATCGCGCGCCAGGTGGATGAGTACAACAAGCGGCCGCGCAAGAAATTCGTCGGCACCCGCACCACCGAGGCGGCCGAGGCGCAGTACGTCGAGGACTGGCGGCAGAAGGTCGAACGTGTGGGCAACCTGAACTACCCCGCGGCGGCGCGGGGCAAGATCTACGGCAGCCTGGTGCTCTCGGTGTCGATACGCGCCGACGGCGAGGTGGACAGCATCGACATACACCGCTCCTCGGGCCACCGCGTGCTCGACGACGCGGCGCGGCGCATCGTCGAGATGGCCGGTCCGTTCGGCGCGTTTCCCGACAACCTGCGGCGCAGCGTGGACATCCTGGTCATCTCGCGCACCTGGACCTTCACCACCACCGACCGCCTCGCCTCCGATTAGCCGCGCCACAGCCATGACCGACCGCTACGCCGTCTTCGGCCACCCCATCGCCCACAGCAAGTCGCCGCGCATCCATGCCGAGTTCGCGCGCCAGACCGGCCAGGACTTGACCTACGAAGCGATCCTGGCGCCGCCCGACGGCTTCGCCCACGCCCTGCGCACCTTCGCCGCCGCCGGCGGCCGCGGCGCCAACGTCACCGTGCCCTTCAAGCAGGAGGCCTACGCGCTGGCCACCTGCCATTCGGTGCGGGCGGCGGCGGCCAAGGCAGCCAACACCCTGAGCCTGCGCGACGGGACCATAGAGGCGGACAACACCGACGGCGCCGGCCTCGTGGCCGACCTCACCGGCAACCTCGGCTTCGCCCTCTCCGGGAAGCGCATCCTGCTGCTTGGGGCGGGCGGCGCGGCGCGGGGCGTTCTGCTGCCACTGCTGACGCAGAAGCCGGTTTCGATCACGCTGGCCAACCGCACACCACAGAAGGCCGCGGCCCTGGTGCTGGAATTCGAAGCCCGCGCCGCCGCGGCGGGTGCCGAAGTGCTGCTGGGCGCCTGCGGTTTCGCCGCCCTGCAGGGACTGACTTTCGACCTGGTGATCAACGCCACCGCCGCCAGCCTCGCGGATCAGATGCCGCCGCTGCCGCCGGGCCTGTACGCCGCCGGCAGTCTCGCCTACGACATGATGTACGGCCGCGGCCTCACGCCCTTCCTGCGCGCCGCGAAGTCAGACGCTGCGCAGCGCTGCGCCGACGGACTCGGTATGCTGGTGGAACAGGCGGCGGAAGCCTTCCTGATCTGGCGCGGGCTGCGGCCCGACACGGCGCCGGTGCTGGAACTGCTGCGGCGGGAACAGGGGCCGTGGTAAGGCGGAGCTGGATCTGGCTGCGCCGCGTCCTGGCGGCGCTGGTGCTGATCGTGCTGAGCTACCAGCTCTGGTACTTCGGCCACATCGTCTGGTGGCGCTTCTTCAATCCCACCGTCACCAGCTTCATGGAAATCCGCATGGAGGCGTTGCGGGACAAGGATCCCGACGCCCGGTTCAAGCACCAGTGGGTGCCCTACAGCCGCATTTCCAGCAACCTGAAGCGCGCGGTCGTCGCGGCGGAGGACGACAAGTTCATCGACCACGAGGGCTTCGACTGGGAGGCGATGCAGAAGGCATTGGAGAAGAACCAGCGCCGCGGCAAGCCGGTCGCCGGCGGCTCGACCATCTCCCAGCAATTGGCGAAGAACCTGTTTCTGTCGCCCTCCAAGACGCCCTGGCGCAAGGGCCAGGAAGCGATCATCACCTTGATGCTGGAAACGGTGTGGGACAAGCGCCGCATCCTCGAGGTCTATCTCAACGTGGTGGAGTGGGGCAGCGGCGTGTTCGGCGCCGAGGCCGCGGCGCGCCACTACTACGACACCTCCGCCGCCCAGCTCGGCGCCTCCCAGGCGGCGCGCCTCGCAGTGATGCTGCCGAATCCGCGCAAGTACGAGAAGAGCTTCTCGACCCGGCTGCAAAATCACGCCAACCGGATACAGGGGCGGATGGCCGGCTCGGACGTTCCTCAATGAGCGTCCGGCGATGTGTCAGATGCAAGCAACAAATGCCTTGACTCATTAGTATTTCCTAATATACTTCAGCCCTGAGACATTGCTCTCCACGGCTTCCCGGCTCCCTCCGCCGGCCTGCCGTGAGGCCGGGCAGGGCACCCCTCCTCGCTCCGCCCGGCCTACCTTCCCTGTCTGCAGCCGGGGCACGTACGGGAACCCCTCCTCCACGGCGATGTAACAGCCCCGGCTGCAGCGCTTTCTCCCCAGCAGATGCGCCAAACGACACCGGGAGCCGGCAGCCGTGGCGGATTGCTTCGTCGGCAGCTGATCCAGCCCTTACAATCGCGCCTTTGCCGGCCCACCCGCGCCCTGCCATGACCGAGGCGGACGAACTCCAGCAGCACCAGGAAAACATCCTGCCTCACCTGCGCGAGGTGCAGGCGCTGCTCGCCCGCCACAAGCTGGTGGAGAACCTGGTGCACCGCCAGGAGATGCCGCGCCACGACCTGGTGGAGACGCTGGTGCACCGCCAGCACATGGTCGAGCTGCAGAGAAAGCTCGACGGCCTGCACTCGGCCGACATCGCCTACATCCTGGAAGCCCTGCCGCTAGAGGAGCGCCTGTTCGTCTGGGAGATGGTGAAGGCCGAGCGGGACGGCGAGATCCTGCTCGAAGTCTCCGATGCGGTCCGCGAATCGCTGATCGAGGCGATGGAGCCGCAGGAGGTGGTCGCCGCCGTCGAACAGCTCGACACGGACGAGATCGCCGACCTGGCGCCGGACCTGCCGCAGGAAGTGATGCGGGACGTGTTCCAGTCCCTCGACGTCGAGGAACGGGAACAGTTGCGCGCCGCCATGTCCTACGCCGAGGATTCGGTCGGCGCGCTGATGGACTTCGAGATGGTGACGGTGCGCGAGGACGTGAGCCTCGAAGTGGTGCTGCGCTACCTGCGGCTCTACGACGAGCTGCCCGACCACACCGACCAGCTCTTCGTGGTTGACCGCGAGGAGCACCTGCGCGGCGTGCTGCCGCTGAATCGCCTGCTGGTGAGCGACCCCGAAACCGAGGTCGCGGCGATCATGCTCACCGAAACGCTCACGCTGCAGCCGGACGACAGCGCCGACGCGGGCGCCCAGGCCTTCGAGCGCTACGACCTGGTCTCGGCGCCGGTGGTGGACGCCCACAACAAGCTGGTGGGGCGGGTCACGGTGGCCTCGGTGGTGGACTACATCCGCGAGGAGAGCGAGTCGGAGCGGCTGTCCCAGGCCGGCCTGCGCGAGGAGGAGGACATCTTCGCCCCGGTGATGGATTCGGTCAGGAACCGCTGGGCGTGGCTGGCGATCAACCTGGTCACCGCCTTCATCGCCTCGCGGGTGATCGGCGCCTTCGAGGGCTCGATCGAGAAGCTGGTGGCGCTGGCGGCGCTGATGCCCATCGTTGCCGGCATCGGCGGCAACTCGGGCAACCAGACCATCACCATGATCGTGCGTGCCATCGCCATGGGCCAGGTGCAGCCGGAGAGTTCGCGCAAGCTGCTGCACAAGGAACTGGCCGTGGCGCTGTTCAACGGCCTGGCCTGGGGCGGGCTGCTCGGGGTGATCGCCTGGTGGCTCTACAAGAGCGCGGCGCTGGGCATGGTGATGACCGGCGCCATGACGCTGAACCTGCTGCTCGCCGCCACCGTCGGCGTGCTGGTGCCGCTGACCATGCAGCGCCTGGGGCGCGACCCGGCGATGGGGGCCAGCGTGATGATCACCGCCGTCACCGACTCCGGCGGCTTCTTCATCTTCCTCGGCCTGGCCACGCTGTTCCTGATGTAGGCGCGTGAAAGTCAGCGCCAGGCGAGCGCCTGCGGAATCGAACCGAACCTGGGCGTCCCGCCGGTGCAGGCCAGCTTGTCGAAATCCCCTGCGGTGACACTGACCTCCAGTTCCAGGTGGCGTCGCTGAGCCTCGTCCAGCGAGGCGGCCAGCGCCGCCAGCAGCTCCATGGTCCGCAGCCGGTTGGCCTGCGCGACGCGCAGGTAATCGGGGCTCCAGACCGTGTCGGGACGGGCGAACAGCGTCCGGATGTCCTCGCCAAAGGCGGCGGGATTGCCGCGCCGCTCCAGCGCCCTGCGCAGCGCCGCCTGCCAGCGCTGGCGGCTTTCAAGGAAGCTGGCGCCGGTCGGCTCCAGGCTGCTCGACCAGCGCTCCAGCGCCCGTTCCTGGGCCGCATTGAGCGGGCCGACCCAGCCCTCGACACGCGCGCGCATGCGCTTGTCGCGCTTGCGCGCGATGTCGCGGGGCGAGACGTCTACCCACTCTTCCCGGTACTCGCGGCTGCGCTTCTCCATCGCCTCGAACATCGCCGCGACCTGCTGCGGCGTAGCCTGCGCCAGAAGCTGGGCCGCGTCCGGGGCGAGGGCGCCGCCGATCTCCCGCAGGAAGCCGACCGCCTCGTCGGCGCGTCGGTCCAGCCGCTCCGGCGCCGCGGCCGCGAGCAGATCCGACTGAACCGCCCGCAGCCACGCCGTGTAGGCGGGAAGCTGGGTGGTGCAGTGCCACTGCACCAGGCGGGCGATGCGCGGTTTGAGCGCCGCCCCCTGCTCGGGGCTGAGGGGCAGGTAGTCGTCCACATACCAGTAGATGATGCGGTCTAGCTGGCCGTAGCCGAACTGCACCGCGCTGCAGGCCGCGGCCAGCAGGACTGCGCCGGCGAGCAGGAGCGCCCGCGCCGACCTCAAGGCCGCGCCCCCGCGATGCAGCCGCAAAGCTCCCTTGCCGCGCCGACCAGCCGCGGCCCGGGTCGGTGCATGCGCACCGCATCGACCGTGCACAGCCGGCCGTCGCGCACCGCCGGAATCTCGCGCCGCGCTCGCCACGCCGCGAGCGCCGACTCGCCGGCACCGCTCGCGATCACCTGGGGCGCGGCGGCGATCACCGCCTCCAGCGACACCGTTGGAACCAGTGCCGGCAGGTCGGCGAATACGTTGCGCGCGCCGCAGCGTGCCAGCACGTCGCTCACAAAATGGCGGCCGTTGAGGGTCATCAGGGGTTGGTGCCAGATCTCGTAGAAAACTTTTACCGGCGCGGCGGCGCGGTAAGCCTGCTCCAATTCGACCAGCTCGCCGCGGAAACGGTTCGCGGCGCCGCGGCCAGCCTCGCCGCTGCCCGCCAGTTCGCCCAGCCGCTCCAGATTGGTAGCCACCTCCTCGGCCCGCGCCGGCTCGCTGTAGAAGACCGCAATGCCGCGCCCGGCGAGTTTTTCCACCTGCTGCCGACTGTTGCCGGAAAGCCAGGCCACCACCAGGTCCGGCCGCAGCGCGACGATGCGCTCCAGATCCAGCGCATGGGCATCGCCCACCTGAGGCAGGCGCGCCGCCTCGGGCGGAAAGTCGCTGTAAGCCGCGACTCCGACCACCCGCGCACCGGCCCCGGCGGCGAACAGCAGTTCGGTGGCATGGGGTGCGAGGCTGACGATGCGCCGAGGCGCTTGCTGGAAGCTGACTTTGCGGCCGGCGTCGTCGGTGGCAATCACTTCGGCACGCAGCGGCAGCGCGGGCAGCGCCAGAAGCACGGCGAGCAAGAGGAAGGGCAGCCAGACCATGGCCGGATTCTAGCCCGCCGGATTTCGGGATCGCAGGCGGATTTGCTATCGTGCGCGCCATGGTCGACGACCCCGTACCCCTCGCCGAACTCAGGCGCGCACTGGTGATCAAGCTGCGCCATCACGGCGACGTGCTGCTCGCCTCGCCGGTGTTCACGGTGCTGAAGAACCACGCCCCGCAGCTCGAAATCGATGCGCTGGTGTATTCGGACACGGCGCCGATGTTGACCCTGCATCCCGCCATCGCGCAGGTACACACCATCGACCGTGGCTGGAAGAACGCGGGCGCGCCCGCACAATTGCGCGGTGAATTGGGCCTGCTGCGGGCGCTGCGCGATCGGCGCTACGACCTGATCGTCCATCTCACCGAGCACAAGCGTGGGGCCTGGCTGAGCCGCCTCCTGCGGCCGCGCTTCAGCGTCGCACCGCGGCTAGGCGGCGCGCAGCGCCTGTGGCGAGGGGCCTTCAGCCATTTCTACGGCAAGCCGTCGAACGCCCATCGGCACATGGTCGAACGCAACCTCGACGCCCTGCGCCGCATCGGCCTCTACCCCAGCGGCGGAGAACGTGCCCTGACTCTCGTGCCCGGTGCCCAGGCTGACGAGCGCGTGACTGCCTTGCTCGCCGACCGGGGCCTGCAGCCCAAGGGCTTCATCCATCTCCATCCCGCCTCGCGCTGGCTGTTCAAGTGCTGGCCGGTGGAGCGCAATGCCGAGCTCGTCGCCGCGCTGGCCAAGCGCGGCGAGCGCGTGGTTCTCACCGCCGCCCCCGATCCGCGGGAGCGCGACATGGTGGCGCGCATCGTCGCCGCCGCTAGTGTGCCGGTGGTCGATCTCGCCGGTCAGCTGTCGCTCAAGGAACTCGCCGCGCTCAGCGCTCGGGCGCGGGCCTTCGTCGGCGTGGATTCGGCGCCGATGCATATCGCGGCGGCCGTGGGCACGCCCACCGTTGCCCTGTTCGGCCCGTCCGGCGAACTGGAGTGGGGGCCCTGGGGCGTGCCCCACATGCTGCTGGCGAGCCCAGCCCATCCCTGCCGTCCCTGCGGCATAGACGGCTGCGGCGGCGGCAAACTGTCCGAATGCCTGAGCGCCCTGCCGGTGGCCGCAGTGCTCGATGCGCTGGACAAGTTCGACGCCGCGCCGTGACGCCGATCGGGCTTGCCCTGGTACGTCAGCGCTACAACCCCTACGGCGGCGCCGAGCGCTTCGTCGAGCGGGCCATGGCCGCGCTGGCTGACCAGCCCGTCGCGCTGACGCTGATCACGCGCCGGTGGTCGGGTTCGCCGCAGCACGACATCGCCCTGTGCAACCCCTTCCACCTCGGCCGACTTTGGCGCGACTGGGGCTTCGCCCGCTGCGTGCGGCGCAAGGTCGCGGGCGGACGTTTCGACCTGGTCCAGAGCCACGAACGCATCCCCGGCTGCGACATCTACCGCGCCGGCGACGGCGTCCATGCCACCTGGCTGGAACGGCTGATGGCGGTGCGCGGCCCGGCGGGACGGCTCGGCATCCGGCTCAACCCCTGGCACCGCTACACCCTGGCGCAGGAGCGGCGCATGTTCGGCGACCCGCGCCTGAAGGCGGTGATCTGCAACTCGCACATGGTGCGGGCGGACATCGCGCGACGCTTCGGGGTCGCCGCCGGCAAACTGCATGTCATCTACAACGGGGTCGATGGCGAGGCCTTCCATCCGCGGCTCGCCGTCGAGCACAGGGTAGCCGTGCGCGCCGGACTGGGCGTCGCGAACGACACGCCGGTGATCCTCTATGTCGGATCAGGCTTTGAGCGCAAGGGTGTCGCCGCCCTGGTCGATGCGATCGCCCTGCTGCCCGGCCGCGCCGAGCTGTGGATCGTCGGCGCAGATCGCAAGGAGCAGCGCTACCGCGCGCAGGCGCAGCACCGGGGGGTAGCCGCCCGGTTGCGATTTCTCGGCCCGCAGCAGGACGTGCGTCCCTGGCTGGGAGCCGCCGACGTCTTCGCACTGCCCAGTCTCTACGACCCGCTGCCGAACGCCGCGCTGGAAGCGCTGGCGAGCGGTCTGCCGGTGCTGGCGAGCCGCAGCAGCGGCGTCGCGGAACTGATCGAGGACGGGGCGAGCGGCCATCTGGTCGAGGCCGGCGACGTTCCGGCCATGGCCGATGCCCTGGGGCGCCTCACCGTCCCCGGCGTCGCAGCGGCGATGCGCCCGCGGGCACGTGCCGCGGTGGAACATCTGACGCCGGAAGCAATGGCCCGGCAGCTTGCCGATCTTTACCGCAGCCTCACGGCACGGCCCCGGGACGGGAACACCCCTCGGCTATAATTTTGCGCTTCGCCCCGGCCAACCCCGGCCACGCCGCCCCACCATGACGAAATCCCCGGAATCCAGCCGGCAGCTCTACCTGCGCTTGCTGTCCTACGTGCGCCCGCACTGGAAAGTGTTTTCCACAGCGATCCTGTTCATGGCGGCGACGGCTGCCACCGAGCCGCTGTTCCCGGCGCTCATGAAGGGACTGCTCGACAGCGGCTTCAGCGGCGCCGAAGGCAAGACCTTGCTGTATCCGCTGCTGATCGTGGCGCTCATGGTCGGCCGCGGCCTCACCGGTTTTGTCGCCGACTACGCGATGGCCTGGGTCTCCAACCGCGTCGTGCTGGACCTGCGCAACGCCATGTTCGCCCAGCTCGTGCGCTTGCCCACCGCCTTCTTCGACAGCCGCTCCACCGGCGTGCTCATGTCCAAGATCGCCTACGACGTGACCGGCGTCACCGGCGCCGCCACCAACGTCATCACGGTGCTGATCAAGGACACTCTGGCGGTGCTCGGGCTGCTCGCCTGGCTGCTTTACCTCAATTGGCAGCTCACCATGGTGGCGTTGGCCATCGTTCCCCTGGTCGGCCTGGCGGTGCGCAGCTTCAGCGGCCGGTTGCGGCGGGTGAGTCGCGGCGCGCAGCAGGCGATGGGCAAGATCACCCAGGTGCTGGAGGAGTCGATCGGCGCGCAGAAGGTGGTGAAGATCTTCGGCGGGCAAGAGTACGAGAAGGCGCGGCTCGACGCCGCCAACCGGGAGCAGCGGGGCTATGCCATGCGCGGCACGGTTGCGGCGGCCTCTCTCGGCCCCATCGTCCAGTTCTTCGCCGCCATCGCGCTAGCCATCATCGTCGGCGTGGCGCTGCACCAGGCCACCGAGGACCGCAGCACGGTGGGTACCTTCGTCTCCTTCGTCACCGCCATGCTCATGCTGTTGGCGCCGCTCAAGCGCCTGACCGATGTCAACGCCCCGCTGCAGCGCGGCCTGGCCGCGGCGGAGAGCGTGTTCCAGATCGTCGACCAGGAGCCCGAGGACGACCGGGGAACCGTCGATCTCGGCCGGGCGCGGGGCGAGATCACCTTCGAAAACCTGAGTCTCACCTATCCCGGTGGCCCCCGGCCGGCGCTGAACGGGATCAACCTCCTGATCCGGCCCGGCGAGAACTTGGCCCTGGTGGGCGCCTCGGGCAGCGGCAAGACCACCATCGCCAATCTGCTGCCCCGCCTGTATCACGCCAGCGAGGGACGGCTCGCCATCGACGGCCATGACATCGAGGGCATCCGGCTCGCCAGCCTGCGCGCCAACATCGCGCTGGTGAGCCAGGACGTGGTGCTGTTCAACGACACGGTGGCGGCGAACATCGCCTACGGCGGCATGGCCGGTGCGGAACGGGAGCGGATCACCGCCGCCGCCCGCGCTGCTCATGCGATGGAGTTCATCGAAGCGATGCCGGACGGATTCGACACCCTGGTGGGCGAGCGGGGCGTCAAGCTTTCCGGCGGCCAGCGCCAGCGCATCGCCATCGCCCGGGCACTGCTCAAAGATGCGCCGATCCTCATTCTGGACGAGGCGACCTCGGCGCTGGACACCCAGTCAGAGCGCCACGTGCAGGCCGCTCTGGAGACGCTGATGCAGGGCCGTACCACGCTGGTGATCGCCCACCGCCTGTCGACCATCGAGCGCGCCGACCGGATCGTGGTACTGCATCAGGGACGCATCGTCGAAATCGGCAGCCACGCCGAGCTGCTCGCCCACAATGGGCACTACGCCCGCCTTTACCAGCTTCAGTTTGCCGAGGGGGAGATGTCCCCGGTCGTCTCGTGAGGGCAGGGGCTCGGTGAAAGTCCTGCATACGGAAAGCTCGAAGGGCTGGGGCGGACAGGAGAACCGCACCGTCCAAGAGGCGCTGCAATTGCGCGGCCGCGGCGTCGAGCTCGCCTTCGCCTGCCAGCCCCAAAGCCGGCTGGCGGCGCGTGGTAGGGAACTGGACTTTCCCGTGCATACCATGGCGATGCGCAGCAACGCGGACCTGCCGGCGGTCGCCCGGCTCGCGGCGGCGATGCGGCGCCACGGCGCGGACGTCGTCAACACCCACAGCGGCCGCGACACCTTTCTTGCCGGTCTGGGGGCGCGCCTCGTGCGGCGGCGGCCCCTGGTGGTGCGCACGCGCCACCTTATCCTGCCGATCACTTCCCGCAGCACCTACAGCTTCCTGCCCGACCATGTGGTGGCGGTGAGCGAGGCAGTGCGCGCCTATCTGATAGGTGCCGGCGTTCCGGCGGATCGCGTCAGCACGGTTTCCACCGGGGTCGACACCCGGCGCTTCGATCCCGCCACTGTCGCCGGCGGGCTGCGCCAGGAACTGGCGCTCCCGGACGCGGCGCTGCTGATCGGAACGGTGGCGATCCTGAGGGCGAAGAAGGGCCATCTGGACCTGCTCGATGCTGTCCCGGAAGTGCTGTCGGCGGTCCCGCAGGCGCAGTTCGTGTTCGCCGGCGACGGGCCGCAGCACGACAACCTGAGCCGTGCAATCGCCGAGCGGGGCCTCGAAGGGCGGGTGCGCCTGCTCGGCCTGCGGCGCGACGTGCCAGAGCTGCTCAAATCCTTCGATGTGTTCGTCCTGCCTACCCACGAAGAGGCGCTGGGAACCTCCTACCTGGAGGCCCAGGCGATGGGCATCCCGGTCATCGGCACCCGGGTCGGTGGCGTGCCGGAGACCATGCGCGAGGGGGAAACCGGACTGCTGGTGCCCGCCCGCGATCCCCGCTCCCTTGCCCACGCCATCATCGCCCTGGCCCAGGACGAGAGGCGGCGCCGCGCCATGGGCGGCGCCGGCCGCGAGTGGGTGCTCGCTGAGCATACCGTCGAGCGCATGGGGGAGCGCATGCTGGCACTCTACGAGCGGCTGCTGCGGGGGCGCCGGTGAGTGCCCGGGCGCTGCCCGTGCTGATGTATCACCACGTCAGCCCGAATCCGGGACTGGTGACGGTTTCCCCCGCGACCTTCCGCGCCCAGATGGGCTGGCTTGCGCGCCACGGCTACCGTACCGTCGGCTGCGACGACCTGGCGGTTTTCCTGGCCGGCAATCCGGTGCCGGACAAGAGCGTGCTGATCACTTTCGACGACGGCTACCTCGACAACTACGTGCACGCCCATCCGGTGCTGTCGGACTACGGCCTCAGGGCGGCGATATTCCTCGTCACCGGCTGGATCGGCGACGGCCCGGCGCGGCCGCAGGCGGGGGGCGACGGGGTCCAGCCCGAGTGTCCCGATCACCGGCAATGCATGGCGTTCGTCGCCACGGGCGAAACCGACCGGGTCATGCTGCGCTGGGCCGAGGTGGAGGCGATGCACGCCGCCGGCAGCTTCGAGTTCCATTCCCATACGCATACCCACACGCGCTGGGACCAGCGCATCGCCGATGCCACCGCACGCCGTGAGGCTCTGGCACGCGACCTGGACCGCTCGCGCGCGACCCTCGCCTCGCACCTGGGGGCGGCCAGCGCTCACCTGTGCTGGCCCCAGGGCTACTACGACGCCGACTACCGGCGCGTGGCCCAGGACAACGGCTTCCGCTACCTGTACACGGTGGAGAAGGGCGTCAATCTGCCCCACTCACCCGCCGAGGTCATCCGCCGCATCGTGGTCAAGGACAAAGCGGGCGGCTGGTTCGCCTCCCGCCTGTGGCTTTATCGTCACCCCGTAATCGGCGGCGTCTACACGCGGCTGCGCGGCGATTGATCCATGCGGCTGCGACTGCGCGAATCGCTGCTCTACCACCTGCTGCGCGTGTTCAAACGCTTCGACCGGCGCGACACTTCGGCGGCCGCCTTCGATCCGGCGGCAGTGCGGCGCATCCTCCTGGTGTCAACCACGGCGCTGGGCGACGCGGTGATGTCCAGCGCCGCGGTCTGCGCCGTGCGCCGGCGCTATCCCGAGGCGCGCATCGTCGGCCACTTCCACGCCGCATACGTGGCGCTGTTCGCCCGCATGCCGCAACTGGACGCCGCGATCCCCTATCACGGCGGATGGCGTCACTTCTTCCTTACCATCGCGTCGCTGCGCCGCGAGCGTTTCGATCTCGCCCTGATCCTCCACGGCAACGAGCCGCAGGCCACGCCCATGGCCTATCTCGCCGGCATCCCCTTCATTTTCAAGCTGCCCAACACCAGTCGTTTCCGCTTCCTTCTCGCGAACCCGGAGCCCGTGCTGGGCTGGGCCGATCTGGGCAGCGGCTACGCGCAGCGGCTGCGGGTCGCACAGTTGGCTGGCGCCGACCCCAAGGATGCCAGGATGGAACTCCCCATCGGCGACAAGGACCGAGCCGCCGTCGCCGCGCTGCTGGCAGGCCGTGGCATCGCCCCGGGCACCCTGCTGATCGGTCTGCAAACCGGAGCCTCCAGCCGCGGCCGCATGTGGCCTGCCCAGCGATTCGTGGAACTGGCGCAGGGCCTTGAGCACCGCCATCCGGGATGCCGCTTCATCCTCACCGGCTCGGCATCCGAGGCCGCGTATTGCAGCGGAATTGCCGAATGCATAGGGGCGATGGCGATTGTCCTGGCGGGTGAAGTACCGCTGCCGCTACTGCCGGCATTGATCGAACGGCTGGCTGTCCTGGTGACTGGCGACACGGGGACCCTGCATGTCGCCGTCGCGGTGAATACGCCCATCGTCGGTCTGTTCGCGATCTCCGATCCGCGCATCTCCGGACCGGCCTACGATCTCGATCGCCACCTCACGATCCACCGGCCCTGCGAGGCACGGGTGCGCAGCAAGTCGGACGACCCGTCCTGCATCGCGCGGATAGGCGTGGACGAGGTGCTCGAAGGAGTGGAACGTATCCTCACGAAAGCGCAGGTGCCGCTGTGACCCGGCGCATCCTCGTCCTCGACACCGGCAAGGAATGGGGCGGCGGCACCAACAGCCTGATCGAACTGGTGAAGCGCATCGACCGACGCCGCTTCGACCTTACCGCCCTCTTCTACTACAACTACCGCAAGGGCGATTCCGATCTCAAGCATGAACTCGCCGCACTCGGCATCCCGCTGGAATTCCAGGCCCAGCCGCGCCAGCCCCTGGCTGCCAAGCTGGGCAAGGAACTCGCCCGCGGGCTGCTGGGCTGGCAGCGCGACTGGCGGCGCGATGCAGTACATGCCATCGACCGCCGCTGGCGCATCCTGCCCAATGCCAGACGCATCGCGCGGCGCCTGCGGGAGGGCTGTTTCGATCTGCTCTACCTGAACAACCAGCCGGCCTCGAACTTGGAGGGCTACCTTGCCGCCGAGGCCGCTGGCGTGCCCGTGGTCCAGCATTGCCGCATCGACGTCACGCTCAAGCCGGAGGAGACCGCCGCGGTCAACCGCAACGCCCGGCGCGTGATCTGCGTTTCCCAGGGGGTGGCCGACTCACTCGTGCGCCAGGGCGTGGAGCCTGGCAAGTGCGCCGTGGTGCATAACGCCATCGACGGCCGCCAGGCCCTGCCCGATCCGGTCGAGGTCCCGAGCGTGGCGCCTGGCGCGGTCGTGATCGGCAGCGTCGGCTCGCTCGTGGCGCGCAAGTCCAACGACCACCTTCTGCGCGCTGCTGCCGCGGTGCGCGAGCGTGGCGCCGTCCCCTTTCACCTGCTGCTTGTGGGCGAGGGCCCGGAGCAGCCCGCGCTGGAGGCTCTGGTGCAGCAATTGAAGCTCCAGGATCGCGTCACTTTCGCGGGCTTCCAGAAGGCGCCGCTGCCCTGGGTGGCGGCGATGGACATCCTGGTGCTGGCCTCCGCCAAGGAAGGGCTGCCCCGTACCATCCTGGAGGCCATGCTGCTTGGCAAGCCGGTCGTCGCGTCCGACGTGGTGGGGTCCCGCGAGCTGGTTCGGCCTAATGACACCGGCCTGCTCTACCCCTATGGCGATTGGGACGCCCTGGCCGGCCGCCTGCGCCATCTGCTCGAACATCCAGGGGAACGCCGCCGCCTTGGCGAGGCCGGCCGGGCCGTGGTGCTGGCGGAATACTCCATCGAGTGCTATGTCGGTGGAGTGGAGGCGATCCTGGAGGAGGCCGCAGGCGAATGATCTACGTTCTGCTCACCCTGCTCGTCGCGCCGCTGCTGCGGGTGCTGGCGGGTGCTGGCCGGCCATTGTGCCCGCAGCGCATCCTCGTCATCCAGATGGCCAAGATCGGCGACCTCTTGTGCTCGACGCCCGTGTTGCGCGAGTTGAAGCACCGCCATCCCCAGGCCGAGATCGATGTTCTGGCCAATCCGATGAACCGGCCGCTTCTGGAACTCGATCCCCGCGTCGCCAAGGTTCTGACGGCCAGCGCCGCCGAGTTCAAGGGACTGACCGGAAAGCTGCAACTGACGCGGAGGCTTCGCAACGGGCATTACGACGCCGTGGTCTGCCTCAACGTCGGCGTTGCTTACGCGATTTGCAGCCTGTGGGCGCTGATCCCCGTCCGCCTGGCGGTCCTGCCCAACTTCTGCGGCCGGGCCTACAGGCTCGCGGCACATCTCTGGAGCGGAGTGGAGCGACACCGGGTGGATCGACTGATCCAGGACACCTACCTTGCCCTGCTGACGCAACTCGGCGTGAGCGGCGGCAGCCGCGCCAAGGAGGTTCATGCCGCACCGGGCGCCGAAGTAAAAGTCAGCGCCCTGCTTGGCGACGACGCCGGACCGCTGGTCGGCATAGGCGTTTCCAGCGCGAACAAGCTGAAGGAACTGGGGACCGGCAAGATCGCCGCTGTCGCCGACGGCCTGCTCGCACGCTATCCGGCATTGCGGATCGTGCTTGTGGGAAGCACCGCCGATCGCCCGCAGGCTGCGGCGGTGATCGCGTCGGCGTCCGATCGCGATCGGGTAGTTGACGCGACCGGAAGCCTAGGCCTCGCCGAGTTACCCGCTCTGCTGGCGCGGTTTTCCGTCTATGTCGGGGTCGATTCCGGCGTCACTTACATGGCCGATGCAGTGGGCATTCCGCTCGTCTCCGTGGCCGGGCCCTGCAACATGGCAGAAACCCGGCCGCTCGGCGCCCATGCGGTGATCATTCAGCGCGATTTGCCCTGCGCTCCCTGCGCGCACATCTTCAATGCGCCTTACCACTGTCGCACTGGCACCCATGCCTGCACCAAGGATGTCGGCACAGACGAGATCGTCGCCTCGGTGGTGCGACTGCTCGACGAGACGGCGAGCAATGACTCGCAGTGATCCAGCAATGGCTGATGCCGCTCCGCAGAAGATCCTCATCATCCGCCGCGACAACATAGGGGATCTGGTGTGCACTACGCCGATGATCCGCATGTTGCGCCAACGCTATCCCGACGCCTGGATCGCCGCACTGGTGACGCGCTACAACGCCGAGGTGCTGGCGGGCAATCCCGATCTCGACGCCGTGTTTGCCTACCAGAAGGCAAAGCACCGCGGTCCCGGGGACAGCCGCCCAGCCATCTATTGGCAGCGACTGACACAGATTGTCGCGTTGCGGCGCGTGCGGATCGACCTCGTCATCCTGCCCGCGAGCGGCCCCCAGCCCAGTGCCCAGCGACTGGCGCGGTGGATAGGCGCCCCACGGGTGCTGACTCAGGGGGAATCGCCTCCGGGCGAGCCGCTGCACGCAGTGGAGCAATGCGCGGCCCTGCTTGGCCAGTTGGGCATTGCGGGCGAGCCGCCGGCACTAGTGCTCGCGCCTGACCTCGCCGCCACGGCGGCGCTGCGCGAGCGGGTCGCCACGGCCGCGAGCAACGGCCTCCTGCTCGGTATCCATATCAGCGCCCGCAAGCCCAGCCAGCGCTGGCCCGTGGAACGCTTTGCTATGCTGATGAGCGAACTGCACCGGCGCAGCGGCGCACGTTTCCTGCTGCTCTGGTCGCCCGGGGACGAGGACAATCCGCTGCATCCGGGCGACGACCAGAAGGCGCGGCGGATCGTCGAGGCCACCCCGGGCATTCCTGTGCTGGCCTATCCGACGCACACCCTGCGCGATCTCATCGCCGCCCTGTCGGTCACCGACGCCGTGATCTGCAGCGACGGCGGGGCGATGCATCTGGCAGCCGGCCTGCGCAAGCCCATTGTCTGCTTCTTTGGCCGTAGCGACCCGCGGGTGTGGCGTCCGTGGGGCGTACCCCACGTGGTGCTACAGCCGCCCAGCCGCGAAGTCACCGACGTCGCCGTCGGCGAAGTCGTCGCGGCGCTCGATGCGCTACGGCTTACCGACCCTGCGGCACCTTAGGCGACAGGTCTTCCGGCCGATAGCGGTGCCAGCGATTGGCCCGCCGCGCCTCCGGCGCATGCCGCCGCAGCGGGCATTCGGGGGGCGTCGTGTCGAGCTGAATGACGACCGGGTCGGATCCGAGGTTGGCACAGGCCTGCTCGATGCATACGGGATTGCGGCAGGACTTGACGTCGCAGTGGACCTCCGCCAGCACCTCCAGGCGCACGCTGGCGGCGTCCTGCCGCGGCAGGATGATGCGGCCGGGCTGGGTAGGGCCGAAGACGACCGTCGCCGGTATGCCCATGGCGGCGGCGAGATGGTAGAGCCCGGTATCGGCGCCGTAGTACGCGGACATGGTGCCGAAAAGCCCGCGCAGCCGGTGCAGATCGCGGAAGTTGACCAACTCGCAGCGTGCCCGCCCCTTGAGGTCGAAAAGGCCCTCCGCCCCGTCGCGGACCAGGATCCTGATCGGTACTCCCGGGTGGGTACGCGCAATATGGTCGAGGAGCGGATCCAGGCTGCGTTGCGTAAGGTCCTTGCGCTTCTCGTCGGTGATTGGGCACACGCCCACAAAGCCTTCGCCGCCGGTGGCAACGGCAGTACGCAGGCCGGGTAGATCCAGCCGGTCGGGCATGGCCAAGCCCGGTTCAAGCACGGCGGCTGCCCGGAAGCTGGGTTCCACCAGCGACCAGTCCAGCGAGTCGAAGGCCGGCGGCCACTCGCCGAAGGTCGGCGCGAGCTTGCCCGAAAAGCTGATCCTGCGCCGCGCCGGAATCAGCGCGCCAAGTTTGCGCACCCGGTCGCCGAAGCCGCGCAACACCACCAGGGCATCGAAGGGCGGAGCAAACAGGCGCTGCATCAATGCCCACAGCAGCGCCTGCGCGCCCCCGCGATAGCGCACCAGCGCGAAGCCACCCTCGCCCGCGACCAGCTCCGCGTAATCCTTTCGCATCAGGACGGTCACATCGTCGCCGGGACGCAGCCTCAGGTATTGCTGAACGGTGGCAAAGGCGAGGAGCGAGTCGCCGAGTTTGTCGCGAATCACAAACAGCACACGGCGGCGCGAGGGTGCGCCGCTTGTCCCGTCGGTCTCGCTCGCCTCGTCCTGCTGCCGGTGCAGAACTACGCTCAGAACCACCAGGAACCCAAAGTAGTTCCAATTGACGATGTCGAGTTGGCCGAGGCTGACGAAGGTGGCGGCCCAGGCCGCGAGCAGGGCGAGATTCGCCTGCCTGCGCCGCTTGGTGGCGGCTGTGCGTGCCTGCTTCGCCGCGGCGATCAGGCACGTCAGGATGAGAAGCGCATACGCCAGCGAACCCGGCACGCCGGCAGCGAACTGGATTGCCAGCGTATTGCTGTGTGGATCGCTGAGCATCCACTTGATCCACTCCGAGTCGGCGCGAGGGTCGGCGTGGAGCGTCTTGATGAAGATCTCGTGCCCGAAGCCGTAACCCGCCATCGGCCGCTGCCGGACGTACTCCAGGGTCGGCTTCCAGATGTAATCGATGCGGTGGTTGTCGTCGAGGCCGCGACCGATCGCCTGTGTCACCGCGTTCCTGCCCGGCAGCATGGGTAGCGTGACCGCGATCATTGCCACGGCGGCGATTGCCCACGCCAACATCTTCCAGCGGCGGCGACCGACGATCCACACCGACGCGCCGATCGCAAAGCCGACCCAGGCGCCACGGTAGCCGGTGGGCAACAGCAGCAGAACAATCAGCGCGGTCCAGGCCATCGTCACCAGCCGCGTTCTTCCAACGCCGAACAGACCGGGAATCAGCCAGACGAAGGGCGCGAGCAGAATCAGTATCTCGCCGAACTCCCGCGCCTTCCAAAGCTCGCCGTAGCTGTAGGCGGCCGGATCCACGAACACCGGATTCCGGGCCATGTGAATCATCTGCCACAGATTCATGCCGGCGAACACGAGCAGCACCCAGACCAGCAGCCGCTTGATGCGACCCGCATCGGGACGCTCGTGGCTGAGCATCAGGCCGAACAGGATTGCCATTCCCAGGTTGTCGTGGCGGTAGAAGCTGGTCCAGCTCGCGGCGGGAAATTCCGACATCAGGCTTCCCCACACGCCGGCGGCGAACAGTCCGAGGAGGGGCAGGGTCAGTCGGGATGCAAAGGCGGCCCGCAGCAGCGCGCCCGGCGAGCGCAGCAGGCTGATTCCAAACACCAGCAGGCCCAAGTAGAACCCCAGGTGCTTCGGCATGTTTGCGCCGCCGACCAGCAGCGCGCCGAGGAAGGCAGCGGTGGCGAACTCGAGGAGCCGGCTCGTCGCATTCGACGCACTCAGGAAGGACTGGCGCGGATCTCGCCCGGAAATCGCTGGCATGCTCATGTTGCGAACGGCTACATGCGAACCGGCCAGTTCAGGAATCTGTTCTTCATCCGCAGGCGCAGCTTGCGCACGGTGGCGCGCAGAAGGCCCCGCCCCTTGGCGGTGTCCTGCCTTTCGAGATGGCGTTCCCGGCCGCCTATCTGGGACGGCATCCCCGGATCGGAGATTTGCGAGACCAGTTCCGGATATACAGCGCGAATCGGCGTGATGCCCTTGAATCCGATGTCGTGGTACCAGAAGTCGATGGGCGCGCGCAGCGGCAATGCATGGGCGATCAAATGCGCCGCCGCGCCGGGTCCGAGGACGTATCCGGTGGCCGTGTATAGCGGCTGATTCACATAGACCAACCGCCGGCCGGCGGGCAGGGCAGCCTGGCGGAAGAAGAAGGTGTTGTCGTTGGTCTTCACCAGCAGAACGACATCGCCCGGATTCATCAGTGGCGGCAGGGCCGCCAGAACTTCGGGCGTCGCCGCATCCAGGATGGCGTCGTCCTCCAGGACCAAGGCATGCGGTACGCGTTGTTCGACGATCAGCTTCCAGATCGCGATGTGGCTCAGCGCACAGCCGATCTCGCCACGGTTGAGCGGCCCCCAGAAGGTCTGCCGCGCGCGCCCCTCGTCATACACGACGCGCACCTGTTCCTCGCCAAGCGCCTGACCGTCCACCGCGTCGAAAAACACGAATGGCATCCGTAGCCGTCCAAGCTGGCCGGTCATGTGCTCGCGGCGCTGTGCCGCCCTTTCCAGGCTGATGACTAGCGTCCTCATCTCGCCAATTCCTGCGCGGCCCTCAATGCGCCACGTCCCAGTTGGCCCCGACCCCCACTTCCACCAGCAGCGGCACCGACAGCGTGGCCACGTTCTCCATCAGCCGCGGAAGCTCGGCGCGCACGGCGCCGAGTTCGTCCTCGGGCACCTCCAGCACCAGTTCGTCATGGACCTGGAGTATCAGCCGGGTACGCATCTTCTCGAAAGTCAGCCACTGGAACACGGCGATCATGGCGCGCTTGATGAGGTCCGCGGCGGTGCCCTGCATCGGCGCGTTGATGGCGGCGCGCTCCGCGCCCTGGCGGCGCGCGGCGTTGCCGCCGCGGATCTCCGGCAGCCACAGGCGGCGGCCGAACACCGTTTCGACGTAGCCCTTCTCCCGCGCTGTTGCCCGCGTGTTTTCCATATAGCGCGCCACGCCGGGGTAGCGCGCGAAATAGCGGTCCACGTAGGCCTGGGCGGCGCCGCGCTCCAGCCCGAGTTCCCGTGCCACGCCGAAGGCCGACATGCCGTAGATGAGGCCGAAGTTGATCACCTTGGCATAGCGGCGCTGCTCGCCGGAAATCTCGGCGGGCGGGATGCCGAAGATCTCGGCGGCGGTGGCGCGATGCACGTCCTCTCCTTGGGCGAAGGCCTGGAGCAGGCGCTCGTCGCCGGAGAGGTGGGCCATGATGCGCAGTTCGATCTGCGAATAGTCCGCCGAGACGATGACGTGGTCCGGCGGCGCGACGAATGCGGCGCGGATGCGCCGCCCTTCCGGCGTGCGGATCGGGATGTTCTGGAGATTGGGGTCGGTGCTGGCGAGGCGTCCGGTGACGGCGGTGGCCTGGCCGAAACTGGTGTGCACGCGGCCGGTGCGGGCATTCACCATGCGCGGCAGCTTGTCGGTGTAGGTGCTCTTGAGCTTTGCGAGGCTGCGGTATTCCAGGATCAGCTTGGGCAGCGGGTAGTCGAGCGCCAGTTGCGCCAGCACCTCTTCATCCACCGAGGGTGCGCCGCCGGGCGTCTTCTTGATCGGCTTTATGCCTTCGCGCTCGAACAGGATCTCCTGGATCTGCTTGGGCGAGTTGATGTTGAAGGGCTGCCTGGCCACGGCGTGGGCCTGGGCCTCGATCTCCATCAGTTTCGTACCCAGTTCCTGGCTCTGGCGCGTGAGCAGATCGGCGTCGATCAGCACGCCGATGCGCTCCATGGCGAAGAGCACTTGCAGCACCGGCATCTCGATGTCGCGGTAGAGCGCTTCGAGCTTCGGCTCTGCGACCAGTTGTGGATGCAGCGCCTGATGCAGGCGCAGGGTGATGTCGGCGTCCTCCGCGGCGTATTCGCTGGCGCGGGCGACGTCCACCTGTTCGAAGCCGATGCGCGACGCGCCCTTGCCGGTCACCTCGTCGTAGCTGATGGTCTTGATGCCGAGGTGGCGCGCCGCCAGCGAATCCATGTCGTGGTTCTTGTCGCTCTCCAGCACGTAGGACTGGAGCAGGGTATCGTGGGCGACGCCGCCGAGTTGCACGCCGTGGTTGGCGAATACGTGCATGTCGTACTTGAGGTTCTGCCCCAGTTTGATATGGCGATCGGATTCGAGCCAGGGTTTGAGGCGAGCGAGCACCTCGTCCAGAGTCAGTTGCTGCTGAGCGCCGGGATGCACATGGGCAAGCGGCAGATAGGCCGCGGCGCCCGGCTCCGTTGCAAACGACATGCCGACGAGCTGCGCTTGCATCGGATCGAGGCTGGTGGTCTCGGTATCGAGCGACGTGAGTTTCGCGGCTTGAATGCGCGCCAGCCAGGCGTCGAACTGCTCCCAGGAAAGGATCGTCTCGTAGTTCGCCCGGTGCGCACCGTCATCGACCAGCTCCGGCCCCCTCACCCCTGCCCTCTCCCCCGGATCGGGGGAGAGGGAGGAGCCGCTCGTCCCGTCACCGCTCGATCCTCGATCTTCGGTCCTCGATCCAGATTGCACTTCCTTCAACCAGGTCTTGAACTCGAGCCTCGCGAACAGCTCGGCCAGCCGCTCGCGGTCCGGCTCGCGCGGCGCGAGTTCCATCGCGGCCAGCGGCAGCGGCACGTCGCAGCGCACCGTCACCAGTTCGCGGCCGGTGGGCAGGAAACCCAGTGCCTTGCGCAGGTTCTCCCCGACGACGCCGCCGACCTGATCCGCACTGGCCATGATGGCGTCCAGTGATCCGAACTGCTGCAACCACTTCACCGCGGTCTTGGGGCCGACTTTCTCCACCCCAGGCACGTTGTCCACCGCATCGCCCACCAGCGCGAAGTAGTCGATGATGCGCTCCGGCGCGACGCCGAACTTGGCGCGCACGCCCGCCTCGTCCAGCACCTCGTTGCTCATGGTGTTCACCAGAATGACGCGCTCATCGACGAGCTGGGCCAGGTCCTTGTCGCCGGTGGAAATGACGGTGGCTATGCCCTGCGCGGCGGCCTGGCGCGACAGGGTTCCGATGACGTCGTCCGCCTCCACGCCTTCGACGGCAAGAAGCGGCCAGCCCAGCGCCGCTATGCAGGCGTGCAGGGGCTCGATCTGGCGCGCCAGGTCCTCCGGCATGGGCGGGCGGTGGGCCTTGTATTCAGGATAGAGATCGTCGCGGAAGGTCTTGCCCTTGGCATCGAAGACGCAGGCGCGGTACTCCGCCTTGTAGTCACCCAGCAGGCGCCGTAGCATGGCGATGACGCCGTAGATGGCGCCGGTGGGCTCGCCGGCCTTGTTGCGCAGGTCGGGCAGCGCATGGAACGCGCGATAGAGATAGGACGAAGCGTCCACCAGCAGCAGTCTGGGCATGGCAGGATTCCCGTGCGGAGCACGCCGCTCCGCGACCGACTCAGGATCTCAAGGAATGATAGGCAAAGACAAGTTACCGCACGCGATCGACCCCGGCACCGCCGCCCAGCTCTACACGGCGCGCGAGTCGTGGCGCATCTTCGGGATTATGGCAGAGTTCGTCGAGGCGACCGAGCGGCTCAACCGCATCCGCCCCGCGGTGTCGATGTTCGGCAGCGCGCGCATTCCCCACGACCATGCCTATTACATGCTGGCGGAGCGCATCGCGCGCCTGCTGTCCGATGCCGGCTTCTCGGTGATCTCCGGCGGCGGTCCCGGTGTAATGGAAGCCGCCTCCAAGGGTGCCTACTTCGGCAAGAGCCCCAGCGTCGGCCTCAACATCGTGCTGCCCGACGAACAGGCAGCCAACCCCTACCAGGACATCTCGCACACCTTCCACCACTTCTTCGCGCGCAAGTTCATGTTCGTCAAGTTCGCCACCGCCTACGTGGTGCTGCCCGGCGGCTTCGGTACCCTGGACGAAGTGATGGAGGCGCTCACCCTGATCCAGACCGGCAAGTCGCGCCGCATACCGCTGATCCTGGTCCACGCGCCGTTCTGGGCCGGCATGCTGGCGTGGTTCCGCGAGAGTCTGGTTGCCGAGGGCATGATCTCCGCAGACGACCTGGACCTGATCCAGGTGATCGACAAGCCGGAACAGGTGGTCGAGGCGATCTTCAAGTACTACGAGACACGAGGCTTCCTGCCGCTGCCGGAGGAGCACGAGATGATGCTCAACCTGTGAGCATCGGGGCATGGCCCCTGCGATAGAATCACCGAAACCAACCCGGACTCCCCCATGCGTCTTCTCGCCATCATTGCCGCGCTGTGCATCGCCCTGCCCGCCGCTGCCCAGAACCCGCCGCCCAAGCTCGAACCCATCCCCGAACCGCCCCCACCGCCCCCCGGCTACGAGCCTGATCCCGCCCTCGAACCCCAGGTCACCATCCTCCAGCGGGGCGAAGACAAGGTGGAGGAGTACCGCATCAAGGGCAAGCTCTACATGGTCAAGGTCACGCCGTCTCACGGCCGGCCCTATTACCTGATCGACTCGAAGGGTGACGGCAGCTTCTCGCGCCAGGAATCCCTCGACAGCGGGCTGCGCGTGCCGATGTGGGTGATCAAGGAGTTCTGAGTTCAGGATTCAGGATCTGGGATTCAGGATTCAGCAACGTCTGCCCGTTCGGTTCTCGTCCGCAGCATGTCCGTATTCACGCCGGTCGGAGCCGCCGAACTCGACGCCTGGCTGCGCGACTATGACGTCGGCACGGCAACGGAACTGACGCCGATCGCTGCCGGCATCGAGAACACCAACTACTTCGTCAACACCGACCGGGGACGCTATGTGCTCACGCTGTTCGAGCGCGTCAGCGCGGTGGAACTGCCCTACTACCTCGACCTGATGTCCCACCTCGCCCGTCAGGGCATCCCCTGCCCGGCGCCGGTGCAACGGCGCGACGGCGCGCGCTTCGCCTCGCTCATGGATCGGCCTACCGCCCTGCTCACGCGGCTGCCGGGGGCAAGCGTCGAACGGCCCACCGAGGCCCAATGCGCCGCGGTCGGCGCGATGCTGGCGCAGCTCCACCAGGCAGGCCTCTCCTTCCCCGCACATCCGCCCAACCCGCGGGGCGCACGCTGGCGGCGCGACACCGGCCAGGTGCTGCTGCCGCTGCTGGGTCCGGACGACGCGGCCCTGCTCAAGGAGGAACTGCACTTCCAGTCGCTATTCAACTTCCCCGACCTGCCCCATGGCGTAGTGCATGGCGACCTGTTCCGCGACAATGTGCTGTTCGCGCCGCCCGATGGAGCACGCATAGGCGGTGTCATCGACTTCTACTTCGCCGGCGAGGACGCGTGGCTGTTCGACCTCGGCAGTCTGCGCCAACGACTGGTGCGTCGACACCGGCGGCGAACTCGACCCGGCGCGAACCCGCGCGCTGCTCCACGGCTACCACGCGCTGCGCCCCCTCACCGCGATCGAGCGCGGCGCCTGGCCGGTGCTGCTGCGCGCCGCGGCGCTGCGCTTCTGGCTGTCGCGGCTCGCCGACCGCCAGCGCCACGACGACGCCCACCTGGGCCGCGCCAAGGATCCGGACCCCTTGCGTGAAATGTTAAAGCTGCGCGTTCGGGGTGCGTCGCGCCTGCCTTGGCTTTAGCTCAACGAACTGACCGATCGGCACTCCGTCGTCGAGGTTCTCGATCCGGCGGTGTGCGCCAACGACTGGTGTTTCGATGCCCAGGGCGGGCGAGATGATGGCGTTGCGTTGCCAGTGATCGAGGGAGGGGCAGCCGCCGACCGTGGCGCCCGGCAACAGGGTGGAGACAGTGAGGGTGCGGGGTTTGCGCGGCATGGCTCTGCGAATAGAACCAGGCAGAACTTGTTCCTCGGCCTGGAACGGGGCGTGGCTGGAACTGCCCGTCGTCAGCCCGCCTCAGGCGTGTGCCGCAGCCTTCATCAGCCGCGCCTCGACGCGGATGCGTTTGATGAGGTCCTGATCGGCGATTGCCGGATAGAGCCGGAACAGGCGCTCGACCAGCGCCGGATTGGAGGCCGCAGCCCGTTCCAAGCGCGCACGGGTGGCCGGGGCCAGCGGCAGGGTGAGCAGTCGGGGCGCGAGCCACACCAGGTAGTCGCCGATGGAATTCGTGTCTTCCAGCAGGTTCCAGTTCTCGGCAAGGGGCAGTTCAGGCAAGTCGGCTTGGTTCAGGGAGGCGGTCGGGAATGCAATGGCGTCGGGCCATACGCTGCAGTGCTCGCGTTCGAAGCACTTGGTTCGCCGCGCGCTGCCTGCCCTTTGTGCGATCAGGCGTTCGATGCAATCGAGATGGCGGCGTGGCCGCAAACCTGCTTCCTGTGGTGAGGCATGCGCGATCAAGGACGGCGAGGAGAATCCGTCCTGGTCCGCGGGGGCGGCGCTCCAGGCAGCGGGTGGGCGGCTCGGGATCAGGTGCTTTCCGGTGGCGGTCGCGAGCAGCGCCACGGGTGCCTGATCGGCGCCGTCAAGAAGCCAGAGTTCGAAGCGGTCGGCGAGCGGGAAGGGCAGCATTGAGCGCCGCGCGTCCACGCTGTTAACCAGGGTTTGGGCCGCTTCGCCCATCGCGCTGCGATCGAGCGTAGGTTGGACGGGAAAGCGGGCGAAGCCTTCCTGATTCGACCAGATGGCATAGCGGCAGTACTGCCGCTCGCTGCGATGCCGGTTCAGGCTTCCCCAGGCCACGGGGCGCTCGACCGCGAGTTGTATCTCCCAGTTGATGCCATCAGTGCTGAGCGCGCGGCCGATGTCCAGCTCCACCACCTGTGTCACGCCCAGAAACGGATTGACGCGCCGCACTGCGTAGCACGACGCCTCAGTGCTCACACCGCACGCTCCAGTTTGGCGCGCAATTGCTCGATCAACTGGCTGGCCGGATCCTGGAACTCGGGATCCAGAGCATCGAAAAGGTACTCGACTTCGTCGAGCACGGTTTCGATCTCACGTCTATCGGTGAGCTGGCCCATGCGTCTGGCGACCTGCTGCAGGTATGCGAAAGGATCGATGCCGTCCATGTCTGCTTCCCCTGTCGTGGCTTGCTAGAAGATAATGGCTTTAGTCCGGCACATGCCAATACGGTTCCGGAAGAATGCGGGGGTGGAGCGGCGAGCGGTGAGCCAGCTCCCACTCAGCTACACAAGGCTGACAGGTGTCCATCGAACTACTGCGCTTCGACCTCCCCATCTCCGTCGCCGATTGGTCCCCGATCGACGACGCTGTCATGGGCGGCGTTTCGAGCAGCCGCATGCGCCACGATCCCCAGGGCTACGCGGTCTTCGAGGGCGTGGTCTCGCTGGAGCGCAACGGAGGGTTCGCATCGGTACGCTCGCAGCCGGCGAAGCTCGGTTTGCCGGGCACCGTCGCCCTTCTGCTTGAAGTCGGGCGATGGCAAGCGCTATAAACTCAATCTGCGTACCGACGATGCCTTCGACGGGGTGAACTATCAGGCGCGGTTCCACCCTCCGGCGCAGTCCTGGACTTGCATGCGTATTGCGCTGCGGGACTTCCAGCCGACCTTCCGCGGGCGCAGCTTGGCCGATGCGCCGACTCTGGATCCGGCTCGCGTGCGCCGTATCGGTCTCATGATCGCGGACCGGCAGGCCGGACCATTCAGCCTCGCGATCCGCAGCATCGCAGTCGAGTGAGCGACCGCCGGCACCTCGGCGCGGCCATGGCAGAAGCAGTGGGGCCAGCGGGGCTCGAACATCATGAACAGGCCATCGGGAAGACAATTCGAACTTCGCGCAGATCATGATCGGCTGGAAGCCGCCCGGGACCTTAGCACTTGACAGCCGTGCGTCGCCTGCTAAGTTGATGGGGTGACACCAACCTTCCTCCCCCGCCGTCTGCTTCAGATCGCCGCCCGCTGCCTGGTGGCGCTGCTGCTCTTCGCCCAGGGCGTGATGCTCGCGCATGCCTGTTCGACGGCGGAGCGGGCAGCCGCGTTTGCGATCACCGCGGACGAGGCTTCCGCGCCCTGCCATGAGACCGCCGCCGCGGGTGACGCCGTTGTGGTGGCCGACGAGGCCTCCTGCCTTAGCCATTGCTCCACCGCTGACCAGAGCTCCGACACGCCCCAGGTGCCCGTCGCGGCGATGCCTGCCGGCGCGGTGCTGACCGTTCCGGCCGCGGTCGAAACTTCGCTTCTCGGCCGCGAACGCGGCCTCGCCCCGCCCCCCACCGGCGACCCCCCCGTCGCCATCCGCTTCCAGGTCTTCCTGAGCTAGCCCGCTTCCGCGTCGAAGGTGGGCGCGCCGTCGCGCCCGATGTTTCTTCGTCCCGGAGGCCGCAATGCGTTTTCGAGTTCTCGTCCTTTCCCTCGCCCTCGCGCCGGCGTGCGCCTGGGCCGGCCCGCCCCTGAGCCTGGAGCGGGTGCAGCAACTGGCTGTCATCGGCCAGCCCTCGGTTTCCGCCCTGGAGGCCAACACCCGCGCACTGCGCGAGAGCGCGGTGGCGGAAGGGCAGTTGCCCGATCCGCGCCTCAAGCTCGGTGTGCTGAACGTGCCGGAAGATTCCTTCGCGCTCAACCGCGACGAAATGACTACCAGCATGATCTCGATCGAGCAGATGTTCCCCGGCGGCAACAAGCGAGCCATGCGCCAGCGCCGCGCCGAGGCCGAGGCCGTGCAAAGCGCTGCCGAGAGCGCCACCCAGCGCCACCTGGTGCAGCGCGACGCCGCGCTTGTCTTTCTCGATCTGGTCGGCGCTCGCCAGCGGCTGACTTTGCTGGCTGCGCTGGAATCCGAGGCAGCGCGAGAAGAGGAGGCGATGCGCATCGCCAATGCGGCGGGCAAGGGCGATCAGGTCGCGGTGCTGGCGGTGCGCCGGATGCTCACCATGACCCGCGACCGGGGCAGCGAGCTGCAGTTCGAGGTCATGAAGGCGCGGGCCGAGCTCGCACGCTGGATAGGCGCCGCGGCCGAGGACGAGGTGGCGGCGGACCTTCCGCAGTGGCCCGCGCCGCCGACTCTGGCGCAGATGAAGAGCGATCTGGCCCGTCACCCGGCGCACACCGTGCAGGCGCGATCGGTCGCCACGGCCGAGGCCGACCTGGCGCTGGCGCGGGAGGCGAGCTCACCGGACAAGACCATCGAGATCGGCTACGGCGCGCGTTCCAGCCAATTCACCAACATGGTGAGCATCCAGTTATCCATGGACCTGCCGCTGGCGCCAAGGGACCGCCAGCAGCGCGGCGTCGCGGCGCGCCAGGCGCAGGTCGAAAAGGCCGAGGCGCTGCGCGAGGACCACCTGCGCATGCTCGCCGCCGAGCTCGTCACCGAATATGCCGCCTGGCAGGTGGCGGGCGAGCGGCTGAAGCGCATCGACGACGAGCTGCTGCCCAACGCCAAGCGGCGGGTGGACGCGGCGCTCGCTGCCTACCGCAGCGGCCGCGCGGAGCTGGCGGCGCTGCTGGAGGCGCGCCGTGCCGACCTGGAGGCACAACTCGCGCGCGTCGAAGTCGCCACCCGGCAGGCGCGGGCGCGCATGCAGTTGGCCTACTTCGAACATCTGGGAGAAGAACATGATGCCGCACGGTGAGACGCCGGTTGGAACCAACACGGCCGATTGCCCCCACCCCCCGCTTGCGGGGGAGGGAGCATCAGGCTTCCACCCATGCCTCGGCGCGACCGTTTCCTCCCCCGGGTGCGGGGGAGGGCCAGGGTTGGGGCGAGCAGCGGCGACGTACCAGCGGGGCGCCGCCAAGGTTCTGGCGTTGGTGGCGATCGCACTGGCGAGCGCCGCGCTGGGCGCTGCCGGCTACGCGCTATGGATGGGTCGCGCGGCGGCGCCGGCCGGCGAGCACGCCGCCCACGCCCCTCCGGGGTCGGCAGGCGCGGAGCGCAAGATCCTCTACTGGTACGACCCGATGGTGCCGCAGCAGCGCTTCGACAAGCCGGGCAAGTCGCCCTTCATGGACATGGAACTGGTGCCCAAGTACGCGGACGAAGTCGGTGCCGGCGGCAACGTGCGCATCGCGCCGCAGATGGCGCAGAACCTCGGCGTGCGGCTGGCCACTGTCGAGAAGGGGTCGCTGGAGCGCGGCCTCGAAGCGGTGGGCACGGTGCGCTTCGACGAGAATCGCATGCACGTGGTGCAGTCGCGCGTCGGCGGCTACATCGAGCTGCAGCCGGTGCGGGCGCTGAATCAGGCGGTGGCGCGGGGCGCGCTGCTGCTTGCCATCACCTCGCCGGAGCTGATCGCCGGCCAGCACGAGCTGCTGCTGGCGCTGAAGGGAGGGGACGCGGCGCTGGCCGATGCCGCCCGCCAGCGGCTGACTCTCGCCGGCATGTCCGCCGATCAGGTGGCGCGGGCGGAAGCGGGCGGCAAAGTGATCGAGCGCGTCTCCTTGACGGCGCCTGAGGCGGGCATTGTCACCGAACTCACCGCCCGGCCGGGCATGACGGTGATGCCGGGCGCGGCGCTGATGAGCATCGCCGGCCTCGCCACGGTGTGGGTCGTGGCGGACATTCCGGAGCGCGATGCCGCCACACTGGCTGCGGGCCGGCGCGCCGAAGTGCGTTTCGCCGCACTGCCGGGGCGCCGCTTCGAGGGCAAGGTCGATTACGTCTATCCCGAGATCGAGGGCAGCACGCGCAGCCTGCGCGCCCGCATTCCGCTGGCGAACCCCAAGGGCGAGCTGAGGCCGGGCATGCTGGCGACGGTGAACTTCGGCAACGCCGACCGGCGCGAACGGCTGCTGGTGCCGAGCGAGGCGCTGATCGAGACCGGGCGGCGCAGCGTGGTGATCGTCGCCGCTGGTGACGGCGGCTTTGTTCCCGCGGACGTGAAGACCGGCGCCGCCGACGGCGGCCGGACCGAGATCCTTTCCGGGCTGGAGGCGGGGCAGAAGGTGGTGGTCTCGGGCCAGTTCCTGATCGACTCCGAGGCAAGCCTCACCAGTGCGCTGGCGCGGCTCGAAAGTCAGCCGCCGCAGGGCGGCGAGGAACACGCGGACCACGCCCATCACCACGGCGACCACGGCGCCGCAGCCACGCCCCAGCTCGCCCAGGGCACGGTGAACGAACTGGACGCAGCGGCCGGCCGCATAAATCTGACCCACGGACCGATCCCCTCGATCGCCATGCCGGGCATGACGATGGGTTTCAAGGTCGATCCCGCGCTGCTCAAGGGCATCGCGGCGGGCCAGGCGGTCGAGTTCGACGCCGAGAAGCGCGGGACCGACTACGTGGTCACCACGCTCAAGCCGCGGCCGGCGGAGCGCAAGCCGTGATCGCGGGGCTAATCCGCTGGTCCATCCACAACCGCTTCCTGGTGCTGCTGGCGACGCTGATCGTCAGCGCCGCGGGAACGGTGGCGGTGCTGCGCACGCCGCTGGACGCCATCCCCGACCTCTCCGACGTGCAGGTGATCGTCAAGACGACCTACCCCGGCCAGAGCCCGCGGGTGGTGGAGGATCAGGTCACCTATCCCCTCACCACCACCATGATGTCGGTGCCCGGCGCCAAGGCGGTGCGCGGCTACTCCTTCTTCGGCGACTCCTATGTGTACGTCCTGTTCGAGGATGGCACCGATCTCTACTGGGCGCGCTCGCGGGTGCTGGAGTACCTCAACCAGGCCCAGGGACGGCTGCCCGCCAGCGTGCGCCCGGAGCTGGGGCCCGATGCCACCGGCGTGGGCTGGATCTACGAGTACGCGCTGGTGGATCGCAGCAATCGTCACGATCTGGCGCAGTTGCGCGCCATCCAGGACTGGTTCCTCAAGTACGAGTTGCGCTCGGTGCCCAACGTGGCGGAGGTGGCCACCGTCGGCGGCATGGTGAAGCAGTACCAGGTGGTGGTGGACCCGGACAAGCTGCGCGCGCTGCGCCTGCCGCTGGCGAAGGTGGTGGCGGCGATCCGAAGCGCCAACTCGGAGGCCGGCGGCTCGGCGCTGGAACTGGGGGAGGCGGAATACATGGTGCGCGCCACCGGCTACCTGCGCTCCGTCGAGGACTTCCGCGCCATTCCCGTCGGCATGAGCGAGGGCACGACGCCGGTGCTGCTGGGCGACGTGGCGCGAATCCAGCTCGGGCCGCAGATGCGCCGCGGCATCGCCGAGCTGGACGGCGAAGGCGAGGTGGTGGGCGGGGTGATCGTGATGCGCTCCGGCAAGAACGCGCTGGAAACCATCGCCGCGGTGAAGGAGAAGCTGACGGAGCTGAAGCGCTCGCTGCCACCGGGGGTGGAGATCGTGCCGACCTACGACCGCTCAGGGCTGATCGAGCGCTCCATCGCCACGCTGACCGAGCGGCTGGCAGAGGAGTTCGTCATCGTCGCCCTGGTGTGCATCGTCTTCCTGTTCCACCTGCGATCCTCTCTGGTGGCGATCCTGGCGCTGCCGGTGGGGGTGCTGGCGGCGTTCATCGTCATGCGGGCGCAGGGGGTCAATGCTAACATCATGTCGCTGGGCGGCATCGCGATCGCCATCGGCGCCATGCTCGACGCCGCCATCGTCATGATCGAGAACGCCCACAAGCATCTGGAGGCGTGGCGGCAAAAGAGTCTCCCTCTCCCCGCAACAAGCGGGGAGAGGGAGCAAGGCAGTTCCCTCGCCCCCGGAACCGGCGGAGAGGGAAGCGCGGAACCCGACCCTGCCACCCGTTTCCGCATCATTTCCGAAGCCGCCGCCGAAGTCGGGCCGGCGCTGTTCTTCAGCCTGCTGATCATCACGCTGTCCTTCTTGCCGGTGTTTACGCTGGAGGCGCAGGAAGGGCGGCTGTTCGCGCCGCTGGCCTACACCAAGACCTATGCCATGGCGGCGGCGGCGGGACTTTCGGTGACGCTGGTGCCGGCGCTGATGGCCTGGTTCATCCGCGGGCGCATCCGGCCCGAGGAGGCCAACCCCCTCAACCGGGTGCTGATCGCCGCCTACCGGCCGCTGCTGCGGGGTGCGCTGTCCGCGCCCTGGCTCACCCTGGGGCTGGCGCTGCTGGTCCTGGTGGCGACGCTCTACCCGCTGCGGCAACTGGGCAGCGAGTTCATGCCGCCGCTGGATGAGGGCGACCTGCTCTACATGCCCTCGACGCTGCCCGGCATCGGCCCCGGCAAGGCGGCGGAACTGCTGCAGCAGACCGACCGCATCATCAAGTCCTTTCCCGAGGTGCATCGCGTGTTCGGCAAGGCCGGCCGCGCCGAGACCGCCACAGACCCGGCGCCGCTGGAGATGATCGAGACCACCATACAGTTCAAGCCGCGGGAGCAGTGGCGCCCGGGCATGACGCTGGACAAGCTGATCGCCGAGATGGACGCCGCGACGCACATTCCCGGGCTGTCCAACGTCTGGGTGCAGCCGATCCGCAACCGCATCGACATGCTTGCCACCGGCATCAAGAGCCCAGTGGGGATCAAGGTGGCGGGTGCTGACCTGGCGGAGATCGACCGCATCGCCACCCAGATCGAGGCGGCGGTGAAGGAGGTGCCAGGGGCAAAGTCAGTCCTCGCGGAGCGCCTCACCGGCGGGCGCTACGTCGAGGTGCGCATCCGGCGCCTCGACGCGGCGCGCTACGGCCTGTCGGTGGCGGACGTGCAGGAGATCGTCGCGTTCGCGGTCGGCGGCGAGAACGTGGGCGAGACGGTGGAGGGGCTGGAGCGCTTTCCGATCAACGTGCGCTATCCGCGCGAACTGCGCGACTCCGTGCCCGCACTGAGGGCGCTGCCCGTGGTCACCGAGAAGGGCGCCACCGTGACCCTGGACGCGGTCGCTGACGTGGTGGTGGCGGACGGCCCGCCCATGCTGAAGAGCGAGAACGCGCGGCCCTCGGGCTGGATCTACGTGGACGTGCGCGGCCGCGACCTGGGCGGCTTCGTGCGCGCGGCGCAGCAGGCGGTGATAGCCCGCGTGTCGCTCACGCCGGGCTACTCCATCACCTGGTCGGGGCAGTTCGAGTACCTGGAGCGCGCCGAGAAGCGCATGGCGCTGGTGGTGCCGCTGACGCTTGCCATCATCCTGCTGCTGCTCTACCTCACCTTCCGCAACCTGGCCGAGCCGCTGCTGGTGATGGCGATGCTGCCCTTTGCGCTGGTGGGCGGGGTGTGGCTGCTGCACCTGCTGGACCACGCGGTGTCGATCGCCTCGGCGGTGGGCTTCATCGCACTGGCGGGGGTGGCGGCGGAATTCGGTGTGGTGATGCTGATCTACCTCGACGCCGCGGTGAAGCGCCACCGGGACGAAGGGCGGCTCGCCACGCGCCGCGACCTGTTCGACGCGGTGATGGAGGGCGCGGTGCAGCGGGTGCGGCCCAAGGCAATGACGGTGGCGGTGATCCTGGGGGGCCTTGCGCCCATCATGCTGGGCGGCGGCACCGGTTCGGAGCTGATGCAGCGCATCGCCGCGCCCATGGTGGGCGGCATGATCTCTGCGCCGCTGTTGTCGATGTTCCTGATTCCAGTCGCCTACTACCTGCTTCGCCGGCGCAAATTTGAACGCGGGCCGGCCATGGGCTAGGATTCCCCACCGTCCAACGAATCCCCAATCCATGACCGAACCCGAAAACGCCCTCGTCCCCCGCTATGCCGCCCGCACCGTCGACGCCGGGCGCGGGGTGGAATGGCTGAAGCAGGGCTGGGAGCTGTTCCTGAAGAACCCCGGCGTGTGGATCGCCATCGCCGTGATCGCGCTGGTCATTTTCGTGGTGCTGGGCGTGATTCCGCTGGTGGGTCAGCTCGCGGCCAACCTGCTCGGTCCGGTGCTCGGTGCCGGAATGCTCCTGGGATGCCGTGCGCTGACCCAGGGCGAGGAGTTGAAGGTCGACCACCTGTTCGCCGGCTTCCGCCAGAACACTGGCAATCTGGTGCTGCTGGGCGTGATTGCCCTGATCGCGACCCTGGTGATCGGCTTCGTGGCCGCGGCGATCGTCGGTGGCGGAGCGATCTCCGGCGCGATGATCGGCCAGGGCACGGGAATCGGCGTCGCGGCGGGCGGCTTCGTCATGGGCATGCTGGTTTTCCTCGCCCTCACCGTGCCGCTCGCCATGGCGCTGTGGTTTGCGCCTGCTCTGGTCATCTTCCGCGATGCCGCGCCCATCGATGCGGTGAAGGCGAGCTTCGACGCCTGCCTCAAGAACATCGTCGCCTTCCTGGTCTACGGGCTGCTGCTGTTCGTGCTGGGCGTGCTCGCCGCCATTCCCCTGGGACTGGGTTTTCTGCTGCTGCTGCCGGTGGCGGCCGGCTCGGTCCATGCGGCGTACATGGACATCTTCGAGGCGCCCTGATCCCCCATGCAGGCGCGACGGCTACCCGCCCTGCGCGGCGGGCAGTGGATCATCGACGGATTTCGGCTGTATCGCCGCAATCCTCCGCTGCTGACTCTGCTCGCCCTCAACTACTGGCTATCGATTCTGCTGATTTTCGTTCTCAGTTCGGCGTTCCTGTCGGTATTCCCCGCAACCGTCTATCGCCTGCTGGGCCCTTTCCCTGCCGTCATTCTGGTGCAGGGGCTGCTGGTCAGCGTGATGAACGGTTGTGCCGCGATCGAAGCGGGCCGCAAGCTCGGAATCGACATGCTGTGGTCGGGATTCACGCGCAATCGATCTGCACTGCTGCGCCTCGGCCTGCTGTATCTCGTCGGGGAGCGGATTGCGGCCATGGCTCTCTTTCTGTTGCATGGCGACGTGCCTGTCGTCCAGTTCGGAGCGGCGGAAGGCGAAACCGCGCAAATGTCCATAGATCGGGAGCAACTGCTGCTCACCGTCCTGACCTGGCTCGGGCTGTCCCTCCCCCTGACGCTGGCATTCTGGTTCGCGCCGATGCTCGCTGCATGGCATGACCTGCCCGCGAGGAAGGCGCTGTTCTTCAGCGCGGTGGCGATGCTGCGCAACTGGCGCGCCTTCGTTGCGTACGGTGCCGGTGCCCTGATGCTGACTGTCGTGTTGCCCGCGCTGGTACAACTGCTGTTCGCCTTCTCGGATGCCCTGCTCACCCTGGCAAGCGCCGCGATCACCATCGCCATGGTCCTCGTTGCCATGCCGACACTGTTCGCCAGCATCTACGTGAGCTACCGCGACGTCATCGCCGAAGACGTGCAGGCCCAGGTCGGTGACTGAGGGCGCGCCCCTCGGCATCCTTGGCGGCACCTTCGATCCGGTGCATTACGGCCATCTGCGCCTGGCCGAGGAGGCGCGCACGGCGCTGGGATTGGAAGCGGTGTCGTGGATTCCGGCCGGCCGCCCGCCGCATCGAAGTCAGCCGCGGGCAGGCGCTGCCGACCGCCTCCAGATGACGCACCGCGCCATCGCCGGAAACGCTGCGTTTTGTCTCGACGATGCCGAGGCGCTGAGCGAACAGCCGAGTTACAGCGTGTCGACCCTCCAGCGGCTGCGCGACGTCCATGGACTACGGCGCCCGCTGGTGCTGCTCATGGGTGCGGACGCCTTCCTCGGCCTGGCGACCTGGCACCGCTGGCGCGAGTTGTTCGGGCTGGCCCATATCGGCGTTGCGAGCCGGCCCGGCTATCCGCTTCAGGCACGGCAGATGACGGAAACGCTCGCCGCCGAGTTCGGGGCGCGGTCGCACACATCAAACCAGGGTCTGACGACTGCACCAGCGGGCGCTATCGTCCAGTTCGAGATCACTGCGCTCGCCATCTCGGCCTCGCAGATCCGCGCCCTGCTTGGCGCAGCGCGGAGCGCCCGCTATTTGCTCCCCGATCCGGTTCTCGATTATATTGGTCTCAATCGCCTGTATTCACCCGATCCGCATGGACATTAGAAAGCTGCAGAGGCTCGTCGTGGCCGCCCTGGAAGACATCAAGGCGCACGACATCGAAGTCATCAATACCACCAGGCTCACCTCCCTGTTCGATCGTATCGTCATCGCCAGCGCCGATTCGGCCCGTCAGACCAAGGCACTCGCGCGGCACGTGGTCGACACGGTCGGGGCTGCCGGCGGAGAGCTGATCGGCATGGAAGGCGAGGAGACGGGCGACTGGGTCCTGGTGGATCTGGGGGACGTCGTGGTGCACATCATGCAGCCGTCGGTGCGCAGCTACTACAACCTGGAGGAGTTGTGGCAGACGCGGTCGGTCCGACGCCGCAAGCAGGCCGATGAACCTCCCGCAGCGGAAGCGGCCTAGTCCTTCCGGATGAGGCTGATGGTGATCGCCGTCGGCACCCGCATGCCGCGCTGGGCAGACGAGGGCTTCGCGGAATTCGCGGCCCGCATGCCGCGGGAAGCCGCCCTGTCGCTGACCGAAGTGCGCACCGAGCCCCGCAGCGCCGGCAAGCCGGTTCCCGCACTGCTCGAATCCGAGGCAGCACGCATCGAACAGGTTTTGCCGGAGCGCTGCCGGATGGTGCTGCTGGACGAGCATGGCGAGGATCTGGACACGCGTTCGCTGGCGCAGCGGCTGGAGCAATGGCTTGCCGGTGGCGATGACGTAGCCTTGGTCGTCGGCGGTCCCGACGGCGTGGCGCCGCGCATCAAGGCGAGGGCGCGGGAGACGCTGCGCCTGTCCAGCCTGACTCTGCCCCACGCCCTGGCCCGCGTGGTGCTGGCGGAGGCTCTGTATCGCGCCGTGAGCCTGCTGAAGAACCACCCCTATCACCGCGCATGATGACCATGGAGCCGCGGATCTATCTCGCGTCGCGCAGCCCGCGCCGGCGCGAGCTGCTGCACCAGATCCACGTCAATTTCGTGGTGCTGCTGTTCCGCGGGGGCGAGCGCGCCGACATTGACGTCAGCGAGGATGCCCGCCCCGGGGAGGATGCGGTCAACTACGTCCAGCGCATCGCAAGGGCCAAGGCGCTGGGGGCGGTGGAACGTGTCCGCTCGCGTCGGCTGCTGAGCCATCCGGTGCTGGCGGCGGACACGACGCTGGACCTGGACGGGGAGATCGTCGGCAAGCCGGACGATACCGACCATGCTTTTCGGATCTTGCGGCGGCTTGCCGGGCGCCGCCACCGGGTGCTGACCGCCGTCGCGGTGGCGGACAGCCAGCGCATCGAGCAGGCACTGAACGAGAACCAGGTCCGCTTCCGGGCGATGAGCGACGACGAGATCCGGCGCTACGTCGCCACCGGCGAGCCCCTGGACAAGGCCGGCGCCTACGGCATCCAGGGACGCGCGGCGACGTTCATCGAGGAGATCCACGGCTCCCATTCAGGGATCATGGGCTTGCCGCTGTACGAAACCGCGCTGTTGCTAAGGCGCTTCGGCTACCCGATTTAGCGGGCAGCCGCCTGAAAACCGGCAAAGGAGGGGAACATGAGGGCCGAACACATCTATCTCGCCGCGCACGATACGCAGAGGGCTGAACTCCTGGCGCGTATCGGCGTGCGCTTCGAACTGCTGCGTTTTCGCAACGGCGAGCGCGCAGACCTGGAAGTCAGCGACGACGTCGTGGCTGGGGAAACGCCCCTCGAACATGTGCATCGCGTTGCGCTGGCGCAGGCGATGGGCGGCGTCAGGCGCATCGTCCTGCGCCACCTGACGCACAGCGCGGTGCTGGCCTGCGCCACGGTCATCGATCTGGATGGCGAAACGCTCGTCCGGCCGGCAAAGCCCGAGACCGCCGCGCAGATCCTGCGCAAGCTTTCCGGCCGCACTCACCGCGTGATCAGTTGTGTCGTGCTCGCCGACCAGGAGCGGAGCAGCGAAGCGGTGAGCGCCAGCGAGGTGCGCTTCGTCCGCCTCGCGGAGCCGGACATTGCGCAGTGCCTGAGCCAGGGCATCGCCGCCGAAGAGCCTGGGGCCTATGGGCTGCTGGGGCCGGCGGCGGCCTACATCCAGCACGTTCAGGGATCCTGCTCGGGGATCATGGGCTTGCCGCTGCACGAGACCGCAAGGTTGCTAAGCCGCTTCGGCAACGCGCCCTGAAGCGCGGCGGCTTGCCGCGGCGGTGCGGGTTAGAATCCAGGCCCTCGCTACCCGACCGCACGCTCCGGCATGGCCGACGAATACCTGATCAACTTCACCCCGCAGGAAACGCGCGTCGCCCTGCTCCAGCAAGGCGTGGTGCAGGAGCTCCACATGGAGCGCACCGCGAGCCGCGGCATCGTCGGCAACGTGTATCTCGGGCGCATCGTGCGGGTGCTGCCCGGAATGCAGTCGGCATTCATCGACATCGGCCTGGAACGTACCGCGTTCCTGCACATCGCCGACCTGTGGGAGGCGCGCCACAACGGCGAGCACGCGCGACCCATCGAGCGCCTGCTGTCGGAAGGTCAGAACCTGGTGGTCCAGGTGCTGAAGGATCCCATCGGCACCAAGGGCGCGCGGCTGTCCACTCAGGTCAGCATCGCCGGACGGCTGCTGGTGTACCTGCCCCAGGAAAAGCACATCGGAATTTCCCAGCGGATCGAGAACGAGGCCGAGCGCGAGTCCCTCAGGGGAAAGCTGCAGAACCTGATGCCGGTGGACGAAAAAGGCGGCTTCATCGTCCGCACCATGGCCGAGAGTGCCAGCGAAGAGGAACTGGCGTCGGATATCGCCTATCTGCGCAAGACCTGGTCCGAGTTGTGCCAGGCCGCCCGCAGCGCCAGCGCCCCGGCGGTGCTGTATCAGGATCTCACCCTTTCGCAGCGCGTGCTGCGCGACCTGGTGACCGGCGAAACGACGCGCATCGTGCTCGATTCGAGGGAGAACCATCACAAGCTTCTGGCCTTCGCCCAGGAATACATGCCCCAGGTGGTCGGGTTGCTGGAGCACTACACCGGCGAGCGGCCGCTGTTCGACCTGTACGGCGTCGAGGACGAGATCCAGAAGGCGCTGGGGCGGCGGGTCAACCTCAAGTCCGGCGGCTACCTGATCGTCGATCAGACCGAGGCGATGACCACCATCGACGTGAATACCGGGGGCTTCGTCGGTTCGCGCAATTTCGACGACACGATCTTCAAGACCAACCTGGAGGCGGCCCACGCCATTGCCCGGCAACTGCGGCTGCGCAACCTCGGCGGCATCATCATTCTCGACTTCATCGACATGGAGAACGACGAGCACCGCCAGGCGGTGCTGTCCGAGTTGCAGAAGGCGCTGGCACGGGACCACACACGGATCTCGGTCAATGGCTTCACCGCCCTGGGCCTGGTGGAGATGACGCGCAAGCGCACCCGGGAGTCGCTGGCGCACGTTCTGTGCGAGGCCTGTCCGGTATGCAGCGGCCGCGGCGAGGTCAAGACGGCGCGCACCGTGTGCTACGAGGTGCTGCGCGAACTGCTGCGCGAGGCGCGCCAGTTCAACGCCAAGGAGTTCCGCGTGCTGGCCTCGACGGCGGTGATCGACCTGTTCCTCGACGAGGAATCCCAGTCCCTGGCCATGCTTTCGGATTTCATCGGCAAGCCAATCTCGCTCCAGTCCGAGACCGGCTACAACCAGGAGCAGTTCGACGTCGTGCTGCTATAGCCCGAAGGCCCGCACTTCACCTTCGAGTACCGGCGCTGCGGCGGCTCAACGTCCGCCCAGCCCGGCCTCGGCCAGCTTGCGGAACAAGGTGCGCTCGCTGATACCCAGCTTCCGCGCCAGCGAGCGCCGGTCCCCCCGATGGCGATCGAGCGCCCATTCGAGGTAACGGCGCTCGGCGTCGGCCAGCGTCACGACCCGCTCGGGCAGAGGTTCGTCGAGAACCGTGCCCGGGGCTTCTTCAGTGAGATGCTCGACGCCGATCTCGCTGCCGTCCACCAGCAGGCTGGCCCGCTCCACCAGATTGCGCAGTTCGCGGATATTGCCCTCGTAGGGTCGCTGGCGCAGGTATTCCAGTGCAGCGGGGGAAAACCGCAGGCCGCGGCGGCGGGCGAGGCGCTCCAGAACGGAATTGGCCAGCAGGGGGATGTCGTCGCGCCGCTCGCCCAGCGACGGGATGTACACGGGGAAGCTGTTTATTCGGTAGAACAGGTCGCGGCGGAAGGTTTCGGCCTTGACCATCGCCGCCAGTCCGCGGTGGGTGGCGCACACCAGCCGGAAGTCGGCGCGCAGCGTGTCGATGCCGCCGACCCGCCGGTAGGTTCCGGTTTCCAGCAGCCTCAGCAGCTTGACCTGGAGTGAAAGGGGCACGTCGCCGATCTCGTCGAGGAACAGGGTGCCGCCGCTCGCCGCCTCCACCAGGCCGATCTTGCGGAAGTTGGCGCCGGTGAAAGCACCCTTCTCGTAGCCGAAAAGCTCGCTCTCGAAGAGGGTTTCGGTCAGCCCCGAACAGTCCACCGCGACGAAGGGCCCCCTGGAGCGCCGGCTGCCTTCATGCACCACCTGCGCCGCGAGTTCCTTTCCGGTGCCGGTCTCACCCAGAAGAAGTACCGTCGCTTCCGACGGCGCGGCGCGCATCAGACGCTCCAGCATGCGCGTGAAAGCTGCCGAACGCCCTACCAGTCCCTGCGCCGCCGGCTTGCCGCTGGCATGACGGACGGTACGCATGGTTTCGACGAAGTAGGTCAGCTTGCCGGCGTCGTCGAAGATGGGCGTGGTCTCTACGTCCACGTGCTCCTCGCCGCGCGGCGTGTGATGCAGGTGCAGAACGCGGGTGCTGGCGCCGGTTTCGAGACTGGTCTTGAGCGGGCAGGATTCACCGGCTTGGTCGCAGGGCACGGTGAAATGGTGCGACACCTCATAGCACTGGCGGCCCCGGATCGGCTTGCCTTCGCCGAACTCGCGCACGTAGGCGGCGTTGGCGGCAACGATCCTGAAGTCGGCATCCATGACGATGCGCGGCTCGGGTAAGCCTTCGAGGAAGGACAGCAGTTCGGGGAGGCTGCGAGCGGCGTGGGTCATGGCGTGCTGCGTGTCATTTTTGGCAGTGGAGTCTAACCGAGTCTGCCATTTATGGCATGGGCTTGTGGTCGCGCGGCTTCGCGCTGCCGGGGGCAATTTCTAATGGACTAGTGTATTCAGCAACTTGTAAAAACCGGATGATCTTCCCCGATCTGGCACAGGACTTGATAGGATAAGGGCAAGAAGCAATCGCCGGCACGGGACCCAAAAGATTCACTCCCAGCCCCAGCGGTGGCAGGATCCCCCCGGTCCCGCCATCGTGATCGAGCCCAGCTCTGCGACCTGCTTGGCGCCAGCCGTGACCTCCTCCCACAACGGTGCCCGAGCAGAGCAGGCCGATCAGTCCCCGTGAGGCGGTTGCTTCCTTTCTTTTCTGCGCCGCAAATTCTCGATCGGCCAACCCCCCCCCCGCCCCCCGCAACCCCACGGACGCCAGCGCCCATGCAAGCTCCCCCGCGAGCCGCATCGACGGAATCCCGACCGAGGGCTCGGCGCTTGATACGCGGTGGCAAGCGCAAATCCCGCAACGGCGAGGAGGTGCGCATCGCCTTTCGCCAGTTGCACGACACGGCCAGTGGCGGCTTCACCTACCTCGTCGCCGACCTGGGCCGTCGCGCTGCGGCGCTGGTGGACCCGGTGCGGGAACATCTGACGCTCTATCTGGCGCTGCTGGAGGAACTGGGCCTCGATCTGAGCCACGTGCTGGAAACCCACCAGCACGAGGACCATGACTCCGCGCGGGAACAACTTCAGGATGCCAGCGGTGCGCTCGCCGTGCTGGGCAAGGACTCAGGATCGGCGGATGCCTGCCTGCGCGTCGATCACGGTGATGTGCTGCGTGTCGGCGGCGAGCGCCTGATGGTGATCGCCACGCCGGGCCACACTCCCGGTTGCGTCAGCTACCTTTGGCGAGACCGCGTGTTCACCGGCGACGCGCTGTTGATCGGCGGATGCGGCAGGACCGACCTGCCTGGCAGCGATCCGGGCCGTCTCTATGACAGCTTGGTGCGGCAGCTGCTGACGCTGCCCGACGAGACGCTGGTCTATCCGGGTCGCGCCAGCGGAAATCGCCGCGTATCCTGCGTCGGCGAGGAACGAGAGCACAACCCCTGCGTCACCGGCCGAAGCCGGGACGAATTCGTTGCCCTGATGGAGCGCTGTAGCGGTTCCGCGGCACGGTCATCGAACAGCGCCGCCGTCGCGACGGGCGCCCAGGCCGCATGATCTCCCCAAACACACCATCGGCGCGCTCGCAGCATTCCCGGAGGCTGACTCTACCATTACAAATAATGCGCAATAATGTACTATTGGCTCATGGAAAACACCATGAGCACAGGCAAGGCGGCGAAGCTGCTGGGCGTCTCGGTCAAGACCTTGCAGCGCTGGGAGCGCGAGGGGCGGCTCACTGCTGTGGCGCGCACCGACAGCAATCGGCGCCTGTATACCGAAGCGCAGATTCGCGAATTCATCGGCCTGCGCCAGTCGGTGAATACGCCGATCCGGCTGGTGGCGTACTGCCGCGTCTCCAGTGCCGCGCAAGAACCGGATTTGGCGAATCAGCGCAAAGTGCTGGAGGAATTCGTGGTGGCCAAAGGTCTTGCCAACGTCGAGTTTGTCGAGGAAGTGGGCGGCGGGCTGAACTTCAAGCGCAAGCGGTTTCTGGCGCTGATGGAAGATATTGGCCGACGCGAAGTCAAGACACTGATTCTGGCGCACAGGGATCGGCTGACCCGGTTCGGCTTCGAGTGGTTCGAGCACTTTGCCAAAATCAATGGCTGCGAACTGCTAGTGCTCAATCAAGAACGTCTTTCTCCCGAGCAGGAAATGGTGCAGGACTTGATGACCATCGTGCATTGCTTTTCGTCCCGGTTATACGGTCTGAGGAACTACCGAAAAAAGCTGGACGAGGCATTGAAGAAGGATGCGAACAATGAGCCAAGCTGAGAAAGTGACTATCTATTGCCACGGTGGATGCGGGCGCTTTGTGACGTTACGTAAGAGCAAGGTTCATCAGGCCGATTATTACTTATGTCATTCCCGGCTGGACGGGATTGAGTGCGAAGCAAAGCTTGCGCCACTGCAACCCGGCAAGGTTCGCGTGGAGGATATGTACGCCGCCGCATCGTTCTGGGGGTATCGCGATGTATGGCCTGACGCACCGCAGGCAGCATCGGTCATGCGTGCCCGCGAGATTCTTGCGGCGGGTGTGGCGCAAATGGCCATCGAACAGGCCCGGCGATGCAACTGACCCACAAGATCGCACTTTGTCCAACGCAAGAACAGGGGAACTACTTCGCCCGCGCCTGCGGCACGGCGCGCAAGGTGTGGAACTGGGCGCTGGATGAGTGGAACAAGCAATACGCGGCGGGCCAAAAGCCCAACGCGATGGCGCTCAAAAAACAATTCAACGCGGTCAAATACCAATTGTTCCCTTGGCTCAAGGATATGCACCGCGACAGCCACGCCCAACCATTCGAGCATCTGGCTCGTGCATGGAAACGGTTCTTTGCCGACATCGAGGCAGGAGCGCGTATCGCCCCTGATTGCAAACACCTGCGCCGCAGTCTGCGCCAGCAGGGCGTGAAGTTGGCGTATCCGCCGACCTTCAAGAAGAAGGGGCGGTGTCTGGACAGCTTTTACGTCGCCAACGACAAGTTCAAAGTAGATGGGAAAACCATCCGCTTGCCCAAGATTGGCGATGTGTCGATGCGTGAGGCGCTGCGTTTCAAGGGAAAGATTCTCGGGGCAACGGTATCGCGCACTGCCGAGCGCGGGTTCGTTGCCATCCAGGTCGAGGTGCCCGATGCCGTGTTTTACCGACAACGCAATGGCAATGCGATTGAAGGCGTCGATCTGGGCATCAAGGCCGCAGCCACGCTGTCCAGCGGCGAGGCCATTGAGGCACCCAAACCGCTCAAGGCGGCGTTGCGCCGGCTGAAGATTCGTGGACGGCGTCTGAGCCGCAAAGTGGAAGCGGCGAAGGTCAAGGCCGGGTTTGTACCCAAGGCCAATCTGCCCAAAGGCACGAAACTTCCTGCTTCGAACAATCGCAAGAAGTCTGCTGCGACATTGGCAAGGCTGCACGCCCGCGTTGCCAATGTCCGAGCGGATTTCACCCACAAGCTCACGATCCGGCTCTGCCGCAAAAACCAAGCGGTGGTGATCGAGGATTTGAACGTCAAGGGCATGCTGGCGAACGATAAACTCGCCCGCGCCATCAGCGACGTGGGCTTTGGGATGTTTCGCTTGAAGCTCGAATACAAGGCTGAACGTTACGGCACCCGGCTGGTCATTGCTGATCGCTGGTATCCGAGCAGCCGCTTGTGTTCGGTCTGTGGCTGGAAAAACGAGGCGTTGGCCTTGCGCGACCGGGAATGGACGTGTGCGCAGTGCGGCACACACCATGACCGCGATCTCAACGCGGCACGCAACCTCGAACGGCTGGCAACCGCAACTGCCCTACCCGTGGCGAGTCCGTCCGGCAACGGCGGCGCTGCCTCTGGAATGGTTCCAGAGACAGCCGGGAAAGTCACGCCTGTCAAATACGAATGTGGTCAGCAAGACACGTCGGGGCAGGAAAAGAACCGTGCGCATATTTGCGCACTTTCTTGATAGCAGATTCCAGCATGTACGTCTTCAGCACCGAAATAGATCAGCCCGTAGCCGCGGTCATCGAGAAACTGCTCGAGGCGCTCAAGCAGGAAGGGATGGGCGTAGTGAGCGACGTCAATGTGCAGGCGGTGATGAAGGCCAAGCTGGGCGAGGATGTGCCAGCCTACCGTATCCTCGGCGCCTGCGCGCCAAAGCTGGCGAAGCGGGTGCTTGCCGCCGAAGCCGAGGCAGGCGCCCTGCTGCCGTGCAACGTCGTGGTGCGTGATGCGGGGGATGGGCGCAGCGCCGTCCACTTCCTGGATCCGGTGCCGCTCCTGGGGCTGTCGGACAGCAAAGAAGTCCGGGCAGTTGCCCATGAGGCGCGGGAGATTTTGGGCAGGGTGCTCGCGAGGCTGAGCCCACCGTAGGTTACTTGACTCCCGGCAGCCGGCCCAGCGGGTAGAACCCGTCGTCGCGCCGGTGCGGTAATACCAGGATGACGTTCGCGACGAAGCCGATTTGCCCTGCACCGCGAGGATTTTGCTGCGTATGTCCTCAGGCAGGTCTTGAAGTTGCGGCACCGGGTATCGGCTGATCGGCAGCGTTCATTGCAGTCCCCCCAAGGATTGATGAAGGGAACGAGGTAGCGTACTTTACGCGCCCACCCACAGGAGGAGACGCGCCATGAGCAAGAAGGATCCCGACTTCGACAGCCTCGCCCCCGAGGTTCCGTTCACCCGCCGCGGCTTCGTTGCGTCTGTGCTCGCCAGCGGTTTTGCCGCCGCGGTGCAGCCGGTGATGGCCCAGCAGGTAATCACCACCGGCGCAGAGGGCCTCACCGCCGGCGAGGTGGTGATCGGCAGCAACGGTACCGCGATGCCGGCTTACCGTGCCCAGCCTGCCAAGGGAAGCAACTTCGCGGTGGTGCTGGTGGTGCAGGAGATCTTCGGCGTGCACGAGTACATCAAGGACGTGTGTCGGCGCCTCGCCAAACTCGGTTACCTCGCCATCGCGCCGGAGCTTTACTACCGCCACGGCAGTGTGGCGGGCATGACGAACATCCAGGAAATCCTCGACAAAGTCGTCGCCAAGGTGGCCGACGACCAGGTGATGGTGGATCTGGACAACTGCGTCGCTTGGGCGCGAGGCAACGGCGGCGACGCCTCAAGGCTGGCGATCACCGGCTTCTGCTGGGGCGGGCGCATCACCTGGCTCTATGCTGCCCGTAATCCCCAGGTCAAGGCCGGCGTGGCCTGGTATGGCCGGCTCGTCGGAAACGCGAGTCCGCTGACCCCGAATCATCCGGTGGACCTGGCCAAGGACATCAAGCCTCCAGTCCTCGGGCTCTATGGCGGGCAGGACCAGGGCATTCCGCTGGACACGGTGGACAAGATGCGCGAAGGGCTGAAGGCCGGCGGCGGCAAATCGGCGATCCACGTCTATCCCGACGCACCCCACGCCTTCCATGCCGATTACCGGCCGAGCTACCGCAAGGAGGCTGCCGAAGATGGCTGGAAGCGACTCCAGGCTTGGTTCAAGCAGCACGGCATGTAGAAGTCAGCCGCCGGCCGGCGGCTGACTCGTCAGCGGTTCATGTAGCGGTAGGTGGGCTCGGGCCGATCGGGTTTCTCTGTCGGCTGTCCCCCCCCGGCACAGGCGGTGAGCCCGAGCACGGCGAGCAGCATCAGCGCGCACAGCTTCATTCCTGGTGTCATGACAAGCTCCTGTTGCGTGGAACAACTCAGGGTGGCGGAATGCGTCCCACGATTTTCAGGCCGCCGCCCTCGTAACGGGCGATCACCATCTCCAATTGCGAGGGCGTGACGCCCACCAGCGAGCGGATGTTGTGACTATGGCCCACCAGGGCGATGTTTGCCGGGGGCTTGACCGTTGCGGCAAGTTCAAGCACGGCCCGGTTCTGCTCGGCCTCGCGCGAAGCGTCCCGGAATATCGAATTCAGTGCGCTCCAGGGCTCCACCCTGCCGAAGGCAAGCCGCGCCGACTCCAGACAGCGGCACCACTGGCTGGAGCGCACCGCGGTGATGCGGACGCCTCGCGAGCGCAGAATTTCGCCCAGGCGTCTGGCGTCCGCCCGCCCGGCATCGGTGAGATTGCGCTGGGTGCTGCAGTCATCGAGGCGGAAATCGGGGGGGTCGCCAACGCCCAACTCGGTCGCCGCGTGACGAATCAGCAGCACGTTGCCGCCCTGCTGCAGCACCGCCCAGGGGTCTGCCTCCGCCGCTGCGATGCCGGCAGCCAGCATGAGGAGGAGACTTAGCGCGAGTCGCTTCGGGCTCATTCGATCATCCCCAGTCGGCCGTTTCGGGTTCCCACGTACCAGTAGCGTCCCTGCGAGTCGATCGCCGCGTTGCGTATGCCGACTCCCTTGGAGGGCAGGGCGATGACGCGAAAGGTTTCGGACTTGGGATCGAGGATGCTCACCGTATCGGTATCGATTTCGTTTGCCCAGACCCTTCCTGCAGCGTCCACTGTCACCGAGTAGGGCCCGCCACTCGATCCGGCGGGCATGGCGTATGTCCGGACCACTTGGCGCTGCACCGGATCGACCTTGAGCAGCAGCCCGGTTCCATAGGCCGTAACCCAGAGCATTCCGTCGGGGCCGGCGGCGATACGCCGGGGCCGCGACCCGCGCCCGGTGTCCAGTTCCGTCACCGCGCCAGTCACTGCGTCTATGCGGCCCAGTTTGTCCGCGCCGATGCGGCAGAACCAGGGATTGCCCCGCGCGTCTACGGCGATGCCGTAAGGGTTGCCCGACGAACGGTACTCGGTGATCTTGCCGGTGGCACGGTCAAGTCTGCCCACCCGCCCGCCGTCCTGCACCGTGAACCAGATGGCGCCCTTGGCACCGATAGCGAGGGAATGGGGATCCCCCCCACGGGCAGCGGATACTGCGTGACCTTGCCAGTCTTGGGATCGAGGCGACCTATGGTGCCATTGCCGTTGCCCGCATACCACACCATGCCTTCGCCATCTGCCACGATGCCGTGGGGGCGGGCCGCATCCGGCAGCTTCCATTCCTTGAAGCCCTGGGTGGACGGATCAAAGCGCGCGATCTTGTCCGCGTGCATCACCGCGAAGTAGATGCTTCCGTCCGGTGCCGGGGCGGTACCGCGAGCAACCTTTGGCGTCGGTACCGGCCACTCCGCGACCTTGCCGATCACTTCCGCCAAGGCGCCGGGCTGAACGCCATAGTTCGAATTTCCGGCCCAGGCCGCGCTCGCGAGAAAAGCCGCGGCCGCGCCAATCCATATTCTTGTCATGTCGAACCCCTCATGCGCGCGCTTCTTTCGGCGCGCGAGCCGCCCATGATATTGCGGCAGCGCGGAAATATCACCCTCCCGAAATTCTCGCCGGATCCTGTCCCACCTCCTATACTGCTTCGTCGGAGCACCCGCGCGGGTGACCGTTGCCACGCAGAGCACACATTCGGAGGAGGGGACATGGGCAGACTTGAAGGGAAGATCGCAATCGTGACCGGCGCATCCCGGGGCATCGGGCGCGGGATCGCGGAGGAACTGGCAAAGGAGGGCGCCAAGGTAGCGATCAACTACCAATCCAACCAGGCAATGGCGGAGGAGGTGGCGGCCGGCATTACCGCCGCCGGAGGCGAGTGCATGCTTGACAAGGCCAACGTCGCCGATCCGGTCGAGGCGCGGAGCATGGTCAAGAAGGTACTCGATCGCTGGGGAAGACTGGATATCCAGGTTAACAACGCCGGCATCACCCGGGACAAGTCGTTCCGCAAGATGACCGACCAGGACTGGCTGGAGGTGATTCAGACCAACCTCAACGCGGTGTTCTTCTGCACCACGGCGGCAATGCAGCCGATGATGGAGCAGAAGTACGGCCGCATCATCAACATCAGCTCGATGAACGGCCAGGCGCCGGCCTTCGGCCAGGCCAACTACAGCGCCAGCAAGGGCGGCATCATCGCCTTCACCAAGACGGTGGCACTGGAGCTGGCGCGCTCCGGGATCACGGTGAACGTGGTGGCGCCGGGCTTCACGCTGACCGACATGCTGTCGAAGGTGCCGGAGGACGTGCAGAACCAGATCAAGTCGCGCATCCCCCTCGGCCGCTTCGGTATGCCGGCCGAGATCGCCAAGGCGGTGATCTTCCTCGCCGCCGATGCCGACTACATCACCGGCCAGCAGATCAACGTGAATGGCGGCGCCTATATGTAGGCGCCGGCCCGAAAGTCAGTCACCACGGGACGCCACCTCCCCCGGGGCGGGGAGGGACCCCCCGGGCTACGCGACCGCTGCGCTCACCGGCTGCTCGCAGGCGGCGCGGTATTCCGCCGCCAGTCTCGTCACCAGTTCGGCCACGGTCGGCACATCGTGGATCGTCGCCACGCCGTGGCCGGCGCTCCACACATCGCGCCAGGCCTTGGCCTCGTCGGCGAAGCTGTGGGGCGCCTTGTGCCCCGGCTGTAGATCCTCCTTCTTGTAGCCGGCCCGCTCCAGGCTGGGCCAGAGGAAGTTGGCCATGGTTCCGGAAACGGCGTCGGTGTAGACGATGTCCCGAGCCGATGCCTCCACCAGCATCTGCTTGTAGCCGTCCTGGGCCATCGCCTCCTTGGTGGCGATGAAGCGCGTTCCCATATAGGCGAAGTCGGCGCCCAGCATTTCCGCGGCGCGCACCGCGTGGCCGTCGGAGATCGAGCCGCCGAGGATCAGCACGCCGTTCCAGAACTCGCGGATCTCGCGCAGCAGGGAGAACGCGCTCTGCGTCCCGGCGTGGCCGCCGGCGCCACTCGCCACGGCGATGATGCCGTCCACGCCGGCCTCGATCGCCTTCTTCGCGTGGTAGGCGTGTATCACGTCGCTGAACACCAGGCCGCCGTAGCCATGCACCGCCTTCGCGATCTCGCCAGGGTGTCCCAGGCTGGTGATGACGAAGGGCACGCGATGCTTGATCACCAGCTCGAAGTCCTGCTTCAAGCGCGGGTTGGAGGCATGGAGGATCAGGTTCACCCCATAGGGCGCGACGGGGGCGGACGGATTCGCCGCCTGCGCGGCCCCGAGTTCGCGCTCGATCTGCGTCAGCCACTCGTCCAGCACCTCGATGGGCCGGGCGTTGAGGCTGGGAAAGCTCGCCGCAGCGCCGGCCTTGCAGGCTTCGATCACGAGCTGCGGCCCTGAAACGAGGAACATCGGCGCGGCGATGACGGGCAGCCGCATGCGGTCGCGGAAGATTTCGGGAACAGGCATGGCAACTCCTAGTGAAGCGGGACCGCGGAAATCTAGCACGCAGCCTCGGCCCGGATTAGGCGGCCGGCTCCAATACAAGGCGTTCCGGTAAACTCGGCTCACCTTCGCGATGAGGTAGCGCCATGAAGCTCGACGATCCCCGACTGCTCAAGAGTCAGTGCCTGGCGGACGGCGCCTGGATCGCTGCCGACAATGGTGCCGCCTTCGCCGTGCGCAACCCGGCGACCGGCGCCGAACTGGCACGCGTTCCGAAGATGGGTGCTGCCGAAACGCGGCGCGTCATCGCCGCCGCCGACACGGCTTGGCCGACGTGGCGCGCAAAGACTGGCAAGGAACGCTCGCTGATCCTGCGTCGCTGGTTCGAGCTGATGCTGGCCAACGCCGAGGATCTGGCCCGCCTGATGACCGCCGAGCAGGGCAAGCCCCTGGCTGAAGCGCGGGGCGAGGTGAGCTACGCCGCCAGTTTCGTCGAATGGTTCGCCGAGGAGGCGAAGCGCACCTACGGCGATCTCATCCCTTCGCCGGCGCCGGACAAGCGCCTGCTGGTGATGAAGCAGCCGGTAGGGGTGTGCGCCGCGATCACGCCCTGGAATTTCCCCGCCGCGATGATCACGCGCAAGGTGGCGCCGGCGCTCGCCGCCGGCTGCACGGTGGTGGTCAAGCCGGCGGAACAGACGCCGCTCACCGCCCTGGCGCTGGTGGAACTGGCCCAGCGCGCTGGCTTTCCGGCCGGAGTGATCAACGTCATCACCGGCGATCCGGTGACGATCGGCGGCGAACTGACGTCGAATCCCACGGTGCGCAAACTTTCCTTCACCGGCTCGACCGAGGTCGGCAGGCTGCTCATGGCGCAATGCGCGCCAACGGTGAAAAAACTCTCCCTGGAACTGGGCGGCAACGCGCCATTCATCGTTTTCGACGAGGCGGATCTCGATGCAGCGGTGGCTGGGGCGCTCGCTTCCAAGTACCGCAACACCGGCCAGACCTGCGTCTGCGCCAACCGTCTGCTGGTGCAGGACGGCATCTACGACGATTTCGCCGCAGCACTCGCCGCCGGGGTGCGGGAACTGCAGGTCGGCGAGGGCACGGAACCGGGTGTGGCCCAAGGTCCGCTGATCGACTCCCAAGCCCTGACCAAGGTCGAAGAGCACGTAGCGGACGCGCTGGCCAAGGGTGGGCGAGTACTCACCGGCGGCAAGCGCCACGCCCTTGGTGGCACTTTCTTCGAGCCTACGGTGATTTCCGGCGCCACCCCGGACATGCTGTGCGCCCGCGAGGAAACCTTCGGCCCGGTGGCGCCGCTGTTCCGCTTCACCACCGAAGCGGAGGCGATCCGGCTGGCCAACGCCACCGAGTTCGGGCTCGCTGCCTACTTCTACAGCCGCGACCTGGCGCGCTGCTTCCGGGTCGGCGAGGCGCTGGAATACGGCATTGTCGGCGTCAACACCGGCATCATCTCCAACGAGGTAGCGCCTTTCGGCGGGGTGAAACAATCCGGCGTCGGCCGCGAAGGCTCGCGCTACGGCATGGACGAGTATCTGGAGCTTAAGTACCTGTGCCTGGGCGGAATCGGTTGAAATGAGCGTCAAGCCGAGCGCGATGCAGGCCGACATCACGACGCTCCCCGTCGATGCCATCGTCAACGCAGCCAACGGTTCCCTGCTCGGCGGCAGCGGCGTCGACGGTGCGATTCACCGTGCCGCAGGGCCTGACTTTCTGGAGCATTGCCGCCGCCTCGGCGGGCACGGCGAGGCAGGGCTTCTCGCGCAATGCTATCGGCGCGTGATCGAGATCGCCGCGGCAAACGACATCGCCAGCCTGGCGTTCCCCTGCATCAGTGCTGGGATCTATGGCTATCCGATCGAGCAGGCCGCCAGGGTGGCGGTCGCTGCCGTGCGATCGAGCATAGAGGCGAATCCCGGCTTGCGCGAGGTGATCTTCTGCTGCTTTTCGGCGGCCGATCTGGCGGTCTATCAGGCGCTGCTTGTGAAGCCGGCCCCATGACATGCCGGCGGCGGCATGTCAGTCGGGGGTCATGCTGCGGCGCGCCCGCTCGACCGATGCGGTGTAGCGCTGGATGCGCGCCTGCATCAAGTGGGGCAAGCCATCGAAGCGCAGGCCGATCCGATGGACCCGAGTCGCGGCAGAGCTGTCGGTGACGGTGACGTGGCGCACGTCGGCATTGCAGGCGACTTCGCCGTGTTCGGGGAGTTCGAGGCGCAAGTCCGCCAAGTGCCGTCCCGGTTCGAAGGGTTCTGCTTTCGCGGTCTGCGTGAATCCCAGGCCGGCTACGCTCAGGTCGTGCAGAGGCAGGATCAGGGGATCGGACTCGGCCTCAACCGACACGCTTGCCAGGAGGGGGTGCCCCCGCGGTGTCAGCACGCGGAAGGACTCGCGCCGCTGCAGGCGCGCGACGCGGCGCGGGATGTCGGCGACGAAGGCTTTTTGATCGCCGAACGTGGCCTCCCGGATTTCCTCGGCGGGAAACTGCATCTTGATGCCATCGGGCTTGGCGATGAAGATGCTGCGCCGGCTCTGGAGCAGCTTGCGGTTTGCAGCCTCGCTTCCGCCCCAGTCGAAGATCAGCGTGTCGTGGGCCGGATCCACCATCAGCAGAGTGGTCAGGATCAGGTCGGCGCCCTGGTTGAAGCTGGCCGTCACCATTTCGCCGCGCTGTATCAGCTCCCGCAGGGCGAAAACGATCTCGGTGCGCCCGGTGAGAAGATAGCGCTCGTCCTCCTCCTCACTGGTCAGGGTGCTGCTCGCGGCGTCCTGCGCGTCCATTGCTTCCTCCGCCTCGCCAGCCCGGCCGATGCTCGGGCAGCGGTTTGAGTTAGCGACAACTTTAGGGCGTTCGCGGTGCCTTGCGGGCGCCGCTGGCGCGGCGCCGGACTTGCCCGTAGACTGCGCAGCATTTCCGCACCTGCCGCGCCATGAAATTCGCCATCGTTCCCGTCACGCCCTACCAGCAGAACTGCAGCCTGATCTGGTGCGAAAAAACGCTCGAGGCGGCAATTGTCGATCCCGGCGGCGACATTCCGCGCATCTTGGCAGCGGTCAAGAAGCACGGCGTGAGGCCGGTGAAGATCCTGCTCACCCACGGCCACATCGACCATGCCGGCGGCACGGCGCAACTCGCACGGGAACTCGCCATCCCGATCGAGGGGCCGCATCCGGACGAATCCTTCTGGATCGACGCCCTGCCGCAACAGAGTGCAATGTTCGGTTTCGGCACCGTCGAGGTTTTTACGCCCGATCGCTGGCTGCATCAGGGGGATACGGTGACCGTGGGCAGCGTGGAACTGGCGGTGCGCCACTGCCCGGGCCATACCCCCGGGCACGTGGTCTTCTTCGACCCTGTCAGCCGCATCGCCCTGGTGGGCGATGTGCTGTTCCAGGGATCGATCGGTCGCACGGATTTCCCACGCGGCGATTACGACACGCTGATCCGATCGATCCGCGAGCAACTCTGGCCGCTGGGGGACGACGTGGCCTTCATTCCGGGCCACGGTCCCATGTCGAACATTCGGCCAGGAGCGGCGCAGCAACCCCTTCGTCGGTGACCGCGCTTGAACGCGGAACCCCGCGGCGCCGGCGTTACTTCTTCAGCAGGTCGCGAATCTCCCGCAGCACCACGACATCCTCTGGCGTGGGCGCGGGTGCGGCAGCCGGGGCCTGCTTCTTGAGGCGGTTGATCTGCTTCACCATGATGAAGATGATGAAAGCCAGTATGAGGAAGTTCAGGGCAATGGTCATGAAGTTGCCGTAGGCGAACACGGGAACTCCCGCCTTCTTCACCTCGGCAAGGGTCATTGCCACGCCCGGAGGAATATCCTTCAGCGCGAAGAAGTAGTTCGAGAAATCCAGCCCGCCCAGGATGCGTCCGATCACGGGCATGATGAGATCAGCCACGATCGAATCGACTATCTTGCCGAAAGCGCCACCGATGATCACGCCGACCGCGAGATCGACGACGTTGCCTTTAATGGCAAATTCCCTGAATTCGCTGACAATGCTCATACCTGCCCCCTTTGTTGTCGTTACGCTGGAAATTCGGGCTGCCATGAGCCCGGCGGGAAGATAACATGACTTCGTGCTTTGGCATCGGCTGGCCCCGCTTCCTGCCAACTGCGCGCAGTCAGGCCAAGATCGGACACGATGGCAGAAAAATCTGCGCATGAAGATCGCCAGACGGGCGAGCCGATGAACGGCGACGCCCCGTCCGGCCCGGTGGCGGCCGCCGAAGGGGATGCCCGCGCAGGACCCCTGCAGGACGTCCTGCTGGAGTGCCTCGTCGCCCTCAGCAGCCTCCATGATCGACCGGCGTCCCGTGAGGCGCTGAGTGCGGGCCTGCCTCTCGAAGACGGACGGCTCAGTCCCTCGATCTTCGGTCGGGCGGCAGCCCGGGTTGGGCTGACCACCCGCATCGTTCGCGAGCCTCTGAACCGTATCGGCGACGCCTTGCTTCCGGCAGTTCTGCTGCTGGACGACGAATCGGCCTGCGTCCTGCTCGGCTGGAACGATGCGCGCGACCAGGCACGCGTCCTCCTTCCCGAATCGGGCGATCTCCAGCTCGAACTGTCCCGCTCCGAATTGGAGGCCCGCTACATGGGCCGGGCGATCCTGGCGAAGCCCGATTTCCGCTTCGACCGCCGCACTCCGGAGATCGGGGATATTCCCCAGCGCCACTGGTTCTGGGGAGCCATGGCGGATTCCTGGCGGATTTACCGTGACGTCCTGGCGGCGGCCTTGCTGGTGAACCTGTTCGCGCTGGCGATGCCGCTGTTCACCATGAATGTGTATGACCGGGTCGTGCCGAACCGCGCGCTGGAAACGCTGTGGATGCTCTCCGCCGGGGTGCTCGCGGTGCTGGTCGTGGATCTCGTGATCCGGATGATGCGCGGCTACTTCGTCGATCTGGCGAGCAACCGCATCGACATCAGGCTCTCGGCTCAGCTCATGGAGCGTGTCCTGGGCCTGCGCATGGCGGCGCGTCCGGTTTCGGTCGGTGCGTTCGCCGCGAACCTGCGCTCCTTCGAGGCGGTGCGCGACTTCATTACCTCCGCCACGGTCATCGCGGTGATCGATCTGCCCTTCGCTGTCATCTTCCTGGTAGTGATGCTGTGGATCGACTGGGCCTTGACGATCCCCCTGGCTCTCGGGGTAGCGCTGGTTCTGCTGTACGGTGCGGCGGTCCAGTTCAAGCTGCACGAACTGGCCGAAACGAGCTTCCGCGCCGGCGCGCAGCGCAACGCTACCCTGATCGAGTGTCTGGTCGGTCTGGAAACGGTCAAGACACTGAATGCCGAGGGCGTGATGCAGCGACGCTGGGAAACCAGTGCCGCGTTTCTCTCGCGCGTCGGCACGCAGTTGCGGCTGTTGTCGGCCTCTGCCACCAACGGCGCAATGTGGATGCAGCAGGCTGTGGCGGTGGCGATCCTGTTCGTCGGCGTGTTTCGCATCAGCGAGGGCGAACTGACCCTCGGCGGCCTGATCGCCTGCACCATGCTCGCCTCCCGCGCGATGGCCCCGGTCGGTCAGGTTGCCGGTCTGATGGTGCAGTACCACAACGCGTTCGACTGCCCTGGCCACCCTGGACCAGGTAATGGGCCTGCCGGTGGAAAGGCCCGCCGACCAGAGCTTCGTCACGCGTTCTCATTTCAGCGGCGAGATCGAGTTCCGCGACGTCCACTTCACTTATCCGGGTCAGTCCTATGAAGCGCTGCGCGGGATAGACCTGCGGATCGCGGCCGGCGAGCACGTGGCGATTCTGGGTCGGGTCGGGTCGGGCAAGACCACCCTGCAAAAACTCGTCCTCGGTCTCTACGAGCCGAGCTCGGGCGCGCTGCGCATCGATGGCGTGGACATCCGGCAGCTCGACCCGGCGGAACTGCGCCGCAACATCGGCTATGCCCCGCAGGACGCGATCCTGTTCTATGGAACCCTGCGCGACAACATTTGCCTCGGCCGCTCCTTCGCCCAGGACGCCGAGATCATTGCTGCTGCCGACCTGGCGGGAATCGTCGGCTTCGTCAATGGACACCCGCTGGGTTTCGACATGCCGGTCGGTGAGCGCGGCGAGTCCCTTTCGGGGGGGCAGCGGCAGGGCGTCGCGCTGGCACGCGCAGTCCTGGGCGATCCGCCGATCCTGCTCCTCGACGAGCCGACCGGCGCCATGGACTTCTCCACCGAAGAGGGGGTACGCCAGAGACTCGCCCGCTATGCGGCAGGCAAGACCCTGGTGCTGGTCACCCACCGCACCTCGCTGCTCGATCTTGTCGATCGGGTAGTGGTCATCGACGGTGGCAAGGTCGTGGCCGACGGCCCGAAGGCGCAGGTCTTCGACGCGCTGGCCCAGGGCAAGGTCGGCAAGGTGGCCTGATGGAACGTACCTACGCCGCCGCCTCCCGCATCATGCAGCGCCTGGACGGTTTTGGCCGCCGCACCCTGCCGCTGCTCGACCGCCTGTTCAAACCCTGGATACCCCGGCAAGCCGACGATCACCGGGATTTCGCCGCCGACGCCGATTGGGCACGCCTCGAGGAGGCCCCGCTGCGCGCCCGTGCCTTGCTGCGATGGACCGGTGCGATCCTGATGTTCCTGCTGATCTGGGCGGCGGTAGCCGAAGTCGATGAACTGACCCGCGGTGAGGGGAAGGTCATCCCCTCGCGCCAGTTGCAGATCCTGCAGAGCCTCGACGGTGGCGTCGTTTCGGAGATCCTGGTACGTGAGGGGGATGTGGTCGAGCCGGGGCAGGTGATGCTGCGTATCGATCCCACGCGCTTCGTGTCGTCCGTAAGGGAGAACCGTGCCCAATACTTGGCCCTGCAGGCCAAGGCAGCCGGGCTGCGCGCCCTGGCTGAAGGCAGGCCCTTCGAAGCCCCCGCCGCAGTCCTCAAGGAGGATCCTGGTCTCGTCGAACAGGAACGGGCGTTGTATCAGGCCCGCCGAATCGAATTGGAAGCTGGATTGGCCATCGCGCGACAGCAATTGGCACAGAGGAATCAGGAACTCGTCGAATTCCGCGCACGTCGCGAACAAGCGGCCCAGGGCTTCGATCTGACCTCCAGGGAACTGGCCGTGACCAAGCCACTGCTCGGCTCCGGAGCGGTCTCGGAAGTCGATCTTCTGCGACTGGAACGCGATTTGAGCCGCTATCGCGGCGAACGCGACCAGGCGGCCGCTCAGATCAGCCGCATCCAGGCCGCAATTGCCGAAGCCTCGCGCAAGATCGAGGAAGTCGAACTCAAGTCCCGCAACGACGCGCGTAGTGAGCTTTCGGAAGTCGTTGGCAAGCTGTCAGCGCTTTCGGAGGGCAGTCTCGCGCTGAGCGACCGCGTCAAGCACGCCGACGTCCGCTCCCCGGTAAAGGGAACCGTGAAGCGCTTGCTGGTCAATACCGTCGGCGGGGTAGTTCTGCCGGGCAAGGAAGTCGTTGAGGTGGTTCCCCTCGAAGACGCGCTGCTTCTCGAGGCACGCATCGTGCCCAAGGACATCGCCTTCCTACGCCCGGGCCAAAGGGCCTTGGTGAAATTCACCGCCTACGACTTCGCAATTTACGGTGGGCTCGACGCTGTGCTCGAACACATCGGAGCGGACACGGTCATTGACGAGAAGGGCAACGCTTTCTACATGGTGCGGATCCGTACGCTGAGAAGCTCCCTTGGCGGGCAGAACCTTCCAATCATCCCCGGGATGGTGGCTGAGGTTGACATCCTCACCGGGAAGAAGTCCGTCCTTTCCTATTTGATGAAGCCGGTGCTGCGTGCCAAGTATTACGCACTCAGCGAACGCTGACGCGGTTCGGACAGCAGCGAGCAACGCGCTCCGTGCTGCACTTCCTGTCGGACCCGATTCCCGGTCGTGACAATGTGCGCACTCGGCGGTCAAAACCCTCGTCCAAGCCGCTGGAACGGTTGAAGTTTCCCGGCGAACAGTCGTTAGACCGTTGCCACGCTGCCCGGACCTTTGGGCCCCAATGGGCATGCAGCCCGAAGCATGCGCCGAGCAAGACTGCAGAAACGCACGAGCACTGAGGAATCGCCATGGACACGCCTGCTTCCACCGCCCAAGCACTCGCTACCGTCGTCGCCGTTGTCGGGCGCGCCTACGCCCGTGACCCCCATGGTCAGCTTCGCGCTCTCAAACCGGGCGATGTCCTTCGCGACGGCGAGACCGTCATCACCGCGGCCGGAAGTCACGTGGAATTCGCAACTCCCGATGGCCAGGTTCTGGAACTTGGCCCCCGCGAAAACTTCCTTTTCGAAGCGGCCTTCAACCCGGCCGAAGTCGGCTATGCCCCGACCGAGGCTGCAGACGGCGCCGAATCCCAGCGCATCATCCAGGCCTTCAATAGCGGTAGTGATATCGACCACCTCCTCGAAGAACCCGCGGCCGGTCTGGGCGCAGGCGGACAACAGGAAGGCCATGATTTCGTCCGTCTAGAGCGTATCGTCGAGCCAGTTACACCCCTGTCCTTCCAGTTCGGCACGCCGCTTCGGGGCGTGGAAAGCCCGATTGGCGGCAGCCCCGACACGCTGCTGCGCCCTGCCGACACGCCTCCCATTGCAGCGCCCGATCGGCAGTCCCCGAAGACAGACCAGCCTCTCATTACCGTCCTGGCCAACGACACCGATCCGAATGGGATTCCCTCTCCGTTACCTCGGCACCTGCGGCCCCACGGGACGGTCAGCATCAATCCCGATGGCACCCTGAACTTCACGCCCACCCAAACTTCAACGGCCCCACCACCATCATATACACCGTGAGCGACCGGGAGGTCTGACCAGTACCGGCACCGTTTACGTCACGGTGACACCGGTCAATGATCCGCCGGTGGCCACCGACAACACCAACTCGGTGCCCATCAACGGTTCGGCCAGCGGCAACGTGCTCACCGACGGCACCCCGGACAGCGACGTCAACGGCGACGCGCTGACGGTCAGCGGCTTTGCGGTGGATACCAACGGCGACGGCACGCCGGAGGCCTTCACCCCGGGCCAGAGCGCCACCATCGCTGGCGTGGGCACGCTCACCATTGGGGCCAACGGGGCCTACACCTTCACCGCGGCGCCCAACTACAACGGCCCGATCCCGGTAGCCACCTACACGCTGAGCGACGGCACGGCCACGGACACGGCCACATTGACCCTGACCATGGGGGCCAACACCCCGCCGGTAGCCACCGACAACAGTGCGCCGGTGAGCGAAGACACCCCGGTCAGCGGCAACGTGCTCACCGACGGCACCGCGGACAGCGATCCGGACGGCAACCCGTTCACGGTCACCGGCTTTGCCGTGGACACCAACGGCGACGGCAGCCCGGAGGCCTTCACCCCGGGCCAGAGCGCCACCATCTCTGGCGTGGGCACGCTCACCATCGGGGCCAACGGGGCCTACACCTTCACCCCGGCGGCCAACTACAACGGACCGGTGCCGGTAGCGACCTACACCATCAGCGACGGACTGGGCGGCACCGACAGTGCCACCCTGACGCTGGGGCCGGTGACACCGGTCAATGACCCGCCGCTCGACGGCGACGAGACCAACAGCGTCACCGAAGACACGACGCTGACGGTGGCCGACGGCGCGGCCGGCGATCTGCTCAACAACGCCACCGACATCGATGGCGGCGCGCTCACCATCACCGGCTACACCATCGCCGGCGTGCCTGGCACGCAAGCCGTGGGCACCCCTGTGCTGATCGCCGGGGTGGGCACCGTCACCATCAACGCCAACGGCAGCTACAGCTTCGCCCCGGTCGCCAATTACACCGGCGCGATCCCGCTGATCACCTATACCGTCTCCGACGGCAATGGCGGCACCGACACTTCGACGCTGCAACTGACCATGGTGGCGGTCAATGACCCGCCGCTCGACGGCGACGAGACCAACAGCGTCACCGAAGACACGACGCTGACGGTGGCCGACGGCGCGGCCGGCGATCTGCTCAACAACGCCACCGACATCGATGGCGGCGCGCTCACCATCACCGGCTACACCATCGCCGGCGTGCCTGGCACGCAAGCCGTGGGCACCCCTGTGCTGATCGCCGGGGTGGGCACCGTCACCATCAACGCCAACGGCAGCTACAGCTTCGCCCCGGTCGCCAATTACACCGGCGCGATCCCGCTGATCACCTATACCGTCTCCGACGGCAATGGCGGCACCGACACTTCGACGCTGCAACTGACCATGGTGGCGGTCAATGACCCGCCGCTCGACGGCGACGAGACCAACAGCGTCACCGAAGACACGACGCTGACGGTGGCCGACGGCGCGGCCGGCGATCTGCTCAACAACGCCACCGACATCGATGGCGGCGCGCTCACCATCACCGGCTACACCATCGCCGGCGTGCCTGGCACGCAAGCCGTGGGCACCCCTGTGCTGATCGCCGGGGTGGGCACCGTCACCATCAACGCCAACGGCAGCTACAGCTTCGCCCCGGTCGCCAATTACACCGGCGCGATCCCGCTGATCACCTATACCGTCTCCGACGGCAATGGCGGCACCGACACTTCGACGCTGCAACTGACCATGGTGGCGGTCAATGACCCGCCGCTCGACGGCGACGAGACCAACAGCGTCACCGAAGACACGACGCTGACGGTGGCCGACGGCGCGGCCGGCGATCTGCTCAACAACGCCACCGACATCGATGGCGGCGCGCTCACCATCACCGGCTACACCATCGCCGGCGTGCCTGGCACGCAAGCCGTGGGCACCCCTGTGCTGATCGCCGGGGTGGGCACCGTCACCATCAACGCCAACGGCAGCTACAGCTTCGCCCCGGTCGCCAATTACACCGGCGCGATCCCGCTGATCACCTATACCGTCTCCGACGGCAATGGCGGCACCGACACTTCGACGCTGCAACTGACCATGGTGGCGGTCAATGACCCGCCGCTCGACGGCGACGAGACCAACAGCGTCACCGAAGACACGACGCTGACGGTGGCCGACGGCGCGGCCGGCGATCTGCTCAACAACGCCACCGACATCGATGGCGGCGCGCTCACCATCACCGGCTACACCATCGCCGGCGTGCCTGGCACGCAAGCCGTGGGCACCCCTGTGCTGATCGCCGGGGTGGGCACCGTCACCATCAACGCCAACGGCAGCTACAGCTTCGCCCCGGTCGCCAATTACACCGGCGCGATCCCGCTGATCACCTATACCGTCTCCGACGGCAATGGCGGCACCGACACTTCGACGCTGCAACTGACCATGGTGGCGGTCAATGACCCGCCGGTGGCCACCGACAACACCAACTCGGTGCCCATCAACGGTTCGGCCAGCGGCAACGTGCTCACCGACGGCACCCCGGACAGCGACGTCGACGGCGACGCGCTGACGGTCAGCGGCTTTGCGGTGGATACCAACGGCGACGGCACGCCGGAGGCCTTCACCCCGGGCCAGAGCGCCACCATCGCTGGCGTGGGCACGCTCACCATTGGGGCCAACGGGGCCTACACCTTCACCGCGGCGCCCAACTACAACGGCCCGATCCCGGTAGCCACCTACACGCTGAGCGACGGCACGGCCACGGACACGGCCACATTGACCCTGACCATGGGGGCCAACACCCCGCCGGTAGCCACCGACAACAGTGCGCCGGTGAGCGAAGACACCCCGGTCAGCGGCAACGTGCTCACCGACGGCACCGCGGACAGCGATCCGGACGGCAACCCGTTGACGGTCACCGGCTTTGCCGTGGACACCAACGGCGACGGCAGCCCGGAGGCCTTCACCCCGGGCCAGAGCGCCACCATCTCTGGCGTGGGCACGCTCACCATCGGGGCCAACGGGGCCTACACCTTCACC
>CAVOKN010000016.1:0-69235 GCA_963696505.1 uncultured beta proteobacterium | reverse complement strand
CCACCAAGGCACCTGGAGCGGTGAGTCCAGGAGTCCCGAGGCGATGATAATCGGCAGGTGGGCGCGGCGGTGGAAGCGCACGTGGACCTCCCCCTCGGAGACGGTGACATCGGCCGGCGTATCGATCAGATCGCGGAAGATGTGTCGGGCTTGGGCATCGGCGTAGCCGCGCATGCGCCGGGCCAGCAGTCGGTACAGGCCGCTGGCGATCACCAGTAGCGCCATGTCGAAATCGACCTTCAGGCCCACCGCCGAGCTCAGCGCATCCATGTGGAAGAAGCGCACGGCGTCCGACAAGGCGTTCTCGATGAGCATGCGCTGGGCGTAGCGGGTGAGCAGCTTGGCGTGGGTGGCGTGCCGGTCGTTGGTGAGCAGGATGGTCGGTTCCTCGTGACCCAGATCGAGCACGAACAGTTGCCGCAGGCTGGCCCCGGCCAGGGTCACCGGCTGCTCGAACACCCGCGGCGTTTTGTACTTGCGCGCCGGCACGTCCAGGCTGACCCGGTGCCAGCTTGAAGCCGGCAGCCCTTTGATCTCATCGAGCAGCCTGGCCGAGCGCCGGCGCAACGTGATGAAGGTGATTCCCAAGTCATCGAGTCGTGCCAGATTCGCATAGGTGGTCAGGCGCGAATCGAACACCAGGTGGCGGGGAAGCGCCCCGTGGTGTTTCTTCCAGAACTCGATGAAGCGGAAGATCTCCTCCGCTTCCTCGCCCTTACGCAGATCGGCATTCGAATAGCAAAAGGCCCGTCCCGCCGCGTCCTGGGCGAGGAAGGCCAGCACGCTCGGTTGGGCGCGGCTGCGCATCGAGACGTAGTGGCGTTCGATCTGCGCATCCTCCCCGTAGTAGGGCACCGAGTGGAAATCCAGATTGAAGGATTCGCCGGTGAACAGCGCATCCTGGGCCAGCGCGCGATGCCAGGCCGCCAGCAGGCCGGTGGTGCGGGCGTGATCCACGCGCGAGGAATACTCACACAGGTAGCTCTTCTTGGGGATGGCGTTGAGCCCGCAGAACAGCGCCAAGCCCGGGTCGGCCACCAGCGCCATGACATGGCTCTTGCGCTCGATCGACCACAGCTTCAGTGCCAGCGCGGCGCGTAGCGCCTGCCCCGCCGGAATCATCGCCGAGCCCGGCAGCCGGGCCTCGCTGCCCATGGCATCCACCTGAAGGCGCACCAGTTCGGGCAGGAACAGGAACAAGCCGCCGCAGCGGGTCACGAACCGGGTGCCGGGGACCAGAGAAAACGCTCGCACGTCGGCTACCGGCTCGGCCGTGGGCCCGAGCTGCGCCGGGCGCTCCTCGTCCAAGCGCCGCGGCAAGGGGGCAAAGCCTTCGGCGCGCAGCAGCTCGCGCACCGCCGTCGGGCTCAAGGCGATCGCCTGATCCTTCAATGCCTGGGCGATCTCATAGACCGAGTGGTTCTGCTTGCGCAAGGCCACCGCCAGATCGCGCGCCTTGGACTTCTTCGGCTGCGTGCGCGGCCCGGGGGCGGGGCTGATGAAGAACTGGGGGTTGGGGTCACGGCGGAACTGATGGCACAGCACACGAAACGCTCCGGGGCTGTAGCCGAAGGCGCGGGCGACCACCTGGGAGGGGTGGCCTTCGAGGAAGTAGGCGCGCAGGGCCTCGTACATGCGCTGGCGCGGCTGCGAAGGCTCCTCGAAGAAGCGGCGGCACTGCGTTATATCTTTAGGTGCGCCGATACCCATACATGCATACTGCTATATACAACCCGTAGTTGTCAACGGGTTGGCGACCCACAATGGCTTGTGGGCCGAAAGCCTTACCAGGAGTGGAGTTTCGCAGACCGATCGGCGTCGGCCCACGAACGCCCGCGCCGGAATCAGCTGATTAAGGAACCCGAATGCGCATGAAGTGGGCGCAGGGTAACGCTAACAGGCGTGCGGACGACGCCAACGCTCACCGAGCGTGAAAGACAGCCGGCCTACCGGCCGGCGTTAGTGAAATTCCGAGCTTGGAAATCCAGGCTAGCGGAAAAGGCACTTAAGCGCGCTAGACGACGTGCCGCTTGGCGTAGGTTTGGGCTTGGGCACTAACGCTTCTCCGCACTAGTGGCCCTCTGAATCGCCTCCCAAGTTTCGTCATATTGCCGACTGTGCCGGTAGGGCATCAGGAAGAAGACGGCAAGCCCTACAAGCAAGGGAATCAACCATGCGTGAAAAACCCCCGCTTCGAGGTAAAGCGTGGCGAGGGGCGCGACGATCCATCGCAGTTCCTCAATGATGCCCAGTTCGGCAGCTGCGATCCTGTGCTTGACTTCGAGTTCCTCGATTTCAGTCACGCTTAGCCCCCATACCGGCGCAGCCGCTTGTCGCGCGCCCCGCCAACAAATCACGTCCCGGCCGGATAGATCACCCGGCGGACAATTTCCTTCCACTGCACTTGGATTGGCCCGCGCTCCGCGTCGCCGGACAGTTCCACGGCTTTCCGCTTCGGGTAGCAGTAGCCGGCCAACTCGGCAAACATCCGCCCGCGCAGCTCTGGCGGGTTGCCCTGGTCCAATGCCAGACGGGCCATGCCTTCGAGCGGATCGCATCCGAGCGCCTCAAGCCGCTCAATCACCGCCAGCGTGCGCTTGTTCGGCGTGCCCGCCTTCCTACCGCCTGTCTTGGGACGCCCCATCTATTTCCCTCTACTTTGGAGTCTGCCAACCTGCCGCCCGGCGAAAGACTCTCGCACTTCGCGGCACTGTGCCATTCGCGCGCCGCCACCACCGCAAACCAGCGCACTTTGCGCCGTCGCTGCCCGGTCGGCCAGCATTTCAGCGCCAGCCCTAGCTTTCCCACCCTTTAGGGACTCGCGAATTTCCCGGAAATTGCAGCAACGCTCGTTCGAGCGCCGCCGAATAGGTGTCACCCCGCCCGCACAGGTCCAGCAGCACCGCATAGGCAGCCGGAGAAAGCCACACGTCCAGCCGCCGCCAGCCGACACTTCGTCGCCGCGCCTTATAGGTCCGTATCCTCGTAGCATTGTCGTTCATGGTTCGTCCCCTGCGTCTGGGGTCTGAATCTTGCGCACGACTACCCCATCGCGCGCAATAATCTCGCCTAGCGCATAAAGGGCCTTAACTATCTCTTCTGGAATAGAGGTAAGCGCTACGTCACTGTCCCGTTGCAGCATCTTTCGGACCCAAACGATTTCCTTTCGGATTTCTTCCAGAACGCTCAACGTCGCAAAGCCAAACCAGACTGCCGCGAGCCCTAGCCCAGCCCAAAGCCATTCCATTGCGCATCCCTCCCGTCTATTTGATCGAAAGCAGAGTTCTTGCCTGTGAGACACGCTGGCGCGAATCACGGCACCAATCCTTCAGCCTGAATGATGCCCGGATACCGCCGCCGCAGTTCGGCCAGCGTCACGGCCGGCTGCTGGACGAGCCTGGTTTCGGTGCCGTTGATGAGTTTCACGTTCCACCTGACGAAAGTTTGCGCCGCATCCGTCGCCGCTGTTTCACCTTTGCCGTTTTCTGGCGTAACACGAGTAACGTGCGTGCAGGCCTTATCCGACGCGGCTTTCCGCGTTACACCAGCCGCGCGGCATGGCGTAACACGCGTAATGGAATCCGCGCCCGGCGTGGTCGGTGTTACGCCTGTTACGCCTTCCTCGCCAATGGTGTAACAGCCGGAACCCGCGCCGGTATTCGCTTGCACGCACGTTACACCTGTAACGCCGCGATTCAGTAGGTTGAGAACCGAATCAAGCGCCATGGTCACCGGCCAGCCTGTCCGCGTTGATTGAATAAACTCGCACCGCACGATTGCCGATCCGGTGCGGCCTGGCGCGCCGGCCGTCCGCTGGCCTCGGCGGAAGCGCGCCGGCAAGTTCCAACACGTCCAGCGCGCGCTCGAAGTCGTGGCCCTTCAATGCCTCGCGCATTCCATCTTTCGTGAAAAGAAACTCGCGGCCGGCCTCCGTATCGCGCCACCAGCCGGCGCGGTCGCGTACATTGTCGCCGTTGCCGTTCGCATCGGAAAAACGGCCGTCGCCGTGCCGTTCAATGAAACCGGCCACGCGATCTAGGATTTGTCGGCGTTCGTTGTTGCCTTTCCCGCGCACGGTGCGCCAAGCTGTGAAGCACTCGGCGGCCGCCTCAATGGCCGCGCCTTCCGGCCAGCCGCTTAAGCCGTATTCGGTGGCCAGCTCGCCGGCCATGCCTATCAGCGCGAAGCGCGCCGCCGCGCGTCTGTCTTGGCCTTCGCCGTCCGCCGGCGCAAAGTCCGCCGTCGCCTTGAACGCTTCGAGATACTCTGCAATATTCCGGCCGTCGCGCGTCAGCTTTTCCAGATAGGCGCGGCCGGCGTGGCCATGGTGCGTCAGCGCCGCGCGCTTGATGGCGTCCGAGAGCGCCGCGCCGGATTCGCAGCCGTGCAATTCGTCAAAAACGCCGTGCTTGCGTGCCGCCGGAACGTCCAGCAGCCGGACCGACTGGCCGGCCTTGGCGCGGATGCCGGCTTCGAGCATGTGCGTGCCGATGGTGCGCTCGCCGTCAGAAACCACCATGCAGCGCCACCGCGTCACACTGCGCGCCGCGCCGGTACGGCTAGCGCGTTGCTTGCCTCGGCCGTTGCCGAGCGCATAGACGATTGCCGAGACTTCGCGCGCGTCGGCCTCGGAAATCTCGTCCAGCGCCAACAGCGTGTCATTGAAAAGCGCCGCGACGCCTTCCATGCCGTTCGACGTGGCCCGCCATGACCGTTTGAAACTTGCACCGCCAAACACGCTGCACGCCGCGTCAACCGCCGTGGTTTTTCCGGTACTCGAATCGCCGAATAAATGGATTCCGCCGCTCTCGCCGTGGCAGCGCGCCAACAGCGGCCCGGCAAACGCTGCCGAGAGCGCCAGCAGCAGCACCGGATTGCCGATGGCGCGCGCCGCGACTTCCGTCCGCCAGCCGTCCAGCGTGCCGGCCGTCGTAAATTCGTCGTTGCCACGGTCGCCGCTTTGGAAAATGACACGGCCGGCGTCCGGACCAATAACCGCGTCCGGCAGGACGAACGAACCGCCGCACCAGCCGACTTGCAGCGCGCACAGCATCCGCCGCGCCGGCGTGCGTGCCTGTAGATACAGACCAAGCAACCGGTGCGCGCTTGGGTCAATGTGCAGGCCCATCGCGAGCAGTTCGGCGCGCAGTTCGTCGCCTTTGCCGCCGAGCAATTCCATCGGCATCCCCCACTCGCGCCAACGGCCTAGCGTGTTCTTGAACCGCAGCAGCCGGCCGAAATTATTGTCTCGGCCGTCCGAAGTCACGGCGTTGACGTGCAACGGCGAACATATCCACTGCTGCGTTAACGTCGCCTCGCCGTCTCGGCCGTGCTTGATCCCGAAGTGCCAGACGCCGGCGCGGTAGCTAACGCCGGCCGCCTCGAAGCTCCCATCGAAGGCGCGGAAGCATGGACGTTCCGATTCGGCAGGTACGGCCGGCGCGGCCTCGGATTCGGCCGCCTCGGCGCGCTCTACGGCCTCGGCAACGGCCGCCAAGCCAAGCAAGCCGGCCAGGTCGTTGAAGTCGGTGGCGCCGTCCGGCCGGTTCGCGCCGAACGCCGGAACCGCCAGGAAGCCGCCAACCGCGCGCGCAGCCTCGGTCGCCTTGGTAACGCCAGGATTGCCGGCGGTGCGGTAGTCATCGTCGGCGCATACCACAATACGCGCCGCCGGCCAGCTATGCCGCACTTCCTTGGCCACGGCTTCGAGATTGCCGGCGGTGAACGCCACCATGGCCGGATAGCCGGTCGCCTCATGCACGCTGGCCGCCGTGGCGAAGCCTTCGCACAGGCATATCGTCGCCGCGCCTCTTGCCTCGCCGATGGCGAACGAACAGCCGGCCACGCGACCGCCGGTCAGGAATCGCTTTTCACCGTCCGGCGCGATGAACTGAAGGGAATGCAGCACGCCGCCGGCTTCCATGCCGATAATCAGCGCGGCCTTATGAGTCCGCGCGCCGTGCGCCTGGACCCGCTTTCGCTCAAGGTAAGGATGCGCCGCCGCCGGCGTCGCCGCCTGCCATATGGCGCGAGCCTTTTTCGCCGCTTCGGCCTTCAGCTTCGCCTGGTCCGCCTCGCGCGCGGCCTGAATTTCGGCCACGCGTGCGCGGTGCACCGCTTCCTCTGCCGGTGTCGGCTCGTGGCCGTTCGTCGCGCGCCATGTGACGTTGACGCCAGCGCGCCAACAGCCGAACGCACCAGCCGCAAGGCCGTCGCCGTAGAACACGTACCACCCGGAATCGTCGCCGCGCTTGCCGTTGGATTGAAACCGGTGCAGCAGGCCGTCGGCTTCGATGGTTTCCGGTGGCGTGAGTCCGGCCGCGCCGATGGCGGCTCGAAAATCTGCGGCCGGCGTCAGCATCGCGCCCCCCCAATAAGCTCGCGCCGGCGCGCCCCGCGACGAATCAGCAGCCGCCAGCGCCAGCAGGTCCGGCAATGGCCGGCGGACTTGCATGCGCACGCCGCAATGGCCAGGTCGTTGTTAAAATCTGATTTGTCAAAGGCTTTTGCCGCACGGTCCGCCGCGCGGCTTTTTATTGTCCGCGTCATAGCGGATTACTCGGCCGCTTCGAGCAGGCGCCGGATGTCCTCGGCCTTCCACGCGGTAATTTTCGGCGAGAGTTTCACGCCGCTCGGATATTTGCCGGCTCGGATTCCGGCCCACCATGTGGACGCTGACATTGGTAGCACGCCATGCCGGCCAGGACGCGGCCGGCGCGGTCCTCGGCCTCGTTCGCGATTTCGTGCGGCCTGCTCCTGGGTGATTTCGGCTTGGCCGATGATGGCTGGCAGGCGGACGTAACCCGACGCTGGAATATGATTCGTCATATCGCACCTCATGCGGATAAACACAGCTACATGCTAAGGGGTGCGAAATACCTCTACCACTAGCGTACATGCTCGTCCGCCAGTCAGGACGGCCGAAGAACCGCATCAAGCTTTGAACTGCGGCGCTCGGTATTTCTTCAGTGCATTTTCCAGCAGCGTCGGCCGCCGGCGCGAATTGAGATGCAGCGGCTCCACTGTCGCCGGCAAGGTCCAGGATTGCGCCGCGTCAAGTACCGGCCGATTTCCTCGCTGCCGATACGGCACGAAGACGGTCCCGAATTCCAGAATACCAGCCGCCACTTGAAGGAACCTTTCGAATCCTTCTTTCGATGAGAGCATGTGGGATGCGAATCTATAGCTGCTGTTCAGGCGCAATGCGGCCCAGAGGTGCGCCACCGCCTTGAACGATTTCCAGTATTCGCGGATTCGCCGCTCGGACGTGTCCATTCGGCTGCCGTCGCCGAAACGACGCGCGCGCTTGGCGTAGCACTCCGCCAGGAATATCGCCTTGTTCATGCTCGGTTCCGGCATGTCGAACCGTTGCATGATGTAGAGCCCGGCCAATACGTCGCCGGAAACGATTGCCTTCTTGGTCTGGTCGGCTACCAGTTCGTTTGTGGCGCCGGGCTCTGTGAGCAGCCGCAGCGTGGCCGCGTCGAGTTCGATACGGTCTTTATCCGAACATCCGTCAACTTCGGCCTTCGAGATTTCGAGCGCATAAAAGCGGTCGCGCAGCGTCTCATCCTCCGGAAACAGCATGATGGCATGCACCCACGGCACGTCCCGATAGTTGCGGTGCAGTTCAATCGCTGGCATTCAGGCCGTCCGCTTGAGCGGCAGGACGTTCGCGGCGGATTCGCCTTCTCTGATTTCGATCAACCGGCGTTCCCACGCCAGCAGAGCCGCCGATTTCTCGGCGTGGTAGTCGTGCCTGTCGTAGTGCTTTTGCTGCACGCCGCCAAGCCCGTGCGAGAGGATTTGCGCGCGAAGGTCCGAAGATATGCCCATGCGCGCCAGCATCGTTTCACACGTCCGGCGAATATCGCGCAAGCTAAACGGCGCGCGCGTCGCGCCGGCCGCGAACAGCGCCGCCGATATGCGATGAACGGACTCGGATAGCGTTTCCAGCCGCGTCACATTGCGGCCGTTGGTCGAAAACAAGCTCGGCGCCGTGGCGTTGATTTCCAACAGTCCGGCGACAATGACGGACGCCGACGGCGGCATCGGCAGGACGTGCAAGCGGTCCTGTTTGCGCCGGCCTTTGCCATCGCGTAGCGTGATAGTCCCGGCGTCTAAGTTTACGTCCAAGGCCGAAACGCGCAGCAGTTGCGACGCACGCTGGCCGCCGAGCAGCAGCGCCAGGCGCAGCGCCGCACGCGTCATGCGCGAAGGCAACGCGTCTAGCGCCGCCAGATAGGCGCGCAGTTCCGTCTCGCTAAGGTGCCGGTCGCCTTCCTTGTTGAACTGCGAAAGCGCCGGCAGCACGTCCGCCGGATTGCCTTCTAGGCCGAAACCCAGCAGCGCGGCCGGTGCGGTCGGATCGTGTTCGGCGCCGATCGCCGCAGCGAATGCCGCGCGGATGTAGGCGCGTGTCTTGCCAGCCTGGCGGCCTTTGCCGGCGTCGGTTAGCCGCGCCAGAACTTGCCGCAGCTCGCCGGCCTTGATGGAATTCGCCTTGCGCTCGCAAAGCTCCGGAAACGGCTGCCGGACGTGGTTTTCAAAGGCGTACCGTGCTTCGCGCACGCTGCGCTTGCCGCGCCGTTCCAAGTGCGTCAGGTAGCCGTCCAGCAGCGCGCCGAGCGTGCCGCGCTTGGATTCCACCTCGGCCTGACGCGCGGCCGCCTCGGCATCCTTGCGCGCGCGTTCGCGTGCCTTTTCGTCGCGCGCCAGGTGTTCGCGCACGTCCTTGATACCGGAGCGGTACAGCTTCGAGTGTTCGCCGGCGACTTCGCGCGCCTTGGCCAGCGTCAGCCCGGCGCGGCCGGTCGCGTCGTATTCGCCGAGTGGCAGCCGTGCGCGCTCGCCATCGGTGCCGGTGTAGCGAAAGTAGAAAGTTCGCGTGCCGGTTCGGCTAATTCGAAACCAGAGATTGCCGCCGCCACGCGCGCCGCCGTCCGACTTCCAAACCTCTTTGCCGGTCGCGCGCTTCTGGCATTCCTTGTCGGTAAGTCCCATGTCCAAATCCCCGGTGACCTTTCGGTGACCTTTTCGCGCCGTATTTGGCCGCATTGCGTCGCACAAACTAGGACAAAGGATAACATAACGCCATTGATAAACAAGGCTTTCTTGGACTGCATCGCACGAATTCGGACGGTACAGGAAGTGACTCATAATCCCTTGGTCGTTGGTTCGAGTCCAACACGGCCCACCAATAAAATCCATGTGTTACGTGAACGTCTGACTTTCGATCTTGGCGCTAGGAATTCGGTAGCCGGTGGATAGCCGTTCATCGAATCTGCCCACCCACAAGTGCTGATCCGTAATCCTGCAGCCATTCGCTCGCTCCCGAAGCATAGGACTCTCCGTCTGCTGACGCCCGTGCATCCTTGACCAGATGGTCGGTCGGATGGATGACCATGCCATCCCGCACGATCTAAATGTCAACGCCGAGTTGCCTTGTGGCTGCGGTCGTGCTTGATACTGAGGCCCGCCCGCTCTCGGCACAACGCGGCACCGAAGTATCGTCGATGATCAGATTCACCAACTCGGCTGCGAACACCCATTGCACGAGTTGCCGAAAACGGATCGACAGGTCGCTGACCGCCACATGCGCTCGCTAAATCAGCTTGTGGTAGATCGTCCAGTGCTCCTCGCGGCGAATCGCCGCGATGGCGCGGGTGACCCAGCCCTCCGGGTTGAGCATGGCCGCCATCAGCAGTTCGACGAAGGTGCGGCGCGAACGCTGTGCAACGGCTACGAGGACAAAGGAAATCCACTATGAAAGCAGCAAACAATCCGAGGCAGACAAAAACATGAGGCAGAGCCCGAGATCTAAAATGGGCTCTCATTGGTCACCGCGAACACCGAACGTCATGTCAACTCTCTTTTGCTCTTCGGTGAAAGACTTCTCGCGCCACCGGAATGCCCACTACACTGAACGCCGGGTATCAGCGCCTAAACTTTAGTTGCCTTTGTCATTGTTGAAAGCGAACACTGAGTACTTGTCGGCTGACAGTCTGCTCTTCCTCGCCGACGCCTAAATCACTTGAGAAAGATAAGAACCCAATCGCCCATCGGCGGTGAGGATGTGCTCGCTCAACCAGCGCTCCAGAAATTCGATATGTTGATCGACCATGGGCTTGTCGGCCTGAAGAATCTCTTGCTGCAGTTCCTTGACGCCCTCAATCAACGCCCGGTGCTCCGCTTTGTGTTCTTCAGTTTCGCTATATCGAAACTTGAGCATCAGCCGCTCCTCGTGGCTAAAGTGCCAGACCGTACAATTGATCAACTCCTCCAATGTCGCCGCAAGATATTCTGGCGATTCCTTTTCCATTACGGAATGATTGAGAATATTAAGTATATGTATCAGCTTACGGTGATCTTCATCGATTTCGTCAACCCCGACGCTTAGTATCTCGCCCCAAACCAGATCTTTCACCATTTTCCTCCTGCCTGGAATAACAAACCCCGACAAGGGGTTTAATCACATGAACCGCCCCGGCTTTAGAGGGCACTTTCAAGCCGGCGAACATGCTTCTGTTTGAACTGTACCGGAAAAGCGCCTTGGCATGACCGCCGATTGTCAGATCGCTTGCGCCGGCGCCAAGGGAAATAGTCGCATTGATCAAACACCTGACCCGACATGGGTACTTGTTAGTGACATAGCGGCTGGAAGCCGCGCAGGGCATGACGTTCCGGGCCATGGTGGAACTGGCCGGGTATCTCAAGGATTGATCGAGCCCTGCCCTCATGCGCAGGGCTGCGATGAGTCGGCAAAGCCAGTGGCCAGGCATCGGGCAGTCCTTGAGAGGAGCAGGCCCCAAACCAGCTATCCTCAGTGCCGCAAGGGCGCCAGCCCGTCCGACGATCGACCGCAGGGCGGGCATTCGCGCTCAATGGTCGATGGGCCCGCGCAGAGCCTTCACTCGACCGCGCTTCACCTTGCTGTCGAACGCGCCTGCGCTGCGAGTTGCGGGTAGGTTTGGTCGGCAGCCGCGGGGGCGCTGTGACCGTTGCGTGGGCGATGAGTGCGTGCAGCCGGGCGATTGCATCGGCTCGGTTTTTTTCCAGGCTGCGGAAGCGCTGCGCCTTGATCACCACGATGCCCTCCGAGCTGATGCGCTGGTCGCTTGTCTGCAATAGCCGCGCCTTGACGGTCTCCGGCAGCGAGGAGGCGCCGATGTCGAAGCGCAGGTGAACGGCATTGGAGACCTTGTTGACGTTCTGGCCACCGGCACCCTGGGCGCGGATCGCGACGAACTCGATCTCATCCTCGCGCAACGTAATCTCATGGGTCTCTTCAGGCATGGTCGCATCGCCTCGGGGAAGGCGAATGTGGATCGAGGCTGTCGTCCCGGCGCCAGACGCTCGCCAGCCAGGGCTGCTGCTCGCGCGGCAGCCCGGTAGGGCGGTAGTAGTGATCGAGTTCGACGAACCCGGCCGCGCACAGATACCCTCGCCAAGTCTTGAGATCGTGATAGACGCCGTAGCGTTCGCCGGACCAGCCTTCCTCGTTGTGGCCGTGCGGATTGGAGCTGAAGAGGACGCCATGCGGCTTCAGGGTTGCGTGCAGTTGGCGCAGCACGCGCGGCAGCTCCTGGCTGGGTACGTGGAACAGGACGGCGTTGGCAAACACGCCATCGAAATGCTGTCGCGGTAGTTCGAGCGCGAGCAGATCTTGCTGCCAGACCTCGCACCTGCTGGTCAGACGCGCCATCGCCGCCAGCCGCGCCGCGCCCTCCAGGCCCACCGCGATGTGGCCGAGCCCGGCGAAGGCCATGAGGTCGCGCCCGGGTCCGCAACCAAGGTCCAATACTGCGAACGGCGCAATGGCCTGGATGTGCCGCAGCAGCGCCGCGATGTTCTGGCTCACGTCATGATCGCGGGTGCCCTGCCAGTACGCATCGGCTCGCCGGTTGTAGTGCTCGATGGTGAGCTCAGCGGCCCTGGCGAGCTCCTGCGGGGTCAATGTCATGGTGGAGTGGCAGAGTGTTTGTCGGGACGGCGGAGGTCGCAGGGTATCCTCCTCTTGCCGGGGTTTCCGGGTCGCTCCTCGATTCAGGACACATCCGTCCCTCACGTTCGGCGCAAGAAAGCTTGGAAGGCTCTCGGCCTAAGTGGTTCGGAGCGCGCTCGATACGCTGGGCGCCGAGCTTCCAGCACCGTTGCCCCCATGTCCTTGCCCGAGTGTATCCTACCGGTCATCGCCGGTGCCGTGGGGCAGCGGAGATTGTCGTCGCAGCAGGCCACTTGCTTCGCAATTTCTTGGTGCATCATGAGCCGCAGCATTCTTGACGAGGCACACATCCATCCAGCGATCCGCGACTCGATCGCCGGCAACCACGCGCGTATCGTTGGAGAAGTGCAAGCGGCCATCGCGGCCCACGACGTGGTAGTCGTCGGCATGGCACAGAACCCGTTCCCGAAAAAGGCGTGTCGGGCGCTCGATGCCCTGCACATCGCTCACACCTACATCGAGTATGGCAGCTACCTCAACAACTGGCGTCGCCGCAATGCTCTCAAGATGTGGAGCGGGTGGCCCACCTTTCCGATGGTGTTCGTGAAGGGAATGCTGGTCGGCGGAGCCAGCGACCTGGACCGCCTGATCGCAAGCGGGGAGCTCGCCCGGATGCTCTCAGGAACAACCAGCCCGGCATAGCGCGTCGAAGTGCAGGTCGTCAGGCCGGGGGCAGGCTGCCGAGCCAGTGCCGCGCTTACCCGGCGCAGCATCGAGCAACAACATCAAGAACGCGACTGTGTCGGCTTGGTTGCGGGGCACGGGGATCGTCTGCCGCAGGGATACAACGTACCGGAACGGGACGACATGCGACGGCCTGCCGTCGCAGGGAAAGTGCAGTTCGGTTTCTTCAATGGCGGTTCGCGATGAGACATAAGCACCATCATTTCCTTGCGCCGACCCGCGTCCATACAAAGGTCGAAGAAATATCAAACCGGGCCGATGCGCGGCCTTCTACCCCCAAGCGCTGGATCAAGAGCCCGGCCTGGGACCTCGTTTGGGTCCTGAATGCGCTGTGGCTGGCCCCTCTGGTCCTTCTACTGGCGCGGGGTCATGACGACGTGCGTGCCAGCCCAGTGGACTGGCTGTTCTTCGCCCTCGCTGTGCCTCTGTGGTTCGGCCACCGCGTCTCGTCGGCCTGGCTGGCCTACGCGACCCCGGCCTACCGCCCCCTGCTCGCCACGCAGCGACTGCGCTTTGTAGTGGCCCCCTTGGCCATCGCCGTGACCTGCTTCGCCCTGCTGCTGGCCCCCGAGAGCGTGCTGCCGATGCCGCTGACCGAGCGCGTGGTCTGGTTAGCCGTCCTCGACTACCTGCTGGTGAGCTACCATTTTGCCGCGCAGCACTTCGGGCTGCTCAGCCTCTACCGCGCCCGCGCGGGACGAGCGTCTGACGCGATCACGCGCCGGCTCGATCGGTGGTTCGCACTCGTCGTGGGCGGCGGTTTCGTCGTGCTGGCGGAGGCCCTGGCTGGATCGATCGCCTTCCAGGACCGCTGGATCGACCCGCTGCTGGGGGCGGGCGGGGCGGACGTGTTCGCACGCGCGCTGCACGATGGCGGCATCGTCTTCGTCGTGCTCCTGACCGCCTTGATGCTGGGTGTCGAACTGCGCTCGGGGCGCCCATCGCTGCCGCGCGTGGCCTACGTCCTCGGCGTCTCGGCCATGGTGATCTTCGCCTTCCTAGCGCGCGACCCCTTCCTGTTCATCGTGCTGTGGAGCGTGCAGCATTGGAGCGCCGCGATGGGACTCGCCTCGCTCGCGGCCTCCGGCGGGGCCGAGGCACCTGGCGCGCACTGGCAGAGGCTGCTGGCGCCCATCAACCGGCGCGGCTGGGCAGTGCTGCTGGTGCTCGCCGTCATCTCAACCCTGCTGCTGCCGGTGCTCGAGGTGGAGGCCGTGTCCGACGAATACGTCTACGCCGACCGCATCTTCGGCGAGGCGGCGTGGTGGCTGCGCTCCTCGCCCTTAGTGCCGGCGCTGCTGGCCCTGGGCTTCGCGTCCGGCTTCATCCACTACCTGCTGGACCGAGCTGCCTTCCGCTTCTCCTCGCCCGCGGTAAGGCAGGCCGCCCGCGGCCTGCTACGGTAAGGATTCTTCCGGCACAACGGCCCCGACGCTACATAACCGCCAATTGTGCGCCGTCCCACCTGGGCCTATCGCGCAGGCGCTACTGCATCGCGCCAGGCCAGGCGCCGTTCCGCCAGCGCTGACTCCTGGGTCAGGGGTCGCCGCCCCCCCGCGATCGAGCACCGCCCGGCGTCTCCAGGTTGCCGACGCGTCGCTCAAGATTCTGCCGCACCAGTGAAATGTGCATGCGCAAGGTGTAGAGCTGGTCGGCGAAGGCGAGCGGCGTGGGGATGCGGTTCGCCGCAAGTTCGATGCGGTCGATCGCTTCGTCCCACTGCTGCGGAGTGCGGCCATGGGGATCGCGCTCGGCCTCGTACTCCAGAAACTTGAGTTCACCGTACCAGCGATAGATCCGTGAGCGCACCCGCCAGGAGTAGAGCGGCGGGGTGATCTTGATCAGCGGGAACAGCAGCGCCACCACCGGCACGAGAAGCACCATGCCGCGATCGATGATGTTCGCCACCCAGAAGGGCAGATAGCGCTGGAGGAAGGGGGGCCCGGACTTATAGTAGCGCTCGGCCCGGGGGCTCAGCCGATAATCGACTTGGCGCGCGGATGGAAACTCTCCCGCCTTCTGGAAGACACCCGGCTCACGATGCACCTCGGTCATCGCATGCAACAGGAGATCGACCAACGCGGGATGCGTGTCCTCACGCGCAACCAGCGTGGCCATGGGCGACACCAGCACCACGTCCCTGGGCGGAATGTTGCGCTCGAAACTGATCACTCCCTGAGGCAAGGTCAGCCGCGTCAGATAGGGGAAGCGCCGCGTATAAGCATCGGCCTGACCGAAGGATAACAGGGCAATGCCCTCCGCATGGAGCAGTAGCCAGATGGCTGCGGAATGGGGCGCTCCGACCACGAACACGGCATCTACCTCGCCGGCTTCCAGCGCCCGCACGGCGGCAAGGCCCGGGAGAGGCAGCGTGCCGACCTTGCCACCGCCCATCCCGTGTGCATCGAGCAGCTCGCGCGACAGCAGGTGCGTGCCGCTTCCCTCGACGCCGATGGCGATCCGCTTGCCGGCCAGATGTTCCAGGCGTTCGAGGCCGGGTTCCCCGCGGTAGAAGATCCACAGGGGCTCGTAATAGAGGCTGCCCAGGGAAATCAGCGGGACGTCCTCTCGCACCATGCCTGCTCCGCCCTGAATGAACGCGACATCCATCTGCTCGGCGGGATCCAGCAGGCGCCGGAGGTTTTCGGCGGAACCGGCAGAGGTTCGCTCGATCATTCGTATGCCATGGCGGTCGAAAATCGGCCGGTAGCGGGCGGCGAAGTGCTGGTAGGCACCGCCGTCGCTGCCGCTGCCGATGACGATGCGGTCCGGCGGCGCTGGCTTGATGAACTGGGCTGCCAGCCAGAACCCTCCCCCGAGCAACACCGCCGCTGGCAGGACGACGGCCAGCAGATCGCGTGGCGAAAACGCGCGCAACCTGCTCATCAGCTTGCCCATGGAGATCCGCCCACCCCTCGTGATTTTCGGCCGGTCCGGCCCGGCGAACGCTACGCGCCGATGATACGACGTTTGCCAGCGGCGAGGCCGCCCCCTCCAGATTGCCGGCGATCGTGGCACGCCGCAGTCTTCCGCGCGACGGCAGCGCCCGGCTCGGTAAGAGGGATTCGCTTCGCTCCCCGCCCCGGGATCTCGCTCAAGTTACTTGACCGCTGCGCCGTAGTCCCACAGCGGGCTGTGGGGGAAGACGCCCTCCGCGGCCATTGCCGGGATCGTGCCGGCGCCTGCTGCGGATCTGGAATCAAACTTGGACGTCGTTATTGTCGATGACACTCCGACCAATGTCACCCTGATGCAGGTGCTGGTGGGAAGAATCGAGGGTTGCCGCCCCCGGACTTTCACCGAGTCTGCGGCGGGACTGCAATGGTGCCTGGACAACGATCCCGACCTGGTGATCGTCGATTACATGATGCCCGCCCCGGATGGCCTGGAGTTCATCCGCCGCCTGCGCGAGGCTCACTCCGCCGAAGACACGCCGCTGCTCATGGTCACCGCCGACCACGAGCGCCAGGTACGCTATTCGGCACTCGAATCGGGTGCGACCGACTTCCTCACCAAGCCAGTCGACCGCATTGAATTCACATCGCGGGTGAAGAACATGCTCACCCTGCGCCGCTCGCACCTGCTCCTGTCAGACCGCGCCGCAATGCTGGCCGCCGAGGTGCGGACGGCGACCTCGGTGATCTACGCCCGCGAAAAGGAAACCATCGTCCGACTGGCGCGGGCTGCCGAATGGCGCGACCCCGAGACCGGCGCCCACATCCTGCGCATGGCCAACTACTCCCGGCTGATCGCCGCGCGCCTCGGCATGCCCGAGGAGTTCCAGCAGAGGCTCCTGCACGCCGCGCCGATGCATGACATAGGAAAGATCGGGACACCCGACCAGATCCTCCTCAAGCCCGCCCGGCTGACGAACGAGGAATTCGAAGTCATGAAGACGCACACTACGATCGGCTACGAGATCCTGTGCGACTCGGCCGCCCCGGCGCTTGCCCTGGCGGCGTCGATTGCGCTGCGCCATCACGAAAAGTTCGACGGCAGCGGCTATCCCCACGGCTTGGCCGGCGCGACGATTCCCGTCGAGGGCCGCATCGTGGCGGTGGCCGACGTGTTCGACGCGCTGACGTCGGAACGGCCCTACAAACGCGCCTGGAACCTCGACGAGGCGGCCCGCTACCTTGCCGAAGGAAGCGGTCGGCACTTCGACCCGGACTGCGTTGACGCCTTTCTCGGCGACTGGGCGGGCGTGTTGGCGATCCACAAGCAATTCCAGGAACGCTGAGCGCTGCAGGAACGGTTCCGATGCGCCCGCACACCGACGCCCGGAGCACCTGATGCCGCGTCGGCTGGATCACCAACTCGTGCTGCTGTTCGCCGTGTTGCTGGCCGGAGGCATCGCCCTCTACGGCAGCTACGCGATCGAGCAGCGCAGCGCGACCGCCGAACGACTCATCGAGCGACAGGCCGTGAACCTCGCCGGCAGCATCGCCGGTGCCACCCCGGCCATCGAATCCGAAGACAGCGAATCCCTGGAAGCGACGCTCCTCCCCGCCGAACACTTCGACGGCGTATTGGCGGCGGCGATCACCGACGCAAGGGGTAAGGCGCTGGCTGCCCTGCGGCGCAGCGGCACGGGCCGGATGCAGCCCGAGGCGATCGAGGCATTCCCCGACCTCCCCGTGGGCGGGACGGCAACGCTCACCCGCCCGCAAGGGAACGCCGACGGACTGCTCGTGGCATGGAGCCCGGTCAAGTTGGGGGGATGGGTGCGAATCGAAATATCTGCCGGTTCCGAGCGGGTGCTGCACCGGCAGGCACAAAGCGAGAACTTTGCTCTCGGCACGGCAATCGTCCTCCTCGCCGCGGCGGCACTCCTGACTTACCTGCGGCGACCGCTTGGCCAGCTCAGCGAGGCCACGCTCTTCGCCCGCAACCTGGACAACGGCGGCCACCGGCCACTGCCTGCCCGTGGCGGTTCCATGGAGCTAGACGATCTGATGGAAGCCCTCGGCCGTATTGCGCGGCGCATGGCCGACCAGAGCGCCGCCGCTGCGCGAGGCGAAGAAGAGCACCGGGACGTGTTGGAGAACCTGGTCGAACTCGTGTTCCAGACCGATGCAGAGGGCCGCTGGACCTACCTCAATCAGGCCTGGGAGCGGATCACCGGATTTTCGCTTGCCGACACCCTGGGCCGGCCCGCCCTGGAATTCATGCCGGCCGAGGAAAGGGAATCCGCCCAGTCCAGCCTCGAATCCTTACTCTCGGGCGACAGCGACTCGCTGCGCCGGGTTCTACGCTTCCGCACCCGCGAAGGCGGCCTGCGCTGCCTGGAAACCTCGATCGGAGCGCTGCGCGACGAGTCCGGGCAGTGCCTGGGACTGGCCGGCTCGGCCGCGGACGTCACCGAGCGCCAGCTTGCCCAGGAACGGCTACAGGATCAGTTGTACCTGATGCAGCAGTTGATCGAGGTCATTCCGACGCCGGTCTATATCAAGGATGCCAAGGGTCGCTATCAGGGATTCAACAAGGCCTTTGGTACGCTTTTCGGCAAGCGCCGGCGGGATTTCCTCGGCAAGAGCGTGTTCGACCTGTTCGCTCCGGAACTTGCGCGCTGGCATGACGAACGCGACCGTGCCCTGATCGCACAGGGCGGCAACCAGACCTTCGAGGCCCAGGTAAGCGATGCGGCCGGCCTGCTGCGCGACACCATCTACCACAAGGCAAGATTTTCGCGCAGCGACGGCAAGGTCGCGGGCATTGTCGGCGTCATCACCGACATCACGCAGCGCAAGGTCTTCGAGCGCGAACTGATCGCTGCCAAGGTGACCGCGGAGGCAGCCAGCGAGGCCAAGAGTGCGTTTCTCGCCAACATGAGCCACGAGATCCGCACCCCGATGAATGCCATCATCGGCATGACCGATCTGGCGCTGGAAACGAAGCTCGACGCCGAGCAGAAAGCGCAACTGACACTGGTCAAGCAGTCCGCCGACAGCTTGCTGACCATCATCAACGACATCCTCGATTTCTCCCGCGCCGACTCCAGCCGCCTCGAGTTCGAGTGCATCCCCTTCAGCCTGCACGACTGCGTGGCACTCGCCACGCGCGAGATCGAGCCGCGCGCCCGCGAACGCGGGCTCGAATTGCGCTGCGTCATCCCCGAGTCGGTTCCCGACGAGGTAAGCGGCGACCCCTACCGCTTGCGCCAGGTTCTTCTCAAGCTGCTGGGCAACGCCGTCAAATTCACCGAGCGCGGAACCGTCACGGTGACGATCGAGGAGGAAATCCGCACCGAAGCGCCACCCCGGCTGCGCTTCGCGGTAAGCGACACCGGCATGGGCATCCCGCCGGAAAAGCAGGGCCTGATCTTCGACGCCTTCGCCCAGGCCGACCCTTCCGCGACGCGCCGTCACGGCGGAACCGGTCTCGGCCTGGCGATCTGCGCCCGGCTCGTGGAAGGCATGGGGGGGAGCATCGCCGTAGAACAGCGTCCCCGGAGCGGGAAGCACGTTCCATTTCAGTGTGCCGCTCCATGCCGAATCCGTGCCGGAAACCGTCGCAACCCCTCCCGGCCAGCAACTGCAGGGGGTGCGCGCCCTGGTCGTCGGCGCCGCCCAGGCGAGCGGCCAGCACATCGAACCGCTCCTTCGGGCCTGGGGAATCGACGCCCGGAGCACGCAAACCGTGACTGAGGCAGGCCCGATGCTCGACGCTGCCCATGCCGACGGGCTGCCGTTGCAACTCGTCGTCCTCGGCACCCCCGCCGCCGGCGGCGACGCCTGCAGCATTGCCGAAGCGCTTCGCGAGCATGCCGGCGAAGCGCGCATCGTCGTCGTCACCGCCGCCGGCCTGCGAGGCGATGCGGCACGCTGCCGCAAGCTCGGCGTCAGCGCCTACCTCACCCATCCGGTGTCCGAGCGGGATCTTCTCCAGGCTCTGCAACTCGTCATCAGCAAGGATCGGGGCTCGCCCGCGACGGAACTCGTCACCCGCCACAGCCTGCGCGAGCGCCGGCGCCATCTGAGCCTGCTGCTGGCCGAGGGCGACCCGGCCGCCCGCAAGCTCGCGCTGCGGCTGCTCGGGAAGCTCGGTCACAATACGACCCTGGCACGGGACTGTCGCGACGCCGTCGAGCATGCGCGCCGTGAAGTCTTCGACGCGATACTGGTCGATCTGGATGTGCCAGATCGCGGCGGCATCGAGACGTCGTTGCAGCTCCGCGCCCTGGAACTTGCGCGCGGGACGCGCACGCCGATCGTCGCACTCTCGGCGCACCCCATGGCGGGCGAGCGCGAGCAATGCCTCGCCGCCGGAATCGACAGCTATGTGCCCAAACCGCTGGAAATTTCCCGGCTGATGCAGGTTCTCGACGGCATCGGGCACGCGTCCAATGCGCCGGCTCCCGGCGTCTCGCCCGACGCGGCGCTGGTATTCGATCGAAAGGCAGTACTCGATAACCTGGGCGGCGACACGGAACTGCTCCAGGCCCTCGCCATGACCTTCGTGGATACCCACGGCGACATGCTGGCGAAACTGTCCAGCGCCGTCCGGGAAGGCGATTGGGGCAGCAGCTATCGCGCCGCCCACGCCCTCAAGGGAGCCGCCGGGAATTTCGGTGCCGGGGCGGTGACCGAAGCGGCCCTCGCGGTGGAGCGCGCTGCGAAGAACGCAAACGCCGCCGAGACCGCGGCGGCTGCCCGGCAACTGACGTCCCTGATCGACGCGCTCGCCCAGGCACTGCGCCAGGAGATCGACGACGCGAGCGTCGCCGCGTGAAGCTCAGCCGGCCTTCTTCTGGATCAGCTCGACCCTGTAGCCGTCCGGATCCTGGACAAACGCGATCACCGTGGTGCCGTGCTTCATCGGCCCCGCCTCGCGCGTTACCACGCCGCCGCGCCGCTTGATCTCGGCGCAGGCCTCGTAGGCGTCATCCACCTCCAGCGCAACGTGCCCGTAGCCGCTGCCGATGTCGTAACGGTCGGTATCCCAGTTGAAAGTCAGTTCCAGGGCAGCGCCGTCCGCTTCGTCCTGGTAGCCGACGAAGGCCAGGGTGAACTTGCCCTCGGGATAATCCTTGCGCCTCAGCAGCCGCATGCCCAGCACTTCGGTATAGAACTTGAGCGAGCGATCGAGATTCCCGACTCGCAGCATGGTGTGCAGAATCCGCATCCGGGTTGCTCCTAAAAGACCGGCATGCTCAGGGCCTGGACGCGCAGTTCGTCCCTGGCTCCGGCGTAGCCGGGGTACAGCCTCTCGACAACCTGCCAGAAGCGCGGCGAATGGTTCATCTCGAGGAGGTGGCCGAGTTCGTGCGCGACCACATAGTCCAGGAGCCGCAGCGGCAGATGAATCAGGCGCCAGTTGAAACGCAGGCCGCTGCGGCTGCTGCAGCTTCCCCAGCGCGTCTGGGCGTTTGACAAGGCAACGCGGGGCAAGGGGCGGCCCAGGGGGAGGATAAGGGTCGCGGCACGCCGCTGCAGCAGGTCGAGGGCGCGGCGGCGCAGTTCCCCCAGCAAGAGCTGGCGCGGTTCCGTGGCGTGTCCCATGGGCAGTTCGATCTCGCGAGCAATTTCGCTCCAGAGCACATCGCCGCGGCCCGCAGCGACACGCAACGTCCATGCCTCGCCGAGTACCGGGAGGTACGCCCCATCGCGCACCAGGATTCGGCGCTCGCGGCTGGCCGACTGCCAGTCGTCCAGCTTGCGCAGCACCCATTCCGCATTGCCGCGCAGGAAATCCTCGATGTCCCGCAGGCGAGCGCCCAAGGGAGCGCCGACCCGCAGACCACGTTGGTCCACGCTCATGGCAAGCGTCTTGCGTCGGCGCCGCACCAGAAAATAGGTGACAATGCGCGGGCCCAGGACGATGTGACGGAGGACTGCGCCGGCCTGGGGCGGCATCTGGAGCGGCAGGCGAAGCTGGCCCATGTCCGCAGTCAGGGCGGGACTATCGCTATGAGCCATGATTGCATCCTGCGCCATTGCCAAGAATAATGTGAGCCCGCCGCAAACCGTGCGGCGCGAATGATACGGGGCGCCGGCGGCAGCCCGCAAGCCGGACAGCCGCCACGCCAGAATCGACGACCCCAGGCTACCCACGAAAGCCGCGCATCGCCGCTTCGGCGCAAACCGGAAGACGACCAAGGGCCTGGGCTGCTGGCGCACTCGCGACAGCAACGCGGTTCAAGCATTGGAATCAATCACCATCACTAGGGAGATAGCATGAGCACCAAGAAATTCTGCTTCGCGTTCGAAGAGGGCGACGGCAAGAACAAGATGCTGCTGGGCGGCAAGGGCGCGAACCTGGCCGAAATGACCCAGATCGGTCTCAACGTGCCGCCGGGCTTCGTCATCACCACCGACGCCTGCCTCGCCTACCTGGAGCACGACAGCTTTCCCCAAGGAACGATGGACGAGGTGCGCGCCCACATGCAGGCGCTGGAGAAGAAGACCGGCAAGGGCTTCGGCTCCACCACCAACCCCCTGCTGGTTTCGGTGCGCTCAGGTTCGGCGATGTCTATGCCGGGCATGATGGACACCATCCTCAACCTCGGCCTCAACGCCGCCACCCTGGATGGCCTGATCAAGCAGACGCAGAACCCGCGCTTTGCCTACGACGCCTACCGCCGCTTCATCCAGCTCTACGGCAAGATCGCGCTGGGCGTGTCGGACGAGAAGTTCGACGAGGCGATGAGCGCGGTGAAGAAGAAGTACGGCGCCAATGACGACGTGGACCTCACCGCCGAGCAGCTCAAGGAACTCGCTGGCGACTTCCTTGCCATCGTCAACACGGCCACCGGCAAACCTTTCCCGGAAGACCCCTATCACCAGCTCGAGATCGCCATTCAGGCGGTATTCAAGTCCTGGATGGGCAAACGCGCCATCGACTACCGCAAGCAGTTCAAGATCACCAAGGAGATGGCCAACGGCACCGCCGTGAACGTGTGCACCATGGTGTTCGGGAACATGGGCAGCGACTCGGCCACCGGCGTGGGCTTCACGCGCAACCCCGGCACCGGTGTCAACGAGGCCTATGGCGAGTATCTGGTGAATGCCCAGGGCGAGGACGTGGTGGCAGGCATCCGCACGCCCAAGCCGGTGGCGGAGATGAAGACAGAAATGCCGTCTCTCTATGACCAGCTCATGGAACTGCGCAGCAAGCTGGAGTCGCACTACAAGGAAGTGCAGGACTACGAATTCACCATCGAGAAGGGCCGGCTCTACTGCCTGCAGACCCGCAACGGCAAGATGAACGCTCGCGCCATGGTCATCACCTCGGTGGAGATGTTCAAGCAGGGCATCGTCACCAAGGAGCAGGCGATCAACCGGGTGAATCCGCAACTGCTGGAACAATTGATGGTTCCCCAGCTGTCAGGCCAGTTCAAGGCCGAAGCGCTGGCCGTGGGCCTGCCGGCTTCGCCCGGTGCCGCCTCCGGCAAGATCGTGTTCGACGCCGACACGGCGGAACTGCGCGGCAAGCTGGGCGAGAAGATCATCCTGGTGCGGGAGGAGACCAAGCCGGAGGACATCCACGGCTTCTTCGCCGCACAAGGCATTCTCACCTCCCGCGGCGGCAAGACCTCCCACGCCGCCGTGGTGGCGCGCGGCATGGGCAAACCCTGCGTCTCGGGCTGTGCTGCGATCGAGGTTGACGTGCGCGAGAAGCGCGCCAAGGTCGGATCGACCCTCCTCTATGAAGGTGACATCATCACCATCGACGGCTCCACCGGCAAGGTCTATCCCGGCCAGATACCCACGGTGGAGGCAGAGTTCTTTCCCGAGCTTCAGGAGCTGCTCTCCTGGGCCGACGAAATGGCACGACTCAAGGTCTTCGCCAATGCCGACACGCCCAAGGACGCCCAGCGCGCCCGCCGCTATGGCGCCATGGGCATAGGCCTGTGCCGCACCGAGCGCATGTTCAACGACCCGGACCGCCTGCCCATCGTGCAGGAGATGATCCTCGCCGAGTCGCCGGAGCAGCGCCAGAACGCGCTCGACCGCCTGCTGCCGATCCAGCGCGCCGACTTCAAGGGGATTCTGAAAGCGATGGAAGGCTGCCCGGTGACGGTGCGCCTGCTCGATCCGCCGATCCACGAGTTCCTGCCGACGGCAGCCCAACTCGAATTCGAGATCGCCCATCTGCGCGGCCTCAAGCGCGCCGCCCGCTCGATCCACGAGTTGCCCGAGACCCTCAAGCTGCTCGACAACGAGCTGCACCAGCAGTACATCTCCAGCCTCGACGGCCTGCAGGCCGCGCTCAAGAAGTACCGCGACAGCAACCGCGACGAGGATCTGCTGGCCAAGAAGGAGGCGATGCTGAAGAAGGTGTTCATCCTCTCCGAGGTCAACCCCATGCTCGGCCACCGCGGCGTGCGGCTGGGCATCACCTATCCCGAGATTTATGCCATGCAGATCCAGGCGATGCTGGAGGCGACGGCCGAATGCGTCAAGGAGGGCGTGGACGTCCATCCAGAGATCATGGTGCCGCAGGTGTGCACGGTCGAGGAGTTGAAGAGGGTGCACGAGTTGGTGGTGGCTTGCCGTGCCGACGTCGAGGGACGCTACGGCGTCAAGCTCAACTTCAAGTTCGGCAGCATGATCGAGGTGGTGCGCGCCTGCATGCGCGCCTCGCGTCTCGCGGAGGTGGCGGAGTTCTTCTCCTTCGGCACCAACGACCTCACCCAGGCCGCCTTCTCGTTCTCGCGGGAGGACGCCGAGAACAAGTTCCTGCCCATGTACAACGAGACCGGCATCCTCAAGGACAACCCCTTCGAGGTGCTGGACGTGAAGGGTGTGGGACGGCTGATGCAGATGGCGGTGCAGTGGGGCCGCGAGACGCGCCCGGACCTGAAGGTCGGCATCTGCGGCGAGCAGGGCGGCCAGCCCGAATCGATCCGCTTCTGCCACTACATCAATCTCAACTACGTGTCATGCTCGGGGCCGCGCGTGCCCATCGCGCGGCTGGCGGCAGCGCAGTCCAAGCTGAACGAGAAGGCCTACGGCGAGCACCTCTTCGCCTAGTGAGCCGCAGCTCAGGTAGCTTCGCAACCTGAGCTGCGACCTCTCCTGCCTGCTCCCTCCCCCGCCTGCGGGGAGTTGGGGTGGGGGCAAAGCCGGCAGTGCTTGGCAATCGGCCGCTGAACGTCGGGTAGCTTCGCAACCCGCTCTACGGCTTGGCGACGGAGGGCTGATCCCGGTAGTGGTGGGGAAACAGCCGCCGCATCTCGCCTTCGATCCAGGTGTGCGCGCGGGCGTTGATCTCGTCGGCGGAAAGGCCGTTGGTATCGATGGCCGGGCCGATGCTGACGGTGATGGTGCCGGGATACTTCCGGAAGGCCCGCCGGCGCCAGAATTCCCCCGCGTTGTGCGCAACCGGAACCACTGGTGCACGGGTGTGGGCCGCCAGCCAGGCACCGCCGAGCTTGTAGCGGCGGCTGGTACCCGGCGCCGTGCGCGTCCCCTCCGGAAACACGACGACCCAGAAGCCGCGCTGAAGCCGGTCACGCCCCTGCTCCACCACCTGTTCCAGGGCATCCTTGCCGGCGTTGCGGTCGATCGAGATGGTCGGCAACTGGGCGAGCCCCCAGCCGAAAAATGGCACCCGCATCAACTCCTTCTTCAGCACGAACACCTGGTCCGGAAAGATCTGCTGAAAGGCCATGGTCTCCCAGGCGGACTGGTGCTTGGCAAGGACGATGGAAGCTTGCGTCGGAATGTTCTCGCGTCCGATCACCCGGTAGTCGATGCGGCACACGTGCTTCACCACCCACAGCATGATCGTCGCCCAGTAGCGGATGATCCGGTAGCGGGTGTGAGCTTCGAAGGGAAAGGTCAGCATCGCCACGATCGAAAACGGCGGCGTGAGCAGGATGCCCACCAGGGCGAGGAACATGGAACGTAGGACGATCATGCTGTGAGGTCGCTGACTACGGCGGCAAGGTTGGGGAACACCAGCGTGTGTGCCGGCAGCCTGGGATCGCTGCGAGTCTTCTCGCCCTTGCCGGTGAGGACCAGGATGGGCTGCCCCCCGACCGCAACGGCCGCCTCAAGATCGCGCAGCGAATCGCCCACCGACGGCACGCCGGTCAGATCGGCGTTGTAGCGCGAGGCTATCTCGCGCATCATTCCCGGCTTCGGCTTGCGGCAGTCGCAGGTGGAATCGGCGGCATGGGGACAGAAGAAGATCGCCTCGATGCGCCCGCCGACCTGGGCCACGGCGCGCATCATCTTGTCGTTGATCGCGTTCAGCGTGTCCATGTCGAACAGCCCGCGGCCGATGCCGGACTGGTTGGTCGCCACCACCACCCGGTAGCCCCACTGTGTGAGACGCGCGATCGCGTCCAGACTGCCGGGTATCGGCTTCCACTCCTCGGGCGACTTGATGAACTGCGCCGAGTCGAAGTTGATGACGCCGTCACGGTCGAGAATGATCAGTTTCATCGCAGCAGTTCCCGTAGTGAAAGTCAGCCCCGGCGCAGCGGCACGCGGAACAACAGCCTAGCGTGGGCCATGCGCACCGATTCAATCACCGCGGGACGGTGCGCACGGCGCACCCTACGACACCCCGCGCTCACACCGACAGCCGCGAGATGTCGGCCACCTGGTTCATCAGCCGCGCCAGGCGGTCAAGCAGCGCGAGGCGGTTGCCGCGGGTCAGGGGCTCGTCCACCATCACCATCACCGAGTCGAAGAAGCTGTTGACGGCCGAACGCAACTGCGCCAGCGCCTTGAGCGCGCCGGTGTAGTCCTCGTTGCCGACCAGCGAACGTACCTGAGGCTCCAGGTCGTTCATCTGGCGGAACAAGGCGCGCTCGGCATCCTCCTGCAGCAGCGCCACGTCAGGCTCGCCGAAGGACTCGTCGGTCTTCTTCAGGATGTTGACGATGCGCTTGTTGGCGGCAGCCAGCGCCGCGGACTCCGGCAGGGCAACGAACTCCTTCACGGCAGCCAGGCGCGGCCGAACGAGGTCGATGCGGGTAGGCCTCTGGGCAAGCACGGCGTCCACGTGTTCGTGGGCGTAGCCCGCCTCGCGCAGCCAGCCGCGCAGCCGCTCCAGCAGGAAGTCGTGCAGCGCCGTGGCGTAGCCCTCCTGGAGCACGCCCGCCGCGAAGCCGCCGGCCGCGTCGTGCATCAGCTCGACAAGATCCAGCGGCAGCATCTTCTCCGCCAGGATGCGCAGCACGCCCAGCGCGGCGCGGCGCAGCCCGAAGGGATCCTTGTCGCCGGTGGGCACTTGGCCGATGCCGAAGAAGCCGCTGAGGGCGTCGAGCCGGTCCGCCAGCGCCACTGCGGCGGCGACGTTGCCCTCGGGCAGCGTGTCGCCGGCGAAGCGCGGGTGGTAATGCTGTTCGATGGCCGCCACCACTGCCGGTGCCTCGCCGTCGTGGCGCGCGTAGTACTGGCCCATGATGCCCTGCAGCTCGGGAAACTCGCCCACCATCCCCGTCAGCAGGTCGGCCTTGGCGAGCCAGGCGGCGCGCTGCGCCTGATCGACGTCGGCATGCAGGCGCCGCGCGATCAGGCCGGCGAGACGGCGCAGGCGTTCGATGCGCGCGAGCTGGGTGCCCAGCTTGTTGTGGTAGACCACTGCGCCGAGGCGCGGCACCAGCGACGCCAGCTTCGTCTTGAGGTCGGTCTCGTAGAAGAAGCGCGCATCCGCCAGGCGAGGTCGGACCACGCGCTGATTGCCGTTGATGATGTGGCTGGGGTCGTCGATCGCCATGTTGCTGACGATGAGGAAGCGCGGCAGCAGACGTCCCGTCGCGTCGAGCAGCGGAAAGTACTTCTGGTTCTGCTGCATGGTGAGGATCAGGCACTCCTGGGGCACGCTCAGGAACTCGCGCTCGAACTCGCCCACATACACCGCCGGGTTCTCCACCAGCGCCGTCACTTCGTCCAGCAACGCCTCGAATCCCTCATTCAAGCGCCCACCTTCCGCCGCCGCGATCTCCCCCAGCCGTCTGGCGATGACGGAGCGGCGTTCCTCGAAGCTCGCGATGACCTTGCCCTCGTCGGCAAGTCGCCGCTCGTATTCCGCGGCGTGGGAAATCTCGATGCGTGCCGCACCCTGAAAGCGGTGGCCGCGGGTCAGCTTGCCGCTATCCAGCCCCAGCACGCGGCCGGGAACGACACGGCTGCCGTGCAGCATGACCAGTCCATGGACCGGGCGCACGAACTGGTGGTCCGAATCGCCCCAGCGCATCACCTTCGGGATCGGCAGCTTCTTCAGCGCCGCCTCGACGAAGCCGGCGAGGTGCGCGTCCAGCGGCTCGCCCGACTTGCGGATGCGGGCGACGAAGTACTCCGCCTTGCCGTCGTGGGTGCGCTCCAGTTGTCCGAAATCCACGCCGGCGGAGCGCATGAAACCCTCCAAGGCCTTGGTCGGTTTGCCGTTGGCATCGAGACCGCTGGAAACCGCGGGGCCCTTGCGCTCGATCACCCGGTCCGGCTGTATCGAAAGCGCCTCGCCCACCAGCAGCGCAAGGCGCCGCGGCGTGGCAAACAGCCGGCTGTCGGCGTCGGGCTCGACGAAGCTCGCATCGACGAGGCCCTTGAGAAGATGCTCCTGGAATGCGTCAGCGAGCCGCGGCAGCGACTTGGGCGGCAATTCCTCGGTGAGCAGCTCGACCAGCAGCGGTTGTGCGCTCATGATCAGGCAGCCTCCCTCAACGCCTTGAGCATCGGGAACCCCAACGCCTCGCGCGAGTTGTAATAGGCTTGCGCCACCTCCCGCGCCAGCGCCCGCACCCGCCCGATGTAGGCGGCGCGCTCGGTGACCGAGATGGCGCCGCGGGCGTCCAGCAGATTGAAGGTGTGGGAGCACTTCATCACCATCTCGTAGGCCGGCAGCGCCAGGTTCGCCGCCAACAGCCGCTTGGCCTCGGACTCGAATTCGCCGAACAGGCGGAACAGCCAATCGACGTTGGCATGCTCGAAGTTGTAGGCCGACTGCTCGACCTCGTTCTGGTGATAAACATCGCCGTAGGTAATGCCCGGCGTCCACACCAGGTCGAAGACGTTCTCCACGCCCTGGAGGTACATGGCGAGGCGCTCCAGGCCGTAGGTGATCTCTCCGAGCACCGGCTTGCAGACGAGCGACCCGACTTCCTGGAAATAGGTGAACTGCGTCACCTCCATGCCGTCCAGCCAAACTTCCCAGCCCAATCCCCAGGCGCCCAGGGTGGGCGACTCCCAGTCGTCCTCGACGAAGCGCACGTCATGGCTCGAAAGGTCTATGCCCAGCGCCTGCAGCGAGTCGAGGTAGAGCTCCTGGATGTTCGCCGGCGAGGGCTTGAGCACCACCTGGTACTGGTAATAGTGCTGCAGACGGTTGGGGTTCTCTCCGTAGCGCCCGTCCTTGGGACGGCGCGAGGGCTGGACGTAGGCCGCCTTCCACGGCTCGGGTCCGATGGCGCGCAGGAAGGTCGCGGTGTGGAAGGTGCCCGCGCCGACCTCGATGTCGTAGGGCTGGAGCAACGCACAACCCTGCCTGTCCCAGAATTGCGCCAGCGACAGGATCACTTCTTGAAAGCTCGGCATGGGGAAACGGGAGATCGCAAAAGCCTCGGATTCTAGCCGATTCCCTGCCCCAGGCCCGCGCGCGCCGGCCTACGGGAACTGACTTCCGCCGCAGGTCAGACGACGTCGCCCGCAAGCCTGCGTCGTCCCCAGGCCGCCCACAACAGCAGGCCGCAGGCGGCCAGCACCGCCGGCCAGTTGCCCCAGCGGGCATACGGCGTGAGCCCGGTATGACCACGCACCTCGGCCACCAGCGCGTCTGAGGTGAAGGCGGGAAGCTGCGCCACCACGGCGCCAGTGGGCGCGATGACCGCCGTCTTGCCGGTGTTGGTGGCGCGCAGCATGGTGCGCCCGGTCTCCAGGGCGCGCAGTTGGGCGATCTGGAGGTGCTGGGCCGGCGCCAGGGAATCGCCGAACCAGGCCACGTTGGAAAGATTCACCAGCAGCGTCGCCGCGGGAAGCGCCCGGATGATGTCCTCGCCGAAGGCGTCCTCGTAGCAGATGTTTACCGCCACCTGCTCCCCTGCGAGATCCATCGGCGGCTGCGTGCGCGGCCCCGGGGTGAAGTCCGACATCGGGATCCTGAGCAGCGCCAGCGTCCACCTGAACCCCGGCGGCGTGAATTCGCCGAAGGGCACGAGGTGCGACTTGCTGTAACTCTGCCGCATGTCCTTGCCGAAGGCCGCCGCGCCGTTGAAGTAGCGGCCCTGCCCCTCCGAGGTGACGGCGCCAAGCAGCACCTCGGCTGCGGACTCGCGCCCACCCCGCAGGGTGTCGAAATAGGCCGGCTCGACGGCGTCGAGGTCGATCGGCAGCGCGGTTTCCGGCAGCACCACCAGCCGCGCCGGATGTTCCCGCGCCAGCCGCAGATAGGTGTCCAGGGACTGGTTGAGCAGTTCCGGGCGCCACTTGATGCTCTGCTCGATGTTGCCCTGGAGCAGGCTGACGCTTATGGAATTCGCCTTGGGAGTGGTCCACGCGATGCCGGCCAACGCGAAGCCAGTGCCGAGAACCACCGCCCACACCGCGCCCGCCCGGAACTGATCGGCGGTGTCGCGCCAGGACAGCGCCAGCAGAGCCGCGAGCCAGGCGAGGAGGAAAGTCAGCCCGTAGACCCCGGCGAGCGGCGCGAAACCCGCCAGCGGGCTGGGCGGCGCCTGGCTGTAGCCCAGCGCGAGCCAGGGAAAACCGCTCAACAGCCAGCCACGCAGCCACTCGGTCAGCGTCCAGCAGGCGGCGCCGAGCAGGCTGTCGAACCAGACCCGGTCGCGCCGCAACAGCGCCCAGAGCCAGGCGGCGGCGGCGGGGAACAGCGCCAGCAGCGCGCAGAACAGCAGCGTGGCGAACGCCGCCAGCGGCGCCGGCATGCCGCCGAACTGGCTGAGGCTGACGTAGATCCACGATACGCCGGCGAGGAACAGCCCCAGTCCGAAGACATAGCCGGACAACGCCGCTTCGCGGGGACTGACTTTCGCGCGCCACAGGGCGAAGGCGCCGGCCAGCGTCAGCAGCGGCAGCGGAAACAGGCCGAAGGGCGCGAAGCCGAGCACCGTCGCGGCACCCAGCAGGAACGCGAGGGCTGTCAGCCCCAAGGCCTTGCGGGAAAGCACGCGCAAGGGAAGGCGGCGCCGGCTATTCCGCCGCCGGCTGCGGCGGGCGGTCCACCAGCAGGGTATGCACGCGGCGCGAATCGGCGCGCAGCACCTGGAGGCGCAGGCCGTCGAGCAGCATCGTTTCGCCGCGCTCGGGCAGGCGCCCGAGGTGATGAATCACCAGGCCGCCAACGGTGTCGCACTCGTCGTCGCTGAAGCTGGCGCCGAAGGCGGCGTTGAAGTCGGCGATCTCGGTCTGGGCCTTGACCCGGTAGCGCCCGGCCTGGTCGAGCAGGATGTTGTCCGAGGCCTCGTCGAAGTCGAATTCGTCCTCTATGTCGCCGACGATCTGCTCCAGCACGTCCTCGATGGTGACCAGCCCCGCCACGCCGCCGTACTCGTCCACCACGATCGCCATGTGGTTGTGGCTGACGCGGAACTCCCGCAGCAGCACGTTGAGGCGCTTCGATTCCGGGATGAACACCGCCGGGCGCAGCATGTCGCGCACGTTGAGTTCCTTGCCCGAGTAGTAGCGCAGCAGATCCTTGGCGAGCAGGATGCCGATGACGTCGTCCTTGCTCTCGCCGATCACCGGAAAGCGCGAGTGGGCGGTCTCGATCACGTAGTCGATGAACTTCTCCGGCGGCTCGCCGATCTCGATCACCTGCATCTGCGCCCGCGGCACCATGACGTCGCGCACCTGCATGTCGGACACCTGCAGCGCGCCTTCGATGATGGTGAGAGCGTCCGCGTCGAGCAGGTTGCGCTCGTAGGCGGAATGCAGCAGTTCCATGAGCTGCTCGCGGTCTTCCGGTTCCCGCAGCAGCATGGCGGAAATCCGTTCCAGCCAGGACGGCCGACTAGGGGAGGGGTCCATTCTTTCAGGATTCAGGATCTAGGATTCAGGATTCGGGATCGAACTTGGGTTGCTTGCTAGATCCTAGATCCTGAATCCTGAATCCTGCTTTCCTCATACGGATTCGCATAGCCCAGCTGCGCCATTATCGCTATCTCCCTCTGCTCCATGCGCGCGGCGTCGATGTCGTTCTCGTGGTCGAAACCCTGCAAATGCAGCATACCATGCACGATCAGGTGGGCGAAGTGGGCCTGCGGGGGCTTGACCTGGGCCTGCGCCTCGCGCCGCACCACGTCGGCGCACACCACCAGGTCGCCCTCCAGTTTCGGCGGCGGGGCGTAGGGGAAGGACAGCACATTGGTGGCGTAGTCCTTGCCGCGGTAGCGGGCATTCAGCTCGCGGCCCTCCTCCGCGTCCACGAAGCGCACGGTCACCTGCGCCGTACCCGCCTTGCAGGCGCTGACCCACCGTCGGATCTGCGGTCGCGAGGGTAGGCCTTCATCATGAACGGCGTATTGCACCGCCAGCGACAGGCGCCCCTCGATCAGGGCGGGCGGCGGCTCAGCCCGCGTCCTTGCGTTGCCCATGGGCCTCGTAGGCGGCGACGATGCGCGCCACCAGCGGATGGCGCACCACGTCCTCGGACTGGAACTCGGTGAAGGCGATGCCGCGCACCTCCTGCAGGATCAGCCGCGCCTCGATCAGGCCGCTTTTCTGGCCGCGCTGAAGATCGATCTGGGTGACATCGCCGGTGATCACCGCGCGGGCGCCGATGCCGATACGGGTGAGGAACATCTTCATCTGCTCGGGCGTGGTGTTCTGCGCCTCGTCGAGGATGATGAAGGCATGGTTCAGGGTGCGCCCGCGCATATAGGCCAGCGGCGCGATCTCGATCGCCTGACGCTCGAACAGCTTGGCCACCTTGTCGAAGCCCATCAGGTCATACAGAGCGTCGTAGAGCGGCCGCAGATACGGATCGACCTTCTGCGCCAGGTCGCCGGGCAGGAAGCCGAGCCGCTCCCCCGCCTCCACCGCGGGCCGCGTCAGCACGATGCGCGCCACCTGCTCGCGCTCGTAGGCGTCCACCGCCGAGGCCACCGCGAGGTAGGTCTTGCCGGTGCCGGCGGGGCCAACGCCGAAGGTGATGTCGTGCTCCTGGATCTGGCGCAGGTACTGCACCTGGCGCGGCGTGCGGCCGTGCAGATCGGCCTTGCGGGTGAGCAGCGCCGGCGCCGGCGCCGCAGCCTGGCTGCGGTTGGCCAGTTCCACCAGCCCAAGCTGGATGTCGTCTATGCTCAGGTGGTCGCCGGCCGCATCGTAGAAGTGGCGCAGCGCGGCGGCCGCGCGCTGGGTCTGGGCCGGATGGCCGGCGAGGCGAAAGTGCTCGCCGCGGCGCGCGATGGCGATGTCGTAGGCGGTCTCGATCTGGCGCAGATGCTCGTCCAGCACGCCGCACAGGTTGGCGAGCCGCTGGTTGTCCAGCGGTTCCAGGGTGATTTCGAGGGGACGCATCCTCAAAGCGTCGCCACTTCGCCGCGCAGCGAGTGGGGCAGCGCCGCGGTGATGCTGACTTCCACGTAGTGACCGATGAGCCGCCGACCGCCGGCGAAGTTCACCACCCGGTTGTTCTCGGTGCGCCCGGCGAGTTCCTGCTCATCCTTGCGCGACGGCCCGTCCACCAGCACCCGCTGGCGGCTGCCGACCATCCGCTGGCTGTTGGCCTGGTACTGTTCCTCGATGCGCGCCTGGAGCTTCGCGAGCCGCGCCGACTTCACCTCCGCCGGCGTGTCGTCGCGCAGTTCCGCCGCCGGCGTGCCGGGGCGCGGGCTGTAGAGGAAGCTGAAGGAGCCGTCGAAGCGCACGTCGTCGATGAGGCGCATCGTCTGCTCGAAGTCGGCCTCGCTCTCGCCGGGAAAGCCGACGATGAAGTCCGACGACAGCGAGATGCCCGGCCGCGCCTGGCGCAGCCGCCGCACGATGGACTTGTATTCCAGTGCCGTGTAGCCGCGCTTCATCGCCGCCAGCACCCGGTCGGAGCCGGACTGCACCGGCAGGTGCAACTGGCCGGCGAGCTTGGGGATGCGGGCGTAGGCCTCGATCAACCGCGGTCCGAACTCGCGCGGATGGGAGGTGGTGAAGCGGATGCGTTCGACGCCGGGCACTTCGGTCACGTATTCCAGCAGCAGGGCCAGATCGGCGGACTCGCCGTCGGCCATCGCGCCACGGTAGGCGTTGACGTTCTGCCCCAGGAGAGTGATTTCACGAACGCTCTGTGCCGCAAGTCCCGCCACTTCCGCCAGCACGTCCTCGAAGGGGCGCGATACTTCCTCGCCGCGGGTGTAGGGCACGACGCAGAAAGTGCAGTATTTGCTGCAGCCTTCCATGATCGAGACAAAGGCCGCCGCACCTTCCACCCGCGCCGGCGGCAGGTGGTCGAACTTCTCGACCTCGGGGAAGGATACGTCCACCTGGGGGCGGCCCGATTCGCGCCGTCGCGCGATCAGTTCAGGCAGGCGGTGCAGGGTCTGGGGACCGAAGACGAAATCGACGTAGCCGGCGCGCTGTACGATCGCCGCCCCCTCCTGGCTCGCCACGCAGCCGCCGACGCCAATCATCAGCCCTGGGCGCGCCTGCTTCAGGTGGCGCACCCGGCCCAGATCGTGGAACACCTTCTCCTGCGCCTTTTCGCGCACCGAGCAGGTGTTGAACACGATGATGTCGGCGTCGTCGGGGACGTCGGTGCGCTCCATGCCCTGCGTTGCGGCGAGCATGTCGGCCATGCGCTGGGAATCGTAGTCGTTCATCTGGCACCCGAAGGTGCGGATGAAGAACTTGCCTGGCATCGGTCTCAGCGGGAGAGGCCTTGGGCTTCGCTCGGACCGAGGATCCAGATGCGATGCACCGCCCCGGTCGCGTCGGTGAGGTAGCGCACCGTCGCGGCCTGCTGCACGCCACCCGGCTGGACGATGAGGTTGCGCGAGTCCCGGATCTGGGCGCCGGGAGACAACGCGTAAACCGTGCCGTCGAGGGCAATCTGCCCGTTCTCGGGGGGATGCATGTAGGCGCGTGCCGCCTCGACCGGGATTGGCCGGGCAAGCGTGTCGGCCACCGGCGGCGGGTCCGACGGCATGGACATCAGCGTCTGGATCAAGGTGCTTACGATGGCCGGGATCAGCGGATCCATGGCATTGCGTTCGAAAGGTTCACTCGGAATCGATTATAGATCAGGGCAGGCAGACAACAGCGCCGCGGCGAGGCCCGTTCTGGGTTGCGGCACCGCCGCCGCGAACTTGAGCGAGGGGCGGCGGGCACCCCGGCTGCCGGGACGGGGCTCAATCGAGGCGAGGCAGGGTGAAGGAGAAACAGGCGCCCCTGTCGGGTTCGGCCTCGGCCCAGATGCGTCCCTTGTGGCGTTCGACGATTCGCTTGACCACCGCCAGGCCCACGCCGGTGCCGGCGAACTCGGTGCTGCTGTGCATGCGCTGGAAAACGCCGAACAGCCGGCCCGCGTAGCGCATGTCGAATCCGGCCCCGTTGTCGCGGACGTAACACACCGTTTCTCCCCGCTCCCCGCTCGCCGCCCCGACATCGACCCGCGGCAGTGGACGGTGGGCACTGAACTTGAGGGCGTTGTCGATCAGGTTGAGAAGAACCTGCCGCAGCATCGCCTGATCGCCGCGCACGCGGGGCAGCGCGCCGATCTCGATGCGCGCGGCGGGATAGACATCCCGCAGTTCCTCCGCCACTGAAGCGGCGAGGCTGCGCAAATCGACCACGCCGGACTGGAATTCGGTGCGGCTGACGCGGGAGAAGCGCAGGATGTCGTCGATCAGTTGGCCCATGCGGTTGGTGGCGCCGATCACCCGCTCCAGCAGATGCACGCCCTCCTCGGACATTCGGGCGCGCTCCGTCTCCTTGATGATGTGGGAGAAGCCGTTGATCGAACGCAAGGGCGCGCGCAGATCGTGGGACACCGAGTAGGAGAAGGACTCCAGCTCCCTGTTCGCAATTTCGAGCTCGGCCGTGCGCTGCGTCACCCGCTGTTCCAGCGTTTCGTTGAGTTCGCGGATCGCCGACTCGGCGCGCATCCGGTCGGTGATGTCGCTGAACGAGGAGACCACGGCATAGGGCCGCGCCGCCTCCGGATGGAACAGGGGCTGGGTGTTGACCGAGAGCCAGATCTCTGAGCCATCTTGGCGGCGCATGCCCAACACCACATCGCGCCGCGGCTTGCCGCTGGCCAGCGAGACCATGACCGGATGCTCCGACAGGGGCAGGTCGGCGCCGCCGCCGCGCAGCAGCCTGCAGCCGCCGTCGACCAGCCCGAACTGGGGCAGGCGACCGTCGCCGCTGCCCAGGATCGCCTTGGCTGCCGCATTGCAGGTCACCGGCCGGCCGGTGGCGTCGTGCAGTGCCACGCCCTCGGCGAGTGCCGCCACCAGGGTGCGGAAACGCTCTTCGCTGGCGCGCAGCGATTCCTCCGCCTGGCGCCGCGCGGTGATGTCCATGTAGCTTGCGAACACCGCCGGCACTCCCTCGAAATCCGCCCGCCGGGCCGACACCACGACCCAGAAGATCCGCCCGTCTCCCCGCCTGACCGGGATCTCCTGATGGCTCAGGCGTCCCTCCTGCTTCAGCTCGACGATGCTGCGGGCCAGATCGGCGGGATCGGCGAAGAACTCGGCGACCGCCCGACCGATCGCTTGGTCCGCCGGAATGCCGAAGGCGAGGCTGAATGCCTCGTTGACGTAGCGAACCTGGCCGGCGTGGAAGGAAACGATGCACAGTGGCACCGGGCTCGATTCGACGATGGAGCGGAAGCGGTGCTCGCTGTCGCGCAGCGACTGCTCGGCGTCGCGGCGCTCGGTAATGTCGTGCACCAGCCCATCCACCCGCAGCGCCTTTCCGGCGGCATCGCGCACCACCCACGAGCGGTCCTGCATCCAGCGGATGCCGCCGTCGGCACGGCGGATGCGGTACTGGGCCTGCGCGGTCTCGCCCTGCCCGCGGTCGTGCCGCGACGTCGCAAGCGCTTCGCGATCCTCTTCCAGCACCATCTCCAGCCAGAGTTCGGGGCGGCGATGGAACTGATCCGCCGGGTAGCCGAACACCCGCTCGCACGCCGGACTGACCAGATTGAAATGGCTGCCGTCGGGCGTGCCCGAATAGACAACCTCCTGCACGTTGTTGAGCACGCTCAGCAGGCGCGCCTGACCCTCCTCGATGGAACGGCGCTGGGCCGCCAGCGTGTCGAGCATGGCGTTGAAGCGGCGGCCCAGTTCCACCACCTCGCGCGGACCCGTCTCCTGGAGTCTGACTTCCGCCTTCCCGTCGCCGATCGCGCGGGCAGCCTGGGCGATACGGGCGATGGGCTCCTCGACGCGTCGCATCAGCAGCAGCCCGAAGACCAGCATCAGACCGAGGGTCGAGGCGCCGATGATCAAATGCGTCACCGCGTAGCCCCAGGTGCGCGCGGTTACGATCTTCGCCTGGATGCCGGCATACACCACCCAGTCGGTCCCGCGCACCGGCACGAAGCCGAACAGGCGTTCGGACCCATCGATATCCGGAGCGCCCGCCGCACCGTCGCGCCCTTCCAGCAGGATGCGGCCCTGCGGGCTGTCGCCAACCTGGCGGCCGACGTAGCGCTCCGGCTCCAGCGAGCGCGCCAGCAGCACGCCCCGGCCGTCCACCACACCCGCCACGGCCCCGTCCGGCAACATGGCGCGCGCGGCTATCGGATGAAAGCGCAGCAGATTCACCACGCCGCTCAACTGGCCGACCGTGCGCCCGTCTTCCCCCCGCACCGGATAAGACAGATCGATCACCCAGCTTCCCGGCTGCCGGCCGGGTCGGATGTTGCCGATCCCGAAGCCGTCGGCGGACGACCGTGCGCCGCCGGCACCGTCGTCCGCGCCGACCGCCTCGGCGTCGACCGGCAGCGCCGAGCAGACGAGGCGGCCGCTGCGGTCCGTGGTCGCCAGATCCTCGAAGCGCGCGCTCAGCGGCAACGCAGCGAAGGCGGCGTCGCAAGCGCGACGATCCATCGCTTTCACTGACGGGCGTGCCGCCAAGCGGGCCAGGATGCCCTCCGAATCGTCCATGAAGCGTTCGATGTCGGCGGCGCTGATCGCCGCCAGGTTGCGCATCGCCGTCCCCTCGGCACTCAGGGTTTCCTGATAGTGGGAGGCCACCTCGTAGCCGAGCCAAAGCCACACCGGCACGCTCAGCGCCAGCAGCGCCAGGTAGAGCTGGCGGCGCAGCGTGACCGCGCGAGGCCGCACCATGCCGCGCCGGCCCGCTCCGATGCGCCCCCGATCAAGAACCGTTGCCATGCACCAATCCGCTCGCCGCGGACGCCTCCCAGACAGTTCGCCTTGCAGCCAGCCGGCATTATGGTCGCCGAATGCGGGCCAAGGGAAGGAGCGCGCCAGCCGCGCGCCCCGGCGCTCGGCCTTGATCGGCCGGCGCCGTTTCTGCTATTCTGCGCCGCTTTCCGTGGTGATGTAGCTCAGCCGGTTAGAGCGACGGATTCATAATCCGTAGGTCGGTGGTTCAAGTCCACTCATCACCACCATCCAGCCCCATCCAGCCCTCCTTCCCGTAGGCCGATTCGCGAGCAGCGCGTGCCATAATCGGTCCCCTTTCCGGTTTCCGCCCGCCCCTCCAACGTGGTACGCATCGATACCGACATCGCCATCGTCGGCGCCGGCCTGGCCGGTGCGAGCCTTGCGGTGGCGCTGCGCGCGAGCAAGCTCAGAATCGCGCTGATCGACAACCGGCCGCCTGCCGCCGCCGCGCCGGGCTGGGATTCGCGCATCTATGCCATCAGCCCGGCCAACCGCCGCTTTCTCGACGAGATCGGCGCCTGGGCCCATCTCGACCAGTCGCGGATCACTCCGGTCCATGACATGGAAATCTACGGCGACCGTGGCGCGCGACTCGATTTCTCGGCCTACGGCGCCGGCGTCGACGAACTCGCGTTCATGATCGAAGCGGGCCTGATGCAGCGCGAGCTGTGGGAGTCGGTCAAGCGCCAGCCCAACGTGACGCTGCTGTGTCCGGCCCAGCCCGCATCGCTCGAAATCGGCACCCCTGCGGCGACGCTCGCCCTTGCCGACGGCAGCAACGTCGAGGCGCGGCTGGTGGTGGCGGCCGATGGCGCGGATTCCTGGGTGCGGCGCCAGGCCGGCATCGACGCGGCTGTCACGCCCTACGGCGAGAAGGGCGTAGTCGCCAACTTCACCTGCCAACGCCCGCACTACAACAAGGCCTTTCAGTGGTTCCTCGGCAACTCGGTGCTGGCCTGGCTGCCGCTGGCCGGCAACGCCATTTCCATCGTCTGGTCCGCCCCGGATGCCCTCGCTGACGAACTCGTCGCGCTGTCACCGGAGGCACTGTGCGAGCGAGTGGCCGCGGCGGGCGGCCACCGCCTCGGCCGGCTCGAAGCGCTGACCCCGGCGGCCGCTTTTCCGCTGCGGCTGATGCGGGTGCCGCGCAGCGTCGCGCCGAGAATCGCATTGATCGGCGACGCCGCTCATGCCATCCACCCCCTGTCGGGGCACGGCATCAACCTGGGATTCCAGGACGCGCGGGTGCTGGCGCAGACGATCATGGCGCTGCCCGACTATCGGGATTTCGGGCTGGAGCGGGAGCTGCGGCCCTTTGAGCGCGCCCGCGCCGAAGAAGTGCAGGCGCTGCAGGGCGTCACCCATGCGCTCAACCACCTGTTCCGGCCACAGATCGCGCCGCTCGCCTGGCTGCGCAACGCCGGCCTGAACCTCACCAACCGTCTTCCTGTCGTACGCAACACGCTGGTGCGCTACGCACTGGGATGAACCGCTCACCTGACCCTGGAGAAACCATGCTGAAACGAACCCTCGCGATTGCCCTGGCGGGCGCTGCGCTGCTGACGGGCAATGCCCTGGCCGACGAGGCTGCGGTAAAGAAGGCGGTGGAGGCTGCCTTTCCCGGACTGCCGATCGACGGCGTGCGCAAGACGCCCTATCTCGGCGGTCTATACGAAATCCGCACCGGCAACGACATCATCTACGCCGACGAGAAGGTCACCTACATCATCACCGGCAACATCATCGACGCGAAGACGCGCAAGGACCTCACCGAGGAGCGCAAGAACAAGCTGTCCCAGATCAACTTCTCCGACCTCCCCGTGAGTCTCGCGGTGAAGCAGGTGCGCGGCAACGGCAAGCGCGTCTTCGCCACCTTCGAGGATCCCAACTGCGGCTACTGCAAGAAGCTGGCGAAGGACATGCAGGCGATGAACGACGTCACCATTTACACCTTCCTCTATCCGATCCTCTCGCCCGATTCGAGCGAAAAATCGAAGGCTATCTGGTGCGCCGCCGACCGCGCCAAGGCCTGGAACGACTGGATGATCAACAACACCAATCCCGGCAGCAAGACCGACTGCGACACCTCGGCAGTGGACAAGACGGTGGCGCTGGGCCAGAAGCTCAACATCCGCGGCACGCCCACCATCTTCCTTTCCAACGGCGAACGCATTCCCGGCGCGGTCTCGGTGGCCAGCCTGGAGCAGCGGATGGCCGCTGCGAAGTAAGGGGCGCCGCGCTCCGGCAGCGGGTCCATGACCCTGCCCGCCCTGTCGCTCGATCGTGTCCTCGGCATCCTCGACATTGCCGACGACGCGATCGTGTGCGTTGAACGGGGCGCAGAACATCCTGTTCTTCAATCACGGCGCGGAAAGGATCTTCGGCTATCGCGCCGACGAGGTGATCGGCCGCTCCCTCGACCTGCTGCTGCCGCCCGACACGCGCAAGCTGCACCGGGCGCACATACAGGTCTTCCAGGAGTCAGGCGAGGTGGCGCGGCGCATGGGCGAGCGGCGCGAGATCTTCGGCGAACGGCGCGACGGCACGCTGTTCCCGGCCGAGGCGTCGATCTCGCGGCTCGACGTACCCGAGGGCGTGATCTTCACCGCCATCCTGCGCGACATCACTGTGCGCAAGCAGCGCGACGAGATGCTGGAGCACGCCAAGGAGTCGGCGGAAGCGGCCACCCAGGCCAAGAGCATGTTCCTGGCTAACATGAGCCACGAGATCCGCACCCCCCTCAACGCGGTGATCGGCATGACCAGCCTGCTGCTCGACACCCTGGTGACGGACGAGCAGAAGGACTACGTCCAGACCATACGCGCCAGCAGCGAGGCGCTGCTGCACATCATCAACGACATCCTCGACTACTCGAAGATCGAACTCGGCAAGCTCGAACTGGAGCGCCACCCCTTCGACCTGCGCCGCACCATCGAGGAGTCGCTCGACCTGCTGGCGCCCAATGCGGCGGAAAAGAACCTCAACCTCGCCTACCTCATCGACGACGGGGTTCCGGCGGTCCTCGTCAGCGATGCCACGCGACTGCGCCAGATCCTCGTCAACCTGATCTCCAACGCAATAAAGTTCACGCCCCGCGGCGAAGTGCTGGTGCTGGTGGAGGCGACGCCACTGCCCACCGGCGAGCACGAAGTGCGCCTCAGCGTCAAGGACACAGGCATCGGCATCCCGCGCGAGCGCATCCGCCACCTGTTCCAGTCGTTCAGCCAGCTCGACGCGTCCACCACGCGCAAGTACGGCGGCTCGGGACTGGGGCTGGCGATCAGCAAGCGCCTGGCCGAGATGTTGGGCGGAACCCTGTGGGTGGAGAGCGAACCGAATGTCGGGTCGATCTTCCACTTCAGCGTGCGCGCTCAGGCCGGCGGACCCAGTCTGGCTCGCAGCTACCTACAGGAGCACTCGTCGGTGCTCAGCGGCCGGCGCATCCTTATCGTTGACGACAACACCACCAACCGCCGCATCCTGGTCAAGCAGATGCTGCTGTGGGGCTTGCTTCCCCACGCGGCCGCCACCGCGGTCGAGGCGCTGGACCTGATTCGCCACGGCCATGCCTTCGACGTCGCGATCCTCGACATGAGCATGCCGGAGATGGACGGCCTCGGCCTGGCGCAGGAGATCCGCAAGTACCGCGACCCGCAGGCGCTGCCCCTGATCATGCTGACCTCGATGGTGAACCGGCCGAAGAGCCGTGCCGTGGAGCAGGCGCGCTTCGCCGCCTACCTCAACAAGCCGATCAAGCCCAACCAGCTCTTCGACGTGCTGGTCAACGCGCTCAACATCGCGCCGCCCGCTGGGCCACCAAGTGCGCCGGCCGTATCGGCCGGCAGGCCGGCCGAGCACCTGCCGCTGTCGATTCTCGTCGCTGAAGACAACGTCATCAACCAGAAGGTGATGGTGCGCCTGCTCGGCCACCTCGGCTACCGCGCCGACGTGGTGGCCAACGGCGAGGAGGCGCTCGACGCTCTGGAGCGCCAGAACTACGACGTGGTGCTGATGGACGTGCAGATGCCGGTCATGGACGGCCTGGAGGCCACGCGGCGCATCCGCAGCCGCTGCGGCGATGCCGCGCGGCCCCATGTCATCGCCATGACGGCCAATGCCATGCCCGGCGACCGCGAAAAGTGCATCGCCGCCGGCATGAATGGCTACGTCCCCAAGCCCGTCGAGCTGAAGGATCTGCGGCTGGCCATCGAGGGCGCAGCACTGGCGCTCCCCGGCCCACCCGCAGCGCCATCGCAGGCGCCGGAGGACGAGCACGCGCTCGTCGCCGCGCCGCCCAGGCTGCTCGACCCGTCGCGCATCAACTACCTGCGCAGCTTGGGCGATGCACACAATCCCGACCCGGTGGACGACCTGATCGACCTGTTCCTGGCCGACTCCCCCCTGCACCTCGAAACGCTGCGCCGCGCCCGGAACCAGGACAACCCGCGGCTGCTGGAACAAACCGCCCACCGCCTCCAGTCCAGCCTCGACAACCTTGGCATCCCCCGCATGTCGGAGATCTGCGTTCGCCTGGAGCGGATCGGCATGGCCGGCACCACCGACGGCATGGCGCCGCTGCTTGCCGAACTGGAGGAAGCCTACGAAGCCGTGGTAGCGGAACTGCTCGCGGAAAAGGGACGTGGTTGCGGCGCGGCCGCGTAACCCCTCCGACGTCGGTCGCGCTCCTCAGCGCAAAGTCAGTCTGCGCCAGGCGCCGGAATGCCAGCGCAGGGCGAGCGCGACGCCGAGGGCCGACACGTAGATGATGGCGGCAATCCAGCCGCCGGCGGCGCCCCACCCGGCCTGGAGCGGCAGATCCAGCCACCCCTGGCCGGGCGCGAAGGTAAGCGCATGGGCCAGGGGCATGAACACGCTCCAGGCCAGCGCGAGCACCAGCAGCGCCGGCACGCGGGCATCGCCGGCACCGCGCAGGCAGAACGAGGAACCGATGTTCAGGCCGTCGAAGGCCTGGTAGGCGGCGGCCAGCCAGAGCAGCAGGGCGCCGAGCCTCACCACCTCCCTGCCATGGGGATCGCCGTCGGCAACGAACAGCGGCAGAAGCCAGGGACCGAGGGACGCCAGTACCAGCCCCGCCACGCCCATGTAGGCTACCGACATGCGGATCGTCGCATTGCCCAGGCGGTAGGCCCAGTCCCGGTCGCCGGCCCCGATCGACTGACCCACCAGCGTCGTGCCGGCCATGCCGAAGCCGACCGCCGGCATGTAGCACAGCGAGGTCAGCATCATCGCGATCTGCGTCGCCGCTCCGTCCACCGCGCCAAGCCGTACCTGCATCAACTGGAACAGCGCCAGCGCCAGCAGGTCCATCGTCACGGAGAGCCCCATCGGCAATCCGAAGTTCACGACGCGCAGGATGCGCCCCAGCTGCGGGCGCCACGTCAGGCGGCTGGCATACTCGCGATGCACGCCGCGGCTGGCGAACAGCAGCGCCCCCGCCAGCATGCCGGCGGCGAGCGACGCGCTGGTGGCCCAGGCGGCGCCGGCCATGCCCATGCCGAGGCGGAAGATCAGCAGATCGTTCAGACCGGCGTTGAGCACCATGACGAACACGTTGAGAGCGAGGGTCACCGGGGTGCGGCCGATGCCGTTGAAGAAGCCGAGCACCACCCACAACGCCACCGCCAGCGGCCCGCCGAGCATGCGCGGCACCCAGTAGTCGAGGGCCAGCGACTCTATTTCACTACTCAGGCCGAAGGGGGCAAGTAGCCAGCGCCCACCCGCCGCGAGCGCAACGAAGAACGGCACGGTTCCCAACGAGGCCCACAGTCCGGCCCACACTGCCGCCGCCGCGCGGCGCCTGCGCCGCGCGCCCCAGGCATGGGCCACCAGGGTCTGCACCCCCATGCCGATGCCGCCGGCAAAAAGCACGAACACCAGCACCAGAAAGTAGGTGGCGCCCATGGCCGCCGTCGCCGCGGTGGAGATGCGGCCGATGAACCAGGTGTCCGTCAGGCTGAGGACCGCCTGCACGGCCGAGTTCAGGAACAGCGGCGTGGCCAGCGCAAGTATCCGGCGGTAATCGACGCGCCGCCGCCCATCCGCGTCGAGGCGCAGTGCAGGAAGTCGCGGGGCATCGGCAATCAGTGCGAGACCCTCCAGGTGCTTACTCGATTTCGAGGCAAGTTTCGGTGCGACGAAGAAGCCGGGGTTTCCAGGGCGGATCGTGGCGCGCCCACACGGCTTCGCGTCCACTCCGCCGCAGGACTGGTCGCGATGCAACAAGTCCTTGCCCTGTAGGACGAAACACGACACAAACTACCGAAGGTCGCCGATTCCCGCCGCCATCCCGGCGGCGTACTCTTGGCCCTGACCTCCTCCTGGTTGATGGCAACGACAGGGGCTTAAAAGGCCGGCGACCCAAGCGCCGGCCTTCTTGTTTTTGGCTGCCACACCCGCACAAGTGGAAAGCCCCGCCGGATGCGATTCCGACGGGGCCTGCCTTGCCGCCACTGGCGGCTTTACCGATGAGGGACTGACCTTCCTGCCTTGCCTGCGTGATCCTAGTGTGCCGCCGCGACCGCACCGTGTCCCGGCAATCCTTCACGCTGAACGACTTGCGAACGCGGCCGTACCCAGAAATCCGCACCGGGTTAGACTCGCTGGCAGTGGCCACGGGCTGGCCCGGGACGCCATAAGCGACTTGACCTCTGGAACGGGTGGGCAGCGTGAGCCCGCCGCAGCGGGCAGCAAGCAAGGGAGAGTCAACTTCATGAACATGATTGGCAGCGCGCTGCTGCAGTTCGACACCGAACGCAACCCCTTCAGCAAGGGCAAGGAACTCCGGCACCGGCTCTCGGTCGTCTTTCAGGTCGGCCGCAGTCTGTGGCTCGCCAACGACGAAACCATCAGCCTGGAACGGCTCTCGCAGGAAGAAGGTCCGCGTGGCGTTCTGCGTTTTTCCGGTCACCGCCATTTCCCGCTGGGCGACTACCTCGACCTGCCGGTTCCACCGCCCACCGATCCCGACGACATCGAGGAGGCGGACGTGGAGGGGGTCGACGTCAGGGACGGCTACCTCTGGCTGGTCGGTTCGCACAGTCTGAAGCGGGCCAGGCCGAGGGATGGCGAGGCCGCGGCGAAGGGCGCCAAGCGGCTGGCGAAGGTGAGCCGCGACGGCAACCGCTACCTGCTGGCCCGCATCCCGGTGGTGGAAGCGCCGGACGGGCAGTCTCTGGCGAAGATGGCGAAGGGCCCGGAGGGCAAGCGCACCGCCGCACGGCTGCGCGGGGACGACACCGGCAACGAACTCACCCAGGCCCTGGCGCGGGACGAGCACCTGAAAGCCTCGCTGGCCATTCCCGGCAAGGACAACGGATTCGACATCGAGGGCCTCGCGGTCGCCGGCGACCGCGTCTTGCTCGGGCTGCGCGGCCCGGTGCTGCGCGGTTGGGCGGTGATTCTCGAACTGCGGCCCGCGCCAGCCGACGGCGACCCAACGCGACTCAAGCTGAAAGGCATCGGGCCCGACAGGCTGCCCTATCGCAAGCACTTCCTCCATCTCGATGGCCTCGGCATACGCGACTTGTGCCTCCATGGCGAGGACCTGCTGATCCTCGCCGGGCCGACCATGGACCTCGACGGCCCCGTGAAGATCTACCGCTGGCTTGGCGGCGCCGCGGCGCGCGGCGAAGGCCTGGTGTCGGGCGATGCGCTGAGCGTCGTCGGCGACCTGCCCTTCGGCCAGGGCGCGGAGAAGGGGACCGATCATGCCGAAGGAATCTGCCTGCTCGCCCCCGACGGCAGGGCCGGCCCAGCATTGCTGGTGGTCTATGACGCTGCCTCGCCCCGCCGGCTGAAGCGCGGGGAAGGCACGGTCACCGGCGACATCTTCGCCCTCCACTGAGAGCCTTGAATAACTCTACTGCGCGTCCCGTGGGCTTAGTTGCGTGGCTTAGTTGCGTGGCTTAGTTGCGTGGCTTAGTTGCGTGGCTTAGTTGCGTGGTGCTCGCTCCTCGCCTATCTATGTGTATGTCTCGACGCGGCGTTCCGTGCGCCTCGCCCGCGGACCGCCCGCTACGATTTCTTCACAAGCTCCAAGGGCGCCGGGATCAGAACGCCACGGCTTCCGCTTCCAGGTAGGCGAGGCTGACGTACTTCCCGATGTTGGCGTCGAAGCCCTTGGTGTCCTGCATCCGGCTCGTCACCCGCGGATCGGCGAGCACCGCGGCGCGCGCGGCGACCATCTCCTGCCCAGCCTTGACGGCCGCTTCGCAGGGGTAATAGATCCCCTCGAACAGTTCGCGATTCCACTTCAGCACCTCAGGCCCCGCCTGGCCGTGCCCGGGTACCCAGACGCGCGACGCGGCGTGCTTTTCCAGGCCGTCGTAGTAGCGGAAGGTGCCGAGATAGGAACCGTCGTCCATGTTGGCGATGCGCCGGTCCATCGCCACGTCGCCGACGTGGGTCAGCCTGTCCTGCACCACCTCTACGCAGATGTCGCCCGGCGTGTGCGCCTTGCCATAGTCATGGACGCGGAGGGTGACGTCGCCGAAGTCGAACTCGGTGCCGTGCTTCACCTCCTGGTTGGGAGCCACCACGCGAGTGCCCGCGGTGGCCTGGTTGGTCCATTTCTCCATCAGGCTACGCCACAGGTTGCCCTGGATGCCCTCGATCTCCTTTTTCGAGTGGCCGTGGGCGTAGATCGGCAGATCCTTGCCGAAGGCATCGACGAAGGCGTGGTTTCCCAACCAGTGATCGCCGTGGTAGTGCGAATTGAACAGCGCGACCACCGGCTTGTCGGTCAGCTTGCGGATCTGCCGCAGAGCCATCTCGCCGATCTGCACCGAGGCGCCGCTATCCAGCACCACCACGCCCTTGCTCGTCAGCACGAAGCTGAGGTTGCACATCATCCCGAGGTTCTCCGGCGTCGGAAACCCGTCGGGCGAGTAGATCATCCACACATGCTCCGAGAGCCTCGTCGGGGCGATATCCGGCATCGGTGGTCCCTTGACGAAGTCCTCCATCTCGCGCGCCCGCGCTGACAATCCGGGCCACGCGGCCGCACCGGCCGCCAGCAGCGCGGCGGAGCCCAGCCCGAACCCGAGGAAACGGCGACGGCCGGAATCTGCAGCCTGTTTCATCCTGCTCTCCGAACAATGCGAAACAAGTGATGTTAGCCGTTTGTCTGCTGCCCGGGACGGCCGGCGGGCGAATCGGCCACGTCGTGCTCCCCGCATCGCCGCCGCTGCGGCGCCGGGCCGGGTCGGTTGCCCGCGTCGTAGGGCAAACCCTACAAGACTCGCGCGCCACGCCGACTTCGAATCGGAACCACGACTCTAGCCCGGTGCAGGATCGTGAGACTAGGATCGAGTCCGGAGTGGCGAGGCGCAAGCATCGCCCCTTCTGCGCACCCCAACCCCAGAGGAGACGGCGCACCAACCAACGGCATCGACACTGCGGCCCGTACGGGACGGGTGCAGGTTCGTGGCCCGCAGGGTCACCGGAGCAAGAGCCGACTGATCGAGGAGCATGCCCATGCAAGCGAGACACGTTGAAGTAGTTCAGGTGGCAGGCCCTGAATTCTCCATCAACTCGTTGTGGCCGCCGTGCCGCTGTGACACACCGACCGGCCGGGCGCTCGATAGCGGTTTCTACGTTGCCCTGTGGTCGGACCGACGCGACGGCACCGCTAGCAATAACGACCTTAGCCTGCACGGGCCGCTGGCGACCGAAGCCCAGGCAAAGCTGCTGGCGGTAAGCGCGCGCGCGTTCGGCCTCACCGAAGGAACGCGGCCCCGGCGGCGCGCCTCGCCAGCGGGCAAACCGGCTCGGCCAAGTGGCTGCAGCATCGGCTCGGCTCCGCCAGTGGGCCGCGCAGCGTTCGGTTTGCGGGATAGCGAGACGTCCTGAGCATCAAGGGCCTGCAAGGGCCCGTTTTCGCGGCGGTCCGGCCCAAACGCTGGACCGCCCGCTTGTTTGCCTCGACAAGTCCCGGCCGACACGCAAGCCCGCCGCCCGGGCGGCGCATGCGTCCTGTCCAGACTCCATGCGGCGCCACCGAGCAGGCATCCCTGGCGGCATCGTCTGCATCGCGATGCAGACGAGAAAAGGCGCTCGCTTCAGCCTGACTTTGGCTTGGCGGATCGTCGCCCCGATGCCCCGCGTCCTTGTCCTTTGATGGGACGCGGGACAGCCGTACCGTCCCCTGCCGTGTGGCGAAGCGCTTCGACTGGCTGGGGAGACAGCCGACCGATGGGCGCCGATAGCCGAACGATGGTCCCCTCACCCGGTTCGCTTTCGATTTCGATGCGGCCGCCGATCATGCCCAGGCGCCGTTCGATGTTCCAGAGTCCCGAGCCGCTGCGCCGCATCGAAGCTCGCCCTACCGCTGTCGATGCCAGAAACGTAGGTACCCGATCGATCCCGCAACCGATAACTCGCCTCGCATTGGGGCGCGTGCGGAGTCAGCCCCCGGAGGACGCCGTTCAGCCGCGCCCGGTCGTCCGGATCGACGCACGCCAGGTAGGCGGCAAGCGGCGCTCCCGCGGCGCACCCTGCCCCATGTGAGTACCTCCCCGGTTCGCCACCGCAGACCGCCCATGGCCGAGGCCAGATTGGCAAGGGGTCGCACCGGGGCAGGTATCATCGGGGCCACAGGCGGCGCCGCTTCCACTCGCCGGACGCATCGATCGCCGCAATGTACCGGCGTGACCATGCCCCCGCCGGCGGGATCTCCGACGCAAAGGCAATCGATACCTGATGACCAGCATACTCATCGCCGACGACCACTCGGTAGTCCGCGGCGGACTGAAGCAGTTTCTCGCCAGCGCGCCCGACCTGCAGATCGCGGGCGAGGCAGACAGCGGCAAGGAGGCGCTCGCGATACTCGGGCGGCAGGCCTTCGACCTGGTGCTCCTGGACGTCGCATTGCCCGACATCAACGGACTCGAGGTCTTGCGCTGCATCAAGCAGAAGCTACCCGCACTCCAGGTGCTGATTTTCAGCATGTACCCCGAGGACGACTATGCGATGGCGGCACTCAACGCCGGCGCCGCGGGCTACCTGATGAAGGACAGCGAGCCCCAGGAAATCCTCGATGCCATCCGGCGCGTCTCGAAGGGTGCGAGATATCTGAGTCCGCGGCTTGCCGAGAGGCTGCTTGCCGGCTCCCTGACCGCCCCCGCGAAGCAAGCCCACGAGTCGCTCTCAGCGCGAGAATTCGAGGTAATGCTGTCGATGAGCACCGGCAAGCGCCTGAAGGAAATCGGCGACCGGCTGCATCTCAGCCCCAAGACGGTCAGTACCTACCGCACGCGGGTGCTCGAAAAGATGGGATTCAAGTCCAACGCCGAACTCACCCGCTACGTGATAGAGCGGAAACTCGATTCCTGAAAGCGCTCACTCAGGCGAGCATGTCGATTGAAATTCGCTCCCACAGAATGCGGGGAAAGTCTGGCGCAAGGCGCTTCTCAACTGCTGCAAGCGATGGCGGTATTGACCCTCCGCAGCTCATGGCGATAGGTGGGCCAAAGGCTCTGCAATCCATGCTTGGCAGACCCGTCTGGGAACGGGTAATGGCCTAACTCCAACAGTAGCTATGGGATCGTCGCCGAGACCCGGCAAGAGATCGCCAAGAAGATGGCCGGGCTCATCTCCCAAGGAAGCGCTTCGCCTCGACGATCCAATCGAGTCCCGGCAACACGCAGCCTGCTGACGCGTCGTTCAACCCGGGATCAATCGGCGAGCGGAAAGGGATGCGTGGCAGGCCTCTCTGCTCCCGACAGCCAGCCACGGATCCGCGCCCAGACCTTGGCGCGGGTCAGCAGTTCCAGATGGCCCATGCCGGCTCCGACCCATTGCCTGTCCTCGGAAAACCCGAGAGTTCTGCGCGAATCCCGATGCCGGCCCAGGGCGCTATCCACGGTGACCAGCCCGTCGCCTAGCAGCTTATGGCCCATATCGCCGATCGCCCGCGCACTGCTGCCGGCAATCGCATAGCATGCGACACCTTCCGGCAGGGGAATAGCGCTCCGACGGTCGCCACCGCCTTGGAACCGATCGCGACCCTCCCAGTCTTCATTCACCAAGTTGCCGTAGCGCAGATCCGTGATGCCCGCACTGCGGATCTTCCCAAGCCGCGCAAGTGGCGCGGTATACGGACTGACTCCCAGGATCAGGTCCACCCAGTTGCCACCCCGCTCCAGCGGCGCTCCGTGATGAGGCGTGGCGATGAAGACCATCTGGCGCAGGCAATCCGGCCAGCGCATAGCCGCGATGCCCGCGTAATGGCACGCGCTGCGCGCGACCAATCCACCCATGCTGTGGGCGATGATGGTCATGGACTCCACAGGTACCGGCCATTGTTCCACCAGCCTCTCCAGCAGATCGGCGAAATCGCGGCCGTTGGCGCAGATGTGGCGACCGCTGTTGTAGTGCAGATAGAGCGCCGTATGTCCCAAGTCGCGGGCCAGCGACTCCGCGGGATCCTGACCGCGCCGGCGCCATTGCAGGTCGTTCATGCAAAGGCCATGCACCATCACCAGCAGGTGCGCACTGGGACGCTCCACGGCGGTGCTCAAAGCGTTACGTTCCAGATCCAGCGAACGCCCACCGCGGCGCAGCCGCATCGAGACCGCCAGTGGGTTGCCGGTAGCGGCAAGATAGTCGCCCAGCACGCCATTGATCGCAGCCAAGAGGCCTTCGCGCCGCGGCGAGGAGTCGTTCGCGCCCAGCAGCGGAACGAACCTCGCGAGCGCTGCGTCCAGCACCTGCCCTACGCCGGCGGCGATCAGGCGCACGCTGCGATACACCAGGCCGGTGATGCCGCCCGCAGGCCCGGGAACCACTGGGCGCGGTAGGCCCGGCAGATGTGCGATATTGACGTGCATCGCCTCCACCAGATGGGCAATGCCGACTATCGCGTCGACCACCAGGCGGCTGACGCCGCGAATATCGGACGGATGCAGATGACCACTCTTGCTCATGGTGTGGCGCAGAACACGGGAGCAAAGAGTGCGGCCGATTGCCGGCCAGGAACGCAACACAAATGCAGTTTCACAGGTGCAATTCTACCGTTGCACGGCCACGGTGCTGAAAGGCATGCTCTGCGATTGATCTGTCTTTCACCCTCCATAGGGAGTAGGATGAGCCATTGATGAAGCTTCCGAGGTTGCCATGGCCAAGTATGCGGATCTCCTCCTGACGGGCAAGTCGGGCGAAAGGTACTGCTTCCAGACTTGGCCGTTCCAGACACGCTTCCGTCCCGTGGGCGCCGTCTTCTTCGTCACCAAGCGGGTCCTGACCAACACCACGTTCCGGCGCGCCCACCATGAAGTGATACACATCGGGCAGACCTCGAGCATGTCGGATCCACTTGGGACACCCGCCGATCTCGCGGCTTTCGAGAAGCACGGTGCCAATTGCGTCTGCGTCTATCCCGCATCCGACGAGACGTATCGACTCAAGATGGTCAAGGATCTGGCGGAAAGCCACAGTCCTGCGCTTGCGTGCTGAGCGTCCAGCTTCCCTTGCGTTGCACCAGGAAGCGGAACCCAAGCATGTAAGCTTGGCGCAGACGCTGCGTGGCGCCGCCGAAATAGCAATGCGGGACGAAGCGTAGCGATTTGCAGGAGCATGCATTCATGACCACAACCCGCAAAAGCAATCGAGAGACCAAGAAGCATCCCACGCTCAATCTCAAAGAGAAGAGGGCCGTGAAGAAATCCAACAAGGATGCCAAGTCGGCGGTCCAGCCTCTTATAGTGCGATAAGCAGTCCCGGGAGTTTTGCCGGGTGGCAACGCCTGGCAGGGCCGGTGACCGCCACTGCGATCACGGTGGGCAGGCGACCTGCGCACCATCTGGCCAGGTTCGACCCAACGCCCCTGCCGCTTGCGCGTAGAAACGCGACGCGACCCCGGAATACCGCTGCGCCTCCCCCGCTCAGTCACACGGTTATCTCAATCGGCATACCCGATTGCCGCAATCGCTCGGCCAGCACGTCGCCGAGGGCGGTCGCCGGCGTCAGTACGCCGCCTCTCCCGGGCCCGCCCGGCAGTTCGGCCTCGTGCAACGCGAGGCACAGGGCCGATTCGCAGACGAAGCGCACCGTTGCCTGATTGGACGGGTCGCCCCGATGCCGCATGTGGCCATGCACGCGACGTCCGTCCGCGGCAACGCCCAGCATTTCGCACACGAACCACCCCGCTTCCCTGCTCCGCGCCGAAGGCCCCTCGCCCGGCTTCGGCATCAGGCGCTGCAGAACGCGCCGGCCGGTGACGCTGTTCATGGCCCACGCCAGCAGCCCCAGCCCGGCCGTGGCCGCACCGGCCTTCAAGCGCGCGAACGGCGGCTTGTATCTGACGTACTCCTGATAGGCAAAGTCCGGGCCATAGCCTTCTTGCCACTGGTCGAACAAGGCGGCACTGCGGCGCACCACGCGGGTGTTGATCGGGGCCATGACGAATGGCCCGACCCAGCTTCCGATATCGGCATCGTATAGCGTGCCTGCCACGTCGCGATTGCCCTCGATCTGCATCCTGCTGTGCACATCCCGCGGATCGAGAAGAAACGGAGCGCTTTGATGCCGCGCGGCGCCGGATTCGTAGCCGTGCAGGGCAGTGGTGACGGTGCCGCCGTTGATGCCGCCGGACATGCGGAAGTATCCCTTTACCTGTTCGCAGGGCACGCCGAATTCGCGCTGCATGCGGCGCACCGTCAGGTAGCTGCCGAGGTCGGACGGCACCGAGTCGAAGCCGCAACACGGAACGATGCGCGTGCCGTTGGCCGACGCCCGCTGGTGATGGCGCTCGATGAGGCCCCTCACCCACGGCGTCTCGCCCGTGATGTTGACGTAGTGGGTCTGCGCGCGAACGCAGGCGTCGACCACCGATCCGCCGTAGAGCGCGAACGGTCCGGCGGTGTTGAGCAGAACCCGCGTGCGCGCGCACACCGCATCGACGGCCGACGGGTTGCGGCTATCGGCAACCAGCACATCGGGCGTAGCGCCAGCATGCTCCCTGACGATTTCCAGCCTACTGCGGTTGCGCCCCGCGATCGCCCAGCGCAGCGTCCCGCCGGGCATACGGTGAGCAAGGTATTCGGCCGCCAGCCGGCCGACAAAGCCCGTCGCGCCGTACACCACGATGTCGTAATCTCGTTCGGTCATGTATTGCCGATCCCCGTGGCATCGTCATGCAATATGGCTCGCAGCGGCCTGGCCCTTTCTCGCGATGAGGCAGGCTTCCCGACGCATGCGCCCCCGCCCCGGCGCGAGCCGTCCCCGATCAGCGCGAAACTGCCATCACCTCGACCGAGTGCGGCCGGCGGTCGTCGATCAGCGGGATCGCACCGTCGCGCTGTTCGATACCGTCCACGGTAACGCCCGTCCCGTCGTCGCCACCGTGCGTCTGAGTCACGACGATGTGGTAGACCGTCTCCCGATAGCGGTAGTGGATCGTGAAGCTCTGCCAATCCGCGGGCAGGCAGGGCGCCAGATACAGTCGTTCCCCGGCCAGTCGCAAACCCAGCAGCGATTCCACGACAAGCCGGTACATCCAGCCGGCCGACCCGGTGTACCAGCTCCATCCGCCGCGCCCGATGTGCGGCGCAACGGCATAGACGTCGGCCGCCATCACGTAGGGCTCGACCTTGTAGGTGGCCACACCCTGCGCCGATGACGCATGGCTAACCGGATTGATCATCGTCGTGAGTTCCCAGGCACGCCGCGCATCGCCCAGGGCGGCAAAGGCCATCGCCGTCCAGATCGCGCCGTGGGTGTATTGCCCGCCGTTCTCCCTCACCCCCGGCACGTAGCCGCGGATGTAGCCGGGGTCCAGATCCGACTTGTCGAAAGGCGGGGCGAGAAGTTGAATCAGCCCGTGTTCGCGCTGCACCAGCCGCTGGTCCACGGCCTGCATCGCCCTGCGCGAGCGCGCAAAGCTGCCGGTCCCGTCGCCCGGCGCGGACAGCACAGACCAACTCTGCGAAATCGAATCGATCTGGCATTCGGCGCTGCCCGCCGAGCCGAGCGGTGTGCCGTCGTCGAAGTAGCCGCGGCGGTACCACTCACCATCCCAGCCGTGCTGCTCGATGCTCTGGCGCAGCCGCTCGCCCTCCGCCTCGCAGCGTTGGGCGAAGGCGGAGTCGCCCTTTGCCCGCGCAAGGCCGGAGAATTGCCTGAGCACTTCGCACAGGAAGAAACCCAGCCACACGCTCTCGCCTTTGCCGCCGATCCCCACCAGGTTCATGCCGTCGTTCCAGTCGCCGGAGCCGATCAGCGGCAGACCATGTTCGCCGAAGCGCAGCCCGTGCACCACGGAGCGCACGCAGTGCTGATAGAGGCTGGCCGCCTCGGCGGAGCGGCCGGGCAGGTCGTAGTAGGAGTCGTCCTCCGGGTTGACCGGGCGCCCTTCCAGGAAGGGCACCGGCTCGTCCAGCACGCCGGTGTCGCCGCTGCTCGCGACATAGCGGCACAGGGCCAGCGGCAGCCACAGGTAATCGTCCGAGCAGCGCGTGCGCACGCCGCGGCCGGACGGAGGATGCCACCAGTGCTGGACATCCCCCTCCTGGAACTGGCGGCTCGCACACAGCAGCAGGTGTTGCCGCAGCAGACCCGGCTCGGTGTGGACCAGCGCCATCGCGTCCTGCAACTGGTCGCGGAAACCGAAGGCGCCACCCGACTGGTAGAAGCCGCTGCGTGCCCAGACACGACACGACAGCGTCTGGTACACCAGCCAGCCGTTGGCCAGCACGTTGATGGACGCATCGGGGGTTTCCACCTGCACCGCGCCAAGAGTGTGGTTCCAGTGCTGCCACACCGCTTCGAGCGCGTCGCGCGCGGCACCGGATCCACGAAAACGCTGCACCAGATTGCCGGCGTCATCGGCATTGCGTCCGACGCCAAGCCGGAAGACGATGTCGCGCTCCTGCCCGTCGGCCAGGTCGATACTCACCTGGATCGCTGCGCAGGGATCGAGGCCCGCGCCCACCGTTCCGGCAAGGCGCGAACGACTCATCGCGGCCGGATTGCGCAGCGTGCCATTGCGCCCGAGAAACTCCGCGCGATCGCCGCTCAGGCTGCGCGCCGGGTCATCCACGTCGAAGAAGGCAACCCGATCGGCAAACTCGGCGTTGTAGGGGTTGCGCGCATACAACGCGCCGCTCTGCGCATCGATCTCGGTGCTCACGTGCATCGCGGAGTTCGGCCGCAGATCGCCCAGCACCCACTCGACGTAGCCGGTCGCGGAGAGCCGGCGTGCCCGGCCCGACTCGTTGCGCAGCTTCAGCACCGAGAACTTGAGCGCCGCGTCCACCGCCACGTAGATCCACAGCTCGCTGCGAATGCCATCGCAACGGTGCTCGAAGACGCTGTAGCCGAATCCATGGCGGGAAGCGTAGTGCGCCGCGGCGGCACCGGCAGGCAGCGGCGTGGCGGACCAGAAATGGCCGGTTTCCTCGTCGCGCAGGTACAGGGCTTCGCCGCTCGCATCGCTCACCGGATCGTTGTGCCAGGGCGAGAGACGGAATTCGTGGGCGTTCTCGCTCCAGGTGTAGGCGGCGCCGCTCTCCGAGACGAGCGTCCCGAAGTGCGGATTCGCCAGGACGTTCACCCACGGTGCCGGCGTCACCCGACCCGGAGCCAGGCCCATGACGTATTCCCGCCCGTCGGGGGTGAAGCCGCCCAGCCCGTTGAAAAGAATCAGGTCGTGGCGTTCCTGGGCGATGACAGCAGCCGCGTCAGGAGCAGGGCCTGCTCGGGTCTCGGCACGATAGGTCCGGGTCGGCGAAAAGCGCGGGGCGCGCGGCGGCGCCAGACGCCTATGGTCGAGTTGTTCCTCCAGCGTACCCCGGCCGTCGGTGATGACGACGCGCGCCACCGCCTGGAGCAGGATGCGGTCCTCGCTCGATATCTGGTCTGCTGGCCGCACGAAGATGCCGCCCGGTCGATCGATCACGTGTGCCTCGATGCCGGAGGCGATCAATCCCATGATCTGCTCCTGCAGGCGTTGCCGGTAACCGGCGTGATCCTCGTTCCAGATCACCAGATCCACCGCCAGACCCTTCAGGCGCCAGTAGGCGTGGGCCTGCACGAGCTGGCGCACGAGATCGATGTTGGCCGCGTCGCCGATCTGCAGCAGCACGATCGGCAGGTCGCCGGAAATGGCGTAGGCCCACAGCCCCGACTGCCCGCGGCGATTCCTGATGAGCAGGGCGGGATCGGCACGCAGCCCGGCGCTTGCATAGATGACTGGACTCGCCAGACGGGCGTGAAGCTGCGTGTCGGCCTCGCTGGCGTTGAGCTGGCGCAGCACCACCTGGCTGTGGGTCCACGCCAGGTCGAAGACGCGGTCCGCCAGATGCCGGTCCTGGTACTTCTCCACCAGGCACAGCGCCAGATCGCGGCTCTCGGCCATGCCTGACACGATGTCGATGACGACCGATTGCTCCGGGTCGAGTGCCAACCCGCAGCGAATGGCAACGATCGGATCGAGCACCGAACCCGCGCTGCCGGAGAGCGCCCCCGGAATAGTCAGTGCCTGGGGAGCGGCGGTGTTCCTGGTGCGGCCGATGAAGCGCGACCGATCCGTCTCGTAAGACACGGCGCCGACATCCACACCATGCACCGCCATCAGGTGCAGCATCCACGGCGCCTGCTCGCCGATCGAGCGCGGCCGGCGCGTGCACAGGATCGCGCGCCGCTCCGGCAGGATCTCGGTCTGCACGAACAGCTTGCTGAAGGCCGGATGCAGGGCGTCCGCGGCCGGCGGCGCGATCACCACTTCGGCATAACTGGTGATGTCGATCTGCCGCCGCCTGCGCGATCGGTTGATGATGCGCACGCGACGCAGTTCGATGTCATCCTCGGGCGACACCACGATCTCGGTATGCGTTTCGAAATCGCCACCGTCGGCTTCGCCGGCGCGAATGGAATCGCGGCGGCGGAACTCGGCGCGCCCCTCGGAGAAGATCGCCTCGTAGCTCTGCGCCGGCTTGAGCGTCGGCTGGTGGGCGGTGAACCAGTACACCCCGCTCGCGACCTCGCGCAGATAGCAGAACGTGCCCCAGTTGTCGCAGGTTCCGTCCTCGCGCCAGCGCGTGACCGCGAGATCCTTCCAGCGGCTGTAGCCGCCGCCCGCATTGGTGACCATGACGTGATAGCGGCCGTTCGACAACAACTGCACCTCGGGCGTCGGCGTGTCGGGGCTGCTGAAGACCCGGATCGGCGCCTGAGCGGCAACCGGGATGGCGCGCACCTCGGACAGTTGGGCCGTGTGCGAGAACAAGCTCGTGGCCTTGGGAATCCGCTCCTGAAGCAGCAGCATGACCGCCTGGAACAATCGGTCCGACTCGAAGCGCCGCTGCATCGGGCGCTCCAGCAGCAGATAGGCCAGCGCAAGCAGGCTCATGCCCTGGTGATGGGCCATGAAGGCCCGTACCACCGCGCTCGATTGCCCGCGCCGCTGCCGCGCCGGGGTGTAGTCGATCGCTTCGAAGAAGCCGTATTTGCCGATCAAACCGTCGGCAGCGAGTCGCTGCAGATTCAGGCACGCCTCCTCGGGGGCCACCATCAGCGCCAGTACGCTGGCATAGGGCGCGATGACCAGATCGTCGGCCAGTCCGCGCTTGAGACCCAGGCCCGGCACACCGAAGGCGCGGTACTGGTAATTGAGGTGCACATCCACCGTGTTGTAGCCGGATTCCGAAATGCCCCAGGGCACGCCGCGCTGCCTGCCGTACTCGATCTGCCTGGCCACCGCGGCCTTGCAGGTCTGGTCGAGCAGCGTGTTGCCGTAGGTCGGCATCACCAGCAACGGCATCAGGTACTCGAACATCGAACCGCTCCACGACAGCAGAACCGGCTCGCCGCCGGTGCCGGTGAGCAGGCGCCCCAAGGCGAACCAGCTCGCCTGTGGCAGGTGTCCCTGGGCGATGGCGACGAAGCTGGACAGGCGCGCTTCCGAGGCCAGCAGGTCGTAGTAACTCGCGTCCGCCCGCCGCTCGGCGACGCTGTAGCCGATGCTCAGCAGATTGCGCGTCTTGTCGAACAGGAAGTCGTACTCCATGCGCGCAAGTTCGGCGCATTGCCGTGCCAGGTCGCCGATCTCTGCCAGCCGCTCCGCGGCGCGGGCGTTCCCTGCCCTGGCCAGTTCGCGCAGCGTCGGGATCGCGTCAGCCGCGGAACTGTCTGCAAAGAGGGTCAGCTCGTCGAGCGCCTCACGGCATTGCCGGGCAAGGGCCTGTGCCCATCCCGCCTCGCCTGCGGTCGCATCGCCTTGGGGCGCGGTGTCGGCCTCGACCTCGGGCTCATTCACTGCCTGGGCGACCAGGATTGCGGCGCCTGCAGCCAGTCGGGAAAGGGACGATTGCGCCGCCGCGAGGGTGTGCCCGAAAGTGACCGATGCGGATTCCAGTTCGGTGCGGAACGCCGCCAGGCGGGCCGCTGCCACCCGGTCCTCCGGGTCGGCCGTGGCGGCAAGAATGCCTAGGGTATCGCTCAGGCCGTCGAACAACCGCGCGCCCACTATCCTGTCATCGCCGAGCGCCAGCAGGCCGGCGCGCAGCGTCAGCAGGTGGCCGGCGAGATTGCCGCTATCCACCGTCGACACGTACTGCGGTGACAGCGGCTGCAGGGTCTGGGTGTCGTACCAGTTGTAGAAATGCCCGCGGTAGCGCTCCAGCCCGCCCATCGCGCGCAGGGTGTTCGCGGTGCGCTCGACGAGCAGACCGCACGGGATGTAGCCGAAGTCGTAGGCGGACAGATTCGCCAGCAACGCCAGCCCCATGTTGGTCGGCGAGGTGCGATGCGCGACTGCGCCAGCGCGATACTCCTGATAGTTGTCGGGCGGCAGCCAGTGGTCCTGGGGGCCGACAAAGGTGTCGAAGAATGCCCAGGTGCGGCGGGACAGCGCGCGCAGAAAGCGCGTCTGTTCGAGGGTCAGGGTCGCCCTGCGACGCACCAGTGGGCGGCTCACCCACCACACGACGAACGGCGAGGCGAACCACAGCAGCAGAATCGGACCCGCCGCCACCAACGCCGCCGGTGCCGATGCTGCCAGATGGATCGCCGCGCCAGCGGCGATGGCAGGCGCCACCCACATCGCCCGCAGTTCGGCTGCGAGGTCGTTGCTGCCACGCCGCAGCGGCGTGTTATCCGCTCCGCTCGACGGATTCCATTCCAGCATATTTCTGCGCGAAACCAGCATCCGCCATACGGTGCGGGTGATGGCATCGAGGCTGAACGACGCTTCGTAGGGCAGACAGGCAAGCTCGAACGCCACCTGCTTCATCTGACGGGAGCCCGAGCGCGCGACAGCCGCGAGGTGCTGTCGCAGCAAGACTTCTTCCGGCTTGCGCAGCAGGTCCAGTGCGGCTGCGCACAGCGAGGGAATCAGCAGGAACGCGATCACTGCGAGGGTCCACAGCCATGCCGGCGACAGCAGGGCCCATCCTGCCAGCAGCAGCAGGGTCAGGGCCGCAGGCACCAGACTGCGCCGCAGATTGTCGATCAGTTTCCATTGGGACAGCACCGACAGTGAATTGCGCTCCATGGAACGCGCACCGCAATTCGCCACACCCCCCTCGCCCGCCTGGGGCAGAGGTGCAGGACAGGAGGGCACCCGTCTCAGCAGCCACCCAGCGAGCTGCCAATCGCCGCGAATCCAGCGGTGGCGGCGGCTCACGTCGGCGCTGTAACGGGCCGGGTAGTCCTCGTACAACTGCACATCGCTCAACAGACCGGCGCGGGCGTAACACCCCTCGAGAAGATCGTGGCTGAGTATCCGGTTCTCGGGGAAGCGCCCGCCGAGGGCCTGCTCGAAGGCATCGACGTCGTAGATGCCCTTGCCGATGAACGAACCTTCGCCGAAGGCATCCTGATAGACGTCCGAGACCGCCCGTGTGTACGGATCGATGCCCGGTTCCCCCCCGTACAGCCGCGCATAGCGCGAGCGGTTGGTCCCCGGCAGACTGATCGCCACACGCGGTTGCAGGATGCCGTAGCCCTCGGTGACGCGCCCCCGCGCTGCGTCATAGCGGGGGCGATTGAGCGGGTGCGCCATGGCGCCGACAAACTGCCGCGCCGCATCGCGGGGAAGCTGCGTATCAGTGTCCAGGGTGATGACGTACTTCACATTGGACAGAGCGGTCGCGTCACCGACAACGAGCGAGAAACCATCCGCGGAAGCGCTACCCGTGCCGCCACGCAGCCGCGCGTTCAAGTCCGCCAACTTGCCACGCTTGCGCTCGTAGCCCATCCAGATCCGCTCCTGCGGATTCCAGCGCCGCGGGCGATGGAACAGGAAGAAGATATCGGCCTCTGCCGTTTCGGCGCCGCGGGGATACTTCGCGTTCAGTTCCTCGATCCGCGTCCGGGCCAGTTGCACCAGCGCGTCGTCCTCGACGAGGGATTCCTGGTGCGCATCGCGCAGGTCGGTCAACAGCCCGAAGTGAAGGTGCTGATCGCGATTCGCCAGAAACCTGACTTCCAGGGCCTCGATCAGATCCTCGACGCCGGAAGCACTGGTGAGCATGGTCGGAACCACCACCAGCGTGCGCAGTTGCGGCGGGATCCCCTTCGAGTAGTCCATTCTGGGCAGCGCGTGGGGCGTCGCCACCAGGGTGGCCAGCCAGTTCACCAGCGCCACCGCCAACTGACTCGCGCCCAGCAGCAAGAACATGCCAATCGCGATCAGAGCGAGATCGAACGCACCTGCGGAAACCCCACCTGGCGGAACGCTGGCACGCGCCTGCAGCATCAGGCTGCCGGTGACGATCGCCGTGATTAGAGCAACGCCGCCCAGATAGAGGAGCAACGGGGACCGCTGTGCCGCGCTGCGCAAGGATCCCATCCAAGTCTGCCGAACGCGGGCCGCCCGCTCCAATACAGGCAGCCCCTTGTCGATCAGGTAATAACCGACGTGAGCGGCACGCGCATCGGTGCCGCCGCCAACGTCCCTGGCCGCCGCGGCGCGCGCCAGTTCGACCGTCAGGCGGGCGACTTCGCCCTCGGGCATACGGGCCTGCGTCGCGATGCGCTCCGTTGCATGGCGATAGCGATCGCGGGTCGCGAAGTCCATCCTGCCATGGACGCCGGCTGGATCCTCCAGCAAGGTCTGCTCGACGATGCTCAGGCTCTCGACGAACTCGCGCCAGTCGATTGCGCCCAGAACCCGAAGGCTGCCGATGCTGTTGCTGATCGAAACCTGATCGGCGGCCTGCTGCCTGTTCTCCGACTGCACCAACTGCTCGATCGTCAGACCCGATTCCGAGAGTCGCTGTTCGATCCACGTCAACGGCAGGGCCAGGGCCGGGCCGCGCCCCTGCAGGCGGCGCGCCAGTTCCGCGACGAACGCGCCGACCATCGGAGGATTCGAGCGCGCCATGTCGGCAATCAGCAGGATCAGGCTCTTCGGATCCTTCTTCGCCGTCTCGGTCATCTGGTCGGCCCAGGCATCCGCCTGGTTGCGCTCGACCCAGCCGTCGGCGATGCGCACGCCGACGCGACGCAGATTCTCGATCAGCGCCAACCGCAGCATGATCGGGATCGCCCACAACTCCCCGAGCTTCAGCGCCGTGACAGTCTGGTAGGCCGCCACGAAGCGGCTGAGACTTTCAGTGTCCACGCGGCCATCGCCATGGGCGACCGCCTCCAGCGCTATGGCATAGACGCGCGGACGCTGCGCCGATGGCTCCGCAGTTGCGGAATCAAGACGGGGAAGTTCCCGGCTGTAGCCCTTTGGCAGGTGCCGCTTGGCGGTGCGGATCTGCTCTTCGATGAGATAGAAGTTGTCGAGCAGCCATTCCCCTGCCGGCGTGATGCGGCGGTTCTCCGTGGCCACCGTGGCAAGCAGTTTGCACACGCCGACCAGAACGCTTTCGTTCGACGCCAGGCGGGCCAGCAGATGGTCCGCTGCGCGCCCCTCCGAGAGCTTGTGCGATCCCGCCAGCGCCTTGCCGTGCTGCGCCATCTGATCGGCACTGAACAATTCCGATCGCAGCGGCGGTTCTTCGCCCGAGTCCATGCGCGGCAACCCGCTTCTCCACAGGCGCCAATTGATCTGCCTGAGGTATCCGCTGAGGCTGGTGTCGGTGTTCACTTCTGAGAGCCCTTTCCGGGAATCTTGCCCGGCGATTGTTCCGTTCGCACATCCGCGTGCAGAACTGCCGGTTCGGCGTCGCCCAGCACAACCGGAACCTCGCCGATCGGCCCCCGCGCGCAACAGCAAACGGGCGATTGAACACGCCGATAGCAAGGGCTGAACGCATGCCAACGCCTGGTGGCTTCCCAAGCTAGTCGCATGAACACCAGCGGTCCGTGCGCTAGCGTACGTAGCGCCGATTGCAGCGTGTGGGCACGCCCGGGTGTTGCCGTGTCCGATGCCGGAGACTCCTGCGATTCCACCGCAGGCCCGACCCGCAAGTTCTGTACGCTAGCTTGCAGACGCCGCGCCACTTCCGATCCACGATGCGACGATCGATCGTGGAAGCGTCAGTCGCAGGAGTACGCTTATGGCATAGCGCGCCAGCTATCGATGGCAGCTTGCCGGAGCGGATCGATCCACCGCTGCTAGGCTGATCCGTGTTTCGCCAGGACTGTGAGTGCGGCGAGAAGGTCGGCGACCTCTTCAGCGCCTGGTGCGTTCTCCTGCGAAAGCGAGTCAAACTGAAGAAATAGTTCGCGGAGCACCTCCGCGGTTGGTCCAGTCTGGTCAATCGGGATCATGGGTCCCGCCACCATATTCAGCGCGCGCAAGGGAGCATCAAGTCGACGCGACAACTCTTCAGCGATCAACGTACCCAACCATATGACCATGGTCGGCGCCTGGTCCCCACGGGCCGCCGCGCGCTCGCCAAGGCTCAACAATCCGTCGCTCGGAACGAGCGCCAACAGAAACTCCGGAAACAGCGTCCGGCACCGATCGCCAGGATACGCTTCGCGCAGCCGTTTGGTGGGCTTGACCCGCCTCTGCGGCTGGCGATCGATTTGAGAAGACGCCGCTTCTTTGTCATGCGGAGGTAGCGATGTTTCTGGCATGAGGATCCCCTGCGTGAGAGATTCGGGTTCGCGCTCCGTCGCCGGACCGCAGTTATCGCTCGCAGGCTCCGAACGCACCGATAGCCTCCGAGTCGCCTAGCTCAGTTCATTGATTGCGTTGGCTATCGCGTCGTCCACGACCTGTCGATCAGCGGGAGCATCGCCAAGAACGGTGTTCCACTGCAAACGAACGTAGGTAGACCGGTTTCGGGTTTTCAGGACCAAGGTCTGCCTCCCTCGGTCAGGGCCGAACGCATAGTCGGTAGCATAGCCGAGCAGGTCGTGCAGACCGGCTCGCAGGATTCCGGCCTGGACGGCATCGACGATCGCCGCAATGCGCCGGTGAAACTCCTGCGCCACCTCAACCGTCAATTGAGAGTCGTTCGTGCTGTTGCCGCCGCTTGACTGCTGATTCATGGTACGCCGCCCTGATATGGGAGATTTGCATTTTGATCTAAAGTCAGAGCCCCAGCAGCGCCGCTGAACACGACGCCCGCTCTTTCGAACACGATGATGGCGTCGGGGAGCAAGTCATGGTCCTTCACGGAGTTGAGGCAAATCGACCTCCAGTACGAGCATCTGCGCACTCCGCAACAACCGGTGCCAGAACACTGCCCCGCAGCAACTTCGCGGCGGTGCGGTCACCCAAGTGCCTGCCCGGGCTTGTGCCAGCACTTTGGGAGGATTCCTCACCGAACTTCAGCCAACGCGCGCCAGCGAACTCAGCCCTACCAAGTCGCGAAACCCTATCTGGCAGACCCAGGACGCGCACGCCGAAAAGTCCCCCGAAGCGAAACGGTACAAGCGGAACGCTGCGCCGTGGGGTGTTCCGTTCTCGGGCGGATGACATGCTCCGCTGCCGCCACCCGAGGCAGCAACACATTGCGCCGCCCTTACTGCGGCGTCTGTACGCTGACAGACACAGGCGGATTTGCTACGCTGCATCGCCGGCGCTTTCAAGCGAATGATGGCGTCTCCCGCGACCGGGGCTCGCGAAATGGAGATCCCCCCATGCCTGATCTGTCCGAAACGCATAGCCCGCGCCAGAACCGCCTCATCGCCGCCCTGCCGACGCCGGCGAGCGAGCGCCTTTTTTCGACACCTTGAACTGGTCCCGATGCCGCTCGGCCATGTGATCTACGAGTCTGGCAGCGAGTTGCATCACGTTTATTTTCCCACCACCGCAATCGTGTCCCTGCTCTACGTCATGGTGGATGGCGCGTCGGCGGAGATCGCCGTCGTCGGCAACGACGGCATCATCGGCGTGGCACTGTTCATGGGCGGCGAGACGATGCCCAACAGAGCCGTGGTGCAAAGCGCCGGTCACGCCTATCGTTTGAGGGGGCAACTGCTCAAGGAGGAATTCAATCGCTCCGGCGAGATGCAGCACCTGTTGCTGCGCTACACCCAGGCATTGCTGACCCAGATGGCGCAGACGGCAGTGTGCAACCGGCATCATTCCCTCGATCAGCAGCTCTGTCGCTGGCTGCTGCTCTCGCTCGACCGCCTGCCCTCCAACGAGCTGGTAATGACGCAGGAACTGATCGCCAACATGCTTGGCGTGCGTCGCGAGGGCGTCACCGCGGCCGCAGGCAACCTGCAACGGGCCGGCTTGATCGAATACCACCGGGGACGAATCACCGCGCTCGACCGGGCGGGTCTGGAGGCGCGGGCCTGCGAGTGCTACGCAGTGGTCAAGAAGGAGTTCGATCGGCTGCTTCCGGGGATCATCGCTCAGTAGTCTCCGTGCTCTCCCGCCGTATTTGGCGTCCACGAAAGCGGGTCAACTCCACCATGGTTGCGTAACGTCGATAGTGTATAGTGCGCGTTCTTGCATGCCCCTCATCGATGATGAAGGCATAGGAACGGAGGCCCCGAGAGTCAGAAGCTCTGTGCGTGGCCGAAGTCAGGAATCCATGTACCCGATGGAGGAGAGTATGGACCCAGTGAATGAATGGAGTACGGTTGGCGGCGCAGACACGGATGCGATCCGCGCCATCGCTTCGCATCAGAACCTTCCCGACCGAGGCGCAGCGAACTTCCCCGAGGCGTACTTGCCAACGCCCGCAGCAATCGAGCGGTTCGTCCAGCGCAAGGGCACACCCTCTCAGTAGCGCAGGGGGCTCGCCAGCGGCCGAACTTCGGATCAGGCTGACACATCCCCATACGCCCCAAACGACACCTCGGACGTGTCCGGGTGTTCGTACCAAGGCACCGCGCCGATGCATCGCCTGGAGCGGGTATCCTGCAGTTCCGGCATGATGGGTCGCATCGCTGGAGGATTGCGTTCAGCGGGCTTGATGGGCGAGGTGCCCGCATTCGACCCGCATTCGACCTCCTGAGCACAGGACAAGGCCAAGTCGCCGGACGGTGGTGCCCTAGCGCAGCGGCGGCACTGATCCTGACTTCGCATCCAGATGTCGCGGGGACTGTTCCGCATCACTCCCACGGGGTTCCAGGGAAGAGCACCCAAGCACCACAGTAGGCAATCGGCTGTCACGGGGAAAAGCCCTTCCGCCCCTCGCACAGAGTCCAGAACGAATTCACCAGTTAGGAGTCACTTGCAATGACCTACGAGAAACCAGAAAGCAGCAGGCGCATCCCTCAACAGGGCACCCAGCATCGAAGCATGTCTGGACTGTGCGCACTAACCCAGGGCCTTGCCACCGAAGCGCCGGACGATTTCGAAGCCGAGGCCGATATCGGCTCGACGGCCGAATTGGGATACAACTGAGGGTGAACTACCGGACACCTGCGCACGGGGATGCGATGCGCATTCCGTTGCACCGGAACGACGCCGGGCGGGGCGCGATCGGCATCCTGCCTGCGCCCGATATTCGGCCTTGACTTCGGCAAGCAACATCCATCGCGGATCATTGCGCGACACACATTGGAGGACTATCGCATGATGCCCCGACAGCGGCATGGATTGGTGCCGATCGACGATCTACTCGATCGTGGCTGCACGCTGCCCAACGAGGCCTCCGGTCCCGATTTCTACATCGAGGACGAGAACCGTCGAGCACTCACAAGCACTCAGGAATCATCGTCTGCTGCGATACGCAAAGGACCTCATGGGGAATGCGGATGGCCCGGCGCTGTCCATGAACCGCGAGGACGTGCAGCGCTTGGGGGAGCTGGCAAACATCGTCACACCGGCACACCACCGCCAGGCAGAGCGGCGACACATCGAGGCAACGATTCAGCACGAGATGTTCGATCACGCAGCATCGGCGGGCGCCCTGGAATAGCAAGCCGCAAGGCGCCGCTGCACACAGTAACGACTCTTGCACAGGAGGACATATGATCCCAAACCCCGACACCGGCCATGCCCTGATGGACAGCGAACACCGTGCCGTCCTGGATTGGGCGCAAGAGGCTGCCATGCGTCTGCAGGAAGCGCGTCCAACAGAAGATTGCCTGTATGCCCTCGATGTGCTGGCGCATTTGGCGCGCAGCCACTTCCAGCACGAACTGGTTGAGATGCTTGCCACGGGCTACCCCAACTGCCGCGCTCATAGCCAGGACCATGAGCGACTGCTCGCGGACTTGGCGCAGTTGCGCCAGGATATCGTCGCGGTGGGCGATGAGCTCGCGGGCGCGGCACGACGCACCCCGGCAGAGCGGCTTGCATTGTGGATGCTGCCGCATATCGCCGGCCATGACCGCCGCTACGCGCTTTGGCTGCGGCGGCGACAGCTGGTCGCCCCCGGCGGCTCGGGGCCGAAGCTGGCCAGGTATGACCGCCATCTCGAAACCTGACCGTTGGCACGGAAAGCCGAATACCTGACATCCCGGTGTGGGACCGAATTCGTTTCCGCACCTGCCATCTGTGATGGCGCACGGCAAGTGAACATGCAATTGCGATTCCCTTGGCCGGCGCAATCTGAACTGGTTCTGCCCCTACTTCCTGCGACCGAGAAATGGTGCAATGTTGCGCGGCTCCATGCCCGATTGCATTCATAGGCCGAGGCCAGGGATCGCGGCGGCAACGACCATCGGCTCCATGGCGTGGGTCGTCTTGCATGGCTCTGCGCGACGCGCGCCCTCATCCCACGGAGAATTTCGACCATGCACCGCAACCGCAATGCCAAGATCGTCGCCACGCTGGGTCCGGCAAGTTCTGAATCCACCACCATCCGGGCGCTGTTCGACGCCGGGGCCGACGTCTTCCGCTTGAACTTCAGTCACGGCACCCACGCCGAGCACCGGGCGCGACTCGAACTGATCCGCGCCATCGAGCGTGAAAGCGGCAGGCCAATCGGTGTGCTGCTCGACTTGCAGGGACCGAAGCTGCGCATCGGAACCTTCGGCGAGGGGCCGATACAGTTGGAGTCCGGCACGCACTTCCGACTTGACCTCGATCTCGGGACGCCGGGCGATCCTTCCCGGGTGTCGCTGCCTCACCCCGAGATCTTCGCTGCCCTCGCCGCCGGCACCGAACTGCTGCTCGACGACGGGCGGATACGGCTGCGCGTCGAGCGCTTCGGCTCGGACTTTGCCGAGACCACCGTCGTATCCGGCGGGCCCTTGTCCGATCGCAAAGGCGTCAATGTGCCCGGCGTCCTGCTGCCGGTGTCGGCGCTGACCGCGAAGGACCGACAGGATCTCGATTTCGGTCTGTCGCTCGGCGTCGATTGGGTAGCGCTTTCCTTTGTCCAGCGCAGGGAGGACATCGTCGAGATCAAGCGCCTTGTGGACGGCAGGGCCGGGGTTGTGGCCAAGCTGGAGAAGCCTTCCGCCATCGGTACGCTCGAAGAGATCGTGGCCGAATCCGATGCCGTGATGGTGGCGCGCGGCGATCTCGGCGTCGAGTTACCGCCGGAACAGGTGCCGGCAATCCAGAAACGCATCGTGCGCACCTGCCGCCGACTCGGCAAACCGGTGATCGTCGCCACCCAGATGCTCGAGTCCATGATCACCGCGCCCGTTCCCACCCGGGCGGAAGCCTCGGACGTGGCCAGCGCCATCTACGATGGTGCCGATGCGGTCATGCTCTCGGCGGAGTCCGCCGCGGGAGCCTACCCCGAGGCAGCGGTTGCCATGATGAACGGCATCATCGCTCAGACCGAAGCGGACCCCTACTACCGCGAGGCCATCGATGCCTCACGCACGGCGCCACGGGCCGAGCCGGCCGATGCCATCGGCCAAGCCATGCGCAGCATCACCAACGTGCTCAACGCCAGCGTAACGGTCGCCTACACCAGTTCCGGCTACTCGGCGCTGCGCATGGCACGCGAACGACCCGAGGCGCCGATCATCGGAATGACCCCGCGCCTGGCGACCGCGCGCCGTCTTACCCTGGTTTGGGGCGTTCATGCGGTGCTCATCCACGAGGTGGCCAGTGTGACCGAGATGAGCGACTACGCCTGCCGGACGGCGCGCAGTGAGGGATTCGCGCGCACAGACGACGTCATTGTCATCTCAGCCGGCATGCCGTTCGGCGCTTCGGGCACAACCAACCTGTTGCGTATCGCGCAGGTCCGTTGAGCCGCGCCGGCCGTGTTGCGGATGTATCGCGGCACGGTGCGGGCGCGGCCCATCATCGGCTGCGTCGCCAGCACCCGGAACTGCTCGTTGAGGCGATCCACCCAGCGATCTGCGGCGGCAAAGCTGTCGTCGGCGATGTAGTCCCAGATTTCGAGGATGTCGATCTCTGCGAGAGGCCGCCGCGTGACCGGCGGCATTCAAGCAGCCGTTGGCTTGGAAGCTCGTCGGGTGCGCGCTTTACTCTTGACCGCTTCGGCATCCCAGGCTTCCTTCGACCCGCTGTCCAGCCCGCGACGGACATCGCTGCGCAGTTGCTCCAGCTTTGCGTCCCTGAGACGATCCTGCTCGTCCATCAGGCGCAGCGCCTCGCGCACGACTTCACTGGCCGACGTGCAAAAGCCGGAGGCCACCTTCGAGCGGACAAGTTCTTCCAGTTGAGGCGTCAGGTTGACGTTCATTCCCATGGGATGCTCGCCCTTAAGAAAGGACAGGCTGAAATATATCAAGAAATGTCGAAGATCACTGCTGTCCGGTTAAATCGTGAATGGATTCAGTTGGTTGTGCAGCACACCCTCAGGAGGAATGCACTCGCCGGCTGGAAAGGCTTGCTGCAAGGGCATCTTCTCGAACAGCGTGACCGACAAGATCTGTAGCAATGTGTAGAGCGAAGCGTCGATGCCGAGACGCTTCTTGACGATGGCGACGAGGACATAGACTGACACGGCGATCCAGATTTGCGTCTTGACCGCATTCTCTGACGTACCGAAGAAGCGCTTGATCCGAAGATGCTGTTT
>CAVOKN010000015.1:0-41522 GCA_963696505.1 uncultured beta proteobacterium | reverse complement strand
CCAAGGAGCACATCCCCGGCGCGATCAACATCGAATGGCGCCAGACCCTGGCGCGGCGCGGGGAACTGCCCAGAGGAAAAGTCCTTGTCCTCAATCACTGCAACAGCGGATCGCTGTCGGCCCAGGCTGGCCTTGCGCTGCGGGTGGCGGGCATGGAGAACGTGCGCATCCTGCAAGGGGGATATGCCGAGTGGAAAGCGAAGGGCGGCTTCGATGCCAATCGCCGCGCCACCGAAAGCGGCCGCAAGTAGCGCGGCAGTTCCCGATCCGGCAACCGTGCGAAGCAGCCCGTGGGTCTCGGCCCTGGCCATCTGCCTCCTCGGAGAAGCACTGCCTGTCGTCGCCGGTCAAGGAACGGCAGCATCGCCCAGGCTTGACGACCCTGCCATCACGGCGTCCGACTGGCAGACAACGGACCATGGCGTGAGCCTCGGCGCCTCCCGAATCACGCCCGCCCAGGCGCGTGCCTTTTACCGGGCGCGGGGCTTCGAGCCGGCCGCCGCCGCCCGGTACGCCGACGCCTGCGTGTTCCAACTCGTGCTGCGCAACGATGCCGGCGGCGGCCTGCTAACCTACCGTCTCGATGACTGGAGCATCGCGAACGGCGCGACCGTGCGGCGCTTCGTGGCGCTGGAAACCTGGGAGCAGGAATGGGCGCGCCACGGCGTGGCCGAGCCGGCGCGCATTGCCTTCCGCTGGGCGCAGTTTCCCGGCGAACATCAGTTCGAGCCCGGCGACTGGATCATGGGCATGGCAGCCTTGTCGCCGCGCCCGGCTGGCAGTTTCGACCTTGTCTATGAATGGAGCATCGATGGCATCACCCATCGCGGCAGGCTGCGCGGCCTCAAGTGTGCGGATGCGGATTGAACGGCGGTCCTTGCTGGCGGCGCTGATCCTGCTGATCGCCCAGCCGGCATTGGCACAGGCACCCGTACCGCGGGGGTCGTGCCCGGCAAGCCCACGGCGCCAGAGATCGCCCTGCCCGACGTGGACGGCAAGTCGGTCAGGCTTTCCGAACTGCGCGGCAAGGTGGTGCTGGTCAAACTTCTGGGCCACTTGGTGCCCGCCCTGCCGCAAGGAAATCCCCTCGCTCACCCGCCTGCAGAAGCTGTTCAAGCCGGAGCAACTGCGCGCAGGCTGGCGGATTTCTCGTCGAGCAGGATGGTGAAGCCGGGGTCGGGGATAAAGCTGAACACGGTTTCCTCGTCCTCGCCGATGTTCACCGCCAGCACGCGCAGTTGCTCCGGCTTGAACAGCTTCTGCAGCCGGGTGAGCGAGGGGATTTCCTTGCGGCAGGGCGGGCACCAAGTGGCCCAGAAGTTCACCAGCACCACCTTGCCGCGCAGTTCGGAGAGCCTGACCGATTTGCCGTCCACGTCGGGCAGGGCGATCTCTGGCGCCGTGGGCTTGCCGGGCACCAAAGTCAGTCCCCGCGGTACGGGTGCCTGTGCCAATGCCGGCTGGGCGATCAGCAGGATCAGCGCCGCCAGCAAGGACCGCCGTTCAATCCGCATCCGCACACTTGAGGCCGCGCAGCCTGCCGCGATGGGTGATGCCATCGATGCTCCATTCATAGACAAGGTCGAAACTGCCAGCCGGGCGCGGCGACAAGGCTGCCATGCCCATGATCCAGTCGCCGGGCTCGAACTGATGTTCGCCGGGAAACTGCGCCCAGCGGAAGGCAATGCGCGCCGGCTCGGCCACGCCGTGGCGCGCCCATTCCTGCTCCCAGGTTTCCAGCGCCACGAAGCGCCGCACGGTCGCGCCGTTCGCGATGCTCCAGTCATCGAGACGGTAGGTTAGCAGGCCGCCGCCGGCATCGTTGCGCAGCACGAGTTGGAACACGCAGGCGTCGGCGTACCGGGCGGCGGCGGCCGGCTCGAAGCCCCGCGCCCGGTAAAAGGCACGCGCCTGGGCGGGCGTGATTCGGGAGGCGCCGAGGCTCACGCCATGGTCCGTTGTCTGCCAGTCGGACGCCGTGATGGCAGGGTCGTCAAGCCTGGGCGATGCTGCCGCTCCTTGACCGGCGACGACAGGCAGTGCTTCTCCGAGGAGGCAGATGGCCAGGGCCGAGACCCACGGGCTGCTTCGCACGGTTGCCGGATCGGGAACTGCCGCGCTACTTGCGGCCGCTTTCGGTGGCGCGGCGATTGGCATCGAAGCCGCCCTTCGCTTTCCACTCGGCATATCCCCCTTGCAGGATGCGCACGTTCTCCATGCCCGCCACCCGCAGCGCAAGGCCAGCCTGGGCCGACAGCGATCCGCTGTTGCAGTAGATGAGGACGGACTTGTCCTTGGGCAGTTCCCCGCGCCGCGCCAGGGTCTGGCGCCATTCGATGTTGATCGCGCCGGGGATGTGCTCCTTGGCGAACTGCTCGGCATCGCGCGCGTCGATGATGACGAACTTCTTCCAATCGGGCTCCGGGATCTGCTCGGGCAGGATGGTCGCGCCGCCGTAGTCGACGAAGTCCATGTAGGCTTCCAGCTCCTTGACGGCGGCCTCCGAGGCGGCCAGTGCGTTGAGGCTGACGGCAGCCAATCCGAGAGCGAGGGCGGCGAGCGACTGATGAATCCGGTTCATTGGCGAATTTCCTGGAGGTGGAATCGAAATGGCGATGGCGAGCGGCGAAACGCGTGCGCCGGGACAGGGTCAGAAAACCAGCACCTTGTCGGCAGCGAGGGTCCATTCGGCCAGTTGGGCCATCGTGCCGCGCCTGGTCCCCTCTGCCAGTTCCGCTTCGCTGATGCCGCGCGCATCGATGCAGGTGCCACAGACGCCGATTTCGGCTCCACGCCTGACCACCATGCCGAGCATGTCGGCGACGTTGTAGTAGCCCTGAGGCACTTTCTGCCCTGCCTTGGCGCAGGCCACCGCGTCGCCCATCAGGAAGACACGCAGTTGCTGGCCTTCGGTCTTGGCCAGCGCGATGGCAAGGCGCAGGCCGTTGTAACTGCGCTCGCTGCCATAGGGAGGGTCATTGAGGATCAGCAGTGTCGTGCTCACGTTCAGCCCCTACTATTCAACCAGAGAGTTGAATAGTAGGGGCTGTCATTCCCGACGTCAAGCCCAGCCACGGCACAGACACGGCAGACCGCTGGGCTGGACGAACGCACCTAGCACCGCAACTTGCCCCCCTCACCCCAGCCCACCGATTCCGAAGGAGAGGGAGCGGTTCATGCGCTTGCCGTGCCGTTGCGCGGCGTCGACCCTTGCCGGTGTTCCTGCTAGATTTCGGGGGAGGTTCTACAGCGGAGGCAGGAACGATGGCAGGAAGCAAACCGGGTTCGAGCGAGCGCCTCGACCGCATCGTGGCCGAGGCGCGGCGCAACGCTCAGCAGCGCGAGCAGGGCTACCGCGAGCAGGCGCTGCGCATCTATCCGTGGGTCTGCGGGCGCTGCGCCCGGGAATTCAGCCGCGAGAACGTGCAGCAATTGACGGTGCATCACCGCGACCACAACCATGACAACAATCCGCGCGACGGCAGCAACTGGGAACTGCTGTGCATCTACTGCCACGAGAACGAGCACGCCCGCTACCTGGACTCGGCGGCGGGCGGTCAGGGGGAGGGCGGGGTGGCACCCGGCGCGACGCATAATCCCTTCGCCGCGCTCAAGGATCTTCTGCGCAAGGACAAGTAGGCGGCGTGCGGATCAGGCCCGCGGCTTGTCCTGCGGTTCGAGGATGACTTCGCCCTCGATGACGCGGCCGCCGGCGGCGGGACGCTCGCGCAGTTCGCGCCGCAGATCCCTGGTCTTCCACCACAGGTAGCCCCAGGCCACCAGGGCGAGGGCGGCGAGCACTGCGAAGACCACCATCGAAAGCATGAATCCGGCCACCAGCAGGGCCGCGCCGACGATCAGCGTCAGCGCCTTTCCGAGGACGCCGGAGGCGGTCCCCAGCGACTGACTTCCGGCCAGTCTCGGCTGATTCAAGTCCATCTGCATTACTTTTCCTTTCTTGCCGCGTGCCGATTCACGGCCGGGCCGTTTCGAAGCCGGGGGTGGTTGGCACGCGCCAAATGAAGCCCGCCAGAGTGAGGCCGAGCGCCGCCAGCATCAGGCGGTGCCAGTCCGATTCCATGAGCATGATCGAACTGCCGAAGGTGAGCGCCATGAGAGTCAGTGCCAGTATCTTGGCGCGCCTGGGCATGCTGCGCGTCTCGCGCCACTGGCGGATCAGCGGCCCGGCGACGCGGTGGCCGAGCAGCCAGTCGTGGAAGCGGTCCGAGCCGCGGGCGAAGCAGGCTGCCGCGAGCAGCACCAGGGGCGTAGTTGGCAGCAGCGGCAGGAAAACGCCCAGCAAACCCAGCCCCAGGGCGAGGAAGCCCGCCGCGATGCACAGCCCGCGCACCAGGCGCGAACCGTGCAGGGCGGGTCTCTCCATCGCGACGTTAGCGCGCCACCGACCCGCCGCGGCGAGGGCGGCGATGCGCTCCTCGATCGGCGGGTGGCTGGAGAACAGCGCCATCCAGCCGGGGCGGCCGTTGATGCCGGCGGTGGCGACGTTCTGGGGCAGTTCGCCGGCCTCCATGCCGCCCAGCCGGCGCAATGCCGCCATCATCGGCTGCGGCGTGCCGAGCAGTTTCGCTGCACCGGCATCGGCGCGAAACTCGCGCTGGCGCGAGAACCACATGACGATGATGCTGGCCAGAATGCCGAACACGATGTCGGCGATGACCACCGTCACCATGTAGGCGACGCCCGGGCCGGAGCTTTCCCCGTCGCGACGCAGCATGGAGTCGACCACCCAGCCGACGACGCGCGCCAGGAAGATGACGAAGGTATTGACTACGCCCTGGATCAAAGTCAGCGTCACCATGTCGCCGTTGGCGACGTGGGCCACTTCGTGGGCGAGCACCGCCTCGGCTTCCTCCCGCGTCATCGTCTGGAGCAGACCCGTGGACACCGCCACCAGCGAGCTCTTGCGGCTCGCGCCGGTGGCGAAGGCGTTGGGCTCGCCCTCATACACGGCGACCTCGGGCATCGGCAGGCCGGCCTTCTCCGCCAGGCGGTGCACCGTGTCCACCAGCCAGAATTCGCTGGAGTTGCGCGGCGTCTCGATCACCTGGGCGCCGGTAGACCACTTGGCGATGGTCTTCGACATCGCGAGCGAGATGAAGGCGCCGCCGAAGCCCATCAGTCCGGCGAAGAACAGCAGCTTGCCGAGGTCCAGCCCGGTGCCGGTGAAGAAGCGGTGGGCGCCGGTCAGGGTGGCGACGACGCCCAGCACCACCATGATCGCCAGGTTGGTGCCGATGAGCAGCATGACCCGTTTCATAGTTCTCTCCTTGCTCCTTGTGCGTGCCTTAGTTGCGTGACCTAGTTGCGTGCCTTACTCGCTGCTGCTGAAACCCAGCAGGTGCAGCAGGCTGGTGAACAGGTTGAAGATGGATACAAAAAGCGTGACCGTGGCCATCACGTAGTTGGTTTCGCCGCCGTGGATGATGTTGGAGGTCTCGTACAGGATGAGACCCGACATCAGCAGCACGAAGGCGGCGGACACGGTCAGCGACAGCGCCGGAATCGAGAAGAAGATCGCGCCCAGGCCGGCGAGGAAGGCGACTAGGATGCCGACCATCAGGAATCCGCCCATGAAGCTGAAGTCCTTGCGGGTGGTGACTGCGTAGGCCGACAGGCCGAGGAAGATCGCCGCGGTGCCGCCCATCGCTGTCATCACGGTCTGGGCGCCGTTGGGCAGCGACAGGTAATGGCTGATGATCGGGCCCAGGGTGTAGCCCATGAAGCCGGTGAGCGCGAACACCGACACCAGCCCCCAGCCACTGTTGCGCAGCTTGGCGGTGAGGAACAGCAGGCCGAAGTAGCCGAGCAGGGTGATGATGATGCCCGGATGGGGCAGCTTGAGCGCCATGGCCGCGCCGGCCGTGATCGCCGCGAAGGCCAGCGTCAGCGACAGCAGCATGTAGGTGTTGCGGATGACCTTGTTGGTGGCGAGTACCGAGGTGGCGCCGATGGGGCGGGCGACGGAAGGGGTGTTCAACATTGCCATGACTGTCTCCTTTGCAAAGTGTTGGGGTTCAGGCTTCAGCGCCTTGATACGAAGCGTAGACATCCGTTGCGCCGCGCTGTTCGCGCTGACGCTCGATGCGCCTTGCCACCGAGCGGGCGGCGCGGTCCGCGGCGCGGTCGATCGCGACGTAGAGATCGGCCTCGGTGTCCTCGATCAGCACCTCGGGGGCGCGGTCCAATTCGACGCGGATGCGGCAGCGCTTGTCCTCGCCGCCGCGCGGGCCGTTCTCGTCCGTCAGCCGGATCGTGACCCGGGTGAGGTGATGGTGGGCCCAGCCGAGCGCGAACTGCAGGCGTTGTACCGTGTGCGCGCGCAGTCCTTCCGTGAGATCGAAACCTCTGGCCTGGATGCCGATGTGCATGCCTGTGCTCCTCCGTGGGTTGAAAACGAAGGCTAGTCTAAGGCTTGCGAAGACATCCAACAATCCGAATATTCTTGGATAATACTTCCAAAAACTCTTCGTATCGACGGGCATGCCAAACCTAAATTTCAAGCACCTGCGCTACTTCTGGATGGTGGCCAAGGCGGGCAGCGTCGCCCGGGCCGCCGAACAGTTGCATCTCACGCCGCAGTCGATCAGCGGCCAGTTGGGCGCGCTGGAGGACAGCCTGGGCGTCGAACTGCTCCGCAAGGCCGGGCGCGGCCTCGAACTGACGGAGATGGGGCAGCGCATCTTCAGCTATGCCGACGAGATTTTCGCCATCGGCAACGAACTGCTGCAGGTCGCCCTCGATCGGGCGCCGGCGAGTAGTCAGCCGTTGCGCATCGGCATCGCTGATTCCGTGCCGAAGTCGGTGGCCTACCGGGTGGTCGAGCCGGCGCTGCGCCTGAGCGAATCCCTCAGGCTGATCTGCCGTGAAGGGCGACTTGCCGCGCTGCTGGCGGACCTGGCAATCCACCGGCTGGACATGGTGATTGCCGACCGGCCGATGCCGGCCAACATCAATGTGCGCGCCTACAACCACGCGCTGGGCAGCAGCGACGTCACCGTGTTCGGTGCCCCCGCACTGCTGCGCAAGCTTCAGGGCAGCTTCCCGCAGATCATCGACCAGGCGCCGTTCCTGCTTCCGGGCGAGGATGTCGCCGTGCGCCCGAAGCTGACCCAGTGGTTCGAAGCCCAGGGCCTGTACCCGCGCATCGTCGGCGAGTTCGACGACAGCGCTCTGCTCAAGTCTTTCGGCCAGGGGGGCAGCGGGCTGTTCGTCGCGCCCACCGCGATCGCCGACTACGTATGCCGGCAGTACGCCGTCGAGCGGGTCGGGCGGATCGAATCGGTGATCGAGGAGCTCTACGCCATCACCACGGAACGGCGCCTGACCCATCCGGGGATCATTGCCGTGGTCAAGGCGACGCAGCGCGAGGTGTTCGGCGGCGGCAGCGGCGCGAAGCGCACGCGGCGGAAGAACAGTGCCGGCGGTACTCCTGGGCCGGCGGGTCCGGCCTGAAGCGGTGCGCGCCGACGGCGGCGCGAGCAAGCGCAGCGCTCAGCGTGGAATGCGCGGCGGCACCTGGCTCACGTTGTCCGCCAACAGGGTCTGGCACTGCTGCAAGCCGTGGATCAGGACGTAGGAGCAGGGTTGCTTGGCCGCCCGCAGGGCGTCGGCCTCGACCTGCATCCGCGCACATGCGGACTCGGTCGGCTGGCCACAGGGGAAGGAGTAGGTCCAGGCCAGGAACTTGTCGGAGGGGTCGGCGCCGAGTACGGCGAAGAACATCGCGAAGGAGCTCGCGAACAGCAGGATGGAGATGGCGATGGCCCTGGCGACTTCGTGACGGGTTCCGTCCATGATGGACTCCTTTCGGGCGACCCTCCTTCGCCTTGTTGCGAACGCCCCTCCTTCGGCTGCACACACGCGATTCAACATTACCACCGCGATTCGAAGATGCAGGGGAAAATGGCTCAAACAGCCTGCGATTGGGGCGGGCCACTCAAGGGCACCGTCCATTGCAGCCGTCCCAACGCACCAAAAAGTACGGGCACCCGCCTGGGTGCCCGTTCCCCCCAATGACGGGTGGGGATGTTGCGAGCTCAGCCGAAGTTTTTCGCCGCGAAATCCCAGTTCGCCAGGTTGGCGAGGAAGGTTTCGACGAACTTCGGCCGCAGGTTGCGGTAGTCGATGTAGTAGGCGTGCTCCCACACGTCGATGCACAGCAGCGCCTTGTCGCCGGTGGTCAGCGGCGTTCCGGCGGCACCCATGTTCACAATGTTGACGGAGCCGTCGGCCTTCTTCACCAGCCAGGTCCAGCCGGAACCGAAGTTGCCCACGGCGGAAGTCTGGAACGCCTTCTTGAATTCGTCATGGCTGCCCCATTTCTTGTCGATGGCTGCCGCGAGTGCGCCGGTCGGGGCGCCGCCGCCGCCCGGCTTCATGCAGTTCCAGAAGAAGCTGTGATTCCACACCTGGGCGGAGTTGTTGTAGATGCCGCCGGCAGGAGCCTTCTTGACGATCGCTTCCAGGTCGAGGCTCTCGTACTCGGTGCCCTTGATCAGGTTGTTCAGGTTGGTGACGTAGGCCTGATGGTGCTTGGCGTAGTGGTATTCGAAGGTCTCCTTGGACATGTGGGGGGCGAGCGCGTCCATGGCGTAGGGCAGGGGAGGCAGTGCGTGTTCCATGCTGTAACTCCTTTGTATGGTTGATTGAGATAACCCGACTATTTTAGTCGGGATAGGCGGCTCTGGCAACGGGTTGGGCGGTCGAAATGGCGCGGCTATTCGGTGCTGGTGATCGTAGCGATGGCGTGCCCTACGGCGAATTGCATGCCGACTTCGCTTCCGGGGCCAACAGCGGCGCTGTCGCGCACCACGCGGCCCTCGGCGTCGCGCACGATGGCATAGCCGCGCTGGAGCACCTGGCGCGGATCGAGGTGGGCGAGGTGGCTGGTGAGCGCATCGATGCGCTCGCAGCGGCGGCGATGGTTCCGCTCCCATGCCGCCAACATGCGCTGGCCAAGGTGATCGACGGACAAGCGCGGTTCGCCGAGTCGCGGCCGTGCCGCCGCCAGGCGCAGCCCCAGGTGCTGCACTGCGCCGGCCCCGATTTCCAGGCGGCGTGCCATTGCGGATGTCATGCGCAGGCGCCGGTGATCCAAATCGATTGCGGCACGGGCAAGCCTTTCGCCGGGATGGATGAGCCGGCTCGCGGCGAGATCCAGTCGCTGCCCGAGGACTTCGAGGCGGCGCTCGATGCTGCGCCCCAGGCGCGCCGCCAGGGTTGGCAGGCGGTCTGCCGCCGCCACGTAGCCTGCGCTCGCCAGTTCGGCCGCGGCGGTGGGCGTTGCGGCTCTCTGGTCGGCGACGAAGTCGGCGATGGTGGTGTCGGTTTCGTGGCCGACGCCGCTTACCACCGGGATCGGGCAGGCGGCGATCGCGCGCGCCAGCCCTTCGTCGTTGAAGGCCCATAGATCCTCGATGCTGCCGCCGCCGCGGCACAGGATCAGGACATCGCACTCGACGCGGCGACCCGCAGCGTCAAGGGCGCGCAGCAGTTCGCCGGCGGCCGCCGCGCCCTGCACCGCCGCCGGGTAGATCGTCACCGGAACGTGGGGGGCGCGGCGCCGCAGCGCCGCCAGCACGTCGCGCAATGCCGCCGCCTGGAGCGAGGTGACGACGCCGATGCGCCGCGGAAACGCGGGCAGGGCGCGCTTGCGACGCGCGTCGAACAGGCCCTCCCGCGCAAGCTTCTCCTTGAGGCGGGCGAAGGCCTCGTAAAGCGCGCCGATGCCAGCCTGTCGCAGCGTGTCGATGTTCAACTGGTACTCGCCCCGCGGCTCGTAGAGCGTGGCCAGCGCGCGCGCCTCGACTCGCATGCCGTTGGCAAGACGAAAACCGACCAGTTGCGCGCGGTTGCGCCACACGGCGCAGCGCACCTGGGCACCCTCGTCCTTCAGGGAAAAGTACACGTGGCCGGAAGCGGCCTGCGTCAGGTTGGAGATCTCGCCGGCGACCCAAAGCAGGGGCAGATTTTGCTCGATGGCGTTGCGCGCCATCCGGTTGAGTTCGCTCACGCTGAGCACGCGTTCCGGCAGTGAGGCGACTGGCGGGGAAGTAAGCGACATGGGCTCATTTTAGCGTGCGCTGCCGATGCTGCGGATGCGATGGCGGTGACGCCGAGCGGTGTGCGCACCAACGGCGATCACAGAACAATCGGATTGCGCCCGATTCTTGAGCAGCGCAAGAAAGTTCCTTCAGGTTGGAACAGTTAGGGAATCCGCACACGCCCAATTCACATGCTTATCCACAACTTCTGTGGAAAAGCCTAGGGCATCGTGTAGGACAGACACCTACATCGTAAGTCTTGGGGCGAAGAATCGCGGCTTGCGGAACCGGCATCGCCAATATAAAGTGCGCCGTTATTTTTCGGGGAGCCTCGCGTGTTCGACATCATTCAGGCGGCCGGATGGCCGATCTGGCCGCTGCTTCTGGCTTCCGTCATCGCCGTTGCCCTGATCATCGAACGCTCGATCGCCTTGCGCCGTTCCAAGATCGTTCCCGATGGCCTGCTGCAGAGCGCGATCGGCGACTTCCGGCAGGGCGGCATGACACCGGAAACGCTGAGCCGACTCGGGGCCCATTCACCTTTGGGGCGGGTGCTGGCCGCCGGCCTTGGCAACGTCCATAGTTCGCGCGAAGTGATGAAGGAGGCGATCGAGGAGGCAGGGCGTGCCGCGGCCCACGACCTGGAGCGCTTCCTCACCAGCCTCGGCACCATCGCCTCGATCGCGCCCTTGATGGGACTGTTTGGCACGGTGATTGGCATGATCGAAATCTTCGGCTCGCAGAGTCCGTCGGGCGCCAATCCCCAGCAGCTTGCCCATGGCATATCGGTGGCGCTCTACAACACTGCCTTCGGTCTGCTCATCGCCATACCGGCGATGATCTTCTACCGCCATTTCCGGGCGATGGCCTACGGCTTCGTGGTGGACATGGAACAGCAGGCGGTGAGGCTGGTGGAAGTCGTCCACGGCGAGCGCAGGTGAGCCGGCGATGAAGTTTCAGCTCGAGCGGCGGCACGAGGATCCGGAAATCAACCTGATTCCGCTGATCGACGTGCTGCTGGTGATCCTGATCTTCCTCATGATCACCACTACCTACTCCAAGTTTTCGGGGCTGGAGATCAACCTGCCGACCGCCGATGCGCCGCCGAACCAGGAGCAGCCCAACGAGATCAACGTCGCCGTCACCGCCGTCGGCGACGTGCTGGTCAATCGCACCCCGGTGGGTGCGCGCGAGGTCGAGGCGATCAGTTCCGCGCTGCGCCGTGCCGCCGGCAATGCCACCGAGCCGGTGGTGGTGATCAACGCCGACGCCAAGGCATCGCATCAGAGCGTCATCGACGTGATGCAGGCGGCACAGCGTGCCGCGCTGTCGCACATCTCCTTCGCCACCCAGGCGCCGCAGAAGTAGATCCGCGGATGTGCATGTCGGCGGTGTAGGCCGGGTTGAGGAACGAAACCCGGCGCCTGGCATGCTGCCGATCTGGGGCCGCCAACCCGGCCTGCGTGACCGAGGCACTGCAGCGCCGCTCTCCAGGGACTGACTTTCTAGCGTGAATCCGCAGGCCGTCATTGCCAGCAGCATGCAGCGCCGCAGTGCGCTGGCGCTGCTGTTGCTGCCGCTGTCGTGGCTGTTCGGCGCGCTGGCGGCGCTGCGCCGCGCCCTCTACCGCGGCGGATGGCTCCGCGAGGTGCGGGTGTCGGTGCCGGTGGTGATCGTCGGCAACATCAGCGTCGGTGGCAGCGGCAAGACGCCGCTGGTGCTCTGGCTCGCGGCGCGGCTGCGGGAGCGCGGCTTCAACCCGGGCATCGTCAGCCGCGGTTACGGTGGCAGCGCGACGGTGCCGCGGGCGGTCGGCCGGGAAGATCCGGCCGAGCGGGTGGGCGACGAACCGCTGCTGCTGGCGCGGCGCAGCGGCTGCCCGGTGTGGATCGGCCGCGAGCGGGCCGCCGCTGCCCGTGGTCTGCTTGCGGCGCATCCCGAGTGCGACGTTCTGATTGCCGACGACGGGCTGCAGCATTACGCCCTGGCGCGGGATTTCGAGATCGTCGTGATGGACAGGCGCGGCATCGGCAACGGCTGGCGGCTGCCCGCCGGCCCGCTGAGGGAAGGGCCGCGGCGGCTCGATTCCGTGGACGCCCTGGTGGTCAATGGCGCGCATCTGCCGGATGCGGCGCGACGCGTTGCGCCGCCACGCCGCTTCACCATGACACTGGCGGGCGAGCGCTTCCTGCGCCTCGCGGCGCCGCACGAAACCTGCACCGCGGACGATCTGCGCGGCCGCAAGCTGCACGCGCTCGCGGGCATCGGCGAGCCGCAGCGTTTCTTCGATCATCTGAGCGCGCTCGGCCTGGACTTCTCAACGCATCCCTTCCCCGACCATCACCGCTACACCGCTCGGGATCTCGCCTTTGCGGCGGGCGGCACGCTGCTGATGACCGAGAAAGATGGAGTAAAATGCGCCGGCCTTGCAGCGCCCGACACCTGGGTGCTGCGGGTCGATGCGACGGTTGCAGCGGATCCGGCCGCAATCGGCCATCCCGATCTGGTGGATCTTGTCGCGGAGAAAATCGATGGACGCCCGCCTGCTTGAAATCCTTGTCTGTCCGGTGTGCAAGAGCGGCCTCGATTACCGCAAGGCGCAGCAGGAACTCGTCTGCAAGCCCTGCAAGCTTGCCTATCCGATCCGCGACGACATTCCGGTGATGCTGGAAGAGGAAGCGCGCTCCCTCTCCCCGGAAGAAACCGCGTAGGCGCAGTGTGGCGTACCAGGTCATCATCCCGGCACGCCACGCATCGACCCGTTTGCCCGGAAAGCCGCTGCTGGACATCGCCGGCATGCCCATGGTGGTGCGTGTCGCCGAGCGCGCCCGGGCCAGCGCTGCGCAGGCCGTCCACGTCGCCACCGATCACCCCGATATCCGCGCCGCCTGCCTGGCCCACGGCCTGTCGGTGCTGATGACCCGCGCGGATCACGCCAGTGGCACCGACCGGCTGGCCGAAGCGGCGGCCCAACTGGCGCTCGACGATTCCGCCATCGTGGTCAATGTCCAGGGCGACGAGCCGTTGATCGATCCCGCGATTGTGGACCGCGTGGCGGCCGCGCTCGAAGCCGATGCCGAGGCGGTGGTCGCCACCGCCGCCCATCCGATCCACTCGCCGGCGGACTTCTTCAACCCCAACGTGGTGAAGGTGGTGTGCGACGCCCGCGGTTACGCGCTGTATTTCTCCCGCGCGCCGATTCCCTACGCCCGCGACGCCTTCGCCGCCCTGCGTGGCAAGCCGGTCACCTCTGCGCCGCTGCCCGATGGCCTGCCCGCCCTGCGGCACATCGGCCTCTACGCCTACCGTGCCGGATTCCTGCGGCACTACGCCGCGCTGCCTGCGGCGGCGATGGAACAGTTCGAGGCGCTGGAGCAGTTGCGGGTGCTGGCGGCGGGCTACCGCATTCGTGTGGCCGTGGTGGAGCAGGCGCCGGAAGCGGGCGTGGACACCGCGGAGGATCTGGAACGCGTGCGGCGGCGCTTCGCGGCCGCTGCGGTTTGACCGAATGCGCCAATAAGGTTATTTTCTCCGGCCTTCGCCGGCGCTCACCTAGAATCGCGGCTTTCAAACAAAGCACACAAGGAGACGAGACATGAAACTGATCCTGCTGGGACCACCCGGCGCCGGCAAAGGCACGCAGGCCACCTTCATCAAGGAGAAGTTCGGGATTCCCCAGATTTCCACCGGCGACATGCTGCGCGCCGCGGTCAAGGCCGGGACCCCGCTGGGCCTCGAAGCCAAGAAGATCATGGACGCCGGCGGCCTGGTGCGCGACGACATCATCATCGGTCTGGTCAAGGACCGCCTCAAGGAAGCCGACTGCAAGTCGGGCTACATGTTCGACGGCTTTCCCCGCACCATTCCTCAGGCCGAGGCGATGAAGGAAGCCGGCGTGCCGATCGACTTCGTGCTCGAGATCGACGTGCCCGACGAGGCCATCGTCGAGCGCATGAGCGGCCGCCGCGCCCATCTGCCGTCGGGTCGCACCTACCACGTCAAGTTCAATCCGCCCAAGGTGGCAGGCAAGGACGACGTTACCGGCGAGGATCTGGTGCAGCGCGACGACGACAAGGAAGATACGGTGAAGAAGCGCCTCGACGTCTATCACACCCAGACCCAGGCGCTGGTCGGCTATTACGGCGACTGGGCGAAGAGCGGCAAACCCGGCGCGCCCAAGTACCGCAAGATTGACGGCATGGGGAAGGTCGAGGACATCCGCGATCGCGCCTTTGCCGCGCTGAAGTAGAACGGTTCGAGCAAGGGGAGAGTAGAACATGGCAGCCAAGAAACCCAACGCCTTCTACGCCCAGTCGGGCGGCGTGACGGCAGTGATCAATGCTTCGGCGTGCGGCGTGATCGAGACCGCGCGCAAGAACAAGGACCTGATCGGCAAGGTCTATGCCGGACGCAACGGCATCATCGGTGCGCTGACGGAAGACCTGATCGACACCAGCAAGGAAACCGACGCGGCCATCGCCGCGCTGCGCTACACGCCTTCCGGCGCCTTCGGCTCCTGCCGCTACAAGATGAAGAGCCTGGAGCAGAACCGCCGCGAGTACGAGCGCCTGATCGAGGTGTTCAAGGCGCACAACATCCACTATTTCTTCTACAACGGCGGCGGCGACTCTGCCGACACCTGCCTCAAGGTCTCGCAACTGGGCGAGGCAATGGACTACCACATCCAGGCCATCCACGTTCCCAAGACGGTGGACAACGACCTGCCGATTACCGACAACTGCCCCGGCTTCGGCTCCGTCGCCAAGTACATCGCCGTGTTCGACGCTGGAAGCCACCTTCGACGTGATGTCGATGGCCAAGACCTCGACCAAGGTGTTCGTGCTCGAGGTGATGGGCCGCCATGCCGGCTGGATCGCGGCGGCGGGCGCGCTGGCTTCGAGCAAGGGCATGGAACTGCCGGTCCTGGTGCTTTTCCCGGAGATCCCGTTCAACAAGGACGCCTTCATCAAGAAGGTCGACGCCATGGTCAAGCAGCACGGCTTCTGCACCGTGGTGGTGTCGGAAGGCGTCAAGGGCGAGGACGGCAAGTTCCTCTCCGACCAGGGCTTGCGCGATGCCTTCGGCCATGCCCAGCTCGGCGGCGTGGCGCCGGTGATCGCCAACATGGTCAAGGAGAGCCTCAACCTCAAATTCCACTGGGGCGTGGCGGATTACCTGCAGCGCGCCGCGCGCCATATCGCCTCCAAGACCGACGTCATGCAGGCCTACGCCTGCGGCAAGAAGGCCGTGGAACTGGCGATCAAGGGGCGCAATTCGGTGATGCCGGCCATCACCCGCGTGTCGCAGAATCCTTACAAGTGGAAGATAGACGTGGCGGAGCTGAAGGATGTGGCGAACGTCGAGAAATTCATGCCGCGCGATTTCATCACCGAGGACGGTTTCGGCATCACCGAGAAGTGCCGCCGCTATCTCTCCCCGCTGATCCAGGGCGAGGACTATCCGCCCTACGACAACGGCCTGCCGCAATACGTGCGGTTGAAGAACGTGGCAGTGCCCAAAAAACTGGCAGAGTTCAAGCTGTAGCAGACGCTAAGAGGTACGCGGGTGCCGCCGGCCAGCCCGGCGCGACCCGCGGCACGGTCCCTGAAGAGAAAGAGTGCCCGGGCCAGGTTTCGGTCCGGACGAATAACCGGTTTCTACTGTTACAAGGAGGAAGTGCATGTCGCCTGATACGTCTGGTCTCTTGTTTGCCCTGGTGTGCGCGGTTCTTGCGCTCGCCTACGGCGCCATCCAGATTCAATGGATTCTGTCCCAGCCCAACGGCAACGAACGCATGCAGCAGATCGCAGCGGCAGTGCAGGAAGGCGCCCAGGCCTATCTCAACCGGCAGTACATGACCATCGGCATCGTCGGCGTGGTGCTGTTCTTCGTCATCGGCTTCTTCCTGGCCTGGAAAACGGCCGTGGGCTTCGCCATTGGCGCGGTGCTCTCGGGCGCGGCCGGTTACATCGGCATGAACGTGTCGGTGCGCGCCAACGTGCGCACCGCCGAGGCGGCCCGCTCCGGCCTCAGCGAGGCGCTGGACGTGGCCTTCAAGGGCGGCGCCATCACCGGCCTGCTGGTGGTGGGCTTGGGCCTGCTGGGCGTGGCCGGCTACTACGGCTTCCTCAGCGCCACCGCCGCCCAGGGTGCGACGCTGTCCCACACCCTGGAGCCGCTGGTCGGCCTCGCCTTCGGCGGTTCGCTGATCTCGATCTTCGCCCGACTCGGCGGCGGCATCTTCACCAAGGGCGCCGACGTCGGCGCCGACCTGGTGGGCAAGGTTGAAGCCGGCATCCCCGAGGATGATCCGCGCAACCCGGCGGTGATCGCCGACAACGTGGGCGACAACGTCGGCGACTGCGCCGGCATGGCCGCCGACCTGTTCGAGACCTATGCCGTCACCATCATTGCCACCATGATCCTGGGCGCCCTGGTGCTGCCTAATGCCGGCGCCAGCGCCGTGATCTATCCGCTGGCCCTGGGCGGCTTCGCCATCATGGCCTCCATCGTCGGCGCAGGTTTCGTCAAGGCGCGTACCGGCGGCAAGATCATGAACGCGCTGTATCGCGGCCTCGCGGTGGCGGGCATCCTCGCGGCGGTGGTGTTCTACCCGATCACCAACTGGCTGATGAGCGCCAACGGCACCTACTCCGTGATGCAGCTCTACAGCGCTTCGCTGATCGGCCTGGTACTGACCGGAGCCCTGGTGTGGATCACCGAGTACTACACCGGCACCGACTTCAAGCCGGTACGCCACATCGCCGAAGCCTCCACCACCGGCCACGGCACCAACATCATCGCCGGCCTCGGCGTGTCGATGAAATCCACCGCGCTGCCGGTGCTGGCGGTGTGCGCCGCGATCTGGGGTTCGTTCCACCTGGCCGGCCTCTATGGCATCGCCATCGCTGCCACGTCGATGCTGTCGATGACCGGCATCATCGTCGCGCTCGACGCCTACGGTCCGATCACCGACAACGCCGGCGGCATCGCCGAGATGGCCGACCTGCCCGACTCGGTGCGCAACATCACCGACCCCCTGGACGCCGTGGGCAACACCACCAAGGCCGTGACCAAGGGCTACGCCATCGGCTCCGCCGGCCTCGCCGCGCTGGTGCTGTTCGCCGACTACACCCATGCCCTGGCCGCCCAAGGCCAGACCCTCGCCTTCGACCTGTCGGACCACATGGTGATCATCGGCCTGTTCATCGGCGGCATGGTTCCCTACCTGTTCGGCGCGATGGGCATGGAAGCGGTGGGCCGCGCCGCAGGTTCGGTGGTGGTTGAAGTGCGCCGTCAGTTCCGCGAGATCCCCGGCATCATGGAAGGCACCGCCAAGCCCGACTACTCGCGCGCGGTGGACATGCTGACCAAGGCCGCCATCAAGGAAATGATCATCCCCTCGCTGCTGCCGGTGGCGGTTCCCGTCATCGTGGGTCTGGTGCTCGGACCCAAGGCGCTCGGCGGCGTGCTGGTGGGCACCATCATCACCGGCATCTTCGTGGCGATCTCCATGACCACCGGCGGTGGCGCCTGGGACAACGCCAAGAAGTACATCGAGGACGGCAACTACGGCGGCAAGGGCTCCGAAGCCCACAAGGCGGCGGTCACCGGCGACACCGTGGGCGATCCGTACAAGGATACCGCCGGCCCGGCGGTTAACCCGCTGATCAAGATCATCAACATCGTGGCACTGCTGATCGTGCCGCTGATGCACTGATCGCTCGCAACACCTGAACGACGGGCGGTCCCAATCGGACTGCCCGTTTTTCTTTCTGACACAACAGGAGAGACTCCCCATGAAGCGCACCCTGCTCGCCGTCACCCTTGCAGCGCTGGCTGCATCCCCCGCCTTCGCCAAGGACATCGTCGTCAAGCTCGGCCATGCCGGCCCGCTCACCGGCCCCATCGCCCACATCGGCAAGGACGGCGAGAATGGCGCGCGGCTGGCGATCGAGGATGCCAACGCCAAGGGCACCGTGATCGGCGGCGACAAGGTCAAGTTCGAGCTGATGGGCGAGGACGACCAGGCCGACCCGCGTCAGGCCACCCTGGTGGCGCAGCGCCTGGCCGATGCCGGCGTCAAGGGCGTGGTGGGCCACGTCACCTCGGGGGCGTCGATACCGGCGTCCCGCGTCTACGACAACGCTGGCATACCGGTGATCACCCCTTCGTCCACCAACCCCAAGCTCACCCAGCAGGGCTACAAGGTGACCTTCCGCGTCATCGCCAACGACATCCAGCAGGGCAACGCGCTCGCCGACTTCGCCGTCGGCAAGCTGGGCGCGAAGCGCATCGCCATCATCGACGACCGCACCGCCTACGGCCAGGGCCTGGCCGACGTGTTCGATGCGGCGGCGAAGAAGCAGGGCGCCAGCATCGTCGCGCGGGAATTCACCACCGACAAGGCGACCGACTTCATGGCGATCCTGACCAAGGTCAAGGGTGCCAGTCCCGACGCCGTGTTCTACGGCGGCATGGACGCACAGTCCGGCCCGATGCTGCGCCAGATGAAGCAACTGGGCACAGGCGCCAAGTTCCTTGGCGGCGACGGCAGTTGCACCGGCGACATGCTCAAGCTGGCTGGCGACGCCATGTCGTCCAACGTGTACTGCTCCCAGGCCGGACTGCCGATGGACCGCATGCCCGGCGGCAGCAACTTCAACACCCGCTACAAGGCACGCTTCAACACCGACGTGCAGCTGTACGCGCCCTACAGCTACGACGCCGCCACGGCGCTCATCGAGGCGATGCGAAAGGCGAATTCCGTGGAACCGTCGAAGTACCTCGCCGCTCTCCAGGGACTGACTTTCAAGGGCGTCACCGGCACCATCGCCTTCGACGCCAAGGGCGACATCAAGGACGGCGGCATCACCCTGTTCAACTTCAAGGACGGCAAGTGGGTGCCGCTCGCCGCGAACTGACTTTTCTTCCGCGAACGACGCGAAGATCGCACTCTGAGGCGGGCTGCACAATCGCCGCTAGCGGCGCATCGCGGGACTTCCTTCTGATCTTCGCGTCCTTCGCGGACAGAACGCTTCATTGAGCCTGACATGACAGACAAGACCGTTCCACTGCGCGCGGGCTGGCGCGTCACCGTCGTCGGCACCGGCTTCGCCGCCGTGGCGGCGGTGCGGCGCCTGCGCGCCCTCGACGCCAAGGCCGAGATCACCGTCATCGGCGGTAAGCCCGAGCTCATCTTCTACCCCAGCCTGATCTGGATCCCCACCGGGCTGCGCCAGGGGTCGGATCTCGTGGTGCCGCTGGACAACTTCTTCCGCCGCTACCGCGTGAACTTTCACCCCGGTGAAGCCACAGGTCTGGAGCAGGGTGGCCGGATCGTCCTCACCGACAACGGGCCGGTGGAAAACGACGGACTCATCATCGGCAGCGGCGGTCGCTTCATCAAGAAGCTGCCGGGCATCGAGCACGCCGTCGTGCCCTGCGAGGGGATCGCGGCGGCGGAAGCGATCCGCGACCGCATCAACGGCATGCAGAGCGGAACACTGGCCTTCGGCTTTGCCGGCAACCCCAACGAACCGTCGGCGATGCGCGGCGGGCCGGTGTTCGAATTCCTGTTCGGCATCGACACCCACCTGCGCCGCCAGCATCGCCGCAACAAGTTCCGGCTGGTGTTCTTCAACCCCATGGCCGAGCCCGGCAAGCGCCTGGGCGAGAAGGCGGTCAAGGGCCTGCTGCAGGAGATGAAGCGGCGCGACATCGCCACCCACCTCGGCCACAAGCTGAAGAGCTTCGGCCCCGACAAGGTGGTGACCGAGGGCGGCGAATTCGCCGCCGACCTCATCGTCTTCATGCCCGGCATGACGGGCAACGCTTGGTTCGACGCCACCGACCTGCCGCGCTCGCCCGGCGGACTGTTGCAGGCCGACGCCCAGTGTCGCGTGCCGGGCCGCGAGCGCGTCTACGTGGCGGGCGATGCGGGCAGCTTTCCCGGTCCCGACTGGATGCCCAAGCAGGCGCATATGGCCGACTTCCAGGCGGCCACCGCGGCGAGCAACCTGATGGCCGAACTCGGCGGTCGCGCGCCAACCGACACCTTCAAGGTCGAGCTGATGTGCATCCTCGACTCCGTGGACAAGGGCATGTTCGTCATGCGCACGCCTGACCGCAGCATGATGCTGCCGCCGCTCAAGCTGATGCATACCGCCAAGAACTGGTTCGAGTGGTGGTACCTGCACCAGTTGCGCTGAAGGTGACGCGGGTGTGCCGTGCGCACCATTTGGCGTGGATCGGTGCGCACGGCGCACCCTACGTGCTGGCGGGCGTGCTCGCCCTCGGCGCGGCCCATGCCGACGTCCTGCAGCCGGAAGCGGCCAGCGGCTTCGCCCCCAAGCCGGCGCTGGTCGCCAGGCGCCACCTCGCGGTTACCGCCAATCCCCATGCCAGCGCGGCCGCGCTCGAAATCCTGGAGCAGGGCGGCTCGGCGGTGGACGCGGCGATCGCTGCCCAACTCGTGCTCAATCTGGTGGAACCCCAGTCTTCGGGCCTGGGTGGCGGCGGCTTCATGCTTGCCTGGGACGCCAGGCACCGGCGTCTGCACGCCTACGACGGACGCGAGACGGCGCCGGCGGCGGCGCGGCCCGACCGCTTCCTCGACGACGCGGGCCAGCCGCTGCCGTTTCACAGTGCCGCGGTCAGCGGCCGCTCCGTCGGAGTGCCCGGCCTGCCCGCGCTGCTGGCGCAGGCCCACCGGCGCCACGGCCGGCTGCCCTGGGCGCGGCTGGTGGCGCCCGCGCGCGGCCTCGCCGAAGAGGGTTTTGCCGTCTCACAGCGGCTGACTTTGCTGCTGTCGCAGGACAAGTTCCTGCGCGACGACCCTGCCGCCCGTGCGCTGTACTACGAGGACGACGGTCGCGCGAAACCGGCGGGTACGATGCTGCGCAACCCCGCCTTCGCCGCGCTGCTGGAGGAACTGGCGCGGCAGGGGCCTGGCGCCTTCTACGACGGCCCCATCGCGCGCGACATCGTCGCCGCGGCGGGGGGCGCCCCGCGGGGCCGCAGCGACCTGAGCGCCGACGACTTCCGCACCTACCGCGCCGTCGAGCGTCAGGCGCTGTGTCGCTGGCGCGCGGGCTACCGCATCTGCGGCATGCCGCCGCCCAGTTCCGGCGGAATCGCCGTGCTGCAGATACTGACTTTGCTCGATCCGCTGCGCATGGCGCGCGAGGCGCCGCTTTCTGCACCGTCCGCGCACCGCTTTGCCGAAGCCGGGCGGCTTGCCTTCGCCGACCGCGCCCGCTACCTGGGCGATCCGGATTTCGTCACCGTCCCCGTCGATGCGCTGCTCGACAACGCCTACCTGAAGCGGCGGGCGGAACTCATCGGCGACGGCAAGAGCATGGGCCGCGCTTCCCCCGGCGACCCAGTCCAGACTTCGCGCGCCGAAGACGACGCATTGGAACTGCCCGCCACCACCCACCTGTCGATCGTCGACAAGGACGGCAACGCCGTGGCGCTCACCAGTTCGATCGAAGACGCATTCGGCAGCCGCATCATGGTGCGCGGGATGCTGCTCAACAACCAGCTCACCGACTTCTCATTCCGCTTCGGCGAGGACGGCCGGCTCGCCGCCAACCGGGTCGAACCGGGCAAGCGCCCCTTGTCCTCGATGGCGCCGACCATGGTCTTCGACCGCCGCGGGCACCTCGTCCTGGTGTTGGGCTCGCCCGGCGGCAGCCGGATCATCAACTATGTGGCACGCAGCCTGATCGCCCTGCTCGACTGGAAACTGCCCCTGGATCAGGCCCTGGCGCTGCCGCACTACGGCAGCCGCAACGGTCCCACCGAACTCGAAGCCGGCAGCGCCGCCGTCGCGCTCAAGCCGGCGCTGGAAGCGCTGGGCCACAGCGTGCAGGTGAGCGACATGACCAGCGGCCTGCACGCCATCCGCCGCATCCCGGGCGGCTGGGAAGGGGCCGCCGATCCGCGCCGCGAGGGGGCGGCAGCCGGCCGCTGACGCGGACCTTCAGAGAAGCAGATCTCGCGGATTCTGTCATGCGCCCAGTTTCAGGACGAGGCGCAGATCGGTGCGTGGGAACAAGGTTTCGCTCGCGTTGATGGTGTCGATCAGGTGTTTGCTGTGGGGGCGCAGCAGGTAGGGCGGGCCATGCCCGCCCCACGGGAAAGCCGTGGAGTCGTTGATGGTCACCATCGGCGAAACCACGCTGCGCGACCAAGAGTCACTCTTCGTCATCCTCGCCGGCGCGCCTCGGAACGGTAGCCGGGTCGCAGACGATGGCGCGGTAGATCTCGACGCGATCGCCTGCGCGCAGACGCGCATCGAGCGGCACGAGCTTGCCGAAGATGCCGACCTTCTGGGCCTCCAGGTCGATGTGGGGGAAGCTTTTCAGGATGCCGGACTGCTCGATCGCCTGGGCGATGTTGCATTCCTCCGGTACCTCGATGCGCAGCCAGATCTGCTGGGGCGGTTCGTTGTAGGTGACGCTGACCTGCATGGTGGCCTCAGACGGAAGTCAGCGGCTGGGGAGCGCCGGCCGCGCCGCGGGCGGCGAACTTCGCCTCCATCACGCGCTTGGCCGCCAGCAGGAAACCCAGTGCCAGGAAGCCGCCGGGGGGCAGGATCATCAGCAGCACGCCCTTGTAGTCGGGGATCAGGCGCAGCTCCATGAACGCGAAGGCTTCGCCCAGCAGCAGGTGGGCGTTGGCGAACAGGGTGCCGCTGCCCAGCACCTCGCGGATCGCGCCGATCAGGGTGAGCGCCACCGTGAATCCCAGGCCCATGGCCAGGCCATCGACGGCCGAGGCGAGCACCGGCGAGCGCGAGGCGTAGGCCTCGGCGCGGCCGAGGATCGCGCAATTCACCACGATCAGCGCGATGAACAGGCCCAGGACCTTGTACAGCTCGTGCAGCCAGGCGTTGAGCGACATGTCCACGATCGTCACCAGGGTGGCGATCAGCACGACGAACACGGGAATCCGCACGTCATTGCTGACGAGGTGCCGCAACGAAGAGACCAGCGCGTTGGACACCACCAGTACGGCGGTGGTGGCGAGCCCCATGCCCAGGCCGTTGGTGGCGCTGCCGGTGACCGCCATCGCCGGGCACATGGCGAGCAACTGGGCGAACACGACGTTCTTGCTCCACAGGCCGTCGCGCATCAGATTGCCGTATTCGCTGCTCATCGCGATTTCTCCTCGACGCGCGCGCTCGCCGCGGGCGGGCCGCCGGCGGCGATCGTCTCGCGGTGGGCGGCGTAGAACTCCAGGCCTTGGCGCACCGCCTTGACCACCGCCCGTGGCGTGATGGTGGCGCCGGCGAACTGGTCGAAGTCGCCGCCGTCCTTCTTCACCTGCCAGCGCTGCGGCGCTGGAGCGCCGAGGGACTTGCCTTCGAAGTCGTGAATCCAGTCGTCCTTGGCGGCCTCGATCTTGTCGCCCAGACCGGGCGTCTCGGTGTGGCGCGTGACGCGCACGCCGAGCACGGTGCCGTCCTTGTCCACCGCCATCACCAGGTCTATTGGTCCGGCATAGCCGCGGCTGCTGACGCCAAATACCGCCCCCGAGAACTCGCCGCCGAGCGACCCGCGGTAGACCAGCGTGCTGCCTTGGTTGCCCTTGACGTCGATGGTGTCGCGCACCAGATCGTTGTCGAAACGCTCCGACGGGAGCACCTGGCGCAGCGAGTCCTGGAGGTCGCGCGCCTGGGCGGCGGCGATGGGCTCCTTGGTCTGCTGATTGGCCAGCCCGAGCGCCGCCGTCGCGGCGAGCGCCACCGCCCCCAGCAGGCCGGCCTGGTAGCCGACCCGGCTGCGCAGGTCGGCGAGCTTCATGGCAGCCCCCGGCGCCGCAGCCGCAGCCATTTGCGCGGCGGCGGCGCGAAGCCCTCGCCCTTGTGGGTGCGGCCGTAGATGCGCGGCTTGACGTAGCGGTCGATCACCGGCGTCACCGCGTTCATGAGCAGCACGGCGAAGGCCACGCCCTCGGGATAGCCGCCCCAGGTGCGGATGACGAAAGTCAGCGCCCCGCAGCCGGCGCCGAACAGCAACTGGCCGCCGCGGCTGCTGGGGGAGGTGACCGGGTCGGTGGCGATGAACCATGCCCCCAGCATCAACCCGCCGGAAAGCAGATGCACCTCTGGCCCGGCGTAACGCTGGGGATCGAGGGCGTGCAGCGCCGCCGCCGGCAGCGCCACCGCCGCCAGCATCGCCAAAGGGATATGCCAGGTGAACACGCGCCGCCACAGCAGCACGAGGCCGCCCGCGAGCAGCAGCAGTGCCGAGGTCTCTCCCAGGCTGCCGGGACGCATCCCGCCCAGCGTCGCGGCCGCGCCGGCATGCCCCTGCAGTGCGGCACCCAGCGCAACGCCGCGCGAAAGCTCGGTCTTGACGTGGCCCAGCAGCGAGGCGCTGGTCACGGCGTCGGCATCGGGCAGGCCGAGGAAGGTGATCGAGAGCGCCTGCATCAAGCCGGGCGCGGCCTCGGTGAACAGCGGCGCCGGCGGCACCCACTGCGTCATCTCGAGCGGAAAGGAGATCAGCAGCGCGACGCGGGCGATCATCGCCGGATTGAACAGGTTCTGGCCGATGCCGCCGAACACCTGCTTGCCGACGATGGCGGCAAAAGCGCCGCCGAGGGCACCGATCCACCACGGCGCCCAGGGTGGCAGCGACAGCGCCAGCAGCCAGCCGGTGAGCACAACGGAGCCATCCGCCAGGGGCACCCGCACCGGATGCTCCGCCAGCCGCAGGGCAAAGGCTTCGCCGAGGACCGCGCTGCCGACGGTTACGCACCACAGGATGAAAGCGGGCCAGCCGTAGAGCCAGAATCCGTAGAGAGTCGCCGGGAGCAGGGCGGCGATCACGCTCAGCATGATGCGCCGCACCGAGGTGCCGGCGTGGGCGTGGGGGGCGTGGGCCAGTGCGCTCATCGGCGCCGGGGGTTTAGATCGTTCGTCATGCGCTGGTCGGCGCAGTCGCCTTTGCCGCCTTGGTGCGCTCGCGCTCGGCCTTGCGCCGCGCCGCCGCCTCGGCCTTCTCCTGCGCCTCGCGGGCCATGCGCAGGCTGCGCTGTTCGGCGAGCTGGCGGGCGGCCTCCTGCTTCATCTTTGCTCGCTCGCGAGACGCCAGTTCGCCCTTGGCGTGGTCGAAGTAATGCACCAGCGGTATGTGGGCCGGGCAGACGTAGGAGCAGGCACCGCAGGCGATGCAGTCCTTGAGGCCCCAGTTCACCGCCGCCTCCAGCTCGCCGGCGCGGATCAGCGCCGACATCTCCAGCGGCATAAGATGCATCGGGCATGCGTTCACGCAGCTCGCGCAGCGGATGCAGGGCGCCTCGCGCGCTCGTTCGACTTCGGCGCGGGTCAGCGCCAGGATGCCGCTGGTTCCCTTGATGACGGGAACATCGGCCGAGGCGAGCGGGTGGCCCATCATCGGCCCGCCCATCACCAGCCGCGCCGGCTGTTCGACATAGCCCCCGCAGTGTTCCAGCAATACGCTGAGCATCGCGCCGAGCGGCACTTCCAGGTTGCACGGCAAGGCCACCGCGCCGCCATTCACCGTCACGATGCGCGACACCAGCGGCTCGCCGCGGCGTAACGCGCGATGCACGGCATTGGCGGTGCCGACGTTGTGCACGAGCACGCCCACGTCCGCGGCGCGGCCCTCGGCCGGTACTTCCTTTCCGGTCAGGACCTGGATCAGCTGTTTGTCCGAGCCCATGGGGTAGCGGCTCGGCACGGAAACGACCCTCACCTCCCCGAAGGGCGCTGCCGCCTCGCGCATCGCCGCCAGCGCCTCGGGCTTGTTGTCCTCGATGCCGCACAGGATCTCCCGCGCGCCGATGGCGTGGCGGATGATGCGCATGCCATCGACCACGTCGGCCGCGCGCTCGCGCATCAGGCGGTCGTCGCAGGACAGATAGGGCTCGCACTCGCCGCCGTTGATCACCAGGGTGCCGACCTCTACACGCCGCCCCAGCGCCAGCTTGACCGCCGCGGGGAAGGTGGCGCCGCCCATGCCCACTACGCCTGCGGCGGCGACCCGCGCCGCGACGTCGTGGGGCGAAAGGGCGAAGGGATCGGCGGGCGGGTCGAGTTCGATCCAGCGCTCTTCGCCGTCCGCATCGAGGGTGATGGCGGGTGCGGTCAGGCCGGAGGGGTGGGGCGCCGGGAAGTCGGCGATCGCGGCCACTACGCCCGAGGTAGGGGCGTGCAGCGGCGCCGAGATGTTGCCATGCGCCTGGGCCAGCAACTGGCCCTTGCGCACCCGCTGGCCCACCGTCACCACCGGCCGCGCCGCCGCGCCGACGTGCTGCTGCAGCGGCAGGTGAAGGTGCTTGGGCAGGGGCAGGAGCGAGATAGGGACGTCCGCCGCCGGCCGCTTGCGGGCGTCGGGATGCACGCCCCAGTTCAACGACAGGCGCTTCAGCCAGCCGACGGAGGGGCTATTCATATCGCTTGGTCTCCGCGTCCGCTCACGCCGTTGCCACGGCAGCAGGCCGCTGCCAGTACCAGGACTGCAGAGTGACGGGAATCGGCTCCAGGCGAACCGATTCGGTCGGGCAGATGTGCACGCACTTGCCGCATCCAGTGCAGGCTTCGCGCAGCACGCCGTGGATCTGCCGGACGGCGCCGACGATGGCATCGGTGGGGCAGACCTTGAAGCACTTGGTGCAACCGATGCAGATGTCCTCGTCGACGGCCGCCAGCATGGGCATTGCTTCGGCGACACCGGAGAGGTCGGCTTCCACGCCGAGGCGTGCCGCCAGCGCCAGAGCCAGCGCACGTCCGCCCGGCGGGCACAGGGTGACAGGAGCCTTGCCGGCAGCCAGCGCCGCCGCGGCGCCGGCGCAGCCGGGGAAGCCGCACTGGCCGCACTGGGAGCCGGGCATCATGGCCTCCAGTTCGGTCGCCAGTCCGCCTTCCTCCACCTTGAAGCGGCGCGCGGCGATTCCCAGCACCAGGCCGAGGCCGGCACCGAGCAAAGTCAGGCTGGAGAGGGCGGCGAGCATGAGGTTTGTTCCCTTTCTAGTGAGCGGTTCCGAGGTTCAGACCGGCGAAGCCCATGAACGCGAGCGACAACAGGCCGGCAACGACCAATCCGATGGGTGCGCCGGCGAAAGCCGCTGGCACCGCGGCCAGGGCGAGGCGCTCGCGCAGGCCGGCGAACATCATCATTACCAGGGTGAAGCCGGCGGCGGAGCCGAAGCCATAGAGCAGGCTGCGGACGAAGCCCGCCTGCTCCTGGGCGTTCAGCAGGGCCACGCCGAGCACTGCGCAGTTGGTGGTGATCAGCGGCAGGTAGATGCCCAGTACCTGGTGCAGGGCGGGGCTGGTCTTGCGAATCACCATTTCGGTGAACTGGACTGCCGCCGCGATGACCAGAATGAAGCCGAGGATGCGCAGGTAGCCGATGTCCAGCGGGGCGAGCACCCAGTGCTCCAGCATCCAGGTGGCGGCAGATGCCAGCGTCAGGACGAAGGTGGTGGCCAGTCCCATGCCGATTGCGGTGTCGATCTTCTTCGATACGCCGAGGAAGGGACACAGTCCGAGGAACTTGACCAGCACAACGTTGTTGACCAGCGCGGTGCCGAGCAGAAGAAGGAGGAATTCGCTCATGGTGGTGGCTCTCGGCGATGCATCTTGCACGCCCTGTGCCAGTCACGCCGCAGCAGGCGAATTGCGCTGCAATTCAAGGGCTTTGGACCGCCGGCGGGGCGCGGAACGGGGCGCGCGGGTGTGGCAATACGGACGCTGCTACGGGGCCTGTCGCAAACGCGACAAGCCGCTCTGGCGCTCCCGGCACCGTTTCAGAGGGCGCAGCGGGGAGTCAGCTCCTGCGGGGCAGCGGTGCGCTTCTTGCTTGGCGCTCCGAGCCGGACCGCGTGCGCCGCCAAGAGCGTTGCCGGTCGGTGCCGGGGAGGGTGCGGTGCCTTAGCGGTGCCGCATGGGACAACCAGACCAAGGGTCAGCGCCATCATGAAGCAGAGTGCACAAGCGGGAGAGGCAGACCAACAGGCGGGATCGCTGCGGGGCATGATCGCCGCATTGCCCAAGAGCACGCCGCGCCAGGTCATCGAGACGCTCGAGCGGGTGTTCGACATGGGGGGCAGCCACCTGCCGCCCCAAGTGTTCTTCGAGACGGTGGAACAGTCGGCGATCGCCATCTCGATCACCAACACCCAGGCGCGCGTGATGTACGCGAACCGCGCCTTCGCCGAGGTGACCGGCTACAGCCCGGCCGAGATCCTCGGCCAGAACCAGTCGATACTCTCGTTCAAGACCACGCCGCGCTCCGTCTACGACGCCATGTGGCGCACGCTGCAGGCGCAGCAGACCTGGTCCGGGCGGCTGCTGAACCGGCGCAAGGACGGCTCGCGCTATCTGGCGGAACTCACCATCTCGCCCATCCTCGACGCCGAGGGCGGCACCGCCTATTACCTCGGGATGCACCGGGACGTCACCGCGGAGCAGCGTCTGGAGCGGCAGGTGCAGAACCAGAAGGCGCTGATCGAATCGGTGGTGGACGTCGCTCCGGTGGCCTTCGCCCTGCTCGACGAGCGCGAGCGGGTGGTGCTGGACAACCACGAGTACAAGAAGCTCATCGGCGATCTGGGAGTGGGCGAACCCGCCGCCCACATCCTGGCGGCGCTGCGCGCAAGCTTGGGCACCGAGTTCGATGCGGCGCGGGCGAGCGGTCGCGGCTTCGTCAATCAGGAAGTGCGCTGCGACCGTTCCGGCGGACGAGCGCCGCGCTGGTTCTCCTGTTCTGGAAACTGGATCGAGGACCAGGACACCGCGGCCGACGCCTTCTTCGAACCGCGTCGCCGCGCCTACATGCTGCTGGTGATGAACGAGGTGAGCCTGATCAAGCGCCAGCAGGAGGAGCAGCGCATGAGCGCGCTGCGCGCCCTGCTGGCGGAGGGCGAACTGACGCAGAGCCTGCGCGAGGCCATCGCCGGGGCCATCTACCAGTTGCAGGGACCGATCAACCTGATCGAGGCGGCGGCCAACATGCTGGGGCGGCGGGGCGTGCAGCACGACGCCCTGGCGCTGGGCGGGGTGCTGCGCGAGGCGGCGGCGGCGGGCAACCGTGCCATCGAGACGCTGCGTGCTTCGATGCCGTTGGAGCCCCTGGAGGCCGAAGTGCCGTTGAACATCAACGAGCTGCTGCACGAAGTGCTGCTGCTCCTCACCGACCGGCTGCTCGCCGCCGGCGTGACGGTGGAATGGAAGCCGGCGCCGGTGCTGGCGCCGGTCCAGGGGCGGCCGACGCAATTGCGCAACGTGTTCAAGCAGCTCATCGAGAATGCCATCGAGGCGATGAGCGAACAGCGCGCCGCACCCAGGGAACTGCGTATCCTGACCTGCCCCGAAGGCGAGGGGGTGGGCGTCTATGTCGAGGATAGCGGGCCGGGCATCCCCGAGGAATTGCGGCGCCGCGTGTTCGAGCCCTTCTTCACCACCAAGCACAACCGCGGCGGTAGCGCAGGCATGGGACTTGCGGTGACCCAGGAGATCGTCAACCGGCACGAGGGGTTGATCGAGATCGACTCGCGTCACCAGGAGGGCTGCCGTATGCACCTGCGCTTCCCGATCCACCATCGAACGCTGGAGGCCGCATGACAACGTCCATAGTTCCCCGCCCGAACGCGCCTTGACCGCCCCGATGGACGCCCCGCGCCTGCCCCTGGATGGCCCGTCCCTGGAGCGCCTGGAACTGCTGGAGGCGGCGCTGGAGACGCTTTATGCCGTGAGCCAGGTGCTGTCGCGCTCCCTCGACCTGGGGCAGACGCTGCAGGAAGTGCTGCGGGTGATGGATGAGTCCGGAGGTCTGGCGCGGGGCATGGTGAGCCTGTCGGAATCTGCCGGTTCGCGGGAACTGACGGTGAGCGCGGTGCACGGCGCCGGTGCCGTGCGCACTGCGGCTGTGCGCTATCAGCCCGGCGAGGGCGTGGTGGGCATGATCATGGAGCGCGGCCGCACCGTGCTGCTGGACCGCGTCGCCGACGAGCGCCGCTTTCTTGGCCGGCTCGGCCTGTTCGAGCCGGAGCTGCCCTTCATCGGCGTGCCGATCCGCGTGGCCGGCGATCTGGTGGGGGTGCTGGCGGTGCAACCGGCGGACCGGGACGACGGCGTGCTGGAAGAGCGGGCGCGGCTGGTGGAGATGGTCGCCAACCTCATCGGCCAGAGCGTGCGGCTGGCGTGGCAGGTCGAGCGGGAGCGGCGCGACCTCACCGAGGAGCGCGACAACCTGCGCCGCACGGTGCGGGGTCAGTACGGCTTCGCCAACATCGTCGGCCACTCGCCGCAGATGCAGCGCGTGTTTGAACAGGTGCGACAGGTGGCCAAGTGGAACACCACGGTGCTGATCCGCGGCGAGACCGGCACCGGCAAGGAACTTATCGCCCATGCCATCCACTACAATTCGCCACGCGCCGGCGGTGCCTTCGTCAAGCTGAATTGCGCCGCGCTGCCGGAGAACCTGCTGGAGTCGGAGCTCTTCGGCCACGAGAAGGGGGCCTTCACCGGCGCCCTGGCGCAGCGCAAGGGCCGCTTCGAGCAGGCCGACGGCGGCACTCTGTTCCTCGACGAGATCGGCGAGGTATCCTCAGCCTTTCAGGCAAAGCTGCTGCGCGTGCTGCAGGAGGGCGAACTGGAGCGGGTGGGCGGCAGCCGCAGCCTCAAGGTGGATGTGCGCGTCATCGCCGCCACCCACCGCGAGCTGGAGGTGGCGGTGGAGGCGGGGAAATTCCGCGAGGACCTCTACTACCGCCTCAACGTCATGCCCATCGTCATACCACCGCTGCGCGCGCGCATCGAGGATGTTCCGGAGATTGTGCGATTCCTGGTGGACAAGATCGGCAAGGCCCAAGGCCGAAACCTGGCCATCACCGACAGCGCGGTGCGCGTGCTGCTGCACCACGAGTGGCCCGGCAACGTGCGCGAGCTGGAGAACTGCCTGGAGCGCGCTGCGGTGATGTCCGAGGGAGGCGAGATCGACCGCGACATGGTCCTCGTTTCTGGCATCGAGGAACGCGTCCTGCCCATGCAGGCGGGATCGGGCACGCCCTTCGCGCTGGACGATCCCAACCTCGACGAGCGCGAGCGCGTCATTGCCGCGCTTGAGCAGGCCGGCTGGGTCCAGGCCAAGGCGGCGCGCCTGCTGGGCATGACGCCGCGCCAGATCGCCTACCGCATCCAGACCCTGAACATCAAGGTCAGGCAGTTGTAGGCTTGATCCGCTAGCGTTGCCCGAGCCTGCGCGACGCTCTGTCGCCTTCGGCACAAAGCCCGCTCCCGGCCCTGTGGGGTTTGCCACAAAGGCCTTCCCGCCCGTAGCGAAATCCAATCTGGCTCAATGACTTGGCGTCGCACCGTGGGCCGGCACGGCGCTTGCAGAACTTGCACTCAAATGGCCATGTCGGGAGAACAGCACGTGGATCTGCCAGTGATCGGTCTTGCCGCATCGTCGCTGCCCAAGGGCGGCTGCAGTTCGAAGTCCTGCGGTTCCAGCGGCGAACAGACGGGGAGCCTGCCGGAGCACATCCGCCAGAAGGTGGCGGACCACCCCTGCTACTCGGAGGAGGCCCACCACCACTTCGCGCGCATGCACGCGGCGGTGGCGCCGGCCTGCAATATCCAGTGCCACTACTGCAACCGCAAGTACGACTGCGCCAACGAGTCGCGCCCCGGCGTCGTTTCGGAGCTGCTGACCCCGGCGCAGGCGGTGAAGAAGACGCTTGCCGTGGCGGCGGCAATTCCGCAGATGAGCGTGCTCGGCATCGCCGGGCCGGGCGACCCGCTGGCCAATCCCGCGCGCACCTTCGAGACCTTCCGGCAGATTGCCGAGCATGCTCCCGACATCAGGCTGTGCGTGTCGACGAACGGGCTCAGCCTGCCGGACTGCGTGGACGAACTGCAGAAGTACAACATCGACCACGTCACCATCACCATCAACTGTGTCGATCCGGACGTGGGCGCGAAGATCTATCCCTGGATCTTCTGGAAGCACAAGCGCGTGTTCGGCCGCGAGGCCGCAGCGATCCTTATCGAGCGCCAGCAGCAGGGCCTGGAGATGCTGGTGGCGCGCGGCATCCTGGTGAAAGTCAATTCGGTGCTGATCCCCGGCGTCAATGACGAACACCTCAAGGAGGTGAGCCGCATCGTCAAGGCCAAGGGCGCCTTCCTGCACAACGTCATGCCGCTGATCGCCGAGGCCGAGCACGGCACCTTCTACGGCCTCTCCGGCCAGCGCAGTCCCACGGCCGACGAACTGCAGGCACTGCAGGATGCCTGCGCCGGCGACATGAACATGATGCGCCACTGCCGCCAGTGCCGCGCCGACGCTGTCGGCCTGCTGGGCGAGGACCGGGGCGCAGAGTTCACGCTGGACAAGATCGAGGCGATGGACATCGACTATGCCGCGGCGATGAAGCGCCGCGCCGAGGTGCGCGCCGCCATCGCGGCCGAGGTCGAGGCCAAGCGCCGGGCCCCGGCGCCCGATGCGCCGAAGGTGATCCAGGTGTTGCCGCGGGCAACCCGACCGAGCACCGCGCTGCGAGCGGTGAAGATCGCGGTGGCCAGCAGCGGCGGCGGGGTGATCAACCAGCACTTCGGCCATGCCCGGGAGTTTCTGGTCTATGAGGCTTCCGAGGCCGGCGTGCGCTTCGTCGGCCACCGCAAGACCGATCTCTACTGCTCCGGCGGCGACACCTGCGGCGAGGGGGAATCCGTCCTCGGCAAGACCATCGCGGCGCTGGAAGGCTGCGAGACGGTGCTGTGCTCCAAGATCGGCTACGAGCCCTGGGGCCTGCTGGAGGCCGCGGGGATTGCTCCGAATGGGGAACACGCCATGGAAAGGATCGAGGATGCAGTGGCCGCCGTGTACGAAGAGATGCGCGCCGCCGGCAAGCTCGCTGTTGCGGCGGCGGAACGTCGCCTCTCGGCATAGGAGAACGTCATGGCACTCGCGATCAACGAACTGTGTGTCAACTGCTGGGCCTGCGAACCCCTCTGCCCCAACAAGGCGATCCAGGAGGCCAGGCCCCATTTCCTGATCGACGCCGACCTGTGCACGGAATGCCTGGGGGATTACGACCGGCCGCAGTGCGCCGAGATTTGCCCCATCGAGTGCGCCATCGAGGACGCGACGGGCCGGCCGCTCAATCCCCCGGGTTCGCTCACCGGGATACCGTTGCAATTGCACGTCTGCAGATCCCGGCCGGAGGCCGGATGCTGACGCGTCGGCCCCGCCTCGGTCCCGCTCTCGACCGGGACGCCCTCGGCAGGGCGCGTCGCGCGCACCGATCCTTGCCCACGAACGGTGCGCACGGCGCACCGTACATGCTAACCGGGTGGCGACCGTGAGTCAGTTCCCGGGGAGCGGCGCGGTGGAGGTGGCGCCGGGGGTGCACTGGATAGGCGCACTCGACCCCGACCTGCGGGAATTCGACATCATCCTGCGCACCGCCAACGGCACCACCTACAACGCCTACTGCGTGCGCGGCACGGATGGCGTGGCGGTGATCGACACCGTCAAGGAAGAGTTCGCAGACACCTTCTTCGCACGGCTGGAAAGCGTCGCCCGCTACGACGAAATCCGGGCTATCGTGCTCAATCACCTCGAGCCCGACCACTCCGGCGCGCTGCCCGAACTGCTGCGGCGTGCGCCCGGCGCGCGGCTCTACATTTCCTACCGCGCCGAGACCATGCTCAAGGGCATCGTCAAGGACGGGCACGCGCCCTTCGCCTTCAGTCCGGTGGACACCGGCGACACGGTGGACCTCGGCGGCCGCAGCCTGCGCTTCCTGCACACGCCCTATCTGCACTGGCCGGACACCCAGTGCACCTGGCTGCCGGAGGAGGGTGTGCTGTTCACCGGCGACGTCTTCGGCTGCCACTACTGCGACGCGCGGCTGTTCAACGACCGGGTGGGCGACTTCCGCTTCTCGTTCGACTACTACTACCAGCACATCATGCGGCCCTTCCGCAGCCACGTGCTGGAGGCGCTGGACCTCATCGAGCCGCTCGACCTGCACCTGGTCGCGCCGGCCCATGGCCCGATCCTGCGCGACGCGCCGCGGCGCTACGTGCAGCGCTACCGCCAGTTGGCCCAGCCCCTGCTCGCCAATGAGGCCGGCAGCGCCGAGCGCACGCTGCTGATCTTCTACGTCTCGGCCTATGGCAACACCGAACGCATGGCGCTGGCGCTGCGCGACGGGGCGGAGTCGGTCTCCGGCGTGCGGGTGTCGCTTTACGACCTCGGCGGTGGCGAAGTGGCTCCGTTCGTCGATCTGGTGGAGGAGGCCGACGGCCTGGTCTTCGGCTCGCCCACCATCAACGGCGACGCGGTCAAGCCGGTGTGGGATCTGCTCTCTTCGCTGACCCTGGTCAATGTGCGCGGCAAGCTCGGCGCCGCATTCGGCTCCTACGGCTGGAGCGGCGAGGCGGTGGGGTTGATCGAGGACCGCCTGCGCGGCCTCAAGCTGCGGGTGCCGAACAAGGGCATCAGGGCCAAGCTGATTCCCACAGAGGGCGAATTGGTCGCCTGCCGCAACTTCGGCCGCGAGTTGGCGTTGCACCTCACCGGCGCCGTCGAGCGCCGCGTGATCGACATGGCGGAGCTGGTGTGAGGGCCGGCGGTGTGCACCTCGGCCCTCGTAGGTTACGCCGTGCGCACCATTCCAATCGAGGAGCGAGAACATGCCCAAGGCACAAGTGACTTTCGAAGACATCGGCATCACCGTCACGGTGCCCGCCGGCACGCGGCTGATCGAAGTGTCGGAAAAGGTCGGCGCCGGCATCACCTACGGCTGCCGCGAGGGCGAATGCGGCACCTGCATGATGCGCATCGTCTCCGGCCACCAGCACCTGGCATCACCGTCGGTGCTGGAGGACAAGGTGCTCAAGGAAAACATGGCTGGGCGCCACAACCGGCTTGCCTGCCAGTGCCAGGTGCTGGGCGGCGAGGTCGTCGTTCGCCCTGGCTGATTGCGAGAACACAAGGTTTCGGCGGGGGATTTCCCGTCTTCATTCGTCAGGAGTTGTCATGCCTCTCATCACCTTCAGCAGCCCCATCCACAAGGACAAGACCATTTACGCCCCGGCCGGCAGCCACAAGGACACCATCCTCAAGGTCGCCAAGGAGCACCACATTCCCATCGACTTCAGCTGCGGCGACGGCGAGTGCGGCACCTGCCTGGTCAAGGTGTCCACCGTCTCCAGGAAGGGGCGCATGGGCGGGCCGCTCACCGACAAGGAGCGCAACGTCCTCAAGGATCTGAAGAAGATCACCCAGGCCGAGATCGACAAGATGGACGTGGATGACATCCCTACGTCCTGGCGCCTGTCATGCCAGATGCTGATCCGCGACGAGGACATCCTGGTCGAGTACTGAGGCGGCGATGCTGGCACCCCTGAAGAAGCCACCCCTGGCGCGTGGTTTCATCCACGCCCGCATCATGGCCCGCGCGCTCGACGGCGGTGTGGTGGACGATCTTCTGGCGAAAATGCTCGCCAGTCGCGCGATCGGCATGGGTGCGCTACCGCAGGACCTCGGGCTGGGGCGCGAGCGCTTTCTCGCACTCCTGGCGAACCGGTTTCCGCGCCTGCCCTGGATTCTCGACGGCAGCGATACCGATGGGGCGCGGCTTCCGGAGCGCGAGGACCTGATTGGGCTGATGCTGCGGCGTGCCGCTGACGCAAGCGCGGGCCGGCGCGACACCGCCGCGGACATGGCCGCCATCGTCGCCGCCGCCTGCATGGGAAGCGACCACCTGTGGGAGGATCTCGGCCTGTGGTCGCGGGCCGACCTGTCGCTGCTGATGCGTCACAATTTTCCGGCGCTGGCGGCGATGAACGACCGCGACATGAAGTGGAAGAAGTTCCTCTACAAGCAGCTTTGCCAGGAAGAGGGGATCTACGTCTGCCGCGCGCCGTCCTGCGAGGTATGCCGCGACTACGACCTCTGCTTCGGACCGGAGAATTGACGGCGTCGCCGCCCGCGTATCCGGATGTGATCGAAGCGAGGGCGGTGGCGGCGTATCTCGGCCTCGCCCTCGGCGACGCGCTGGGGGCTACCGTCGAGTTCATGACGCCGCGCGAGATTGCGGCGCAATACGGCGTGCACGACAGGATTCGCGGCGGCGGCTGGCTGCGGCTGCCCCGCGGCCAGGTGACGGACGACACCACCATGGCCCTGGCGCTGGGCGGGGCTATCCTCGATCGCGGGCAGGTGGAACCGCAGGCGGTCGCACAGGCCTTCGACTGCTGGATGCGCGCCAAGCCGGTGGACATCGGAAACACGGTGCGCCGCGGCATTCTGCACTGGCGCATGACGGGAAAGACTGAAGTCCCTCACAACGAACACGATGCGGGTAATGGCGCATGCATGCGCTGTCTTCCGGTGGCGATTGCCACCTTGGGGGCAAGCCGGGACGAGGTGCGGGCGGCGTGCCGCGCCCAAGCGCGCGTCACCCACAATCATGTCCTGTCGGACGCCGGAACGGAATGTGTTGTCGAGATGGTGCAGCAGGCGTTGCGTGGCGCCGGCCGCGACGAACTGCGCGGCGCGGCGGACGATCTCGTCGCGCGCCATCCGCAGTTCGCCTTCGACGGCCGCGCGGTGGGCAATCCGAGCGGCTACGTGGTGGATACCCTGCGGGCGGTGTTCCAGGCGTTTTTTGCCACGGAAGGCTTCGAGGCATGCCTGGTGGATGTGGTCAATCGAGGCGGCGACGCGGATACCACCGGCGCCATCGCCGGCATGATTGCCGGCGCCCTCTACGGGCACGACGCGCTGCCGGCGCACTGGCTGGCGGATCTGGATCCCGGCACCGCTGCAGCCTGCGAGAAGCAGGCGATCGCCCTGATCCGTCTGGCGCGGGAGGCGCCCGCCAGCGACTGACTTTCGCCCGCGGCTACTGCAGCAGGTCGCCGTTGGCTTCGTCCTGGGTCAGCAGGGCGATCTTCACCGGCTTCACCTTCCAGATCTCGTCGCAATACTCGCGGATGCTGCGGTCGGAGGAGAACTTGCCCATCCGGGCAACATTGAGAATGGACATGCGCGTCCAGCGCTCGCGGTCGCGGTAGGCGGCGCTTACCCGCTCCTGGCAGTCTATGTAGGACTGGTAGTCGGCGAGCAGGCGGTAGGGATCGCCGTGCAACAGCGAGTTGACAATGGGCCGGAACATGTCTCGATTGCCGCGGGAGAAATGGCCGTCGGCGATGAGATCGATGACGCTGCGCAACTGGTCGTTGCCGCGGTAGATCGCCATCGGATCGTAGCCGTTGCCCCAGGTGGCGTGGACCTCGTCGGCGGTGAGGCCGAAGAGGAAGAAGTTCTCGGCGCCCACCTCCTCGCGGATTTCGACGTTGGCGCCGTCCAGGGTGCCGATGGTCAGCGCGCCGTTCATCGAGAACTTCATGTTGCCGGTGCCCGAGGCTTCCTTGCCGGCGGTGGAGATCTGCTCCGACAGTTCCGCCGCCGGATAGACGCGCTGCCCATTGGTGACGTTGTAGTTGGGCAGGAACATCACCTTCAGGCGGTCGCGCACGGCGGGGTCATGGTTCACCACCTCGCCCACCGCGGTGATGAGCTTGATCATCAGCTTGGCGAAGCGGTAGCCGGGCGCGGCCTTGCCGCCGAAGATGAAAGTGCGCGGCTGGATGTCGGCATTCGGATCGGACTTGATGCGGTGGTAGAGCGCGACGATGTGCAGCACGTTGAGGTGCTGGCGCTTGTACTCGTGGATGCGCTTCACCTGCACGTCGAACAGTGTTTCCGGGTCGATGGCGATGCCGGTGCGGCGGCGCACGTGGCCGGCGAAGTCCTCCTTGATGGAGCGCTTGATGAAGCGCCACTCGCGGCGGAAGTCGGCGTCGTCGGCGTAGGGTTCGATGCGGCGCAGTTGCGACAGGTCGCGGATCCAGTCGTCGCCGATGATGCGGCACAGGAAGCGGGTCAGCCGCGGATTGGCCAGCGCGATCCAGCGCCGCGGCGTCACGCCGTTGGTCTCGTTGCTGAATTTCTCCGGCCACAGGGCGTGGAAGTCGGAAAGCACGTCGCGCTTCAGCAGCTCGCTGTGCAGCCGCGCCACGCCGTTGATGGCGTGGCTGCCGACACAGGCCAGATGCGCCATGCGCACGTAGCGTTCGCCCGATTCGTCGACCAGCGACATGCGCGCCACGCGCTCGCCGTCGCCGATGAAGCGCATGCGCACCTCGTCGAGGAAGCGGGTGTTGATCTCGTAGATGATCTCCAGGTGGCGCGGCAGCACGCGCCCGAACAGCGCCAGCGGCCAGCGCTCCAGGGCCTCGGGCAGCAGGGTGTGGTTCGTGTAGCCGAAGGTCTGGCGCGTTACCGGCCAGGCGCGGTCCCAGTCCATCCCGTTTTCGTCGACCAGCAGGCGCATCAGCTCGGCGATCGCCACCGCCGGGTGGGTGTCGTTCAACTGCACGGCAAACTTTTCGTGGAAGCGCTCCAACGGGATCTTCTGCACGCGCATGATGCGCAGCATGTCCTGCAGCGAGCAGGAGACGAAGAAGAACTGCTGCTCCAGGCGCAGCTCCTTGCCCTGCACCTGCTCGTCGTTGGGGTAGAGAACCTTGCTGATGTTCTCCGACACCACCTTCTGCTGCACGGCGCCGTAGTAGTCACCGCGGTTGAAGATGCCCAGATCGAAGGATTCCGGCGCCTCGGCGCGCCACAGCCGCAGGGTATTGGCGGTGTGGTTGCGGTAGCCCAGGATGGGCGTGTCGTAGGGGATGCCCAGCACGGTGCGGCCTGCGGACCAGCGCACCCTCGCGCGGCCGCGCTCGTCGATGTAGCGCTCGGTGTGGCCCCCCAGCTTCACTTCCACGGACCACTCCGGCCGCGGCAGTTCCCAGGGGTTGCCACGGCGCAGCCACTTGTCGGTCTGCTCCGCCTGCCAGCCGTCCACGATGAGTTGCGAGAAGATGCCGAACTCGTAGCGGATGCCGTAGCCCAGCGACGGGATCTCCAGCGTCGCCATCGAATCCAGGAAGCATGCGGCGAGCCGCCCCAGGCCGCCGTTGCCCAGCCCCGGTTCCTCCTCCTGGCCGATCAGTTCCTCGTAGCTCAGTCCCAGTTCGCGCACCGCCTGGCGCACCCGGTCCTCGATGCCGAGGTTGACCAGGTTGTTGCCGAGGTGGGGCCCGAGGAGGAACTCGGCCGAGAAGTAGGCGACGGTGCGCGAGCCCTGGCGCGTGTAGGCGGCAGCGGTGCTGATCCAGCGCTGCAGCAGGCGGTCGCGCACCGTGTATGCGAGCGCCATGTAGTAGTCGTGCTTGGTGGCAAGGGCCGGGAACTTCCCCTGAACGTAGTAGAGGTTGTCGAGGAAGGCGCGCTTCAGGGCTTCCTTGGACAGACCGGTGCGGTCGTCTTCGATCGCGGCAGCAGGTTCGCGGGCGATGGGCAGTGCGCTCATGGATTCTCGTCGGGATGAATTCGGTCGGGCGTTTCGGCACCCTCAGCAAGAACGATGCCGCGGCTCCAGGACTGCCACGCCAGCAGTTCTCCCTCGGGGATGGCGTGAAAGCGCCAGGTGCGGATCGGGGGAAGCTGAACCGGAAAGGGGCGTACCGACGTCGGTCACCCGCGAACTGCACCGAATTGGAGCACCGTCAGGCGATCGCAGCCGCCGTAGACAGTTCGATCCAGGACGCCTCCACCACCTGGAGTCCCAGACGCTCGCAGAATCGGCGCTCCTTGTCGCTCGGCTCGGCAATCAGTGCCCAGCCGGCTGGACTGCCGGCGCCGAAGACGATCTCGGAAAGCACCATGCGCTCGGTGTCACGGTTCAGGCGCAAACCCAGCAGCACGTACTTCAAACCGCGCCGCAGCGTCTTGACGAAGGGCGGGATCGCGAATCCGCCCATCAGCTCGGTAATGTAATCGACATAGTCGGCGTCGGCGGCGATGTAGTTCGGCTCGGGCAGTGGCGTCCCGTGGGGCTTGAACAACACCGGGAGGGTGGGGTCGATGTCCTGCTCGCCGGCGCGCACATAGGCTGTCCCGTCGTGGCGCCAAAGCTTGTAGCGGAATTCGGTGCCGCTGATGCGCGCCACGCCTACCACCAGGGTGTGGGGCGTCGTTGCATAAAGCTTCTGGAGTTGGACGTCGCGGTTCACGTCGATCACGTAGCGCGGCGCGAGGCCGCGCAGCCAGGCGTGGAAGGCGGAGCGCGTCCAGTGCTCGCCGCCGTAGGTGGCGGTCAGGAACTTCGTTACCTGGTTGCGACCGCGTTTCAGTTCGACATGCATCGCTGCCCGCGGGAACTCATACATCAGCTTGGGCGCCATCGGCTGGCCGTTGTTGAGCGCGAGGATCAGTTCGTCGCTGGTGGCTGGCAGCGGAGCACCGGTCTGCGTGTGGCGCACCCCGGCCAGGGTGCCGGGGCCGAGATAGGGCGCGGCGCTACCGTCGCGGATGGCGTCGACGATCTCGTTCAGTGGATTGGGATCCATGGGCATCTCCTGCAGCGATGCCGGGTACGCAGCAAGATTCGCGCCGCAAGGGGCGAGTGGTCCAAAGCGAGATTCCACGCGGGTTTGCGGCGCGTCTGTGGGCGCGCTGCGCTGTCGCAAACACGACAAACGCAGGGTGCGCCGTGCGCACCGTTTGTGAATCTGCTTCGGTGCGCAGGGCGCACCCTACAGCCCGATCGACTCCGTCCGGTACAGCCCGCCGATGACAACGTACTCGTCCTCGCCGGACAGGAGGCCCGGCAGAAGGCCGCTATGGAAGAAGATCTTGGGCAGCGGCACGCTCACCGCAGCGATGCGGTCGCCGAACTCGTCGGCGCGTTCCCGGGATGCGGTGAACGAATTGAGATTGTTGAGCAGCAGCACGGCACCGGAGGCCCCCGACACGGACAGGGTCTCGTGTTCCGACAGCCGGTTTGCGCCGCGGTAGAGCAGCAGGTGGGTCCCGCCGGGTCTTGCCCGTGTCAGTTCGTACTGGCAGTAGGTGTAGAGCAGATCGATCTGGGTTTCCAGGGCGTTCGTGCCATAGAGGCCCGCCGCACGCTCCTCAAGGTAGGCGCGGCAGGCCACGTCGCTGAAGTCGCGCAGCGGCTGGCGGTGAAAGCGCGGCAGCAGGCCGAAACGCGACTCCGCCCAGCCCTTGAGCACCGCGCCCTCCCTGCTGTCGGAATCGAAGCCCCAACCCCGCAGCAGGCGCAGGTAGTTGGCCTTGCCACGATGCTGCGGCGCGGCGCGATCGAGGCCGGCCTCGTCCAGATGTTCCAGGCGAAAGTGCACCGTCATGTAGTCCATGAAACGGTGGGCGCGGTCCGCCGCCAGGCCGACGCGGTCGAGCGCCGGGAACAGGTCGCGGTGCAGTTCCGCTACACCGTCGATGCGCAGCGGCGAGGGATGACGCTGGAAAGTCAGGCTGCCGAGGATCGCTGCGGGAAGATTGCAGCGGTTGATCGGAAGGCAGGCATCGCGGGGCAGGC
>CAVOKN010000014.1:0-36576 GCA_963696505.1 uncultured beta proteobacterium | reverse complement strand
TGGAACTGGCGCCGGTTGCTGTTTCTGACTGCAGGCACGGTGCTTGTCGGGCATCGCTGCTACGGTTTGGCCGTGTTGGTCCTGAAACGCTGCAGAACCAGCGGGTCCCTGTAGGCTCGCGCACCGGTGGTCGAGCAGGTCGAACCGATGGAGCAAGACGGATTCGCACAGGTGCTGCAGGCCCATCATCCCCATCTGTACCTTTGGTTCCTGTCGGCCGCGCCGATCGCAGCCCTTCAGCCGCTGGGGTGCCACGCATCCCTTCGCTGGGCTCCGTCCTGATTGACGCCGGGATTGTCACCAGTGCCAACGGGACTGAGGAGGGAGAATCTGGCTCCATGCTGCGGCCTGCTCAGCCCGATCCAATGGCGGCTCAAAGGCTCTTCGATTTCTACCGGAACAAGTGTGGTCTGCTCGCTGTCGGAACGGGTGCGCATGAGATTGTGTTCCCCGGTCCGCTCACGGCCATTCGCCGTCGCAACGACGGACGCCATTTCCGGGCGGACGAGCCGAGGGCACAGGCGCTGTACAATAAGTTTTGCCCCTGCGATAGGAGGAGGCCATGACCGTTGTCCAGGACTTGTTGCAGCAGCTTGAGACCGATCCCACGGCCGTGGATGAACTGCTCTCGAATGAGCGGATCGCTGAGAAGGTTGGATCGCGCATGATCAGCGAACTGGCGAAATTCATGCAATCTCACTCCTTCGAGGAAATCCAGGATCTCGCCGAGAGTGGGGCGTTAGACAAGCATCTGCCACTGGTTCCTAGCTCGCCCTCGGTCAAGCTTGGCGATTTCGACAAGACTGAGACTTTCGATCGGCGGCGCTTCGACAGCGAGGCCTTCGATCGCTATCTTGGCTCCCTTGGCGGATAGCTACCCCGCCGTTGCTGTCCTTCGTTTGCTTGACAGCCTTGGCCAGCCCTGCAGCGGGGAGGGGAAATCGATCTGCGACACCGCGTTAGCCATGCGCTTCGCGCACTCGCAAGTCCGCCGCACGGAGGGCTGCCCGCGTGAGAATCGCGTATTCAGTCCGGCTCAGTGGCGCTCAGTGCGGATAACATGCGAGGGCCGCTTTGGCGCAACTGCTTGATAATACGGCGTTTCCGGCCTGAAAAACTAGCTACGAACCAGGGGGTCGTGGGTTCGAATCCTGCCGGGCTCGCCAAATTACATTGTAGAAACAAGCGGTTGCCGTGTCATGCGGCGGCCGCTTTTTTCTTCAATACCACCAGTGCCGGACTTTTGCCGGAGTTTTGCTCGCAGACCCGTTCGGCGGCCGCAACCAGTTCCTCCAGTTCGGGTGCCGAGTAGTGCGTCGTGATGTCGCCGTTGGTGTGGCCGAGGAGCACCCTGCGGGTTTCCAGCGGCACACCGGCGGCGCGCAGCCTGCGGCCGAACGTGCTTGAGGTCGTGCACGCGCACGAATTCCAGGCCCTCCCTGCGCCGCGCAAGCTGCCAGCCGTTGTTGTTGATGCACTGGATGGGCCGCTTGCGATAAGTGAAGACGAATTCGGGGTGCTGCCCCCGAACCCCGTCGATCACCGAACGCGCCACCCGATTTAGCACCACCAGCCGGTCCTCGCGGTTCTTCACTCTTGCACCCGGAATAATGAACACCGAGGTGTCCAGTTCCGGCACTTGCACTTGCCAATCCCAGCGTAGCCCACACACCTCCTGTTCCCGGCAACCGGTGTTGACCTTGAACAGGCACATGCGAGCCAAGTGATCCGGCAGGGCCTGGAACAGCTGCCGCTGCTCGTCCCAGGACAGCGGGTAAGGCTGTCGGCTGTCCGGGGTGGGCAGAAGCTGGATCAGCGGAGCCATCTCCAGCCACGTCAATCCGTTCTCGTCGCGCCACAACCTTGCCGACAGGTTGAGAATCCGCCGGACGATGCTCAGCGCGGTGTTGACCGTTCTGTTCTTGACGCCCTGTTTCTGACGATCACGGATGAACCGCTGCAGCGTTCCGAGATGCACCTTGTCGAGCTGGAGGTCTCCGATGTACGGATCCAACTGCCTCAGGTGCAGCGCGACATCCTCGATGCTGGCAAGAGTCAGGTTCTCTTCCAGATACCGGGTTGCCGCGTCCCGGAACGGCCGCTTCGGACGCACACCGAAGATCGCCGCATGCCGGATCTCCTCGATGCGGCGGGCCAGGATCAGTTCCGCTTCTTCGAGGTTGCCCGTGCCAGTGCTCGCGAAAACCTTTCGGCCGAGGATCTGCTTGTCGATATGCCAGATCCCGCCACGGCTCCGAAGCCCTGAACTGCGCTTGCGTCCCATTTTGCATTTCCTCCTTGTCTGGAGGCGGGACGCCCGTTGCGGTTCTTATATTGATCCGCCCAGGCGTCCAGTTCAAGTCTGTCGAATGCAATCCCCTGCGTTCCGATGGGAACTTCGGTAACGTGCGGGCGAACCTCCGCGTTGAAGCGGATGTTCCCTTTTTACGACGATCGGGTTCGCGTCGTAAGTGCCGGGAATTATTTGCGTTTTCGTCTGTTTTGGAGCTTGGCCTTGGTGGACACGCTGCCCTTCTTTCCGGGCAAGGCAGAGGGCAGACGCACGCGCGCGGCGTCCAACAAACTCTGAATGGCCTGGCTGGGCTGGGGAATCTGATTGAACGGGACTTGCCCGTTGACCTGTACCTCGACCAGGCACAGGCTGGCCAGCATGTCGATGCCTTCTTGGACGGTTAAGTCCAGTGCGCTCCAGCGTGAGGCCAACTCCTGGATCAAGCGGTAGGCCAGCATGACGACCAGGGCATGGCCGCGCGTGCGGCTCGCGCGGCGCACGAAGATCGGACGCATCTCGAGGTGCGTGGTCTTGGCGCAGCGAAAGGCCCATTCTACCTGCGCAAGATCCTTGTAACGGGCATGCACGATCTCCTTGGCGGCACTGGCCGGCGGCAGATCGGTCTTCAACGCGTAGCAGCCATCCAGGCGCGAGAGTTCGGCCAGCGCTTCGCTATCCTCAACGAGGCTGAGGATGCGTTCTTGTCTGTCCAAAGCTCAGCCATGAATTCACGCCGAGCTTGTGCGCATGCGCTTGCAGCTTGCGCAGCGCCACCTCGGGTTTGGCGCGCTTGTGCTCGGCCAGATATCCATTTTGGATCTTCACGGCTTGAGCCAGTACCCGATACTTGTCCTGGCGCGTATCGGCCATCTCCTGGGCGCGCTGTGCATTGCGGCGCAGCACATAGCGCACGCCGCCATGCTCCTGTACCTCGGCCAGGGCATCGTCAAACAGGCCGATCTGAAACGTGCCCTGTTTGAGCAGCCGCTCGATCTGCGGCTTAGTGATGGCAGTGATGTAGTGAAACCCGCGCTCACCCAAGGCCTCGATCTGGGCGCTCTTGATCATGCCGCGATCGCCCACGAAGGTCACATCCTGAGCGCCGAAACGCGCCGCCACCTTCTTCACCTGCGGGACGAAGGTCGTCGGATCCTGTGTGTTGCCCTCGAACACCTCGATGCAAAGCGGCGTGCCCTGGGCATCGCAGAGCAGCCCGATCACGATCTGGCGCTTGCCGCGTTTGCCATCGCGGTTATAGCCGAAGGCGGCCAGCTCATTGTGTTCGCCTTCCAGATAGCTACTGGTGACATCGTACAAGAACAGCCCGCCGTGGTCTTGACGCGAATGCTGATCGAATAGACGCTGCTCGATTCTCGGCTGGTTCTCGCACAGCCAATCCAGATTGGCGTACAGATCGTCCTCGTCAAAGCGCGCCAGGCCCAACAGCTCCTGCGCGCAGTGATGGCGCGCCAGACGCACCGCCGACAGGCGCGAGCCCTGATCGATCACCCGCGCGATCACCTGCCACAAGGCGAGGCTCGCCTGGCGTCCCGGACCCAGCGCCTGGGTCAAACCGATTTGCTGGGCGAGCGCATAGAGCAGCGCCACTGCGCCCACCGAGGCGCCCTGGCGCAGTTGGACTGCATCGTGGATGCTGCCCAAGTCGGTGAGGGTGTGCTTGTGGGTAAGTGCCAGGCGGATGGCTTCGATTTCCGCCGCCGAGCACTGTGAAAGGTTGGCGATGGTGCGGTGTTTGACCTTGCCTGCTTCGCGGAAGGATTCGCGCAGCAGGTAGCGGGTATAGGTCTTGTTGCCGCGGCGTACGGTGGAGGCGTTGACGTACATAGTGGCTACTATACTTGCACATCACAAGACCCATGTCAAGATACATATGCCTACTATTAGTGGCTACATGTCAGGCCCAAAAAACTGCGAAATCCCGCGCCAATCCTGGCTCTCCTGGATTTCGCTGGGGGGAACATCCGTTACGAATGCACAGCTGTCATCCTGCATTCTGGTTTCGACGACCCTTCGGTTCTTGCTGTCAGCTGCGGACGTGACCTCGCGCTGCGTTCTGGGCTGATTTGAGGATGCGCGCTCCACACCTCTGCGTGAAGCTGACGCGCAATGAACATCCCCTGAACAATCATCACGGGTGCAGCGCGGCGTATTCGCGGGCGGTCGGCAAGACACGCGGAAGTGCGCGTTCCTTCGGGCGAGTAGCTTCCCAGCCCAAACAAGCCAGCCAGATGGCGCGCGGTATGGCCTTATGCGCAGTCCGATAGTAACTGACCATGCGGCGACTGATGCCAAGTGCCTCTGCCGCTTTGGCGAGCGACAGGCCGTTGCGCGTCATCCAGTTGTCGAACATCTCGTGGCTGACTTCGCCGGCCTGTTCCTTGGCCCACGCATAGACGTTGTCGGCGCCAAACTCTTCGTCGATCCATTCGATGCTGTTGCCCCATTCGCCGATGTGCACTCGGGCAAACACTTCAGGGTCAAGGATGGCGGTAAGTGCGGGGTGGCTGCCCAATCGTGTCCGGACATCAACTTCGAGCACTTCGCCAGTGCTCCACACGGTGCGCAGGCAATAGGGAGCTAAGGCCTCGACAGCCGTCAGCTTGGGAAAAAAGTACTCACTCATGGGTTGTTCCTTCGCCATTCATTCAACAAGTCCGTCTGGCTTGACTTGATCCAAGCCAATGCTTCACGAATTTCCCGCTCGGCAACGCGCCCTCTGATTTCGAAGCTTTCGAGATCGACCGTGCAATCGCGCCCATCACGCAGTTTGACATGCACATGGGGCGGTGGATGGTCGTCGAGGTACATCAAGACCCGACAGCGATCGAATTTCTTCAGTGTTGCCATTGCGGCAAGTCTAGTGCAATGGTTGCCCTATTGCAAGCCTACAAAAATTTGCCAAGACCCGGCGATCAGCGGCGCAATTTCTCGGCACCGTCAATGACAGTTCATGGCCGCGTCCTGTCGAACCCCGCGTCCGATCCGTTGCCGTCGCTTGGGGTTCCCGGGTCGAACGGCAGGTAGCTGAGCGGTTCCTGTCCCTCGTCCCAGATGGTCACGGACGCCAGTCCGGCTTTATGTAGACCGCGAAGAGCGCTGACGTGATCCGATGGCTCTGAGCCAAGGCCAACGAAAGGAGCCGGTCGAGCGCTGTTTCGATGTGCTCCTCAGAATTATTGCTCCATTTCCGAACGTAGATTGAATCCCCACAGACATAGAAGCGCGGCTAACCCCATACAGCCTAAACCAGTGCCGACGCACATGTATTGAAACCCTGCTGCTACAAGGCATGGGAGTGCGGGCAAGAAAAATTTCTTCGCAAAAGGGCTAGACAGCCGGATTTCGGTCTTGGATAATCGAGCGTGAGCCAACCCGCCTTAAGGGCTTTCACGCGATGTTGCGATCGGAAGGGTCGTTCAATGCTTATCCGGTTAGTTCCCAACGGGAGGCTTCGGGCGGCGCCCCGTGTTGTAGAACGCGTCGTAGGTCGTCGGCTGCGTCGCGGCTCCGATCCCGAGCAGGCTCTGGAAGGCAGTGAAGGGGAAGAACCGCCGGTTGAAGCGAAACGTGAATTCGTTCAGGTATGCCTGAAGGTGCTGCGGCGAGACGCCGTGGTGAACGCACATTCAGCCAGGTTTTCAGGTTGCCGAAGACGAGGTGGATGAGCGGCAAGTGCTTCTCTGTGATGTCGGCGTCGCCGCGTTGCGCAACCTGGGTGAGTCGGTAGCCTTGCAGCGCGAGGTGGTCGTAGCCCGACCAATCGTCGGTCGTGATGTGCGTACCTGGCTGCACCGAGTCAAGCACGAAGCCCTCAAGCGATTTCGCTGAGCGGTCAGGAGCGACGTGCAGGCGCAGGCGCCCGGCGTAGAGGCCACCCCGACGCGGCAATGCCTTGCTGGGATCCCTTTGCCCCTCGTTCACTTTGCGCTTGCGCGCCTCGATCGCGCCTAAGACCAGCGCCTTGTGGTGCCGTCCGCGCCCTTCGCCGCGCGTGCGGCCCCCGACCCACGTCTCGTCGACCTCGACCGGGAAGCCACCTCCGATGCGGTCACGATCAGGGCGCACCATTGCCACACGCAGCTTGTGCAGAATCTGGAAGGCCGTCTCATAACGTTTCAGGCCGAGTTGCCGCTGGAATTGCACTGCGCTCATGCCCGGCGTTTGACTCGACACGAGGTACGCGGCCCAAAACCAGATCGAGATCGGCATGTGCGTCCGCTGCATGACTGTGTCGGCCGTAAGCGACGTGTCACGCTTGCAGCTGCGACATCGAAGCACAACGGAAGAACGGTTCGGGAAGCGGCTCGGCTCGTCATGTAAACCGCAGTACTGGCAGACGAAGCCGCCAGGCCACCGGACCTTTTCCAGGTGCGCCGCACAAGCCGCATCATCCGGGAAGAGCCGCATGAAGTCCGGCAGTGACGTCGGGAACGGGAGTCTGGCGACCACAGTGCAAAAATGATCGCAGATTCACGTTTGGGAAGCAACCGGATAAGCATAGGTCGTTCCTGTGGCAAGGCAATCGCGAGATTCGCGCAGAAGATATTGCCTACATCCGCACTCTTATACAGCGCTTTCCCAGGTTGGCGCGCTCGGAACTGGCTGACACGCTGTGCGAACATCTGGGGTGGCTCACGCCGGCGGGTGCGCCCAAGAAAGAGGCTTGCAGGAAGTTGCTAGCGCGCCTGGAAGCCGCTGGCGAGATTCGTCTGCCGGCGCGGCGCAAACAGGGCGGCGACCAGACGAGCGGGCGGGGGCAGGCAGCAACGCCGGGCGTGCCGATGGTGCCGGGCGAGCCGTTGCAGTGCTCGTTGGCCCAGCTTGGGGCGGTGCGCTTGCGCCTGCTTGGGCAGGCGCACGATGTGGCGCAGTGCAATGCCTATCTGGAGCGCTTTCATCCGCTGGGCTACCACAAGCCGTTTGGCTATTGGGCGCACAGGGGGAACGCACTCGGACGTCATGACCGGGGAAAAAATGCCAATGTAGTCAACCTCTTGAAAAAGTCGTTAACAATCATCGGTCTATGCACATGTCTTGTAAACTCGTCTCGAATCGGGTTCTACTCTCGCTTTTTGCGCGAGAGATCATGGCCCCGAGAAAGAAGACCACGCTGGTGCAGTGCCTGTCCGAGATCGAAGACCCGCGGGTGGGCAACGGCAAGCGCCACGACCTGGTGGAAGTACTGGTGATCGCCATCTGCGCCATCTTCGCCGAGGTTCAGGGCTTCGAGGACATGGCCGAATGGGCGCAGGTCAAGGAGCCGTGGCTGCGCCGCTTCCTGCGGCTGGAAAACGGCATTCCCTCCCACGACACCTTCAACCGCATCTTTCGCATCCTCGATCCGAAGCACTTCGAGCAGGCGTTCCGGCGCTGGGTGGGCGGGGTGGTGCGCGCCTTCGGTGGGCAGGTGTCGGTCGACGGCAAGAGCCTGCGCGGCTCGGCCGTGGGCGGGCTCAGCCCGGTGCACATGGTCAGCGCCTTCGCCACCGGCCTGGGGATCGTCCTCGGGCAGGAGAAGGTCGCCGACAAGAGCAACGAGATAACTGCCATTCCGGCGCTGCTCGAAGCCCTGGCGATCGAAGGTTGTCTGGTCAGCATCGACGCCATGGGCACCCAGCGCGAGATTGCCCGCGCCATCCGCGCCATGGGGGCCGACTACCTCTTGGCGGTCAAGGGCAACCAGCCCACCCTGCACGAGGCCCTGGAAGGCGCCTTCGTCGGTCACTGGGATGAGGTCCACAACGCGGTGCAGACCGGCCACGGGCGCCATGTGTTCCAGATCTACCGCACCCTGCCCAATACCGATGAGGTCGATACCGCCGTCTGGGCCGACTGCGCCATGCTGGGGCGGGTCGATTCGGTACGCGTCGTCGAGGGCAAGGCTTCGCCCGTGGAAACGCGCTACTACATCAGCTCGCGCACCCTGAGCACGGCGGATTTCGCCGCGGCGGTGCGCGATCACTGGGGCATCGAGAACCGGCTGCACTGGAGCCTCGATGTGATCTTCGGTGAGGACGCACGGCGTCTAACCGAAGACAACGCCCCGCAGAACTTCTCGCTGCTCACCAAGATGGCGCTGAATCTGCTGCGTCAGCAGCCGCCCGAGGGCAAGAAGAAGAGCCTGCGCCTGCGGCGCAAGCGCATCGGCTGGGATGACGATGCACGCATGGCGTTGCTGGGGCTCTCGCCACTATGATGTTCGAGTGCGATCCCCCTGATTGGGCGCACTACCGCATTGAGGCGGCGGATCGAAGCCTGGGCTATCTGCTGCTGTGTGGCGCGGCCCGGGCGATCGAGCCGCGTGATCGCTGGATCGGCTGGAGTGCGCGCCAGCGCCTGTCCAACCTGCCCTGGGTGGTCAACAACAGTCGCTTCCTGGTTTTTCCCTGGATCCAGGCTGCGCATCTGGCCAGCCATGTGCTGGGCCGGCTGGCACGCCAGTTGGCCGATGACTGGCAGGCGTGCTGGGGATACCGGCCGCTGCTGCTGGAGAGCTTTGTCGATCCGGCGCACTATCGCGGCACCTGCTACCGGGCCGCCGGCTGGCAGTTGCTGGGGCACACCAGCGGTCGCGGTTTGGCGCGGCCCGGCAAGCACTATCACAGCCGCGCCCAAGCTGATCTTCGCCGCACGAAATCCCCAATTGACCTCGGCCGCCAAGCGGAGACATACTCTCCGAGGTGCCGTTGGATTTCCTATCCTTTTCTCACCGTGTACTCCTTGCTTCGATTCAGATCTGTCATATCGAGTCTAGCCGGTTCGGTCGCTTCTGGAGAAGTGACACTTCAATGTGCAACAAGTATTGACTCGCGCTGGCTCACCAGAGGAGCCTATTCCTTAACCAAGGCATCCCAGTGGGAACCTATGGAGTCGGAGTGATTTCGTTCTCCGACGCTTCATATCGCCGTATCGCCAGCGCCGACTCTTCGCGGCCACGCGAACGCGATACGGTTTTCGCCTAGCCGCTGAAGAATCTCATTTTGTCCTAGCCGGCGTGAACACAAGTTCGGGAACAATCATTTCCCAGGCTTCGCATTGATCGCTAAGCCTGGCCTGATGTTCTTCCCCTACATCTTTGCGGCGACGAACGTGAATTGCGGCCACGCGCGCTTTGATGCAATGCATTCCCGCTGGTGGCGCAAAGGCGCGTGACAGCTTGCCAACTATTGCAGCTTGCGCATTCGACAACACCCAAGCTCCCGATTTTTCTTGACGGAGCAAGAGTCCGTCATCGACCGCAAGTGCTGCAATGTTGCGATGGATCGCATCCGCCATGGGTCTGGTGCCGGAATAGTCGAGATTGATCTCCCCCCATCCGAGGCGCTTGTACTGATTCGCCAGTTCCGACATCGGCGGCGGCAGTACCGTCGGTGGCCGACGCAGGAGGGCGGGAGAATCGGGTAGCGCATCTGCCAAAACGTGACCGCGATCGAAGCGCGCCAGCACCAGCGTTCTTCGGGCGCGCGTCATGGCGACGTAGTAAAGCCGCCGCGGCGCATCGGCGTCTTCGTCGGCGCCTGTTCGCATCCAGTCGCCGTCCAATATGGCGACGTGGTCGAATTCGAGCCCCTTCGCCTTGTGCGCTGTAAGCAGCAACAAACCCGTTTGCCGGCGGCGCGCCTCGCGACCCCATTCCGCCAGCCATTCAAGGAAGTGGTCGAGAGGCACTTCGGCCTCGCCAACTTCAAGCGAATATTCGGCAATTGCCTCGCGCAAGTACGACCACCAGTGCGCACCGGGCTGGCGCTCTGGTTTGGTATCGAACCATTGCCGGATCGTTGCAGCGTCTATCAGCTGGCTCGATCGCTGGCGTAGCCAGGCGATCAGCGCCTGGGTTTCGCGCAGACTCCAGAAGCCGTTGCTGCTTTCGTCCGCCTGCTGAACCGGGATGCCCTTCAGTTCGCAATAGCTGCGCACAGGGTCGAGTGACTTCCACGCTCGACCAATAACTGCACAACGTGCCCAATTCCAGTCCGGCACGAGGCCGGACATCCGCTCGAACTCTGCCATCACCGCGAGCGCCTGCATTTGATCGTCGTTACCGGCTGGCAGAATTTGGACACGGCCTTGGCTAACAGGATCAAGACTCTTCCATGTGCCGCCGGGTGGTTGCTTGGCTCGGGCCGCATCAATGCTGATTGGGCGATCCGTTTTCATGCGATTGGCGGCAGGCGCGATCATCAGATTGGCTGCGGTGATGATGTGGGCCGTTGACCGATAGTTGCTGATCAGGAAGGCCGGCTTGGCCGCATAGTCGCTTCTCGAAGCGGCGGATGAATTCAACCGATGCGCCATTGAACGCATAGATATTCTGATCATCGTCACCCACGGCGAAAAGATTGATCCGGCCATCTTCATCCTGTCGGGTGCGGCCGGCCAGTGCCGAAATCAATTCGTATTGTTCCGGCGCGATGTCCTGGTACTCGTCAACCAGTATCCAGCGGAAGCCTGCCAGCAATCGGTCGCGCTGTTCGTCGGCCTCTTCCGGCGGCAAGTTGTCACCTTTGAGCAGGCTGACAGCCTGTTCGATAATCTTCTTGAAGAAGTCCTGATCGGCGCCAGCCCTTTGTTCAAGCATGCTGGCACCGACCAGCCGCATGGCAAGTGCGTGCAGGGTGAGAACCGAGACGCCGCGGGCATCACCACCTATCAGTTCACCAAGGCGCTGGCGGATCTGAACGGCGGCGTGGCGGTTATAGGCCAGGGCAAGGATGCCGCGAGGATTCTCACGACGGGCGCGGATCAGATAGGCGATGCGATGCACCAGCACCCGTGTTTTGCCTGACCCCGGACCGGCCAGGACAAGCACATTGGTGGTCTCCCGGTCGTCGGCAACGATCTCCCGCTGCGCCTTGTTGTTCAGCACCTCGACAATGTTGTGCCACGATTCCGGCGTCGTTTGGCGCGTTAGTTCCTTGTCGCGCTCGGGTAGCCAGCGCCGCATGAATTCGTCGCGCTGCAGACCGAAGTAATCCATCGTCAATGCCAGCGCTTCAGCCATTTCCTTAAGCCCGCGCTGCACGTACTCGGCCATGACGTGAATTTGCACAACCTGTTCATCGTAATGAAGTTTGAGCGGCGCGAAATCGGGCTGCGTGAACTTCTTCTTCCAATCCGGCTCCAGGCGAATGGTCATGGCTGGCCGAAAGACGGCGAGCCCCTTGTTGAGGCGGATGATTTCCTGCTCGTGCAGCCACAACAAGAGCGCGATCAAGCAACTTTGGCGAGATCGCCTTTTCGGCCTTGAGGACCATGTCGGACTCCAGCGCCGCCAGCAATTTGCCCAGCGTCGTTTCTGCCAACTGATCGACGCCGCGTGCGCCGGAAGGCAAACGAGTGAGCAGATGTTCAAGCAGGCATCCGGCCGCTGCACGACGCCGTTGCGCCGTTGCGTCCAAGGCAGACCATTCGCGTTGAAGTTCAACCGAAACGGACTCGGCGTCGATTCGGCGCAGTTTGAGGCTGCCGCGCCCTTCATCATCGTCTCGCCCGTCTGCAGCAAGGCTGCTCAGCAACTGGCGAAGCTTTTCCGGCAGAGCCGCTGAATGCCCGGCGTCCTTCAGGTGCTGGTTGGCGTGCCGAAGGTGCAAGACCGACGCCTCGCCGCGACTCAAGTCGGGATGCTGTTCGCGCAACATTGCGATCAATGCGGCTTCGATTGAAGCGGATTGCTCGAATCGTTTCTTTGATGAGTTCTCGACGGCGACGTGAACATAAGCCGTCAACGCGGTATCGTTACTTGCCAGCCCCAGTGACTCCAAGTCGTAGAAAGCGGCGCGCAGCTTTTCGGACGATAGGCCGGAGACAACCATCAGCTCGTCGGTCGATATCCCTTCATCGACCGGCGCACCAATCAAGGCCTCGATGATCGCCAGCAGGCTTTTCCGATACTCCGGCGCGATGTCCTTCTTCTCCAGCTTCTTCCGCGCTTCCTCCAGCGAGGAAATGCGCAGGGAAGACGGGAATATCTGGACCTGATTCTCCTCGCGCGTTAGCAAGGCGGCTTCCTCCAGCCAGGACACCGCCGTGCGCACGCGTGTATCGTCGGTTGCCGTATCGCGGTGGAATCCGCCTTCGTCATCTTCGGCGAGAATTTCACCGGGCGTGGCGATCAATTCGCCGTCCCGGCTGCCGCCCTTCCGCTTCTTTCCTTCAAGATTTCTTAGAGAACGCAGGATGGCCTGGATCTCCTTCTGGGTCAGGCGCGACCGTGCCGACATCCCGAACTGGCGCTCGACATCTTCTGCCGTGTAGAGCAGAACGCAGCGCGCCGCCATGCGATCGCGTCCGGCACGGCCAGCTTCCTGCAAGTAATTTTCCAGTGACCCCGGAATGTCCGCATGGATCACGAGCCGCACATCGGGCTTGTCGATCCCCATGCCGAAGGCGTTGGTGGCGACGATGACGCGCAGGCTGCCGTCGATGAAGGTCTTCTGAATGTTCTTCTTGGTTTCAGGCGGCAACCGTCCGTGAAAGTGCCCGACCGACCAGCCCTTGTGCCTCAGGAATTCAGCCACCTCCTCGGTCTGCTTCCGTGTCGCACAATAGACGATCGCGCCACCGCCTTCATCTGCCGGGAGATCGGCCTCCAGTATCTGATGGATGTGGGAATTCTTCTCGGCCGGGCTGGTCGGCACGACACTGAAATCGAGATTGGTCCGGCTGGCGCCGCCATTGAAACAGCGGAGATCGATTCCGACTCTATCCTTGAAATGCCCCAGGATATCGACCACGACATCGGGTTTAGCAGTGGCTGTCAGGCAAAGCACTGGCGGAATCGGTTGGCCTGCTGCCTTTTCGCGGATGAAGCGGCTGACGTAGCGATAGTCAGGCCGAAAATCCTGCCCCCACTTGGAAAGGCAATGCGCCTCATCGAGCACCCAGGCACCGATCTCTCGTTGCGCCAGCACCTTGCGCAGCGTGCGGTTGCGCAATTGCTCGGGTGAAACAATGAGAATGCCGATATCGCCGAGTCGCACCCGGTCGAGCACATCGGCACGCTCGGGCATCGACAGCAGGCCATTGAGCGCCGCACAGCTCCTGATGTTCTTCGCTTCGAGGCCGGCAACCTGATCGGACATCAGGGCAACCAGCGGCGAAATCACGACGGTGAGCGCGCCTGTTTTGTCGAAGCGGGAGAGGGCGGGGATCTGGTAGCACAGGGACTTGCCGGTGCCGGTCGGCAAAATGGCCAGGACGTGTTCGCCGCGCATCGCCGCTTCAACAATACTTTGCTGCAATGGGCGGCCATCGTCATCAGCGGGTTCCGGCCGAAATTCCGGGAAGCCAAACCAGCGCGCCAGTTCTTTTTTTGCATTGTGTTTTTCGCGACACCACTCGCACGTGGGTTCAGCGCAGGCGGTATCGCGCAAGCGCTTGATCAGTGCCCCGGCTTGCGGGAATTGGTGGCGTACCCACGGCGGCATCACGGAGTTACCGCCAGCCACCGACAACCAAGCTAATGCGTAGGCCAAAGGCCATCCGTGCGTGGCCGCGTCGGCCAGAATGTCTACGCCGTGAGTCTGGCAGGCTTGTCCGGCCAGCTGCCGTCCGATCGCCGCAATCGCATCACGATCGGTGGGACGAGTGTGTTTCCGCAAGGTCGAGAAAAAGCTATCGAGTCCTGACCCAGAGTTGCCCACCGTCGTCAGCCAATGCCATGCAAGGGTAAGGTCCGGAGACGTCTTGGCTAGCGCTTCGTGCTGATTACGAAAAACCTCAAGCGTCAGCTGCGCGTCGAGCAATGGATCGTTCAATCGCCCGCGCTTCAGCTGGCCATCCTGATAATGCTTGACCAGATGATGGTAGGGGTTCCGTGGAAAAGCCAGCGGGTTGAGCCGCAGCGTATCGACGACGGGCAATTGCAACAGCCGCAAATCGGGTTTGGCAGCGGCTAAATGTGGAAGATCAAACGCGATCAGGTTATGGCCAAGCAGGAAATTCGCACCGTCAGCGAGCTCATCCAGCTTTTCCAAAGCCGCTAGCAGTTTGCCTTGCTTGAAATGCAGCGAGGCGTCTGGCAGATCCCCGCGAACTGCCGCAAAACTATGAATCCGACTATCGCGCAATCCGACTTCAAGGTCTATGGAGAGACAGCGAGGCGCAAAACTACTCATGGACGGCGTCAGGTAGCGGTTATTTGTCTTAGGCGGCCATCATACATGGGCGGCTGCTAGCTGTTGAGTTGCAATAGCTTGTGCCGACCGAGGCAATAACTGGAATGCCTTTCGCACATCGCGCCGTACCGTCAGCGCCGACTTTTCATAGCTGCCGGTTCCACGCCAACCCCGCATCGCGCAATTGCACCTCCTGCCCCAACCCGGCGACTAGAATCAACCCCGAACGGCAAGCGCCCCACTCCCAGTAAGGACCGCCATGACCTTCTCCCTTACGTCGATCCTGCCGCTGCCCGACATGCTTGCGCTGGGCTGGTTCTTTCTCTGCTGGGTCGGCTACGCCTGGTACGCGGACCATCGCCGCTGGGGCACGCGCGAGCTGGCCAGCGTGCTGCACGAATACCGGCTGCGCTGGATGCGGCGGGTGCTGGAACGGGAAAACCGGATCGCCGACACGGTGGTGTTGCAGACGGTGATGCGCAGCTGCAACCTGTTCATCACCACCACGCTGTTCATCATCGCCGGCCTGATCAGCAGCCTCGGCGCGGCGGATCGGGTGCAGGCGATGGTCTCGGGCATCGGCTTCATCGCCGTGTCATCGCGCGAGACGCTGGAGGTGAGGCTCCTGGTGCTGATCGGGATTTTCGTGTTTGCCTTCTTCAAGTTCACCTGGTCGCTGCGCCAGTTCAACTTCACCCTGATGCTGTTCGCCTCGGCGCCGATGCCGGCGGAGAAGGATGCCCCGGACCGCGCCGATTTCGCGCCGCGCGCGGCGATGATGGTGACGCACGGCTTCGCCAGCTTCAACCGCGGGCTGCGCGCGTATTTTTTCGGGCTGGCGGCGCTGGTGTGGTTCATCCAGCCCTGGGCACTTGTGTTGGCAACGTCCTGGGTGGTGGCGGTGCTCTACTGGCGCGATAGCCGCTCGGCAACGCTGGCGACGCTGGCCGGGCCGGTGACGGAAAAGGGGCTGCCCTGAGCCGTGGCGGAGGCTGTAACGGGCCTGGATTCCGGCGTACGCCGGAATGACGACGCGAAGACCGTGCGCGCCTATGGGGATTGTCGCCGTGTCGCCGGCGCCGACTTTTCGCGGTTACGCGAACGCTGTGCGACGCCGGCCGGTTTGATCCAGCACGCTGCCGAATGTCACCCTGCATCAGCCGGGTTTCATCGGTTGTTCAGTCCTGCCCGCCTTGCCGCTGGCGCCATGCGGCGAACTCGGATGGACGAATTCGGTAGCGTGCGAAGTTGCCCTCATGCAGACTGTCCAGCTCGGCATGGACGAGGGAGACAAAGTGCTGCCGGTCCGCCTCGGGAAGATGTTCGTCCGCCCAGGTCGCGACGAATGGCGTCATGTCGGAAGCGTCATGCCTTACCACGGTGCCGATTACTTCCAGAAGTGCGGCGCGGTAGCGCAGGCGGAACGGGTCGGGTTCGCCCAGTTCTTCCCGCTGCGAGAGGTAGCGTTTGACGGAACGCTCGTAGCCCCAGACATAGATGTCGCGCAGCAGCTCGATCCGATTGAGTTCATAGACGCCGAGCAGGCCTTCCACATAGGTCTGGGTCGGCACATCGATGAACGACAGCGGGCAAAGATTGTGTTTGATCAGCGGGATATTGGCGGCAAGGCGGGCGACGCGTTTGTTGACGTCTTCGAAGGCTTGCAGATAGGACAGATGCACCAGGGCGAAGAAGGATTGTTCGAAGGGGTCGTCGATGCCGGTGGCGATTTCGAGGCAGCGCTGAAAATACTCCTCCAGCAATTGCGGGGTGGCCAACGGCGTGTAGACCGAACGGCCAATGCCCACCGGTATCTGGCGGATGCGGCCACAGGCAGCGGGGTTGGCGAGCAGGTTGTCGCTGAGCAGGGCGTGCAGATTGAGCAGCGAATACGCGTCGAACCCCAGTTCCGCGACCGATTCGACAAGAAATTCGATGGCCTGTTTGTGGTTCAGGATCATCTGGGTTTCGAAGGTATTTTTTCCCTCGGCGGCTTGGCCGAAAGCGATCAGGCGCTCGGTTTCCAGCAGGGAATAGGTATTGCCCTCCAGATGGCTCGATGCCCAGGACAGGTCGATCAACAGCCGCCCGAGAAGCTGCCGGGCAAGCGTGCCGGCGGGCAAATCGCCCTGATGAGCGCGGCCGATGCGATGCAGGTGATCGCGAGTGGCCTGATCGAGATAGGGGCCGGCGTGCGGATAGGAGAGCAGAAATTCGCGCTGATAACCGACGGGCTCGCGATTTTGGATGGGGCGTAGCACGGCATTGCGTACCTCGCTGCCGAGCGCCGAGAGGGGAATGGGCGATGCACCTTGATTGGCGGCGCGCTCGGCCGCGATGGGACGATAGACCCTGCCTTTGAGCGCTCCCGAGGCGGCGATGCGACCGTTTTCGATGAGCAGCGCGAGTCGGCGTTGCAGCGAGCGGCGGTGGATCGCATTACCTGACGCCGCCAGCGATGCTTCCAGTTCGGCCATTCCTACCCCATCGGGAAAGGCCGCGACTTCCCGCTCGATCGCGATCAGGTCTTGCTCGGGAATTTTTTTTGGCATGACAGTTTATGTGTCGCAGATCAAGATATATGCGACATATTAACTTTTATTTGGCGTTTATTGCTTATATACGACACAAAATAGACGTCTTGATCGTGTTTGGCGCCAATCTTATTGGCGCGATAACTACGTATCGCGCCACACGATCATGCCCGATCGCCCGGACCGGGCTGCTACCAATCGCCGTATCGCCGGCCCCGTCCGCGTGGATACCGCTTCGCATAACTTTTCGCGGTTATGCGAACGCGATGCGACGCCGGCCGGTTTGATCCACCGTTCCGGGCATCACGGCGACCTCGCAATCAGCTCTGCTGTATCCCCGCGATATGCCATCCCTGGCTGCCGTCGAGGGGCTTGGTCAGGTGCCAGACTTCGCTGAAGGCTTCGGGCGCGGCATTGGCTTCTTCACGGATCAGGCCGGAAAAGCGCACGCTGGCCAGCGCGCGGTTGGCTTCGGTGCTGACATCGAGCAGTTCGACATCGAGTTGAACGACGTCGGTTTCCTGGGCGAGTTGATTGCGCTCCTGGAACTGCATCTGGATTTCGGCGGCCATTTCGGGGCTGCAGAACTGGCGGACATCTTCCATGTCGCCGCGGTCGTTGGCGGCCTGCAGGCGGATGAAGTTGAGCTTGGCCTGACGCAGGAGACCATCGACATCGAAGTCGGCGGGGATGTTCGCCGCGGATGCGGTGGCGGCCGAAGTACCGGCGCCAGCGCTCTGCGACCCTCCGGGAACTCCTGAGCCTTCGAATCGAGCCGGCGTGAAGTTTGCCGGTGCCGCATTGCCCGGACCGGCGTCGGCGTACTGCATGGCCGGCTGCGCGCTGGCCGGCTGGCGCTTGCTGAGGAACCAGCGCACGGCAAAGAAGACGACCATGCCGAGCAGCAACATCATCATCATGTTGGCCATGCCTTCACCCATGCCCAGATGCGAGAACAGGGCGGCGAGGCCGATACCGGCGGCGAGGCCTGCCAGCGGGCCCATCCAGCGGCTCATGCCGGATTGGGCGGCAGCCGCAGGTGCTGCGGCGGCGGCGCTGGCGGGTGCGGCGGCGGTGGGCGCGGCGGCGGGCTTGGCCGGGATGGCGTCACGCTTCATCACCGTTGAATCGCGGCTGATACCGGTGCTTTTGCCACCGCCCATGCGCTTGGCGGCCTCGGCATCCTGAACCATCAGGCCGGTACCCATGACGACGGCAAACAGGGCAATTGCTATGCGTTTCATTGTGAATCTCCTTTGATGAAAAACTGCTGAAGGTTAGAGCTTGATCTGGTTCGAGATCTGCTTCGATTGGTACTTTGGCGCGGTCTTTTGCGCCTCGTCGATGGCGTGCTGCGCTTCTGCCGGCATGTAGTTTTCGTCGTGCTTGGCCAGCACCTCGGTCGCCGCGAACGTGCCATCGGCTTTGATTCGCCCCTGGGCCACCGCGCCTTTTCCTTCCTTGAACAGGTCGGGCAGGATCCCGGTGTAGGTGACCGGGACGTCCTTGGCCGTATCCGTAATCATGAAATGGACGGTCAGGTTGTCGCGGCGTATCGACCCTTCCTTGACCAGGCCGCCGATGCGGAATGCCTTGTCCTGCGGCGCCTTGCCGTCGAGCACTTCGGTCGGCGTGACAAAGAAGGCGATGTTGCTGTTCAGTGCGTTCATGACGAGGGCGGTCGCCACCCCTATGGTGACCAGGCCGCCAACGTTCAGGGCAATGCGCTTTTGTCGCAGTTTCATTTGGCTCTCCTCATTAAGTCGATCAGACGGCGAAATGCCGGGGCCAAACCATGGCGCGGCAGTAAAGCGGTGAAAACATTCATGGCCGCACCCCGCGCCGTTTCGCGGCGACATGCCAGATCCAGACCCGCGAGATCAGCAGGTAACTGGCGGCGGCGGCGAAGCATGCCGTGATGGCCAGGCCGGCAAACAGCGGCAGGCCGATCGAGCCGAGGCTTTCCAGGACGCTGAGGGGATCGGCCCACGAAACCGCCGCGGTGGCGGACGTTCCGGTCGCCCAGGCGCCCAGCTGATAGGCGGCGTAGTAGATGGCCGGCACGGTCAGCGGGTTGGTCACAAATGTCCCGGCGGCCGCGATCGGCACGTTGGCGCGCAGGACGACCGCCGCCGTGGCGGCAAGCAGGATCTGGGCGATGGCAATCAGAAAGCCGATGAAAAGGCCGATCGCCACGCCCATGGCCACACCCCGGCGCGACCAGCACCACAGTTTCGGGTCGGCGAGATAGGGCGCCAGCCGGCGCAACCAGGGGTTGGCCTCGAGTTGCTCGCGGCTGGGTGCCAGCGCCCGCAGGCGCCGGATCATTGCGGACATCCTGTTCAATCGTCCCCGCCCATGAAGCCCAGCAAGTCCAGCAGGCTGGTGAAGAGGTTGAAGATCGAGACGAACAGCGTCACGGTGGCCAGCACGTAGTTGGTCTCGCCGCCGTGGATGATGTTGCTGGTCTCATAGAGGATGAGGCCGGACATCAGCAGCACGAAGGCGGCCGAGACGGTCAGGGACAGCGCCGGGATCTGGGAGAAGATCGCGCCCAGGCCGGCGAGGAAGGCGAGCAGGATGCCGACCATGAGGAAGCCGCCCATGAAGCTGAAGTCTTTCTTCGTCGTCACCGCGTAGGCCGACAGGCCGATGAAGATCGCGGCGGTGCCGCCCATCGCCTGCATGACGATTTCGCCGCCGTTGGGCAGGCCCAGATAGCGGCTGATGACGGGACCCAGCGTGTAGCCCATGAAGCCTGTCATGGCGAACACGGCGGCGATGCCCCAGCCGCTGTCCTTGAGTTTATGCACGGCGAACAGCAGGCCGAAGAAGCCGATCAGGGTAAGGATGATGCCCGGATGCGGCAGCCTCAGCGCCACCGAGGTGGCGGCGGTGACGGCGGAGAAGACCAGCGTCATCGACAGCAGCATGTAGGTGTTGCGGATCACCTTGTTGGTGGCGAGGACGGATTCCGCGCCGCCTCTTTTTCAACGGCGACGCGGGCGATTCCGGCGGCGCCGGGCAGATTACCCTGGGGGGCCCGACGCCGGCCGCGAGCCCCTTCTTCCGCCATTCCCACACGCTGCCGGGCTGGGTGCGCTACGTGAATCGCCACCCGGCCCTGTCCTACCTCTTCGCCCACGACCACATCGGTGCATTCGGCCAGTCGGTGCGCAGCGACGAGCGCGACCGCGAACATTTCGACGAACTGGGCCTGGCGCTGCGCCTGCTGGCCGCGCAACCCCAGGCCGATCCGGAAATGATCTGGCGCAGCCTGTCGCCCTTCCTCGCCGACATCGCGGGCAACGCCCACCGCGCCGAACTCAACATCGAGAAGCTGTGGAATCCCTGGCTGCCGGAGCGCGGGAAACTGGGCCTGCTGGAGTTCCGCGCCCTGCGCATGGCGCAGAGCCCGGAGCGGCTGGCGGCTATCGCCGCGCTGCTGCGGGCGGTGACCGCCCGGCTCGCAGCGCGCCGCTATGACGAAGCCCTGATCGACTGGGGCCAGCAACTGCACGACCGCTACGCGCTGCCCTTCTGCCTGCGGGAGGATCTGTTCGCGGTGCTGGAGGATCTGGACCACGCCGGCTTCGGCCTTGCACCGGCGCTGCGGCGCGTGTTGCTGGACGATGACTTCCGCGTATTGGGCCGCGTCGCCTTCGACGATGTCGAACTCACCATCCGCCGCGCCCTGGAGTTCTGGCCCCTGGTGGGCGACGCCGCATCCCAGGAACGCGGCACCTCGCGCCTGGTGGACGCCAGCACGGCGCGCATCGAACTGTGCCTGCGGCCCCTGCCGGGACGCCACGACCAGGACTTCGACGCCTGGGGCATCGCCAGCGAGGGCGGCTGTCTGCCGCTGCGCCGCGCCGGCGACGCTGCCGGGCTTGCGCGGCTGCTGGGGCTGCGCTATCGGCGCTACGTGCCGGGTGCCGGCCTGCACCCCAGCCTGCCCGCCCAGGGGCCGATTCCGCTGTTGCTGTGGCACCCACAGCGCGGCAAGGCCTGCCGCATCACGCTGCACGAGTGGCGCCCCGACCAGCAGCCCTACGACGGGCTGCCGAAGGACGCCGAAGACGCCCGCGCGCGCCGCGCCCAGCGCATCGTGGTCGAAAGCGTACCGCCGCCCGATCCGCCGCCGCCCCCCGCGCCGGCCCATGCCCTGACGCCCTGGTGCCTTGATTTGCGGCGCCTGTAGCGCGCAATCGATCCACGCACCTTGTAAGGGTGGATGAGCGCCGCAGATGCGTAATCCATCGATCAACCTGTGGCGGCTGAGACGGCGGAATGCGGCCTATCGGGCCTTTTCCGCGCTTGTGCCCCCCCCCCCGCGCGGGGTGGGGGGGCGTTCAGGCCTGCCTAGCCCAGGATATGCGCGTACGCCGCCCGCAGCGCCTCGCGCTCGGCGTTGCCGAGCCCTCGCGCCTCGGTGATGGCGACGAAGCGGCCGCCCACCCGTTCGACATGTTCGAAGGGCGGATCGATGGCGAGGAACTCCACCAGCAACAGGGTGAAGGGCCGGCCGAATTCCTCCCCGTGGAGGCGGAACTCGCCGTCGATGCGCAGTTCGCCGCGGGGCAGCCCGAAATGCTCCGCGCAGGCGGACACAAGCACCGCCGGATGCACGATCACGTTGCCGCCATCCGCTGGTGGCGCGCCCGTCGAACAGCACCGCAGTCGGATCCAGGGGCTCCGGCGCCGCCAGCCCCGAGGCGAAGATCAGGAAGCGCAGCCGCGCGCTGGTGCGCTGCTTGTGGAAGAACAGGACGCGCACGCCCTCGGGCAGGGCCGGCACTGCCGTGGCAGGTTCGCTGGGCGCCAGACCGACCGCCGCGCCGTCGAGGAGGTTCACAGCGCCTGCGCTTCGTGGGTGTGGCAGCCCTTGGGACAGACCCGGCCGCAGGCGCCGCAGCCTATGCAGTCCATGGCGTTGGCGAGCGACATCACCATGGTGTTGTCGTCGTCATCGAAGTCCTCGTCCTCCATTTCCATGTCCTCGCCGCGCTCCACCAGCTCGAACACGCTGCGCGGGCAGACCTTGAAGCAGCGGCCGCAGCCGATGCACTTCTTCTGGTTGAGATCGACGACGAACAGCGGTGTCCACACCGTGCCGCCGCGGGTGATGCCGGTAATCGGGTCCATGGGTGATGCGCTCCGGGAAAGTCAGTCTTTGGGGATCGGTAACTCAGGCGGTGCGGGCGAGCTCCTTGCTCGCCGCCTGGAACCGCGCATTGGCCTCGGCCCAGGCGCGGCAGGCGTCGTACGTCGCCTGGGCGATGGCCGGAATCTCCTCGTAGGCAGCAGGCAGCCGGTCCTCCACCAGGTCGTGCATCTGGGAGGCGTGCTCGGAGGCGATGCGCTTCAGGCGCTTCGTATCTTTCTCCAGGTCTTTCAGCTCTGCTTCAGTCATGGCTACCTCGTAGGGCGCGCTGTGCGCGCCGAAAGCGGCGGGCGCGGCCCGCCCTACAGTCCGGCCACGTCGGAGTACTTGCCGACGATCTCCAGCGCCACCGAGAGCACCTTGTCCGCCTCGTCCTTCATCTTCGACAGGCTGTCGAAGCCGAAGCGATGCACGTCGCGCACGGTACGGTCCATCACCACCAGCTTGCCGACGGTGATCAGCGCGCGGCCGAAGCCCTCGTGGGTGATGTTCATCATGGGCACCGCCATCAGGCCGCATTCCTTCTCGATCATCGCGGCAATGGCGTTGTAATAGGCCTTGAGGCGCGACAGGGTCACGTCGTCGGGGTCGCCGATCACCGGAATTTCGCGCCGCTGTTCCTTGGTCACGACGAAGGGCGCGAGGATGCGCTCCACCGGCCAGCCGTCGTAGGTGCCGTAGCTGTCCAGGGCGCGCATCTGCTTCGCCATCTCCTTGATGAAGTCGGTCTGCAGCAGCGGATCGGCGGGGCTTGCGACGGCAGTGCTCATGGGGTCTCCCTTTCAAGAAGCGGATGGATCGGATTCGGTGCGGTGCCAGACCACCGATACCGCCTTGCTGCCGGGCTGGCACGCGACCATGCGCGGCGCATGGCGCTGCTGCCAGCGCCGCGCGTTCAGTCGCGAGCCGACCAGCCCGATCAGCATTCCCGCGCCGGCACCCAGCATCGCCATGAGGTCGTCCGGGCTCAGCGCGGCGGCGAGCAGCGCGCCCGCGAGCAGGCCGGCCAGCGGCGGCAGGTAGGCCGCGGCGGCGGAAGCGAGCAGCGCGTGGTCAGCGACACCCAGCGTCACCTCGTCCCCCGGCCGCGCGCCCAGTTCGTTGGGCACGCGCAGCACGCGGGAACGCTGCGGCAGCAGCTTGCCGAGTTTGGAAACGCCGCAACCGCCCTGCACGCCGCAACTGCTGCAGCCCCCGGAGGGCGCCGCTTCCACCAGCGCGAAGCCGCCTTCGGTGCCCACCACGCGGGCGCGCTGCTCGATCATTCGGTCCAACCCTTCGTCGGCCATGGCCTCGAAGCGACCCTCGTCCCGCGCCTTGTCCCGGGCCAGCGCCTTGGCCAGCCAGCCGACGGGGCCGGCGCGCAGTTCCAGCTGCAGCACGCCGATCAGGGAATCGATGGTCGTGCCCTCCGGCACCTTGATCGGCTGTATGCCTCTGGCAAGAAGCTGCTGCACCGCCGAGGCACCCACCGCCTGGCAGTAGACCGCCCCGCAGCCGGCGAGCAGGTCGATCTTGGCGGCGAGCTTGCCTTCGTGGCCGTCCATCGCGGTTTCGATGAACTGCGCCACTTCCACCAGGGTGCTGGCTTCGGGCTCGATGGCGTGGATGGCGAAGGCGCTCGCCGCGCCGAAGTGCTGGTTGACGAAAACGCGGTCGCTGCTGGCGAAGGCCACCCGCAGGCTCATCGCCGCGGCCTCAGTGGGCGCTTCCACCAAGCGCAGACGCCGCGGCGGCCGCGGCGACGTCGCCTTTTGTGGCATAGCGGGAGCGGAAAGGCCGGATCTCGTGCTGTCCATGGTGTTCCAGTACCAGGTTGGCCAGATCGAACAGGGCCTGCCGCGTGCCGCGGTAGCCCACCCAGGTTTTCTGATAGCCGCCGACCAAGTCGTACTGCGGGAAGCCGGCGCGCAGCACCGGCAGCCCGAGGCGGCGGGCGCTGGGCACAGCGTGGGAACTGCCGATGACGACCTGCGCCGCGCCGGCGCGGGCGGCGATCTCCATATCCTCCAGGTCGCCGATCTGTACCCGGGCGGCCGCCACGTCCGCCAGCACCGGGGCGCGGGCCGGCACCACCGCCGCCACCGTATCGCCACCCATGCTGCGCACCAGGTGGGAAAGGCCATACAGCAGGTCGGGATCGGCGGCAATTGCCACCCGGGCGAAGCCGAACATGAAATGGGTGTCCACCATCGCGTCCTGCAACTGGGCGCGCTGGCGCTCGATCTTCTCCGGCGCCGGAACGCCGGCGATCTGCGCCAGCGCCAGCACGAAGGCATCGACCGCGTCGAGCCCCATCAGCGAATCGAAGCGGTAGTCCGGGACGCCGCTGCGCTCCCGCAGCAGATCCGCGGCACCCGCCAGCGAACGGCCGATGACGAGCGTCGCGCGCGCCTCGCCCAGCGTGGCGATCTCCGACACCGGGGTGCCGCCGAGGGTCAGCGGGCTGAAGTCCTCCGGCGTGAGATGCCCGTCCAGCGAGTCGGCGATGTCCGGCACCACCACCGGCCGCAGGCCGAAGGCTTCCACCAGGTCCTTGACGTGCTCGATGTCGCCCGGTGTGAGCAGTGAACCGGCGAGCACGTTCACCTGTTTGTGGCGGCGCCCGGCGCGGCCCGTATCCGCCGGCACCAGCACGTCTATTATGGCCTTCAGCGCATCCGCATAACCGCTTTCGAGGCAGCCGTTGTAGTCAGGCGTGTTCACCGGCACCACGGGGATGGCGTCGAACTCCGGATGCCGGGCCCGGAACTCCCTAACGAGGCGCAGGATGTCGGTGCCCTGCGTTTCGGAGAGGCCCGTGGTCGGCAGGCCCACCAGTGCCGGTTTGCTCTTGCCGCAGATGGTCGCCAGACCTTCGATGACGTTGTCGTCGGCGCTCATGACCGTCGACATCTGGTCCATGGCCGTTGTCTGCAGCGGGATGGGTTCGCGGAAGTGGCGCACGAAGAACACCTTGGCGAAGGCGGTGCAGCCCTGCGAGCCGTGCAGCATGGGAATGGCGCGGCGGATGCCGAGGAAGGCGAGCGCCGCACCCGCCGGTGCGCTGGCCTTGAGCGGGCTCACGGAGAGCGGTTTGCTGCGCTTGAGGATCTCGGCCATGTCAGTGCCAACCCGTTTCCGCGACGGAGTCGCGCGCGGCGCTTCCCTCTCCCTCTGGGAGAGGGATCGAGGGTGAGGGCAAAGTCCTTTGGAGCGTGCTCATGCCCTGCCCCTCACCCCTGCCCTCTCCCCGCTCGCGGGGAGAGGGAGCGAATCATCGTCGTCCTCCCCCGCCTCGATGCTGTCCAGCTCGGGCGCGGGCGCAGTCAGCGCCGGCTGGGCGGCAGCCCAGGGCGCTGGCTTGCGCACCGCCGGCCACACCGGGCTTTCGATGGTGAGGGCCAGCTGGCGCACCAGCTCCAGCATTCCGTCATAGCCGGCGTAGCCGAATTCGCGCTCCTGGTTGATGTCGAGGAAGGGCAGCCGCGCCTTGAGGGCGGTGTAGAGGTTGCGTCCGCCGGCGATCAGGATGTCGGCGCGGTACTCCTTCACCGTATTGAGCAGCGCCCGAGCCGAACCGTCGTCGATCATCTTGGCGTCCGGTCCCATCAGCTCGCGAATTCGCGCCTTGTCCTCCTCGGTGGATTTCTTGGTGCCGGTGGCCACCACCACCATGCCAAGATCCTGCAGCGCCGAGACCACCGACCATGACTTGACTCCGCCGGTGTACAGCAGCACGCGCTTGCCGGCGAGCCGCTCCTTCCACGGTTCCAGCCGCGCGCGGATGCGGGCCTCCTCGCGGGCGATGAGCGCCTCGGTGCGTGCGGTGAGGTCGCCGTCACCGATGACGCGCGCGAAGTCCCGCAGCGCCTGGGAGGTGTCGCCGATGCCGTAGAAGCTGCCCTCGAACCAGGGCGTGCCGTGGCGCGACTCCAGCTTGCGCGCGACATTCAGCATCGCCTTCGAGCACACCATCATGTTCGCTTCTGCCCGGTGCATGGTTTGCACCTCGCGAAAGCGCGCGTCCCCGGAAAGCGAACACAGGATGCGCAGCCCGAGTTCGTCGAACAGCGGCGCCACGTGCCAGAACTCGCCGGCGATGTTGTATTCGGCGATCAGGTTCACGTCGTGCACGCGGATGCCGCGGCGCGCCGCGTCTTCCAGCGCCGCCGGCGGCAGCGGGTCGGGCTCGCGGGTGCCGACCACGTACTTCACCATCGTCTCGCCGGCAATGCGGTTGCCCAGGTTCTTGGTGCCGTAGAAGCCCGCCGCGTCCACCGGTACCACCGGCACGCCCCAGCGCGCCTCGGCGGCCTTGCACACCGCCTCGACATCGTCGCCGATCAGCGCCGGCACGCAGGTGTTATAGACGAACACCGCCGCCGGCGAGTAGGACTCGATGGCCTGCTTGATCGAATGAAACAGCCGCTTCTCGCCGCGGCCCATGATCACGTCCTGCTCGGTCAGGTCCGTCGTCATGCCGATGCGATAGAGCGTCGGCCCCGAAGACCGCGTGCCGCGGTTGTCCCAGGAACTCCCGGCGCAGGCGATCGGCCCGTGCACGATGTGGGCCACGTCGGCGATCGGCAGCAGCGCGATCTGCGCCCCGTCGAAGGCGCAACCGCCCGCCGAAGCGCCCGGCTTGGGCCGCGAGCAGCCCGACTTCACCTTGGCGTTGTGTGCGCAGGCGGGCTCGTTCAGCAGCGCGGCGATGTCGGAGGACTTCAGCGACATGGAATGGTCGCGGGGTGGGTTGGGCGCATACCGACACCGCAGCAAGCGACGTGCCACGCCCAGGTGATTGATTTCTTGCAGTTATTCTTGTGGGAGCGATGTCGCGAACGCGACAAACCCGGAGGCCGGAGCGATAGGTGACAAGGATTCACGCAGCGGCGCGCTGCAAGCGCCGCCCGGCCTACTGGCAGTTCACGACCAGCGTCGCACCCGTCAGGCCCAAGTGGAAATCCGTTGACCAGCAAACACGGATCTTGCCCTCGTCCATAAGATGCAGCCCAAGTGCATCGGCGATGGTCAGCGCCTGATCGGAGAATCGTCTTAGAAGAACCGAGGCACCCGCCATTTCGCGCTTGCCCACCGCGGCCACCGAAACGAAGCGCATCTCGTCCATCATCGCGAGGAACTGGAGCGCGCGATTGACGTCGTAGCGGCGCAGGAACCAGGCGTGCCCCTCGGCCACTACCAGCGGCGTTGTGACCAGTGCCGGCGGATCGGAGAACAGCCGGCGAAATAGGGAATGGTGGGAATCGCTGCGGTCCGCGAAGGCAATCAGCGCCGAGGTATCGACGTAGGCCTCAGGGCTTCTGGCCATAGACGATGTCATCAATTCGACGGCTCGATTCCGGATCGCCCGACTCGATCATTCCCGCATAGCGCATCCATGCCTTCTGGTCATCGACCGACAGGATGCTTCGCAGCGACCGCCGCAACAATTCCGCCAGCGAGATGCCGAGCCGCGCCGCCTCGCGCTTCGCCGCTTCGTACTCCTGCTCGGACAGGCTGATCTGGGTTCGAATCATGATAACAATCTACACGGGTCTGTTATCACTGACAAGCGCGGCTGCGTCAGTACAGGACCGTCCAAGGAAGCGGTCAATGATTGCGTCCACGGTTTCTGCCGGTTTCTGTGCTGACCTGACCGGTACCAGGTTCGGTCGGCGCCTGCAAAGCATGCGCTGCCGCATGCCGTCGCGGTCTGACCCTGACAGCGTGGAGCCAATCGTGTCCCCGGTTTCTTCATGGCTTGCACCCGGATCCACCCATCGGCCCGCGCGCCGTGAAAATCGAAACACCGAGGAAAGTCAGCTGCCGACGTTCCGCGGTCACGAGGCGAATTCACGCCGGCCTCCGCCGCTCTGCGCAGACGGCGCGACTGCCCCCCCGGGATTCGCATGCTTGCTTTTCCGGCCCGACCTGCTGAAATGCAGGACATGACGGCCAACTCATTCCCTCTTCCCTCCGACCTCCCGGTCCCAGTCGACGACGGTGCCGCTGCGCACCTGCCCGGCCTGGCCTTGCCCGATGTCGTCCTTGCGGCGACGGACGGTTCGGACGTGTCTCTGGCGCGGCTTGCCGGTCGCTGGGTGATCTACGTCTATCCCATGACCGGGCGCCCTGGCGTGGCGCTGCCGGAGGGCTGGGACGGAATTCCAGGCGCACGCGGGTGCACGCCCCAGTCCTGCGCCTTCCGTGACCATCACGCCGAACTGCGGGCGCTGGGAACGGGCGTGTTCGGCCTCAGCGCGCAGACGACGGAATACCAGCGCGAGGCGCGCGACAGGCTGCACCTGCCCTTCGATCTGTTGAGCGACAGCGGCCTCGCACTGAAGGCCGCCCTGCGCCTGCCCACCTTCGCCGTAGCCGGAATGGAGTTGTACACGCGTCTGACGCTGGTCGCGGAAGACGGGCGCATCGCGAAGGTCTTCTATCCGGTGTTTCCGCCGGACCGCAATGCCGGCGACATGGTGGAATGGCTGCGCGCGCAGCGTTCGCCCTGAACCCCTCGGGCTGACGAAGCCCGATCACCGAAAGGACCGACACCATGCTCTACAAGGGAAGCTGCCACTACGGATGCATCGCTTTCGAAGGCGCGGGCCACTATGCCGGCGTGCTGGGCCCCGACGCGGCGGCGCGGTGCTAAGAGCGGCAGCGGCCTACTTCGGGCTGGTTTTCGGCGCCGGCTTCGTGCTCGGCACGATCCGCGTGCCCTTCCTGGTGCCGGCGTTCGGCGAGCGCATCGCCGAACTGATCGAGGCGCCGATCATGCTCGCCGTCATCGTGCTCGCCGCCCGCTGGGTGGTGCGCCGCTTCTGCACCGGCTGCGGCGGCGCCGCGCTGCTCGCGACGGGCGGTATCGCCGCCGGTTTCGTGCTGGCGGCGGACGTGGCGGTAGGCGTCGGACTGCGCGGCATGACGCTGGCACAGGTATTCACCGAGCGCGATCCGGTCTCGGGCACCGTCTACTACCTCCTCGTCACCCTGTTCGCCGCGATGCCCGCGATAGTCAGTCGCTGGCGAGCGCCGGTCCGAGCTGCCGGTGGCTGAAGCGGACTCGATTGCCGATCTGCCCGGCCTCGGGCCGAAGTCCCGCGACATGCTGGCGCGGGCGGGCATCACGACGATGGCGCAGTTGCGGGCGCTCGGCTCGGTGGCGGCCTACGCGCAGGCGAAGCGCGCCAATGGCAGCGCGAGCCTCAATTTGCTGTGGGGTCTGGAAGGAGCTCTCTCCGGCGAGCCGTGGCTGGAAATCGCACGGCGGCATCGCGCCAGCCTGCTGCTGGCGCTGGAGGAATTCGAGCGTGGCTCCGCGCCTGCGGCCGCGGATGCCCCTGGGACGGTCTGATCGCCTCGGCGCGCGATGTGCCTCAGATGCAGTAGGGCTTGTCCAGCCAGCCGCGCAGCACCTCCGCGTCCCGCGGCGGCAGGTAGTCGTAGCCCGCCTTCAGATCCTGACCGACGTGCGCCGCGACGGTGCGACTCACACCGTTGTTGGTCACGAGGTGGAAGTACCAGGCGAAGGGATAGCCGGCGTAGCGGTCGTAGATGTGCAGCGCCGCGCCGAGGTCCGCGCCGATCTTGTCGCCCATGTCCGGCGGGGCGCTGCGCTTGCGCGGGGCGGGGATGGGTTTGGCCGTGAGGCGCTCCTGCTTGAAGCGGTCAAGGTGCTCCGCCAGCGCAAGCACCCATTCGTCGCTGAAGTGGGCGGCATGGCTTGCACTGCTCGTGTCCCATTCGTCGAGGAAGCGCACCACCGGCGGCGGCAGCGGCGACTGGCCCTGCATGCGGCCGAGGAAGGAGTTGATGTCGGCCAGACGACGCAGCGCGTAGCGCGCGGGCGTGACCGGCCGCGGCTCGATGCGAGCGGAATGCTCCGGCTCCAGCAACTGGCCGAGGTCGTCGGGCGGAAAGTCAGCGTCCAGAAGGCGGCGATCCGCCACCTCCTCCAGTTCCTCGACCTCCAGTTGCAGGAATTCGGCGGCGCGCTTGCCGTAGGCGGCGACGAAGTAATGGGTGCGACCGGCGATGCGCGTGGCAAGCAGGCCCGCATCGCCGAAACGCTCCGCGAAACGCAGCGGATCGGCGCCGCAGGTCTGCCAAGCCTGCTCGGCCCAGCGCTGGAGGTCGGACGACACCTTGTCGCCGCCCTCGGTGATGACGCCGCCGGGTCGATACCAGCCGCCGCGGGTGAGCGCAAGACGAAAGTCAAAGCCGGGCCACATCGCGGCGATGGCGGCGAGCAAAGCGCCGTGGTGCGGCCGCGGCGGCGTTGCTTCACAGACGCGGGCAAGCTCCGCGACGGTCAGCGGCGAATCTGCAATGGCGCTGCACATGTTTTTGTCCTGACCTCCCCTGTAGATCCGGCCCTATGTCGGCTCCACCCTTCGGGCTTGAGCCGACCCACGCCTGGCCTCCCTGCCCGGCAGGTGCGCCGTGCGCACCGTTACGGCCACATCGGTGCGCACGGCGCACCCTACGTGCTGGCGAGCACCAGGCCGCTGGCCTGCTCCGGCTCGGTGGTGAACTTGACGCAGTGCTCCCCTGCGTCCACCAGATAAACGTTGAAGCCGCTTCGCTGCGCCACGGGATCCAGCCGCGCGGGCACGTCCTCGTCGCTGCACAGCGTGAAGTGCAGCCCGGGATGGGCGGCGCGCAGCGCGGCGATGGCCGCCTCGTCCAGCCCCTGCCCTTCCAGGGCGTCGGCGAGCTTCTCGATCAGCGCCGGGTCGATCACGTCTCGGCGTCGTCCACGAAGCGTTCCAGCGATGCCGGCGCTACGCCCATGACCTTGGCAAGCCAGGGCGGCGGTGCCTGCATGGTGAGCTGCAGCCGCGCCAGCGCCGCGGCGGCCGGCCCGCCCTCCGGCAGCTTCACCGGATGCACGCCGGCGCGCACCACCTTGGCCGCCGCCGGTCCGCCGATGGACTGGACGTAGACCAGTTGGCAGTCGCGGATCAGTTCGGCGCGGGCGACGTTGCGGTCTTCGGCGGAATCGGTGTTGAGCGTCGAGCGCAGGTCGATCAGATGCGCGTCGCTGCGCGACACCTGATAGACGAGAAAGCGGGCGCAGGAGCCGAAGTGGCCGTCCATCATCTCGCCGTTGTTGGACGCCACGGCGACCCGCAGCGAGCCGGGCATGTCGCCCTGCGCATAGGGGGTCGGACGCGGCAGTTCCTGGTCCGCCAGGCCTTCGCCCCACAGATAGCGCACGGCCGTCTTGATCTGTTCGCGCTCGAAATCCGGCTCGATGATCTCGTCGCCCTGCAGCAGCGCCTTCATGTCGGCCACGGTGACCAGGGCCAGCTTTTCCTCGCTCAGGGGAACGCCATACTTGCCGGCCAGGGCGGCAACGAAGGCGCGAACATCCACGCCCGGCATGGCGCGCGCCGCCATGCCGATGCGCAGCGCAGTTTCACGTGTCATTGCCTGGGGTCCTGACATCGGCTCGTCCTCGAACGGCTCAGACCGCCAGCGGCACGATGCAGGCCTCGCCCGCCGGGCAGGCCACCAGGCACTGCGGCTCGTCGAACTCGCCTTCGCACTCGTTGCAGGTCGTCTTGTCGATTTTGTAGATGCCGCCCTTGTCGGTGATGGATTTGGTGGGGCACACCGGCTTGCAGTCGCCGCAGGAGGTGCACTCCGCCATGATGATCTTCATTGCCATGATGGTTTCCTTTCAGTTGAGTTCCTACTCCGGCGCATCGAGGCGCCTGGCGCGCAGCGAGATGGGTAGCCGTTCGGGCTGGGCCATGGGTTCGACGTAGTAACTGCCGCCGTTGTTCAGCTTGAGTTCGCCGCCCCACTTCTCCGGCGTGTCGAACTCCATGGAAACGATGCTGTCTTCCAGATCGCGCTTGGGCAGGTAGAACACCAGCCCGCCTTCCTTGCCGCGCCGGATCATGATGTTGGCCATGAACGCTCCTGTCGTGGGCCGCGGGATTTGGTGCGCACGGGACGCACACCCTACGCCTGGCGCAGGCACACCCCACGTCGATTCGCAGGGTGCGCCGTGCGCACCGTTACCGAACGAGGTCGTAGTTGTAGTCCGTGGTCCCCATGCCGCGGGTGTCGTCGTCCAACCGCTCCAGCACCGCATTCACCAGCGTGGTGAGGATGTACATGGCGCCCTCGTAACCCAGGGTGGTCATGCGATGCAGGTGGTGGCGGTCGAAGATCGGGAAGCCGAGGCGGATCAGCGGCACCTCGAACTCCTTGCCCTTCTGCAGGGTGTCGCGCTGGATGTACTTGCCGTAGGAGTTGCCGATGAGGAAATCGGGCCTGTCGGTGAACACCAGCGAGCGCAGGTGCCACAGGTCGTAGCCCGCATACACCTTGGCCTTGACGCCGTAGGGCGAGGTGGCGAGCAGCTTCTCCATCGCCTTCTGCCACTTCTTGCCGCCGTTGTGGGCCAGCACGTGGGTCGGCTCGGCACCGAGTTCCATCAGGAACTTGGCTCATGCCCATGACGAAGTCCGGGTCGCCGTAGAGCGCGAACTTCTTGCCGTGCAGCCAGGCATGCGAGTCGGTCATCATGTCCACCAGGCGGCCGCGTTCCTTGGTCAGCGAAGCGGGGATCGGCTTGCCGGTGACTTCCGACACCTTCATCAGAAAGTCGTCGGTCCACTCCAGGCCCATCGGGATGTTGAGCTTGGGAATTTCATGGTGCCAGGTGGTCTCGACATACTTCTTCGTCTTCTCCAGTTGCATCGGCTGGAGCAAGAAGGTGGTGATGGCGTTGGGCGCGTCCTTCACCTCATCCTGGGTGGTGCCGCCGGAGTACATGCGGTAGCTGCCGTCGGCCGGGGTGTCGAGCACCTCGGACGGGTCGCACAGCAGACTGTAATCGACGCCCATCTCGGACAGCATGCGCCGCATCACGCGGTAGTTGCCGAGGTAGGTTTCGAAGCCGGGGACGATGTTGATCTTGCCGTTCTTGCCCGGCGCCTTGTCGTCCATGGTGTTGAGCGTGAAATAGCGCGCGATACCCTCGAACATGTTGTCCCAGCCGGTGGTGTGGGAACCGACGAAGCTCGGCGTATGGGCGAAGGGCACCGGGAAGTCCTGGGCGATGTGCCCGGCCTTCTTGCTGTTGGTGATGAAGGCGTTGAGGTCGTCGCCGATCACTTCCGCCATGCAGGTGGTGGACACCGCGATCATGTCCGGCTTGTAGAGCGCCTTGGCGTTCTCCAGGCCGTCGAACATGTTCTTCTGGCCGCCGAACACCGCTGCATCCTCGGTCATGGAATCCGAGACGCAGGCGATCGGCTCCTTGAAGTGGCGGTTGAAGTAGGTGCGGAAGTAGGCCACGCAGCCCTGCGAGCCATGCACGTAGGGCAAGGTCTTGTCGAAGCCCAGCGCGCACAGCACGGCGCCCAGGGGCTGGCAGGCCTTGGCCGGGTTGATGGTGAGGGCCTCGCGCTTGAAGTTGATCTCCTGATACTCGAGCGTCGTGGTCCAGGCAAAGGTCTCGTCTATCTTGGGTTGCGGGGTGCGTTCTTCGAACAGTTCCTGCTTGGCCTTGAGCGAGGCCTGATAATCCTCGTCGCTGAACAGCGGAAAGCTCGGCTTGATGTTGTCGACTGCCTGACTCATTTCGTTCTCCTCAAGCCCCTGCCGCTCATGCGCGGACAGCGGGCGTCAAGTTTGGAACTTCCTCGGATCGGTACGCGCAGCGCACCCTACGAACACGTCGTGCGGTCGCGGCGCCGTTGTAGGGTGCGCCATGCGCACCGCAACGGCAGCCGCACACCCGATCACGCAGCCTGCTTCAACTCCTCCGGGGCCTTCTTTTCCCAAGGCGGAGTGATCTTGTTCCAGCAAGGGTTGTTCACCGTCATGTCCATGTCGCGGGCGAAGATGGCGAAGCCGTCGTAGCCGTGATAAGGGCCCGAGTAGTCCCAGGAGTGCATCTGCCGGAAGGGCACGCCCATCTTCTGATAGATGTACTTTTCCTTGATGCCGGAGCCCACCAGGTCGGGCTTGATGCGCTTGACGAACTCCTCCAGCTCGAAGCCGGTGACGTCGTCGTAGAGCAGCGTGGCGTCGCCCATCTCCTTGATGGTGCGGTCGTAGTCGTCGTTGTGCGCGAACTCGTAGCCGGTACCGACCACTTCCATGCCCAGGTCCTCGTAGGCGCCGATGATGTGGCGCGGGCGCAGGCCGCCGACGTAGAGCATCACCTTCTTGCCCTGCAGGCGCGGCTTGTACTTGGCGATCACCGCGTCGTACTCGGCGCGGTACTTCTCGATCACGCGTTCGGCCCCCGCCTTGATGCTGTCGTCGAACTGCGCTGCAATGGCGCGCAGGCTCTCGGCGATCTTGGTGGGACCGAAGAAGTTGTACTCGATCCATGGAATGTTGTACTTCTCTTCCATGTGGCGCGAGATGTAGTTCATCGAGCGATAGCAGTGGATCAGGTTGAGCTTGACCTTGGGGGAAAGCTCCATCTCGGCGAGCGAGCCGTCGCCCGACCACTGCGCCACCACGCGCAGGCCCATCTCTTCCAGCAGGATGCGCGAAGACCACGCATCGCCGCCGATGTTGTAGTCGCCGATGATGGCCACGTCATAGGGCGTACTCTCGAAGGGCTTGCCGTCGCGGTTGCCGAGCACCCAGTCGCGGATCGCGTCGTTGGCGATGTGATGACCGAGGGACTGGGACACGCCGCGGAAGCCTTCGCAGCGCACCGGCACCACCACCTTGCCGAGTTCCGCCGCAGATTTCTTCGAAACCGCCTCGATGTCGTCGCCGATGAGCCCGATCGGACACTCGGACTGCACGGTGATGCCCTTGTTCAGCGGGAAAAGCTGATCGATCTCGGTGATGATCTTGGCCAGCTTCTTGTCGCCGCCGAAAACGATGTCCTTCTCCTGGAAGTCCGAGGTGAAGTTCATTTCGGAGAAGGTATTCACGCCGGTGTAGCCGACGTAGTAGTTGCGGCGGCCGGCGCGGGAGTACTGGCCGCAGCCCACCGGACCGTGGGAGATGTGCACCATGTCCTTGATCGGTCCCCACACTACGCCGCGCGATCCGGCGTAGGCGCAGCCGCGCACCGTCATCACGCCGGGCAGCGACTTGCGGTTGGAGGTGATGCACTTCTTCGACTGCTCGATGCTGGGATCATTCACCGCCAGGTGCTTGGCGCGGTCCTTCTTGGCCTTCTCGGGATAGACATCGAGAACCTCCTGGATGAGGGCCTCGGTTTCGTTGCGGGTCAGTGCAGCCATGCTTCTCTCCTTTCACGCCGACACTCATGCGTGGCGGCCGGTGACAGGTTGATCGATGCCCGCTCTCCCACCCCTCTCCGGTCGGGAGAGAGGGTTGCGTCAGGTCCGGGAGAGCCTGGTGGTGCTTTACGCCGTCGCGCAGCTTCCGACTTCTTCCGCCGCCTTCTTGCCGATGATCGACTGGTCTTCCTGCTCCATGATGCCGAACTCCATCAGCAGCTCTTCCAGTTCATCCATCGTGATCGGGGTCGGCACCACGAACTTCTTGTTGTGAATGATCTTCTGCGCCAGAGCGCGGTACTCGTCGGCCTGCTTCGCCTTCGGGTCGTACTCGATCACCGTCATGCGGCGGATCTCGGCGTGCTGCACGGCGTTGTCGCGCGGCACGAAGTGGATCATCTGCGTGCCCAGCTTGGCCGCCAGCGCCATCACCAGTTCGTCCTCGCGGTCGGTATTGCGCGAGTTGCAGATCAGGCCCGCCAGGCGCACGCCGCCAGAATTGGCGTACTTGACGATGCCCTTGGAGATGTTGTTGGCGGCATACATCGCCATCATCTCGCCGGAGCACACGATGTAGATTTCCTGCGCCTTGTTCTCGCGGATGGGCATGGCGAAACCGCCGCACACCACGTCGCCCAGCACGTCGTAGAACACGAAGTCGAGGTCCTCGTCGTAGGCGCCCTCTTCCTCCAGGAAGTTGATGGCGGTGATGACGCCGCGGCCGGCACAGCCCACGCCCGGCTCGGGACCACCGGACTCGACGCACTTGACGCCACCGTAGCCCACCGCCATGACGTCTTCCAGTTCCAGGTCTTCCACGCTGCCCGCCTCGGCAGCAAGCTGCATGACGGCGTTCTGGGCCTTCGAATGCAGGATCAGCCGGGTCGAGTCGGCCTTGGGGTCACAGCCGACGATCATCACCTTCTTGCCCGCTTCGGCGAGGGCGGCGACCAGATTCTGGGTGGTGGTAGACTTGCCGATGCCACCCTTGCCGTAAATTGCACATTGACGCAGAGCCATGTTGCGATCTCCTTCATGTCGTGAAACCAGCCAGCATTCGTTTGCCTTCGGGCATCACTGCGCAATCGCCGTGCCAGGGCGACTGATTTTCGCAACACGCTGACGTGAAAGAGTAATTCTGCGCGATGGCGGAACTTCATCGCGGTGGCGGATGCGACAATGGGCACGGGCTTTGTAGGGTGAATGACAAACCTCAGGACTTCCC
>CAVOKN010000013.1:0-173495 GCA_963696505.1 uncultured beta proteobacterium | reverse complement strand
GACGGCTCCTTCTCGGCTTTCACCTCGCGCGGCGGCGCGCCGGGCACCGAGACCCTGCGCCTGCCCGCCGACGGGCCGCTGGTGGCCCGCCTGGAAGCCGGCCAGCCGGTCAACGCCGAGGCCGGCCCGCAGGACTTCCCGGAGGCGGGCCCGCTGAACCTGTCGTACTACTTCCCCTGCCGGGTCAAGGGCGAGCTGATCGGCGTGCTGGGCGTAGGGCGCAAGGACGGCCTCGAGCCACTCAACAGCGAGGAGGTCGACCTGCTGCAGGCCTTGGCTGGCCAGGCGGCCACGGCCTTCTCGAACGCCCGCCTCTACGCGAGCCTCGCGAGAAGGCAAGGAGCTCGAGGCGCTGACAGAGTACAACGCGAACATCCTCGAGAGCATGGGCTCGGGCATCCTCGTCCTGGACCTCGAGGGCCAGATCGTTCGGTGGAACCGCGCCATCGAAGGGCTCTGGCCGCCGACGCGAGAAGGTGGTGGGCCGCCGCTGGAGGACGTCTTCCCGGAGGGCTTCCTCGAGCCCATCCGGAGCACCTGGTGATGGACGACCCCGACGAGATAGCCCAGGTGTACAAGCTGCACCTGCCCGACCCAGGGCCGCGCCTGGAGTCAACGTCTCGGTCGCACCCTTCGAGCTGGGCCGGGCGAGCGCCGGGACCCTCCTGATCCTCGACGACCTCAGCGCCCGAGTTCAGCTCGAGGAGCAGCTGCTGCACGCCGAGAAGATGGCCTCTATCGGCCTGCTCGCTGCCGGCGTGGCCCACGAGGTCAACACCCCCATGGCCGGGATCTCCAGCTACACCCAGATGCTGCGCGCCAGACCGGCGAGATGACCCGCGTACGAGCGCTGCCCAAGATCGAAAAACAGACCTTTCGGGCGGCAGAGATCGTCAACAATCTGTTCAACTTTTCCCGCATGAACGGGACGCGATTCGAGCCTCTCGACCTCAACACGCTCATTCGCGACGTGCTGTCCCTGCTGGAGCACCAACTCCGAAGCGCCAATCGAGGTGCGGCGCGAGCTTCACGAGGAGGTCCCGGTGCCCGGCAACAGCAGCGCCTGCAGCAGGTCTTCGTCAACCTGATCCTGAACGCCAGGGATGCCATGCCCAGGCGGCCGGATGAAAATTCGGACCCAGCAAGCGACGGCAACATCTTGACCGATATCCGCGATACGGGCCAGGGCATCGACCGAAGACATCATGCGCATTTACGATCCGTTCTTCACCACCAAGGATGGGCCGGGGCACCGGGCTCGGCCTGGCCGTGACCTACGGTATCATCCAGGAGCACGGGGCGGGATCTTCGTGGAGAGCGCCCGGCGTGGGAACGACCTTCCAGGTCACCCTGCCGGCCCCGAGGCCTCGACCGCGATGGCAGCGGCCAGATCGCGGATGAGCGCCCCCGAGAGTTGAAGATCCTCGTCGTCGACGACGAGGAGGTCATGCGCGACGTCCTGGAGACCCTGCTCGCGCGAGAAGGCTACCACGTGACGCTCGCCGCGACCGCCGAGGAGGGGCTGGCGCTCTGGTCTGTAAGGGCAGCTTCGACGTAGTCCTCGACCTGATGCTGCCGGACATGGTCGGGCATGGACGCGCTGGAAGAGATCCGGCGGGCCGACCCCGAGCTGTGAGTGTGATTATCACCGCCTACGCCTCGATGGAGAAAGCCATCAAGGCCACCAAGCTCGGCGCCTTCGACTACATCACCAAGCCGTTCAAGAACGACGAGCTGCTGCCTCCTGGTCGCAACGGCCTGCAACAGCGGCGCCTGCGCGCGAAAACCGCCAGCTCCGCACGGCCCTTCGGAGCAGGGGCGCCTTCACGGACATCGTGGGCAAGAGCCCGCGCATGCAGAAGGTCTTCGAGCCTGATCGCCCAGGCGGCGCCGCTCCGCTCCACCGTGCTGATCCGGGCGAGAGCGGCACCGGCAAGGAGCTGGTGGCCAAGGCCATCCACGTCAACAGCCCGCGCGCGGACGGGCCTTCGTCGCCGTCAACTGCGGCGCCTGCCCGAGACCTGCTGGAGTCGAACTCTTCGGCCACGTCAAGGGCGCCTTCACCGGCGCGGTCGCGCCAAGAAGGGCCTGTTCGAGGTGGCCGACGGCGGCACGCTCTTCCTCGACGAGATCGGCACCGTGCCGCTCGAAATCCAGGCCAAGCTGCTGCGCGTGCTGCAGGAGCGCGAGTTCATGCGCCTCGGCGGCGTCGAGACCCGTCAAGGTCGACGTGCGGATCGTCGCCGCCACCAACCTCGACCTGGAAGCGCATGGTGCGACGAGGGCCGCTTCCGCGAGGACCTCTTCTACCGCCTCAACGTCATCGCCATCGAGCTGCCGCCGCTGCGCGAGCGCCGCGGGGACATCCCGCGCTGGCCGCAGCACTTCCTCAGTCTCGCCGCGAGAACGGGAAGCAGTGCACGACTGCAGCCGGCGGCGATGACAGCTGCTGATGGACTACGACTGGCCCGGCAACGTGCGCGAGCTCGAGAACGTCATCGAGCGCGCCGTGGTGCTGGCGCGCGGCGAGACCACGCCCGCGACCTGATGCCCGAGGACGTGCGCCCGGGCAGCGGCCTGCACGTGCCGCAGATCGCCGTGCCTTCCGAGGGCATCAACCTGCGCGAGGTCATGGCCGGGTTCGAGCGGCACGTGATCGAGTCCACCCTGGAGGCCACCGGGGGCGTCCAGAAGAGGAGGCCGCGCGCCGGCTGGGCCTCAAGCCGACCACGCTCAACGAGATGATCAAGCGCCACGGCATCGCGCTGCCGCGCAAGCATGAAAGCGCGGGAGAGCGACGAGACGTTGCGCGAGCCGGCGCGTCCTTGACATCGCCCGGCGGCCTTGCTAGCCTGACGGTCCTAATTGGAAGCAGGCGAGAGGGTTAGCGCGGCGCCTGCAGGGCCCGCGCAGGAGGCACTCAGGAACGAAGACCCAGGGGCGCACTGACACCATGGCGTTCCAGGGCTCACTAGCCGAGCTTCATCTCCCCGACATCATCCAGCTCATCAGCGTGAGCGGGAAGACGGGAGTCTTCCACCTCACCGACGGCGCGCTGCACGGCGAGATCTTCCTCAACGAGGGCAAGATCGTGCACGCCCAACTCGACGAGATCAGCGGCGAGGAGGCCGTCTACGCCCTGGCCATCTGGAGCCAGGGCGCCGGGGCGTCGAATCTGCCACAATCGCCTTGACACCGCAGACTTCGACCCCGCTGCAGAACGACGACCAACAGACGCAGTACATGACGACTTTACCCGACGAAGTGGCGAAATTCCTCGGCGGCAAACGCTTCGCCGTTGCGGGCGTGTCGCGCCAGCCCGGCCAGGCAGCGAACGCAGTGTTGCGCAAGCTGCGCGACACCGGTCGCGAGGTGTTCGCGGTGAATCCGAACGCCGCCGAAGTCGAAGGCATGCGCTGCTACCCGAATCTCGCGGCACTTCCCGGGCCGATCGACGGCCTGGTTATCGCCACCCATCCTCGTCATGCGGCGGACTTGGTGCGCCAATGCGCGGCGCATGGTGTGGGCCGGGTCTGGCTGCATCGATCGTTCGGCGAAGGCAGCGTCAGCGAGGAGGCGGTGCGCGAGGCTGCGGCGCGCAACATCGCCTGCATCGTCGGCGGCTGTCCGCTGATGTACTGCGAGCCGGTCGATGTTGCCCATCGCTGCATGCGCTGGTGGCTCACGCGCGGCGGGCGCGTTCCCGGATGAAGCATTTCTTTCGCGATCGGGTGGCGCGGGCGGTCGGCGGAATGGTCCTGGCGGCCGCGTTGTCGGCACCGGCCTTCGCCTTCGCGCTGTCCTGCGACGCCCGCGCGCCTCACATCCAGTTCGCGCGCGACAATCTGCGCCGCGCCGCCTCGGAGGGCGACCTGCCCACCGCCCAGGACTATGCCGACCGCGCGCGGCGCCAACTGGAGCAGCTCGCCCGCGGTGCCGAGCGCTGCGGCTGCGCCCCGGCCCAGCCGCGCTTCGAAGCGGCGGCTGCGCAATTGCGCAAGGCGCGGGACGCCGAATCCCGCCGTCAAGTGCGCGACATCGTCGGGCGCGTGCTGCCCCAGTTCGAGGAGGCGATGGCGGTGCTGCGGGGCTGCGCTGCAGACTGAGGGCGGACGTGACCTTCCGGTCGCGTCGCGCCCCTGCGCCCGCAGGTTGGCGAGGGCCTCCGGTGCACCCGGGCAGGCGTTTGCCTGGCGGGCGCGGCCCGGCGACTGCCGCCTGTATTATCCTTACGCCTCCGCGATGCCGTGCCGCACGGTCCGGCGATCGCGGCATTTGAACAGCGCACGTCCAGGGAGCGAAAAATGTCCAGCCAGAACGAGCCGGAACAAAGCCGATTGTATTCCGCAACCTTGATCCGTTCCGCCCGCATCACTGCCGAGGAATCACCGGAGGAAGTGCGGCACCTGGTGTTCCGCACCGCGGATCCGTCTTTCGACTGTCGCACCGGACAGAGCATCCGCGTCATGGCGCCGGGCCAGTTCGGCAACAAGCACCACCCCCGCTTCTACACCATCGCCGATCCCGAGGAGCAGACCGAAGACGGAGCCGAGTTCGCCCTTTGCGTGCGGCGCTGCCACTACATCGACGACTACAGCGGCGAGCAGTACCGCGGCGTGGCGTCGAATTACCTGTGCGACCTGAAGCCGGGCGAGAGCATCGCGTTCGCGGGTCCATTCGGAATGGCGTTCCCGGTGCCGGAGAACCGCAAGGCGGGCATCCTGATGATCGGCATGGGCACCGGCATCGCGCCTTTCCGTGCCTTCATCCGCCACATCTACGAGTCCCTCGGCGGCTGGCAGGGCAAGGTGCGGCTGTTCTACGGCGCGCGCAGCGGCCTGGAAATGCTTTACATGAACGACGAGAACAGCGATCTCGCCAACTACTACGACAAGAAGACCTTCAAGGCCTTCCAGGCGGTGAGCCCGCGCCCCTCCTTTGGCGCCCCCGTGGAGATGGACAAGGCCCTGGAGGCGCACGCGTCGGAGGTGTGGACCATGGTCAAGGCGGCCGACACCCACGTCTTCGTTGCCGGCGCAAAGGCGATGCTCGGGATGGTGGACAAGGCCATGGCGGGCATGGCCGGTTCGGCGGACGCCTGGCAGCAGCGCAAGGCAGAACTGGTGGCCGGCGGGCGCTGGAACGAGATCCTCTACTGAGTTGCGGCCGGCATGGACGGCCTGCAACTGCTGGAAGGGCTGAGCTACCTGGTCACCATCGTCGGCCTGCCCTTCGCCATCGCCGTCTACGTCCTCGACCAGCGCCGCGAGCGCGCCAACGAGGAAGAGGAAATGTTCCTCAAGCTCTCCGACGAGTATGCGAAATTCATGGGGCTGGTACTGCAGAACGCCGACCTTCAATTGCGTTCCTCGCGCGTGCGCCGCGACCTCGACGAGGAGCAGCAGGAGCGGCGGCGCATCCTGTTCGAGCTGCTGGTGAGCCTGTTCGAGCGCGCCTTCGTCCTCGTCTATGAGGATGACATGAACCGCCAGCAGCGCCGCCTGTGGCAGTCGTGGGAGGATTACATGCGCGAATGGTGTCGCCGCGAGGACTTCCGCAGCGCCCTGCCCAGGCTGGTCCAGGGCGAGGATCCCGACTTCGTGCAGACCATCGAGCGCATCGCGCGGGAAGAGGGCGCGAGCGGCTGAAAGCCGGTTCCCGCGCATCCCACCGGTGGCCGCCTTCCCGCTTCCTCCGCGTTCCTCTTGACTTGCAGGGGGCCAGGGTAATAACTTACCGACTGGTTAGTTATTTGCCGCCCCGTGAACGCCGAGATCGTCATCCGCCCCCGCTGGGAAAGACGCAAGGACGCCCGTCCGTCCGAGCTGACCGCCGCCGCCCTCGATCTCTTCGTCGAGCGCGGTTTCGCCGCCACGCGTCTCGATGACGTTGCCGCCCGTGCGGGCGTTTCCAAGGGCACCCTCTATCTGTATTTCGCCGGCAAGGAAGAGCTGTTCGAGGCGGTGGTGCGGGAGGGGCTGCTGCCGGCTCTGGCCCAGGGCGAAGAGCTGGTGCGCGGCTTCGAGGGCAGCGCTGCCGAACTGCTGCGCGAGGTGCTGCGCCGCTGGTGGGAGCTGATCGGCTCGCAGCCGATCGGCGGCCTGCCCAAGCTGATGATCTCCGAGGCGCGCAACTTTCCGCGCCTGGCCCAGTTCTACTATGACGAAGTGATCGTCCGCGGCCAGCGGCTGCTGCGGGCGGTGCTGGCGCGGGGGCAGGCGAGCGGCGAGTTCCGCGCGGGCGAGCTGGAACTCCTGCAGAACATCGTCTTTGCGCCTTTCCTCATGTTCGCCGTCTGGCGCCACTCGCTGGCGTGCTGCGATGCCCCGACCGCCGCGCCGGAGCGCTACGTCGAGGCGGCGATCGACTTCGCCCTGCGCGGCCTGGCGGCAGGGCCGAAAGGAAGCCCATGACGCGTGGAACCGTCCTCCAAAGCCTGACTTTCGCGCCGCTGCTGCTCGCCGCCTGCGGCGCGCCGACGCCGCCCGCGGAGCCGCCCCATGTGGTGCTGGTCCACACCGTGGCCTACGGCGCGGCCGGGGCGAGCGCGGTCTATCCGGGGGAGATACGGGCGCGGCACGAGACCGACCTCGCGTTTCGCATCGGCGGCAAGCTACTGTGCGCGGTCGTGGATGCCGGGGCCGAGGTGCGCCGGGGCCAGGTGTTGGCGCGGCTCGATCCCCAGGACGTGAAGCTCGCTTCCGACGCGGCCCAGGCTCAGCTCGGCGCGGCCGAGACCGAGCTGCGCTTTGCCCAGGCGGAACTCAAGCGCAGCGAATCGCTTGCTCGCCCAGCGCTTCATCAGCCAGACCGCCTTCGACGCCAAACGCAGCCGCTTTCGACGCCGCCCGCGCGCGGCTCGACCAGGCGCGGGCGCAGCGCGAGGTGGCTGCGAACCAGGCGGCCTACGCGGAACTTGCCGCCGATCGCGATGGCGTGATCACCGCGGCCGTCGCCGAGGCCGGACAAGTGGTGGCCGCCGGCCAGGCGGTGCTGCGCCTGGCGCAGCCGGGGGAGAAGGAAGTCTGGATCAGCGTCCCGGAAAACCGCCTCGGCGAGCTGCGCGCTGCGCCGGAACTCAAAGTCAGCCTGTGGGCGGCGCCGCACAAGCAGTATGCCGCGCGGGTGCGCGAGCTTGCCGCGAATGCCGACCCGGTGACGCGCAGCTTCCAGGTCAAGCTGTCGCTGCCGGACGCGGATGCCGCGGTGCGCCTGGGGATGAGCGCCGACGTGGCGGTGCAACGGGCCGCAAGCGCGGCGCGAGGCGAAGCTGCCGGCTTCGGCCCTGGGCAGCCGCGACGGTAAGCCGGTGGTCTGGGTGGCGGGGGAGCAGGGCGAGGTGCAGCCGCGGCAGCTTGAGGTGCTGCGCTACGACAAGGACGGCGTCATCGTCGGCGACGGCCTCAAGGACGGCGAGCGGGTCGTGATCGCCGGCGTGCACAAGCTCGTGCCGGGGCAGAAAGTCAGTCCCCAGGCGGCGCCGCTGGCGGTGGCTCCGCCGCGCTGAGCGGCCGCCGAAGGCGCGATGTCCCGTTTGCCGATCAGCCGCCGGATCGCCCCCACCCCAACCCCCCGCGGGCGGGGGAGGGGGATTGAAGGGGCACGCGCGGGCGCCGGTAATTCCGGTTGCGGGCGATGAGCGGCTTCAACCTCTCTGAATGGGCGCTGCGCCACTCGGCGCTGGTGCGCTATTTCATCCTGGTGCTGGCGGTGGTGGGCGTGTTTTCCTACCAGCGCCTGTCCCAGTCCGAGGATCCGCCCTTCACCTTCAAGGTGATGCTGGTGCAGACCTTCTGGCCCGGCGCCACGGCGCGGGAGGTGGAGCAGCAGCTCACCGAGCGCATCGAGAAGACCCTGCAGGAGGTGCCTTTCGCCGATTACCTGCGCAGCTACTCCAAGCCGGGCGAATCGGTGATCCTGTTCGTGGCCCGGGATTCCACGCCGCCCTCTGAAATGCCAAACGTGTTCTATCAGGCGCGCAAGAAGGTCGGCGACATGCGTCACAACCTCCCCGCCGGCATACGCGGGCCGTTCTTCAACGACGAGTTCGGTGACACCTTCGGCAACATCTACGCCATCACCGGCGACGGGCTCGACTACTCGGCGCTCAAGCATTATGCCGACCAGGTGCGCAGCGAACTGCTGCGGGTGAAGGACGTTTCCAAGGTCGAGCTGATCGGCGCCCAGGACGAACGCATCTTCGTCGAGCTTTCCAGCACCCGGCTCGCCACTCTCGGCATCGACCTTCAGACCATGGTGCAGGCACTGGCGGCGCAGAACGCGGTGGCCGCGGCGGGCAGCTTCGAGACCGCCAGCGACCGCATCTACCTGCGGCCCGGCGGTGCGCTGGATTCCGTCGACGCGGTGCGCGAGGCGGCGATCCGCGCTGGCGGTCGCCTGATCCGCCTCGGCGACGTGGCCGAGGTCACGCGGGGCTACGCCGATCCGCCCCAGCCGCGCATGCGCTTCCAGGGCCGCGACGCGGTGGGCCTGGGCGTGGCGATGGCCAAGGGCGGCGACATCATCGCCCTGGGCCGCCATCTCGATGACGAGGTGGCGCGGCTCCAGGCACAGTTGCCGCTGGGCGTGGAGATCCAGTCGGTGGCGAGCCAGCCGCGGGCGGTGGCGCGCTCGGTGAACGAGTTCGTGCGTGCGCTGGCGGAGGCGGTGGCGATCGTCCTGGTGGTGTCCTTTTTCAGCCTCGGTTTTCGTACCGGGCTGGTGGTGGCGCTGTCGATCCCGCTGGTGCTGGCGCTCACCTTCTTCTTCATGCACCTGTTCGGCGTCGGGCTGCACAAGATTTCGCTGGGCGCGCTGATCCTCGCTTTGGGCCTGCTCGTCGATGACGCGATCATCGCCGTCGAAATGATGGCGGTGAAGATGGAACAGGGCTGGGAGCGGGCCAAGGCGGCGTCCTTCGCCTACACCAGCACCGCCATGCCGATGCTCTCCGGCACCCTGGTGACGGCCGCGGGCTTCCTGCCGATCGCCACCGCCGCTTCGGGCACCGGCGAATACACCCGGTCCATCTTCCAGGTGGCGGTGATCGCGCTGCTGATCTCCTGGTTCGCGGCGGTGATCGTGGTGCCCTGGCTGGGCTTCCGGCTGCTGCCGGATTTCCACGCCGGGAAGGGCAAGCCCGCCGCCCACGAGGTCTACGACTCGCCCTTCTACCGCCGCTTCCGCGTGGCGGTGAATGGGTGCGTCGCACACCGCAAGACGGTGATGGTGCTCACGCTGCTTGCCTTCGCCGCCGCGCTGGCCGGCTTCAAGCTGGTGCAGCAGCAGTTCTTCCCGGCCTCGACCCGCCTCGAACTGCTGGTGGACCTGCGCCTGCCGGAAGGATCCTCGCTACCTGCCACCGAGGCGCAGGCCAAGAAGCTGGAGGCGATCCTCGCCAAGGAGGAAGGCATCGAGAACTTCGTCGCCTACGTCGGCAACGGCAGCCCGCGTTTCTATCTGCCGCTCGACCAGCAACTGCCCAACAGCAACTTCGCCCAGTTCGTCGTCCTGACCCGCAGCCTCGCCGACCGCGAGCGCATCCGCAAGGACCTGATCCGCCTCTTCGAGACTGACTTTTCCGAGCTGCGGGGCATGGTGCAGCGCCTGGAGAACGGTCCGCCGGTGGGCTTCCCGGTGCAGTTCCGTGTTTCGGGCGAGGACATCGCCGCCCTGCGCGCCGTCGCCGACGACGTGGCGCAGGTGATGCGCGCCAACCCCCACCTCTCCAACGTGCAGTTCGACTGGAACGAACTGACCAAGGTGATCCGCCTGGAGATCGACCAGAACCGGGCGCGGGTGCTCGGCGTGACTTCCGAGGACCTCGCCAATACGCTGAACGCGGCGCTCAACGGCCTGCGCGCCACCGCCTACCGCGAGGGCGACAAGCTGATCGACGTGCTGATCCGCGGCACCGCCGCCGAGCGCGTCGAACTCGGCTTCCTCAAGGACCTGGCGATCCCCACCCGCAGCGGCAGGACGGTGGCGCTTTCGCAGATCGCGCGCATCGCCTACGGCCTGGAGGAGGGTGTGATCTGGCGCCGCAACCGGCTGCCCACCATCACCGTGCGCGCCAATGTCTATGGCGACATCCAGGCGCCGGCGGTCACGGCGCAGGTCGAGCCGCTGCTGGCGACCATTCGCGCCAAGATGCCACCGGGCTACCGGCTGGAAACCGGCGGCGCGGCGGAAGAAAGCGCCAAGGGCGGGCGCTCGGTGGCGGCGGGGGTGCCGCTGTTCGTTGTCGCCGTCATGACGATCCTGATGCTGCAGCTCCAGAGCTTCTCCCGCGTCGCACTGGTGCTGCTCACCGCTCCGCTGGGGATGATCGGCGTCACCGTGTTCCTGCTGGGCTTCGGCAAGCCATTCGGCTTCGTGGCGATGCTGGGCACCATCGCGCTGTCGGGAATGATCATGCGCAACTCGGTGATCCTGGTTGATCAGATCGAGCAGGACATCGAGGCCGGGCTGCACCCCTGGAATGCCATCGTCGAGGCGACGGTGCGTCGCTTCCGGCCGATCATGCTCACCGCGGCGGCGGCCATCCTCGCCATGGTGCCGCTGTCACGCAGCGTGTTCTTCGGGCCGATGGCGGTGGCAATCATGGGCGGCCTGCTGGTGGCCACCGTGCTGACGCTGCTGTTCCTGCCCGCGCTCTATGCCGCCTGGTTCCGTGTGCGTCGGCCGCCAGCAGGGCCGCCGGTAGGCCAGGGTGCGCATAGCGCTCCCTGACGATACAGGGATGGCAGCGCCACGTAGCTCGCGCAACGTGACCTGCGGTTTTCCCCCGCCCCGAGCGCAGGTGAGCGAGGCCGGCTAAAATGCGACACTTTTCCAGCCCTTGGAAATGCATTAGCCAACCCTAATATAATGCCGGAGTGGAAACCATGAGCATCGAGCAGGCACGCTTCAACATGATCGAGCAGCAGATCCGGCCCTGGGACGTGCTGGACCAGGAAGTGCTCGATCTGCTCTTCGCCATCAAGCGCGAGGAATTCGTGCCCGCCGCCCGCCGGGCGCTGGCTTTCGCCGACATCGAGGTGCCGCTGGGCCACGGGCAGACGATGCTGGCGCCGAAGATCGAGGCCAGGATTCTCCAGGCGCTGCAGCTCAGGCATTCCGACCGGGTGCTGGAAATCGGCACCGGCTCGGGCTATATGGCGGCGCTGCTGGCGGCCAAAGCCGAGCACGTGTTCTCGGTGGAAATCGAGCCCGAACTGGCCCAGACGGCGCGCGACAATCTCAAGCGCCAGGGCTGCGACAATGTCACCGTCGAAACCGGCGATGGCGCCCACGGCTGGGCTGGCCACGCACCCTACGATGTCATCGTGCTTTCCGCTTCCACGCCGGTGTTGCCGCAAACCTTCCTGCAACAGTTGAAGCGCCGCGGGCGCCTGTTCGCCGTCGTGGGCGAGGCGCCGGTGATGGAGGCGCAGCTCATCACCCACGCCGGGGAAGGCGTGCTGCAGAGCGTGAATCTGTTCGAAACCTGCATTGCTTCCCTGCGCAATGCCCAGCAGCCGGCGCGCTTCACGTTCTGACTCAATGATCCGGCAGCTCTCTCCCCGCGACCTCAAGCAGTGGCTGGACGACGACAAGCGTCCGCAGCCGGTGCTGCTGGATGTGCGCGAGCCCTGGGAATTCGGCGTCTGCCGCATAGAAGGGGCGCAGCACATTCCGATGCGCACCATTCCCCTGCGTCTTGCCGAGCTGGATCGGGACGCCGAACTGGTGGTGGTCTGCCATCACGGCGCCCGCAGCTACCAGGTAGCGATGTTTTTGCAACATCACGGCTTCACCAGGCTCCACAACCTGCATGGCGGGGTTGCGGGCTGGGCGCGGGAAGTCGATCCTACGATGCCAACCTACTAGAAAAGATCGGTGACCCGAATGGCTGGAACGACTCTGCGCGCCGCCGTGCTGGCGGCATCCCTGGCGACGGGCGGTGCCCACGCGGCGGCGGACCTGCTCCAGGTGTATCGCGAGGCCCTTGCCTATGACGCCCAGTATGCGGCTGCGAAGGCCCAGCTCGACGCCGGGCGCGAGCGCATGCCGCAGGGTCGCTCGGGCCTGCTGCCCAACATCGGTCTCACCGCCAACACCACCTGGAACGACGTCGATCAACGGGAGCCGGTGACCGGCGACCGCAGCTTCAATTCCCACGGCTACCTGCTGCAACTGACGCAGCCGCTGTTCCGCTGGCAGAACTGGATCCAGTACGAGCAGAGCAAGCTCCAGGTGACCCAGGCCGAGCTGCAGTTCGCCAATGCCACGCAGGATCTCGTTCTGCGGGTGGCTCAGGCCTATTTCGACGTCCTCCTGGCGCAGGACACCCTGAACGTGGCCGAGGTGCAGAAGACGGCAATCTCGGAACAGCTCGAACAGGCCAAGCGCAACTTCGAGGTCGGCACATCGACCATCGTCGATACCCACGAGGCGCAATCGCGCTACGACCTGATCGTGGCCCAGGAAATCGCCGCGCGCAACGACCTGGAGGTAAAGCAGCAGGCGCTGCGCCAGATCATCGGCAAGGAGCCCGAGCCCCTCAAGATGCTGCGCGAGACGGTGCTGATTCAGCAGCCCCAGCCCAACCAGATGCAACCCTGGGTCGAATCCGCGGAACAGAATTCCTACAACGTGCAACTGCAGCAGGCGACGCTGGAAATCGCCCGGCGCGAAGTGGACCGCAACCGCGCCGGCCACTACCCGACGCTGGATGTCGTCGCCACCCATGGCTACAACAAGCAGGGCAGCACCACCCAGGGGATTTCGCTGGGCACGCTCACCGGCAGCGCCCAGTATGCCAACAGCGTCGGGCTGCAGCTCGCGGTCCCCATCTACCAGGGTGGCTCCGTGTCCTCGCGCGAGCGGGAGGCCGCCGCGCTGCGCGAGAAGGCGCAGCAGGATCTGGAGAACGTGCGTCGCAGCGCCGCCCAGAGTGCCCGCCAGGCCTACCTCGGCGTCACCGGCGGCATGGCCCAGGTCAAGGCCCTGGAACAGGCGATGGTGTCGTCCCGTTCGGCCCTGGATTCGAACAAGCTGGGCTACGAAGTCGGCGTGCGCATCAACATCGACGTGCTTAACGCCCAGCAGCAACTGGCGACGACGCGGCGCGACCTTTCCCGGGCCCGCTACGACACGCTGCTCGCCCAGTTGCGGCTCAAGGCCGCCGCCGGCACCCTGGCCGAAGAGGACGTCCAGGCGATCAACGCCCTGCTCGCGCAGTAATTCCTTCGTCCGCCGGGCGCGGCATTTCGAGCCGCGCCTCCAGGCCGCCGCCGGGGCGGTCGTGGAGATCCAGCCGCCAGCCATTGACCTGGGCAAGTTGCCGGGCGATGGCAAGTCCCAGGCCGCTGCCGCCGGTGCGCTTGCTGCGCGAGGTTTCCAGCCGGTGGAAGGGCCTGAAGACCGCTTCGCGCTGAGCTTCGGGAATGCCCGGGCCGCGATCCAGGACGCGGATGCAGCAGCCGTCTTCCATCTGGGCGCATTCGATCTCGACCGGGCCGCCATCGCTGTAGCGCACCGCGTTCTCGACCAGGTTGCCCAGCACCCGTCGCAGCGTCATGGCTCCGGCATGGACGCGGCAGCCGGCGGAACGGCATTCGACCTGCGCCCCGCCATCGCGGAGGCCCTGCGCCAGGTGCTCCAGCAGGGGCCCGATCTCGACTTCCTGGCGTTCCTCGTGCTGGAGTCCCCGTGCAAGCTCCAGGAAGGCACCGATCAGGCGATTCATCTCCTCGATGTCTTCCGTGAGGCGCGCGACCAGCCGCGGCGAGGTCTCGGCGGGCAGCATCTCCAGCGCCACTCGCATCCGCGCCAGGGGGGAGCGCAGGTCGTGGGAAATGCCGGCGAGCAGGGTGGTCCGGTTGGCCAGCAGTTCCCTCACCTCCCGCGCCATGCGATTGAAGCTGCGCGCCAGGTGGGCAATCTCGGTGGGGCCGGATTCGGGCAACAGCGCCGGTCCCTCGCCCTGGCCCACGTGCGCCGTCGCCTCCGCCATCCGCGCCAGCGGCCCGGTGATGCGCCGCGCCAGGGTACGGGCGGTGAGCAGGCTCAGCAGCAGGCCCGCCAGCAGCACGGTGAGGCCTGCCAGCGGCGGCTGCACGCCGATGCGGCTGCGGGGAAAACCGACGCGGATCGTCTTGTCTGCCACCGGCAACTCCACCCAGAACCAAGTCTCCTCCCAGTCGGTGAGCTTGACGTGGATGCTCTGGCCGGTGCGGCGGCTGAGAGAATCCTCCAGAAATAGCAGGTAGGGGTAGAACTGGGCGTGGGTTTCGAGCGGCGCGCCGATCCCGGCCTCGATCCAGAGGTTGTGGCGGTCGATCAGTTCGGTTTCGAAGGCTCCCCGGGTTTGCGGCGGCAGTTCGGTCCAGGTCTGGGCCGAAAGCATCATCAGCGCCGCCAGGTCGTCGGCGGAGCGACGGGCCATCGGCACCATCATGAACCAGACGATGGCGGCAACCGTGACCACCATGAAGGCGACGAAGGCGATGGCCAGCGTGCGCGCCGTTTGCCCCGCCAGGCTGGGGCCGGCCCGCGGCGGCCGCGGGCTCACGCCGTGCTGCCCTTGGGCGAGAACAGGTAGCCTTCGCCGCGCACGGTGCGGATATAGACCGGCGTGGCGGGGTCGTCTTCGATCTTGCGGCGCAGCCGCGTGATGCGCACGTCGATGCTGCGGTCGAAGGGGGCACGGTCGTAGCCCTTGAGCAGATCCATCAGCGTGTCGCGGGAGAGGACCCGGTTGGGATGTTCGACGAATACCCGCAGCAGGGAGAACTCGGCGCCGGTCACGGCGACCTCCGTGCCATCGCGGGTCAGGCGATGCGCCCCGAGGTCGAGGCGGAAGGGGCCGAAGCTGTGCACCTCGCCGCTGCCGCCGCCGGTCTCGCCCGATCCCCCGCGGCGCCGCAGCACGGCGCGGATGCGGGCGAGCAGTTCGCGCGGGCTGAAGGGCTTGGGCAGGTAGTCGTCGGCGCCGACCTCGAGGCCGACGACGCGATCGATTTCGTCGCCACGGGCAGACAGCATGATCACCGGCAGTTCGCCATGGGTGCGCAGCCAGCGGGCAAGGGTCAGGCCGTCCTCCCCAGGCAGCATCAGGTCGAGGATGATCAGGTCCGGCCGGCTGACGGCGAGCAGGCGCTTCATCTCGGCGCCGTCGCCGGCTTCCTGCACCGCAAAGCCGTTGGCGCCGAGATAATCGCGCAGCAACTCGCGCAATCCGGGGTCGTCGTCAACAATCAGGATCGTTGATTCCACGTGGTCCATGACGAAACTATACAAAACTATCGGCTTTGCCGTGGTGCGCACGCAACCATCGGTAACACACTGTAACCATCTGTCGGCCGGACGCAATCCGCCGGCAATCGGGGGCCATCAAGATGCAGCCATCCCAACGAGCCTACATCGAGAACGCAGTGACGCAGCAGCCCGCCATCAGCCCGCGCAAGACCCGGATTCTCGGTGCCGCTCTCGCCGTTTGCGGTGCCGCTGTGGCTTGGGCCTGGAGCCAGCCCGCACGGGCCGATGTCCCGCTGCCGCGCACTGCGACCACCGAATCAGCGTCGCCGGTCAGCGAAGTCGACGAAGCCGAACGCCTGCGCAGCCGCATCCGCCAGCGTAAGCAAGAGCTGCGGGGGGCGCAGGAGGCACCCTACGGTACCGGATACGAGGCGCGCCGGCGACTCGACGCCGAAGCGCGCGAGGATGCTCCGCGGTTCGAGCGCACCGAGCGCACGGAGCGCGTGGATCGGATCGAGCGTGTCGAGCGCCCGGTCGAACGTCCCGTGCGGGTCGAACGGCCGGATATCGATCGCGGCGGGCGCGGTGGTCGCTGAAGTGTGCTGACAAGGCCGAGGCAGGCAAAGGAGAGCAGCATGAACAGACTCGCAATCTGCGCAAGCGTGATGTTGCTCGCGCTCGCCGGGAGCCAGGCGGCGATGGCCCGCGGTCCCGGTGGCGGCGGTGGCGGCGGTGGCGGCGGCGCAATGGGCGGCAGCAGTGGCGGGGGAGGCCCCGGCAGTGGCGGCTCGGCCATGAAGCAGCAGGGCACCATGGGCATGCAACCGCAGCAGCAGCAGACGCAGGAGCGTGCCGGCACGATGAGCCAGCACCAGCACCAGCACCAGCATCAGGTGGGCGAGGGCGGGCAGAAACCGATGGCGGAGCCGCCGTCCCAGAACCGCGAGCAGTCTCGCCACCAGGAACGGATCAATCACCAGTAGGAAGGAGCACCGACACACCCTCAATGATTTGACCTCCCTCCGCAAGCCGACCGCAAGCGGGAGCCAGCGGCGGCTGCATACCCCACCGGACTGGACCCCCGGTGGGGTTTTTCTTTGCGGATGTTCGGGAGGGAGCGCCGTCCGCCAGGGACTGACTTTCGTGCGCTGCGAACGCGCCCCGGCTGCCTCAACCCACCGGAACGGTGTCGATGAACGACTGGCGCTGCATCAGCTTGTCATGGAGCCGTGCCAGGTTCGGGCAGGACGCGCGCCAGTCGATGTCGGGGAAGCGGAAGACCAGGTAGCCCAGTGCGCAACCGCAGGCGATGTCCGCCAGCGAAAGTGCATTGCCCTGGCACCAGGGCGCTTCGCCCAGATCGGTGTCCATGGCCCGCACGCCGAGTTCGATCTTGCCGCGCTGGCGCTCGATCCAGGACGCGCTGCGCTCGCCCTCGGGGCGCTTGGCTTCGAGGAAGGCTGCTGCCGCGGCGTCGCTCACACCGTCCGCCAGTGCCTCCCAGCGCTTGACCTGGATGCGTTGCCGTCCGCCTTGCGGAAACAGGCGGTTGTTGGGGGTGACCGAATCCAGGTACTCGACGATGACACGGGAATCGAACAGCGTGCTGCCGTCGTCGAGCACCAGCACCGGAATCTTGCCCAGCGGGTTGTACTTCGACACCTGGGTCTCGGCGGTCCACGGCGAATCGACAATGAATTCGTAGTCGATCTTCTTCTCGGCGAGGACGATGCGCGCCTTGCGCGCGTAGGGACTGGTGAGCGAACCGATCAGCTTCATGGCGTGGCGGGGTCCGTGGGAATGTGCGCAAAATTATAGCACCCGGGCATCCGCCGCCCCGGCCGGAACCGGCTGCGGCGGGGGCGCGTGATAAAATCCGCGCCCCTTCTCAAGCCCCTGTTCCGCCATGACTTCCGCCTCGATCTCAGCCCTTTCGCCGCTCGATGGCCGCTATGCGGACAAGGTCGCCGCGCTGCGCGCCCACTTCTCCGAGTACGGCCTGATCCGCAACCGGGTGCGGGTGGAGGTCGCCTGGCTCAAGGCGCTGGCGGCGGAGGCGGCGATCGCCGAGATCGCGCCCTTCTCGGCGGCGACGCTGGCGGAACTGGACGCCGTGGCGGCCGATTTCTCGCCCGCCGACGCCGAGCAGGTCAAGGCGATCGAGGCGCGCACCAACCACGACGTCAAGGCGATGGAGTACTGGCTCAAGGAGCGGCTGGGCGCCAATGCCGAGGTGCGGCGCGCCTCCGAGTTCATCCACTTCGCATGCACCTCAGAGGACATCAACAACGTCTCCCACGCATTGATGCTGCACGAGGCGCGTGAGGCGGCGCTGCTGCCGGCGCTGGACGCGGTGATCGCACGCCTGCGCGAGCTTGCCCACGGCCTTGCCGATCTGGCGATGCTGGCGCGCACCCACGGCCAGCCGGCCACGCCCACCACCCTGGGCAAGGAGATGGCCAACGTCGCGGCGCGGCTGATCCGCGCGCGGCAGCGCGTGGCGCGGGTCGCCATGACAGCCAAATTCAACGGCGCGGTGGGCAACTACAATGCCCATCTTGCCGCCTATCCCGACTTCGACTGGGAGGGCTTCAACCGCCGCTTCATCGAATCCTTCGGCCTCGAGTTCAACCCCTATACCATCCAGATCGAGCCCCACGATGCCATGGCCGAGCTGTTCGACGCCCTGGCTCGCGCCGACACCGTGGTGCTCGATCTGTGCCGCGATGCCTGGTTCTACATCTCGCTGGGCTACTTCAAGCAGAAGACCAGGGCCGGCGAGGTGGGCTCGTTGACCATGCCGCACAAGGTCAATCCGATCGATTTCGAGAATGCCGAAGGCAACCTGGGCCTGGCCAACGCGTTGCTGCGCCACCTCTCGGACAAGCTGCCCGTCTCCCGTCTTCAGCGCGATCTGACCGATTCCACCGTGCTGCGCAACATGGGAGTGGCCTTCGGTCACACGCTGCTCGCCCTGGATTCCTGCCTCAAGGGACTGGGCAAGCTGGAGGCCGATCCGGCGCGGCTGGCGGCGGATCTCGATGAGGCCTGGGAAGTCCTGGCCGAGCCGATCCAGACCGTGATGCGCCGCTATGGCGTGCCCAATCCCTACGAGCAGTTGAAGGAACTCACCCGCGGCCGTGCCATCTCCCGCGACAGCCTGCGCCAGTTCATTGCCGGGCTTGCCATCCCCGACGCCGAAAAGCAGCGACTGCTCGCCATGACGCCGGCGAGCTATGTCGGCAAGGCAGCGGAGCTGGCGCGGCGCATCTGAGCCGATGCGTGGAATAATTCGACCGCCTGGTCTGTTTTGCCTGGGCAAGCCCGACCGACCGCATACTGTCCATTCTCAAGGGGTAAACATGAAACTGAAACAGATCACGCTCGCCGCCGTCGCTCTGGCACTGACTTCCAGCGCCTTCGCCCAGGTCAAACCGGAGGACGAGATCCGCTATCGCCAGTCGGTGATGAACGTGAACGGCCGCGCCTTCGGCCCGATGGCCCAGATGGCCCAGGACAAGGCGCCGTACAACAAGGACGTGGTCGTCAAGAACGCGGCGATCGTTGAAATGATGATCGGGCTGCCGTGGAATTCGTTCGCCGCCGGGACCGAGAAGGGTGCGCCGACCAAGGCCGACATGAAGGTCTGGAGCGAAGACGCCAAGTTCAAGGACGGCGCGGAGAAGTCCCAGAAGGCTGTCGCTGCCCTGGCCACCGCCGTCAAGGGCGGGGACGAGAAGGCGATCAAGGCCGCCATCGGCGACGTCGGCAAGACCTGCAAGGGCTGCCACGACGACTTCCGTCTCAAGGAATTCCGCGACTGAGTTGCCCCCGTACTGCAACGCCCGCCCGCCTGCCGTGACCGAGTCGCTTCGGCATTGGCTCTCGGGCGAATGTGGCCGGAGGTCCTCCTCCTGAGCCGGCCGAGCTTCCGGGCGCCGGCGCAACCGGGAACTGGCTGCCGCGCCACTGCGCCTAAGCTCGATCGGTTCGTCGGCCCGGATTGATCGGAAGTCCGCAGCCGAGAAAGGCCCCGGTGTACTGGGCAGGGCTTGCATCAACCCGATTCCATCTTCGCCTCCGGGGTGGCGGAGGACGCCGCCGGAAAACTAACTCGAAACAGCGTTCCCTGTCCTGATTCGGGGTCGGTTATCAATACTTGCGCGCCATGCGCGTCGGCAATCTGCTCCACGATCGCCAGACCGAGACCGCAGCCCACGCCGTCGCTCGGCGTCCCCCGAAAAAACCTCTCGAAAACCCGTTGCCGGTCTGCCACGGGAATTCCGGGGCCGTTGTCCTCCACCTCCAGTACGGCCGCGGCACCATTGCGCACACCGCTGCGCACCGTGATACGGCCGCCCGCCTGCGTATAGACGATCGCGTTGTCGATCAGGTTGTAGGTCATATCCCGAATCATCCAGGGGCATGCCACGACCGGCGCGGCTGCGGCCTCGAATCCCAGATCGATGCGCTTCTCGATGGCGCGATCCAGAAAAACCGAGGCGGCGCTTTCGACGACATCGGCCAGGTCGTAGTTCTCCATCTTGACTTCGGGGGACTGCCATCGCGTCGCTGTGGCCCAGGGCCAGCAACTGGCTGGAGAGGTGCGACAGGCGGCGGGTCGCATGATGCAAGGCGACTATCCGGTCGTGAGCCGCCTGTGGCAGATTCTCGTGGGACAGCAGATCGAGTTGCCCCTGCAAGCCCGCCAAGGGGGTGCGCAACTGGTGCGACGCATCGGCCAGGAATCGGCGCTGCGCCTGAGTCGCGTCATCGATCACAGACAGCAGCGTGTTCAGGGCGACGGCGATGGGCTGCAACTCGACTGGCAAGTCGTGTTGCGACACTGGCTCCAGGATGTCCAGCTGCGTGCGTCGATCTCGCGTCTGAGCCGAAGCAGGGGGCGCAGCCCCGCGCCGACGACGAAGTAGGCAAGGCCGAGCGTGATGACCAGCAGAAACCCGTTGGAGACGAGGATCGCGGCGGCAAGCTGGCGGTTCAACTGACTCCGGGCGTGCTTGGTCTGGGCGATGTGAATGCTCACCGGCCCGAGGTCGGTTTGGTGGACGGTGCTGACGCCACGAATCGATTCGCCGCGATACACCGCTTCGAACGTGGCGTCCACTGCCGCTTCATTCGCTGGCGGAACCGTGAGGTTCGGATCGCCGCCCAGAACCTCGCCATGCGGACCACGCACCAGGAAGTACAAGCTGTCTTCGGGGTCCGTGCGCAGCACCTGCTCCGCGCCTGCGGGCAGATCCAAGCGCAGACGGCCATTGTCCGCCCGGAGGTAGCCCGCGATGGCTTGGGCTTCATCCATGAGCGCATGATCGAACGCCAGGTGGACCGGGCGGTCCACGATCATGTATTCCATCCACGTGTCGAGGCCGACCGTAAAGCCGAGGGCGGGCAATAATGCCCACAGCAACCAGCGGCGGATGCTGCGGCGGGTCGGTTCAAGCGCCGGCTTCATCGATACGGTAGCCGATGCCCCGCACGGTGCGGATGTTGATGCCGGCGCAATCGAGCTTGCTGCGCAGGCGTGACACCAGCACCTCGATGGCATTCTGCGTCATGTCGTGGTCCCAGCCACCGAGCTTTTGCGCCAGCGCCTTCTTGCTGAGGACGTTTGGCGCCTCCAGCAGCAAGGCTTCGAGCACTGTCCACTCCCGCGGCGTCAGATCGATTTCCCTTCCGTCGAGTTCGACCAGGTGTCGCGACTGGTCCATGCGCAGTGGCCCGAAGACGATCTCGGAACTGGCGATCGACTTGGAGCGCCGGATCAGCGCCCTGGCTCGGGCCACGAGTTCGCTCAATTGGAAGGGCTTGACCAAGTAGTCGTCTGCCCCGGCGTCCAGCCCCGAAACCCGGGCCGTCAGAGAATCCCTTGCGCTGAGCACGAGGACGGGCAGATTGTCGCCCCGCTTGCGCAGCAGCCTGATCATCTCCAGACCGTCCATCCCCGGCAGCCCCAGGTCCACGAGTGCGAGATCGAATCGCTCGTTGCGCAGGGCGCTGGCCGCCATCTCCGCCGACGAGACGTGGTCCACCGTGAACCCGGCCCGGGACAGCCCGATCACGACGCTTCCCGCGACCAGACGATCGTCTTCAACCACAAGTATGCGCATCGACCCGCCCCCGAAGCACCGCTGTCCAGACTACCGCAGAAGGCCCGCCCCGGCACTCCAGCCTTGGCGAGAAACCGTGCCTTCAGCGACCAGCGCTAAGCATGTCTGAGCATGCCTTTCAAAATCCTGACATCCAGTTTGGGGCTGTGCGTCGATTGCGTCCGCGCCGCAAGCTCGGCCCCGCCCACTCACCTGGCGCCCCGATAATGGCAGGGTGAAATGGCGCCGGCTTGCGACCGATTTTCACGCTGCCCAGCCTTCCCCGGAAGCGGTGCATTCCGAAGGCGCCCCCGGCTTGCTATGACGGGGTGTTGAATCCAGGCGGCCGCTACAGCACGTTGCTGACCTTGCCCGGTGCGGGAGTCAGCCAAGGCGGCCCGGTGATGCCAATGTTCCAGGTGGGTTCAGGCGAGTCGGCCCGCATCCACCGGAACGCGCCGGCACCACCCGCGGCACGGCGGCCTGCACACCGCATGTCCACGGCTGGCAGCGTGATCCGCATGTATATCCGGGACGAAGCCCGCAACACCCTTGCTGGCGTATGCCAGATAACGACGATGGGATTCCGCCCGACTGGCGGGTGGAATTCTCAGACCTTGTTCACCAGCAGCCAGACGGCCGCCGCGGCCATGGCCAGGACCAGCACCCCCAGCAGCAGGTGGCCACCTCTGGCAGCTCCGGCGCTTTCTTCCGGTGGCAGTTGCTTGAAACCGGTGATCATCGGCCGCACCAGGTTCTCGCCCTTGGCGACGAGGTAGAAGGCGATGGCCGAGAGGTGCAGACCGATCAGCGCCAGGAGCACGCCGAAATTGCCTTCGTGGATCTCCGCAAGCGCGTCGGAAACCCGGCTGCTCACCAGTTTGGCGAATGGGCCCTCGACACCCAGGTCTTCGTCGGCGATGAACAGGCCCGGTGCCCACCTGAATCGCAAGGCAGACCATCAGCATCAGCACCGACCAGCCGCCCAGCGGGTTGTGGCCGAGATGCCGCGTTGCGGGCGCGCGTCCAAGAGTCTCCTGCACATAGCGCAGGGCGGCGGCGGGGCCGCGGACGAAGTTCGAGAAGCGGGCATGGGTGCTGCCGATCACACCCCAAACCAGACGGAAAAACAGCAGGGTGAAGATGGCGTAGCCCGACAGGCGGTGCCAGTCCATGAACTTCATCGGCAGATCCTCGCCCAGTTTCCCGGTATCGCGGAGAAGGCGACCAGCAGCACCAGCGACCAATGGAACAGCCGAGTCGGCAGATCCCAGATTCTTACCGGTAGGAGTGGCAGTTGCATGGCCGCAGTTGGAACGAATTCAAACCATCGCCCCGTCTTCAGTCGCGCCTTCCGGGCGTTCCTTCTTCGGCTTGACGAACTGCTCGCGCGACACGCCCAGCCACATCACCAGCGGGCTGGACACCAGCACCGAGGAGTAGATGCCGAACAGAATGCCGATGGTCAGCGCCAGGGCGAAGTAGAACAGCGTCGGCCCGCCGAACAGCAGCATCGCCAGCACCACCATCTGGGTGCTGCCGTGGGTGATGATGGTGCGGCTCATGGTGCGGGTGATGGCGTTGTCGATGATCTCCGGCACGCTTGCCTTGCGCATCTTGCGGAAATTCTCGCGGATCCGGTCGAACACCACCACCGATTCGTTCACCGAGTAACCGAGGATGGCCAGCACCGCGGCCAGCACCGGCAGCGAGAACTCCCACTGAAACAGGGCGAAGAAGCCGAGGATGATCACCACGTCGTGCATGTTGGCAATGATCGCCGACACGGCGAAACGCCATTCGAAACGCGCCGCGAGGTAGATCATGATGCCGGCGCAAACCAGCAGCAATGCCAGTGAGCCGTCCGAGGCGAGTTCGCCGCCCACCTGAGGGCCGACGAACTCGATGCGCCGCAGTTGCGGCTTGTCGGTGTCGGCGCCGAGCGCCGCCATCACCTTATCGCTCATGTGCGCGGCATCGAGATCCTTGCTCGGCGGCAGGCGGATCAGGAAGTCGCGGGCGGTGCCGAAGTTCTGCACCTGGGCATCGTGGAAACCGCCCTTGGTGAGAGCACCGCGGATCTGGTCCACCTGAGGCGGCTGCGCGTAGCTGACTTCCACCAGCGTGCCGCCGGTGAACTCGATGCTGAAATTGAGCCCCTTGATCACCAGAAACAGCACCGCCAGAACGAAGGTGACGGCCGAGATGACGTTGAAGTACAGCGCGTACTTCATGAAGGGGATGTCTTTGCGGATGCGGAAGAATTCCATGGCGCTCTCTGGGTGAGGAGTCAGGCGTGAGGAGTCAGGGGTGAGGACTCGGGGCGCGAACTCAATACATCTCCGAATCCGGCTTCCACACTTGGCCGATCGCCACGTGGTCGAGCTTGCGGCGGCGACCGTACCAGAAGTTCACCATGGCGCGGGACACCGTCACGGCGCTGAAGATCGAGGTCAGGATGCCCAGGCTCAGCACCACGGCGAAGCCGCGGATCGGGCCGGAGCCGAAAATCAGCAGCGCCAGGCCGGCGATCAGCGTGGTGACGTTGGAGTCCAGGATGGTGCCGAAGGCGCGCTCGTAGCCGGCGTGGATTGCCGCCTGGGGCGTGGCCCCGCCGCGCAGTTCCTCGCGGACGCGTTCGTTGATCAGCACGTTGGCATCGATCGCCATGCCCAGCGTGAGGGCGATGCCCGCCATGCCCGGCAGCGTCAGCGTGGCCTGCATCAGCGACAGCAGCGCCACCAGGAACAGCAGGTTGGCACCCAGCGCCAGCACCGAGATGAAGCCGAACAGCGTGTAATAGACGACCATGAAGGCGCTGACCATGGCGAAGCCGTAGAGCACCGAGTTGAAGCCCTTCTCGATGTTCTCGGCACCCAGGCTGGGGCCGATGGTGCGCTCCTCGATGATCTCCATCGGCGCGGCGAGCGCGCCGGCGCGCAGCAGCAGGGCGACGTCGTTGGCCTCGGTGGTGCTCATGCGGCCCGATATCTGCACCCGGCCGCCGCCGATCTCGGTGCGGATCACCGGCGCGGTCACCACCTCGCCCTTGCCCTTCTCGATCAGCAGGATCGCCATGCGCTTGCCGACGTTCTCGCGCGTCACGTCCTTGAAGATCTTCGCGCCGGCGGAATCCAGCGAGAGATGGACCGCCGGCTCCTGGGTCTGGTTGTCGAAGCCGGGCTGGGCGTCGGTGAGGCGGTCGCCGGTCAGCACCACCTGCTTCTTGATCAGCAGCGGCCCGCCGCCGCGCTCGGTGTAGAGCTCGGTACCGAAGGGCACCTTGCCCTGCAGCGCCGCGTCGAGTGCGCCGGCCGAGTCGTCCACCATGCGGATCTCGAGGCTCGCGGTGCGGCCGAGGATGTCTTTTGCCTTGGCCGTATCCTGCACGCCGGGGAGCTGCACCACGATGCGGTCCGCCCCCTGCTGCTGGATCACCGGTTCGGCCACGCCCAGTTCGTTGATGCGGTTGTGCAAGGTGCCGATGTTCTGCTTGAGGGCGAATTCCTGGATGCGCTTTCCCGCCGCCTCGGTCATCGCGCCGCTCAGTTTGAATTCGCCGCCGTCCTGGCCCTCGGTGAGGGTGAGATCGGGCTGGGCGTCGGCGATCACGTTGCGTGCCTTGTCGCGCGTTTCCTGGTCGCGGAACTTGACCACCACGCTGTTGCCTTCGCGATTCACGCCGCCATGGCGTATGCCCTTGTCCCGCAGCAGGCCGCGCAGGTCGGCCGCGGTGGCGTCCAGCCGCTTGGTGATCGCGCCCTTCATGTCAACCTGGAGCAGGAAGTGCACCCCGCCCCGCAGGTCGAGGCCGAGATACATCGGCAGCGCGCCCACCGCCCGCAGCCACTTGGGCGAGCTGGAGAGCAGGTTGAGCGCGACGACGTAGGTCGGATCGGTGGGGTCGGGATTGAGCGCCTTCTCGACCAGATCCTTGGCCTTGAGCTGGGTGTCCGTGTCGGCGAAGCGGATGCGGATGCTGTTGAAGTCGGTGAATACGCCAGTGTTGGTCACGGCGGCAGCCTTGAGGATGTCCTCGACGCGTTGCAGCAGCGCGGCATCCACCTTGACCGTGGCCTTGGCGCTGGAAACCTGCACCGCCGGCACCTCGCCGAAGAAGTTCGGCAGCGTGTACAAAAGGCCGAGGACGATGGCAATGACGACGGTCGCATTGACCCAGATCGGATAGCGGTTCATGTCGGGGGAATCAGGATCGAGGATCGAGGATTGAGGATCGGGCGGACAGCAAGCTGGTCCGCATCCGCCTCCTCACAGCGTCTTCAGCGTGCCCTTGGGAAGCACGTTGCCGACCGCCGCTTTCTGCACGGCGATCTCGACGTTCTGCCGCCACTTCGAGACTGACGAAGTTCTCGCCGACCTTGGTGATCTTGCCAGCCACGCCGCCCTGGGTTACCACTTCGTCGCCCTTCGCCAGTGCCTCCACCATCGTCTTGTGTTCCTTGGACTTCTTCATCTGTGGCCGGATCATCAGGAACCACAGGACGACGAACATCAGGATGATGGGCAGCAGGCCCATCAGGCCGCCAGTGGGGTCGGCGGCGGGCGCCGCCTGGGCATAAGCATTCGAAATCAGCACGGTAGGCTCCAACGAAGCGGAAAAGCGCGTGATTGTAGCAGCTACACCAGGTCGGGCCGGCGCAATTCCCGGCGCAGGACCGATGTTGTGCGCGGCGCACCCTACGACACGGCATCCCCTGCTGGCGAACGGTGCCCGCCGATCTGAATCGGTGGCGCGCGGGTTTTCCGTCGTAGGGCGGGCCATGCCCGCCGAGTCCAGCCTACGCCGATCCGGGCTGACGCAATTCCCGGAACGTGGCGACGTATTCCGCCAGCTTGCCCCCGGCGATCGCCTCGCGCAGTCCGGCCATCAATTGCTGGTAGTAGTGCAGGTTGTGCAGGGTGTTGAGCTGTGCCCCGAGTATCTCCTTGGCGCGCTGCAGGTGATGCAGGTAGGCGCGTGAGAAGTTGCGGCAGGTGTAGCAGTCGCAGTCCGGGTCGAGGGGGCCGGTGTCGCGGGCGTGCGCCGCGTTGCGGATCTTCACCGTGCCGCGGCGGGTGAATAGCCAGCCGTTGCGCGCGTTGCGCGTGGGCAGCACGCAGTCGAACATGTCTATGCCCTGACTCACCGCGAACACGATGTCCTCGGGCGTGCCCACGCCCATCAGATAGCGCGGCCGGTCCTCCGGCAGTCGCGGCGCGGTGTGGGCCAGGATGCGCTGCATGTCCGGCTTGGGCTCGCCCACCGACAGGCCGCCGATGGCGTAGCCGTCGAAACCGATTCGTGCCAGTTCGCGCAGCGACTCGTCGCGCAGATCCTCGTACATGCCGCCCTGGACGATGCCGAACAAGGCGTTGGCATTGCCCTCGTGGGCGCGGCGGCTGCGCTCGGCCCAGCGCAGCGACATGCGCATGGAGTCGGCCGCGGCAGGATGCTCGGCCGGATAGGGCGTGCATTCGTCGAAGATCATGGCGATGTCGGAATCCAGCACGTGCTGGATGCGCATCGACTCCTCCGGCGTCAGGAACAGCCGGTCGCCATTCACCGGCGAGGCAAAACGGACCCCCTCTTCGCTGATCTTGCGCAGCGCCCCCAGGCTGAACACCTGGAAGCCGCCGGAATCGGTGAGGATGGGCCCGTCCCAGCCCATGAAACGGTGCAGCCCGCCGTGGGCGGCGATCACCTCCAGCCCCGGCCGCAGCCACAGGTGGAAGGTGTTCCCGAGCACCACCTGCGCGCCCAGATCCTTCAGCTCCGCCGGCGACATCGCCTTGACCGAGCCGTAGGTTCCCACCGGCATGAAAGCCGGCGTGTCGACGGTGCCGTGGGCCAGATGCAGGCGGCCGCGGCGTGCCGCGCCGTCGCGGGCGAGAAGCTCAAACCGCATGGTGCTCCCGTTCGATGAACATGGCATCGCCGTAGCTGAAGAAGCGGTAGCCGGCGGCGACGGCATGGGCGTAGGCGGCGCGCATCGCGTCCATGCCACCGAAGGCCGACACCAGCATCAGCAGCGTTGACTTCGGCAGGTGGAAGTTGGTGATCAGGCAGTCGGCGACGCGGAATTCGAAGCCCGGCAGGATGAACAGTTCCGTCTCGTTCTCGCCGGCGATCATGACCCCGTCGCGTGCCGCAGACTCCAGCGCCCGCAGGCTGGTGGTGCCCACCGCCACCACCCTGGCGCCCTCGCTTCGCGCACGAGCGATCGCCTGCGCGGTCGCCTCGGGGACGAAATAGCGCTCGCGGTGCATGCGGTGCTGCGACAAATCCCGCACCCGCACCGGCTGGAAGGTGCCGGCGCCGACGTGCAGCGTGAGATATGCAAAATGAACGCCCCGGTCGCGCAGCGCGGCGAGCAAGGCTTCGTCGAAATGCAGCCCGGCCGTGGGCGCCGCCACCGAACCGCGATGGCGCGCATACACCGTCTGATAGCGCGCCTCGTCGGCCTCGCCCGCCGTCCGCTCGATGTAGGGCGGCAGCGGCAGCCGGCCGTGGCGCTCCAGCAGTTCGAGCAGATCGCCGCCAGCGGGGAAAGTCAGCCGGTAGAACTCGCCGACTCGTTCCGTCACCTGCACGTCCAGCGCATCCTCCAGCCTCAGCCAGGAGCCGGGTTTGGGCGAATGGCTCGCCCGCACCTGCGCCAGCGCCTGGTGCTCCCCGGTCTGGCGCTCGATCAGCACCTCGACCCGCCCGCCGCTGTCTCTCACCCCGTGCAGCCGGGCGTGGATCACCCGTGTGTCATTGAACACCAGCAGGTCGCCGGCTTGCAGCAGATCGGCCAAGTCGGCGAAGGAACGGTCACCGAGCTGTCCGCCGCGCACCGTCAGCAGCCGGCTCGCCGAGCGCTGCGGCAACGGCGCCTGGGCGATCAGGGCCGGCGGCAGCGCGTAGTCGAAGTCGTCGAGGTGCAGCGGAGCGGTGTTCGCCATCGGTTGAAGCAGGGAAGGCCTTGATCCATAATGCCGCCTCCCCGCGATCGGAAAGCGCGCCAGTTTAGCAGCGCCTCGCCGGCCGGGCCGGGATGGCGGAATCGGTAGACGCAGCGGACTCAAAATCCGCCGGTGGAAACACTGTGGGGGTTCGAGTCCCCCTCCCGGCACCATAAAGACAAGCACTTACGCGCGAATCTTCACATTGCTTGCTAACTCACTATCATAGTGAGCGCATGTGACTTGCATTGAAATGCTGTTTTTTGGAACTTCCTCACGACGTCCAGCCCCATGCGGGGCGCTGGATCGGGGCGACCCAGCGAGAAGCTGAGCGAACCTTTTGCGTCCCGTGACGCAGGAGGCGAGGAAATAGTCCCGATTCCGCAAGACTTCAGCACTCTGACTCACACGGATCTCGCAGCCAGCCTGGGCCCTCGCCGTTCCGCCAGAACTCTGCCGGCGCTGCCTCACCGCCGCCTCGCATCGATCCCCCAGCGGATAGCCTGCAGGAACTCCTCGGCGTTCTTCGCCTTGACGCGCCTGTGACAGGCCTGGATGTGTTCGCGCACCGCGCTCAATGAAAGCTGCATCGCCTCCGCGATCTGCTTCGGCGTGCAGCGCTTCACCGGAAGGATCGCCACGCGCTTTCCCTGCGGCGTGAAGTGAAAGCCGGAGATCACCGGCGAGCGGCACGCTGCACGAACGGCACCGCTGCGACGGCGTGTAAGTAGGGGCTGCGCATGACGGGGCGGGCGAGCTTTGGCCTGCTCAGAGTCGAGGACAGCTCTGCAAGCAGCGCCAGGCTCGTATAGAGCGTGACCCGGCCGCGCGAGGCGGCCTCCAACAAACCCCGGATCCCTAGCGCGTTTGCTACTTTCGGACGGATGTCCACAGCGAACCAAGCAAAGCAAGACTGAACGGTGTCGCCATCTCGACGGGGATTGTGCCGACATCTATAATTGCATCATCTGGTGCGCTGGATGAGGAGTTCTCAGATGCGAACTACCGTTACCCTCGATGATGCTCTTCTATTGCAAGCCCAGAACCTGAGTGGCCTGAAGGATCGCGGTGACCTCCTGAAGGAGGCCCTGTGTGCACTGATCGAGCGGGAAAGCGCGCGCCGGCTCATCAAGCTGGGAGGCACAGAGCCCCAACTCAATGACATTCCTCGGCGCCGGGAACCAGCCTAAGTGATCCTGGTAGACACCTCAGTCTGGATCGATCATTTACGTTTCGGTGATCCTCATCTCGCCGAGCTGCTCGGTCGGGATGTGGCCGCCAGCCACGATTTCGTAATCGGCGAAATCGCCTGCGGCAATCTCAAGAACCGGCAGGAGGTTCTTTCCTTGCTGTCTTTCCTGCCGAAATGCGAGCTGGCGAGCCACGACGAGGTATTGTTCTTCATCGAGCGGCACCGACTGATGGGACGGGGCATCGGCTACGTCGATGCCTGCCTGCTCGCGGCAGCCACGCTGTCCAGCGCTCAAATCTGGACCCGGGACAAACGACTCGGGGCCATTGCCGAGGATCTGGGGTGCTCTTATGCGGTGCCGCGGGCATGAGACCAAGCGGCGCTGGCGCGGCTGAAGTCGAATGGCCTGCCTGCTCGACCACAAACCAGTCGAATGACCTCTGCATTTCGTCCAGCTCACAAAACACCTCGGAATCGACCGGGAAGCCGCATGGAACCGAGGCGAAAGAGACTTGAATAGTGAGCGGGATTTGAATCTATGCGCCTGATTATTATGGATAATACGAAAGACTCAAAATCCGCCGGTGGAAACACTGTGGGGGTTCGAGTCCCCCTCCCGGCACCAAGCGAAATCAAGTAGTTATGTCTTTCCGGTCATTCGGCGGCAAATCCAAGGGCATTAGCGCGGGACACTGGCGGGACACTGCCAGGGAACAACAGGGAACGAATCGGGCCGTGTCTGCGCCGGTTGGGCTGGGGACAAGTGCCGATTTCGACCTTGGATGTCCCGACAGCGGTACGCGACGCATATTGGGCGCCGTGAATCTGATCGGTGACCAACTGGTCGGACAGAACCTCAACCAACTGCGCGGTCCTTGCCAGTTCGTTCCGCACGTTGCCCTGAATGCTCTGGCCGACGGCTGCGAGCGTGCGCTGACCCTTGTGGGCCTCCAGGACCTGGGCGGGGGAGAGGCTGCGGTCGTTGGTAATCAGCGGGTATTACGCCGCGTCCCGGATCATGCCGCGTCGGCGTGTATTCCGACGGCGCAGCCGGGAGGCGCCCTGCTCTGGGGCGTCGTGTGACTCGGCATGATCACAGGCCTTCGAGGAAGGCTATCAGGGCGTCGTCTGGCCGATACCGGCCTGGGGCGAGTCCCGAGGGGCTTGCATGCGCGAGCGCCTGTTCCTTGAGTTGCATGTTGGCGTGGAGAAATGGACAGCATCCGCACGGCAAGCGAGCCGGAATCCGGCACCGCGCCCCCCAGCGAACCCCACCCGCCCGTCACGCCCCTCGGCCGTACCCACTACGGCCAGGTGGTGTTCGGCACCCTCGGCGAGGCGAACCAGCACGGCGAAATCGGACAGTATGTCGATGTGCTGTGCGAGTGCCTGGGCTGGATTCTTTGCAACCGGAACGACGTCGAGTGCTTCGCCGACGTGGTGCAGCGTTTGGGCGGGCACACCGTCGCCTACCTCGACCGCAAGCGCGCCGAGGAGGAACTCCAGGCGCTGCGCGACACCGGCGGGTCGCCGAACTGAGGGGGGCGGCCATGGATCCTCATGCGCAACCCCAGGTGCCGGCCAGCGACCCCGATCGCCCGGCGAACTCACCCGCACCGCCGCAGCGGCCAATCGACAACCCTTCGCCGTGCCCGGGCACGGCACAGCATGGCGGCGGAGGGGGTGAAGCGAAAAGAGCTTCTTCCATGGACCCTGACAAGATCATAGTGCGCAACGAACTGTCCGCGTGGGCGAAGTTCCACCCGGGGGAGCCCGGGCCGCCCCCGGCAGAGCCGGCGTGGCTGACATGGTGGTCGCGCATATTCATCGCCGCTTGCGTCGTCCTGATGCTAAGCGCTGCGTCTCTACTGCTATACGTCCTGCTGTAGCGCGATCGATCTTGGGTTCGGGGATGCGGCGACGCATCGGCTCGTCGCCTGTCGCCTTCCACCACATACCGCGGTGTAACATCGGGCGCACCACCTATCGTGCCGGAAATCCCATGACGCCAGACTCGGTTCCCTTCTCTGTCATCTGGTACGAAGATCCGAGCGTTGCTGCCCGGGCGCTCGGCATCGATGTGCAATTGCCGGACCTCGGGATCACCGATCGCAACTTCTGGGCAAACTTCGACCGTAGCGCTTGGCGCAACAGCCTCAAGGGGCGGGTCGCCATGAGCGACGAGGAACTCGACCGCTCCGACCCGGACTGGGTGCGCTTGGCCGTGTTTGCGACCGAGGGTGCCCCCGAACACCCCATCGAGCTGTGGTTCGACCTGGAGGACGGCATCGTCTTTCGCTGCACGGCCGGACACCTCGGTGAAGTCGCACGGCTGATCCAGACCGCTGCCGCCCGTGCCGGGCTCGCCCTGTCGGAGGACTGGCCAGGCTGCGTGATCGCCATGCAAACCGCCGCCGGCGCCGGAATTCCCGAGGAATCGGAGACCGGGCCGATTGTCGAAACCGCTGGGTTCCGGCCAAGGCGATCGAGCTGGTACCTCGCCGTGGCCAACACGGTTCACTAGCTACCAAGGGAGGCCCCCCGGCTATGCCGGGGAGGCAGTAGAAGTTGACATTTTCGGAAGTATTGCGCCGGTTGCGATCGCTGAGGGGTCGGTGCGGAGAAACGGCTGAAGGATTCATGCGGGGGAACCGCCATGTTGGCCTGATGCGGATTGTGATGCCCCCGATGGTTGCAGCGGAGTGAGCGGTGAAGACGACCTTCCAACCGAGAGGAATAGGTGCGACGAGTCGGTGAGGTGGCATGCGATGGTGTTGGCGCGGAGCGCCGGACCGCGTAGCGGTCCTTCAGCCGCTTTGAGCGGCTCACAACCTAATGCCCCCGGCTCTGCCGGGGGATACTTACCCCCAGGTTATCGCCCGGCAGTCGGCACCTCGGCCTTATGTGGAGCTCAACATAAGGCCGAGGTGCCGACTGACGGGATGGTGGCGGGGGGCCGCATCTTGGCGTTCCGGGCAGCGCACTACGCGGGGAAGGATGGTGAGGTACCGTTGCCGGATCTTCCCCGGTTAACGGTGCCACCGGTTGCATGCGGCGCTCGGGGGCGTCGCGGGATGGTACGAATGTCTCGGCTGGCGTTCTGGCGGCGGTCACGGGGATTGGCGACGAAGCTGAGCCGGCCATTCAGTGCTCTTCGCGTTCCCCTATCGAATAGGTTCGTCCCCTGCGCCTGTCGACTGCCATGCTATGCGGGCACGCAGCATCGGCACCGACATGGCAAGAACCGGGCACCGGGCCGAGGGCAGCAATAGTCGCTCGCGGCGGGCGGTGTATCCGGGGCGCAGAGCACACAGCCCCCGGTCAGGCGCCTGCTTCCCAATCGAGATGAATCAGTTCGTAGCCCTCATGGGTCTCGATCTGCGTCCCGATGGGCCGGTGCCGCCCCGTCGCGCCCTCCCTGTTCAGACTCGCGATTTCGGCCATGTCGGCCCGACAGACACCGGACCCCAGGAAGGTGAGCCACGGGATCCTGTGCGCATCTTCGTCGCAGAAGTGCGCCAGCGCTTCGGCGTTGCAGGTGACGATCTGCTGGTTGAAGCGGCCGGCTCCCGAGAGGTCCGAGACCGCCAGGCGCACCGCTCCCCAGCGCGTGCAAGCGTGCGCGATCGCCACGTAGCTGACGTTGTAGTGGAAGTCGCGCCACGGACGCTCGGGATCCCGCGCGGCGTAGGGCCGGTAGCACTCGCAGCTCCCCGAAGGCGCAAGGATCTCCCCGCGCAGCAGACTGCCTTCCCTGCGGGTGCGGACTGCCACGAGGGTCACGCGCGGATTCCGGCGCTGATTCCAGGCGGCCAGTTCCTCGATCTCCGCGGCCGGGACGCCGAGGTCGGACGAAAGGAAGTGCAGGTTCGCGCCGAGCGGCGAGGCGCCCGTGTCCGTGGCGACGATGTAGGCATCGACCCAGAGCATCTTTGCCAGGGGTTCGAGGTTTCGATCATCGATCCCAATCGTGGTACGGTGCCGGTTCTCGATTCAAGTTCGGCAATGCGGTGCATGGTTCTTCCTCCATGGGATCGGGGCGTGCGGTATGGGGCACGCCCCCAACGCGAATGGGCGGGATGCGCGGCTGCGTCGTGCGCCGCGTTGGTGCCCGCCCGCAGCACCATCGCGGGCCACGCTTCACGTGGTCGGATCTTCTTCGCCGGCACCGATCTCCCGCAGGCGGTCGATGAAGAACCCGACATCGCTGGCGGTGGGGCTCACGAAGTGCCAGTTCCACTTACCGCTGAACGGGTTCAGGCTGCCGCAGGGGGCGATGGCCCTGGCGCGCGCCACGTCGGCGAAGCGGCAGGCGATCCAGTCCTCGTAGGGGCGTCCATCGAGGAGCCCTGCCCGGGTAGCCACCTGCCAGCCGTACGGGCCACCTTCGCTGGCCCCCAGCTCCCGCAGAGCGGCGGCGACGGCGGCGGGGAAATCGAAGCGGCGTTTGCTTGCCATGGTCATCCCCTCCGATGTTGGCGGCTGCGCCGATGACCGTCGGCTGGGGCTCGCCGAGCTGGGCCGGCGAACCTTGCGCTGCCGTATGCGGCGCTTGTTGAGGGATGCTTGGGGAGAGCGGGACTTGGGCAGAGGGTGGCCCTCGCGGGCCGGGTGACACGACTCATGGCTGAGCCTCCGGGTTTAGCCGCGTTCGACGGGATCGTCCAGGCCGGCAAGTCGGGTAAATCCGCCTGTATCCTCGATGAGGACAGGGTGATTCTACGCCCTTCCCGTCCCGTGCTTCAGCCGCTGGATCCGATCTGGGTCGGGGCCAGTCGCCGTGATGCACCCACTCCGCGGCAAGGCACTCCTGCTCGTCCCTCGGTGCCATTCCCTGAGGGCGCGGCGCTCACAGACCCGTCCGCAGCAGTGCAGTGGATCGGGCTTCAGGAGGTGGATCAGGGCAGTACAATGCGGCGCACGAGCACGCCAAGAGGAAGGCCATGGTCTATACGGTCCACATCGAATGGGATGAAGAAGCGAAGGTCTGGTATGTGCAGGAAAGCGACGTGCCCGGCCTGTGCATCGAGGCGGCTACCATCGAGCGCATGTCCGAGCGGCTGTCGGAGATCATCCCCGAGTTGCTCGCCGCCAACGGCATCGAGCCCGCCGACGAAGTGCCCTTCGATCTGCTTGCCGCCCGCCACGGCATCGCCCACCGTCGCCCGGCCTGATGGGGCGGGGCTACACCCAAGAGGTGATCCGCTTGCTGCATGCTGCCGGCTGCTACGAGGTGCGCGCCGGCAAGGGTGATCATGCTGTGTGGTGGAGCCCGATCACGCGACGCAACTTCACCGTCGACGGCAGGATCATGTCGCGCCATACCGCCAACGGCACGCTGAAACAGGCTGGACTGGACAAGGGGTTCTAAGCAGCGCAGGGGACGGTTCCCGACCCAGTCGGCCGGAAGCGGCTGAAGCGACCCCAGCGCCCATCGTATGCGGGTAGATTTGCGGGTAGATTCTGAATCACAAACTCCGAAGGCCGCGTCCGGTGTGGATATTCGGCTGATATTGGGTTCCCCCTCCCGCACCATAAAGACAAGCACTTACGCGCGAATATTCACATTGTTTACTAGCTCACTATCATAGTGAGCACATGCTGTTTGTATTGAAGTGCTATTTTCCGGAGCCTCGTCGCGACGTCCAGCCCCATGTGGGGCGCTGGATCGGGGCGACCCAGCGGAATGCCGAGCAAATGTTTTACGTTCCATGAGGCAGGAGGCGAGAAAATGGGCCCGATTCCGCAGGACCTCAGCACGCGGGCTGACCGGGACCCTGCATCCCGCCTGGGCCGTGACACCCTTCCGGGGTCCAGAGCTGTGGCGGCGCCGCCTCACCTCTGCCCCGCATCGATTCCTCAGCGGATCTTCTGCAGGAACTCCTCGGCGCTCTCACCTATATGCCGATGAGTTGGACGGCTTGGGCAGGGGTGACGATGGGGATATTCTGGTAGTGCCCGCCCAGGTCGAGCAGATGCCTGTCACCAGAAACGATCAACTCAACCTGGGCTGCCAGCGCACAGGCGCGAACCTGGTCGTCGTCGGGGTCGTCCGGCACCTCGCGTGGCACGCTGGACGGCTCGACCACGACGGCGACATTGAGATAGCGGCCGAGCAGATCGTCCAAGGTCAGTCCGCTGCGCATGATAGGGCGGGCGAGCTTTGGCCTGCTCAGAGTCGAGGACAGTTCTGCAAGCAGCGCCACGCTCGTATAGAGCGTGACCCGGCCGAGCGAGGCGGCCTCCAACAAACGCCCAGGGTTACCCAGCCACAGCAGCCCTGACACCACTACATTGGTGTCAGCGACCAGCCGCACCGGTCGCCCTTCTCGCGGCCCGAACGGCCGCCACTTCTTCGGCGATCTCCTCCTCGGTGAGCGGCGGCACGTTGGCGTCGCGCAGCCGCGCCATCGCATCGAGCAGTCGCTTGCCGGCCTCGCGGCGTACGGCCTCCTCGATCAGGCGGCTGATGGCCTCCTCGGAAAGCAGTCCCGCGCGTTGCGCCTCCAGCGCCAACTGGTCTGGCAGGTTCAGCGTCACTTCCACGGTCGTCATGGCTGCCTCTCGAAGGGGTAAGAAGAACGGTGCCTCGAAGAGTATGGCTGGCGCCGCAAGGCGCAGTCAATCTGTCCGACGCGACCGAAGACGATTAGCGGACCGGCGCCGGCGGCGACCGTCCCACTCAAACGCCGCCAGTTCCCGATCCGGTTCCTCGGCGCGTAACCGACGGCGGGTATGCCCAGCGAGCCCAGCCATTCCACGAAGGCCTCGTAGTCGAGTCCGGCCAGTTTCACCACCCTGCCCAGGCTGAGCACGCCCTCCTGGAACAGCTTGATCGCCAGCGCTACATGCACCCCGTGGCGCAACAGTGCCTCGTCGAGAGGCAGGGCAATGAAGAGCGGGTGACCGTGCTTGGCTACGACCGCCAGCCGGTCCTGCAGATAGAACTCCCACTCCTTGTTGCACCTCAGGCCGAACACGAAGCCGCCAGGGGAGGCGTGCTCGACTTTGAGCCGGGTGTCCACTTCGCTTTTCAGCCACTTTTCGAATTTCTCGACCTGCGGATCGTTCATGTAGTTGTTCTTGTTGATGCCTTTGAGGCTGCCGAGATCCGAGAAGCCCTGTTTGCTGGCTGCCGCCTTGATGCATTCTTCCCAGAACACGGCGACGTCGCCGGCATATTTGCCCTCGGTGCCCGCGTGATAGATCGTCGGCTCGGTGGCGGCACCGCTGGCGAACACCGAGCATCCCGCCAGGCCGGCGGTGAAAAAGAAGTCGGACGCCGCGTCCGCGGGCAGATTCATGCTCATGACGAACATGCCGCCCCAGGGCAGGTAGTAGGCGCCTACGGTGTTGCGATCGGAATCGCCCGCCCGCTCGAACTGGACTTCTCCCTTGTCGGTCTTGTTCAGGTTCACCTCAATGACCGTCGCATCGAATTCGGCGCTGCGTATGGGCTTCTCGCTGCCCGTGCCCGAAAACGCGTCGCACCGCTCCTTGACGATCATGGTGCCTCCTGCAGAGTGTCGAGCGGCCTTTGGCTGGCCGGAACGTCCACACTTGCCTCCTCCCGGCTCAGTTGGCACCCGCACCGGCGGGCGGGCGTGCGATGGAAATTGCCGGGTCGAACTTGCCTGCGACCGTCGGGCTCTGGGCGCTCTGGGTTTCGCGCCGCACGTTTTCGGACAGGTAAGGGATCAGTTCCCCGAGCGAAACCCTGCCGTCGCGGTTGTAGTCCGCTGCCCACTCAGACCCTCGATCGGGAAGTAGGTGAACACACCGTGGCCGCCGCCGAAGCGGGCACCTTCCGCGGATAGCTGCCGCTCATCCGACGCGCTGATCACTGCAATGCCGTCGCCCACCTTCGAAAGGCTCTGCAATCCGGACGCGATCGGGTTCACCCGCAGACCGCCGGCGCTCCGCCGGGCGATGTCATAGCTGGCGCCGACACCGCCCGAATGGCAGGCATCGGCGATCACCACCACGCGCCGCGCCGGGATGAAGCGCTTGAGTGCCGTCTCTATGTCCCACATCGGAAAGCCGGTGGCCGCGACGTTGTCGTAGCGGGTGTCGTAGAGCAGTAGAAACAGGTTGTTGGCGCTGTCGGGCGAATCGGGCGAGCCGTGCCCGGCAAAGTAGATCAGGACCACGTCCTCGGCGATGGCCTGGCGCAGCCAGTTGAACAGTGCGTCGCGGATGTTGGTGGCGGTCGCCTCCCGATCGACGAGCAGGCGGACTCTCGCCGGCGCGTAGCGCCCGCCATCCGGGGCCACCAGCCAGTCGTAGACCGCCTTCGCGTCCGCCGTGGCATAGCGCAGCGACGGAATCCTGCTGTCGGCATATTCGGACACGCCCACCACCACCGCCCAGTGCTGGGCGCGCGGAGCGCTAGCGGCCGCCGGGGCGGCGGTGGAGGCTCTCGCGTCCGCCGCTGCGGCGTCCGGCGGCCTCGCGCTCGCCGCGCCATCGCCGACCAGCCTGATCACCGCCGTTACATGGCCGCGGTTGTCCCATGCCCAGCCCGGCCCTTCGTTGATCCTGAGGTACAGCAGGCCATCGCGGGTCGCCTCGAAGTCGAGTCTGTCGCCCAACGCGAAGGGCGGTCCGTCGCGTCCGATTTTCGCGATCAGCGTCCCGAAGCTGAAGCCCCTGACGATGGGCGTGTCGATCGGGTTGGGAAAGCAGAGCAGGGTGTACGCATCCTTGCCGCCGGGGCCGGTGGGATTGCAGAGCGTGCCCGCTTTCCACTCGCCGCTGGCCTCGATGCGATAAGTCTGGCCGTCGCGCACCGGCACGCCCGAACTCTGCCTCTGTTCCTCCGCCGCCATGACGCGGGCGCTGCGTTCCTGGCCTGGCGCAAGTTCCCGCATGCGGGCTTCGTCCAGATGGCCCGGTTCAGTCTTGGTGGGAGTCGCGCCGGTGGTGGGATCCGGCGGGTCGGCGGCCATCGCTGCGGCCGGGATGGCACCGACGAGGGCGGCAAAGATCGCGATCCGGCGCAGCAACTGCCCCGGCGAGCACGCAATCGCTGACGCGCATTGGATGGGCGGGGGCGGCATGGTATCCCCGGTTCTTTCGCTGACAAGGCGATTCGAATCTGCGCGCCATTCCCGTGCGCAGTGTTGATCCACGTGAATCGCCCCGGGTGCGCGCCGCCGCACTTAAGAGCACGCCGCTCGGGCGCAATTTGGGTTGTCAGTGCGGTTGGCAGTTCTTGAACCCAAGAACCTGAGTTGCCGATCCGCCAAGAACGCGAAGGAGGCGAATCGGCGGCTCATTCAGGGCCTCTCGCTCGGGCACCCGTCGGGTGGTTTTCCGAATCGCGGCAAGCCCAGGCTGCGGACTTGGCCAGGTCCGGTCCGCGCGAATCGGGCGCGAGCAGCCCGCAGTGCTTTTTGGTCGCGGCGCTCCCAGGTGCGAGGCGTTCGCCGGGCGCTGACTTTCGGGAGCGCCGGTGTGCCGCCGGCCAAGGAGGTCGAGGCCACCAGTGTGAAGGCGCTCCCAGGCGGAATATCGTTTCCCGGGAGCGCTGTCATACCGCTAGCTAGGAGGTGGCGGCCGCCGAGACCGCTGCGCTCCCGGAAACCGGCGCCAAGCCGTCCGCAGGCCGTGCCGGAGCGGCCCTCAAGGCAAGCCGCGACCCGATGCCGCGGTGCACGGCGGGCAGGCGGTGGCAAACGCGCCGGGGCTGTCGCGCGGGTGCCGTTGCAGGGGAAAGGTAAGTCTCGCCCTGCGCCGGGGGTGATGGGACCCGGTTCGGTCGCAGCTCAGGCGCGGCGCCTGCCGCTGCGGCCGACGGCGACGCTACGGCGGCCGCTTCGTGCCGCGCCTGCTGCGCCCGCACCAGCCGCTGCATGATGCGGATGTCTTTGGACTCCAGCCGCAGCACGGCGTCTACCCAGACGGTGGTGATGCGCATCAGTTCCTCACGCGAAACCGGGGCGATCTCGCGCCGCGCCAGCAGGATGGCGCTGAAGCCGTTGTGGCGGCGCAGCCGCTCCTTCATGTAGCGCCGCGCGGCCGCCTCGCCCTCGCCGTCCTCGGCCAGCACGTCCACCACGCCCATCTGCGCCAGCTCCTCGCCGGTGTAGGTGGCGCCGCTGTACATCATGTCCTCCGCCACGCGCATGCTGACGCGCCGCGCCAGGAAGCTGTAGGCCCCCATGCCGGGGAACATGTTGAACAGGATCTCCGGGAATCCCATCTTGGTGTTGCGCTCGGCCACCAAGACGTTCATCGCCAGCGCGCACTCGAAACCCCCGCCCAGGGCGTCGCCCTGCACCACGCCGATGGTCGCGATCGGTTGGCCGAAGCTGTCCAGGCAGCGGCAGAGATTCTCCACGCAGGTCGTGGAATAGCGCATCAGCATGTTGCGGTCGCGTGCCTCCGCGAGCTGGGCGAATAGCGCTAGGTCGCCGCCGTAGTTGAACACGCCGGGTACGCGCGATGCCTGGAGGTAGTAGCGCAGCCGCACCGGCTTGCCTTGATGCCAGATGACGCCCTCGGAGGTCTCGATCTGCCGTTGCAGGTCGGCGAGCTCATTGAGTAGTTGGGGATTGAAGCAGGGCACCTTGCGCGGGCGCATGTAGCTCCATAGGGCGCCCAGTTCGGGGTCGATCTCGATGTCGATCTGCTCGTAAGCCGTGTCTTCGCTGTGCCATTGCCGGGGGGGCATACCTTGTGCAGTGCGGATCTCGTCCAGCCCGCCTCTGATTACCTGCAGTTTTTGTCATGTCTGTCTCCATGTATGGGGCCTGTCCAGAGGGAGATGCCTCCGGACAACCGGACTATCGGCAGGGAAACGATATATTGCAAGGTGGGAAAAGAACGGAAAAAGGCCCGGTGTTCGAGGCCTCGCTCGGACGGTGATGGGCGTAGGCTGGTAAGTTCGGCGCAGTTCGCCCTGCGGGTGACGACGGGCTTGCTGGCCCCTCAGCGCCCGCCTCGTCCTCTGCGGCGCAGTGACCGGGCCGGGTGAGCCGTTCGGGCTAGCCGGGCAGGGCGGACGGATTTCCCGGGGCGCGCCCGCGTCCCGGGACCGCTGCGATGGCCTGACCCAGATCGTTGGCGAGCTGGCGGGCGGCCACGGCCTTGTACACCACCGCCGTCGCCCCCGCGGCCCGCGCGCGGCTGCGCCAGGATTCCTCCTGGATTCCCGAAACCATGATGATGGGCAGTCCACTGAGGCCCTTCTCGGCGCGCAGCGCGACGCAGGTTTCCACGCCGTCCATCCCGGGAAGGATGCCGTCGAGCACCACGAGATCGGGGCGGTGGTCACGGCAGATGTTCAGCGCCTCGTTTCCGGAGTCGCATTCCTCGACGCGGAATCCGAGGCTGGTCAGCACCCGGCCGATCAGGAAGCGGTCGTTGGGCTCGTCATCCACGACCAGGGCGCAGGGCGAGGACTCGGCCACCGGCGGCGGTGTTTCAGAGGACGCCGCGCCCGGCGCCGCACCGGGCATTTCTGCCGCGGTCGGTGGCCCGCCCGCGAAACCTGCGATGGCCTGGTTGAACTGCTGGCGCACCCCGTGCAAGGCCGAAGCCTGTCCGTTCGCGCGGCCTGAGCGCAGCTGCGACTCCAGCACCGAGCAGGCCTGGGCGAGTCCGGCCGCCTCGACGTGGCTGCTGACCGAACGTAAGCTGTGGGCTGCGCGGACCGCCGCGGTATGGTCACCGTCGGCCAGCGCCGCGCCCAGTTCGTCCATCAGACGCTGGGCGTCAGCCACGAACATGCGCCGCAATTCGTATTCCGGAATCGGCTCCCTGGCCACGGCGACCGGGCTGTCCTGCTGCTGCGGCAGCCAGGGGGCCAGGATCGCGTGCAGGTCCTGCCGCAGGAAGGGCTTGCCGAGATGGGCGTCCATACCAGCGGCGATGCACAGTTCTCGGTCGCCGCGGATCGCGTTGGCGGTGACGGCGACGATGGGTACATGGACGCCGCGACCCTCGGCGGCCTCGGCGGCACGGATGCGGCGCGTGGCCTCGTAGCCGTCGACGCCGGGCATGTGGCAGTCCATGAGAACGGCATCGAAGCGCTGCGATGTCGCCATGCGCACGGCTTGCTCGCCGTCCTCGGCGACCTCCACCGAAATGCCCATGGATTCGAGCATGCCGCGGGAAACCGCGCAATTGATCGGGATGTCCTCGACCAGCAGGACGTGCCCGCGCAGTGCGGGCAGGGCGACGCGGGCCGGAGTTGCCGATTCGGCCGCCCGCGCCGGATCCGCGGGTGGCGAGAAGTAAGCCGTGAAGCGGAAAGTCGAGCCTCCGCCCAGGGTGCTGTCGACTTCCAGCCGGCCGCCCATGAGTTCGACCAGCTGGCGCGAAATGGCCAGGCCCAGCCCGGTTCCGCCGTAGCGCCGCCCGGGCGAGCTGTCGGCCTGGGAGAAGGACGCGAAGATGCGATCCTGGTCAGCCTGGGCGATGCCGATGCCGGTGTCGCTCACGGCGAAGGCGACCTGCCCCGCTGCCGCACCCCGGGCGACCCGGGTGTGGACCCCGCCCCTGGCGGTGAACTTGACCGCGTTGCCCAACAGGTTAATGAGCACCTGCTTGAGCCTCACCGCATCGCCGCGCACGAAGCGCGGCACATCGGCGTCGACCTCAAGTCGCAATTCCAGCCCCTTGCGGCGGGCCTGTTCGCCGAGGCTGGCGGTGACCTCGGCGAGGACGCGGTGCAGATCGAAATCGGAACTTGCCAGTTCGGTCTTGCCGGCCTCGATCTTCGAGATGTCCAGCACGTCGTTGACGATGGCCAGCAACTGTTGGCCAGACAGGTAGAGGGTCTGCAGGTCCTCCCGATCGCGCCGGTCGGCCACGCGCTCCAGCATGAGCTGGGCGATGCCCAGCACGCCGTTCAGGGGCGTGCGAATCTCGTGGCTCATGTTGGCCAGGAAACGGGACTTGGCGAGGTTGGCGGCCTGGGCATCCTGGGCCGCATGGGCCAGTCGGAAGCGTAGCCGCAGCATCTCCGTCACGTTTCGCTGATTCCGGCGGGCGTTGGTGATCGCGATGAACAGGAACAGGCAGAGGAAGGCGCCGCCCACCTGTTCGTCCGGCACGTTCGACAGCAGCAGATAGATGCCCGAGGGCATGAGGATAGGCACCGCCAGGGCGAGATAGATCGTGAGAATCGGACTGAGGGTGAACAGGCCGACGGCCACCAGGCCGATGATCGCCGAGATGATGACGGACTGAAAGGGATTGCCGGGGGGCGGATAGAGCACCGTGCCGAGCATTCCCCAGACGATGCCGGCGGCCAGCGTGCCCAGCGTGAAGCGACGCAGCCAGCGGGTGGTGTCTTCGGGGCCGGGCTGGGCGGCGCGGTAAGCGCGGATCAGCAGGTAGCGGCCGAGGGTGACGAGGTTGTTGGCGACGAACCAGGCGCCCACCAACAGATGATCGGTGAAGGGCTTCAACAGCAGCCACAGAAAGGTGGAGAAGACCACCGCCATCACCAGCGTGAAGGGGGTCTGGCGGTACACCAGGGCGACAAGCTCGGCACGGACCGAGGCTTCCATGGCGGATTTCTGCGCCTCGTCGCCAGATTCCGTCCCGGATGCCGCCGCCCTGTCAGTCAATTTTCAGTTGCCCCTGGAAAAGAGTAGTGCCGCGCACCCGCGGCCCGGCCGTGGGCCTGAAACGGGATTCTGCCCCGCAGGGAAGGATATTGCCACCGTCGGGGCCGACGCAGGACGCCACCGCTGGAACAATTGCGCCTGGGCCACCTGCTCGCCCAGCCGGTGCCGCCGATCGTTACCCGGCGCTTTGAGCGCGGTGCCGACCGACAGCGGGACTTGACTGGCGGGCGGCTGCTAAGACATTTGCGCGCCCGGGGGTTCCGATGTGTTCTCCGCGTCGAGTGCCTTTGGCAGGAGAAAGCTGAGAAAAGGCAAGGGCCGCTCGCGCGGCCCTTGCCCTACGGCATCGGGAACGCCGGCGCAGGCGCTCAAGTCAAGCCATGCTCGGCCTTGCTGTGCTGTTCCTGCGCTCTGAACTGGTTGAAGCGCGGCAGGAACTTGTCCCAATCGATGATGTGCGAGTCGATCTCCGGGCCGTCGATGCAGGCGTGCTTGCGCACCGGCTTGCCCTCTATCGAAACCGGGACCATGCATGCCCCACACATGCCGGTGCAATCAACCATGATCGAGTTCAGGCTCGCCACGGTCTTCACGCCGTAGGGCTTGGTCAGGTCGCTCACCGCACGCATCATGATCGGCGGGCCGATCGCCACCACTTCGCCGATCGGACGGCCCTCGCCGGATTTGGCCTTGGTCAGCAGTTCCTCCAGCGGCCCGGTGACGAAGCCCTTCACACCGAAGCTGCCGTCGTTGGTGGTGTAGATCACCTCCAGCCGGTCCGGGTACTGGGCCTGCAGCAGGCCGATGCGCTCGTTCTCCTTCGTCCAGAACACCAGATCCTTACTGCGGAAGCCGGAGATCAGGGTGACGTGGTTGCCCATGTGCAGATGCTCGCGCAGGATCGGATAGACCGGCGGCAGGCCCACGCCGCCTGCGGTGAACACCACGGTTTCGCCGTTGGCATAGCGGTGGAGCTGGCTGGGCAGCCCGAGCGGCCCGGCGATACCGGCGAAGGCCTCGCCCACCTGCATCATGTTCATGATCATGGTGGAGCTGCCCAGGCCCTGGATCACCAGGGTGATCGTGCCCTTCTCCGAGTCCCAGTCGGCGAGCGTGAGCGGAATCAGTTCCCCCTTGTCCCAGCCCAGCACGCGCACGAACTGTCCCGCCTTTGCCGCCTTGGCCACCAGAGGCGAGCGCACTACGAACTCGACGATGCCGTGGCCGAGTTCGATCTTCTGTTCGATCTTGGCGCGGGTCTGGCCGAGCTTGGTGTAGCGCTCGGCGTTGGCGACCAGCGCCTTGATCTCGCTCGGCGTGAAGGGAATCTCGCCGACGATCTGCGCCGCCGCCGCCTGGCCGTCGCCGGCGGCGCGGATCGCCGTGGAGCCGCCGCGCGCCGCATCGCCGCCGGAGAACACCCCATCGATCGAGGTCTCCTGGCTGCCCTGCTTGACTTCGATCGTGCCCCACTTGGTAGTCTTGAGATCCGGTTCGGCGTCCTTGACGATCGGATTCGGGGTGTTGCCCAGCGCCATGATCGCCAGGTCGACCGCCATCTCCTCGGTTTTGCCGCTCACCACCGGGCTGCGCCGCCCCGAGGCGTCCGGCTCGCCGAGCTCGATCACGTCGAGCACCGCGGACTTGACGAAATGGGTGTCCTTGTCGCCGATGAACTCGCGCGGCGCGCGCAGCACCATGAGCTGTATGCCTTCCTCGAGCGCGTGGTGAAGCTCCTCCTTGCGTACCGGCATCTCCGCCTGAGTGCGGCGATAGACGATGGTGACGTTGCCGCCGAGGCGCCGCGCGGTGCGCGCCGCGTCCATGGCGGTGTTGCCGCCGCCGATCACGATCACCTGCTTGCCTTTCGTCTCGGGCAGCGGCGTCTCGAAGCCACCGCGGTGCCCCTGCATGAGATTGACCCGGGTGAGGAATTCGTTGGCCGACATCACGCCCAGCAGGTGCTCGCCCGGCACGTTCATGAAGCGCGGCAGTCCCGCGCCGGTGCCGATGAAGATCTTCCAGAAGCCGGCGCGCTTGAGCCCTTCCAGCGTGGCGGTCTTGCCGACCACGAAATTGGTGACGAACTGGCCGCCGAGCTGCCGGATACGCGCGACCACGTCGTCGATCAGTTCGTTCGGCAGGCGGAACTCCGGGATGCCGTAGCGCAGCACGCCGCCGAGCTCGTGGAAGGCCTCGAGCACCGTCACCGGGAAGCCTTCCTTGGACAGCAGGTAGGCATTGATCAGTCCGGCCGGGCCGGAGCCGACCACCGCGATCGGCGGCTTGTCCGCCTTGGCCCAGGGATTGACGAAACCGGCCTGCCTGGGCTCGGGCACGCCGCCGCGCGCCACCTTCTCGCTCTGCGGCAGGTACCACTCGAGCTGGCCGATCTCGATCGGCTTGCCGGTGTGGGTGCACACGCCCTGGCACTGGATTTCCTGGGGGCAGACGCGGCCGGTGACGTTGGGCAGCGGGTTCGAGTGCTTGATCAGGTCGAGCGCCTCGCGGAACTTGCCCTGCCCCATCAGCTGCAGCATCTCCGGGATGTGGATCTTCACCGGGCAGCCGCCCTTGGCCTCGGTCTTGCCCTCGACATGAACGCCGATCTCGCACGGCCGGTCGTCGCACTGCTTGTCGCGCAGCACCTCGAGCCAGACGAACATCTCGACCTCGCGGAAGCTGTAGCCCAGGCTCATGTAACCGAGATAGCCCTGGGTCACCAGCTCGAAGTCCTTGGCGCGCTCCTCGGCGGGGCGGATGTAGGGCGGAATCGCGTTCTGGCCCGGCCAGCCCTCGGAAAGGCCCTTGAACATCGGGTAGCGCTCCGACAGATGCACGTCGATCGCGTGGATGAACTTGCGCTTGTACTTGAGCGGGATGCCCCAGATGAAGCGCAGCAGCACCGAGCTCATGGCGTCGCTGCGCAACAGCAGGCTCCAGAACGCCTTGGTGAACTTCTCGCCGAGTTCCTCCTGCAGGAATTCCCAGGAGATGGCGTTGGTGCCCTCGGCGACGAACGCGTCGCGGAAGAACTTCGGGTCGCTCACCAGGCGCCGCTGCAGCAGGTCGATCTGCTTCTGGAACAGCGCGACCGCCTCGCTCTGCTCGAGCGCGCGCCGCTCGCGGTCCACGTCTTCGATGTGGTGCCGGCTGGATTCGATCTCGGCGTGCGCCTGGTGGTAGCGTTGCAGGTCCTGCCGGTCGTAGCCGCCGGAGCCCGGCTGGATGGATTCGGACATGGCGCTTCCCCTCTCAGGCGGGTTGATTAAAGCGGATGATCTCCGCGTCGCAATCGGCGGCCACGCGCGAGGCCCGGCGCACCAGGTCGGGCGTCAGCTTGACCTTCGCGAAGACCCCCGGGATCACGCGGCTGACTTCCTTCGCCTCGCCGGCGACCACGATCGTGGTCTTCTCGAACAGCTCGCTCACGTCCTGGTAGCAGGTCTTGCAGTTGGTGCACTTGGCCAGGTCGGTGATCTCGACCAGCGGCCCGCCTGCTGCGACTGCCGCACCGGGGGCCTCCTTGTGCACCGTGGTGGTGATCGCGGAGACCGGAACCGTGGCGATCGCCGGCCCGGCCGGCGCGGCGGAGGCCGTCGCCAGCTCGGACATGCCGCGCGCGATGTCGTCGATCGAGGTCTCGCGTTCCCGCTCCGACTGCTCGTACTTCTCGCGCCACTCGTCGAGCTGCGCGCGGTGCGAGGCGTGCATGCGCTCGATGTGCAGGCCGGAGAGGTACTCGAGCATGCGCCAGTTGCGCCGCCGCTCCTCGACCAGGTCGATGATCGCGGGCGAGACCTCCAGCTTGATCAGGCGGTTGCCCGCATCGGTTGACCAGACGAACGGCGTCTTGCCGTAGCGGTCCTCCGGGCTCAGCTCGACGTACTCGTGCACCGGCACCGGCTCGCCCTCGCCGTTGAGCAGATGGAAGTGCTTCTGGAATCGCCCTTCGTGCAGGGCGAAGTCCGCCGGCGTCAGCGGTATCTCCAAGAGCTGGGTCTTGCCGTCGGCATCGACGTGGCTCAGGGTAGTCATCGTCCAGTCCTTGCCGATGTCCGGATTGCCGTCGAGCACGAAGCGCTCGGCCAGCGTGTCGCCGCGCCGCGGATCGTGCACGAACACCGGGCTCATCCGGCTGGTCACTGCCAGGCGCGCGCGCCGGTTGGCGGCGTCGTCGGCGATGCCCTGCTCGGACATGCAGGGCGTATAGACGTCGAGCAGCGCCGCCGAGGCGTTGTAGTTCAGGAACTCCATGAGGTTCTTCATGAAGTGCCCCTGCAGCGCCGCCGTGGTCTGCACCACCAGCACGTTCGGGTGGAAGGCGGCGATCAGCCCCATCTCCTTGCGGTCTTCCTGCTTGCCGATGTGGGCGATGCCGAAGCGGCTCAAGTCCGAGTCCTGCGCGGTGAAGCTGGCGGTGGAGGCCTGGCCGCCGGTGTTCGAATAACAGCCGGTGTTCAACACCACCACCTTGACCGGCGTGTCGGTGATCAGCAACCGCGACAGGGCGCCGAAGCCGATGTCGTAGGTCGCGCCGTCGCCGCCCATGCTGATCACGGCCGGCATCAGCGCGAGTTCCTCCTCGGAGAACTGGCTCCAGTGGAAGTACTTGAAGAACTTGTCGTGCGTGTCCGGATCGTAGTGGTCCTCGAGGTCCAGCTTGGAAATGCGCAGCGCGCGGAAGTCATCCACCGCGCTCGCCGACAGGCCCTCGAACAATCCCTTCGCGACCGCCGGGGTGTCCTGGAACAGGCTGTTCACCCACGGGTCGGTGTAAGGGTTGAACGGGAAGGTCGAGGCATACACGCTGCTGCAGCCGGTGGCGTTGGCGATCATCGCGCTCGCCGGGCCCTCGCCGGTCGGCCCGCTTTCGAAGCGGTAGAGCCGCTTATCCAGCACCTTCAGCGCATCGGCCATGCGCTCGCGCCGCCTTGGGTCCTGCGGGTCGGGCCGCACCTCTTCCATCTTGTTGCGCAGGCGCTCGATCAGGCCTTCGAGTTCGACGATGTGGCCCCGGCGCCGGTCCTGATGGACAGCGCGGTTGGCCGCGGTGATCAGGCGCACCGCCGTCGTCTCGCCGCAGCCGCGGCAGGCGCCGTGGCCGCCGGTCATGGCGTAGTAGTTGCTGTGGTCGAGGATCAGCCGCTTGGTGTCACCGTCGGGCCGTGTGGCGTTGGCGACGAAGCGCGTCGGCGTGTTCGGCAGGGTGCTGAGGAACTCGAAGGTGGCCCCGAGTTCGACATTGATCTCGCTGGTCTGGGTGCGCGCCTCGAGCGCACCCGGCCCGCACACATCCACGCACTCCAGACATCCGGTGCATTTCCAGGGGTCGATTGCGACCGAATAGAGCCCGCCGGTGCCCGCCATGGTTTTTTCCATGGCATCGAAGAACGGCCGGGTCTTGGCCACGTGGAAGCGCTTCAGCACGCCGACCATGCGGTCGAAGTCGTGCCGCAGCGTCGCGCTGTCGGTCTCCACCGTGCTGGCTACCGCCTCGGCGACGATCTCGTGCAGCGGCTTGGGATCCTTGGCCGGCAGCTTGCGGTAGGCCTCGCGCACCACCTTGGTCAGCGGGAACACTTGCGCCCGCATCTGCTCCTTGTGCTGCTCGGTGGCTTCGACCTTCTTGATGGCGCCGAGCAGCACATCGTGGATGTCGTGCACCGTGTTCGGGATGGCGGCGTCCGGGCAGGTCATCGCGCATTCCATGCAGCCGGTGCACAGGTGGGGCAGGTACTTCGGCACGTCCAGCCTGAACAGGCCCTTGTCCTTGAAGGCGGCGCTGGCGATCGGCATGAACAGGCCGGTCCCCGGGATGACCGGCGCCTCCGCGATGGTGCCGTCCTTGAAGCGGTCGACGACCACTTCCTGAAAGTAATTGCGGTCGAAGAAGCCGGCACTCGGTGCGCTGCGCGTTACCCGCGACATCGAGGCGGAAACCGCCACGCCGATCGCGCTCAAGGCGCTGACGTGCTTGTCCGCCTCGACGAAGGCCGGATCGTCGTAATCGACCTTGATCGTGGCCTCCAGTCCTTCCTTGATCACCGCCATGTTGCTGTCAACCACGGCCGAGCCCTTGCCGCCGAATTTCTTCTTGATCTGCTGGCGGATCTTCTCCAGCACTTTCTCTTCCGAGGCGCCGGCGGTGACGCGGTCGAGGTGCCCGCAGACCGCACCGATGAAGGCGATGCCCATCATGCGGATCTCCAGGTCCGGCGACGGCGCGTGCTTCTTGGCCACGCGGAAGGCATCGACCAAGTAAAAATGCGCCTTGCGCTCGCGGATCAGCCGGCGTGCCTGGGGTGGAAGCTCCTTCCACTGGGTGAGCGGATCCAGGCTCGATTGCATGATCAGCGTGCCGTCGGTCACCAGGCCGCGCAGCGGATTGGTGTGGCTGAACGCCTTGTGGTCGGGCGAAACGACGGCTTCGACCTCCTCCAACTCGGCATTGGTGATCTTGATCGGATCCGGGCTGAGCGAGATGTAGAAGTTGGTCGGCGCGCCGCTCTTCTCGGACCCGTACTTGGGCGAGGACTTCGAATGCAGATTCAGTGCGCCGGCGAGGATGTCGGTGAGCAGCTTGCCGGTGGCGATCGTGCCGTAGCCGCCGACCGAGTGGAAGCGGATGCGGAACGCCTCCGGAGGCAGCAGTCGCGGGTTGTCGCCGGTTTCGAGCGCCATCAGCTCGGTTTCCGGATAGGCCGCCTTCAGTCTGGTCTGGAGTTCCGCGATCCGCGGCGAGGGATTCTTCGAAAAGAACTGCGATCCCAGGTAGAAGAAGGGCGCCCCATCGGATGCTTCCATGTTGCGGAAGGCGGCGATCAGATGGCGCGGCTGCAGGTCGTGGGCGCCCAGGCCGAAGATGCCTGTATTCACCTGCGGCAGGGTGGTCAGGGCCGGAATGCCTTTGTGGCGGATGCGGCTGCCGTTCTCCAGGCCCTTGAACAGCGCGCGGGTCACCAGGCTGGTGAGCGAGGTCACCTCGGAGCGTTCGAGCACGGTTACCGCTTTCTTGCCGGCCAGCGCGGCCACCACCTCGGCTTCCGGGAAGGGCTGCAGCATCTTGACCGAGATCACGCCGGCCTTCTTGCCCTGGCCGCGCAGATAGGCGGCGACTGCTTCGGCGTCGTCGGTGACCGAGCCCAGGCCGATGATCACGTGGTCGGCATCATCGGTCATGAAGGTCTTGATCACGTCGTAGGCGCGGCCGGTCAGCTCGGAGTACTCGCGCATCGCCTCCTTGACGAAGCGCGGCACCTCGTTGGCAAAGTGGGTCTGGTGGTCAACCGTGCCGGCCTGGAAGTCCGGCTGGTTCTGCACCCCGCCGGTGAGGCCGGGGTTGTCGACGTCCATCAGCGCGGGGACGAGCTGGCGCGTACCCTTTTCGGGCGCGTTCAGCCACTGCCGCCTCCACTGATCGCGCAGTTCCTCCGGTACCCATTCGAGCGTGGTGGCGATCAACGCGCCCGTGTTGTCGCATTCGATCGCCTCCGAGCTGCCGCGCAGGTGGGCAAGCAGCTGCTCGCGGTTGGCCGGCATGAAGTCGCCTTCGTGCTGCTTCAGGTACTGCTCGAGCTGGAACACGCGCCCCTTGGCGCCGAAGAGCATCTCCTGCGCCAGGGTCGGGCACTTGATGTGGCCCTCCGGATCGACGAGGAATTCCTTCAGCAGCGCCGGCTCGGGGAGGTTCGCCTCGCTCTGGATGTGGCTGGTGGCGAAACCGTCCATGGCGTTGGCCACCGGGATCAGCGACAGCGCGCTCACCTTGTAGGCGATCGCGGCCAGGTCGGCCGCCTCCTGCGGGTTGCTGCCGAAGAGCACGGTGTAACCCGAGGGCAGCAGCGCATAGACGTCGTCGTGGCCGGCCATGACGTTGAGCGAGTGCTTCGAGACCACGCGCGCGGCGACCTGCAGCACGAAGCCGCCGATCTTCTTCCCGACGGTGACGTAGTGCGACTCCAGCCCGTAGAGGATGCCCTGGCTGGACGATGCGTTCGACATGAACTTGCCGCCGGTCAGCGCCGCGCCGAGCGCGCCGCTCTGCGCCGAGTGTTCGCCCTCGGGCTCGAAGAAGAACGGGTGCTTGCCCCAGACGTTGCAGCCGCCCTGGGCGCGGAAGGCTTCGTAGAGCTCCGAGATCTCGGTCGAGGGCGTGATCGGATAGCCGATCACGCCGCCGCAGACGTGGCCCATCACGTGGGCGACCGCGCCGTTGCCGTGGATGACCGTCGGCATGCCGGGGTACTTCGGCTGCGAGGACTGGGAAACCGTGTTCGGGTCGGGATGGCCGACGCCATGCGCCGCCTCCGCCACCATAGAAGGCTGTCTCACTCGTGACCCTCCGTCAGAGTTGGATATTCGGGTGGAATCCGGCCGCGGCTTGTCGGATTATTGTCCGGACCAGGTTCCTGGCAAAATATTAAGCATAGAACGAAACGGCGCCAAGAAAAAGAAAGTGGCCCGCGGGGGCGGGATGATCGTGACGTGCGCGCCGCGGGTCGCCGCCGCACGGATGCGATCCGCCTTCCAGCTGCGCAAGTCGCTCTCAGGTCGCCTCGGGAACCATCTTGATTGCCCCGCACGGGCATTCCGCGACGCACACGCCGCAGCCCTTGCAGTAATCGTAGTTGAACATGAAGCGCTTGCCGGGGCCCAGTTTGATGACGGCATTGTCGGGGCAGACGCCGTAGCAGTTGTCGCACTCGAAGCAGTTGCCGCAGGACATGCAGCGGCGCGCCTCGAACAGGGCGTTGGACTCGTCCAGGCCGCCGACCACTTCCTCGAAAGTGGATTGGCGGCGCACCACTTCGAGGGTGGGCTGGACCACCTTGGGCGCGTCGGAGTAGTACCAGGGGTTGAGCTTGTCGAAGCTCGCAAGCTCGTGCGATTCCGGCGGCTGCCAGGCTTCGCCCTGCAGCCAGGCGTCGATGTTGCGCGCCGCCTGCTTGCCGTGGCCGATGGCGACGGTCGCGGTGCGCTCCGAGGGCACCATGTCGCCGCCGGCGAAGATTCCCGCGTACCCGGTCATCATGTTTGGGCCGACCTTGACCATGCCGCCGTCGATCGCCAGGCCCGGCACCTTGTCGAGCAGCGAGAGGTCCACGTCCTGACCCAGCGCCAGCACCAGGGAGTCGGCCTCGAGGGTCTCGAACTGGCCGGTGGGCTGGGGGAAGCCCTTCTCGTCGAGAACCATCTTCTCGACCATCAACTCGCCCTGGTCGGCTTGCTTGATGGTGGACAGCCACTTGATCATGACGCCTTCCTGCAGCGCCTCCTCGACCTCGAAGTCGTGGGCCGGCATCTTCTCGCGGGTGCGGCGGTAAACGATGATCGCCTCGGTGGCGCCGAGGCGCTTGGCCGTGCGCGCGACGTCGATTGCGGTATTGCCGCCGCCATAGACCACCACGCGCCGGCCCAGCATAGGCTGGCCTTCGCCTTCCATGCTGCGCAGCAGCGACACGGCGTCGAGGATCTTGGCCGAATCACCGGCGGGGATGTAGGCGCGCTTGCCGATGTGGGCGCCGACGGCGAGGAAGGCGGCGTCGAATTTGCCTTCCTGCATGGTCTGGAGAAGGTCGGCGCACTTGTTGTTGAGCGCCAGATCGACGCCCATATCCAGGATGCGCCGCACCTCGGCGTCGAGCACTTCCCGCGGCAGGCGGTACTTGGGGATGCCGAAACGCATCATGCCGCCGGCAAGAGGGCCGGCCTCGCGGATCGTGACTTCGTGGCCGAAGCGCCGCAGGTGGTAGGCGGCGGACAGCCCCGAGGGGCCGGCGCCGATCACCAGCACGCGCTTGCCGGTGAGCGCCTCCGGCATGTCGAACTGCCAGCCGCGACGGATCGCCAGGTCGCCGAGGAAGCGCTCGACGGCGTGGATCGACACCGCCTCGTCCACGAAGCGGCGGTTGCAGCTCGTCTCGCAGGGGTGGTAGCAGACGCGGCCCATGATCGCCGGCATGGGGTTGTTTTTCACCAGTTCGCGCCACGCGGCCTCGTAGTCGCCGGCCTCGGCGTGGTAAAGCCAGCCCTGGATGTTCTCGCCGGCGGGGCAGGCGTGGTTGCAGGGGGGCAGCCGGTCAACGTAGAACCGGGCGCATGGTGCGCCAGGATCCGGTGCGGTTGGCGAGCGACGAGCCCGGATCGAGGGTGATGGCAAAGGGTTTATCCATCATTGAACTCCTTCATCGACGAGGCCGTACTTGCGGATGTTGCGGTCGCAGATCGCCTGCATTCGTTCGATGATTTCGTCGCGGCGCACCGGCGCGAACAGGTGGGCGAAGCGCTTCTGTGGCTCGAGATACTCCTCCACCGGAATCGGCTTGCGGATCTTCAGCACATGGGTCACCTCGCCATGCTCGGCCTCGAATACCGGGAAGAAGCCGGTCTCCTTGGCAAGTCGCGCGATGCGTATGGTGTCGTGGGAGGGCGAGCCCCAGCCCAGGGGGCAGGGCACCAGGATGTGGATGTAGCGCGCGCCGCGGAACTCCATCGCACGGGTGACCTTGGCTTCCAGGTCGCGCAGGCCTGCCACGGTGGCGGTGGCGACATAGGGGATGCCGTGAGCGATGGCGATCGCCGGCAGGTTCTTGCCCTGGCCGAAGACGTTGCCCGGCTGCGGACCGACCGCCGGCGTGGTGGCGGTGCGTGCCATCGCCGGCGTGGCCGAGGAACGCTGCACGCCGGTGTTCATGTAGCCCTCGTTGTCGTAGCAGATGTAGAGCACGTCGTCGTTGCGTTCGAACATCCCCGAAAGACAGCCGAAGCCGATGTCGGTGGTGCCGCCGTCGCCGCCCTGGGCCACCACGCGCACGTCGCTGCGTCCCTTGACGCGCATCGCGGCAGCGATGCCGGTGGCCACCGCAGCCGCGTTGCCGAACAGCGAATGGATCCAGGGGATCTGCCACGACGTCTCCGGGTAGGGCGTGGAGAACACCTCCAGGCAGCCGGTGGCGTTGGCTGCGATCAACTGGTTGTTGGTCGCGTTCATCGCCGCGTCGATGGCGTAGCGCGCGCCCAGCGCCTCGCCGCAGCCCTGGCAGGCGCGGTGGCCCGAATTGATCGAGTTCGTGCGCTGCATGTTGGCCTGCACACTGCGCTCTTCCGGTGCCAGCAGGCGGTTGCCGACGGTGAAGGTGCCGGTCTGATAGAACTTGATGGGCTGGAATGCCATGGCTGGACCTCTCGAGTATCTGGAAAGTCAGCCGATGCGCGACGCTACCACGCCGATATCGCGCAGGATGCCTTCGGCGATGGGGCCGGAGCGGCGCATTTCCTTTTCGCGCTCCAGCACGCGGTGCACCAACTTCCAGTCGAGGTCGAGGAAGGTGGTGTGCCCCAGTTCGTCCTTGATCGCCTGGCGCAGCACCTGGTGCAGCGACTTCTTGGTGATGGCCCGCCCGCCCAGGCCGGCGACCACGGTGTAGCCGCGCAGGTGCAGGCCGGAGAGCGCCGAGCGCACGTTCATCGCCACCACGCCGCCCACCCCCACCGCCAGGCTCTTCTCGACGATGACGGCGCGCTTGGCGTGCTTCAGGGCGCGGCGCACCTGCTCCAGCGGGAAGGGACGGAACGAGGTGATGCCCAGCACGCCGATGCGTATGCGCTCGTCACGCATCTCGTCCACCGTGTCCTTGATGGTGCCCAGAACGGATCCCAACGCCACGACGATGGTCTCGGCATCCTCGGTGCGGTAGCTGTGGGTGAGCCCCCCGCTGTCGCGGCCGAACACCTCCTTGAACTCAACCGCGTACTGCGGGATGAGGTCCAGCGCCTGCATCTGCTTGGCATGGGCGAGGTAGCGCACCTCGGTGAAGGCCTCGGGGCCGACCATGGCACCGATCGACACCGGCTGACTCGGGTCCAGCACCTGGCGCGGCTCGTAGGGCGGCAGATAGGCGTCCACCTGGGCCTGGGTCGGCACGTCGACCCGTTCGTAGGCATGGGTGAGGATGAAGCCGTCCATGCACACCATCACCGGCAGCGAGAGCTCCTCGGCCAGGCGGAAGGCCTGGATGTGCAGGTCCAGCGCCTCCTGGTTGGTTTCGGCGAAGAGCTGGATCCAGCCGCAGTCGCGCTGCGACATGGAATCGGTGTGGTCATTCCAGATGTTGATCGGCGCGCCGATCGCGCGGTTCGCCACCGTCATGACGATGGGGAGCCCGAGGCCGGCGGCGTTGTACACCGCCTCGACCATGAACAGCAGCCCCTGGCTGGCGGTGGCGGTGTAGGCGCGGGCGCCTGCCGCCGAGGCACCGATCGCCACCGACATGGCGGCGAACTCGCTCTCGACGTTGATGAACTCGCAGCCCTTCAATTCCCCGCTCTTGATCAGTTCGCTCAGGCCCTCGACGATGTGGGTCTGGGGCGAGATCGGATAGGCGCAGATCACTTCCGGGCGGCACAACGCCACCCCCTCCGCGACGCCGCGGGAACCCTCGATCTGTCTAAGCATCGTCTAGTGCCTCCACCACTGCTCTCGTGACGAAGTCGTAGGCGTCGCCGGCGGCAGCGACGTTGCCTTCCCCGATCTTGCCGGAGAAGCGCTGGCGTATTGCTTCCACCACCGATTCGAGCTTGACCTTGCCGCTCACGGCGGCGAAGCCGCCGAGCAGCGGCACGTTGGGCACCGGGCGGCCGACGTGCTTCATGGCGATCTCGGTCGCCGGGACGACGCAAAGCCGCTCCTGGCGCCAGCCCTTGACCAACTCGCCGATGCCCAGATCGTCGAAGCTGCGGTGGGTGTTGATCAGGATGTAGCCGTCCTGCTTCAGACCGGAGAACACGTCCACCTGGTGCAGCAGGGTCGGGTCCTGGATGATAAGGGCATCGGGCTCCATCACCGGCTCGCGCAGCCGGATTTCCTTGTCGTCGATGCGGCAGAAGGAGACAACCGGCGCCCCGGTGCGCTCTGAACCGAAGCTGGGAAAGGCTTGGGCGTGGCGGCCTTCGAGGAACGCCGCCACCGACAGCATTTCCGCCGCGGTGACCACGCCCTGTCCGCCCCGACCGTGTATTCGAACTTGGAACATTCCTCCTCCAGGAAAGAGTCAGTGCCCGCGGACCGGTGCGGCCTGCCTCTCTTGAGCAAGGCCGGAGATTAGCAGAATGTGTAGGACAATGGTGCCGCGACCGAGAGACAACAGGCCGGGTAACACAAGTGAAAACAAACCCTCACCTTTTCGGTGCGGCGCTGATCGCCGTGTCGGCAGTCTCCTTCGGCGCGATGGCGATCTTCGCCCGCACTGCCTATGCCAGTGGTGCCAACGTGAGCGGCGTGCTGTGGGTACGCTTTGCCCTTGCCGGCGCGCTGCTGGCGGCAATGACGGTGGCGACGGGGCGGCGCTTTCCCCGCGGCCGACAGCTCGCGGTGGCCGCTGCCATGGGGGGCATCGGCTATGTCGGCCAGGCGATGGCCTACTTCTCGGCGCTGAATCACGCCTCGGCCGGCCTGGTGGCCTTGCTGCTCTACCTCTACCCGGTGCTGGTGACGCTGCTCGCCGCACTGTTTCTGGGCGAGCACCTCACCTGGCGCAAGGGCGCGCTGCTCGCCCTGAGCTTCGCCGGCACGGCGCTGACCATCGGCTCGGGCAGCGGCAGCGCGCTGGGCATCGCGCTGGGAATCGCGGCGGCGCTGATCTACTCCATGTACATCACCGTGGGCAGCCGCTTCCTGCGCGGCACCGATTCCATCGGCATCAGCGCGGTGGTGTGCCTGAGCGCGGCCGTGGTGCTGAGCGGGATTGCCGGGTTTTCCGATCTGCGCTTTCCTTCCGACGCATCCGGCTGGCTCGCGCTCGCCGCCATCGCCGTGGTGTCGACAGTGATCGCCATCTTCACCTTCTTCGCCGGCCTGCAGCGCATAGGCGCGAGCCGCGCCTCTATCCTGTTCAACCCTGGAACCGGTGGTCACCATCGTCCTCGCCGCGGCCTTCCTCGGCGAGGCGGTGCTGCCGCTGCAGATCGCCGGCGGCGCGATGATCCTCGTCGCTGCGGCGCTGGTGGCGCGCTGAGATTTCCGCCTTCGATAAGCGGCGGTTAAGGAAGCGGCCCCATCCTTCGCCCCGCGCGTTCGGTCGCGGCTTTCGCGGCCGCGACATTTCGTCGCACGAGCCACCTTAGTTCTCTGCCCGCTGATGCAGATCAATGTCTGCGCATCGGGCGCTTGAAGCGGCGGAACCTGGGCGCAAATGGACCGACAATCCGGCGATCACGCAGCACACGGTGGTCCTCCGGGCACGCAGCGTCGGACGCCGAACCGGTGCGCCGACTTCGGGCAGGGGCAGTGACAAGGAGCAGGGAATGCAATCAGACAATTGGCATGGACGGCCGGCCGGACGCGGATTCGCGCTCGCGGTGGCGCTGTGTTTGAGTCAGGGGGCGCTCGCCGCCGAGGCGGTGAAGCTGGGCGCCGAGCAGAGCCGGGCGCTGGGCATAGAGACTGCGGCCCTGGCGCGGCAGGGGGCGGGGGAGATATCGGGGCTGCCGGCGCAGGTGGTGGTGCCGCCGGGGCAGCTCCAGGTGGTGGCGGCGCCGGTGGCCGGTCTGGTCGAGCAGCTAACCGTGGCGGCAGGCGCCGAGGTGCGCAAGGGCGATCTGCTGGCGAAGCTCGCCAGCGCCCAGCTTGCCGAGATCCAGCGCGGCCTGCTCCAGGCCTCGACGCAGCGTCAGCTCGCCGCCGACAGCCTCAGGCGCGACGAGCAGTTGCAGAAGGAAGGCATCATTGCCGAAAGCCGCCTGCGGGCGGCGCAAAGTCAGTACGCGGAGGCCGCCGCCGCCTACGCCGAGCGGCGCCAGGCGCTGCGGCTGGCGGGCGTGCCGGAGATGGCAATCGAACGCCTCAAATCAGGCCAGACCCTGGGGGCTGTTGTGGAGATCAGGGCGCCGCTGGACGGGGTGGTGCTGGAGGTCTCGGCAACGGCGGGGCAAAGGGTGGAGGCGGCGGCGCCGCTGATGCGCATCGCCCGCCTCAAGCCGCTGTGGCTGGAAGTCCAGATACCGGTGGCGCGCATCGAGCGGCTGGCTCCCGGCGCCGCGGTTCGTGTGCCGTCTGCTTCCGCGGTGGGCAAGGTGCTCGCCATCGGCAGCAGCGTTGGCGCCAACCAGACGGTCATGGTGCGCGCCCAGGTCTCGGAGGGCGCGCAGCGGTTGCGCCCCGGCCAGTTCGTCGAGGCGAGCGTGGCGAGCGTCGCGGAGGCGGGCGAGTGGCGTGTGCCCAACGCCGCTTTGGCGCGCGTCGCGGGCAAGCTGGTGGTGTTCGTGCAGACGACTTCAGGCTTCTCGCTCGAGCAGGTGGAAATGGTGAGCGAGGGTGCCGCGGACAGCTTGGTCAAGGGCGTGCTGGCGGATGACGCGCGCATCGCCGTCAAGGGGGTGGCCGCCCTCAAGGCCGCCTCCTCGGGCATAGGGGGCGAATGATGCTTGCGCGCCTGCTGCAGTTCGCGCTGACCCAGCGCATCCTGGTCTTGGGCCTGAGCCTGGTGCTGGTCGCCGCTGGCCTGCTTGCCTTCCGCCAGTTGCCCATCGACGCCTTCCCGGATGTGTCCACCTCCCAGGTCAAGCTCATCATGAAGGCGCCGGGCATGACGCCCGAAGAGGTGGAGGCGCGCATCGTCGCCCCCATCGAACTGGAGATGCTGGGTATCCCGAAGCAGCGCATCCTGCGCTCCACATCCAAGTACGCCATCGCCGACATCACCATCGACTTCGACGACGGCACCGACATCTACTGGGCGCGCAGCCAGGTGGCCGAAAGGCTCGCCGGCATCGCGCGCGATCTTCCGACGGGAGTCAGCGGCGGGCTGGCGCCGATCACCACGCCGCTGGGCGAGATGTTCATGTTCACCGTCGAGGGAGACCTGCCGCTGGCGGAGAAGCGCGCGCTGCTCGACTGGGTGATCCGGCCGCAATTGCGCACACTGCCGGGTGTCGCCGACGTGAATTCTCTGGGCGGACTAGTGCGCAGCTTCGAGGTGGTGCCGGACAACGCGGCGCTGGCGGCACGGGCCCTGAGCATCGCCCAGTTGCGCCAGGCGCTGGAGATGAACAACCGCAACGAAGGCGCGGGACGGCTTTCCGCCGGCGAGGAGACGTTGCTGGTGCGGGCCGAGGGCGCCGTGCGCGACCTTGACGACCTGCGCGCCATCGTCGTCGCCCAGCGCGACGGCGGCGTCACCCGTGTTGGCGACGTCGCCGAGGTCCGCATCGGCAGCCTGACGCGCTACGGCGCGGTGACACAGGACGGCAAGGGCGAGGCGGTGCAGGGGCTGGTTCTGGGGCTGCGCGGCGCCAATGCGCGCCAGGTGGTGAACGCAGTACGGATCAAGCTCGAGGAGATGCAGGCGAGCCTGCCGCCGGGCGTCACGACCGACGTGTTCTACGACCGCGGCAGTCTGGTGGAACGCGCGGTCGGAACGGTTTCGCGGGCGCTGGCGGAGGCCATCGCGCTGGTACTGATCCTGCTGGTGGTGTTCCTCGGCAACCTGCGCGCCGCCCTGGTGGTGGCGCTGATCCTGCCGCTGTCGGCACTGGCGACCTTCATCCTGATGCGCCAGTTCGGCATGTCCGCCAACCTGATGAGCCTGGGCGGGCTCGCCATTGCCATTGGCATGCTGGTGGACGCCGCCGTGGTGGTGGTGGAGAACATCGTCTCGCACCTCGCCGCGGCGCGCCACCACAATGCCGCCGTCCTGCCGCGGCTGCACGTCATCTACCGTGCGGTGGCGGAAGTGATTGTGCCGGTGGCCTCGGGCATCGCCGTCATCATCCTAGTGTTCCTGCCGCTGCTCACCCTGCAAGGGCTGGAGGGCAAGCTGTTCGTGCCGGTGGCGCTGTCCATCGTGTTCGCGCTCTCGGCTTCGCTGCTGCTGTCGCTCACCGTGATCCCGGTGCTCGCCTCCTTCCTGCTGAAGAAGGTGGGGCACGACGATCCGTGGCTGGTGCGCCTCGCCCAGCGTGCCTACCGGCCGGCGCTGGACTGGTCACTGGCCCACGGTCGTAGCGTGATCGCCGTGGCGCTTGCGCTTCTGGCGCTGACGGCAGGCGTCTACACACTGATCGGTAAGACCTTCATGCCGGTGATGGACGAGGGCGACCTGATCCTGCAACTGGAGAAGCTGCCCTCCATCGGCATCGAGGAGACGGCGCGCACCGACCTCGCGGTGCAGCGCGCGATCCTCACGCGCGTGCCCGAAGTGCGGCGCATCGTCGCCCGCGCCGGTTCCGACGAACTGGGCCTGGATCCCATGGGCCTGAACCAGACTGACTCCTTCCTCGTGCTCAAGCCCATGAGTGAATGGCGCCGGCCGGACAAGGCGTGGCTGATCGACGAGATCCGCGCCGTCATGACTGACTTTCCCGGCGTGGCCTTCGCCTTCACCCAGCCGATCGACATGCGCGTCTCGGAGATGCTCACCGGGGCGCGCGGCGACCTCGCGGTGAAGATCTTCGGCCCCGACCTCAACACCCTCAACCGCCTCGCGGAGCAGACCGTCGCGGCCCTACAGGGCGTGCGCGGCGCCGAGGACGTGCTGACACTCAAGAACGATGGCGTACAGTATCAAAGGGTGTTGATCGACCGGCTGGCAGCGGGGCGCCACGGCCTCGATGTCGATGGCATCGGATCGGCGCTGCGCGCCCAGATCGAGGGCGAGATCATGGGCCTGGTACTGGAGCCCGGGCGGCGCACCCCGCTGCTGCTGCGCGGCGGGGACGCGCTGCGCGCCTCGCCGGCGCTGTTCGCCGGACTCACGCTGACTGCCGCCGACGGTAGTAGCGTGCCGCTGACCAGCGTGGCCCGGCTCGAACGCGTGGACGGCCCGGTGAAGGTGGATCGCGAGAATGCCCAGCGCATGGTGCTGGTGCAGGCCAACGTGCGCGGCCGCGACCTCGTGGGCTTCGTCGAAGAGGCGAAGGCGGTGGCGGCGCAGGTAACGTTTCCGACCGGCTACCATTCGGTGTGGGGCGGCCAGTTCGAGAACCAGCAGCGCGCGGCGCAGCGCCTCGCCACGGTGGTGCCGGTGTCCCTGGCACTGATTTTCGCCCTGCTCTTCGCCACCTTCCGCTCGCTGCGGCAGGCGTTGCTGGTTCTCGCCAACATTCCCTTCGCGCTTATCGGCGGCGTGTTCGCGCTGTGGGCGTCGGGCGAGTACCTTTCGGTGCCGGCCTCGGTGGGATTCATCGCCCTGTTGGGCATCGCGGTGCTCAATGGTGTCGTCATGGTGAGCTACTTCAACCAGCTCTTCGAGCGTGGCATGGACTTGGCACGGGTGGTCACCGAGGGCGCGCAGCGGCGGCTACGGCCGGTGCTGATGACCGCCAGCATCGCCGCGTTCGGTCTGGTGCCGCTGCTCTTCGCCAGCGGACCGGGATCGGAAATCCAGCGTCCGCTGGCGATCGTCGTGATCGGGGGCTTGGTCACCTCTACCGCGCTGACGCTGATCGTGCTGCCAATACTCTACCGCCGCTTCGGCATGGACCACGCCCCGGCACCGGCCAAACTTCAGGAGTCGGCGACATGAAGCGCCTCGATTGTAGTTTGACGCTGGTGTTTCCCAAGGCTCTGGAGGAAGAATTGATCGACTACCTGCTCGAGCGGCCCGAATGGGTGCGCGGCTTCACCATCAGCCAGGTGGAGGGCAAGGGCCAGGCGGTGCGCCTCTCGGGGGTGGTGGAGGAAGTGCGCGGGCGGGCGCGGCGGGTGCAGATCCAGACGGTGCTGAACTGCGAGGACGCGCGGGCACTGATTGCCCACCTCAAGGCCCTGCTGCCCAATCCGGAGGTGGCCTACTGGCTGTCGCCGATCATCGAGTTCGGGAGGTTTGCGTGACGAGTTCACCGCAGAGGCGCGAAGGGCCGCAAAGGAAAATCAGTGTGGGAGGCTTCGGAATGAAGTGCTGGAGCACCGTCGTTATTGCCGTGTTTGCGGGTGCGGCCACCGCCGCAGACTATGCCGACTTGCCGTCGGCGGAGGTGGTGGATCGCGTGTTGGCCGCCCACCCGTCGGTGCAGGCGGCGGCGGCGGGCGTGCGCGCGGCGCAGGCGAGCCGCGATCAACTGGTCGCGGGAGGCCACGAGTTCAACGTCAGGCTCGGCGCGCAGCAGCGGCGCACCGATGAGGATGGGCAGCGCTTCCATGAATGGGACGTGGGCCTGGAGCGCCCCTTGCGCTTGCCGGGCAAGGCGCGGCTCGACGGCGAGATCGGCGCCCAGGGCGTCACCCGGGCCGAACTGGCCCACCTCGATGCACGCCACGAATCGGCGCGCATGCTGCTAAAGAATTGGTTCGGCTGGCTGCGCAGTCGCGCCGAGGCGCAGCAATGGGAAGAGCAGGTGGCGCTGCTGCGCGATCAGTTCAACGTCATCGACAAGCGGGTGAAGGCCGGCGACGCCGCCCGGCTCGACCGCCACCAGGCGGAGGCGGCGCTGGCGCAGGCCGGAGCGGCGCATGCCCAGGCCCAGGCGCGTAGCGCCATCGCGGCGAACGAGGTGCGACTGCGTTTTCCCGGAATCGCGCTGCCGGAACGGCCAGTACTGCGGGAGCCGCAAGCGCCGGAACAGGGCGCGGAATTCTGGCGCGAGCAGATTCTCGCCCACAACCATGAACTGGCGCTGGCCCGCACCGAGGCGCGTCGTGGGCAGCTTGGCGCCGCACGCAGCGACGCCGACCGCCAGCCGGATCCGACGGTGGGATTGCGCTATGCGTCGGAGCGCAGCGGTGCCGAGCGCATCGTGGGGGTGAGCGTGGCGATCCCTCTCCCCGGCCAGGGGCGCTCCGCCGCGGCTGACTTTTCCCGCGCCAACGCCGAGGCGGCGGCGAACCGCGAGGCGGGGGTGCTCAATAAGCTCGAAGCCGAGGCGGCCAACGCCTGGCTGGCGGCGCGCTCGTCCCATGACAACTGGCAGATCCTGCGCCGCGCTGCGGAGCGGGTCGAGGCCAGCGCAGAGCTGGTGGCACGCGGCTACGCGCTCGGCGAGGGCGGCCTCTCGGAGGTGTTGATTGCCCGGAGGCTTGCCATCGAGTCGCGGCTCGCCGCCACCGCCGCCCAACTCGAAGCCGGCGAAGCGCATTACCGCCTGCTGCTCGACTCGCACCGGCTGTGGCCGATGCTTCAGACCGCAGACGACGGTGCCCACGACAGCCAGCATCCCGGTGGCGGGTCGCCGACTGTAACCAACTGAAACACGTAAACATGTACTGCGCTAACACGGGGGGAGTCCAATAGTCACTGTTCAATCCGAACGGAAGGAGTCAGCCATGTTGCACAGATCCCTGCTCGCCACGTTGGTCGCCGGAGCATTTGCCGCAAGCGCCGTCGGTGCCCTCGCGGCGGATCAGCTCCAGACGAAGGACCAGCTCCAGACGAAGGACCAGCTCCAGACGAAGGACCAGCTCCAGACGAAGGACCAGCTCCAGACGAAGGACCAGCTCCAGACGAAGGACCAGCTCCAGACGAAGGACCAGCTCCAGACGAAGGACCAGCTCCAGACGAAGGACCAACTGCAGACCAAGGACCAGCTTCAGACCCGGGATCAACTGCAGTCCAAGAAGGCAACCCAAGTGCAGCCGGTCCAATCACGCGAGCAGACTCAGACCCGCGGCAGCAGACCCGCGAGCAGACCCAGACCCGGGCTCAGCAGCAGAGCACTACCCAGGCCGGTAAGGGCGCGAGCGCGGCTGCCGCCGGTGCCGGCGCTGGAGCCGCAGGATCTGGCGGTCCTGGCGGCGGTGCTGGAGGGGGAGGCGCTGGCGGTGGTGGCGGTGGTGGTGGTGGTGGCGGCGGTGGCGGCGGCGGTGGCGGGGGCGGGGGCCGTTGAGTTCCCACCGCCGATCAGTCATCGTCCAGGCGGCCGACGCAGGAATTCGTCCAGGCTGACGTGTGACGGTGTCATGCGGTTCCAGGTGGCCGGTCGTCCTGACCGCCCGGGCCTGGACCCGCGGTGGCCGAATTCGGGCAGGCCTGCCGAGGGGGCGCGCCGAAGGCGGATCAGGCCGTTTCGGTTATGCGGGCGGCGGATTCCTGTTGCGATGGATGGAACCATTGGAGCCGGGTCTGCAGGCGCACCACCTCGCCGATGACGATTAGCGCAGGTGCGCCGATGCCTGCTGCCACGGCCAGTTCGGGCAGCGCTGCGAGGCTGCCCGAGATGCTGCGCTGGGCGGCGGCGGTAGCGTTCTGAACCAGGGCGGCAGGCATGGTCGGCGGCAGACCGTGGGCGACGAGCTCACGGCAGATTATCGGCAGCGCACCTACGCCCATATAGATCACCACCGTCTGGTTAGAGCGGGCGAGGGCGGGCCAGTCCAGGTCGCAGCTGTCGTCCTTCAGATGGCCGGTGGCGAAGATGCAGGCTTGGGCGTAGTCGCGGTGGGTGAGCGGGATGCCGGCGTAAGCGGCCATTCCTGACGCGGCCGTGATTCCGGGTACTACCTCGAATTCTATCCCTGCCGCCGCCAATTCCTCCAACTCCTCGCCGCCGCGGCCGAAGATGAAGGGATCGCCTCCCTTGAGCCTCACCACGTGTCGGCCCTCTTGCGCGAGCCTAAGCAGCAGGCTGTTGATCTCGGCCTGGGGCAGCGTGTGGCGGCCGGCCTGCTTGCCGACGTAAATGCGCTGGGCATTGTCTCCGATCAATCGAACGACTTCGCTGCTGACCAGTGCGTCATAGACGACGACGTCGGCGCTGGCGAGCAGTTTCGCCGCACGAATCGTCAGCAGTCCGGGATCGCCGGGGCCTCCGCCGACAAGGTAAACCTTGCCCCGTCGCGTTCGCGCATTCGCTCGCGAGTCGGCGCAGGCGTCGGCGGCCCGCCTATCATGTGCCGAGATGCGTCGGTCAGCATCGTGGGTTGTCGATCGCGGCAGCAGCAGGGCCAGGAGCCGCCTGCCGAAGCCGCGCGTCAGCGGGGAATGCGCCGAAGATCCGTTCCCGCCAGCCTGTCGGTCGTAACACACCGATCCGCCCATTCCGATCTCCCCATACTGTTGTGCCGTTGCTGCCGCACTTTAGGCGCCCGCGGCACCGCAAAAATTGACACCTGTCAAGGACGCACCCAGGCGCCGAGCGGAAAGTGCGCGCAGCGGAGAAGCAGGGCCCGCTCGTCGAAATTTGCTGAATCTGTCCACTCGGGAGGTAAGACATGAGGTCTCGCAGCAACTGGTTGTCTGGTGCATTCCTGATCGCGGCGCTGCCGCTTGCCATCGGCAGCGTGTTCGCGCAGGAGGCCCCCAAACTCTCCGCCGAGGAGAAGGAAAAGGCCAAGAAGATCTACTTCGAGCGCTGCGCCGGTTGCCACGGCGTGCTGCGCAAGGGTGCCACCGGCAAGAACCTCGAACCGCACTGGACCAAGAAGCTGCCGGACGGTTCGACCCAGGAAGGCGGCACGCTCAAGCTGGGCGGCAGCCGACTGGAAAAGATCATCGGCTACGGTACCGAAGGCGGGATGGTCAACTTCGACGACATTCTGACGAAGGATGAGATCGCGCTGATGGCGAAGTACATCCAGACGACGCCGGATATTCCGCCCGAGTTTTCCATGAAGGACATGGAAGCGACGTGGAAGCTGCTCGTCCCGGTGGACAAGCGCCCCACCAAGCAGATGAACAAGTACAACCTTGCGAACATGTTCTCGGTGACGCTGCGCGACACCGGCGAGGTGGCGCTGATCGACGGCGACACCAAGAAGATCGAGAGCATCGTCAAGACCGGCTACGCGGTGCACATCTCGCGCCTGTCGAAGTCCGGTCGCTATGTCTACGTCATCGGACGCGACGGCCGACTGTCGCTGATCGACCTGTGGATGGAGAAGCCGGCGGTAGTCGCCGAAGTGAAGGTGGGCTTCGACGCACGCTCGGTGGACACCTCCAAGTTCAAGGGTTACGACGACAAGTACGCCATCGCCGGATCCTACTGGCCGCCCCAGTACGTGATCATGGAAGGCGAGACCCTCAAGCCGATGAAGATCATGTCCACCCGCGGCATGACGGTGGATGGCGAGTACCACCCCGAGCCGCGCGTGGCCTCGATCGTTTCCTCCGAGATCAAGCCCGAGTGGGTGGTCAACATCAAGGAGACCGGCCAGATCCTGCTGGTGGATTACTCAGATATCAAGAACCTCAAGGTCACCACCATCGAGTCCGCCAAGTTCCTGCACGACGGCGGCTGGGATGCCTCAAAGCGCTACTTCCTGGTGGCGGCCAATGCCTCCAACAAGATCGCCGTGGTCGACACCAAGGAAGGCAAACTGGCCGCGCTGGTGGATACCAAGAAGCTCCCGCACCCGGGCCGTGGCGCGAACTTCACCCATCCGACCTACGGTCCGGTGTGGGCGACAGGCCACCTGGGTGCCGACGTGGTGACGCTGATTGGCACCGACCCGGAGAAGAACAAGGCCAATGCCTGGAAGGTGGTGCAGGAAGTCAAGCACGTGCCGGGGAACCTGTTCGTCAAGACCCATCCGAAGTCCAAGAATCTGTGGGCCGATGCGCCGCAGAATCCGGAGAAGGAAATCGCCGAATCGGTCGCGGTGTGGGACATGGCGGACCTGTCCAAGCCCAAGAAGATCATCAACGTGGCGAAGGACTCGGGTCTGCCGGAAACAAAGGCGATCCGCCGCGCGGTGCATCCTGAGTACAGTGCGGACGGCACCGAGGTGTGGATCTCGCTGTGGGGCGGCAAGACCGACCAATCGGCGATCGTGGTGTATGACGACAAGACGCTGGCGCTGAAGAAGGTGATCACCGATCCGAAGATGATCACTCCTACCGGCAAGTTCAACGTCTATAACACGCAGCACGACATCTACTAATCGTCTCGACACTAGTAAGCTTGCCCGGGGATTGTTCCCCGGGCAGTCAGAAGGAAGAAGAAATGGCTGATCAGGAAATCGGCGGGAGAACAGGATTCTGGGCGAGCCTTCGCAAGCCCAGTGCCAAGTACTCGATGCTCGGCTTGCTCGTGGTGGGTTTCTTCGCCGGGATATTTTTCTGGGGTGGATTCAACACGGGCATGGAAGCCACCAACACCCTGGAGTTCTGCATCTCCTGCCACGAGATGGAGAAAACGGTCTATCAGGAGTATCAGAAGACCATTCACTACACCAACCGTACCGGGGTGCGCGCAATGTGCTCCGACTGCCACGTACCCAAGGACTGGGTGCACAAGATGGCGCGCAAGTTCGCGGCGTCCAAGGAGCTGTACGGTAAGTTCATGAAGACCATCGACACGCCGGAGAAGTTCGAGGCCAAGCGGCTCGATCTCGCGCGTAACGAGTGGAAGCGAATGAAGGCGTCCGACTCCCGCGAATGCCGCAACTGCCACAGCTTCGAAGGCATGAACCTGGAGGTTCAGAAGCAGCGCGCGCGCAAGCAGCACGAGATCGGACTGCGCGACAAGCAGACCTGCATCGACTGCCACAAGGGCATCGCCCACAAGAAACCCCAGGGCATGACCGAAGAGGACGATGCATCCTGACAACGTCGGCTATGGCAATCACTGGCGGGCGCGGCCCGCGTCGATAACAAAAGGAGAGATGGTATGAAGAGAGCGTTGATTCCCGTGTCGGCAGTGGCGGTGCTGGTGTCCCTTGGGGCGGTTGGCGCCCACGCGGCGGCGCCGGCCGACTGGAGCAAGGTGCCGTCGAAGAAACTGACCGCGTTCTACCCCGGCGTATCGCCGATGGAGTGGATCACCAAGGGTACCGAGCACAGCGGCTTCAAGGGCATGAAGAAGGGTGAAAGCTGCACTGCCTGCCACGAGGAAGAGGTTGGGGAGTTCGCCAAGAAGATGGTTTCCGGGGCGAAGATCGAGCCGAATCCGCCCAAGGGCAAGCCGGCGGCGATCCCGGTTACTGTTCAGGCGGCCCACGACGGCGCCAACATGTACCTGCGCTTTACCTGGAAGGCCACGGGCGCGTCGGGCGGCAACAAGATGGATGCCGACAACCCGCTCAAGCTGGCCTTCATGCTGGAAGACAACAAGGTCGAATGGGCCAACATCGGTGGCTGCTGGGCGACCTGCCACGAGGACTCCCGCACCATGCCGGCGGCCAAGGACGACAAGAAGACCAAGTACGTCAAGGATGCCAACCTCGCCGGCGGCAAGTTCTACGACCTGCTGCAGTGGAAGAGCGGCAAGGGTGCCAAGCCCGCCGACGGCTATGTCGCCGACAAGCGCGTGATGGAGGGCGGCAAGGCCTTGGTGGGCGCGGACGGCAAGCAGGCCGGCGATACCTGGACGGTGACTTTCACCCGCAAGCTCTCCGGTGGCGAGGGCGACGTCGCGGTGGCGGCGGGCAAGCCCTACAACTTCGGCTTTGCGATCCACGACGATCACGCCGCCGGCCGCTTCCATCACGTTTCCATGGGCTACACCCTTGGGCTCGACGATGCCAAGGCCGACGTCAATGTCGTGAAGCAGTGATGCGGATGGGATTCCCCCTGGAATGAGGGCAAGCATCTCCCTGCTCGCGGCCGCCGTCCTGGCGGCCGCGGCGCTTCCTGCCGCTGCCCAGGGCGCGGTCGAGGTGCGCATCGACAAGTATCAGTTCGAGCCCAAGGAAGTGCGTGTGAAATCCGGTACCACCGTCAAGTGGATCAACGACGAGAAGCGCACTTCCCACTCGGTGCTATTTACCGGGGCGGGCGGCTTCGAGTCGGAGCGCATGTTCCCGGGCGAGTCCTGGGAGCGGAAGTTCGACAAGCCCGGCACCTATCCCTATACCTGCGGGCCACATCCGGAAATGAACGGCGTGGTCGAGGTGGCCGAGTAGCCAAAGCCCGCGCTGACGCCTTTGCCATTTCCCGCCCCTCGCGCCTTGGATTCCTATCGGGCATGCGCCCTCCCCAAGCCTCCCCCGCGCGCGGGAGGGGGCGTGGCGCGGTCGCTGATGCTGGCGCTTTGCTTCATCGCCGGTACGGTGCTCGCGGAGGCTCCCGGCGATTCGCGCCAGCGGGAACTGGTGCGCCTCGTGCGGCAGGATTGCGGCTCCTGCCACGGCATGACGCTCAACGGCGGCCTCGGGCCACCCCTCACTCCCGCCGCACTTGCCGAAAAGCCGGCCGATTCCCTCGTTGCGACTGTCATGAACGGGCGCCCCGGGACGCCGATGCCGCCCTGGAGCCGCTTCGTCGCCGAGGACGAGGCGCGGTGGATCGTCGAGCAACTGATGCGGGGCTTCCCCGCCGAATAGGCGGTTACTTCTGCGCTCCGGTGTCCTGGAGCGTGGTGACGTAGGCCAGGATGTCCTGCACGTCCTTCTCGCTCAGCTTGTTGAGAATGCCGCCGGGAGCCTCCTCGTCGTGGGGACGCTCCATGCGCACCAGGGCGTCCGTCTGCTTCTTCAGGTAGTTGGTGTATTGCCCGACCAGCATCGGAAACTTGCGCCGACCGCGTCCGTCCTTGGCGTGGCAGGTGTGGCATTCCTTGTCGTAGATCGCCTTGCCGTTGGCAAGGTCGCCTTCGGCGCGGGGCACGATCATCACCTTTTCCATGGCCAGCAACCGGGTCAGGGCGTCGTCGCTGTCCTTGAACTCGGGCGGTCGAGTTGGCAACTGGATCGAGGCGAGGTACTCGGCCACGGCCTCGATGTCCTCGTCCGGGAGTTCCCGTTCCTGGGTGTAGGGGTACATCGGGATGTTGATCCGCTGCCTGGCGCGGAAGGAGCGCAGCGTGTCCTTGAGGAACTGGGCCGGCTGGCCGGCGATGCGCGGATACTCGCCGCGCTTTCCGCCCTGACCGAATGCGCCGTGGCAGGCGGCGCAGACGCCATTGATCTCCTTGGCATGCTCCAGGTCGGCGGCGCCGGTCGGCTCGGCCGATGCCGCCAGCACGAGGGCAGCCGCCACCGTCATGAATCTGAAAGCCATCGAATTCCCCGTCTGCGAGCGTCGCGGCGAATTCTGTTGAAACCGCTCGCCGCGCGACTTGAATGGCGTCAAGTGCGCACCGGCCGTCACTGGGCGGTGGTCGGTGGGCTGGGAGGCGTCGGCAGTTGCTGCCGCACCAGCCTGCGGATCTGTGCCAGCACCTCCGTCGCGGGGGTGCCGTGGGCCAGCGTGGCGGCGAGCACGCCGTTCTGGTCGATGACATAGGTGGAGGTCGAGTGGTCCACTGCGTAGCTGCCGTCGGGTTTCGCTTCCTGCTTCTGGAAGCTGGCGCCATAGAGGGCGGTGGCAGCGGTCAACTCCTCGGTGCTGCCGGTGGTGCCGACCAGCGACGGATGGAAATAGGTGGCGTAGTCCTTGAGCCGCTCCGGCGCATCGCGCTCCGGGTTGACCGAAACGAACAGCGCACCCACCTGGCGCGATTCCGATTCGTCGAGCGCCGATATCGCCTGGGCGAGGGCGGAAAGGGATGCCGGGCAGATGTCCGGGCAGGAGGCGTAGCCGAAGTAGAGCAGCAGCACCTTGCCGCGGTAGTCCTTCAGGCTTAGGCTGCCGCCGGCCGACGTCAGGGTGAAGTCGCCGCCGGCGGGCGCCTTGGCGACTGGGGCGGCGGCGGGTTGCGGCGCCGGCTGCGGTTTCCAGACGAAGGCCGCCCACGCCAGCACCAGGGCAAGGACGGCGACGAGAGCCAGCAGAGTCTTGTTGCGCATGGAACCTCCTGCCAGGAATCGGGCGAGTTCGCAGGTTTATGGCAAGTGGACGCTGCTACAGCAGCGCCCGGATCTGGTCGCGCAGTTTGTCCCCTGGCGTACCGTAGGGGATGCTGGCGGCCAGCTTGCCGTTGCGGTCGATGAGGTAGACGAAGGACGAGTGGTCCACCGCATAGCTGCCGTCGGCGCGAGCCGGTTGGCGGGCATAGCTCGAACCATAGAGTGTCGCCACTCGGGCGACTTCCTCTGCGGAACCGGTCACACCGATGACGTTGGGGTGGAAGTACTCGGCATACTCCTTGAGTCTGGCCACGGTATCGCGTTCTGGATCGACGGAGACGAAGACCAGCCGTACCCGGTCCAGTTCCGCCTTGTCCAGCCCCGATAGCGCCTGGGCGCATTGGGCGAGCGAGATGGGGCAGACGTCGGGGCACTGGGTATAGCCGAAGTAGAGCATCACCACCTTGCCGCGGAAGTCCTGGAGCGAGACGGGCCCCGCGCTCGAGTGCAGAGTGAAATCTCCGCCGACGGGTGTCGCAGTAGTCACGCCCGGGCCGCCGTGGGGCGACTGGCCGGACGGGTCCCAGAAGGCGACCGCCCAGACCAGAGCGCCGGTGAGAATGAGGGCCAGCACGATCAGGACCGGCGAGGGCGGCGAAGCGCCGCCGTCGTTTGCTGCCATGGTGTCAGAGCCTCCCTGCTTCGAAACGGAACGGCACCGAAACAGTAGCACGCCCGGTGTGCAGCAGCACGGTGGCCTGCCATTGCATCGCGCCGGTTACGCACACCGGTAGCGTGGCCTCGCCCGCGTAGCGACCACCGCCGGCGGCGCGCAGTTCGGGCCGATTGAAGCCCATGTTCATTGTGGCACCGGCGAAATCGACTTCCACCTTTGCCGCTTCGATGCCGCTGAGTGCGATGCGCACCTTGATCGGACGCAGTGTCGGGATGGGCCGCGGTTCGATGGCGATCTCCACGCGCCCGCCCTGGGGAAGATCGACGGTGCAGGACTGAAGATTGAGGTTGCAGTCCGATACGGGCAGTGCCATGTCGGCGCTCGGCTGCAGCTTCCAGGTGATGGCACCGACCAAGGCAATGCCGAGAACGATCACCAGATCGGCGAGCAGGCTGCGCTTCATGGGATCGGTCGACGTTCCGGGATCTGTGTTGAACGCCCGGAAGGATATCTGAATGGACGCAATGCGCGGTACGGCTGGCGAGATGCTTCAAAAGCCATGGATTCTCGCGCTTCCGATGTCCCCTGCGGGTTGATGTGAGTCAAGGATATCGGGGAGCATCGGACTAGAGTGCTGCGACGAATTGCCGCAGGTCCGGCCGCGTGCGTCGCGGGGCTGGGTAGGTCCGGGCGATTCCCTTTTCCGTTCTAGGGAGATCAAATTATGAAACGTGGGACCAAACAGACCCTGTCCGCCCTGCTCGCGGCGGGGCTGGGCCTGGTGGCCGCCGCATCGTGGTCGGCGGAATCCTTGCAGGACGTGATGAAACGCCGCAGCCTGTCGCAGCAGGATCTGCTGGCGGCGGCCAAGACCTATGTGCCCACCGGCAAGCGCGACGAATTCCTTGCGTTCAGTTCCGGCGGCCAAAGCGGCCAGGTCATCGTCTACGGCATTCCGTCGATGCGCATCCTCAAGTACATCGGCGTGTTCACGCCCGAGCCCTGGCAGGGCTACGGCTTCGACGAGGAGTCGAAGGAGGTGCTCAAGGGCGGTCGGATGAATGGCCGCGACATCACCTGGGGCGACACCCACCACCCGGCGATCTCCGAGACCAACGGCGAGTACGACGGACAGTTCCTGTTCATCAACGACAAGTCGAATCCGCGCATTGCCGTGATCGACCTGCGCGACTTCGAGACCAAGCAGATCGTCGCCAACCCGATCTATCAAGCTCGGAGCACGGCGGTGCCTTCGTGACGCCCGAACACCGAATACGTGATCGAGGCCGTGCAGTACGCGGCACCCTTCGAGAGCAAGTTCGTCCCGCTGGAGGAGTTCAACGAGAAGCTATCGCGGCGGCGTCACCTACTGGAAGTTCGACCGCAAGGAAGGCCGCATCGATCCCAAGGAGTCCTTCGCCCTCGAACTGCCGCCCTATTCCCAAGACCTTTCGGACGCCGGCAAGGGCCCTCGGACGGCTGGTCCTTCACCAACTCCTTCTGCTCCGAGCGCTATGTCGGCGGCATCGAGAAGGGCCGCCCGCCCTACGAGGCCGGCTGCTCCGCCAAGGACACCGACTACCTGCACGTGATCAACTGGAAGAAGGCCGCGGAACTGGTCAAGGCCGGCAAGGCGAAGAAGATCAACGGCTTCGACGTGCTGCCGATGGACGTCTCGGTCAAGGAAGGCATCCTGTTCCTGGTTCCCGAGCCGAAGAGCCCCCACGGCGCCGACGTCACGCCGGACGGCAAGTACATCGTGGTCTCCGGCAAGCTCGATACCCACGTGTCGGTGTTCAGCTTCGAGAAGATCCAGGCCGCCATCAAGGCCGGGAAGTTCGAAAGCAAGGATCCGTACGGCATTCCCGTGATCGGCATGAAGGATGCGCTGCACACCCAGGTTCAGCTCGGCCTCGGTCCGCTGCACACCCAGTACGACTCCAAGCCCTGTGTTGCCTACACTTCGCTCTACGTGGATTCCCAGGTCGCGAAGTGGAACTTCTGCGAAGGCAAGGTACTGGACAAGCTGAGCATCCACTACAACATCGGCCACCTCATGACGATGGAAGGCGATTCGGTCAATCCGAAGGGCAAGTATCTGGTGGCGCTCAACAAGCTGTCGATCGACCGATTCAATCCGGTCGGTCCGCTGCATCCGCAGAATCACCAGTTGATCGACATCGGCAACGACAAGATGCAATTGCTCTACGACATGCCGCTGCCCGCTGGGCGAGCCGCATTATGTCGTCGCGATCGCGGCATCCAAACTCAAGCCGGGCGTGCGCTACAAGGTCGGCACCAACAGCCGCACCGACAAGCCGCATCCCGGCATGGTCAAGGCGGGCGAGGAGAAGACCACCAAGAAGGGCAACAAGGTCGAGGTCTTCGGCACCCTGATCCGCTCCCACATCACGCCCGAGACGATCGAGGTCGAGGTCGGGGACGAGGTCACGATCAACCTGACCAACCTCGAGCGCGCCCAGGACGAGACCCACGGTTTTACGGTCGAGACAGTACAACGTGCATGCCTCGATCGAGCCGGGCAAGACGGTTTCGGTGAAGTTCAAGGCCGACAAGGAAGGCGTGTTCCCCTACTACTGCACCGAGTTCTGCTCGGCGCTGCACCTGGAGATGCAGGGCTATCTGCTGGTCAAGCCCAAGGGCTGGAAGGCGACCAAGACCACGGCGGCCAAGGTGGACTACACCAAGGCGGACTACGACAAGCAACTGAAGAAGATCGTCGATACCCAGGCGGTCATCGACCAGGTCGTGGGCTACATCACCAGCGTCAACTACAAGGACTTCCCGGATGTCGTCGCGCTGATGGAGGACGCCACCGACCAGTTGGGCCGCATCAAGGAAACCAAGGCCAAGCACGAGGAGGCTGCCAAGAAGAACGACTGGCAGAACGCCACGCTGTGGGCCGAGCAGGTGTGGCAATACCAGGTCAAGGCGGCCGACATCGGGCTGCGCGCCAAGACCTACCTCGAACAGAACGGCGCGAAGAAGATCAAGTAGGCGCGGTTCGGCGGTAGCACGGCGGGGAGCGCGCGTCGCTCCCCGCGCCTTTTCAACCATTGATCAGGAGTCAATAAATGAAGCGTGCAATCCTTTGTGTAGTCGCAGTCCTGGGCGCGGCGACAGTCAGCGGCGGCGCTGCGGCGGCGGCCCTCGACGGTAAGAAGCTCTATTCGGAGAAGACCTGCAATGCCTGCCACGGCCCCCTGGGCAACAAGGCGCTGATGCCCGACTACCCAAAGATCGCCGGCCAGAACAAGGCTTACATGGTCAAGCAGATGCAGGACATCAAGAGCGGCGCGCGCGCCAACGGCAACAGCGCGGCCATGAAGGGTGTAATGCACCTCGTGTCGGATGCCGAGATCGAGGCGATAGCGGACTACGTCTCCAAGCTCAAACCCTGAGACCTGGCATCCGGCCCGCAGGCAGGATGCCCTGCCTGTTGGTCGCTGGCTGCACGGCTTCATGCCGACCAGCACCGGACAGGTATTCGCAGGGGCCGACAAGCCCCTCTTACAAATTGTGGAAATGCGCGTCAATGCTTGTTCCGGACGGGTTCGCCGGGTTGATTTCAGTCAATGTGCTGGCTGCCTGCTCACGGAACAATGCGCGCACTTGAATCGATACAGCAGAGGATCCCCATGAAAATGCTCGTTGCAGTCGCTCTGTCCCTCGCCTTCGCTTCTGCGTCGGTGCTCGCCGGGCCGCCGGCGCCCAAGAAGGAAGGCATCGAAGCCAAGGACTACAAATGGAATGCCCAGGAGGGCGAGAAGATCGAAGCCCTGAAACTGAAGGGCGACAAGAAGCGCGGAGAGGAAGCCTACGAGGTGTGCGGCGCCTGCCACCTGCCCTCGGGCGCCGGCCGTCCGGACGGCACCTTCCCGCAACTCGCAGGCCAGCACACTACGGTACTGATCAAACAGATGGCGGACATTCGCGGGGGTCTGCGCGACAACCCCACCATGTATCCCTTCGCGGCCACGCTGACCGATCCGCAGGAACTCGCCGATGTCGCCGTCTACATCGAGGGCCTGTGCATTCCGACCGATCACGGCAAGTACGAAGGGGCGGATGCGGCGGCGCAGGTTGGAAAAGGCAAGGATCTGTACGAGAAGCAATGCAAGGAATGCCATGGCGGCAATGGCGAAGGGGCGAAGGACAAGTTCTACCCGGTGATCGCGGGCCAGCACTACAAGTACCTGCTGCGCCAGATGACCGAAATTCGCGACGGAAAGCGGCGCAACGCCAATCCGGACATGGTCAAGGTCATCAAGCCCTATACCGACGAGCAATTGGTGGCAATCTCGGCCTATCAGTCCAGCCTGTCCATGCCCGGCAGCATGTGCAAGACGAAGGCCGGCGGCAAGAAGAAGTAGTCTGTCCAGCGTCCCGCCGTCGCCCCGCGGCGGGACGTCCGCCGCCGCCCGAATGCCGGGCGGCGCGCGGTTTCCGGCTCGAACCCCCAATCCCTGCGTGGCGTGGTCGCGGCGGGCACGGCGACCTGCTACAGTGAGTCGAACATGCCAGCTCAGAACAAGCAGAATTTCCTGGTGGCGGCGCTCACCCTGGTGGCGCTGGCCCTGATGATCGCGGCCTACTTCACCCCCATCTGGTGGGTGTCGCTGACGGCGCCTAACTACCCTGAAGAGGCCTTTCCCCAAGGCATCCGCATCCATTTTCATTTCGACGCCGTCTACAACGGCTGCACTTCGATCCCACAGACGCGCCTGACTCAGGAAACGGAGCAGCGCGATCTGGGCGACGACCTCGGGCATCGTGACGACGACGGCCACGGGCGGGCCGAGAAACAGCAGATGGGCCTGGACTGCATGCACGAGATGAACACCATCAACCATTACGTGGGCATGTATCCGGTGGAGACCGGCGCGCCGGTGGAACGTCCGCTGGCCAAATTCTTCTTCGGCTTCTTTGCGGTGATGCTGCTGGCTTTCGCGTTGGCGCAGAAGAAGCTGCAACTCGGAGTGCTCGCCGCTGGCTTCACCGCGGTGGCGGCCTGGATGGTGGCCGATCTTTACGTGTTGGGAACGCTTGACCCCTTCATCAACAATTACATGGAAGAGGCGGGACGCTTCTTCAAGGAGCCGGAGGTGATCGCCCGCTGGGGCGCCATCCTCAAGACGGTGACCGGCGTGGTGGTCGGCGGGCTGATCGCAGTCATGGTCATCGTTGTGCTCGGGGTTTGGAAGCTGCGCCAGTTTCAGCTCCTGCTGGCCCTGGTGCCGGGTCTGCTGCCGCTGTTCTTCCTCATCGACTATGCCGGATGGCTGTGGTTCTTCGGCCACAACCTGCACCCCTGGGGCGCCTTCACCGTCAAGCCGTTCATGCCCACGGTGTTCGGCGAAGGCAAGGTGGCGCAGTTCTCCACCTATTCCTATCCCCACTACGGCTACGCGCTGCTGATGGCCGTGTTCGTGCTGCTGATGTTGGCTGTGCTGCTGCGGCGCAAGCAGATCAAGTCGGAGGCGGGCGCCGGCGCCTGACTTTGGTAATGTCGAAGGTTTTCTGGCTGGCCCCCGTCCTTCCTCTGCTTCTGTTCGTCGCCCTTCCCTCCGGAATCGGCGCCGAAAGCGGCGGCGAGTCGCGGCCGCGGCAGGGTGTCGATCTGAGCACGGCGCCGCGGGTCGAGGTGCACAAGCCCACCGACGTGATTCCGCTGCACGAGCGTGATCCGCGCGTCCATGGCCTGCAAGCCCTTCCAGGCACTGGTGGATGCAGCGCTGGCCGGCTCCGTGCTCAAGCCTGCTCCGGGCAGTTATGCCGGTCCGGTGGTGCTCAGCAAACCCCTCACCATCGAGGGCCGGGGGGAGGTCGTCATCGATGGCGGCGACAAGGGCACGGTGTTCAGTCTGGAGACCGACGGCGCCGTGTTGCGGGGACTGACTTTGACGGGCTCGGGCGACTCGCACGACACCGACGACACCTGCCTCAACGTGCGCGGCCATCGCAACACCATCGAGGACCTGGTGATCGACGACTGCCTTTTCGGCATCGACCTCAAGCAGGCCAACGACAACGTGGTGCGCAACAACCGGGTGCGCTCCAAGCCCTTCGATCTCGGCGTGCGCGGCGACGGTATCCGCCTGTGGTACAGCATGCGCAACCGCATCGAGGGCAACGAGGTGGTGGATTCGCGCGACATGGTGGTCTGGTATTCGAACGGCAACAAGTTCATCAACAATGTCGGCAAGCGCAGCCGCTATTCGATCCACTTCATGTTCGCCAACGACAACGAGGTGGAATGGCAACCGCTTCTACGACAACGCGGTGGGCATCTATCTGATGTACACGGAGGGAGTGAACGTGCGCAACAACGTCATTTCCCACGCCACCGGCGCCACCGGCATGGGCATCGGCTTCAAGGAGGCGAGCGACTGCGGTGATCGAGGGCAACGAGATCATCTATTGCGGCATAGGCATGGGCTCCGACCTCTCGCCGTTCCAGCCGGACACCCGGATCGACATCCGCAACAACCTCATCGCCTACAACGGCATCGGGCTGCAGTTCACCAGCGAACTGGGCGGCAACATCGTCAGTGGCAACATCTTCGAGGGCAACCTGAGCGACGTCGCCTACAGCGGTCGCGCGGCAGTCGAGCGCAACGAGTGGCGCGGCAACTACTGGGACGACTACCAGGGCTTCGACCGCGATGGCGATGGCGTGGGCGACACGCCCTACGAGCTCTATGCCTTCGCCGACCGGGTGTGGATGGAGATTCCCCACGCCCGTTTCTTCAAGAACGCGCCGGCGCTGGAGACACTGGACTTCCTGGAGCGTCTGGCGCCGTTCTCGGCTCCGGAACTGCTGCTGAAGGATGACCGCGCCGCGCTTCGACAGTCCGCGGAAGGAAGGCCATGAGCGAGGCTGAAGATCCCAACGGCAAACTGCCGGAGAAGCGGCGCATGCCCGGCGCCGAGCAAGAAGCCGCCGCTTTCCATCTGGAAGCGGCAGGCAAACCGGCGCCGTTTCCTGCGCACGGTGCTCCTAACCGGCGGCGTATTCGGCGCAGCGCTGTCGGGTTACCTGCCGATGGCCTACGCACGCACGCAGCGCTTGCGTCCTCCCGGTGCGCTCGACGAAAAGGATTTTCTCGCCTCATGCATCAAGTGCGGTCAGTGCGTGCAGGTCTGTCCGGTGCAGGCAATCAAGCTGGCCGATCTGGTGGATGGCTTCGGGGTTGGCGTTCCGTACATCGATGCCCGCGAGCAGCCCTGCGATTTCTCCTGCGATGCCGTGCAATGTGTGCTCGCCTGCCCCACTGGTTCGCTCACCTATCACAAGCCCGAGGACCTTGACGGTGCGCCCGGGCGCGCGACTGGCGGCGAAGCCCGTCCTGCTCGCCAAGGAGAAGGATCCCGAGCCGACGCTGAACATGGCGGAGCGCATAGGCGTGGCGCGGCTGGTGCGCCCCGAATCCTGCCTGGCGATCAAGGGCAAGGGCTTCAAGGGGCAGGCACGCGGGCCGGACTTCAAAGGGAGGATGCGCTACGTCAGCGTGGACCGATGGAAGCCGATACGCGTGGCCGAGCATCCCTATGACGTCGAGGAGTGCGATCTGTGCGTGCGCGAGTGCCCGATCAAGGGCGCGATCAGCATCGAGGAGGTGTTTTCGCCGGACGGCGGCAAGCGCAAGTCGCCCGTGGTTCACGAGCCCTGCGTGGGTTGCGGGGTGTGCGAGATGATCTGTCCGGTGGAGCCGGCCGCCATAGTCGTCGAGCCGCGCGAAGTGTGGAGAGGCTGATGAAGCCCAGCTTCGCTTCCAGTCATGCGGAGGGCGCATGAGCGACATTCTCAAGCGCCGCTTCCGCGAGCAGATCCTGGTCATGTTCGGTCGCGAGCCGAGCAAGCCGGAGCGGATCAGCGAGCGCGCGCAGCAGATTCACCTGCACAACAAGGCCACGCTGAAGGACAGGCTGAAAGCCTCCCTCGACCACGCCGAGGCCCACAAGAATACCTCGCACAAGTGGCGCAATCGCCGCTGGGCGGTGCTGATCGCGGCGAACCTGCTTTTCGTCGTTTCCTTCTATCTCGATATCCAGATCCTCGAAGGGTCGCTTTCGGCCTCGCGCTTGATCGGCTTCCACCTCATCGACCTCAATTCCGCGCTGCAGGTGATGCTGGCGCACAAGCACGTCATCACCAACCTTCTGATCGGCACGGGGACGGTTCTGGTGCTATGGCTGCTGCTGGGGGGGCGAACGTTCTGTTCATGGGTCTGCCCCTACCACCTTCTCGCCGAGTGGGCCGAATCACTGCATCTGTACCTGGTCAGGAAGAAGCTGGTGACCGACCAGAGCATAGACCGGCGCCTGCGCACCGCGTTCTGGGTGATCATGGCCCTGCTCGCCCTCGTTACCGGCTACACCGTCTTCGAAGCGATTTCGCCGACCGGCATCGTGTCGCGGGCGCTGATCTATGGCCCCGGCCTGGCGCTGCTCTGGGTGCTCGCCCTGCTCGCATTCGAGGTCTTCTTCGTGCGTCGCGCCTGGTGCCGCTACGCCTGCCCGATCGGCCTGACCTACGGCATCGTCGGCATCTTCAGCCCGCTGCGCATCAAGTACAGGCTGGACAACTGCTTCCACGAGGGCAACTGCCGCAAGGTATGCCTGGTTCCGCACGTTCTTGACACGGTCATCAAGGGCCGGGCGGTGGACACCGAAGTGCCGATCGGACCGGACTGCACGCGCTGCGGCCTGTGCGTGGACGTCTGCCCAACCAGCTCATTGACCTACGACGTGAAGGGGCTTTCGAAGCTCATGTGACCGGTCGGAAGCCAGGTCACCTATAATCGCGTCTCCCATGATCCGCTTCGACAAGGTTTCAAAGACGTTCCGGCGCAACCGCGTGCTCGACGGGATAAGTCTCGTCATCGGTTCGGGCGAGCGCGTTGCCCTGATCGGCTCCAACGGAGCGGGCAAGACGACGCTGATCCGCTGTCTGTTGGGCGAATACGTCCATGAAGGCGAGGTTGCCGTGGATGGCAAGGCGCCTCGCAGCAACCGCAGCAGCGTGCTTGCGGCCATCGGCTTCGTGCCGCAACTGCCGCCGCCTCTCAAAATGCCGGTGGGGCAGTTGCTCGATTTCTCGGCCTCGCTGTGCAACAGCGATCCCAAGCGCATGGTGGCCCTGGCGCAGCGGCTCGGCCTCGATGCCGAGCGCATCCGGCACCAGCCCTTCGTCAAGCTCTCCGGCGGCCAGAAGCAGAAGCTGCTGATCGCCATCGCCCTGGGGCGCGACACCCGCCTGCTGATCATGGACGAACCCGCCGCCAACCTCGACCCCGAGGCGCGCAAGATCTTCTTCGAACTGCTGGCCGATCGCCAGGACGATGCCACCATGCTGATTTCCAGCCACCGGCTGAACGAGGTGGCGGCGCTGGTCAATCGCGTCATCGAACTGGATATGGGCAAGGTGGTGCTCGACGACCGGGTGGCGGACGATGTGTCGCTCTCCGGCATGCTCGACTGTCGCATCGTGGTCAAGCGCAGTGAGCCGGCCTTCGTCAAGGCCATCGGCGCCTGGAGTTTTCGCGACGCCGGCGGCGGCCTGGTTTGGGACGGCCGTGTTGCCGGGCCTGACCGGCTACGCTTTCTGGGCATGGTGTCGCGCTACGTGGCGCTGGTGAGCCATATCTCGCTGACCGAAACTGAAACGGAGGCAAATTCGGAATGGGCGCGTCGCGTCGCGGTTTCCTGAAGGATCTCATGGGGGCGGGTTTCGCGCTCAGTCCAATCGCCGCCGCGCTGAGTGCTTGCGGCCGTGGTTCCGACCTGCCGGAGGGCATGGTCGAGACCGTGTGGGATCGGGATACCTGCATCCGCTGTTCCATGGTGATCTCGGACCGGCGTTTCGGCGCCCAGGTCAAGGGCGGGCCCAAGCAGCAGAGCTTCAAGTTCGACGACATCGGCTGTGTGTTCTTCTGGCTGCGCGATCAACCCTGGGGCGGCGAGGATGCCACGCGCATCTGGGTGGTCGATTCCGGCGACAAGCGCTGGATCGATGCGCGCCGGGCGCACTATGTCGGCGGCAAGACTTCGCCGATGGGCTACAACTACGCCGCGGCAAGCGCGCCCCAGGACGGGGCGCTGGATTTTGTTGACGTGCGCGCGAAGATCCTGGCGCTGGGCAAGTGAGGACGGCAAAGTGACGGTAGCTCGTCGATGAGGAATCTCTGGCTCACCGCCAGGCTGGATGTGGTCGAGTCCCTGCGGTCGCGCTGGTTCATGGTTTACAGCCTGGTGTTCGGTGCCATCGTGGTGCTGCTGTTCGCCTTCGGCCTGACCGAGTCGCGCGTGCTGGGCTTCATCGGCCTGTCGCGGCTGCTGGTGACCTACATCCAGCTCACCATGGCGATCCTGCCGATATTCGTGCTCATCACCACCGTGCGTTCGGTGGCCGGGGACCGGGAGGCGGGGGTGTTCGAGTACCTGCTGTCGCTTCCCGTGTCCCTGTCCGGGTGGTTCTGGGGCAAGATCGTCGGCCGCTATCTGGTGATCTTCCTGCCGGTGTTCGCCGCGATGTTCGGTGCAGTGCTCTGGGCGCTGGTGCGCGAGATCGAAGTGCCGTGGCAGATGTTCGGTTACTACACCGCGCTGCTCGCTGCCATGGGCTGGTGCTTCCTTGGCATCGGCATGCTGGTGTTGACGCTGGCGCGCAGCACTGACGTTGCGCAGGGAAGCGCGTTCATGGTGTGGCTCACGCTGCTGCTGTTCCTCGACCTGATTCTGCTGGGCGTCATGATCCAGGGCCACGTAGCGCCCGAGGTCGCCGTGGGGATCGCGCTGGCAAATCCGCTGCAGGTGTTCCGCACCGCGGCCTTGTCGCTGTTCGATCCGCAACTCATCGTGCTGGGGCCTGCCGCCTACGTCATCCTCGACACCTTCGGCGCGGCCGGCTACAAGATCTTCGCGCTGGCCTACCCGATAGCACTGGGAAGCGCGTGCGCGGCGCTGGGTTACTTCCTGTTCCGGCGCGGCGATCTGCCATAGTGCAGTGTCGGCGTGACGACCTGAATCACTGGAGACCAATCTTGAACAAGCTTGTTGCTACCTTATGGCTGGCACTCATGGCGTTCGCTGCGCCCCTTCCCGCGGCTCAGGACATGGTTTCCGCCGATCCGTTCTTCGCCCTGACTCTCGACGACACGCAGGACAAGCCGCTCGCCCTGGAGTCGCTGCGCGGCAAGCCGATCATCGTGAATTTCTGGGCGCGGTGGTGCGGTCCATGTCGCGATGAGATCCCCGAGTTGGTGAGTGCCTACAAGAAGAACAAGGCCAAGGGGCTTGCCATGGTCGGCATCGCGCTCGAGGAGAACACCGCCAACGTGCGGGAATTCGCCGCCGCCTACAAGATGGATTACCTGGTTGTGCTGGCCAAGGACCAGGGCCTGGCGATCATGCATTCCCTCGGCAACGATCGTGCGGTGTTGCCCTACACCTTGGCCATCGATCGGAACGGCAAGGTGGTTGGCAAGAAGATCGGCGTGCTGAAGGACGACGATCTGGATCGCATGCTGGCGCACCTGATGGCCAAGTAAGACGAACAGGGCCGCCGCCGCCGGCCTGCCGACCTGGACCGACCCATGCCGCCACCCGCCGAACCGACACTCGCCGCCTATCCCAATCAGGCGTTGCGCTATTTCGGGGCGACGCGGCCGGCGTTCCTCTCCGTCACCTTCGCCGCCGGGCTGCTCGGGCTGGCCACGGCCTTTGCCGATGGCATTACGCTCAAACCCTTCGTGGCCTTCGTCACCGTTCTGTTTGCCTTGCTCGCCCACGCCGGCGCCAACGTGCTGAACGACTACTACGACGCCTTGAACGGCAGCGATGCCGCCAACGCGGACCGGCAGTTCCCGTTCACCGGCGGCAGCCGCTTCATCCAGAACGGAGTGCTGTCGCTTGGCGCCGCGCGGCTGTTCGGCTATGGCCTGATGGCCGTGGTCGTCCCGGCGGGTCTGTGGCTCACGGCGATCAGCGACAGCGGCTTGATCCTGATCGGGCTGGCCGGCCTGTTCATCGGCTGGGCCTACTCCGCGCCGCCCTTCCAGTTCATGAGCCGCGGCCTCGGCGAAGCGGCGATCGCCTGCGGCTGGCTGCTGGTCGTCATTGGCGCCGACTTCGTCCAGCGAGGCGCCTTCTCGCCGCTGACTCTCACCGCCGGCTTGAGCTACGCCCTGCATGTGGCGAACATCCTCTACATCAACCAGTTCCCGGACTACCGCGCCGACCGCGCGGCCGGAAAGCGCAACTGGGTGGTCCGGCTCGGCCCCGCCCGCGCCCGCTGGGGTTACACGCTGATCGCCGCAGTAGCCTACCTGTGGCTGATCGGCGCCGTCGCGTTGGGCGCGCTGCCCTGGACCGCGTTGCTGGCACTCGCCGGCCTGATTCCGGTGGCCAGGGCGACGCGCGAACTGTGGTCCCACGCGGCCGATCCCGCCGCTCTGGTGCCGGCGCTGAAGGCCACCATCGGCGCCGCGATGATCCACGGCGTGCTGCTGGCCATCGGACTCTTCGTGGTTCGCCTGGCTTAGTCTCTTAGCAGCGCAATCCACTGCGGCGCAGCCTTGTGACGTGTGTGGGCGGCGCGGCGGCGCTCACACGTGGCCGAGGGTGAAGCAGAACGTGGCGCCGCAGTCAGGCTCGGCTTGCGCCCATATGCGGCCGCGGTGTCTTTCCACCAGCCGCTTCACCACCGCCAGGCCGACGCCCGAACCGGGGAATTCGGTTCCGGTGTGCATGCGCTGGAACATGCTGAACAGCTTGGCGGCATACTGCATATCGAAGCCCACCCCGTTGTCCTTGACGTAGAAGACGGTTTGTCCGTCCCGGTCGAGGGTGCCGATTTCGATCAGGGGGCGCTCGCGGCCGGCCGAAAACTTGAGGGCGTTGCCGATCAGGTTGGCGAAGATCTGCCGCAGCATCGTCTGATCCCCATTCACTGGCGGCAGCGGGTGGGTGACGAGCTTCGCAGTCGGGTAGCCCTCGGAAAGTTCGCGGGCAACGGTGCGCACCAGGTCATCGAGACGGACTTCGCCGGGTTCGAAGGGCTGCCGGCCGGCGCGGGAGTAGTGGAGGATGTCGTCGATCAGCCGCTCCATCTTGAGGGTGTTGGCGATCACGCGCTGGAGCAGGGACTTGCCCTCGTCGCCGAGGGCTTCGCCCTCCGACTCGCTGAGCAGGCTCGAATAGCCGTTGATCGCCCGCAGCGGGGCGCGCAGGTCGTGGGAAACCGAGTAGGAGAACGATTCCAGCTCCCGTACCGCCGCCGCGAGATCGGCGGTGCGCTCTTCCACGCGCTGTTCCAGGTGGTCGTTGAGCCGCGCGATTTCCTGCTCGGCGTGCTTGCGATCGGTGATGTCGAACATCAGCCCCTGGAGGAAGGCAGGGCGCTCGGCGCCGTCGTACACCATCACCGCGCGGTCCGAGACCCAGTGCTCGCGGCCGTGCTTGTCGAACAGGCGGTATTCGGCGGCGAAGGCTTGGCCGGTGGTCCGCGTCAGTTCGATCCGCGCCCGCACGGCTTCCCGGTCGTCATGATGGATGGAGCGCAGCCAGAGTTCCGGGTCGCCTTCGTATTCCTGCACCGTGAAGCCCAGCATGTCCTCGACGCGGGAACTCACGAACAGGGAACTGCTGCCCTCGTCGAGGGCAGAGAGGTAGATCACCGCCGGAACCTGCTCCACCAGGCTGCGGTACTTGGCCTCCTGCTCTTCGAGGCGCTGCCGGACCTGCCGATCGTGAGACTGGTCGCTGAACACCAGCACCACGCCGCTGATCGGCCCGTCGGGGGTGTGGCGGATCGGCGCGCCGCTGTCGGCAATCGGACGTTCCACGCCGTGGCGGTCGATCAGCAGCGTATGGTTCGCCAGCCCCACCACGGTGCCCTCCGCCAGCACGCGCTTGACCGGGCTCTCCACCTCGGCCCGCGTCGCCTCGTTGACGATACGGAACACTTCGGCGAGCGGGCGGCCGCGGGCCTCGGCCTCCAGCCAGCCGGTATGGGCCTGCGCCACCGGGTTCATCATCGTGATGCGGCCGTCGCCGTCCGTGGTGATCACGCCGTCGCCGATGCTGCGTAGCGTGACGCGCAGGTTCTCCTCGCTGTGCTCGACTGCCTCGGCCGCACGCATGCGCTCGCTGATGTCCACCGCGACACCGATCAGTTCCGTGACGACGCCGCGGCCGTCGGTTACGGGCATGTACAGGACATCGAAGGTCAGCTCGCCCAATCTATGGATGCTGCGCGAGACGCTGCCGGCGAGGCCCTGCCGCAGCGATTGCACCACGTCGGGATAGCCGCGGTACATCTCCAGGGCGGAGCGTCCCACGACCTCGCCGGGCCGCAGGCCCAGGGCCTGCAGACCCCTGCCCTCGGACAGCGTGAACACGCCGCCGGCGTCGAGGCCGAAGAGGATCAGCGGCAGGTTCGAAACGATCGCCTGCAGGCGCCGCTCGCTGCGCAGCAGTGCGTCCTCGGCATGCTTGCGGTCGGCAATGTCATGGACGATCGAGAGCAGGCACGGCTCGCCGTCGATGGTCATCGTCTTCGCGGACATCAGTCCGACGGATGTGCTGCCGTCCCGGCGGCAGTACTCGACCTCGATGCCGTGGATCTCGCCCGCGGTCCTCAGCGCCGCGGCGACTTGCGCGCGCTGTGCAGGCATGCGCCACAGTCCCAGATCCAGAGTCGTCCTGCCCACCGCTTCCTCGCGCGCATATCCGATGGATGCGACGAATCCATCGCTCACGTCGAGGATCATGCCGTCCGCAAGGCGCGAGATGGCGCCAAAATCGGGCAGCGAGCGAAACACCTTGACGAATTTTTCCTCCGACTGCCGGAGCGCTTCCTCGGCCCGATCCCGCTCGGCACGGGCGCGCAGGCCCGCCACGCCGATGCTCAGATCGTTGGCCAGCTCCTGCAGCAGTTCGACTTCCTCCGCGCCGAAAGCCTGCGCCTCGGCGGCACACAGGCTCAAGGCCCCAGCGACGCCGCCGGCCGAGAACGGCAGGCCGACGGACGATCCGTAGCCGCGCGCCAGCGCCTCGGCGCGCCAGGGGGCGAATTTCGGATCGGTCTGGATGTCGCGTACCACGGCGGGTTTGCCGTTGCGGATCGCGGTGGCGGCGGGCCCGTGTCCGCGCTTGCCGGCCGACAAGACGACTGCCAGAAAATCGAGATAGCCCTCGCCCCAGCCCGCCTGGGCCGCCGGGCGGATCGCACCGTCCTGCGCGAGGAATCCGACCCACGCAAACCGGTAGCCGCCGACATCGACGATGACTTGGCACATCCTGCGCAGCGCCTCGCCCTCTTCGGTCGCCTGCAGCAGTACGCGGCTGCACTCGCTGCGTATCCTCAGTGCCCGGTTGGCGCCGCGCAGCGCCCGCTCCAGCCGCTCGCGTTCGGTGACTTCGCTGTGCAGGAGCAGCAGGCCGTGCCCGCCCGATCCCAGGGGTAGCGCGCGCAGCAGGAACCACCGCTCCTCGGTCGGCGAATGGCAGGGATACTCGATCTCGAATTCAGGCTGCGCCCCCTGAAGGGCCGCCAGCAATCCGGTATGGCATCGCCGCGCGCTCAGGTCGCCTTCCTCCGCCGCTCGCAGGCACACATCCAGGTAGTTCAGGCCGGTCCCTGCCACGATCGGCGCCGGTGCCTGGTTCTTCAGTGCTGCTTCGCGCCAGGCACGGTTGACGAGGACGATGGTGCCCTGCGGGTCGAGCACGGCAATCAGCTCGCGCATGGCGTCGAGCGCCGCCGCCTCCAGACGCGGATCGGAAGTCACGGGAGAGCCATCCAAGCGGTTATAGGGTGATTCGTGATCGGTCCGCCGGCATCTCGGTCGGGGTGCGCGATTGGCCGGGATGCCGGGTTCCTGTGTTCTGCGGGCATGCTATCCCATCCTCTGTCGTCTCTCCAGCAGCGCATGGATTTCGCGTTCGAATCCTGAACGGATGGCGGTCGTGCGCGGACTTCGACCCCTACGAGCCGGGCAGCAATGCCGGCGATTCTTGATTTAGATCGTGTTGCTGCCCCGGCCTTCCCGGGCAAACTTGCCCGCGGGAGGATTTTGGGTGAGCAGACTGATCTTTATTTGTGCGGTCGCTACGCTGCTGAGCGGCTGCGCTGCCGCGCCGGCGCTGCGCGGCACGGGCGACCTGGGGGTGGTGATCGAGCGTGCCACGGGGCGCGTCTCCATCGTCGACACCAGCCGGCGCAGCCGCATCGGGCAGGTGGCGGGCCTGGGCGACCTGTCGCACGCCCACTGCGTGTTCTCCCGCGATGGGCGCTACGCCTACGTCTTTGGGCGCGACGGTGGCCTGAGCAAGATCGACCTGCTGACGCAGCAGTTGGTGAAGCGCGTGGTGCAGGCGGGCAACGCCATCGGTGGGTCCATTTCCCAGGATGGGCGCCTGGTGGTGGCACAGAACTACGATCCGGGCGGCATCAAGGTGTTCGATGCCGAGACCCTGGAACAGCTGGCGGACGTGCCCTCGACCTACGGCGCGGAAGGCAAGCGCTCCAAGGTGGTGGGGCTGGCGGACGCGCCGGGCAACGAGTTCGTGTACGCCCTGTTCGACGCCGGCGAGATCTGGATCGCCGATCTGGCCGATCCCCGCGCGCCGAAGATCACCAAGTTCCGCGACGTCGGCGCCCAGCCCTACGACGGCCTGGTGACGCCGGACGGGCGCTATTTCCTCGCCGGACTGTTCGGCGAGGACGGCGTCGCGCTGGTGGACCTGTGGCGGCCCGAGCAGGGCGCGCGGCGCATTCTTTCCGGCTATGGCCGCGGCCAGGAGAAGCTGCCGGTGTTCAAGATGCCGCACCTGCGCGGCTGGTCGCTGGCGGGACGCCATGCCTATCTGCCGGCGGTGGGGCGCAACGAGGTGCTGGTCGTCGATACGACCACCTGGCAGGAGGCGGGCCGCATCGCGGTCAAGGGCCAGCCGGTATTCGTCATGGCCAGGCCCGACGGGCGCCAGGTGTGGGTCAATTTCGCCTTTCCGGACAACGGCTGGGTGCAGGTGATCGACACACTGGAGAACAAGGTGGTGCAGACCCTCCAGCCCGGCAAGGCGGTGCTGCACATGGAGTTCACGCCGCGCGGCGAGCATGTCTGGATATCGGCGCGGGACGACCACAAAGTCAGCATCCACGACACGGCGAACTTCGCGCGCATCGGCGAGATTGCCGCCGATTCGCCCTCGGGCATTTTCTTCACCGCGCGTGCCGCACGCATCGGATTCTGAGATGAAAAGAGAAGACCTGCCGCCGCCCGGCAACGCGTCCCGGCGCACCGACCTGCGTTGCGAGCAACTCGAGTTCCGTTTGCTCAACGAATACCAGCGGGGCTTTCCGCTGGTGGTGCAGCCCTTCCGCGCCATTGCCGAGGCGCTGGACTGCGATGAAGAGTCGGTGCTCGCGCTGCTGCGCAAGCTCACCGCCGAGGGCAGCGTCAGCCGCGTGGGCGCGGTGTTCGCGCCGCGCCGCGTCGGGGCGTCAACGCTGGCGGCGCTGGCGGCTCCCGCCGGCGAAATGGAGCGCATCGCCGCGCTGGTCAACACTCGCGCCGAGGTGAATCACAATTACGAGCGCGAGCACCGGCTCAACCTGTGGTTCGTCGCCACCGCCGCCGATTCCGTCCGCCTCGACGAGGTGCTGCGCGGCATCGAGCGCGACACCGATTGCGAGGTGCTGAGCTTGCCGCTGCTGGAGGAATTTCACATCGATCTCGGCTTCGATCTTGCCGCGATCCCTGCGCGCAAGTCCGCGCGTGGCGTTGCCGTGGCCGAGGCGTATCGTCCGACGCAGCAGGAACAGCGGCTGATGGCGGCGCTGCAGGGCGGTCTCGACCTGGTGCCGCGCCCCTTCGCCCGGCTCGCGATGCGCGCCGGAATGCACGAGGACGAGGCGCTGGCGTTCGTCGCACGCTGGCTAGCCGCGGGGGTGGTCAAGCGCTTCGGCGTCGTGGTGCGCCACCGGGAACTCGGCTTCAATGCCAACGCCATGGTGGTGTGGGACGTCCCGGAGGAGGCCGTGTCGGCCCTGGGCGTGCGGCTCGCCGGCGAGCCGCAGGTCACGCTGTGCTATCGCCGCCGGCGCCATCTGCCGCAATGGGGCTACAACCTGTTCTGCATGATCCACGGGCGCAACCGGCTGGAGGTGGAGCAGACGATCAACGCGCTGCGCGACCGCCACGATCTGCACGCCTTTTCCAACGCCGTGCTGTTCAGCCGCCGCCGCTTCAAGCAGCAGGGCGCGCGCTACTTCGACGCACCGGGCGCGGCGGCAGGCCATGCCTGAGGCGTCTCGTCTCGACGACACCGACCGTGCCCTGATAAACGCCCTTCAAGGCGGCTTCCCGATCTGCGACGAACCCTACCGGACGGTGGGCGAGCGCCTCGGACTGAGTGAGGCGGATGTCATTGCCCGCATCGAGCGGCTGTTGGAGGCGCGCGTCCTCACCCGCTTCGGACCGATGTTCCAGATCGAGCGCATCGGCGGTCGCTTCGTTCTCGCCGCGCTTGCGGTTCCCGAGGCGGACTTCGAGCGGGTGGCCGCCGTCGTGAACGCCCTGCCGGAGGTTGCCCACAACTACCGGCGCGAGCACCGTCTCAACATGTGGTTCGTGCTGGCGACTGAAACGCCCCAGGGCATAGCGGCCGCCATTTCACGAATCGAGACCGAAGCCGGGCTGCCGGCGTTCGCGTTCCCCAAGGAGCGGGAATACTTCGTCGGGATGAAGCTGGCTGTTTGAGGATCGAGGATTGAGGCGGATCGATGGACGATGTTGACCGGCGGCTGATCGTTGCCACGCAGTCGGGCCTGCCGCTGGTGGCGCGGCCTTATCATGCGTTGGCGGAGCAGTTGGGACTGGCGCCGGAGGAGGTGATGCGGCGCCTGCGGGCCATGCTCGATGCGGGCATCATCCGGCGCATCGGCGCCGTGCCCAACCACTATGCTCTCGGGTACACGGCGAACGGAATGTCGGTATGGGATGTCGTGGACGAGCGGGTGGATGAACTGGGCGCGGCGGTGGGGTCGCTGGAATTCGTCACCCACTGCTACCGCCGGCCGCGGCGGCTGCCGCAGTGGCCCTACAACCTGTTCGCGATGATCCACGGCCGCAGCCGGGCCGAGGTCGAGGCCAAGGCGAAGCAGATCGAGCAACTCCTGGGCGATGCCTGCCGCGATTGCGACGTGCTCTACAGCAGCCGCATACTGAAGAAGAGCGGCTTGCGCATCGCCGAGTGATCCTTCAGGCGGCTTCCCGGAAACGGGCCTGAATCTCCTCCACCGCGGGACGGTTGCGCTCCAGCGCCACGACGCAATCGGCATCGACCTTGACGCCTGCCAGGCTGCGCAGATGGGTGAAGGCCCGTTCGTTGCTCCAGGCGGGTTTGTACGGGCGGCGGCTGGTCAGGGCGTCGAATACGTCGGCCACCACGATGATGCGGGTCTCGATCGGAATCTGCTCGCCGCGCAGCCCCTTGGGGTAGCCGCTGCCGTCCACTGCCTCGTGGTGATACTCGACGATGTTGCGCAGGATGTCGACATGGCGCACGGATTGCAGGCCGAAGTCCCGAACGATGCGGTCCACCATCTCGCGCCCCTTGACGACGTGGCTCTTCATCACCCGCTGCTCCTCGGCGTCGAGGGCGCCGGGCTTCATCAGCACCGAGTCGGGCACGCCGATCTTGCCGATGTCGTGGAGCGGGGCGAACAGGAACACGTGTTCGACGAATTCGTCGTCGAAGCCGAAGCGGCCGGCCAGGTCGGTGGCGATGATGCGGGCATAGCGTGCCATGCGGTCGAGGTGGGCGAGGGTTTCCACGTCGCGCAGGTGGGTGAAGCTGCGCGCGACCTGCACCGATCCCACCAAGGTGTTGAGGGCGGTCAGTTCGTTGATGATCACCAGCGACACGAGGTGTCCGAACATGTCGAGGTAATGCACCAGCGCGTCGCCGAAGGCGCCTGGACGGTAGGAGTCGAAGAACAGGAAGCCGATCAGCTCGCCCTCGAGGAACATCGGCATGGTGTAACTGGAGCGGTAGCCCTCGGCGGTGATGCGGCGCGAGTGCTCGGAGTTGCTGTGGGCGATCTCGGCCAGATCCGGAATCACTCGCGAGCTTCGGGTATCGGCGAGGCGTTTGAGGGACGGGGTGTCCGCCAGTTTCGCCTGATAGGCCGACAGCGGCGCTGCACCACCGCTGGAATGGGCAAAGGTCTTGAGGGTGTCCGTCTTGGGGTCGTAGAGCGCGACCGCGATCCGGTCCACCTCGTGGAAGCGCTGGGCGAGGCTCGCGTGCAGGCTCTTCAGCTTCGACGAGAACGGTGCATGGTGGTTCAGGGCGCTGGCGAGAAGCTGGAAGTTTTTCATATTGATAATTCCTCTCACCCTCATTTTGTATCAGATCTATTACGCTATCAACGGAATTCATGCGCTTACAAGGTGTTGGAGAAAGGACTGTCGCAATCGCGCAAAGAACATGACGTAACTGTGGGTTTGTGGCGCGGCGCGCGTTGATACAAGTCAAGGCCATTGCGGGGGGCGATGGGATAGCGTGGCGGCTCGAAAATCACACCCCCGTCCATGTTCCGAATCACCCAGTTCATGCACGAAGTCGCCCGGCCCACTGCGCTCGGGCCGGTGCGCCGTCCGCCGGCGCCGGTTGTGATCTGGAACCTGATCCGCCGCTGCAACCTCACCTGCAAGCACTGCTACTCCATCTCCGCCGACAAGGACTTTGCCGGCGAGCTGAGTACTGCGGAGGTCTCCGGGGTGATGGACGACCTGAAGCGCTTCCGCGTGCCGGTGCTGATCCTCTCCGGCGGTGAGCCGCTGCTGCGCTCCGACATCTTCGACATAGCCCGCCGCGCCAAGGACATGGGGTTCTACGTCGCGCTCTCGTCCAACGGCACGCTGATCGGCGAGGAGAACATCGAGCGCATCGCGGCGATCGACTTCGACTACGTGGGCGTGAGTCTCGACGGCACCCGCGAAACGCACGACAAGTTCCGCCGCAAGGCCGGCGCCTTCGATGCCTCGCTCGCCGGCATCCGCCTGTGCCGCGACCGCGGGCTGAAGGTCGGCGTGCGCTTCACCCTGACTCGCGACAATCACCAGGATCTGCCGGCGCTGCTCGACCTCGTCGATGTGGAGCGCATAGCCCGCTTCTACTTCTCCCACCTCAACTACGCCGGCCGCGGCAACAAGAACCGCAAGGACGACGCCCAACACCGCATGACGCGGGACGCCATGGATCTGCTGTTCGATACCTGCTGGTCGCAGGTGGAGCGGGGCGCGGCCAAGGAATTCACCACCGGCAACAACGATGCCGACGGGGTGTATTTCCTGCATTGGGTGCGGCGACGATTTCCCGCGCGCGCGGACCACATCCGCGCCAAACTGGCGCAGTGGGGTGGTAACAGCTCGGGCGTCAATGTCGCCAACATCGACAACCTGGGCAACGTCCATCCCGACACCATGTGGTGGCACCACAGCCTGGGCAACGTGCGGCAGCGGCCGTTCTCGGAAATCTGGATGGATACCTCCGACCCGCTAATGGCCGGCCTCAAGGCCAGCCCGCGGCGGGTCAAGGGGCGCTGCGCCGCCTGCGCCCACTTCGACATCTGCGGTGGCAACACCCGGGTGCGCGCCCAGCAGCTCACCGGCGACCCCTGGGCCGAGGATCCCGGCTGTTATCTCGACGACGCCGAGATCGGCGTAGAGGCGGCTTCGCCCGTGGCGGGCCGCAAGACCATCTTCCTGGAGGAGGCCAAAGCACCATGAAAACCCTGATCCATGTCACCGTCCTGGTCAGCCTGGTGCTGGCGGCGAGCTTTGCCTCCCATGCCGGACAAATTCTTGGATTCTAGGTGCGTGCCGCGCACCTCGACCCGCGTCTGCCCCCTCCCCAACCCTTCCCCGCATGCGGAGAAGGGCGAGGGAGGGGGCACTGAGCGCCCAAACCCACGCCTCGCGAAAGTCAGTCGCTGGAGAGCGCCGTTTTCCCTGCTGGCGGCGCTGGCATTGGGAGTTCTGGGCGCCCCGCAGGCGCACGCCGCCGAACCCGCCCAGCTCTACCTGCAGCACTGCGCTGCCTGCCACGGCCCCGACCGCCTCGGGCTGATGGGGCCGGCGCTGCTGCCCGAGAACCTGGAGCGGTTGCGCAGGCCCGAGGCGCTCAAGGTGATCCGCGAAGGCCGCGCCGCCACCCAGATGGAAGGTTTCGCCGCCAAGCTCGCCGCCGACGACATCCAGAAGCTCGCGGACTGGATCTACACCCCGGTCACGCCGCGCCCCGACTGGAGTGCCGATCAGATCAAGGCCTCGCGCGTGGTCCACTTCAAGGCCAGCGAGCTGAAGGACGGGCCGGTCTTCGTCGCCGACATGATGAATCTGTTCCTGGTAGTGGAGGCCGGGGACAACCATGTTTCCGTTCTCGACGGCGACAAGCTGGAGCGCATCCACCGCTTTCCCTCGCGCTACGCGCTGCACGGCGGCCCCAAGTTCACACCCGACGGCCGCTACGTGTTCTTCGCCTCCCGCGACGGCTGGGTGAGCAAGTTCGACATCTGGAACCTCAAGACCGTCGCCGAGGTGCGCGCCGGCATCAACACCCGCAACGTCGCCGTGTCCGCCGACGGCAAATATCTCGCGGTGGCCAACTATCTCCCGCACACGCTGGTGCTGCTCGATGCCGATCTCAACCTGCTGAAGGTGCATGCGGTGAAGGACAAGGAAGGCAAAGTCAGTTCCCGCGTCTCGGCGGTGTACGACGCGGCGCCGCGCAAGAGTTTCGTCGCCGCGCTGAAGGATGTGCCCGAAGTGTGGGAGATCAGCTACGACCCCAAGGCCGAGGACGTTCCCATCGGCGTGATCCACGACTTCCAGTACAAGGAAGGCGCCTTCATCCCCGGTTTCCTCAATCCGCGCCGCACACTGCTGACTGAAGTGCTGGACGACTTCTTCTTCACCCAGGACTATTCCGAACTGATGGGTGCCTCGCGCGAGGCGGGCAAGGGCCAGGTGGTGAACCTCGACGCGCGCAAGAAGATCGCCAGCCTCGATCTGCCGGGCATGCCGCACCTGGGTTCCGGCATCACCTGGAACTGGCAGGGACGCAGCGTCATGGCCACGCCCAACCTGAAGGAGGGAGTGGTGTCGGTGATCGACCTCAAGGACTGGAAGACGCTCAAGCAGATTCCCACCCCCGGCCCCGGCTTCTTCATGCGCAGCCACGAGAACTCGCGCTATGCCTGGGTCGATTCGATGATGAATCCGCAGCAGAAGCACGTGCTGACGGTGATCGACAAGCAGACGCTGGAGAAGGCGGGCGAGGTCAAGATCGAGCCGGGCAGGACGCTCGCCCACATCGAGTTCGACCGCTACGGCAAGTACGCCCTGGCGAGCCTGTGGGAGAACGACGGCGCGGTCATCGTCTATGACGCGGCGACGCTGAAGGAAGTCAAGCGCATACCGGCGAAGAAGCCGGTGGGCAAGTACAACCTCTACAACAAGATCAACCGCTCCGAAGGCACCAGCCATTGATCTCGCGGCCGTAGGGCGGAAAAAGGCCCGAAGGGCCGCATTCCGCCCTACGCCTTGCCGGGCCCGTCGGGGCTTTCGGTTACAATGCGCGCCTTTGTGCGCCGCGCCAAGGCGGCGCTGTCCGCGCAACGGGGGTGTCATGCATATCGTATGTCTTGATCTGGAAGGCGTGCTGGTGCCGGAGATCTGGATCGAGTTCTCGAAACGCACCGGGATAGCGGAGCTTTCCCGCACCACCCGCGACGAGCCCGACTACGACAAGCTGATGCGCGCCCGGCTCGCGCTGCTGGAAAAGCACAAGCTCGGGCTGCCCGACATCCAGGCGGTGATCGAAGGCATGGGCCCGTTGCCCGGTGCCCGCGAGTTCCTCGACTGGCTGCGCTCCGAGTACCAGCTCGTCATCCTCTCCGACACCTTCAGCGAGTTCGCCCAGCCCCTGATGCGCCAGCTCGGCTGGCCCACCCTGTTTTGCCACGAACTGGAAGTTGCGGCGAACGGCTTCGTGCGCAACTACCGCCTGCGGCTGCGTGACCACAAGAAGCTGTCGGTGGCCAAGTTCCGCGAACTCAACTTCCACACCATCGCCGCCGGCGATTCCTACAACGACACCGCCATGCTCGCCGAGGCCCATGCCGGCATTCTGTTCCGGCCGCCGCAGAACGTGATCGACGAGTTTCCCCAGTTCCCGGTGACGCGCAACTACGCCGAGCTGAAGGCGGCGATCCAGGCTGCGGCCTAGGGTGCGCCGTGCGCACCGCTCGGCGCTGACTGGCGCGCACGGGGCGCCTTAGGGACCCTCGAACCGCGAGCGCCGGGTTTCCGATTTCCGCCGTGCTCACCTTCACCGTCGCCGTCTTTCTGCTGGTCTATCTGGGAATGATCCTGGGCGGGCTGCCCTTTCTGCAGCTCGATCGGACCGGCGTGGCCTTGCTGGGAGCCATCGCCCTGGTGGGGGCGGGAGCGGTTACGCCGCAGGAGGCGGCACGGTCGCTGCACCTGCCCACCCTGATCCTGCTTTTCTCCTTCATGGTGCTCTCGGCGCAGATGCGTCTGGGGGGCTTCTATACCTGGGTCACGCACCGGCTGGCCGGCTTGCCCTGGTCGCCACCGGCGTTGCTGGCCGCCCTGATCGCGGTGGTTGCGGCGCTGTCGGCGGTGTTCAGCAACGACGTGGTATGCCTTGCGATGGCGCCGGTGCTGGTGGCGACCTGCCTGCGGCGTGGCCTCGACCCGGTGCCGTATCTGCTGGGGCTGGCCTGCGCCGCGAACGTCGGTTCGGCGGCGACGCTGATCGGCAATCCGCAGAACATGCTGATCGGCGAGACGCTGCACTTGTCCTTTGCCAGTTATGCGCGCGACGCGGCGCTGCCGGTGCTGCTGGGACTCTTCGCCACCTGGGCCGTCATCGTCGCACGCGTGGCGGGGCGCTGGGCCGCCCTTGCCGCGACCGAACCGTCGCCACAGGCGGAACGCCGCTCTGCGGAGACTGACTTTGACCGCTGGCAGAGTGGCAAGGGGCTGGCAGTGGCGGCGATCCTCGTACTGGTGTTTCTGTTTGTACCCTGGCCGCGCGAAGTCGCGGCGCTCACCGCTGCCGGCCTGCTTCTGCTCTCGCGACGGCTCCACTCCCGGAAAATGCTGGGCCTCGTGGACTGGGAACTGCTGGTGCTCTTCATCGGCCTCTTCATTGTCAATCACGCCATGCAGGGCACCGGACTGGTCGCCAGCCTCGTGGCCGATCTGGCGGCAGCCGGTGTGCATGCGGAGCAGCCGGCGACCCTGTTCGGCGCGACCTTCCTGCTGTCGAATCTGGTGTCCAACGTGCCGGCAGTGATGCTGCTCCTGCCCCTGGCGACCCATCCCCTGTCCGGCCCTTTGCTGGCACTGGTCAGCACGCTGGCGGGAAATCTTCTGATCGTCGGCAGCATCGCCAACATCATCGTCGTCGATGCGGCCGCGCGGCAGGGGGTGTCCCTAGCCTGGCGCCGCCATGCCGCGATCGGCGTGCCGGTCACCCTGCTTACCCTGGGCATCACTGCGGTTTATCTGGCCTGGCGAATGGGCTGATGTGTCAGCGCACAAGAACTGGCATTTCACGAACCTTCATAAGTTTTTGTATCGTGAAATCTATGGGTCAGATCAATGATTAAATGATGAAAAACTTATCGACCACCTGCCTCCGCGCGCGATGCGGCTATGCAGCGTCCTTCTATACTTAGACCCCATCATCAGCGTGGGCTACCCACCCCGTAGCCCGCGTCAGTCTTGGGTCGGCAGCAAACTGTCAGACCCGCCCAGTGTGCCGGATCGGATCGCCGGCAATGTACGTGTGGCGTCGCCGTGTGAGCTTTCGTCCTTCCGCAGTGCCGATCAAATCGGTTACCTGCGCGGCAGGAGTGCCGTCGGGCCTTGTTGGCCATGATGGAACGATGACCTAGCGCAAGGAACATCGTATGACTTGGGTTCAGATTGCGTCGATTGCTTGGCTGCGGATGGAACGGCGATGAGCACGATCACGAGCATGGCTTTGGCAGGCGCCTTCATGGCGCTGCTGGGCGTGGCGCTGGCGCTGTTGCTGGCGGTGGCCAGCCGGCGGCTCTACGTATACGAAGATCCGCGCATCGGCGAGGTGGAGGAACTGCTGCCCAAGTCCAACTGCGGCGCTTGCGGGACCGCCGGCTGCCGCAACTTCGCCGAGGGCCTGGTGGAGGGCAAGCTCAAGCCGGTGCAATGCACCGTCAATTCCTCCGACATGAATCAGCACATCGCGAGCCTGCTCGGTGTCGATCTGGGCGAACAGGAGAAACGCGTGGCGCGCCTCGCCTGCGCCGGCGGCAGCCACGTCGCCTTCCTGCGGGCGCAGTACAAGGGACACGATTCCTGTCGCGCGGCTTCCCTGGTGGGCGGTGGCGGCAAGGGCTGCGCCTGGGGCTGCCTCGGGCTCGGCGACTGCGAAGTGGCATGCGACTTCGATGCCATACACCTCGACCGCCACGGCCTGCCCCAGGTGGATGCGGACAAGTGCACCGCCTGCAACGACTGCGTCGAAGTCTGTCCCAAGGCCCTGTTCTCGCTGCAGCCGGTGAGCCGCAAGCTGTGGATCGCCTGCAAGAACCGCGCGGACGGCGATATCGCGGAAGCGGATTGCGAAGTGGCCTGCACCGCCTGCGGCAAGTGCGTCATGGACGCCGCCCCCGCACTGATCCGCCTGGAGGACAACCTCGCGGTCATCGATTACGAGCGCAATGCCACGGCGACCAAGGCGGCGATCGAGCGCTGCCCCACCGGCGCCATCATCTGGCTCGACGACAAGCGCGGCCCGATCAAGGGCGGCGCGGCGAAGAAGATACTGCGGCAGGAGCCGCTTCCGATCGTTAATGCATAGTGCCCGGAGCATCCGGCGGATCAGCGAGGGAGTCAGACCATGTTCAAGAAGCTCAAGGAACTGAAACTGCTGGAGCGCGGTACCGCAGCCCCCGGCAAGACGCGCACGGTGAAGTACCCGGGCGTGCGCGATGCCATCGACGGCAATACCGCTGTCATCCTGTGCGAGCGCGAGGCCTCGGATGCCGCGGGCGCCTACCCGATCACGCCGTCTACCCAGATGGGCGAGTACTGGGCCGAGGCGGCCAGTGCCGGGCACATCAACATCTCCGGCCGGCCGCTGATCTTCATCGAGCCCGAGAGCGAGCACGCCGCCGCGGGCGTCACCGCCGGAATGGCGATGACCGGGCTGCGCGCCGTGAATTTCTCCTCGGCCCAGGGCGTGGCCTTCATGCACGAATCCCTCTACGCCGCGGTGGGTAAGCGCCTGCCCTACGTGCTCAACATGGGTTGCCGCGCCATCACCAAGGCCAGCCTCAACGTGCACTGCGGCCACGACGACTACCACTGCATCGATGACACCGGCTTCATCCAGGTGATGGCCAAGGATGCCCAGGAAGCGGCCGACCTCAACCTGATCGGGCGCAAGACCGCCGAACTGGCCTTGACCCCGGCCGTGGTGGGACAGGATGGCTTTCTTACAACGCACCTGATCGAGTCGGTGCGGGTGCCGGAGCGCGAATTGATCGCCGAGTTCCTGGGCAAGCCGGAGGACATGATCGACACCCCTACCGCCGCCCAGCGCATGATCTACGGCGACAAGAGGCGACGCGTGCCGGCGATCTGGGACGTGGACAACCCGCTCATGTCCGGCGTGGTGCAGAACCAGGACGCCTACATGCAGGCGGTGGCCGCACAACGCCCCTATTTCTTCGATCACATCGACGAGATCGTCGAGCGCTGCATGGAGGAGTACGGCGAACTCACCGGCCGCAGCTACGCCCGCGTCGGCAGCTACAAGCTGGAGGATGCCGAATACCTGATCGTCGGCATGGGCAGCATGATCGTCCAGGCCGAGGCGGTGGCCGACTATCTGCGTGAGACGCGCAAGCTCAAGGTCGGCGTCGTCAATGTCACCATGTACCGGCCCTTCCCCGGCGATCTGCTGGGGGCGATCCTGCAGGGGCGCAAGGGCGTAACGGTGCTGGAGCGTACCGACCAGCCGCTGGCCGAAGACCTGCCGCTGATGCGCGAAATTCGCGCCACCCTTACCAAGTGCCTGGAGAACGGCGCGGTGAAGGAGGAGGAGGAACCCTATCCCGAATACGCCCGCTACACCGCCGCGTCGGACATGCCGCGGCTGTATTCCGGCTGCTACGGCCTCGGATCCCGCGACCTCCAGCCGGAGGCACTGATCGGCGCGGTGGAGAACATGCTGGCCAGCGGCGTCGCAGCGCAAGTTTTTCTACCTCTCCGTGGATTTCCTGCGCGACAAGCCGATCAATCCCAAGGACGAGATCCACAACCAACAACTGGCCGAGGCCTATCCCCGCGTCCGTGAACTGGCGGTGCGCGGCAGCGAGAATCCGAATCTCATGCCCAAGGGCGCGATCACCGTGCGCATGCACTCGGTGGGCGGCTGGGGTGCGATCACCACCGGCAAGAACCTGGCGGTGACGCTGTTCGACCTGCTGGGCTACGACATCAAGGCCAATCCCAAGTACGGGTCGGAGAAGAAGGGACAGCCGACCACCTACTATCTGTCGGCCGCGCCGGAGCCGATCCGCGTCAACTCCGAGTACGTCTACGTTGACCTCGTCATGTCGCCCGACCCCAACGTGTTCGGCCACTCCAACCCGCTGTCCGGATTGAAGAAGGGCGGCGTGTTCATCATCCAGAGCAGCCTGGATTCGCCGCAGGCGGTCTGGGAAACCTTCCCTCTCGCGGCGCAGAAGTTCATCGCCGACAATGACGTACATGTCTTCTACCTCGACGGCTTCAAGATCGCTCGCGAGGAAGCGACCAACGTCGACCTGCAGCTTCGCATGCAGGGCATCGCCTTCCAGGGGGCGTTCTTCGCCGCCTCGCCGGTGATGCAGCAGGCCGGACTGTCGGAGGAGAAGCTGCTCAAGGCCATCGAAGACCAGCTCAACGCAAAGTTCGGCGGCAAGGGCAAACGCGTGGTGGACGACAACATGCGCGTGGTACGGCGTGGCTTCACCGAAATGCACGAGATCACCGACAAGCAGGTCGGCGCGGTGCGCAGCGATCTGAAGAAGCGCGACGCCGGGCTGCCGATCATGTTGAAGCGCATGCCCGACGGTGAGGGCGCGGTGGGCGACATCCACCGTTTCTGGCAGCAGACCGGCAGTTTTTATGCCACTGGCAGGGGCAGCGACAACCTCGTCGATCCCTTCATCGGCCTGTCGCTCATGCCGGCTTCGACCGGCGTGTTCCGCGACATGACCCAGATCCGCTTCGAGTACCCGGAATGGATCGCGGAGAACTGTACCGCCTGCGGCAACTGCTACACCGAATGCCCGGACTCGGCGATTCCCGGCCTGGTTTCGTCGGTGAGCGACGTGTTCAACACCGTGGTTTCGCGCATCGAGACCGGCGGCCAGCCGACGCGCTTCCTGCGGCGTGCGGTGCGCACCGCCGAGAAGAAGCTGCGGGCGCTGATCGATCCCGTCGGTGACGGCGCCAAGGTGCGCGAACTGCTGCCACAGGCCATCGAACAAACCTTGGCCGAGTCGCCCGCCGCCGAGCGCGAGAAGCTGGCTGAGGAGTTCGGCTGGTTCCGCGAGCAGTTGGGCGAGTTCGAGTTCTCCATCACCAAGCCCTACTGGAGCACCAAGGAGAAGAAGGGCAAGGGTAGCGGCGGACTGTTCGCCATCACCGTCAATCCTTACACCTGCAAGGGCTGCGAGCTGTGCGTCGATGTCTGCGACGACGATGCCCTGCGCATGGTGCCGCAGACGCCGGAGGCGATCGCACGGCTGCGCCGCGACTGGAATTTCTGGCTCGACCTGCCGACCACGCCCAAGGAGTTCAGCCGCATCGACAGCCTGGACGAGAAGATCGGCGCGCTCGACACCCTGCTGCTCGACAAGCGCAACTACAACTCGATGAGCTGCGGCGACGGCGCCTGCCTGGGCTGCGGCGAGAAGACGGCGATCCACCTTTTCACGTCCACCGTCACCGCGCTGATGCAGCCGCGCGTCAAGGCCTACGTGGCGAAGATCGACGACCTGATCGCGCGCCTCGAAAAGCACATCCGCATGAAGCTTACCGAGACCGTGGACTTCTCCAATGCGCGGGCGGTGATCGACGCCATCGAGGCGCATCAGGGCCAGGATCTGACGCTCGCGCAAGCTCAGCGCCAAGCTCACCGAGAACAAGCCGAGCCAGCCCCTGGACCCCGCCTGGGTCAAGTGGGCGACCCAGATCCTCGACAAGCTGCGGGTGTTGCGCTGGCAGTACGTGGAAGGCACGTCCAAGCGCGGCCGCGCCGAAATGGGGGTGATCAACGCCACCGGCTGCACCTCGGTGTGGGGCTCGACCTTCCCCTACAACCCCTATCCTTTCCCCTGGTCCAGCCACCTGTTCCAGGACAGCCCCTCGGTCGCGATGGGCGTGTTCGAAGGGCACATGGCGAAGATGGCCGACGGCTTCCGCGCGGTGCGCAAGGCCGAAATGGAACTGGCGGGCGAATACCAGGCGGCGCAGCACGACGAGTTCTTCACCCGCTTCGACTGGACCCAGTTCAGCGACGAGGAATGGCGCCTCTGTCCGCCGGTGGTGTCGATGGGCGGCGACGGTGCGATGTATGACATCGGCTTCCAGAATCTGTCGCGGGCGCTGATGTCGGGGCTACCGATCAAGATCTTCGTGGTAGACACGCAGGTGTATTCCAACACCGGCGGCCAGGCCTGCACCTCGGGCTTCATCAGCCAGGTCTCCGACATGGCGCCCTTCGGCTCCGCCAAGCAGGGCAAGCAGGAGGCACGCAAGGAGATCAGCCTGATCGGCATGGCCCACCGCACCGCCTTCGTCTTCCAGGGCACCATCGCCAACACCACGCATCTGATCGAGGGCTACATCGACGGCCTCAACAGCCGCCGCCCGGCGCTGTTCAACATCTACGCGGTGTGCCCGCCGGAGCACGGCGTGGCCGACGACATGGCCGTGGAACAGAGCAAGCTGGCGGTCGAAGGCCGTGCTTATCCGCTGTTCCGTTTCGATCCTGACGCCGGAACCACCTTCGGCGAGACGGTGAGCCTCGAGGGCAACCCGGCGCTCGACGACGACTGGCCGACCTATACCCTCAAGTACGTTGACGAGGAGGGCAAGGAAGGACGCCTGACGGTGCCGCTTACCTTCGCCGACTTCGCCGCGACGGAAGGGCGCTTCACCAAGCAGTTCCGCAAGGCGCCACCGGAGACCTGGAACGACGACATGCTGCCGCTGGCGGAATTCATCGATCTCGCGGCGGACGAGCGTGAGGGCAAGTTTCCCTACATCTGGGCGGTGGACGGCAAGAACCGCTCTGATGCGCCTGCTGGTCACTGCGGATCTGGTGCGCTCCACCGAGGAGCGCCGCCAGTTCTGGCGTCAGTTGCGCAACATCGCCGGACTGGACCGGGAGGCGGTGGACGAGGAGGCGATCGCTTCCCGCGCCCGGGCCGACCTGGTGCAGAAGCTGAGTGCAAGTCTGGCGAGCTTCGGCGTCAGTGCCGACAACATGGCTACCGGAGCTGCGCCGGCGATGACGGCGACCGCGGCATCGGTCGCGGCGGCGAGCGCCAGCGGCGAGGGCTTCGAAGCGGTATGGATCGAGACGCCGGAGTGCACCGCCTGCGACGAATGCACCACCATCGCACCCAAGGTCTTCACCTACAACGACCAGAAGCAGGCCGTCGTCATCAATCCTAAGGGGGCCAAGTACGCCGACATCGTCAAGGCGGCGGAGAAATGCACCGCCGGCTGCCTGCACCCGGGAACGCCGTGGAATCCCGCGGAAGCGGGGCTGGACAAGTTGCTGGCGCGGGCGGCGAAGTACAACTGATCCGTCATGAAACTCAGTTCCTTCCTGCGCGGCGAGACCTTCGCCCGGGGCATCCACCCGCCCCAGTGCAAGACCACGGCGCGGCAGCCGATCCGCCGGCTGCCCTTCCCGCCGCGGGTGGTGGTGCCGCTGGGCCAGCACATCGGCAAGCCGGCGAAAGCGGTTGTGCGGGTCGGCCAGGAAGTGGTGCGCGGCGAACTCGTCGCCGTCGCCGACGGCTGGCTGTCGGTGCCGCACCACGCCCCCGCCACCGGAGTCGTCGAGGCGATCGAACTGCGTCCCAGTGCCCGCGGCCCGTGGACCGAGGCCATCGTCATCCGGGTGCATGAGGCCTCGACCCAGGAGGTTCTGGCGGGCGAGCCGCGGGACGTGGACGCCCTGGCCCCGGCCGACATCATCCGCGCGGTCCAGGACACGGGCATGGTCGGGCTGGGCGGCGCGGCCTTCCCGTCCCACGCCAAGCTGGCGGTGCCCAAGGACGCCAAGGTCCACACCCTGCTGGTGAACGGCTGCGAGTGCGAGCCCTACCTCACCTGCGACCACCGGGTCATGGTGGAGCACGCCGCCGATCTCGTCACCGGCACGCGCTACGCCATGCGGGCGGTGGGGGCAGAGCGCGCGATCATCGGCGTCGAGGACAACAAGCCCGACGCCGTGGAGGCGATCCGTGCCGCGCTGCCGGGCGACGGCAGCATCCTGGTGGAGGACGTGCCGACCAAGTATCCCCAGGGCTCGGAGAAGATGCTGATCATGGCCCTGTTCGGCGTCGAAGTGCCGTCGGGCAAGCTGCCATTGTCATTGGGCATCGTGGTGAACAACGTCGGCACCCTGGCCGCGCTGGGCAAGCTGCTGCCGGCCGGGGAAGGCCTGGTCGAGCGGGTGGTGACGGTGGCGGGGCCCGGTGTGGCGCGGCCGGGGGACTACCGCATCCCGATCGGCACACCGCTGCAGTTCGTGCTCGACTATGCCGGTGCGCCGGTCGATTCGCGTCAGGTGATTCTGGGCGGGCCGATGATGGGCCAGGCCGCGGCGTCGCTGGACATCTCGGTGACCAAGGCGGTATCCGGCATCCTGGTGTTCCGCGGCGAGGACATGGCGCAGCGCGAGTCGCGCAAGATCTTCCCCTGCATCAAGTGCGGCGAGTGCGTCGAGTCCTGCCCCATGGGCCTCAATCCGTCGATGCTCGGCATGCTCGGGGGCCGGCGCGAGTACGGGGAGATGGCAGATACCTATCATCTGGGCGACTGCTTCGAGTGTGGCTGCTGCACCTACGTCTGCCCCGCGAACATCCCGCTGGTACAGCAGTTCCGGGTGGCGAAGCAGGTGCTGCGGGAAAGAGCGGCGGCCTGAAGACACTGACTTTGCGATGACATCACCCTCGATCCAGATACGCACCGCGCCTCACGTCAAGTCGGCGCGCAGCGTCGAGCAGATCATGCGCCACGTGGTGTATGCGCTGCTGCCCATCTGCTCTTTCTTCGTCTTCCAGTACGGCATCTCCGCCGCGGCGTCGCTGCTCGTGGTGACCGGAAGCTGCCTCGCCACCGAGCACCTGTTCAACCGCTCCGCCGGCAAGCCGAACTCGCTGCCGGACTTCTCGGCGGTCATCACTGGCCTGCTGCTGACGCTGTCGCTGCCGCCCGGTTTTCCGCTGTGGATGGGGGCGGTGGCGGGCTTCACCGCCCTGGCCCTGGGCAAGGCCCTGTTCGGCGGCATCGGCTTCAACGTCTTCAACCCGGCGCTGGTGGGCCGCGCCTTCTCACAGGCGGCGTTCCCGGTGGCGATCGCCACTTATACCCCCTCGTTCCTGCCGGGCCGCTTCACCGAGTTCATTCCGTCGTCGCTCGCCTGGCCGCTGATGATGCCCGAGGCGGCGACGAGCTGGCTCCAAAGCTTGCACATGGACGCCTTCGCCGGCGCCACACCGCTGGGCCGCTGGAAATTCGAGGGGCAGGTCACCGAAGCCTGGGATCTGATGAGTTCGATCGCGGGCCATATGGCGGTGGGGCCATCGCCAGTCCTGATCCTGCTCTGCGGCGCCTATCTCGCGGCGCGCCGCTTCTTGGACTGGCGCATTCCCGTCGCGGTGCTCGGCAGCGCGGCGCTTGCCGCGTCGCTGCTGTTCGCATTCGACTCCGTGCGCTACCCCAGCCCCTACTTCATGCTGTTCTCGGGCGGATTGGTGCTGGGCGCCGTGTTCATGGCTTCGGACATGGCGACCTCGCCGGTGACGCCGCGGGGCATGTGGATCTACGGCGGCATGATCGGCCTGCTGACGGTGGTGATCCGCTACTACTCGGGTCTGCCGGAGGGGGTGATGTACGCCATTCTCCTGGGCAATGCGGCCACGCCGCTGATCGAGCGCGTCACCCAGCCGACCCCCTTCGGCAAGGGGGTGTTTCGCGGCGCACGGCGTGGCGCGTCCTATCCGCTGCATCCCGATTACATCCCGCGCGAAGGAGCGATCACGAGCGGAAAGGCCCACGTGCCCTGGTGGAAGAAACTGCTGGGCGGAGGCGAGAAATGAGCGCTGCACCACCCACCGCCCCCGGCGCCGGCGCAGCGCCGGAACTGACTCCCACCACTTCGATCGTCAAGACCCTGGGCATCGTCGCGACGGTGTGCGGGCTGATCATCGTCGGCGCCTACGAGGGCACCTATTCGGCAGTGGCGGCCAACCGCAAGATCGTGCTGGAGCGCTCCGTGTTCAAGGTGCTCCCCGGCTCTGAATCCATCGTCGAGTACTACGCCACGCCCCAGGGAGTGCAGCCGGCGGGCGGCGGCGAAACGCCGGCGGGCGCGATCAAAGTCTACGCCGCCTACGGCGCCCAAGGCAAGCTCAACGGTGTGGCCGCCGAGGCGGCCGCCAAGGGCTACGCGGACACGGTGCGCATCCTCTACGGCTACAGCCCCAACTGCAACTGCATCGTCGGCATCGGGGTGGTGTCGATGCGCGAGACGCCGGGAATCGGCGACAAGATCATCACCGACAAGGAGTTCCTGGCCAATTTCACCGCGCTGGACGTGCGGCTGAACCAGGACATGTCGGCGTTGGCGAACGGCGTCAAGACGGTGAAGCACGGCACCAAGAACAATCCGTGGGAGATCGAGGCGATCTCCGGGGCGACGGTAACCTCCAAGGCGGTCGGCAAGGGCATCAACGACAGCGCGCAGGCGCTGCTGCCGAAGCTGGTGCCGCACATCGAGAAACTCGGGAGCAAGGCATCATGAGCCTGCCAGGAGCAAAGGACGAAGCACTGACGCTGGACACCTTCCTCGAAGGCGTGTGGCGGCAGAATCCGGTGTTCGTCATGGTGCTGGGCATGTGCCCGACCCTGGCGGTGACGGTGTCGGCGGTCAATGCTATTACCATGGGCGTGGCGACCACCTTCGTGCTGGTGTGTTCGGCGCTGCTGGTTTCGGTGATGCGCCGCGTCGTACCCAAGGAAGTGCGCATCGCCACCTACATCGTGATCATTGCCACCTTCGTCACGGTGGTGGATTACGCGATCCAGGCGGTGAGTCTCGCCCTCTACGACGCGCTGGGCGCCTTCATCCAGTTGATCGTGGTGAACTGCATCATCCTCGGCCGCGCCGAGGCCCATTCCTCCAAGCATCCGCCGCTGATCGCCGGCACCAATGCGCTGGGCATGGGTGCGGGATTCACCGTCGGCCTGTTTGCGCTGGGCTCGGCACGCGAGATTTTGGGTGCAGGCACGCTGTTCGGTGTGTCGCTGTTCGGGCCCTACTTCCAGCCCTGGGTGGTGATGGTGCTGCCGCCGGGGGGCTTCTTCGTGCTCGGCGCCTGGCTGCTGCTGTTCGCCTGGTGGCGGCGGCGCAAGGAACAGCGCGGCCCGCTGGCGGAGGGACAACACCATGGTGCCTGAATCCCTCGGCTCGATCTTCGTCAATGCCTTGCTCGCCAACAACTTCGTGCTGGCGATGTTCCTCGGCCTGTGCCCCTTCCTGGGAGTCTCGGCGCGCCTCGACACCGCGGTTCCCATGGGCATTGCCACCACCTTCGTCATGCTGGTGGCCTCGCTCTGCGCCTACGGCCTCAACCTGCTGCTGTCCACCTTCCACCTGGAATTCTTGCGGCTGATTTCCTACATCGTGGTGATCGCCTCGGCGGTGCAACTGGTGGAGATGGTGCTGAAGAAGTACTCGCCGGCGCTGTTCCGCGCCCTGGGCATCTACCTGCCGCTGATCACCACCAACTGCGCGGTGCTCGGCGTTGCCCTGTTCCAGACCGCGCGCGAGTACAGCTTCCTTCAGTCGCTGGTGTTCAGCTTCGGCGGCGGCGCCGGTTTCACCCTGGCGCTGGTGCTGATGGCGAGCGTGCGCGAGCGCCTGCAGCTCTCGGACGTTCCCGCCGTCGCCCAGGGCACGGCGCTGTCGCTGATGCTGGCGGGCCTGCTGTCGCTGGCCTTCATGGGCTTCGCCGGGCTGGGTGGCTGAGGCGATGGCGAACTATCTCACGACCATCGGCCTGATCTTCCTGCTGCTGCTGGCCTGGGTGGTGGTGCAGCAGTTCGCCCGCTTGTTCGCGCGGCGCCATCCCCAGTTCGGCCCCTATCGCGAACGCGGATCCTGCGGTGGGGGCGGCTGTGGTCAGTGCGACGATGCCTGTGAAGCGGACGGATCGCCGCTCCACAGGCACTGACTTTCGCTTCCCCGCGGGAAACTCGCCCAGGCGAGCAGATAGAGTCCGGTTCCCAGCAGCACCACCGCAGTAAAGCCCAAGTGAATCGCCAGTAGAGTGGCGAGTATCGCCGCCACCACCGACGCGAAGCCGTTGATGCCCCAGGCCCAGGGCAGCAGCCCGGGGCGCAGCCGCGCGAGTTGGCGCATGCCCGACGGGAAGGGTATGCCCATGGCAAATCCGAGGGGGGCGAGCAACAGCAGGCTCAGCGCGATGCGGGCGGCGTCGGGCAGGCCCATGAGCTGCCGGAACAGCGGCGGAAGGCCGTAGCCGTAGGCCAGCCCGAGCAGCGCGATGGCGGCGAAGAGCCAACTGCGCCGCGGCGTCGTCCAATCGGCGATGCGCTCCGACCAGCGGCTGCCCAGGCCGGCGAACACGAGAAAGGCCGCCAGCACCACCGCCGCCGCGTAGAGCGGGTGGCTCAGAAACAGGGTGAACTTCTGGATGAAGGCCATTTCCACGAACATGAAGCCTGCGCCCAGCGCGAGGAAGTAGACGGCAACCCGCGGTGCCGCAAGCGTGGAGCCGTCCCGCGGGGACTGACTCTTGAGAAGACCCAAAGGCAGAAGGATGAGCGCGACGCTTACCACCACCGCCTGCACCAGACTCGCGACCAGCACCGGATAAGCCCAGTCGAGCAGCGGCAGCCCGCCCCGCGATTTGAGCGCGAGCAGTTCCGGCAGCGTGCGCCAGCGGAAGAAGTGGAAGAAATGGGGCCGGTCGTCGGTGGCGGGATCGATGGCGAACTTGTATTCGGCCAGGTAGCGCTCGCGTTCCGGGCCGAGCAGCGCCAGGGCGCCCTCCAGCAAGTGGGGCCGGTCGAGGCGGTTGTAGCGGTTGGCCTCGGGCGCGGTGATGCCGGGAAAATACTCGGTGTCGAAGGAGCGCTCGCGGCAGAAGGCCTTCGCCGCGGCGATTTGCTGCGCCGAGAACGGGGCGCTGCCCACCAGCAGCGTGGCGGTCTTCCAGCTTCGGATCAGCATCAACCGTGCGCCCGGGTCCGCCACGCCGCGCCGCTCCAGCGCCTGCACCGCCGTGGCGAACAGCTTGAGGATGTCGCGCGGCGGCAGATTTACCCAGCGCGTGATCGCCACCATGCCGCCGGAATCGAGCCGGCCGAGATACTCGCCCAGCGCTTCGACGGTGTAGAGATAGCTCTCCGAAACGCCGTGCAGGCCGGCGGAGGCCGCCCCGAAGGCATCGAGCAGCGCGATCTGGATCAGGTCGTAGCGCTGCGTCCGGTGCGCGACGAAGCCGCGCGCTTCGGCGATGTGCAGGCTGACGCCCGGCGCCGAGTACGGCCCGCCCGAGTAGTCGGCGAACTGCCGCTGCACCAGATCGACAGTGTCCGGGTTGATCTCGGCGGCGTCAACCCGTGTGGCGCCTAGGCTCAGAGCCTGGCGTACCTCGCCCCCGGCGCCGGCACCCAGCACCAGCACGCTCGGGCCAGCCAGCAGGTGGTAGGGCAGGGCGGTGGTGAGGAAGTCGAGATAGTCCTCGGCTCCGGGACCGCTGCGGTCTATGGCGCTGGGGCCGTCGCCATCGCCGAACAGCCCCAATTGCGCCGGCGGCTCGGCCGGTGACGCGAGGCTGAGGCCGGGGGCATGGCGCAGCGGGATGGTCGGGCTTTCCAGCACCGTGAGCAGGCCCAGCGGACTGCTGCGCTCGGCGAGCACGCGGCTGCCCGGCACCCGCAGCGCCTGGGTCAGATCCTTGTACTCCGATGGCATCAGCCGCGTCCAGTCAGCGGGGACGATGAGAGCGAGCGCCGCGGCGCCGAACGCGAGGCCGGCGACGAGCCGCCTCGAATGGCCGGCTGCGGCCAGCGCCGCGGCGGCAATGCCGAGCACGCCGATTGCCCGCAGGGCGTCGGCGGGATGCAGCACGAACAGCAGACCGAGCACCACGAGGCTGCCGCTGCCGGCGCCGAGGATGTCGGCACTGTAGACGCGATGCGACTCGGCACCGAAGCGTGCGAAGGCGAGGCACAGCGCAGTGCCGGCGAAGAAGAAGGGCAGCACGAGGCAGAGATAGACGAGTGCGAGTCGCAGCGGCTGCGCCGGATCCCATAGCAGTTCCAGGGGATTGAAGGGCACCCGCTGCGCCGCGCCGAAGCCGGCGACCGCGCTGAGCCCGAACAGGACGGCAGAGCCGACGAAGACCGCCGTGAAATGCCGCAGCAAGCGATCGCGCACCAGGGCCACGGCGCTGCCTGCGCTGCCGTAGCCGAGCAGCGCGACGCTGATGATCAGGTATGCGAAGTGGTGCCACTGGATGATCGAGAACAAGCGCATCAGCAGCACCTCGTAGCCGAGGGCTGCGCCCGAGAGCAGCGCGATGGCCGCCAGCGGCGGAGCGGATGAGGCAGGCGTGGGCACGGCCACCGATCAGTGCCCGCCGGTGAGCGGGACGAAGCGCACCGGCAGCAACTGGCGCGTCGTCACGCCGCCGTCGGCGTTTTTTTCCACCAGCACCAGATGCTGGGTGAGAAAGGAGGCGCCGACGGGTATCACCATCCGTCCGCCGGGCTTGAGCTGTCGGATCAGCGGCGGCGGGATGTGGTTGGCGGCGGCGGTGACGATGATGGCGTCGAAGGGCGCGGCCTCGGGCCAGCCGTAGTAGCCGTCGCCGCTGCGGGTGAAAATGTTGCCGTAGCCCAGGCGCTTGAGCCGCGCGGAGGCCTCGCGGTACAGCGGCTCGACGATCTCGATGGAATGGACGCTGAAAGTCAGCCGCGCCAGCACCGCGGCCTGGTAACCGGAGCCGGTGCCGATCTCCAGCACCGCCTCACCCGGCTTGGTACGCAGCAGGTCGGTCATCAGCGCGACGATGTACGGTTGAGAGATGGTCTGGCCGTGGCCGATGGGCAGTGGCCGGTTTTCATAGGCGTAGCGCACTTCGGCGGCCGGCACGAACTCGTGGCGCGGCACCTGCCGCAGAACCTCCAGCACCCGCGGGTCGAAGCCCCCCGCGCCGGGCGACTCGGCCTCGGCGCGGCCGAGCGCCGCAAGCTCATCCACCAGTGTCTGCCGCGCAATGACGTGCGGATCATCCGTCGCCGCGCTGGCCTGCAGCAGGATCGCCAGCAGCGCGATGCCGGCGAGAAGGACGGGCTTGATCATGGCGTGCGCTCCGTGGAGGTGACGCTTAGCAGACTAGACCAGCGGCCGGCGCTTGTCATTGCGCGTTGTCGGTTCGCAATTCCGGGGGTGCCGTTGCCTGCGTAATGCGAAAAGCCTGATAGACTGCGCGCCATTCGAATTCGTGGCGCGCCTTGCGCTGCGCATGCTGTTGGGAACTAGGTCGGACGAAGTCTCCATCCATCTCGAAGGGAGGTAGGACAATGGCAATCACGGTGAAGAAGGTCGATCTGTGGCGCAAGGTAGTCGAGAACAAGGCCGGCAGCCTGGCCGAGATCCTGGCCCCGCTGGCGAAGCTGGGCTCGGACCTGCAGGTGGTCGTTGGTTACGGCGATGCCGCCGACCCCGGCAAGGCGACGGTGGAAGTCTTCCCGGTCAAGGGCCGGCAGGGCAGCAAGGCGGCCAAGGAGGCGGGACTCGCGGCGTCGTCAGCCGCCGCGTTGATGGTCGAGGGCGACAACCTTCCGGGCCTCGGTCACGCCATTGCGAGCAAGATCGCCGAGGCCGGCATCAACATCGCTTTCCTCAGCGCGCAGGGCCTGGGCAAGAAATTCGTTGCCGTGTTCGGATTTCAGAATGCGGGCGACGCGAACAAGGCGCGCGCGCTGATCAAGAAGGCTGCGGTGCCGGCCAAGAAGCCGGCGGCCAGGAAGCCTGCCGTCGCCAAGAAACCCGCTGCGGCGAAGAAGGCTGGAACGGCGAAGAAGGTTGGAGCGGCGAGCAAGGCGCCGGCGGCGAAGAAGCTTGCAGCCCGCAAGCCTGCCGCGAAAGTCGCGTCGGCCAAACCTGCCGCGGCAAAGCCGGCGGCGCGCAAGCCTGCCGCCAAGCGGGCGACTGCCAAGAAGTAGTTCCCAGGCGGCGCTCTGCCCGCAGGGGCGAGGCGGCAGCGACTGCTGCCGCCTCAGGATCCGGGGATGAAAGGAAAGATGCTCGAGCTGCTGATGACGGTGGGATCGGCGTCGGACTTTCTGAACCACCACACCACCACCCGCTCCCTGCTGTTGCTGATGCCCAGTTCCCAGGCGTCGAAGGTTTCCTCCTTCTTCCGGGACGAAACGGTAGCGACCATGTGCTCGAACAGTTCGATATTATCGAGCGACTCGGCGCCGGTGATCAGCGCGGCATGCGTTGCCCATTCGGGGACGGACGCATGGCCGAAGTGCCGTTGTGTCGAGAGCGTTTCGGGTAGCGCCTTGACTGTCAGCATGTGCAGTTCGGATGGGACGGGAAGCGGCAAGTATAGCGGCTCGCGTTCCCGAACGATGGCCGATTCCGCGAGCCGAGATGCCGATCAGTCGAACGCGGTCGTTTCCGCGGCGAGCAGCGATTCCTCGCCCGGCATCCTCACTGTAGCGGCCGATGCCAGAGTCGTCCGCGGGGTCGCGACCGCTTCCAGATCCACCATGGCGGTTCCGCGCTTGGTGATGCCGAGGGCGTTTGCCGCCGCATAGGACAGATCGATGACGCGGTTTCGGGCGTAGGGCCCGCGGTCATTCACCAGCACCACCACCGAGGCGCCGTTAGTCGGGTTGGTCACCCGCACATAGCTCGGTAGCGGCAGCGTGCGGTGGGCAGCGGTCAGCGCGTGCATGTCGAAGCGCTGACCGGATGCGGTCTTGCGGCCGTGGAAGCGCTTGCCATACCAGCTCGCGATGCCCCGATTGCGAAACGCCTTGGACTTCGACGCGCGCTGCTCGACCGGCGCGGTGTTCCCAGCCGGTGACTTCGATCCGCGACGCTGGGCGCGTTTGGCGTCCTGCGGCGCAGGATTCGCGGGCTTCGTTTGCGCCGGTGCGGACTCCGGACCCGAACCCCAGTAGGCGTCGGGCGCAGCGGGCCGATACTCGGGCCATTGCTGCGGATGCCACATGGCGGTGTGTTGGGGCAATCCCTGGGCAGTCGCGGTGCCGCATGCAAGGGCGCCGAGCGACATCAGCACAAGGGACACGACAAACGACAGACGGTTCGTTTTTGTCATAAGTATCGGGTGCGGCAACTTGCGGCGGGCGATTTGTTGCTCGACGGGATTTGTCGAGGCTGCGCTGCTGTGCCCGCAGACTTGCCACGGCCGGGTCGGCCATTGGAGACGGCGCAACTATAACCGATCAGCGCCGATTGATATATAAGAAATAAATGATGGACTTATTTATCTCCCTGATTTTGGCCGCAGATTGGCCGATAGCCCGTGCGCAATACCGAAATAGCATGCACCCGGATGACATCCCGGGTCATCCTGGCGATGCATATTGAATCGGGTGTGCAGGGCCGCAGCGGCGCGGTCGCGGGTGCTGCGAATGACGAGGGGATCGGCGCGGGCCAGCCTGGAGCGCGACCGCCTCCGCCGCGGGATCAGGACCGCTACCCGACGGCGCCTACTTCGCTTCGGCAGCGGCGGCCTCGCGCCGGAACAGCGGCGCCACCTGAACGGCGACGATGCAGGCGAAAATCAGCATCCCTCCTGCCAGTTGCAGCGGGCTGAGGCGTTCGCCCAGATAGATCGCGCCGGCGACCGCGGCGAAGAGCAGTTCCGAACTGAGCAGGACGGCGGCATCGGCCGGCGGCGTGTGGCGCTGGGCGACGACCTGAAGCGTGAAGGCGATGCCCACCGACAGCAGGCCGCCATAGAGGATTGCCGGCATTGCCGCGATTACCCCGGCGGCGCTGATCGGTTCGGCGACGACGGCAAGCAGGCTCGCCAGCACGCCGCAGACGACGAACTGTGTGCAGGCAACCATGACCGGCGAGCCGCGGCGGGCGGCGACGCGTCCCACCCACAGCACGTGCGCGGCCCAGAACAGCGTGCTGGCGATGATCCAGTAGTCGCCCTTGGACAGGGCGTCCACGTGTCCGCCGGATAGCATGAAGATGCCGAGGAAGCTGCCGGCTGCGGCCGGCCACACCGACAAGTGCGGCGCCTTGCGGTTGACCGCCCAGGCGAGCAGCGGCACCAGGGGAACGTACAGACCGGTCAGGAAGCCAGCGTTGGAAACGGTGGTGCTCATGATGCCCACTTGCTGCAACACCGCCCCGAGAAAGAGCAGCACGCCGAGGCCGGTCCAGGCGAGCAGGTCGCGGCGGTCGAAGCCGACGCCGCGCGCCCTGAGCTTGGCGTACTCCCGCAGGGCCAGGGGCAGCACGAACAGCGCTCCCAGCAGAAAGCGGATGCCGGTGTAGGTGAGGGGCCCGACGTCGTTCATGCCAAGCTGCTGGGCGACGAAGGTCGTCCCCCAGATCAGGGCGGCGAGGAGCATCAGGGCGTTGGCGGCGGCTCGGCTCACGGCGCAGGCGGCGGAAAGGGGTGCGATCATGCCTGAAATCGCGCGCCGGAAGGTGTTGCCCGGCTGGCACCGCAGCGTCGCCACTCGACCCAATCGTCGCCAGCGTGCCTTGACTTCACCCTATCAGCATTGTGGTCTGGGTCGGCTGGATTGTGTTCCCCGTGGCCCGTCCCGGGGAACAACCGCAGTGCGCTCCTAGTCAACGACTTGCCGGGTGGGACTCCGTGAAGGCTGTTAACCCCTTGCCCGGCATCGAAGCAAAGGCTCAGAGCCTGTGAAGTTTTCGATTTCCGCAGGCGCCATGAGCGCGTCGGGATGATTCACCCAGCCACGGGATAAAATATGTAATTCGCATCAATTTGCTCGCTATCGAGTGTCTATTCGACGATTTCCGGGCATTTTCTGCCTTCAGCCAGCCATTTCTGGAATTCCGGACGTGCCTGTCCCTATGCCGATCAACTCGGGTGCCAGCCGCACCATGCGCATCAGGTTGTGCGCCAAGACAAACAGCAGCGCCACCGCCTTCACTTTCTTCAACCCACGCACCGGCAACAGCACCAGGCCACGGTTCCTGGCCTGGGCATTGACGCATTCGGCCGTGGCCGCGCGCTGCTTGTAAAGTTCCTTGGACTCATCGGTAGCCATCCGCTCCCGCCAGTCTCCCACCGCAGGACTGTCTCCTGGCTTGCGCTGGTGCGCATCGACGGGCGCTTCGGGCGTCGCTTGAACATCGTCCGGCGCGTTGGTTGGTGCCGTGGCGTCCTTCGTCTTGGCTTTCGGCTTGGGCACCGGGGCAATCACCCGCGTCTGTGAGGCGACGGCATCAATCTGGTCGTGCGCCGGAAACCCGCCATCCACCAGCCAGTCGTCCGGCGCCTGTCCGCAGCGCTCCGCGACCTGCTTCACCATGGGGGCCATCTGCCCCATGTCACTGCCGGTGGTGACGACATCGACGCCGACAATGACCTGACTTTCGGTGTCGCTGCAAAATTCGATGTTGTAGGCCGGCCGGAATCCGCCATCGCCCATCTTCATCACCGTCGCTTCGGCGTCGGTGGTCGAGGCGCGTGCTTCTTCAGGCTTCTTGCCTTGCCGCTTCTTGATGTCGGCCAGTTCCGGCAAGCGCGCCAGGGCGGCTTCGATGCGCGCTTCCCGGGCCAGTGCGGCGCGCGCTTGGGCCGCCGCCTTGCGTCGCGACTCGGCGCCGGGGTCGTCATCGACTTGCTTCTTGAGGGCCGCGACCCGCTCGCGGGCGCTGGCCAAGAGACGCTCAAGTTTCTCTTCCCGGCGGAACGAGGCGGCTCCGGCGCTGGCACGCACGCGCACGCCGTCTTGGGCCCCAGCCTTGAGTTTGACCACACCAACCGCCATCAGGCTGGCCAGGTTGTCGGTCAGCAGATCGTCCAGTACGTCGCCTTGCTGGCTGCGAAAGTCGGCGACGGTGTGATAGTTGACCTGGACGCCGCCACAAATCCAGCGGTAGGCGTCGTGTACCTGCGTCAGTCGCGTGATCGCACGGGCGCTGCCGATGCCCTCGAGCGTGGCGTACAGCCACAACGCGAACAGAATCTCCGGGGCGATCGCGGCACGTCCGACGCCGCCTTCTACGGCTTTGATGCCTGCATACAGGCTCGTCAGGTCCTGACGTTCGACATAGCCCCAGACAATCCGCGCCCGGTGCCCTTGCGGCAGCAGCGACTCCAGGTCGCTGGGGCGTAGTTCCAGTTGCTTGCGGTTGGGCTTTTGCACCCGCGCTATCCCGACCGGCCTGGCCTTCTGTGTCGGCAATGCGCTGCCCGATGTTTCGTTTCCGTCAGCAAACAGGTCGGGGTGTGGGTCCATGGTCAGCACAATCGTAAAATGACCTTCGCATTATCGCAGGGCTGCCCTGGTTTTGGAACGCGGCAGAGGAATATTTTCACAGCCTCTCAGGCCGCCCCGGCTTGCATGCCCGACCCGACAAGAGAGGAGATGTCCATGAACACCAGGCACACCAGCATCCGAGCGCTCATAACCCCCTTTGCCGCCCTCGCGCTGGCAGCGGCGGCCGTTCCGGCCCATGCCGAAACGATGCACGCCCGGCTCAGCGGCTACCAGGAAGTGCCCACGGTATCCAGCCCCGGCAGCGGGGAGTTCCGCGCCAAGATCGACAAGCGGCGCCAGACGATTGACTACGAGTTGAGCTACGACGGCACTCAGGGCGGAGTGTTCATGGCCCACACCCACGCAGCCCAGGCCGGCGTCAACGGTGGCATCGTGGTCTGGCTGTGCGGCAACCCCGCGGACGGTGGCACGCCGCCCGTGACGGGCGTTCCGGCCTGCCCGACGCCCGACGCCCGGCGGGACGGTGACCGGGACGATCACTACCGGGCTCATCACGCCGAATGCCGGCGCCTTGGCCCAATTGTTCACCGCCGGCGATTTCGATGAACTCGTGAACGCCATGCAGGCCCGCGTCACCTACGTAAACGTACACACCACCGCCGCGTCGGGTGGTGTTGCGGGAGGCGAACTGCGCGGCCAGATACGCTAACTGGCTCACCTCCCCTGTCGAGCGGCAGAACCCCAACCCTCCCTCGCATGCGGGGGAGGACCTTGTGAAGCCTGGAGAACCGGCTTAAACGACGGCGCCGGAATGTCGCGGGAGATCGTCCGCGTGAGCGATGCCGAAGATGTTGGGGGACGATGTCATGTACTCGGCCCTTATGCCGCTCGCCTTATCTGGATAGGGCGGCAGGTATCCGTCAGCAAACAGACCATAGCAACAACTTCCGTTTGAAGCAGAAGAACAACAGAACAAACTCAACCAATGATCCAGAAACACTTCCTGTTTCTCTGATCAGGCTTCGTCGGGACGTTCGCTCATGAGTTGCAGGGCGATGCGAATGCCGATCACAAAATTCGCCAGCGCAAATGCCGCAAGCCTGGATTTCCAGTGCGCCGTGAAAGGCGCAGTTTCTCAGTGGGCTGAGATGCCCACCCGGCAACTTTCGCTCCTGCCGGTAGCAGTCGGAGCAGTTGTGATTAGACCAACTTGATATAGCCGATGGTACCGGGCTTGAACGGGGCCAGGCCCTTGCGCAGGTTCCGACGCGAGGGAGCGAACTAAGGGAACGATGGGTTGGGAAGATTGCAGCTGGGGCGAGCCCTCCGATGTAAAAGGGTCACTTCAGGTGACTTAGCGAGTGTGCAGGCCGTAACGCGAGTAAACGTCGGGGTGATCGCACTCGAACATCATAGTGGCGAGAGCCCCAGCAACGCCATGCGTGCATCGTCATCCCAGCCGATGCGCTTGCGCCGCATGCGCAGGCTCTTCTTCTTGCCCTCGGACGGCTGCTGGCGCAGCAGATTCAGCGCCATCTTGGTGAGCAGCGAGAAGCTCTGCGGGGCGTTGTCCTCGCTCAGGCGCCGGGCGTCCTCACCGAAGATCACGTCGAGGCTCCAGTGAAGCCGGTTCTCGATCGCCCAGTGATCGCGCACCACCGCAGCGAAGTCTGCCGTGCTCAGGGTGCGCGAGCTGATGTAGGAGCGCGTTTCCACGGGCGAAGCCTTGCCCTCGACGACGCGTACCGAATCAACCCGCCCCAGCATGGCGCAGTCGGTCCAGACGGTGGTATCGACCTCGCCGGTATTGGGCAGGGTGCGGTAGATCTGGAACACGTGGCGCCCGTGACCGGTCTGCACCGCGTTGTGGACCTCGTCCCAGTGACCGACGAAGGTCCCTTCCAGGGCCTCGTGCAGGGTGGGCTGGTTGCCCTTGACCGCCAAGAGGTAGTCGGCCCCCATGTCGCGGATGGCGCGCGCGATCTCGCGCTGGGTACCCATCGCGTCGATGCTGACCAGGCAGCCCTGGATCGCCAGGGCCTGCAGCAGCGCCGGAATGGCCGTGATCTCGTTGCTCTTGTCGGCGACCTTCTCCTGCCCGAGGGCGATCCCCAGGCCGGTGGCGAAGGCGCTAACCATGTGCACGGCACTGTGCCCACCCAGCGCCGAGCCGCGCAGGCTCTTGCCATCGACCGACACCTGCCCACCGAAGGCGCGCACCACGCCGCGCACCCAGCCCCGGAACGTCTGCTCGAAGTGCTTGGGATCGAGGATGCGGAAGATCCGGTTGAAGGTGTCGCGGGAGGGAATCCCGTTGTGAAGCTTCAGGAAGCGGCGCAACCACGGCTCCTTGACGTGCGCCCACTCGGCCATGTCCTCGAAGCCATGCACTTCGGCGAAGATGGCGCACACGGCGATCACCAGCACTTCCACCAGATCGTGACGCTTGCCGTTGCCCACCCGCGGCTCTTCGATCTCGGACAGGCACTGCACCAACGTGGTCTTCTTCCTCGGGGCCATGTTCGCTCACGCAAAAGACGAAAGCAGACCCGATTCGAGACGAGTTAACAAGACATGTGCAGAGGTCGATGATTGTTAACGACTTTTCAAGAGGTTGACTACATTGGCATTTTTCCTTGACCATGACGTCCGAGTGGGTTCCCCCCGGCCACCGGTATGCACCGACTACACCGCTGGAGCGTTCGAACCCGCTCGCAATCTGTCACTGGTTGTCAGGAGAGCCCCCCTTACGAACTATCCATTGCGTACCGTTCTCGATCCACGCTATACGCCCGCCGGCGGATTGTTGAAGCATGCCAGCACTGACTTCAGGCTGGAGGGTTTGAAGGTTGTGCCGCCGAATCTAGCCGTTCCCTTTGAGCCGGCACATGATGTGACTTGGGGAGACACCCGCGATCGGTCGAAGTACTTCATCGCTTACGACGACGGCGACAACCGCAGCGTAGCAGGAGGCGCCGAGGCAGAACCGGTAGACATGTATTCCTCACAGGCTTACAACTGGGGTGACGATTACACCGGCCTGCCCTACACGTTTGCCGCCACTGGGGTTACGGTCACGCTCCTGCAGCGTCTGAATGCCTTGGGTACCAATGCCTCCGAGTCCCCCATCACCGCAAATCCGGGTGGCAGCTTCCTCTACACGATCTGGAACCAGTGGAAATACTCAGATCCGACTGACTATCTGGACGGAAGCTATGACAGCCTGGTCATAAATGAAGATCCGATCTTCCGCAGGCTGCTCTTCCTGGATGGCCAGTAAGACAGTTGCGCTTCAAGGGCGGCGAAAGCCGCCCTTTTTTGCTGGCGAAGCAAGTCTTCTTGCGCGGCGAATGAAAGGCCTGCAATGCGCCGCAGCGTTCTCCAGTGCGTTCCTCGACAAACAAGGAACTGATCGCACAGAGGACTGTTTTGGCATCTGACGCATAGTGCCGACGCCGTGGATGCTTCCCGGGCCGTCGCCGAAAAGGTCATGCGGGCGGTTGATTCCGGGCCATGCTGGTCAGCTCCGCTTGTCCCGTCCGGGACGGGCAATGTGAGACAGCTTGCGCCGATTCTGCGCTAAACTGTGTGCCACGGTTAAGCACCCTTGAACCACTTGGCAGCTGACGGTCACGCACAACATTCTGATAAATAACGTCTAATTGCTAACAAATCGGCATGGGGCGCAGGGGGTCCGAAGTTCGAATCTTCTCGCCCCGACCAATCTTCAAGTCAGTGCCGCAATCGAGGGAAGGCGGTCCATTTACAGGGCTTGGCGTCGCCTTTCTACAGGCCAATTCCATCCCTGAACCCGCACCGCACGACGCGTCCTGCCCCATGCGCATCCTGGTCAGCAACGACGACGGCTATTTTTCGCCGGGCATCGAAGCGCTCGTCGCTGCGCTTGGCCCGATCGCGGATGTGACGGTGGTCGCGCCGGAGCGCGATCGCAGTGGGGCCAGCAATTCCCTCACCCTGGATCGGCCGCTGCTGCTGCGGCGCGCGGCCAACGGCTTCTATTTCGTGAATGGGACGCCCACCGACTGCGTGCATCTCGCGGTCACCGGCATGCTCGACGGCGTTCCCGACATGGTGGTGTCGGGCATCAACCACGGCGCCAATATGGGCGACGACACCATCTACTCCGGGACCGTTGCGGCGGCCACCGAGGGCTATCTGCTGGGCATACCGTCGCTGGCATTGTCGCTCACCAGCCGAACGGCGACCCACCTTGGTACCGCGGCGCAGGTAGCGCGGGAGCTGGTACAGCGCTTCCAGCGCGGCGGTTTTTCCGAGCCGGCGCTGCTCAATGTGAACATCCCCGACCTGGCGCCCGAGGCCCTGCGCGGCATGCGCGTCGCGCGCCTGGGCAAGCGGCACAAGGCCGAGGGCGTGGTGAAGGAAGTCAATCCCCGCGGCGAGACGGTCTACTGGGTCGGCGCCGCAGGGCCTGCCCAGGACGACGGCGAGGGCACCGACTTCCACGCCGTGGCCCAGGGCTTCGTCTCGATAACGCCCTTGCAGATCGATCTCACCCACACCGCCCAGCTGTCGCGGCTGGCGGCCTGGTTAGACGGATGAAGTTCGCCGGCCCGATCCAGGGCGTCGGCCTGACTTCCCAGCGTACGCGTTCGAGCATGGTCGAACGCCTGCGCCAGCAGGGGGTTCGCGACGAGGCGGTGCTGGCCGCCATGGCGCGCGTGCCGCGCCACCTGTTCGTCGAGGAGGCGTTCGCCAGCCGAGCCTACGAGGACACCGCGCTGCCGCTGGGCTTTCAGCAGACGATCTCGCAGCCCTACGTCGTGGCGCGCATGATCGAGCTGCTGCGCGCCGGCCGCGAGCTCGGCAAGACGCTGGAGGTCGGGGCTGGCGGTGGCTATCAGGCCGCCGTGTTGTCGCAGCTCGCGGTCGAGGTTTACGCCGTCGAGCGCATCGCCGCGCTGCTCGACCGGGCGCGCGCGAACCTTCGGCAGTTGCGCCTGCCCAACGTACGTCTCAAGCATGCGGATGGCAGCGCCGGGCTGCCCGAGGCGGCGCCGTTCGATACAATCATCGTTGCCGCTGCAGCGGGTTTCATCCCCCGTGCGCTATGCGAGCAGCTTGCCATGGGCGGGCGGCTGCTGCTGCCTCTTGGGGTGCGCGATCAGTGCCTTTGCATGATCGAGCGCAGCGCCCGCGGCTTATCGGAAACGCGTCTGGAAATGGTGCGCTTCGTTCCACTGATCACGGGTACTGAATGATTTCTACATATCCCGGGCTGTTGCGCGCTGCCGCTCTGTCGGCGCTGACTCTGGGCCTGCTCTCGGCGTGCGCGACGCACGGTCCCGCGCCGGTATCCGAGCGGACGGCGCCCGCACCGCGGCCCGAAGCGGCGGTCAAGGGCGGCAAGGAGTATTACGCTGTCAAGAGGGGCGACACGCTCTACAGCATCGCCCGTGAGGCGGGCCGCGAGCCGCGGGACATCGCTGCCTGGAACAACCTCGACGCCCCGGGGGCGTTGCGCATCGGCCAGACATTGCGCATCGCGCCGCCCGACGGTCCCGCCGCGGCGCCTGGCGCTGCCGTGGCCAAGCCGATATCGGGGCCGGCCGAGGTGGAGGTGAAGCCCCTTACGGGCGTCCCCGCGGTGGGTGGCGAAATGCCGCGCGCCGCGGGCGACAACTTCAAGCGCGAGCCCAGAGGCGGCAAGCAGGTTTATTCCGAGCAGGCCCTGGCGATGCTTCAGCGCAAGGATGCGGCCCCGCCGCGTACCGCTGACCCGGTGCCCGTTCCCCCGGCGGCGAAGCCGGATGTGAAACCGGAAGCCAAACTCGAGGCCAGGCCGGAGCCGAAGCCGGATGCAAAGGCCGATGCAAAGCCCGATGGCGGCGCCGATGCCAAGGGCGGTGACAACGACAGCGGCATCGACTGGATGTGGCCCGGCGGCGGCAAGGTGCTCGCCGCCTTCAGCGAGCCGTCGAGCAAGGGTCTGGACATCGCCGGCAAGTCCGGAGATCCGGTGCTGGCGGCAGCGCCCGGCAAGGTGATGTATGTCGGATCGGGCATACGCGGCTACGGCAATCTGGTCATCATCAAGCACAGCAACGGCTATCTCTCGGCCTATGGCCACAATCGCAAGATCCTGGTGAAGGAAGGCCAGAGCATCGCCAAGGGCCAGAAGGTCGCCGAACTCGGCGACAGCGACGCGGACCAGGCCAAGCTGCACTTCGAGATCCGGCGCCAGGGCAAGCCCGTCGATCCTCTGAAGTATCTTCCGCCGCGCTGAGGCCGCATGGCTGAGTCGGCCGATTCCGAGGACGTCGAATCCGAAGAGCCGGGTGCTGCGCCGGAAGCCGAGGCCGGGCAGGAAGCGGCCGAGGACAACGAGTTCCGCAACGACGTCACCCAGATCTATCTCAATGCCATCGGCGCCAGCCCGCTGTTCGACGGCTGACCAGGAGCGGGATCTCACGCGCCGCGTCAGGCGCGGCGACTTCCCCGCGCGGCAGAAGATGATCGAGCGCAACCTGCGGCTGGTGGTGAATATCGCCAAGCATTACCTGAACCGAGGCATTCCGCTACTGGACCTGGTGGAGGAGGGCAACCTTGGCCTGATCCACGCACTGGAGAAGTTCGATCCCGAGCGCGGCTTCCGTTTCTCCACCTATGCCACGTGGTGGATACGGCAGAACATCGAGCGCGCGATCATGAACCAGTCGCGCACCATCCGGCTGCCGGTGCATGTGGTGAAGGAGTTGAACCAGGTACTGCGCACCCTGCGCAGCCTTGAGTCGGCCGGCTGCGGCGAGGCGTCCCCCGAGGAGATCGCGCTGCTGCTCGACAAGTCAGTGGACGACGTGCGCCGCATACTGGCCCTGAACGAGCACACCGCTTCCCTCGACGCGCCGCTCGACGTCGATCCGAACCTGTCGATCGGCGAATCCCTGCCGGACGAGCAGGCAGAGAACCCGGAAACCGAGATCCACAATCTGGAGATCGGCAATCTGGTCCAGGCGTGGATCGCGCTGCTCGGCGACAAGCAGCGCGTCGTCATCGAGCGGCGCTACGGCCTCAACGGCTCGGACGCGTTCACCCTGGAAGAACTTGCCGCGAGCATGGGGCTGACGCGCGAGCGCGTGCGCCAGATCCAGATCGAGGCGCTGGCGCAATTGCGCCGCATCCTCAAGCGGCGGGGCGTGTCGAAGGACGTGCTGCTGTAAGGGGCTTGCCGCCCTCAGTCGTTCGTCGTGGGCGCGAGCCGCGCCTCGCGCAGCGCTTGGGCAAGCTGGAACACCGCCATGGCGTAGAAGCTGCTGCGGTTGTAGCGTGTCAGCACGTAGAAGTTGCGAAAACCGAGCCAGTACTCCGTGGGCGCGTCCGGGCTCACGAGGTCGATCAGGGCGCTGGCTTCGCCGGGCTCGATCGGTCCGGCCGCGGCGATGCCGTGCTGCGCCAGAACCTCTGCCGAATGCTTCGGCAGCACGCTGCCGTCGGCCAGTTGTGTCGCCGCCTCGCCAGGCACCGAGGCCCGCAGCGCGATCGGTCCGCCCGGGTTCCAGCCGTGTTGTTGCAGGAAGCGCGCAACGCTGCCGATCGCGTCCGCCGGACTTCCGGTGAGATCGACCGCGCCGTCGGCGTCGAAGTCGAGCGCATGGCGGCGGTAGCTCGAGGGAAGGAACTGGGGCAGCCCCAGCGCCCCGGCATAGGAGCCGCGGAAGGCCTCCGGCGGCCGGCCCATGTCCCGCGCCAGGAGAAGCAGTTCCTCCAGTTCGGTGCGGAACAGCTCGGCCCGCGGCGGATAGTCGAAGGCCAGCGTGGCCAGCGCGGACAGTGTCTGGAAGTCGCCCGTGATGCGCCCGTAGATGGTTTCGACGCCGATGATGGCGACGACGATCTCCTCGGGCACGCCGAAGCGCGCCGTGGCCTCGCGCAGCGCGGCGCCGTGCCGCGCCCAGAACAGCCGTCCGCCGTCGATCCGTGCGGCATCGAGGAAGCGCGCGCGATAAACGCGCCAGGAGCGGATCTTGGGATCGCGCGGCGGCGTGATGGCGCGCAGCACCCTGGGCTGGAAGCTCGCGCTGCGGAACTGCTCCAGCAACGCGCTTTGGTCGAAGCCGTGGCGCTGCGCCACCGCCGCCACGAACTCACGCACATCCTCCCGTTCGGCATAACCCTGGGCCATGGCCGTCGAGGTGGCCGAGAGGGCGGTCGCCCATGCTGCGAGAAGTCGGCGGCGCATGCGGAACTTTGCAGGGATCATCAGGGTTTCAGCTTTCTGATTCGCTGGCGCAATTGCGCCAGCCGGCCTTCGCCGGCGTTGGCGCCGTAGCGAAGGGCAGCGTAGTCGCGTGCAATGGCGTCGATCTGCGGTGCCAGCCGGGGCCGCGCCGCGGCAACCCGTTCGGCATAGACCAGGGGGCCCTCCCACGAGTGCCGCGCCAGGCCGACCCGGCCGAGCTTGCGCGAAAGCCGCTGCCACGCCCGCTGCACCGGATTCCGCGCCAAGTGGCGGCGCAGCGACCACCCCACCAGCAGCAGCATGACGGCGCCGCTTGCCAGGCTCAGGATCGCACTCATGGTGCGCCAGTCGGGATTCGTCATTCCCAGTCGCGACAGGAGCTCGCGCTGGCGATCCGGATTGTAGCCGAGCACCCACTGGTCCCAGGCATTGCCCAGCGCCTCCCAGCGGAAGCGCAGTTCGCGTAGCCAGTTCATGTTCGCCCGCACCAGCATCGGCAGGGGATCTCCCTCGAGGACCGCGGACGCGATGCCTTGCTCGATGCGCGCGGGGGCGACCGCCGCCGTCGGATCCACCCGCAGCCAGCCCTTGTCCTCGACCCAGATTTCCGCCCAGGCATGGGCGTCGGACTGGCGCACCACGAGGTAGCCGTCCACCGGGTTGATCTCTCCGCCCTGGTAGCCGGTGACCACCCGCGCCGGGACGTCGGCGGCGCGCATCAGGAACACGAAGGCGGCGGCGTAATGCTCGCAGAAGCCGCGTCGGGTTTCGAACAGGAACTCGTTGACGCCATGTTGGCCGAGCAGCGGGGGCGACAGCGTGTAGACAAAGTTCTCGCGCCGAAAATGGCCGAGGGCGCGCAGAGTCAGTGCTTCGGGATCGGCGGAGTCGCGCCGCCATTCCTGCGCCAGGGCGCGGCTGCGCGGATTCACCTCCCGCGGCAGGTGCAAGGCCAATTGGCGCCGCAGCGACGATTCGTCGGCGCCTGCAACCAGCCGGGGATGGGATCGCATGTCATAGCGCAGCCGGCTGCGGATCGGCGCGCGGGAGACGAGTTGATAGTCTTCGCTGACGAGGCCTGTGGCGGGAATCCGGCCGGGCAGGTCCAGCGCAAACAGCCAGGTCTTGTTGTGAGGTTCGAGGGTTACCGTGTAATCGGTCGCCGCGCCGCTTGTCGCGTAGGGCAGGCTCTGACTGAAGCGCGGCAGGCCGGGCGACCAGCTGCGGCCGTCAAAGTCAGTGAGAACCGGACCGCGCCAGTAGCGTTGCGGCGGCGGCGGAGGCGCCGCCTCGAAGCGGGCGCGGAAGGCAATGGCGCCCGAGAGGCTCAACTGGCTGATGGTTCCCGGCGCCATCGTGTCCGACAGCCCCGACAGTCCGGAATAGGCATCCACCGGCATGCCCCAGAGCGGCCCCTGGACGCGCGGAAACAGCACGAACAGCAGCAGCATGAAAGGCAGCGCCTGGGCCAGCATCAGGGCGGCGCGGCGCATCGCCGCACGCCACGGCTGGCGATCGTGGTTGAGCATGATGAGCGCCGTGGTGATCACCACCAGAGCGGCTGCGGTCATCGCCGCGACGGCGGGGCTCTGGGAGTCGAAGAACAGGGCGAGTTGCAGGAAGTAGCCGAGGAAGACGGCGGACAGCGCGTCGCGGCCGGTCTTCGACTCCATCAGCTTGAGCGCGAGCAGCAGCACCAGCAGGGCTACGCCAGGCTCGCGGCCGAACACGTTGCGATACGCGAGGAAGACCCCCGCAATGCCCGCAAAGGCCAGCAGGATCACGATCCAGCGCGAGGGCAGCCCGCGCCCCTGCCACCACAGCAGGCCGCGCCAGCCCATTATCAGCACCGCCAGGCCGCCCAGCCAGTAAGGCAGATGCGGGACGAGCGGTGCAAGGCTGGCTGCCGCGGCGAGCAGCAGCCACAGCACCTGCACCCGGCTCAGCGGCGGGCGCACGCTTTCAGCCTGGGCTCTGGCCATGGAGAGCGAGTCGACGCAGGCAGCCCTCGACGTGGGCGGGATCGGTGGCGGGCGCCAGCTCGCAGCCGGGCAGCCGCAGGCCGAAGGGCGTGTTCGTTGCGTGGGCGGCGAGCACCCAGGCGGTGAGCCGGGACAGCCGGTCCTCGGTGTCCATGTCTTGCGGCAGCTGGTTCCAGTCGAGCCAGACGCGGTTGGCGGCGGGACCGGAGAACTGCTTGGTCAGCAGCGGGGCGCCCCGCGCCACGGCCTTCCAGGCGACATGGCGCGGCGGATCCGCCGGCTGGTGGGCGCGCAGCCCGGCGAAATCCTCCGTGCCCCTCGCTTCGGCGCGGGGACCGTCGATTCCGTCGTGGCCGCAGGGCGGCGGCGGTGCGTCGAGCTCAGGGGCGGGATAGACCAGGCAGCGCATGTCCGGCTGGAAGTAGCTCCAGGCCCGCACCAAGCCGAGGGGGTAGGTGGTTTCGAGGGTGACCCGGGGCAGCCGCTGCCAGCCGCGGCGCCGGGTGGCGAGCGGCAGCCGAACGTCGATCACGCGGTCCGCCGGTGCGTCGACCGACACCGCCGTTTCTCCCGCGGCCCACAGGCGCAGCCCCAGGCGGTCGTCGGACCGGATATTGCGCAGCAGCAGGCCGCAGGCGGCAGCGTCGCCGGCAAACACCGGCTCGCAGCGGCCGGGCTCGATCTCCAACTGCACCAGGTTGCGGAAGGCATGGACGATGGCGACGATGCCCAGCCCGGCGAGAAGAAAGGTCAGGAGAAAGCCGAGGCTGAGCAGGTAGTTGATCGAGCCGATCAGCAGCAGCACCACGGTGACGCCGAACACGAGGCCGGCCCGGGTCGGCAGCACGAAGATACGGCGCTGGCCGAGGACGATGGGCGCCTCTTCCGGGCCGCGCAGCCGGAACAGCCAGCGCGCCAGACCTTGGCGCAACGTCCCGACCGACATTCGTTCAGGGCAGCGGGACGGCGGCGATCAGCCGCCTGACCAGCGCTGCGCCGTCGCTGCGCCCGGCATCCGCCACGGGGCGCAGCCGGTGGCCCGCCACGCCGGGCAGGACCGCCTGAACGTCCTCCGGCAACACCATCGGGCGGCCCTCGATGAAGGCCCAGCCGCGGGCCGCCGCCAGCAGGGCGAGGGCGGCGCGGGGCGACAGGCCGGTGTGGTAGAGCGCTCCGCTACGCGTGTGTTCGATCAGCGCCTGGACGTAGTCGATGAGCGCCGGCGCGACGGTGACGCGGGCGGCCTGCTGCTGGAGGGCGATCAGTTGCTCCGGCTTGATGCAGGGGCCCAGGCCGGCGAGAAGCTCGCGGCGGTCGGCGCCCTGCAACAGTTCGCGCTCCGCATCTCGGTCCGGGTAACCCAGTTCGATGCGCATCAGGAAGCGGTCGAGCTGGGACTCGGGAAGGGGGAAGGTGCCCACCTGGTGCGAGGGATTCTGGGTCGCGATGACGAAAAAGGGTTCGGGCAGATGCCGCGTCTCGCCCTCGCTCGTCACCTGGTGCTCCTCCATCGCTTCCAGCAGTGCGCTCTGGGCCTTGGGCGTGGCGCGATTGACCTCGTCCGCGAGGATCAACTGGGCAAAGATCGGACCGGGGTGGAACTGGAAGCTGCCGCTGCCACGGTCGAAGATGGCCACGCCGATGATGTCCGCCGGTAGCATGTCGCTGGTGAACTGGATGCGCTGGAAGTGCAGCCCCAGCAGCTTCGCCAGCACGTGGGCCAGGGTGGTCTTGCCTACCCCTGGCAGGTCCTCGATCAGCAGATGGCCGCGGGCCAGCAGGCAGGCCAGCGCGAGGCGGATCTGGCGGTTCTTGCCCAGCACCACCTGCCCGGCCCGGGCGACGATCTGTTCCACCATCGGGTGGGGGGCCGGCGCGGCCCGGGATTGGGGGGCGGAAGCGAATTGCGTTGGCGACATGGCTTGTGGCGGGGGAGGGGGTTGACGGATAATACCGGCTTCGGGCGCGATCTATGACACTTGAACGCGCCGGTCGTTTCCACCGAAAGTCAGCCGCCAGAACACGCCTATTCATGAGTACTGCATTCATCACCCATCGCGACTGCATGCTGCACGACATGGGCAGCCATCATCCCGAGTGTCCCGACCGGCTTTCCGCGATCAACGATCGCCTGATCGCCTCCGGCCTCGACATTTACCTCGCGTTCTACGACGCGCCTGCGGCGAGCATCGAGCAGCTCACCCGCGCCCACGCGCCGGAGCATGTGCGCAAGGTGATGCAGAGCTGCCCGAAGAGCGGCATCGTGCACCTCGACCCCGACACCGCGATGTGCCCGGCGACACTGCAGGCGGCGCTGCGCTCGGCGGGCGCCGGGGTGCTCGCCACCGATCTCGTGCTGAGCGGTGAGGTGGAGAACGCCTTCTGCGCCGTTCGCCCCCCGGGCCACCATGCGGAGCGGTCCCGCGCGATGGGCTTCTGCTTCTTCAACAATGTGGCGGTGGCGGTGCGGCACGCCCTGGAGGTGCATGGGTTGAAGCGCGTGGCGGTGATCGACTTCGACGTCCACCACGGCAACGGCACCGAGGACATCTTCGCCGGCGACGAGCGGGTGCTGATGGCAGGCATCTTCCAGCATCCCTTCTACCCGTACAGTGGCACCGACGATCCGGCACCCAACATGCTCAACGTGCCGCTGCCGGCGGGCACCCGCGGCGATGCTTTCCGCGAGGTGGTGGCCGACATCTGGCTGCCGCGGCTGCGGCAGTTCGCCCCGGAGGCGATCTTCATCTCCGCCGGCTTCGACGCCCACTACGAAGACGACATGGGCTCGCTGGGCTTGCTGGAGGCCGACTATGCCTGGGTGACCCAGCAGTTGAAGGGCATCGCGGCCGAGTTCTGCGGCAAGCGCATGGTGTCCATCCTCGAAGGTGGCTACTCGCTGTCGGCGCTGGCGCGCAGCGTGTCGACCCATATCAAGGTGCTGGCCGACCTTTGAGCGGGGCTGCGGGCGGCCGGTCGCGTGCTGCCCGCTTCGGCTACAATCCGGCGTTTTCATCTGATGGGCAAGCCATGATCACTGGTTCCATAGTCGCCATCGTCACCCCCATGCACGAGGACGGGGCGCTCGATTTTCCCCGCCTGCGCTCGCTCATCGACTGGCACGTCAGCGAGGGCACCGACGGCATCGTCATCGTCGGCACGACCGGCGAATCGCCCACGGTGGACATGGACGAGCATCGCGAGCTGATCCAGGTGGCGGTGCAACACGCCGCCGGCCGCATCCCGGTGATCGCCGGTACTGGCGCCAACTCCACCGCCGAGGCGATCGAGCTCACCGAGTATGCCAAGAAGGTCGGTGCCGCCGCCGGCCTGTCGGTGGTGCCCTACTACAACAAGCCGACCCAGGAAGGCCTCTACCGCCACTTCCGCAAGATCGCCGAATCGGTGGACCTGCCGCTGATCCTCTACAACGTGCCGGGCCGCACCGTCGCCGATCTCGGCAACGACACCGCCATGCGGCTGGCCCAGGTTCCGGGCGTGATCGGCATCAAGGATGCCACCGGCAACATCGAGCGCGCCTGCGACCTGATCAAGCGCGCGCCGGGGGGGTTCGCCATCTACTCCGGCGACGACGCCAGCGCGGTGGCGCTGATCCTGCTCGGCGGCCAAGGGACGATCTCGGTCACCGCCAACGTGGCGCCGCGCCTGGTGCATGAAATGTGCGCCGCGGCGCTGGCCGGCGACGCGGTGACGGCACGCGCGATCCACCTCAAGCTGCTTGGCCTTCACCGCAACCTGTTCGTCGAGGCCAACCCGATCCCGGTGAAGTGGGCGGTGGCGCGCATGGGCCGCATTGAGGACGGCATCCGACTTCCCCTTACGCCGCTCGCCGCCGAAAACCAGGAGCGCGTTCGCAGCGCCATGGCCGACGCCGGCGTCGTGTTCTGAGCCAGGGAGAGCCTGCCGTGCGACTTTCGGGCACTTGCCGCCGATACACCGCCCTCTCCTGCCTGCTGTTTGCCGCGCTGCTTGCGGGCGGGTGCAGCACCTCTTTCGAAAGCAAGAGGATCGACTACAAGTCGGCGGGCAAGCTGCCGCCGCTCGAGATACCGCCCGACCTCACCCAGCCGGCCCGCGATGACCGCTACGCGGTGCCCGATCTCAATCCCAAGGGTTCGGCGACCTATTCCGTTTACAGCGCCGAGCGCAGCGGCCAGGCGCGCACGACGACCGCGACCGAAGTCCTGCCGGCAGGGGACAAGGTGCGCGTCGAGCGTTCCGGCACCCAGCGCTGGCTGGTCGTGAACCAGTCGGCGGAAGCACTCTGGCCGGTGGTGAAGGAGTTCTGGCAGGAGATCGGATTCATCATCAACATCGAGCTGGCCGATGCCGGAATCCTGGAAACCGACTGGGCCGAGAACCGCGCCAAGATTCCCCAGGACATGATCCGCAGCACCATCGGCCGGGTCTTCGAGGGCATCTACTCGACCGCCGAGCGGGACAAGTTCCGCACCCGCCTCGAGCCGGGCGCGCAGCCCGGCACCACCGAGATCTACATCAGCCATCGCGGCGTGCAGGAGGTCTACACGACCGATGCCAAGGACTTCACGGTGTGGCAGCCGCGGCCGCCTGACCCGGAACTCGAAGCGGAAATGCTGCGCCGGCTGATGGTTCGGCTGGGCACCGAGGAGAAGCGGGCGGCGGCTCAGGTTGCCCAGGGCAAGCAGGAGGAGCGGGCTCGCCTGCAGCAGGGCGGCGAAGGCGCGGCGGGTACGCTGGAGGTGCTGGAGCCCTTCGATCGCGCGTGGCGGCGAGTGGGCCTCGCGCTCGACCGCGTCGGTTTCACGGTGGAGGATCGCGACCGCTCCAAGGGCCTGTACTACGTGCGCTATGTCGACCCGGAAGCCGATGCGCGCAGCGGTAAGGATCAGGGCTTCCTCTCGAAGCTGTTTTCCTGGGGAGGGTCGAAGTCGGATCCGACCGCCAGTGCCCAGTACAGCATCCTGGTAAAGGGCGCCGACTCCACCAGTACAGTGCAGGTGCTGACGCGGGAAGGCGGGGCCGATCGCTCGGATACCTCGAAGAAGATTCTCGGCCTGCTCTACGAACAGTTGAAGTGATGGCCGCCGGGGCGAAGCTTCAGCCCGCGGTTCGTCGCGGCCGGTAGTGCGCTTCGCCTCCCTGGGCAGCGGTTCGCGCGGCAACGGGCTGGTCGTCGAAGCCGATTCCACGTGCATTCTTTTGGACTGCGGCTTCGGGCTGCAGGACACGCTGCGGCGGCTCGCCCGGCTCGGTCTGGAGCCCTCCGATCTGGCCGGCGTGCTGGTCACCCACGAACACAGCGATCACGTGGCGGGCGTGTTCCGGCTCGCGCTGCGTCATGAGCTTCAGGTGTGGCTGACGCCCGGCACGCTCGCCGGGCTGGCCTTCGATGGTGCTCCGCCTCGGACGCAGCACATCGTCCTCGATGCTCCTTTCTCGATCGGCGCTCTGGAAATGCTGCCTTTCCCCGTGCCCCACGATGCGCGGGAGCCGGTTCAGTATGTGTTCTCCGACGGCGACCGCAGGCTGGGCGTGCTCACCGACACCGGCTGCGTCACCCCGCACATCGAGCGCTGCCTGGATGGCTGCGATGCCCTGGTGCTGGAGTGCAATCATGATTCCGACATGCTGCGGCGGGGCGCCTATCCGCCGCCGCTCAAGGCGCGCATTGCCGGACGCCTGGGGCATCTCGACAATACCGCCGCGGCCGCGCTGCTGGGAACGCTGGATCGGTGGCGGCTCCAGCATGTGGTCGCCGCCCATCTGAGCGAACAGAACAACTGCCCCGAACTTGCCCGGGCGGCGCTGGCGGGCGCCTTGGGTTGCGGACCCGAATGGATTGGCGTGGCGGACCAGGAAACCGGATTCGGCTGGCGCGAACTGCGCTGAAGCGTTGTTTGCCGTCGGGCGCGCGTGAACGAAAAAAGCCGGCCCGCGGGCCGGCTTTCCCATCGGCGTTGGCCGATTACTTCTTCATTGCGTCCTTGGCGACTTCGGCGGCGCTCTTGGTGGCCTCGGCGGCACTCTTGGTGGCGTCGGCGGCACCCTTGACGGCGTCGGCAGCGGCGGCGGCGGGATCAGCAGGCTTCTGCTCGCCAGCCATGCCGGCCATGCCAGCCTGGCCTTCCATACCGGACATGCCAGCCATGCCCTTCTGACCTTCCATGCCGGACATGCCTTGCTGGGCCGGGGCAGGCGCAGCGGGGGCAGCAGCGGGAGCGGCCGGAGCGGTCTTCGGCTCCTCCTTCTTGGCACAGCCGGCGACGGCGACGGCGAGCATTGCAGCAACCAGGAGAGAATATTTCATTGTCGAGATTCCCTATAAGAATGAAAGGATAACAGCAGCCCAGAAGTCTTGTTTTGGATGGCTGGGAGCGAGCCCGGCCAAGCGAAAATAGTAACACGGCGACCCCTCGCCGGCCCTCGGCATGGCAGGGGCGCGCGCAGGTTTGTGGCGGAATAGCCACACTCAGCCACACTCGCGACCCGCCTTCAGAGCCCCAGAGTGGTCGCTGCGAGGGCGGGGGAGGACAGTTCCCAGAGTTCGTCAAATCGGCGCTGCCAGTCGCCGACCTGCTGATCCTGGTACAGCAGCAACTTACCGCGGGCGTGGTCGGCGTGGAAGCGGATCGCAGCGTGGCGCGCATCCGCCACGGCGAAGCAGTCGCTGAGCTGGCGCAGGTCGTCCGGCGTCCGGTGTATGGCGATCGCATGGCTGTGGAGGCGCAGCAGGGCGAGCAGACGCGGGCACTGGCGCTCGACGTGATCGGTCCGGTGCAGCACGATGTGGAGTCGGGCGTCGCGCCGTGCGCCTAGGAAGTGCGTCAGGGCGGCGGCGCCCTGGGGCGATTCCAGGCCGGTCTCCTTGAAGTCGGGATCGAATAGCACGATCCGGCTTTCCGCCAGATTCACCACGTCGGCGACCGCCTGCCGGTAGCTCTGGTAGGTGTCGAAGCGCGACTCGACGGCGGCGGGGTTCATTCTTCGGCGCCGATCAGGACGAATCCGTCGAACGTACCACTGATACAGCGATTCGATCAGCGTCGGGTCCAGATTCGACGTCGTCGGCAGCGAGCGCCAATCCGCCAGGGCGCGCAGGGTCTTCATGTCCCCGGTATCGGCGGCGAGCGCCTCGCCATTTATGAACACCTGCCTGCCGCTGAAGAGCATCTGGGTGCGCGAATCCAGCCGCAGCCCGGATGCCGCGCAGCGCCGCGCGAACTGATCGGCCGACAGGGCCGCGGCGGGCGGTGAGAAGAAAACATGCGGTTTGGGTTCGCTCAGGTAGCTGCCGAGAAACTCGCGCACGTCGGCGGTGTTCCAGCGGATGCGGTCGAGCAGGCTTGCCACCTTGTGCAGCATCGCGGCGGGGATCTCCCCGGGATGGCGGGTGGGGGCAAGCTCGGGATCACCGTAGCGTCCCGGCAGTTCGATGCGCTCTTCGAGATGGGCGAGAAAGCCGGCCGCCAGTTCCTGGACCGAGGGCGCGCGAAATCCGATCGAGCAGGTCATGCATTCGCCGATCGCGATGCCGTCGTGCGCGTAGTGCGGCGGCAGGTAGAGCATGTCGCCGGGTTCGAGAATCCACTCCCGGGTGGGGCGGAAATCCCGCAGGATGCGCAGCGGCGCGTCTTCGACCAGAGTCAGGTCGCGCTGGGCGCCGATGCGCCAGCGCCGCCGGCCGTGCGCCTGGATCAGGAAGACGTCATAGGAGTCGAAGTGCGGGCCGACGCCGCCGCCGTCGGTGGCGTAGCTGATCATCAGGTCGTCGAGCCGTGCCCAGGGCACGAAGTCGAAGCCGCGCAGCAGCCGGTCGGCCGCCGGCACATGGAGGTTGACGCCCTGGACCAGCACCGTCCATGGCCGGCCGCGCGGGCCCAGGTCGCGGCGCCCAAGCGGGCCGTGCTTAACCGCCCAGCGTTGGTTCACGCACTCGACGCGGCGCGATTCCACGTCGTCGCGCAGCGCCAGCGCGAGCATGGCGTCGCGGTCCATGACGCCGGCAAATCCGGGCAGTGCCTGGCGAACCAGCAGGGGGCGCTTCTGCCAATGGCGTTCGAGAAACTGTTGCGGCGTCAGGCCGCCGAGCAGGGTCGCGATCATGGCCGGATTATAGGGGGCGCCGGGCGGCGGCCGGTCGCGCAAGGGTCGCGCCGCAAGGCAGCCCGAGGCCGCGTCCCTGCGCGTGGGCTACAATCGGCGCCTTTTTCGCAGGCCTTCCGATGCCCATCGCCGTCATCGAATCCCTCGACCATGAAGGCCGCGGCGTGACCCGCGCCGACGGTAAGGCGGTCTTCGTCGAGGGCGCGTTGCCTGGGGAGCAGGTCGAGTTTTCGAGCTACCGGCGCAAGCCGAGCTACGAACTTGCCACCCTGAGCCGCCTCCTTCGCGCGAGCCCCTGGCGCACGGCGCCGCGCTGCCCGCACTTCGGCGTGTGCGGTGGCTGCAGCCTTCAGCACTTCGACCCCGTCGCCCAAGTGGCCGCCAAGCAGCGGGTGCTGGAGGACGCGCTGTGGCATATCGGCCGGGTTCGCCCGCAGACCGTGTTCCCCGCCCTCAACGGCCCGGCGTGGGGCTACCGCCACCGGGCGCGGCTTGCCGTGCGCCTCGTTGCCAAGAAAGGCGGCGTGCTGGTGGGCTTCCACGAAAGGCGCCGCAGCTATGTCGCCGACATGGAATCCTGCGAGGTCCTGCCGCCGGCGGTGGCCTGCCTGCTGCCCGGCCTGCGCACCCTGGTCGGCAGCCTGTCGCTGGCCGACCGCCTGCCGCAGATCGAGGTCGCGGTGGGCGACGAGGTCGTCGTTCTCGTGCTGCGCATCCTGCAGCCCCTCACCGGTGCCGACGAGGTCATCCTGCGCAGCTATGCTGATGCTAACGGCGTCCAGTTCTGGCTGCAGCCGGCGGGGCCCGAGTCGGCCGCCGTCTTCCACCCGCTGACTTCGCCACCTCTGGCCTACAGCCTTCCAGAGCATGACGTAAAGATAGGGTTCCGGCCGACCGATTTCACCCAGGTCAACCACGCCATGAACCGGATGCTGGTGCGGCGGGCGTTGCAACTCCTCGACCCGCAGCCCGGCGAGAGCATCGCCGACATGTTCTGCGGCCTCGGCAACTTTTCCCTGCCGATCGCGCGCAGCGGCGCCGACGTGCTCGGTATCGAGGGCAGCATCGGACTGGTGCAGCGGGCACAGGAGAACGCGCGCCTCAACGGCGTGGACGGACGCGCGACATTCAGGGTGGCCAACCTGTTCGAACCCGATACCGCTACGGCAGGCCGGCCGCTCGACAAGATGCTGATCGACCCGCCGCGCGAAGGCGCCGCCGAAGTGGTCAGGGCGCTAGGCGAAGGGTCGCCGCAGCGCATCGTCTATGTGTCCTGCAACCCGGCGACCCTCGCCCGCGACGCCGCCATGCTCACCCAGACCAAGGGCTACGTGCTTGCCGGTGCGGGGATCGCCAACATGTTTCCGCACACATCCCATGTCGAATCGATAGCGCTGTTCGAGCGGGAGTGAGGGGCAGGTCCGCGTGGTCGCCGCAGCGCGCCCGCTGACATGACGGGACCGGATGCTAGAATCGGCGGGCTCTGGTGGAGGGCTTGTTCGTGACTTGACGGAGAGGGCGAGCTTGCCGGCTTCGCGAACAACTCCGCCGCCGATTGCGACGAAGGCTGACTTGGCCGCAGGTCAGGTTATGCCGAAGCCAAAACCGGCAACAGGCACGAGAGTGTGGACTGCGGATAGGTGGCAGAGCGGTTGAATGCACCGGTCTTGAAAACCGGCAACGGGGCAACTCGTTCGTGGGTTCGAATCCCACCCTATCCGCCAAGACGACATCCACAGTCGTCCAGTAAAGTCCGAAAACACCAATAGAATCAGACTAAAGCACCCGGATACCCCTCCCGGGCGGTGTGGTAAGGTCCGTTGCAAGCCGGGCCAAGACCGTGGTAAGAGACCGTGGTAACGAAATCCACGGTTGCCGGAGTTACCACGATGCTGACCGATCCCAAGTGCCGTAGCGCGACCACCGGTGGCAAGGCCCTGCGCAAGCTCGCCGACGACAAGGGCCTGCAGCTGTGGATCTACGCCGACGGGCGCAAGTACTGGCGGTTGCGCTACTGGGTGGCCGGCAAGGAAAAGTCGCTCTCGCTCGGGGTCTATCCCGAGGTCTCGCTCAAGCAAGCGCGCAACCGGCGCGATGCCGAGCGCCAGCGCCTGGCCGCCGGGCTCGATCCGTCCGCCGAGCGCCGCGCCGACAAGCTCAAGGCAAAGCTTGCCGCGGAAAACTCCTTCGAGGCGGTGGCGCGGGAGTGGTTCGGCAAGCAAGTCCATACCTGGGTGGCGCACCACGCCGCCGACGTGCTGCGCCGGCTGGAACACAACATCTTCCCTGCCATCGGTGCGCGCCCCATCGCCCAGATCGAAGCGCCCGAGCTGCTGGCCGCCGTGCGCAAGATCGAAGAGCGCGGCGCCTACGACCTTGCCCACCGCGTGCTGCAAGTATGCGGGCAGGTGTTCCGCTACGGCATTGCCACCGGACGCTGCACCCGCGACCTCGCGGCCGACCTGCGCGGTGCGCTCACCCCCCACGTCAAGAAGAACCAGGCGGCGGTTCGGCCCGAGGAACTGCCGGAGCTGCTGCGCGCCATCGCCACCTACGACAAGCTGGGCGACCGGCAGACCCTGCTTGCCCTGCAACTGATGGTCCTCACCTTCGTGCGCACCGGCGAGCTGATCGGCGCACTGTGGTCGGAGATCGACCTGGAGGCCGGCCTGTGGATCATCCCGGGAGAGCGCATGAAGGCAAGAACCGAACACGTCGTGCCACTTTCCCGCCAGGCCGTGGCGATCCTCGAAGAACTCAAGGCGCTCGGCGGCGGCAGCCGCTTCGTCTTCCCCGGGCGCAACCGCGACAAGCCGATCAGCAACAACACCATGCTCTTCGCCCTCTACCGCCTGGGCTACAAGGGCAAGATGACCGGCCAAGGCTTTCGCGCCGTGGCCAGCACCCTCCTCAACGAGCAGGGCTGGCGCTCCGACGTCATCGAACGCCAGCTCGCCCACTGCGAGCGCAACGAAGTGCGCGGCGCCTACAACCGCGCCGAGTACCTGCGCGAGCGCGCCCGCATGATGCAGGCCTGGGCCGACCACGTCGATACGCTCGCCAAGGGCGCCAAGGTCCTGCCGTTCAAGGCGGCCTGATGTCGTAAGCATTCCCGAACCTCAACTTGCGGCGGTGCGGCTGCCCGGCTACGCGGTCGGCTCGCTCGGCGCCTTCTGGACGATCCAGCGCACCCTGATGATGTTTGCGAGGTGAAAGCCATGTCTCGTTCGGCATTCGGCGTTCGTTTCGTCCGCCCGCTGCGCCGTTTTCCCGGCCACGCCGCCCTGGCGCGCGAGGCTGCGACACTGGCGACCAGCGCCCTTCTCTGGCCGCTCGCCGCTTTGGCGCACACGCCGGGTGGCGGCGAAGGGGGCTTCCTCGCCGGCCTGCTGCATCCGGTCTCCGGCCTTGATCATGTGCTCGCCATGATCGCCGTCGGGCTGTGGGGCGCGCCGCTTGAGCACGGCGTAATCCAGGTGCAACTCCGCCGCCACGCAGTGCGCACATGCTCGGCGGCCGCGGCGACGGCACCGGCCCAAAGCTCTGACGGAATCCGCTCGCCGGCCCGGCGCCCGGCGCGCCACTGATCAAACTGCCGCTTCAGCCGCCACAGCCCCTCGCTGCACCCTGTGGTCTGTACCGCCTTGCTCGTCGCTTCCATCGCCCGTCTCCTCGCCGGATTGCAATGGAGGTGGAACTTATCGAGAGTGCGGCGTCATTTCATGCAGATTTGCCGGAAGGACACCTTTTTTGTGTAATTCTTGTGTGGTCATGCCCGGGGTTCCGCGTTCGCGGGGGTTGTTGCCGGGCAGAAGAGCGTCCCTGTACTTCCTGATCGGCGTTGCCGGCAAGGTGATCTGCATCGCCGAGGGCTAGGCCACCGCCTCCAGCGTTCATGCGGCAACCGGGTGTGCCTTCGCGATTGCCTTCGGCGCTAGCAACCTGGGGCCGGTCGCTTGGGTGATCCGAGAGCCATCCCGACACGCAGCTCATCGTGTGCTCAGATGACGACGCGGGCATATCGGCATCGCCATGTCGACGCATGGCCGCACGGGCCGTCGCGCTGGTTCCTGGGCAGCGTCGCCGACCGGGTAGTACGCGGCGCAGGGTGCCGGTGTTGATGATCCGGCCGATCAAGCACGAATAGGTTGACACGTTGGCGCCTTGGCTCTTTGAACGTGCTAACGTGCTAACGCCGGTTCATCTCGTAGATGATGCGCAGCCCGTCCAGCGTCAGCCACGGATCGACGTGCTGGATGACCGGCGTCTCCGCGGCGACCTTTTGCGCCAGGCCGCCGGTGGCGATCACCTTCATCTCATCCCCAGCTCGCGGCGGAAGCGCGCGACCAGCCCCTCCACCAGCCCCACGTAGCCGAAGAAGATGCCCGACTGCATCGCCATCGCGGTGTTGGTGCCGATGGCGCGTGACGGCGGGGCAATTTCGACCCGGTAGAGCTTGGAGGCGCGCGAGAAGAGCGCCTCGGCGGCGATGCCGATGCCGGGCGCGATCGCGCCGCCCAGGTAGTCGCCCTCCGCCGTGATGGCGTCGAAGGTAGTCGCCGTGCCGAAATCGACGACGCAGGCCGGCCCGCCATACTTCACCTTGACCGCCGCGCAATCCACCACCCGGTCGGCGCCCACCTCGCGCGGGCTCTCGTAGCGGATGCGCACGCCGGTCTTCACGCCCGGCATCGACCACCAGCGGCTCCTGCTTCAGGTAGCCTTCGACGACCTCTCGAAACACACCCGTCAGCGCGGGCACGACGCTGGCCATCGCCACCCCGCTCACCTGCTCCGGCGCGATGCCTCGCTGGGCCATCAGTTGGATGAGCAAGATGCCGTACTCGTCGGGCATCCGGTCGTGGACCGTGGCGACGCGCCAGGTGGCGGCCAGCCGTGGTCCCGTCATACACGCCGAGCGTGATATTGGTGTTGCCGATGTCGACGGCGAGAAACATGGGTTCGCTCCTGTGTCAGCAGCACATCTCGCCGGCCGACTCGGCATGGCGGATCTCGGCGATGCGGTTCTCAGCGCCCATGATGAGCACAGTGGGCGTCCAGTCGTCGGGCGGCAACCCTCAACCTGCGCGTAGGCCATGATGATCACTTTGTCGCCGACCTGCACGAGCCGGGCGGCCGCGCCGTTGAGCTCGATGGCGCCGCTGCCGGGCAGGCCCGAGATCGCGTAGGTCTCCAGCCGCTCGCCGTTGTCCACGTCGACGACCTGCACGCGCTCGTAAGGGCGAATCCCCGAGGCAGCCAGCAGCTCGGAATCGATGGTGATCGAGCCGACGTAGTGAACGTTGGCGGCGGTCACCGTGGCGCGATGAATTTTGGCAAACATGAAGGTTCGAAGCATGCAATCCTCTCAGGAGAGTGTCCAGGGATCAGAGATCACGAATCCGGGATCAGGCGGATGTTGTCGATCAGTCGCGCCTTGCCGACGCGCACCGCCATCGAAAGCAGGACGCCACGGCTGGCATCGCCCAATTCCGCCAGCGTGAATGGATCGGCGGCGCTCACGTAATCGGGGCGCGCCAGCGGCTCGGCAGCCAGAACGCCGCGCATGATCTGGCGCAGGCGCTCGCCGTCGTGCTCGCCGGCCAGCCAGGCATCGCGTGCTGCGCACAACGCCCGATAGAGCGCCGGCGCCGCCGCCCGCTGCTCCGGCGTGAGATAGGTGTTGCGTGAAGACAGCGCCAGGCCGTCCGCCTCGCGCACCGTCGGGCAGACGACGATCTCCAGCGGGAAGTTCAGGTCGGCCACCATGCGCTGGATGACCACCACCTGCTGCGCGTCCTTCTGCCCGAAATACGCCCGGTCGGGTTGGAAGACGTTGAAAAGCTTGGCGACGACGGTCGAAACGCCTCGGAAATGCGTCGGTCGGGCCGCACCCTCCAGCACCTTGGTCACCTCTTCCACGGTCACGTAGCTCTGGAAACCGGCAGGGTAGACCTCATCGACCGGCGGCGCCCACACCAGATCCACGCCGGCCGCCTCAAGCAAGGCCAGATCGCGCGGCAGATCGCGCGGGTAGGCCGCCAGATCCTCGGTCGGCCCAAACTGCGTGGGGTTGACGAAGATCGACGCGCCGACATGGTCATTCTCAGCGCGGGCACGTTCGGCCAACGCCAGGTGCCCCGCGTGAAGAAATCCCATCGTGGGAACCAGCCCCCAACTGCCAGGCAGGTCATGACGGATACGGCGGACATCGGAAATGGACGCTACAACTTGCATGAATTATGCTCCTGAAACGGTTTCAGGTTGAAGGTTCAAGGCTGAAGGAACGACAGCACACCTTCAACCTTCGCCCAGCAACCTGTGACGTGCAACATATGCCAACCTTCAACCTGCAACCCCGGCCATCGCCCGGAGCAGCCGCCAAACCGTCTCGTTGAGCGGTGTCGGGACGCCGAGGCGCTTTCCCTCAGCCGCGATGATGCCGTTAATGCTGTCGATCTCGGTCGGCCGGCCGCACTCGACATCCTGAAGCATGGACGAGTGGTTCGGCGCGCTCGCTCGACAGATCTTCTCCGTGTGCGCCAGTGGATCTGCCATTGGGAGCGCGACCCCACGTGCTCGCGCAACCGCTGCAGCCTCGTCGACCAGCGCACGGAGCAGCGCTCGCCGCTCATCCGTCGCCAATAGCTCGCCGTTCGGCACCCGCCACAGCGCGGTGAGCGGGTTGATCGCCGCATTGACGATCGCTTTGCCCCATACCTCGCCCTCGATGGCGTCCGTAGTGCACGTGTCCAAGCCCGCCACCGTCATTATATCGACCAATGCTGCAATGCTCGCCGCGACGGCCGGACGCGTGCCGATCAGATTGGTGAGTTGCGCCGTGTGGCGTGTCTCGCCGGGCCCGATCAGGGTCGCGCCTGTGTAGTTCACGCCGAGCGCAGCACGCCCGCTGCCGACGGCGGCTTCCAGCTTCGGGCCATTGTCGAGTCCGTTTTGAAAGGTCACCGCCAGCCCATCCGGGCTGAGCACTTGCGCCGCCCATGCAGCCGCTCGCTCCGTTTGGTAGCTCTTCACCAAGAGCAACGCGGCGTCGCAGACGGGAGCGGTCGCTGGATCGCTCGTCGCCTGGACACGCGCTTGCCACGTCGAGCCATCGCGCTCATGGATGCGAATCCCGTCGCGGCGGATGGCGTCGATCGCAGCCGTCCAGGTGCCCAGGACGCAGACCTCGGCACAGCAAGCCAGCTTCGCCGCGAACACGCAGCCCAACGCGCCCGTGCCGAGAACGGCAATCCGCATCACATCCCCCGAGCCGCCCGCTCGTTCGCGTCCTGGCTCACCATTTGCTGCCACTCGATCCAGGCCGATTCCTCCATCGAGAAGACATGCTCGGCCGCCGGGAAGCGGTGAGCGACGACGTCCTCGCGATAGGCGACCAGCGCACGTTCCATTTCTGCGAAGAGCTCCGTGTAGCGTTTGGCGAAGCGCGGCGTGAAGCGGTCGAACAGCCCCAACAGATCGTGAAGGACGAGCACCTGGCCGTCGCATCCCCCGCCTGCGCCGATGCCGATCGTCGGTATGCGTAGCCGCAGCGAAATCGCCTCGGCGACCCGGTCCGGCACCATTTCCAGCACGATCATCGCGGCGCCGGCCGCCTGAAGCGCCTCAGCATCTTCCATCAAACGCTGTGCGTCGACGGCGGTGCGCCCCTGCACGCGATAGCCGCCCAGCTTGGCGGTCGACTGGGGCGTCAGGCCGATGTGCCCGATCACCGTGATGCCAGCATCCGAGATCGCCCGCACAGTCTCGGCCATGGCCCGCCCGCCTTCCAGCTTGACCGCATCCATGCCGGCTTCCTTCAGAAAGCGCCCGGCGTTGCGCACCGCCTCGGTCCGGTCGGCCTGGTAGGACATGAATGGCAGGTCACCGATGAGATACGCGTATTGAGCGCCCCGACGCACCGCCCGGCAGTGGTGCAGCATCTCCTCCATCGTTACGGGCACGGTGGAATCATAGCCCAGCACCACCATGCCTAACGAATCGCCGACGAGAATGCTATCGACGCCGGCTCGGTCGGCAGCCAGTGCGCTCGGATAATCGTATGCCGTGACCATGGTGATCGGGTCACGTTGTATCTTCTTCTCCTGCAGAACCATGATGCTGGTCTTCTTGCGCGACATCGAAGCCTCATCCAAATAGAAAACCCCCCGGCCGACCGGGGGGCGGTGTGCACAACGAAACCACCGCAGGTCTGAGAACCTGCGCGGGCTTCTTGGCTATTATCCCGCCGTCTCGGTCGTCACGTCGATCCAAGCGACTCTGTTGTGAAGATAGAATAGCTCACCGCCCATTTCGGGTCGATGGGTGTCCCACAATCACCAGGACAAGCACATTCTACATCATGGCATAGCCGAAAGTCAACTCAACGACCATACCGTTATCGCTCGCTGGAAGGTCTCGTGACTCCGTCGTAATGCTGTGCCGTTCTCGATGGCATGGCTGTTGGTGGCCAAAATGGGTACAGATCTGACGAGCGAGAAATACAAGGGCGAATGGCTGACGGTGGGCGTCAGGACGGATCTCATTTCTACCACGACATTGGTCATCGACTTTCTGGACAAGGCGCGCGCCGTACCGTAATCCCGCTCTCTTGTCCACGCCGAACTGTACGATATAATAGAATGGTGACCATGACCACGGTGACTACTCAGCATCTGCCACGATCTCAGTCCCGCACAAGGGCGACACTGGCGCGCGCCGCAGGCTTGCTCCCGCTGTTGATCATCTTCCTTTGGTTTGCGATCGTCGTCCCGAGCGATGGATACTTGGGACGCGCCCGCATCGACATGACCCTGTACCAGGCCATGGGCGCGCACGGCTTCCAACTGGTAGCGTGGGAACGCGAGGCGCTTGCTGAGAAAGCGCAGGCCGCGGCCCCTGGAAAAGGACCGCGGCCTCATTTGACGTTCCGAACCGCCGTGCTACCATGAGGGTTGCGATGCCCGGGTCCTGGGGCTACAGGATACGGGTTGCAAGGCCGATCAGGTGCAAACTGATCGGCTTTCGTTTAAGTGCGCAACCCCCGCAACTACCGAGACCTTCAGCCAAGCGCGAGCTGCCAGGAGCCGTCGGGGTTTTCTTTGGCAATTGGCGTTGCGATGGTGCCGAGTATAGCATACTCCGAAAAGCACGGCAAGAGCGCCAAAGCGGCGAGGCCTGCGTAATCTGCCGTGGATGGTCGCCAGATCGCCTTGCATCGCACGCACCCCCCTGCCTGCCCCAATCAAACGACAAGCCGGGCGACGCTTTTTGGCGCCTCCGGCCAGACCAGCAACAATGGGCGCGCGGGGGAATGCGCGCCCCCCAGCCGGCATGCGGATGGCACGCACCCCGGCCGCCGAACAGGCTGCACCCCTGCCCGGTGCCGCAGCGGTCCCACCGGCACGCTTACAGTCGTGGAGGACCAGCGCCCAGCCCCTCAACCGGCCGCCAGCCCTCTAGCTGAGGTGCGAGGCAGGCAAGCTGTGGACTACCTGTCTGTAGTTAATAGAGCCCGCCAGACCGCTTTCGTGCAGTTTCACGCCGTGAATTTGCGCAACTCGTGCCCGCACTGGAGCTGGCCGCCCCGGCGCTCACAACCCGCAGGCTACCAGGCCATCCGGTGCGCGACGCAGGCAGCGACCGCACGCGCAGGGCAGGGAACACGGCCGAAGCCAACGCACAAGCCAATTTCATGCCGTGAAACGGCCCCCCGTTGGACTCTCAGCCGCGCTCGCGCTTCACCCTCACCCGCGCCAGTCGCCGATTTCACGCCGCGAAAAACCAAGCCCCCGGCTTCGGCGGCAGGTGGTTTCCCGACCCGCCACCCGCGCCGTCTTCAGGCCCTGTAATCAGCCGGATCATAGCCCAGGGCGATCCGCACGGCTGCCGATGATGGCCTCGGCGACGTGGGCGCACCGGCGCGCCGAAATATCTGGAGTAACAACGGATCGAGCACCTCGAAGGCTCGCAAGCTGGCGCCCGGCTCGCCGGTCCGCCCACATGCCAGAGCCAGGATCTGGTCCATCGTCGTCCTCATGCCCACAACGAATGCGAGCCGCTGCATGTGATGGCGTGGCAGACCGCACTCCATCGTCATGTACTGGACCACCTGGCGCCCCCTGGCCAGCAACAAGGTCAGCGCGCGGGCCTTCGACGCGATGCGCCGCGCACGCCGCCCGCACCGCCTCCAGGTCCGCCGCCCGCACGTAGGATTTGTGCGCGTCGCCCTCCGTCCGCCAGCACCTGTACCAATACGGCCCGTGCAGCTCGCCCCGGGCGCACTTGCAGTTGGGCTTGCCGCAGCGCACCCACTGCTGGCACAGCGCGCCGGGCAGCTCGGCGGGGATTGTCTTGGGTAGCAATGTGTCGTCCATGTCTCTCTCGCGCGCGAAAGTAGGGTTTCCCAGCCCATTTTACCGCAGTTCTGGCCCACAGCGTACCCAGAGGCACACCGCTTCACCGCAGCCAGTCGCCCAGATGCGGTGGAGGCTTGCTACGTGGCCCCTGCTGGTTACCGCGCCCGAACTCCCACCGATGAGTGGAGATGCTCGACGTGCACGGCACCCTGGCGATCGTGGACGACCAGAAGGTACTCGATGCGCAGTGCATGTTAGGCAGCAAGAAGTTGCCAATTGCGAACACGAATAGTCCAACCCGTGCTGACCGAACTCCGGCATCTCGTCCAGGAACAGCACGCCCCGGTGCGCCAGGCTGATCTCGCCGGGCCGCGGCCACTGCCCGCTGCCCACCAGCCCCGCGTGACCGCCCGCACCAGGGCGCTGTCCAGGTCATGCATGATATGCCGTTTGTAACCATCGATCAGCCGGCCGGCGCTCTTGCAGCCATGACGCACGTCGGTGTCTTCGACCGAGATGCGTCGGTCTTTGGCCACCCCTTGGCGCAGCACCGGTTGACCCGCCGCATCGGCGGTCACATCCTGCGCCCGCACCTGCTCGGCCACGACCAGACTGTTGGCGACCTGGGCCGCCGCCTTCCAGGGTCGTCAGGAGGATGGTCAACGCCTGGACGCATGCCACTGGCTCGTCCCAGTTCAGGTCCAGCGCCGCTTTCAGACTACTATTGCCCAGGAGGGCCGCGCCCGCCTCCGCGGCCACGGCCGCCAGCCCCCGCTCCTGCTGACAGGCGACACTTGCATCTGCGCTGCGCTTCGGCGCAAGTGCAGGTGTCGCGCTCTCGCACCCGTGCTGCTGATCCGGCAACCGTTCGAAATAAGCGGCCAAGCTGTCCACGTCCAGTACGCACCCCATTCCCGACCATACTGCCTCAACGCAAGGCGTGTTATGGTTCTTTGTAAACGCCCTGCCCGCGGGATATTCCGTACTTGACAAGCCAGCCCCATCGGTGCTAGTATTCGATTGCCGACAGTCGACGGATTGTGCTCTTTCACTCAGAACCGAGCCGCATCCTCCATGCCTCACCTGGCGACAGGCGAGCACCGGCTCTGAGTCCGCCGAAACCGAGGGGTAGCAGCTACTCGATGAACGGTCCGACAGTATCCTACTATTCACGAGAAACGTTGGTACGTTTCGCAACGACGTACGTGCGAGCCCTGGGCGCGACCGCAGAGGAAGCGGCCATCGTTACCGACGGCATCGTCACGGCGGCCGCGCGCTGGCACCCCGGCAAGGGCCAGGGCCTCGAAAAGCTGTTCCGCCTCACCCGGCAATGCGAAAACGGCGGCATCGTCCCCTGCGCACCCTTCGAGATCCTGCGCGAGACCGCCGCCACCGCGCTCGTCGACGCACACAAGGGCTTCGGCTACGTTTCCGGCAGCCGGGCCATGCAGCTCGCCATCGCCAAGGCCAGGACTGTGGGCACAGCATCCGTCCTCGTCCGCCACAGCAACCACTTCGGCCAGGCCGGCTACCACGCCGAGATCGCGGTCAAGGCCGGCATGATCGGCTGGGCCATGACCAACGCCGCAGCCGAGATCGCGCCCTGGGGCGCCAAGACCCCCGTCGTCGGCACCAACCCTTGGGGCATCGGCATCCCGCGGCCCGCGGGCTTCCCCATCTTGCTCGACATGGCCCTCAGCGCCTCCGGCCGCGGCATGGTCCAGTGGGCCTACCGTGCGGGCGAGCGCATCCCCGATCACTGGGTCCTCACGCAGGACGGCCACCGCAGCACCGACCCCGCGGACTACATCGCGGAGGACGGCAAGACCTTCGTCGGCACCCAGCTACCCATCGGCGAGTTCAAGGGTTACGGCCTCAGCCTCTTCACCGACATGATCGCGGGCGTCCTGGGCGGCTCCCTCTTCGGGACCGACGTCTTCCAGGACCTCGCCAACCACGACGTCGGTCATTTCATGTTCGTCATTAACCCCGACATCTACATGGCGCGCGCCGAGTTCGAGCGCCGCACCGAGCAGTTCGTCGCCCAGATTCGCGCGGCCGAGCCCATCGATCCGGCCCGGCCGATCTACCTGCCCGGCGAGCTCGAGTTCCTGCGCGAGCAGGAGCGCATGGCAGGCCCGGGCATCCCGGTCGACCTCGAAACCGTCGAGGGCCTCAGGAAGTTGTCGCGCGCGCGGCATTCCCTGCGATCTGTAAGCGCGCCCGGCGAACGCGCTCGCACCTCGGGCGTGCTCGCAGCGGCGCACCGGCAAGCGTCACACTCACTCAAGTCAAGGAGAATCGTATCATGGCTCAGGCAACGCAGATCGGCAATGTGTCGGTGCGTCCCGGCGAAGTGCAGCGCGGCGGCATCCCCCTCGGTGTGGACATGTACGGCCGGGAGCGGGTCATGCCCATCATCGTCTACCGCGGCGTCGAGGACGGCCCCCGGCTGTGGATCAACGGCGCCACCCACGGCGACGAGCCCGAAGGCCCCTACTCCATCCATCTCCTGCTCAAGCAGATCGACGTCACGAAGCTCAAGGGCATGATCGTCGCGGTGCCCGCAATGAACATCGAGGCCTTCACCGGCAGCGACCGCGGGGACCCGCGCGACACCTTCTCGTACGACATGAACCGGATCTACCCCGGCAAGTCGGACGGCTATGCGACCGAGCGCGTCGCGTGGGCCCACTGGGCCGTCATGAAGGAGCATTGCGACCTGCAGATCGCCATCCACTCGGGCGGCGACCACTCCTTCCTCGACACGGCCATCTTCGCGTCCGACACGCCGGCTTCGCTCGAGCTTGCCGCTGCCATGGGGCCCGACTGGGACCTCATCAACGCCAGCAGCGCGGGCCGCGGCAGCCCCAGCTCCATGATGGCCGAGCTGGGCCGCGGCGGCATCACCGTCGAGCTGGGCGGCTGGTGCTCCATGTTCAAGACCGCTTTCCACGAGGTCGGCCGGCGCCTGGCCGAGGGCTACCTGAACGTCCTGCGCCACTACGGTATGATCGAGGGCCAGCCCCAGTACGCCGAGAAGTGGCTGCGCGGGCACCAGATCGCGCTCCTCTCCAACACCACCGGCCTCTTCATCGGCGAAGACGTGCCGCTCCGCACGCCCATGAAGGGCGGCACGGTCCTCGGCCGTATCTATAACCTCTACGGCGACGAGATCGAGACCCTGTGCGCGCCCGCGGACGGCCAGATCTTCGGCCTCCGCTTCCGCGTGATGACCCAGGCCGGCGACTGGTGCTGTTTCTATGCCGTGATCGACGCGGTCCGGGACGATTTGCTGGTCCGCAAGTAGCGGATCACAGGAGCGGATCATGTCTCATCCAATGACGACGAAGCGAGGCCTGATTCCCGAAGACCTCATGCTCTTCAGCCTGGCCGAGCAGATGACGCTGGCCGACGACGGCCGGCGGCTGGCCTACACGGTCAAGCGGCCCCAGGCCCCGCGCAACGGCTACCAGGCCGACGCGTACCTGATGGACGTCGACGCGCGCCGCGCGGTCAAGCTCACCAGCGGCGAGGGCTACGCCTCCTCCCCCGCATGGAGCCGCGACGGCAGCAAGCTGGCGCTGGTCTGGCAGGGAAGTGACGAGGCGCGCGCGTGCTCATCTTCTCGGCCGAGGGGAGCCTGCTCCGCAGCCACCCGGTCAGCGGCTATGCGCCCGGCGAACTGGACTGGTCGCCCGACGGCCGCACCCTCGTCTGCACGCGCTGGACCGAGGCCGACCGCGACGGCGACTTCGTGATCCAGGACGGCATCCCCGCGCCCACCATCCGCTACATCACCCGCCTGCGCTACAAGATGGACGGCGTGGGCTGGGTCGAGAACCGCTTCCACCAGCTCTGGCTGATCGACGTCGAGTCGGGCGAGCTGGTCCAACTGACCGCGGACGAGCGCGACTACAGCCAGCCCCGCTGGAGCTGGGGCGGCGCGCAGCTCGCCTACACCGTCGCGAACGCGCGAGATGGATATCCCGCTGGGCCACGGCCAGGTGGAGATCATGGACCTCACCACCCGCTCCACCCGGCCGATGCTCCCCGGCTGGAACGGCCTGGCTCACTCGCCCCAGTGGCGCGCGGACGACAAGACGATCGTCTTCACCGGCCACAACTCGCCGCCGCCGGTCAACAACCGCATCTTCTCCCACGTCTGGCACCACGACCTGGCCACCGGCGTCTCGCGTGACCTCTCCGAGGACCACGACGCGGAGGTGGGCAACTACTGCGTTGCAGACCAGCGGGCCGCGCTGACGAACATCACCGTGCGCTGGCCCGGCGGCCAGGGCAAGATCTGGTTCCTGCTGACCGAGCAGGGCGCCTGCAACCTCTACAGCACCACGGAAGCGGGCGGCTGCCGCTTCGAGGCGGGTGGCAAGTCGGTCACCTTCGAGTATGCGCCCTCGGCGGCCGGCCCCGTGGTCTACGGGCAGGCCGATTGGAGCAACCCGGGCGACCTTTACCTGCTCAAGGACGGCGTCACAACCTGCCTGACCGACCTGAACCCCTGGCTGCGCACACGCCAACTGAGCGAGCCCTGCGACTACTGGTACGACGGCGTCGAGGGCGCGCGCGTCCATGCCTGGGAAATGAAACCGCTGGACTTTGACCCGAACAAGCGCTACCCGCTCGTGCCTCGAGGTCCACTGCTCGCAGTTCTCCTGGGACTTCAGCTTCGAGTTCCACTGCCTCACCGCGGGTGGCTACGTTGTCGCCTACTTCAACCAGCGTGGCACCACCGCGGGCTACGGCCAGGCCTGGACCCGCGGCGAGCGAGGGCGACCAGGGCGGCAAGGATTACGACGAGATCATGCTGGGGGTCGACGACCTCCTCGCGCGGCCCTACATCGACGGGCAGCGCATGGGCGTCACCGGCGGCTCCTGCGGCGGCTTCCTCACCAACTGGATCGTCGGCCACACCGACCGGTTCAAGGCTGCGGTCACCCAGCGCTCCGTGGTCAATGAGATCAGCATGTTCGGCACCTCCGACATCGGGCCGGAGATGTCCGCGGGCGAGACCTCGGGCATGCCGTGGACCGACGCTGGAGAGGGTGTGGCGCCAGTCGCCCATCGCTTATGTCGAAAACATCCACACGCCCCTGCTCATCCTGCACGCCACCGAGGACCATCGCTGCGCGCTCGAGCAGGCCGAGCAGTTGTACGCGGCCCTGCGCTGGCTCAAGCGGCCGGTGGAGATGGTCATCTTCGTCGGCGAGAGCCACGGCCTGACGCGCGGGGGCCGGCCCGGCAACCGCATCGAACACCTGAAGCGGATCAAGGGCTGGTTCGAGAAATACCTGGGCACGCGGCCCGCGTGACGCAAAAGGAGCAAGAGCATGCGCATAGGAACCATCGAGGCGAAGCCCGGCGAGCATGCCTTCGGCTTCCTGCCGGTCGCGAAATCGCGCTCCGGCCTCAGCCCGGACATCCCCGTGCACGTATTCGCGGGGACCGACCCCGGCCCCACCCTTCTCGTCCAGGCCGCGATCCACGGCTCCGAGATCATCGGCGCGATGGCGCTCCTCAACTTCATCAAGAAGATCGACCCGCGCGGCCTGTGCGGCAACGTCATCGCCGTCCCCACGGTCAACCGCATGGGCTTCGAGCTGATGGAGCGCGGGTCGAAGATCGACGGCAAGGACGTGAGCCGGCTCTTCCCCGGCAACCCGGTGGGCAGCGTCTCCGACCAGGTGGCCTACGTCTACTTCGAGGAAGTCATCCGCCAGGCCAACGTGATGATCGACTTCCACGCGGGCGGCCGCACCGCGTATGAGCGTTATGTGCTCTTCGATGCGGACAAGGACCCGGCCAACCTGACGGAGATCGAGGCCAGGCGACACAAGCTGGTCGTCGCGTTCGGCCTCGACCAGGCCGCGTTCTTCCCGCCCGGCACCTTCGGCACGAACAAGAGCCGCGAGGCCATCGAGGACGCGGGCGTCGTCCAGTTCACCCTCGAGTTCGGCGGCGGCACCGGCTGGTTCAAGAACGGCGAGGACAACGTCCGCGACGCGGAGCGGGGCATCTGGAACACGCTCAAGGCCATGCGCATGATCGACGGCGAGTTCGAGGCCGACGGCCCGCTCTGCACGGTCTACAACGCGGGCGTCGTGCTCTGGAAGCCCCCGGTCGACGGCTACTTCATCCGCCACAAGGAGTTCGGCGAGTTCGTCAAGGCCGGCGAGATCTACGGGTCGCTCATCGACCCTTACACCGGCAAACTGCTGGCCACCATCCCGAACACGCAGGACGCCATCGTCATCCCGAGCGGCCAGAACTGGTTCACCATCGGCGCCACGTCGGTCGGCATCTCTGTCGTCGACCGTCGCACGATCGACCTGACGTGTCGTCAGAGCCTATCCGAATAACCCAACGCGATCGCTGGACCACAGTCCAGCGGCGGACTGTGGTCCGCCTGTTCGGGTTATTCGGATAGGCAGTAAGCCTGAGAGCGAGGTCAACATGAACATCCAACAGATTGAAGCGCTGCCAGGCCAGAAGGCCTTCGGTTTCGTCAAGGCCACCGAGACCCACGGCGGCTTCGACGTCCACTTCCCGCTGCACATCGTCGTGGGCGCGCAGCCCGGCCCCACGCTGCTCGTCGTCGCGGGCCGAGCGGCCTGGAGATCGAGCCGGCCCTCGTCCTGCCCAAGGTGGTCGACGAGATCGACCCGGCCGCACTTTCCGGCACGCTGCTTGTCGTCCCCCTCTTCAACACCTCGGGCTTCGAGTTCGAGCAGGTCAACGCCATCTGGGACGACAAGACCCTGACCGAGCTCGGCCGCGGCAAAGCCGACGGCTCGGTCAGCGAGCAGTTGCTCCACTGCTTCTACACGACCGCGGTCGCCGCCGCGGACGCAGTGATCGACATCCGCTCCGGCGCGCTCTGGGGCTACTTCCGCTATGCCGGCGTTTACGATGCGGGCGCGGCGGACCGCTCCCTGGCGCTCGCACAGGCGTTGGGGCTGCCCCACGTGCTCATCTGCCAGCCGGCCGATGGCAGCTACGCGTGCCAGGCCGCGGCCGACGGCAAGGCCGTCGTGTCGGCATGGATCGGCGGCGGGCCCGGCCTGCGCGACTTCCGCCACGAGGACATGCAGCGCGTGCGCAACGCCGTGGTGAACGCGCTGCGCCACCTGGGCATGCTCGGCGGCGACCTGGAAAGCATCGACGGACCGGTCACCACGGTCCGCGGCCACACTTATCTCAACGTCACCGGCCCGCGCGGCCTCACCTTCATCGACAAGCACAAGCGCGGGCAGGCGGTCAACGCCGGCGAAGTGATCGGTTACGTCAAGCATCCGTTCACCGGGGACATCATCCACGAGTTTCGGGCGGAGCGCGGCGGGGTCATGCTCCATGCGGGCGCCTCCTGGCCCATCGTACCGGAGGACGCTGTGCTGGCGATCCTGGGTGACTTGGTCATGTGATTGGTTATGGGGACGAGGGACGATGTTAGGTGCCGGGCACGAAGCCACCACCTGGACGCAGCGGCTGTCGAGTAGTTTCCGCTACCACGGCTACCGCCAACTGTTCGCGGGCAGCATGCTGGCGCAGACCGTCTTCCGCATGAACGACGTCATCCTCGCCTGGCAGATGCTCGCGCTGACCGGTTCGGCCTTCTGGGTCGGCATGGTGGCCTTCGCCAACGGGCTGCCCCTGCTCCTCCTCTCGCCCTTCACCGGCGCCCTGGCCGACCGCCGCGAGCGCCGCTACGTCGTGGCGGCCGGGCTTGGCAGTTGTGCGGCCGCCATCGTCTGGCTCGCCTGGCTCACCGCCACCGGCCAGGTCCGGCCGCTGCACATCGTCCTGACCGCGTTCCTGACCGGTTCCGGCTTCACGCTCTACAGCCCGGCCCGCCTGGCCATGCTGCCCAGCCTCGTCCCCGCGGCGATGCTGCGCAGCGCGTCCACGCTCGAGTATTCGAGCACCCGCCTCGTCGGCTTCATCGGTCCGGCCGTCGCCGGCTTCCTGGTCGACCGCGCGGGCGCACCCGTGGCCCTCGTAACGGGCGCGACGGTCATCCTGCTCGCCGCAACCGTCTTCACGAGGATTGCCGAGGGCAGCGTCGTCAGCGGGGGTCGCAGCAGCGGCCTCGCCCGCCCGGGCATGGTGATTCTGCTGCGCGAGGCCCTGGCGTACCTGCGCACCGACCGGCCGCTCCGGTCGCTCCTCCTGCTGGGCCTCGTCATGGTGCCCATCGGCATGGCCCACCAGAAAATGCTCCCGGTCTTCAACCGGGACGTCCTCGCCGCAGGCGCCTCGACGCTGGGGCTGATGGTCGGCCTCTTTGGCCTCGGGGCCGCCGCCGCCGGGAGCATCCTCGCGGGGCTTGGGCCGCTACGCCAGGGCCGCCTGCTGCTGGCCGCCTCGCTCGCCGGCGCCGGGGGTGTCATCGTCTTTGCGCTCACGCGTAACGCCGGCCTGGCGCTGGCCCTGGCCCTCCTGCTCGGCCTGGTCGACGGCGTCTACCTGACGCTCAGCAACGTCATCTTCCAGACCCGCGCGCCCGACGCCATGCGCGGGCGGGTGCTCGGCGCCTGGGGCATGGTCTGGGGCTTCCTGCCGTTCACGGCGCTCTTCGCCGGCTTCCTCGCCGAGCGGATCGGCGTGGTCGCGGTCATCGCCGGCAGCGGTGTGCTCTGTCTCATGTTCACGATCGGCGTGGCCGTCGCCTCGCCCCAACTCCGGGAGCTGACATGACGCTCATCCATACGAATTCGAATTCCAGCTCGTCGATTTTACTGCTTTAGGAGGCAGCGCAATGCTCACACATGAAGGGCTGAAGAAGGACGTTGCTCGCCGGATCGAAAAGATCCAGGCCATGATGGCCGCCAGGGACGTCGGCGCGCTGGTCGTGGTCGGCGGCGGCGCGCCGGGCTCCATGGGCGCGATCCGCTACATCTCGAACGCCCACCTCTGGGGCGGCGCGGGGTATGTCGTGCTCGGCGCGGAGGACCCCGAGCCGTGGGCCGAGATCTGGAGCTCGTACCAGGCCGTCTGGACGCGCAACGAGACCACCACCAACCCCCTGCGCGTCGAGGCGCCCGACGACCCGCTCGACCGGGTCGCGCAGCTCGCCAGGATGTACGCCGAGAAGAACAAGCGCGTCGGCATGGTCAACATGAACAAGCTGATGAGCCTGTCCGAATACGGCAAGTTCAACAAGCTGATGCAGGGCTACGAGCTGGTCGAGATCACCGGCGACTACAACGCGATCCGCCAGATCAAGTCCCCTTCGAGACTCGAGGCGATCCAGCAGCAGGGCGCGATCCTCGATGCGTCGATGGACGTCTTCGCCGAGCACGCCTTCGTGGGCGCCCGCTACTGGGACGTCTGCGCGGCCGCCGAGGCCTTCGTCAAGGCCAAGGGCGCGTTCTGGGGCCGCACCAAGCTCTCCCTCGACATCACGCCCTTCACCGTGCCCACGCCCAAGGACCTCACCATGCGTGAGGACGACATCATCAACTACGAGATCGTGTACGAGTCGCCGTGGGGCTACTGGCTCGAGATGACCTCGCTCTTCTCCTTCCACCCCCTGCCCGACGACGTCCGCGGCCTGCTCGAGGGCTACCTGGCCGCGGTCGACGCCTCGTCTGAGGTCGCCAGGGCCGGCAACACCTTCCGCCACATCTCAGAAGCCAACGACCAGGCCCTCCGCGACGTGGGTACAACGTGGTCGGCAAACACACGCCCGATTGCCACTCGACCGGCCTGGACGGCAGCGACGGCCCCAGCGCCGAGGGCCAGCCCGACTTCGTGCTCAAGCCCAACATGGTCCTGTCGTACCATCCCGGCTCGGTGCTCGAGAACAACCGGGGCTTCCTGATCTCGGACAACTTCCTGGTGACCCCCGAGGGGGCCGTGCGCCTGTCGCCGCACAACGCGCACCGCTATCACATCCTGCTGGACCGCTAAGATGAACGTTTACATCACGATGGATATGGAGGGTATCTCCGGGATTACGACGGGCGACATGGCCCGCTCGGGGTCCGCGGAGTGGAGCTCTCGTGGCCGCCAACAAGCCACCGACGACGTCAACGCGGCCATCGAGGGTGCGCTCGCCGCTGGCGCCGCCCGTATCTGGGTGCAGGACATGCACGATTCCGGCGAGACAATCCTGCGCGAGCGGCTGAACCCCCACGCGGAGCTGATCACCGGCTGCCACAATGTCGTCGGCCACATGCCCGGGCTCGACGGTTCGTTCGATGCGGTCTTCCTCGTCGGCTTCCACGCCATGATGGGAACCCGCTTCGCCCACTTCGATCACACGATCAGCACCGCGTGCATCAGCCAGGTGCGCTTCAACGGCCGGCCGGTCGGCGAATTGGGCATCTTCGCCGGCTACGCCGGGTTCTGCGGCGTTCCGGTCGCGCTGGTGACCGGCGACGTCGCAGCCACTTACGAGGCCGCCGATTTCCTCGGCGGCGTGACCACCGTCGCGGTCAAGCAAGGCCTCGGCCGCTTCACGACCCGGTCGCTCCACGCCGACGCGGTCCGCGCGGAAATCCGCCAGGCCGCCGAGCAGTCGCTCCGGCGCCCGAACCAGGTCTGGAAGCCCGACGAGCCCCTGCACATTGCGGTCGATTTCCTGCGCTCGGCTGAGGCGGATCTTGCCGAGATCCTGCCCGACGCCTGCCGAACGGCCGCCCGCACGGTGGAATATACCCACCCGTCATGGCAGATGGCCTTCCGGGGCCTGCAAGCCATGGTCAACCTGGCCGGCCTCGCTGCCAGCCGATGGGCCGCCGCCCTGTACACAAAAGGCAATCCCGTCCTGTAGGGGCCGGCAGCGTGCCTGCCCCGCCCACCCGTCCGCACGGGCTGGCCTTGTGCCCGCCCACCTACCCGTAGGGGCGGGCCTCGCGCCCGCCCCCCGTGGGGGCCAACCCCCGTATTCCCTGGGGCTTTCTGCTTCACAGGTGCAGACGGCCAGGCCCGATCACACCCGAAGGAGTATGTACATGAAAGGCAGGTTCCTCACCCGACTCGTGGTACTGATGGTGCTCGTGGGCATGGTATTGTCCGCATGCGCCCAGCCAACCCCCGCGCCAGCGGCGCCTCAACCCGCCGCTGCCGAAGCTACCAAGGCTCCGGAACCGACCAAAGCGCCCGAACCCACGCAGGCGCCTGAGCCGACCAAGGCCCCGGAACCGACAGCCGCGCCCGTGGCTGAAAAGAGCCGCTTCGTCTTTGCGCACACCGGCCCGATCCGCACCATGGACGCCCCCGTCACGTGGTTCGGCTCGACCCACTGGCTCACCAACCTGCTCTACGACTGCCTCATCTGGCGCAAGGCCGACGGCTCCGGCTACGTGGGCCAGGCGGCCGAGAAGTGGGAGAACGTCGACCCGAAGACCTGGCGCTTCTACCTGCGCAAGGACATCACCTTCCACAACGGCGAACCCCTGGATGCCGCCGCCGTCAAGTGGAACATCGACCGCGTCATGACGCGCGAGGACTTCCTGGTCCAGCCGCAGTGGCAGTTCATCGACAAGGTCACCGTGATCGACCCGCTGACGGTCGAGATCACCACCGACGATCCGCATGCCTACTTCGAATACGACGTCAGCTACAACGGCTGCGAGCTCCTGCCGCCGAAGTATATCGCCGAGGTCGGCGAAGAGAAGTTCGCGACCGCGCCCGTCGGCTCCGGTCCTTACAAGATGAAAGAGCTTGTCCTGAACGAGAAGTATGTCTTCGAGGCGTGGGACGGCTACTGGGGCGGCAAGCCCGAGGTTGACGAGGTCGTGTACCAGGTCATCCCCGAGGTGGCCAGCCAGATCGCGGCCCTGCTCGCGGGCCAGGTCGACTTCGTCTCAAACATCCCCATCCCGGACCGCGAGCGGATGAAGAGCGCGGCCGGCATCAAGTCGCTCCGCGGGCCGGCTAACCAGCAGCACCTGCTGTACGCCCGCTTCGAGACCACCTCGGGCAAGCTGCTGGAAAACTATCCGGGCTACGTCCCCTCCACCATGGACAAGAAGATCCGCCAGGCCGTCAGCCATGCGCTCGACCGCCAACTGCTCGGCGAAATCCAGGGCACCGGCCGGCCCAGCCTGCTGCGCGTCGACACCTATGACGTCGACCACGTCGGCACGTACGCGGGCACCCAGGCCGCGCTCGACTGGTACGACCCCGAGCTGGCCAAGCAGTTGATCAAGGAAGCCGGCTTCGATCCCGACAACGGCAAGAAGCCGCTCGTCAACCTCGACTCGCCCAACGTCTACTCGGGCAACGAGAAGGAAGTGGCCGAGGCCGTGCAGGCGATGCTGGAAGAAGTCGGCTTCGAGGTCGATCTCAACATCCTGGACCGCGCGGCCTACTACGAGCAGATCATCGACGTGGGCAATTGGCGCGAGCTCGCGCTCATCCCCATCGGCGGCTCCGGCTCGCTCATCCCCATGTTCTACGAGTGTAGTTGGAAGGCGCCGGGCTTCAACACCTGCGCGATCGTTAAGGGCGACTGGGAGGACACCAGCAAAGCCATCCTCCAGGCGACCGACAAGGCGGAGCGCAAGGCCCTGTGGGAGAAGTTCTGGAACTACTACGTCGAGGAAGCGGGCGAAATCACGCTGTACTTCATGGACCGTGTGATGGCCATGAGCGACAAGTTCGAGTGGACCCCCCGCGCGGACGGGTGGTTCACGTTCCGTGACCTGAAGCTGGCGAAGTAGCGATCCGGCCTTGTGTGGGGGCTCGCGGCCGCGGGCCCCCACACGAGGCTTATCCGGGAGGAGCACAGGTGGACAGCGTAACCGGGTTTGGCGACAACGCCGTGGCGAAGATCGCTTTGTATGCAGCCAACCTGAAGTACGAGGTGCTGAGCGAGATGGCCGTCGTGCGCGCCCGCCAGGTCGTGCTGGACACCCTCGGCACGGTGCTCGGCGGCTGTCAGACGCGGCTCGGCCGGCTGGCGGCCGACTACGTCACGAGCGTCTACCCCGGGGACGAAGCGACGGTGGCCGGCGACGGCCGCCGCACCACGATCGAAGGCGCGGCCTGGGCCAACGGCGTCGCCGGCAAATACCTCGGCATGGACGATTCGCACCGCACCGCCGGGCACGTCGCGGCGGAGTTCGTCCCCGCGCTCCTGGCGCTCGGCGAATCGATGCACCTCCCCGGCAAGCAGCTCGTCACCGCGCTTGCCGCAGGCTACGACGTGTTCGACACGATCCAGCCGGCCGTCGAAGCCTGGCAGCGCGAGCGAGGGCTGGATCACAAGGGCCAGGCAGGCACACTGGCCGCAGCCGTCTCCTGTGCCGTCGCCATGGGCCTGACCGCGGAGAAGATCGCGCACGCACTCGCGCTCAGCATGGACATGGCTTGTGGCACGGAGCAGTACGCCTGGGACGGCGACACGTGCGACACCAAGGACCTCCTGGCGGGCCATGCCGCGCGCAGCGGCATCCAGGCGGCCCGGCTTGCCGATTTCGGGTTTCGCGGCCCGCGCGGTGCATTGGACGGCCCCTACGGCTATTTTCACGCCTTCGGGCCCGGCTACCAGCCGGCATTCCTGGATAAGCTCGGCGCCTCGTACGCGCTGGCATCCACCGGCTTCAAGCCGCACGCCGGGTGCCGTTACGTTCACGCCGGGGTCGACGCGGCGCAGGACCTGTGCCGCCGGGGTTGCCCGCCGCTGGCTGAGATCGAGTGCATCGAGATCGGCAGTTACCGCGCTGCCATCGAGCCGGCATTCCGCGCGAACCCCGACCCCAAGACGTGGAGCGAGGCGGCCTTCAGCCTGCCCACCGCCGTCTGCGTTTCCCTGGTCCGCGGCAGTTGGTTCCGCGAGGATATCGCGACGTACGACGATCCCGTTATCCACAACCTGTTGAGCAAGACACGGGTCTACCTTGACCCCGGGATGCAGGCCGCCTACCCGGCGAAGAACGGCTGCATCGTGACCATCACCACCCGAAACGGCGCCGTGGTCACCGGCCGGGTTGACTTCGCCAAGGGCGAACCCGAGAACATGCTCACCGCGGCCGAGTTCGAGGCTAAGTTCCGGCGCCTGGCCGGCGGCTTCCTGCCCGCAGGGAGGCAGGACCGCATCGTCGAGGCCTGCTCCCGCCTCGAGCAGCTCGCCGACGCAGGCGACCTGGTCCGCCTGACCATTCCTGCATGAGCCCAAGTGACAAGGAGACAACAGCATGCGCGTAGGTAACATTGAGGCGAAGCCCGGCGAACACGCCTTCGGCTTCCTGGAGGTCGCCAAGTCGCGGTCCGGCCTCAGCCCGGACATCCCCGTGCACGTGTTCGCGGGGACCGACCCCGGACCCACCCTGTTGGTCCAGGGCGCGATCCATGGCGCAGAGATCATCGGCACGATGGCGATCCTCAACTTCATCAAGAAGATCGACCCGCGCGGCCTGTGCGGCAACATCATCGCCGTGCCGGTCGTCAACCGGGCCGGCTTCGAGCTCAGCGACCGGGCTCCAAGATCGACGGCAAGGACATCAGCCGCCTCTTCCCCGGCAACGCGAAGGGCAGCGTGTCCGACCAGGTGGCCTACGTCTACTTCGAAGAGGCCATCCGCCAGGCCAACGTGATGATCGACTTCCACGCCGGCGCGCAGGTGGCCTACGAGCGCTACGTCCTCTTCACCGCGGAGGCCGACCCGAACAACCTGACCGAGATCGAGAAGAAGCGCCGCAAGCTCATCGTCGCGTTCGGCCTCGACCAGGCCGCGTTCTTCCCGCCCGGCACCTTCGGCGCCAACAAGTCCAAGGAGGCGATCGAGAGCGCGGGCGTCGTCCAGTTCACCACCGAGTTCGGCGGCGGCACCGGCTGGTTCAAGAACGGCGAGGACAACGTCCGCGACGCGGAGCGCGGCATCTGGAACACCCTCAAGGCCATGCGCATGATCGACGGCGAGTTCGAGGCCGACGGCCCGCTCTGCACGGTCTACAACGCGGGCGTCGTGCTCTGGAAGCCCCCGGTCGACGGCATGTTCATCCGCCACAAGCGGTTCGGCGAGTTCGTCAAGGCCGGCGAGATCTACGGCTCCCTCGTGGATCCGTACACCGGCAAGCTCCTGGGGACGATCCCGAACACGCAGGACGCCATCGTCATCCCCAGCGGCGAAGAGTGGCCGACCATCGGCGCTACGTCCATCGGCATCCTCGGCATCGTGGATCGCGTCGAAGACCGCCGCACGACCGACCTGTACGTGTCGTTCTGAGCCTGAGAGCGAGGTCAACATGAACATCCAACAGATTGAAGCGCTGCCAGGCCAGAAGGCCTTCGGTTTCGTCAAGGCCACCGAGACCCACGGCGGCTTCGACGTCCACTTCCCGCTGCACATCGTCGCGGGCGCGCAGCCCGGCCCCACACTGCTCGTCGTCGCGGGCCTGAGCGGCCTGGAGATCGAGCCGGCCCTCGTCCTGCCCAAGGTGGTCGACGAGATCGACCCGGCCGCACTTTCCGGCACGCTGCTTGTCGTCCCGCTCTTCAACACCTCGGGCTTCGAGTTCGAGCAGGTCAACGCCATCTGGGACGACAAGACCCTGACCGAGCTCGGCCGCGGCAAAGCCGACGGCTCGGTCAGCGAGCAGTTGCTCCACTGCTTCTACACGACCGCGGTCGCCGCCGCGGACGCAGTGATCGACATCCGCTCCGGCGCGCTCTGGGGCTACTTCCGCTATGCCGGCGTTTACGATGCGGGCGCGGCGGACCGCTCCCTGGCGCTCGCACAGGCGTTGGGGCTGCCCCACGTGCTCATCTGCCAGCCGGCCGATGGCAGCTACGCGTGCCAGGCCGCGGCCGACGGCAAGGCCGTCGTGTCGGCATGGATCGGCGGCGGGCCCGGCCTGCGCGACTTCCGCCACGAGGACATGCAGCGCGTGCGCAACGCCGTGGTGAACGCGCTGCGCCACCTGGGCATGCTCGGCGGCGACCTGGAAAGCATCGACGGACCGGTCACCACGGTCCGCGGCCACACTTATCTCAACGTCACCGGCCCGCGCGGCCTCACCTTCATCGACAAGCACAAGCGCGGCCAATGCTGTCGCCGCCGGCGAGGCGATCGGTTACGTCAAGCATCCCTTCACCGGCGATATCATTCACGAGTTTCGGGCGGAGCGCGACGGGGTCATGCTCCATGCGGGCGCCTCCTGGCCCATCGTGCCGGAGGATGCCGTCCTTGCCATCCTGGGTGATCCCGAGACGTGAGGAAAGGGACTGCGGGTCAGTGAAGGAAGCCGGCTTCGATCGCAAGGAGCTGTGGGGCAAGTGGTGGGAGTACTTCATCGACTTTGCCCAGACAGTGCCGCTCTACGAGCTGGAAAACGTGTATGCTTTGGACGCGTCCTTCAACTGGGAACCGCGTGCCGATGGCTGGATGACCTTCCGCGAGCTGACGCCCGCGAAGTAGGGTGTGATACTGAGGGGGCCCGTGACCCTGACGCGGGCCCCCTTCGGGGGTAGCCATGCACAGGTATATCGCGTCCCGTCTCGGGCAGATGGTGATCACGGTCTTCATCGTGTCGCTGGTGGTGTTCTTCCTCGTGCGCCTCAAGGGTGACCCGGTCACCATCCTGGCGCCCGAGACGTTCAACGAGGCACAGAAGGCCGCGCTGCGTCACGCGTGGGGCCTCGACAAGCCGTTAGGCGAGCAGTACCTGGTCTTCCTGAGCAAGGCCGTGCGCGGCGATTTCGGGAATTCGATCGAGTATCGGATCCCCGCCATGGACCTGGTCGTGCAGCGCCTCAAATGGACCTACCTGTTGGCTGGGGTGTCCGCGCTGCTGGGCCTGGCCATCGCCGTGCCGCTCGGCATCCTGTCGGCCGTCTACCGCAACAGCATCATCGACCTGATCGTGACGATCTTGGCCACCCTGGGCCGCGCCATGCCCGGTTTCTGGATCGGCCTGATGCTCATCCTGGTCTTCTCCGTCCATTTCCGCGCTTTGCCGGCGTACGGCGCGGAGTCGCCCAAGTCCATCATCATGCCTGCGACCGCGCTCGGCGTCGGCCTCGCGGCCACCCTCTCGCGGTTGACGCGTTCCTCGATGCTCGAGGTGCTGGGCCAGGACTACATCCGCACGGCCCGCAGCAAGGGCCTCCGGGAGCGCTCCGTGATCGTGCTCCACGCGCTGCGCAACGCCCTTATCCCGGTGGTCACGTCCTTCGGTCTGTCCCTGGGGTGGCTGCTCGGAGGCGCGGTGGTCATCGAGTCCGTCTTCTCATGGCCGGGCCTCGGTCGCCTGATGATTGATTCGATCAATATCCGGGACATCACGATCGTCCAGGCGGGGCTGCTCTTCTTCGCCACCTCCTTCGTCGTGATCAACCTGGTTGTCGATATTATCTACACACTGATCGACCCACGGGTCCGTTACGACTAGTGGGTCAATGGATTCGGCCATGTTCAACCAGGAATTGCCCAAGGGGGTGTGGAGCGGGATGACCCACAGTTTACTGAACCGTGCCAGGGATGGCAAGGAGCATGCCAGGTGACCCACTCGCAGCCGCGCTGCCGCTCGCAGTGGCCCAGGAGGTTTTCCGATGGCAGATGATGCATCAACCTTGACGCTCATGGTCCCCCACCAGCGCGACCGCAGCTCCCCCGGCGCGCGGCTCAGCTACGCGCTGCGCTCGCTCCGCCGCAGCCTCGTCGGGATGATCGGCGTGGCGAGCGTCCTCACTGTGCTTCTGGTGGCGATCATCGGACCGAGCATCTCGCCGTTCGATCCGGTCAAGCACAACCTGCGCGCGCGCTTCAAGCCGCCCGGCTATACGACCCAGTACGGCACCCACATCCTGGGCACCGACCAGTTGGGCCGCGACATCCTGAGCCGCTTGATCCTCGGCAGCCGCATCTCCGTGATGATCGGCCTGGTCGCCGCGGCCATCGGCTCCACCGTCGGCATGACCTACGGCCTCACCTCCGGCTATTTCGGAGGCCGCATCGACTCGATCCTGATGCGCATTGCCGACGCCTTCTTAGGCATCCCGTTCATCGTGCTGGTGGTCGCCATCTCAGGGGTGGTCGGACCCGGCCTGTTGACCCTTATCCTCATCCTGGGGTTTACGGGCTGGGTCACCTACACGCGCGTCGTCGTGCGGGGAGGTGCTCGTGGTCCGCAACCTCGAATACGTCACCGCCGCGCGCGTCATCGGCCAGAAGACGCCCTTGATCATCCTGCGCCACATCACGCCGAACGTCATGTCGTCCGCGATCGTGCTGGCAGCCATGGAAGTGGCGTCCGTCATCCTCGCGGAGTCGTCGCTGAGTTTCCTCGGCCTCGGCGTGCAGCCGCCCACGGTCACCTGGGGCCTGATGCTGGCGGACGGCCGCCAGTACCTCGGCAGCGCATGGTGGATGACCACGTTCCCAGGCATCGCCATCAGTTTCACCGTCCTTGGGATCGTGTTTGTGGGCGACTGGCTGCGCGACGTGCTCGACCCGCGCATGCGCGGCCGCGACTGAGCCTTGTCGACGCTGAAGGGCAGGAGATGGTAAACGTGTTGGGTTCCCTTTCTGAGGCGCTGATGGGTGAGCGGAGAGACGCGATGCCGGTGCCGCGCTCGCGTGCGGTGTCGACGCACCGGTTCATGCGCCAACAGATCCTCGAGCGGTGGGCCCAGATCGTCTTCGAGGATATCGGCCTCGGCTCTGCCGAGCGCACGCTGTTCGAGTCCGAGTTTGCCGCGGCCGTGGGACAGAAACACGCGGTGGCCGTCCATTCCGGCACGCTGGCGCTGTTCCTCGCGCTCCGGGCGTGCGACATCCGTCCCGGGGACGAAGTGATCACGGTCGGCAATTCCGACATCTCCACGACCGCGGCGATCTCGCACTGCGGCGCGGCGCCGGTCCTCTGCGACATCTCCGCCGCAGATTACACCATCGATACGAGCCTGGTCGAGGGACTGATCACTCGCCGCACGACCGCGATCCTGCCCGTCGACCTTTACGGGCATCCTGCGAACGTCCGGGCGCTGCGCCCGCTCGCGGACCGGTGCGGACTCAAAATCGTCGAGGACGCGGCCCTTGCCACCGGCAGCCAGGACTTCGGCAAGCCCGTCGGCGCGTATGCCGACGTCACGGTATTCAGCTTTGCCCCTTTCAAGCCGCTGGGCAGCGTGGGCAACGGCGCGGTCGCGGCGACGAACGACGACGCGCTGGCCGAGCGCCTGCGCCTGCTGTGCGGCTACGGCCACGGCTCCCACGAGGTGGGCGGCCCGGCGGGACAGCAGTCGCACGTGCTCGAGGGCTATAACATGCCGCTCGATCCGCTCCAGGCCGCGCTGCTGCGCACGAAACTGCCGCATCTCGATGATTGGACGCGCGCCCGGCGGTCCGTGGTTGCCGCGTACGCCGAGGGGCTCGCCGGGGCCAACGTGGGGCTGCCCGTCTTCCGGCCCGAGAGCCGGCCCACCTTCCGCTCGTACACCATCCTGGTGGAAGAACAGGAGCGGGTGCACTGCGAGTTGCTCGAGCGCGGGATCGAAGTGGTCCTGCATTACGTGCCGCCCACCTATCGCCAGCCGGTGTATGCCGGCCGCCAGCCGCGCGGCTTCGACCGGCTGCCCGTGACCGACGACGTGACGCGGCGCCTGCTCGGCTTGCCTGTCACACCTGAACTGACCCCAGCCGATCTCGATTATGTCGTGCGCTCGGTCCGTGAGGTCGTTGGTTCCTGATCATACGAAGGGAGCAGTCAACCATGTCCGGCACATTGAGCCAACGGTTTGCACGCTACGCTGTCGACCTCAAGGCTGAGGGGATCAGCGCGCCCGCGGCCCTCGTCGCCAAGCGCCTGCTGTACGACACCATCGCCACCGGCCTGGGCGGATACCAGACCCCGCTCGGCGCCCGCGCGGCCCAGTACGCATCCACCGGCATGCCGGGCAATGACGCCACCTTGCTCGCCACGGGCGCGCGCGTGTCGGCTGAGGGCGCGGCCTTCGGCAACGGCGTCATGGTCAAGATCCTGGGCATGGACGACTCCCACCGCACCGCCAGCCACATCGCGGCGCAGGTCATCCCGGCATCGCTCGCCGTAGCCGAGATGTGCGGTACATCCGGTGCGGATCTGCTCGCGGCCATCGTCGCGGCCTATGACCTGGCCGTGCCGGTCGGCCACGCCGTGCGCCGCACGACCCGCGAGCGCGGGCAGGACATGAAGGGCGTGGTGGGCGTGCTCGCCGCCACCGCAGCCGCCGCCCGCTGCGCCGGCCTCGACGCGGACCGGATGGCCCTCGCGCTCGGCCTCGCCGTCGACATGGGCAGCGGCACCGAGCAGTACGTGTACGACAAAGACGGCTGTGACACGAAGGATCTCATCGCCGGGTTCGCCGCGCGCAACGCGGTCTTCGCCACGCGGCTCGTGCAAGCCGGTTTCCGGGGGCCGCTGAGCGGCCTCGACGGCGAGTACGGCTTCTTCCGCGCGTACGGGGAGGGCTTCGATCCCGCCATGTTCGACAACCTGGGCCAGGACTTCGCCATCGTGACAACCGGGTTCAAGCCGCACGGCGGCTGCCGGCACACCCACCAGGCGGTCGACGCGGTGCAGCAGATCCTCCGATCCGGCCCGCTCAAAGCCGCAGACATCCAGCGGGTCGTTATCGGCACCTACCGGTATGCCACCGAGCCCACCTTCCGCGCGACCGCGGATCCGGCCACGGGCGAGCTCGCGGGGCTCAGCATCCGCGTGGCCACCGCCGTCGCCCTCGTCCGGCAGTCAGCCTGGCCCGACGACTACCTTGCCTGGGACGACCCCGAGGTGCGCCGCCTGCGCCACGCCACCGACGTCGTGGTCGACCCCGAAATCGAAAGCACCTACCCGCAGAAGAACGGCTGCCGGGTGACGCTGCACATGCAGGATGGCTCCATTCGCCAGGGCTACGTCGAGTACGCCAAGGGCGAACCGGAGTTCCCCATCTCGGACGACGAGCTCCAGGAGAAATTCACCGCGCTCACCCGCGCGATCCTGCGTCCGGCCGCGGCCGGCAAGATCTACGCTCGCTGTATGGAGCTGGAAAAGCTCTCCGGCGCCGGCGACCTGCTTGCACTGACGAAGGTCAATACGTTCGCATGAAAAACCGGCCTCTGATACGAATTCACCCACGTTCGCATGTGGCGCGAGGGCTGAGGGGACCCGCACCGCACGCGCGACCACAGCAAGGAAGAAGGAGGTAGTCTGTTCATGATCACTCGTCTACAGCACATCGGGCTGGTCGTCGAGAATCTCGAAGCGTTCTCCCATCGCTGGGATAAGGTTCTCGGGCTATGCCCTACCGAGTTGCGACGCAACCAGGGAAAGGGTTTCCAGTTCGACTCGCGCGTCATGTTTCCAAACAACTGCTGGCTGCACGTCGTGCAGAACTGGAACCCCGAGTCGCGGGTGAACCGCTTCCTCCGGAGCCACGGTGAGGGCCTGGAGCATCTGGCGTTGGAGACCGATGACATCGAGGCGGATGTGGCCCATTTGCGACAGCTCGGCGTGCCCATCTACCAGGACACCATTTTCAACGCTGCCGACGGCTTCGAAGCATTTGTCTATCCCGATGACGCCATCGGCTTCACCGTGGAGCTGCATCCAGCCTCACGCGACGAGCTGGAACTTCGACCTGAGCAAGGTCACCAACCCGAACGTGCGCGGGCTGCAGCACATCGGCGTGGCAGTGCGCGACGTCAACCAGGCCGCCCGGCGCTTCGAGCAGCTCTTCCGGCTCACCGCCGACGAACCACGCACCGACCAGCACAACGGGCAGCAGCTCGACATGAAGATCGACATGGGCAACGACCGGCTCTGGTTGCACCTGGTCCAGCCCACCGTGCAGAACCACCGTGTCTCGGCCTTCCTCGAGAAGTACGGTGAGGGTCTGGAGCACATCTGTATCGAGGTGGCGGACATCCGCAAGGCCGTCTACCGGGCACGGCAGGCGGGCATCGCGCTCGAGGAGCAGAAGATCTACCTCGACCGCGAGGACGGCCTGGAGGCTTTCGTCGAGGCCAAGGACACTTACGGCGTGACCATTGAACTGATCGAACCCTACCCGACAAGTCGTGGCTACCGGCCGAACGACCAGTAGCCGAAGGGAGAACACCAGCACATGACTACTTCTCGCAGCGTACAGACCGTGGTCGAGCGCCACCAGGGCAACGCACTTCTGAATGCGCAACTGCCGCATCCCATGCCCACGCCGGGGGGCTCGACCTCTCGATAGACCACCCCGCCTCCTTCCTCGACTACGAGATGGTCGAGAATGCGCGGCAGGCGGTGGAATCGGGCCAGACGCATTATGTCGACGTACCGGGCATCATGCCGCTCGCGCGAGGCCCTCGCCGGCTATCTGGGGGAGATCGGCATCTCCGGGTACAAGGCGGGCGAGGTGCTCGTGTCGGCAGGCGTCCAGGAGGCCCGGTTCCTCACCATCCAGATGATGGCGGGCCTGGGCGGCGAGATCGCGCTCCCCGCAGTGGTCCATCCCGGCGTGCGCAAGGCCGCCGGCATTCGCCCCCTGAAGCTGACGACCCTCCCCGCGCCGCGCGGCCGCGGCTACCTGCCCTCCGTCGCCGACATCGCCGCGGCCCTGCAGGCCGGCGCGCGGCTACCTGATCTCGAGTCGCCCTCCCGGCTCACCGGCGCAATCTATGCGTCGCAGGAAGTGCGGGACATCGCGGCGCTCCTGGCCGGCTCCGACGCCCGCGTCATCTGGGATCAGGGCCTCGCGCCATGGGTTGCCGGCCGGCAGTACGTGTCGCTCGGCTCCGTGGCTGACCTGGCCGATCGCGTCCTCCTGATCGGGGAGGCATGGCCGGGCACGGGCCTCGAGAGCCTCATGGTCGGCTACGTCGCCGCGCACGAGGAGTGGCTGGAGCCGATCCGCTCGCAGAAGCAGATCATCTCCATCTGCACCAGCACACCCTCCCAATACGCCGCGCTCAAGTCGCCGGGCGTCTACCGGGCGCTGCACGAGGCGCAGCTTGGGCTCCTGTGCGCGCTGCGGGAGCGGGCCGTGACCGTGGCGCGCCAGCTTGCCGCGGATGTGCTTGACGGGAGCGCCGCGAACATCCTCGCGCTGCGCGCCGGCGGACGTCGCCGCTGCCAGGCAGCGCCTGGCCGAGGGTGGATTCGCCGTGGCCGACGGCGCGGAGTTCGGAGCGCCAGGCGTCCTCCGCTTCGCGGTCACGCCCGACAATGCGGTGGCCCGCGCGCTGTGCCACCTCGCCTGACGACTGAGCCGCCGCGAGGCGCGATTCGGAGGAAACACACTCATGGCTAAGAAACCGAAACAGGGAACCGACCTGCTCTACACGCTCGATCGCGCAGGCGCGCACCTATACCGACACGATCATCATGGGCCGCGGCGACCCCGATTTTGACACGCCTCCGCACATCCGTGCCGGGGCGATCGAGGCGATGAAGGGCCACGGCAACGCATACTCGCCGCCCGAGGGCATCCTGCCGCTGCGGCAAGCCATCGCGGACCGTGTCTCGCGGATCAACGGGATCGAGGTCGACCCCGAAACCGAGGTCGTCGTGACCAACGGCGGCCAGGAAGCGCTGTTCCTGATGGTGGTCACCGCGATCGGCCCCGGCGAGGAGCTGATCGTCCCCGAGCCCAACTACAACACCTACACGGATGCGCTCAGTTTCGCGGGCGGGGTCAAGGCGGTGGTGCCCACCCACGCGTCTGAGGACTTCCGCGTCGATCCCGAGCGCGTTCGCCAGGCCATCACCGCCGCGCACGCGCGGGCTCCTGCTCGTCTCGCCCAACAACCCGACCGCGAACGTGATCACGCGCGAGGACATGCAGAGCCTGGTGAGCCTGGCCCAGGAGCACGATCTGATCCTGCTGGCGGACGAGATCTACGATCTCTTCATGTACGACGGGCACGAGCATGTCAGCACCGCCTCCTTGCCCGGCGCCAGGGAACGCACCCTCACGCTGAACGCGCTCTCGAAGTCGTTCTCGATGACCGGCTGGCGCTGCGGCTGGGTGGTCGGGCCGGCCCCACTCATGGCGCAACTGAAGCAGATCAAGGCCGCGGTGAATGCCGCGCCACCCATCGTCGCGCAGCACGCCGCGCTCACGGCACTCACCGGCTCGTTTGACGACGTGGAGCAGATGCGCCAGACCTACCTCCGCCGCCGCAAGGTCGTACTCGAGGCGCTGGACGCGATGGGCCTGCAGTATGGCTTCCCGCACGGCGGGCAGTTCGTCTTCGTCGACATCGCGAACACCGGGGTCGGCTGCGTGGAGCTGGTCCAGCGCATCCTGGACGAGCAGCACGTGCTCATCTACCCCGGCTCCTCCTTCGCGGCTGGCCTGGACAACTACCTGCGCATGACCTTCCTGCAGCCGGAGGAGAAGCTGCGCGAGGGGCTCGCCCGCATGAAGATCGTCATGGACAAGGTCTTCGCGGAGAAAGGCATCCGGCAATGACACAGCCTTCCGAGCAGAAGTGGCGCGTGCTCGTGGCCGACGGCGAGTACGCGTCCATCCAGCCTGACATGGCGAAGAAGTTCGCGGATCTCGACGTGGTGGTCGCGGGCGAAGGGCAGGACCTCAGGAGCCTCGCGGGGCCGGGCATCAAGGGCCTGATCGCGCAGGACAGCGACCGTCGACGCCGCGCTCCTCGACGGCCTGCCCGACCTCGCCATCGTGCTCAAGCTGGGGCGCAGCTATCACAACGTCGACCCGGCGGCCGTGCGCAGCCGCGGGCTTACCTTCGCGGCCTCCCCGCGCAAGGGCCCCAACTGCGTCGCGGAGCTGGCCCTGACCCTGATGCTCTCGCTCAGCAAGGACCTGCTCAACTCGCACCGCGCTGTGGAGCAAGGTTCCTACCGCCTGCGCGGGCTCAAGCCCATCCGCACCGAGCAGTGGAAGATGGCCTTCCACTGGATGCGCAACCAGGCGGTCCACGAGCTGCGTGACAAGCGGCTGGGCATCGTCGGCATGGGCGAGATCGGCTGCGAGTTGGCGATCCGCGCGGCGGTCATGGGCATGCAGACCACCTACTACAAGCGCTCCCGGCTCAGCCCGGAGCTCGAGCGGCGCTTCTCCGCCGAGTACCGCGACCTGCCGGCCCTGCTGGCCGAGTCGGACTACGTGGTGCTCGCGGTCCCGCACACGCCGGAGACCGAGCGCATGATCGGCGCGGAGCAGTTGGCCCTGATGAAGCCCGAGGCCTACCTGGTGAATATCTGCCGCGGCGGCGTGGTCGACGAGGACGCGCTCGATCGCGGCGCTGCAGAACGGCGGGATCGCGGGCGCGGGCCTCGACGTGTTCACCTTCGAGCCGCTGCCGTTCGACAGCCCGCTCTGCCACATGCACAACGTGATCCTCACGCCGCACATCGGCGGAGGCTCCGGCACGAACCGGACCATCGAGCTGACCGACGCGCTCACCGAGCTCCGCGCCATCCTGGCCGGCCGCCCGCCGCGCTTCGACCTGAGCTGATTCGCGCACGACCGAGACCTGACAGGTCCTCGAGGACCTGTCAGGTCGGGCCCGATCGAGAGAACCGCCGATGCCACGAATCCTGGTCGTCAACCCGAACACATCCGACGCCGTCACCTCCCGCATCGCGGGGGTCATCCGGCGCATCGCCCACGCGGGCACCGACGTCACCGTCACGCAGATCCCTCACGGGCCCGAGGCGCTCGAGTCCTACTACGACGAGTCCGTCGCCGCGCCCTACCTCATCCAGGTCGTCCGCGAGGCCAACACGCAGGGCTACGACGCCATCGTCATCGCGGCCTTCTGCGACCCGGCCATCGAGGCCGTCAAGGAGATCTCGGACATCCCGGTCTACTCGCTCGAAGAGACGACCCTGTCCGTCGCGCTCCTGATGGGTAACCGGTTCAGCATCCTGACCGAGAAGAAGCACAAGGTCTCGGTCAAGCAGCAGCACGTGCGTAAGCTCGGGCTGGCGTCGCGCTTTGCGTCCGTCCGCCCGCTCGACATGGGCGTCACCGAGATCGCGTGCGAGCCGGAGCGGGTGCGCGAGAAGGGCATCGCGATCGGCCGGCAGATGGTGGACGAGGACGGCGCGGAAGTCATCGTCATGGGCTGCGCGTCCATGGCCGGCTACTCGGCCGACATGGAGGCCGCGCTCCACGTGCCCGTGCTCGACCCCGTCAGCATCACCTTCAAGGTCGCCGAGGCGCTCACCGAGCTGGGCATCCGCCATTCCAAGATCGGCCTGTACGCGACCCCGGCGCCGAAGGCCTTCCGCTAACGAGACTGAGGGAGGATGGTATGGAGAAGCGCAAGGTTGCCGTGGTGACCGGCGCGACGCACGGCCTGGGCCGGTGCGTGGCCGAGACACCTGGCCGCGCTCGGTTTCGACATCGTGCTCGTCGCGCGCCGGCAGGAACCCCTCGCCGCAATGGCCGCGGGCCTCGTCCAGGCCGGACGCCGGGCCTTGCCGGTCCCGTGCGACGTGTCCGACCCCGCGCAGGTCGAGGCCGCGGGCGCGGAGATCAGCCGGCACTACGACCACGTGGACGTCCTGGTCAACAACGCGGGCATCCCTGCCCCGCGCACCTTCGAGGAGACCGGCTTCGCCGACTGGCAGCAGGTGATCGGCACGAACCTGGGCGGCGTCTTCTACATGACGCGCGCCTTGTGGAACAGCCTCGCGGCCAGCAACGGCGCGTACGTCATCAACATCTCGGGCACGAACGGCCGCCGCGGTGGCACCAGCCCGGCCTACAGCAGCGCCAAGTTCGGCCTCACCGGCCTGACCCGCGCCATCGCAGCGAATGGCAAGGCCCACAACATCCGCGCGACGGTGCTCTACCCGGGCGGCATGGACACCGGCTGGCGCGGCGCGCCCATCGGCGTGCGCCCTGCCGCGAGACGATGCATCCCGAGGAGGTGGCGCGGTACATCGGCTACCTCGTGCAGACGCCCACCGAGTTCGTGGTGAACGAAGCGGTGCTGAACCCTATCGAGGACCTTTGGCTGTGAGTGAAAGAAGTATGCGTGAAGGCAACGGCAACGGCAGACCGGCCAACGCGGCCGTCGTGGAGCCTCGTCCGCGGACGCAGAATGTATTCACGTCGGGCGGGCGGCCCCTCGTGGCGAAACTCGGCCACTACAACGGCGACTACCTGCCCGACACGGTGGCGGAAGTCGCAGGCATGCTCGGCGGCATCGAGAAGGCCATCCGGCCGGGCGACCGGGTGGTGGTCAAGCCCAATTTCAACTGCTCCCACGCGCTCCCGCTCTCCACCGACCGCGCGTTCCTCGCCGCGGCCATCGAGCTGCTGCAGGACGCGGGCGCGCAGGTCACCGTAGCCGAGATGTCGGGCCGCGCGGACTGGCCGACCGACAAGGTGGTCTGCAACCTCAAGATCATGCCCGTGCTCGAGCGGTACGGCGTGAAGTTCGTCAACTTCGAACACGACGCGTGGGTCACGCTGCGCGTCGACGGCAAGTTCTGGTCGTCCTACCGCGTCCCAAGGGTCATGCTGGAAGCCGAGAAGCGCGTCTACCTTGCCAACATGCGCTGCCACTCGTCAGGCCGCTTCTCCGCCAGCCTCAAGCTCAGCGTCGGCTCGATCCACCTCGACGAGCGCGATTTCCTGCACGCCGTACATGAGGAGACCGAGGCGAAGATCCCGGAGCTGAGCCTGGGGTGGCAGCCCGACCTGGTCCTGATGGACGGCCGGCGGAGTACGGTGGGCTGGGCCGGCCGGGGCGCGTACATCTACCCGAACGTGGTCATGGCGTCGGGGGACATGGTCGCCATCGACGCGGAAGCGGTCAAGATCCTGAAGACCTTCCCGGCCGACAACCGGTTGGGGATGGATATCGCGGAGATGGGCCAGTTCAAGGCCGCCACCGCCTTTGGCCTCGGCAGCCTGGACTACATCCTCGTCGAGAACGCGGGCCACACGCGCACCGAGGAGGACGAGGTGCGCGACCCCGCTGCAATCGCGGCCATAAGGATGCTCCGCAGCGGATCAGTGAGCCGGACAGTTGATTGATTCTCATTCCTTGGCAACATGAGAGGATACGACATATGGAGATTCCTGAGACGCTTCTCGGAAATCCGCCACTACGTCGGCGAAGGCTACCGGCCGCTGATCGACTTCGGCGCCTGGCGCGTGGCGATCTTGCGCTACATCGACGAGCTGTTGCCCGAGCGTCTGACGCACATGCAGCGCCATGACGAAACTGACGAGGTCTTCGTGTTGCTGGCCGGCCGGTGCATCTTGTACCTCGGCGAGGGCGGCGACCGGGTGGACACGATCCACGCGATCGACATGGAACCGTTGAAGCTCTACAATGTCAAGCAGTCCGCCTGGCACACCCACACCCTGAGCGAAGACGCCACGGTCCTGATCGTTGAGAATTGCGATACTACCGCCATGAATTCTCCGCAGGTGCCCCTGGAGCCAGCGCAAAGGGCCCAGGTGGTCAGGCTTGCCCAAACATTGTGGGGGCAGGGAGCCGCGTCCAACTGATTGTGGCACCGGCAAGTGGACGGAGGGGCCCATTGGTTATGCAAGAAGAGACCGGTCGCCGGTGACCGGCGGCACGGCGGTGACCCAGAACCCGTCCAGGGAAATCATCGCGGGCCGCGCGGTTGCGAT
>CAVOKN010000012.1:0-173318 GCA_963696505.1 uncultured beta proteobacterium | reverse complement strand
CCGGCCATCGGTGCGGGTGACGTGCAGGAGGATGCGGGCAATCGCCTGGAGCCGGTCGCGCAGCGGGGCAAGCAGCTTGGCGGCCCGGTGGGTCAGCGCGGCCAGCAGACGGTCATGGTCGATCAGCGGCGGATCGAACTCGATGCGCGTCGAGACCTCGGGGCTTTCCCAGGGCGGAACCACCGGCCGGTCGTCCAGGCCTTGCGCCCAGCGCTGCGCCGTGCGTCCGGCGGGCCCGAAGCGGGTCAATACCCCCGTGGCGGGCAGGCGCGCGAACTGGCCCAGGGTGCGGATGCCCAGATGCCGGAGCTGCAGCAAGACGTCGGCATCCAGCGGCAAGGTTGGGACCGGTTGGCCGGCCAGGAAGGCGCGTTGGGCGGGGGGCGCCAGCAGTAAAGCGGCGTTTTGCCGGGCAACTTGTCCCGCCACGCTGGCGCCGAACTTGCTGCCGGTGGCGCCCAGGGCCGGCTGCCAGCCCTGGCTCCGCACTGCGCCGGCCACGGCTTGACACCAACCCAACAGCTCGCGATCCACCCCGGGCATGCCGGCTTGTCTGTTGAGCGCCAGGCCGGTTGCGTCCAGATAGACGCGCCCCAGGCCATCCGTCTGCCAACGGTCGGTGTAGCCTTTGACGCGTTCCAGGAAGCGTTCCTGCGCCTCCCAGAGCGGGAACCCGGCCGCCGGGGCCATGGCCGCTTCCGGGCAGCGCGCCGCGGCCTGGCGCTCGGTGAATCCAGGCAGCACCCCGGCCTGGCCGGCAATGGCATCAACCGTCAAAACCCGGCCGTGTTCGTCCAGCAGCACCAGGGGGCGCGCCTGCAACCCGGGATCGGCCCGCCGGGCGACCGCTGCCCCAAACTCCGGCACCCACAGGTACGCGATCTGCCGCTCCGCCATGCCTCTCTGCTCCGCCCGTGATGAGTGAGAGGATTATATGGAACATTAGTTCTATTGTCAATTGGCGTGGGCTTGATTCGCCGGCCCCTCACAACCCTTCCCCGCGCACCGTCCCGTTGAAAATGATGCGGATCGGCGTCACGGCGCCGGCGCGCCCCAACTTATGTTTTACGATTTCCACCTGCCCCTCGTAACCCCGTACATCCGGCCCGCGGGTGATCCAACGTTCGCGGCGGATGGCCAAGCGCACGGTTGCCCCGTGGGCCAGCGTTCTGGATTGGGCGTGCGGCTCGGTCAGGAAGATGACCACGCTTTCGGTCAACGTCACCGCAGCCGCCAACCGTTCCAGTGAACCGGTCAGGATCCCCTGGATCGATGGAGGCGAGATCGGCCGGCCCCGGCCCGGAAATTGGCAGGCTCTCGAAAACCAGTGCTGCCAACGCCTTGCTGTCAACCAGATGCAGCGCGATCGCCAGGGCGTCGGCGGCATCGCGTGGCCGGACGATCAGCAGCCGGTCGAGATCGAGGCCGCAGCGATGGAGGTAGTCGGGGTCGCAGGAGTTGGAGAGATCGAGCCAGGCGACCAGGGCTTCCTTTTCCCGATGCGCCGCAGACAGCACCTTCGCAGCCAGCGTCACCTTGCCGGAAGTGGCTGGACCGATAATCTCCGTGATCCGTCCGCGCGGCAGGCCGCCGATGCCGAGCGCAGCGTCCAGGTCGGGGAAAGTCGTCGAAATGTGCGCAACCGGCGCCGGTGGCGCGGCGGCGGCCTTGCGGATGGCGCGTGGGCCGTATTGAAGTTGCAACCGGGCGACCACGGCGTCCAGTTTGCGTTGGCGCGATGTCATGATACCTTCTCAGGAATGGAACTTTTGTTCTATTGCATCAAGACGCAAAGATGACCGTGGAGTGACGGCGGATCGCGACTGTTTTCGCTTCCGGCGCCGCGGCGGGATGCTGGTGATGGCCTCGTGTTTCAGCCGGGTGAGCGCCGAACACTTTTTCGCGACGGTGCAGCCGGACCTGATCTAAGAGAGAATCACTCCACCTGATACGGCACTTCCATGATCACGATGTCGCGCTTGAACATCAGCGCCATTCGCAACGTGAGCGCGGTCTGCGTGTGCAGCGCGTTGGCCCACCAGTGCTTCGGCACGAATTGAGGCACGACGATGGAGATCATCTCATTCGGTTGGCGAACGGCGATGATCTGCGAGACATACGTCAGCAATGGCTCGACCAGCAGCCGGTAAGGCGAATCCAGCACGACCAGTCTGACGCCACCGCCCCAGGTTTCCCACTTGCTGCTGCACCTTTTCTGCCTCCACAGGATCGATCGAGATATACACCGCGGTCACGTCGTCCGAAAGCGCACGCGCGAAGGCCAGGGCCGCGAGCGAGCCGCGATGCACGCCGCCGATCGGCAGGATGACACGGTGGCGCCCCACGCGCGCCGGAGCGCCATACTCATCCAGCGATAGCTGCTTAGCCAGCCTCTTGTAGTGATGATGAATACTGGAAGAAGATGAAGACGAGCACCGGCACCAGCACCACGATGACCCACGCGCCGTCCCGGAACTTCGTTATCGCGAAGACGAACATCACGATGAGGGTCACCGCCGAGCCAACCCCGTTGACGACCATCTTGAGCTGCCAGCCGGATTCGTAGCGCAGCGTAGAACCCGGGTCCACGATCTCCTGGCCGGCCGCCAGGTGGCCGACCCGCCACCAGCGGCGGGCCATGCCGGCCTGCGATAGCGTGAACGAGAGGAACACGCCGATGGCGTACAGTGGGATGAGCGCGGTCACGCTGGCGTTGAAGATGATGATCAGCAGAGAGGCCATCAGCGCCAGGGCCATGATGCCGCGCGAGAAGACCAGCCGGCTGCCTTTGTACATCAACTGCTTCGGCAAAAAGCCGTCGCCCGCGTGCAAAGCGGCCAGGCGGGGGAAGTCGGCGAAGGATGTGTTGGCGGCCATGATCAGGATCAGCGTCGTCGCCGTGATCGTCGCCAGGTAGAGCACGCCGCGGCTGCCGTAGACAGTGCGCGCAAGTTGCGAAATCACGGTTTCGCTTTCCGACGGGACGGCGCCGATTTGGCTCGAAAGAAAGGTAATGCCGAGGAGCAACGTGCCCAGGATGGCCGACATCCAGATCAGGGTGATGCCGGCGTTGCGGCTCTTCGGCGCTTGAAACGCAGTGATACCGTTGGAGATAGCTTCTACGCCGGTGAGGGCGGTGGTGCCGCTGGCGAATGCCTTCAGGATCAGGAACAGTGACATCGCCTGGAGGCTGTGCAGCATCGCAAGTGGCGGAGGATTCGTGACAGTGCCCAAAGTACCGGTCAGGTAGCGGACAAAACCGACGATCACTGTCAGGAACATCATCACCAAGAAAAAGTAAGTGGGGATTGCGAACGTCGCTCCCGATTCCTTGACACCGCGCAGGTTGACCAGCATCACGAGAAACACCAGCGCCACCGAGATCTCCACTCGGTACGCGTACAGCGCGGGGAATGCCGAGACAATCTGGGCGACGCCGGACGAGATCGATACTGCGACGGTCAAGATGTAGTCAGTGAGCAGCGCCGCGCCGGCCGTCTGCGCTGGGACTTCACCGAGGTTGTCGCGCGCCACGATATACGCACCGCCGCCGCCGGGGTAGGCGTGGATGGTTTGTTCGTACGAAATGGTCAAGACGATCAACAACACAACGATCGCCAGCGAAATCGGGAAAGCAAAACTGAACGCGCCCATCCCTGCGGCGGCCAGGATGAGCAATATTTCCTGGGTGGCATAGGCTGTGGAAGAGAGCGCGTCGGATGCAAAGACCGCTAACCCGATCATTTTGCCGATGGTCTGGTGGGGCGCATCAGCCGTGGAGAGCGGCCGGCCGATGAGCCAGGTGCGCCACGAACGGCCGGGTTGGTAGTTCGCCTCCTGGTGGATGAAAGAAGGGCTATCTTCGGTTTCTGCGAGAGTCATAGTCTCCTCTTGATTTTGGGGCGCGCCAACGAAAATGGGACACGGGTGGCACCCGTGCCCCACGCCACTGCTTTTTGGCAAGCATCATCTTACGCCCGTCGAGCGCGAGCCGTCAAGGGTTTTTCCGTAAGCTTGACGCTTTCTTGACATCCCTCAACCCTTTCTTGTCCTCCAATTGACGCGGTATGGGTGTACATTGAGATCGGTTCCGCGGGCGCCGGCCGCTGTCTGCCGGTTGGCCGGGGTATCCATTTGGGAGGTGTCTCGATGCTCGATCTTGCGTTTGTCGGGCTTGTGCTGATCTTCTTCGCCGCCAGTTGGGGTTTCGTGTGGCTGTGCGAACGGCTGAGGGGAGGTGGCGCATGAGCCTGATGTATGTGGCGGTGGGTCTGATCACGCTGTCGCTGTTGGTCTATCTGTTCGTGGCTCTGCTGAAACCGGAGAAATTCGGATGAGTACTTTGGATTGGCTCCAACCGGTCGTCTACCTGGTCGCTTTGTTGCTCCTCGTCAAGCCGTTGGGCGGGTTCATGGCACGCGTCTACAGCGGCGAGCGGACCTTCCTTCACCCGGTGCTGGCGCCCGTCGAGCGCCTCTTCTATCGCGCCGCTGCGGTGAAACCCGACGCCGAGATGACCTGGAAGACGTATGCCGCGGCGCTGTTGGTCTTCAACCTGCTGGGGTTCCTGGCGGTCTATGTGCTGCAACGGCTCCAGGGCATCCTGCCGCTCAACCCGCAAGGACTGGCTGCGGTCTCACCGGACTCCGCGTTCAATACCGCGGTCAGCTTCGCCACCAACACCAACTGGCAGGGCTACGGCGGCGAAACGACGATGAGCTACCTCACGCAGATGCTGGCGCTGACCGTGCAGAACTTCGTCTCCGCGGCGACGGGCATGGCCGTGCTGATCGCACTGACGCGGGGGATTGTCCGTCACACGGCGCAGACGGTCGGCAATTTCTGGGTCGATATGACGCGTTCGATCCTCTACATCCTGCTGCCGCTCGCGATCGTGCTCGCCCTGCTGCTCGTTTCGCAGGGCGTGGTGCAGACCTTCAACTCCTCTCAGTCCGCGACGCTGGTCCAGCCGGCCGTGGATGCCAGCGGCCAGACTGTCACCCAGCAGGTGCTGGCCGTCGGTCCGGCGGCCTCCCAGATCGCCATCAAGCAGTTGGGCACCAACGGCGGCGGCTTTTTCAACGTCAATTCGGCGCATCCGTTCGAGAATCCCACGCCTCTGTCCAACTTCCTGGAGCTATTGGCGATCCTGCTGATCCCGGCCGCGCTGTGCTACACCTTCGGCAAGATGGTGGGTGACACGCGCCAGGGCTGGGCCATCCTGGCGGCCATGACGATCATCTTTGTCGTGCTGGTCGCGGTCACTGTCTGGGCGGAACAGAGCGGCAACCCGGCGCTCACTGCCGTTGGGCGTTGACCAGGTGCAAAGCGCCACCAACCTTGGCGGCAACATGGAAGGCAACGCACAGCGTCCAGCCCATGGCGACCCAGGCCAGCAGACCCAGGCCCAGGCCGCGCAGCACGCTTCGCTGGACGTCGCCGGACCAGTCGGTCGCGGGATCGGCAAGGTGGCTGCCGCCGTGCTTGAGTCGCGGAAAATCCCGGTATGCCGTGCCATCGGGGCGATCGAGGTTCTCCTTGGCGTAGGCGTGCGTGGCGAGCGGCGCCGAGTAGGTCCTCTCGGCGCGGGAACGCAGCCCGGAGGCCAGCGCATCGAAGGCGGACAGCACCTCGACGCCGTAAGCGCTGTGTGCCGCCGCCTTGGCCGGTGCCTCGGCGGACTGGGCGAGCCGCGGGCGGTAGTGCAGCGAGTCCGCCAGTCCGACGAGGAGGAACAGCAGCAGCACAGTCAGCGCCGCCATGCCGGAGCGGGACTCCCCCACCCGCCGCCACGCCACCAGCAGGTGGGGCTGGCGCCGCACGTAGAATCCCGCTGCCGCCATTGCCGTCAGGAGCAGGAAGATCAGCGCGTCGGTCCACAGGATGACAGGCAGGAAGGACATGGCTATTTCGGCAACCGCAAAACAGCGCTCGACGCTCCCCTCGCCCTCCCCGGAGAGGGGTTCGAGGTGAGGCCAACGCCCCTGGTGGCACTGACGGAGTTGCGCAAGGCCCCGGTCATCATGGCTGTCACTCGAAGCGCACGCGCGGATCGACCAGCGTGTAGGAGATGTCGGTGAGCAGCAGGCCGACGATGTAGAGCACCGAACCGAGGAACACCATCGCCCGCACCACCGCGAAGTCCTGGGCGTTGATTGCGTCTATGGTGTAGCTGCCCAGGCCGGGGATGCCGAAGAACGACTCGGTGATCAGGCTGCCCATGAACAGCAGCGGTATCACTACCACTACGCCCGTCAGGATGGGGATCATGGCGTTGCGCAACACGTGGCGGAACAGCACCGTGGTTTCCGACAGGCCCTTGGCGCGGGCGGTACGCACATAGTCCTTGGAGATCTCCTCCAGGAAGATGGTGCGGTACCAGCGCGTGCTGGAGCCGATGCCGGCGATCACGCTCACCATCACCGGCAGCAGCAGGAACTTGGCGCCGTCCAGCCCCGGCGCATAGCCCGAGATCGGCACCAGGTTCCAGATCTTGGACACCAGATACTGGCCGCCGATGATGTAGAACAGGCTCGATATCGACATCATCGCCACGCAGGCCACCACCCCCCAGAAGTCGAAATAGGTGGCGCGGAACAGCACCAGCAGCAGCGCGAAGGAAACGGTGACGAACAACCCCATCACGAACACCGGCAGCGCGATGGCGAGGCTGGGACCCATGCGCGAGCGGATCTCGTGGGCGATGTCGCGGCCATCGTCGGCACGGCCGAAGTCGAAGGCGAACATGCGCGCCGACTTGGTAAAGAAGATGGTGTCGGTGAGCTTGGCCGCGCCCGGTGCCTCGACGTTCCACAGCAGCGGCTTGTCGTAGCCGCGCTCCGCCTTCCACTTCTCGATCGCTTCCGGCGTGACGCGCTTCATGCCGAGCTGCATGCGCGCCATGTCGTCCGGGGTATTGACCACGAAGAACAGCGCAAAGGTGATGAGATTGACGCCGAGCAGAATCGGGATCGCGTAGAACAGGCGTCGGACGATGTAGGCAAGCATGGGCGCGTAGGATAGCGCAGGCTCTGCCGCGCGGCGGAAAGTCAGTCGCTGGAGAGCGCCTCAGTCGCCCCTCAGTTTCCCCTCAGCTTCCCTTCAGCCGCTTGATCATGGCCGCGTCCGTCAGCAATTCGAGCTGCGCCTCCAGGCGTATCACGCGGGCGGTGAGGTCCTCGATCTTGACCTGCTGCGCCTTCACGGCTTCGGCCTGGCGCCCGACCTTGTCCTCGAGCTTGATCATTGCCGTGAGGGCGCCCCACACCCGGTCGGTGACGCTCATCCGGCCGCCCTGCGGGCACCGCGCCGAGGTTTGGCCTCGAGGGCAGCGATGCGCCTGTTGCTCGCCTCTATGAACTCCAGGGCGCCGTCGATCGCGGCGCTGGCCCGCTCCGCCGCCGCCTTGGCGGCATCCGCCAGCGCCCCGAGTTCCCGGTCGGCCTCCTCCGTCCGGTAAGCCGACGCCCCGCGGCGCATCAATTCCGAGATCGGCAGACCGAGCCTCTTCGCCTTCGCCGCGATCGCATTCTTCTCCTCAGTGGTCGCCTGGACCACGATCCGCTCGACTGCCGCCGCCATGTCGCCCCCTGCCGGTAAGGAACCGGATGTACAGTACATGTACATCCGGTACAGGGTCAAGCGAAAGCGCGCAACTAACTGCGCACCTGTGCGGCCTCACTTTGCCGGCGCAATGCTCGCCTCCTCCACCAGCAGCGGATAGGCGTAGCCGGAGCCGAAGTCCCGGTCCACCACCACCTTGCCGGTGACCGTGACCTTGTCGCCGACCGCCGCGGTCTGCTTGCTCGTTGTGATGAGGTTATTGCTGTTCGGATCGCCGGTACCGTCCTGCACGTGGACGAAGTTGCGGCCCATGATGCCGTTGTTGACCTTCACCACCTTGCCTTCAACCCGCACCGACTTGCCCGCGAGGGCCGCCTTTTCCTGGTAAACCGCGGCAACCGTCTTGGTGACGGCATCCTCCGCGGACGCGCCGAGCGCGCCCAGTCCGAGAACAGCGCCGAGCAGAACTGCATGGATGGTCCGCATGAATTGCCTCCTGGAACAAGTGAGTGGGACTACGGATGGAACCGAACGCGAGCCACTGAAGCATCTCGGAGATTGCAACCCCTGCTCCCGCGCGAGCCACAAATGCAATCAGCCCAGTCAATGACTGGGCTGATTGGACGACGTTTGGTTGCGGGGGAAGGATTTGAACCTTCGACCTTCGGGTTATGAGCCCGACGAGCTGCCAGACTGCTCCACCCCGCGTCAGAGGAGCGGCATTGTGCCAGCATCCAAACCACCGCGTTAACCCAAACCCACTCCCGGCAAAGGGCTGTATCTCCCGGCGAACGGCCATGGCTTGCGCCGACAGCGGGACTACCCTCCGACCCATACCATCAGCACGTTACGCTGCCCGTTGACCCTTGCCTAGCAGATCAAGCAGGAACTCGGGCGCCAGGTCGGCGCCGTTCGCCCATGCCACCGTCCGCATGATGGGGTGCTGGTAGGCGGTCGCGAACAGAACCGGGTCGCGCAACGCCTCGAATACCTCGCCGTCCAACTCGCCCGACAGGTTGACTTCGCCGGCCTCACCGTTGTTGAAGCGCACGAACAGGCGGTAGCCGGGCAGCGGGGTTACTTCGGTCGTATGCAGGATCATCGCACTCACTCCAGTGGTTCGATCGGCTTCAATGGCTTGCGCGCCAAGGCCAGTTCCCAGTCCTCTGCCAGCTCGTCGCGATGCAGCGCCAGCCATTCGCGCACCAGCGATAACGCCCGCCCGGGAAGGGAGCCGGCATACACCTTGCCGTCCAGGGCAATCAGGGCTTCGTGCTCGCCATAAACGGCATGGAAGTGCATCGGCGGATGCTCACGCCAGTTCATGTAGATGACGATGCCGAAGAAGCGGGAGATTTCAGGCATCACGCCGCCCGGCCGATCGGGATCACGTCGGCGCCGGTCTTGAGGCTGCCCAGGTAGTCAGCCCATCCCTCCATCATCTTCCGCCGCTCGGGCAGGTACTCGGCGAAGTTGTAGGACGCATTGACCTTGTTGCACTCGCCGTGGGCCAGTTGCCGCTCGATCACGGCATGGGGGTAGCCCAATTCGTGCAGCCGCGTGCTCGCCATGCTGCGGAAGCCATGTCCGGTCATCTCCTCCTTGGTGTAGCCCAGGCGCCGTAGCGCCGCATTGACAGTGTTCTCGCTCATCGGCCGCGCCCCGGTGCGCTCGCTCGGGAACACGTAGCGTCCGGGTCCGGTCAGCGGCTGGATCTCCCGCAACACGGCGATGGCCTGCTCCGACAGCGGGACAATGTGCTGCTCCTTCATCTTCATCTTGCCCTTGGGGATGCGCCCTTCCGCCTTGTCGAAGTCGAATTCGCCCCACTCGGCGTGCCGTAGCTCGCCCGGGCGCACGAAGGTCAAAGCCGCGAGCTTGAGAGCACAGCGGGTAGCCAGTGCCCCGGTGAAGCCTTCGATAGCCCGCAGCAACGCTCCCACGTCGTTGGGGTCGGTCAGGCTGGAATGGTGGCGGACGGTCGGCGCCGCCAGCACGTCGCGCGGTTCAATGTCGCAGGATGGGTCGCGGGGGCAGAGGCCGTACCCCACGGCGTAGCGGAAGACGCGGGCCACCAGGTTGTGGGTGCGCTTGGCGATGTCCATGGCACCCCGCGCCTCGATCCTGCGAAGCACTGCAATCAGGTCAGGCGCCACGGCTTTCCGCCGGCCGGCGAGATTTCGAAGAACAGCCCGCCGCCCTCGAAGAGCTTGTAGGGCTTTTCGCGGGCTTTCGCAGTCTGGATTTCCCTGTCAGTCAGCATGCCAGGCTCCCCGGGGTAGATTCTCGGCGGTATGCCGATTGGGGTTCTTCTACCCCCGCAATCTAGCTGGTTTTGTGGGGGTGGTTCGTAACGGATTAGTTCGGACTGCCCAGGACTGCGCTTCTACCGTAACCCACTGCTAAACCATGTGGTTTTCGGACCTTCTATGTCTGCCTTGGAGGGGTTCCTGGTGCCGACAGCAGGAATCGAACCCGCGACCTCCCGCTTACAAGGCGGATGCTCTACCAACTGAGCTATGCCGGCGCGGGCAAAATTATACTTCATGGTCCGGGCAGGCCCGAAAGCGCCCCGAGCGCCGCCTTTCGGGCCCTTGGGTGTCTGTCTTCTTTGGGGTAGACTGCATGCTTATCGCAATTCGATGACTTGGGCATGGTCATTCCACAGCAGCACGATTCCGACGCTCCCGAGCTGCGCCTGCTGATCGTCGAGGATTCCGAGGACGACGCCTTCTTCCTCCTGCGTCGCTTTCAGGACGCAGGCTACCGTTGCCACAGCACACGCGCCGACAATGCCCGGGACATGCGCAGCGCACTGACCGACAGCCGATGGGATGCCATCCTGTCCGACCACAACATGCCGCAGTTCAACGCAATTGCCGCCCTGCGCCTGATGCAGGATCTGCGGATCGACCTGCCGTTCATCATCGTTTCCGGCGTCATCAACGAAGAAACCGCCATCGCCGCGATGCGCTCGGGCGCGCATGACTACCTGTCCAAGAACAAGCTGGACCGGCTGGTACCGGCGGTCGAACGCGAGTTGCGCGAGGCGCGCAACCGTGCCGAACGGCGCGCCGCCCTGGAGGCGCTGACGGAGAACGAGGCGCGCTTTCGCGCCCTTGCCGGCAATCTCCCAGGCATGGTTTTCCAGATGGTGCGCAGCGCCGACGGCGGCGTGCTGCGCTTTCTTTTCGTCAGCGACGGCAGCAGCGCGCTGCTCGGCATCAAGCCCGAAGACCTGGTCGCCCAGCCGCAGCGTTTCGTCGAGATGATCCACCAGGATGACCGCGCGGCCTTCGAGACCGCGATGCAGGACTCCGCGCAGCATTTCTCGACCGTGAACTGGGACGGCCGCATCGTCCTCGGTGGCGAGGAGAAGTGGATCAACCTGCGTTCTTCGCCGCGCCACCAGCCAAGCGGGCAGCTCCTTTGGGAAGGGGTGGTGTTCAATATCACCCAGAGCAAGATCACCGAGCGGGAGTTGCGCAGCTCGCGGGCGCAGTTGGCGGAGCTGTCGTCGCACCTCCAGATCGTCAAGGAAGAGGAACGCGAGCGCATCGCCCGCGACATCCACGACGAGTTGGGCGGCAACCTGGTGGCGATCAAGTTCGAGGTCGCGCTGCTCGCCGGCAAGCTCGACAGCGACCCTCTCCAACTGCGCAAGCGGGTGCGTTCGATCGAGAAGCTGGTGGACGATGCCATCGCCACCGCCGGTCGCGTCGCGCGCGAACTGCGCCCCGGCATCCTCAAGGATTTCGGCCTCGCCGCGGCGATCGAATGCCAGGCGGACGACTTCAAACAGCGCACCGGCATCCCTTGCCGCGTGCTGTGCGCCGACTACGACGCCGTGCCCGATCAGGCCACGTCTACGGCCCTGTTCCGCATCTTCCAGGAAGCTCTCACCAACATCAGCAAGCATTCCAAGGCCACCAAGGTCGAGGTGCGGCTGGTGCAGGAAGGGGGCGACATCCTGCTGGAGATCACCGACGACGGCACCGGCCTCGACCCGGATGCCCTGTCCAAGCCCCGCTCCTACGGCCTGCGCGGCATCCGCGAACGCATCAACGCCCTCGACGGTACCCTGGAGATCGGCGCCGGCCCGGAAGGCGGCACGCGGATTGCGGTGCGCGCTCCCGCCGAAGTGCCGGAACCCGACCAGAATCTCGATCAGTCACTCGACGACGCACCGCAGACCATTCCATGACAAAGCCGATTCGCGTCCTGATTGCCGACGACCATTCCATCGTCCGCCAGGGCCTCAAGCAGATATTGTCCGACACCGACGACCTGATCGTCGCCGGTGAAGCCGCCAACGGCGTCGTCGTGATGCAGATGGTGCGCGACGGCAACTGGGACGTCGTGTTGATGGACGTCTCGATGCCCGACCGCAACGGTATCGACGCCCTCAAGATGATCAAGAAGGAATACCCGCGCCTGCCGGTGCTGGTCCTGTCGATGCATCCCGAGGAGCACTACGCGGTGCGCGCCCTCAAGGCCGGCGCCGCCGGCTACCTGACCAAGCAGAGCGCGCCCGATCTGCTGGTGAGCGCCATCCGCCAGGTGGCTTCCGGCAAGAAGTACGTCAGCGCTGCCGTGGCCGAGGAACTGGCCAATGCCATCCTCGAAGACGACGACGAGCGCCCGCTCCACGAAAAGCTCTCCGACCGGGAATACCAGACGCTGGTGATGATCGCTTCCGGCAAGACACCGACCCTGATCGCCGACGAGCTGAACCTGAGCGTCAAGACCGTCAGCGTGTATCGCGCCCGGCTGCTGGAAAAAATGAGGATGAAGAACAACGCCGAACTCACCCACTACGGCCTGAAGCACGGCCTGGTCGAATAGACGGCGTCGCCGCCGCGCGCCGTTTCCGCTCAAGCTCCCCGGGGGCGCAGCCGTTCACCCACGACGGTTCCTGCGTCCGCCCGCCCATGAACGACACCAGCCAGCCTGCCGATATCGCACGGGAAACGCTGCGGCGCCTCGCCGCCCGGCGCCTGCCACCAACACCCGAGAACTTCCGCACCCTGTACCACGAGATTGCCGGCACCGCGGCCACCGAGGCATTTCCGGAGCGGGCGCTGAAGGGCCTGCTCCCGCGGCTGCCGCGCACCAGCCCGATCCAGATCCGCTTCGCCCGCCAGATCGAGGACGCCGTCGCGGCCCAGGATTGGCAGTCGATCGGCAACGCCGTCGGCACCGTTCTGGCGATCAAGGATCCGCCGCCATGGAGCGCCTTGATCCGCGAACTGCTGGCGCAACTCGAACGGCGCCAGGCGGGCATCACCTCGGCACGCAAGCGCGAGGGGCTGGAGCATATCCTCAGCAGTTCGACCGGCGACCCCGAACGGCTGTTCGGCCGCCTGACCGCACTGGTGAAATCCTGGTCGCAGGCGAGCAGCGTGGGTACCGCGGCGCTTCCCCAGGAATTTCCGGACAGCCCCGCCGCCGAGCCGGCGCCGGCTGCCGCAGTCGGCGCGACACCTGCCGCTGCGGCCGAAGCCGGGCCGGCCCAGCTTCCCGCCCCAATCCCGAGCGCAGAGGTGCGCCGCCCGATCGGCGACCTGCTGGCAGGCAGCGTCGCCCTGATGCTGGTTGACGATCCGGAACTGGCCGCCGAAGCCACCGCGCTTTCGGATCTGCTCAGCCATGCTGCCGATGCCTCCGCCATGCAGGCCTTCGTCGAGCGGCTCGATGCGTTCGTCGCCCGTCTGCAATGGCTCGCCGTCGACCAGGCCGATCTCAAGGCCGCCCTGCTGCACCTGATGCAGCTCGTCGTCGACAACGTCGCCGAACTCCTGGCGGACGACCAATGGCTGCATGGCCAGATCGCCATGGTCAGCGAAGCCCTCGCCCCGCCGCTCAACCTGCGCCGGCTTGGACGACGTCGAGCACCGCCTCAAGGAAGTCATCTACAAGCAGGGCGCCCTCAAGCGCGGCCTTAGCGACGCCAAGGATCGGCTCAAGGCCATGCTCGCGAGCTTCATCGACCACCTCGCCCAGATGAGCGATTCGACCGGCGACTACCACGACCGCATCGAGAGCTGCGCCGTGCGCATCGGCAGCGCCAAGGACATCGGCGAGCTCACCGACGTGATCGAGGAAGTCATGCGCGAAACCCGCAGCATGCAGGCTTCCACCGGCCTCGCCCGCGACGAGCTGCGCCAGATGAAAGGCAAGGTCGAGGAATCCGAGAAGGAAATCGTCCGCCTCCAGAACGAACTCGCCCAGACCAGCGAGATGGTGCGTCACGACCAGCTCACCGGCGCGCTCAATCGCAAGGGGCTGGACGAGGCCATGCAGCGCGAGTTCGCCCGCGCCGAGCGGCGCGCCGCGCCGCTGTGCATCGCGCTGCTCGACGTCGACAATTTCAAGGCGCTCAACGACAGCTACGGCCACCACGCCGGCGACAACGCCCTCGTCCACCTTGCCAAAGTCATACGCGACACACTGCGGCCGCACGATACCCTGGCACGCTACGGCGGCGAGGAATTCATCGTGCTGCTGCCCGAGACGACGCTCGACAACGCCGCAAACGTCATGACGCGGCTCCAGCGCGAACTCACCAAGCGTTTCTTCCTGCACAACAACGAGCGCGTGCTGATCACCTTCAGCGCCGGCGTGACCCAGGCCGCCCCCGGCGAGGACCGCAGCGTGGCCCTCGCCCGCGCCGACGCCGCCATGTACGACGCCAAGCGCACCGGCAAGAACCGCGTCGCCGCGGTAGCCTGAGCGCGACGCCCAGGCGCCGCGCCCACCACGCTTGATCGGCGCGCATGGCCCGCCCTACGGATCGAGCGCTGAGGATTCCTGCCCATCACGTCCAAGATTGTCCTCGCAGGCCGTCCCCGGATCGGCACGCCCTACCAAGTCGCACGGCCGTTCGAGATCGAAACGTAGGGTGCGCCATGCGCACCATTCCTCGGATCGGCGCGCACGGCGCGCCCTACCAATGCACACGGTCGTTCGAGATCGGCACCAATAGTCAGCCGCCGGAGACCGGGTCCGCCGCGCCCTGGCCGAATCGACCAGCCTCGGGATGCCTTCTCAAGTCGCTTCAACCATCGCCGATATGAGGCTAGACAGCCCTCAATCCGGGCACCGGTTTCTCCAGTCGAATCGCATAATAGAACGTGAAAAACCCCACAATTTCAGCGAATTCGACTAAAGCTCCCTCGCAGGCACTCCGATAAAGAACCCAAGACGGCGGCAACATCGCTCAAGAGCTTGACGGGTCCTGAGGAAGCAGCTGTCGGGTTCAATCAACCGGATCTGATAGGAGACTCAAATGGCACAAACCATCAACACCAACATCGCGTCGCTCAACGCCCAGCGCAACCTCAATACCTCCCAGACGGCACTTGTCCGTCTCGCTGCAGCGCCTGTCCTCGGGCCTGCGCATCAACAGCGCCAAAGACGATGCCGCCGGGCTGGCGATTTCCGAGCGTATGACCACCCAGATTCGCGGCCTGAACCAGGCCGACCCGCAACGCCAACGACGGCATTTCCCTCGCCCAGACCGGCCGAAGGCGCGCTGGCCGAGATCGGCAACAACCTGCAGCGCATCCGCGAACTCGCCGTTCAGTCCGCGCAACGCGACCAACTGCGACCTCGGATCGCGCGGCCCTCAACGCCGAAGTCACACCAGCTCAAGGCGGAGATCGACCGGATTGCGAATCAGACCACCGTTCAACGGCCCGAAGCTGCTGGACGGCACCTTCACGGCGCAAACTTTCCAGGTCGGCGCCAACGCCAACATCAGATCGATTTCCATGACGGTCATCGCGTGCCAACCACCAACCGGCTGGGCCAACAATTCGGTCAAGGCTGGTGCAACGCGACCGTGGCCGCAGGAACGCCGGTTACCACCAACCGGCAGCCACGTTTCCGGCGGCAAACACTATCGCAGCGCGACGCTTACCATCTCCGGCACACTCGGAACGCAGCCTGTGGCCGTCACCGGCGGGGACTCGGCCTACACAGTTGGCGCAATAGCATCAACGTCAAGGCACGGAGACTGGCGTTAGCCCGGGCTTACAACAGCGCGACTCTTGGCACCCTTTCGGCAGCGGGCACGGTGACTATTACTCTTGGAAGCGGTGCAAGCACTGCGACGATTTCCGCTACCGCGAGCGACGACCGATCTCAGCGCGCTCAGTACCGAAATGCAACAAGGTGGCCGGCACGACGGGTGTTACCGCCACAGTTCGCGGTCGCGGCACGCTGACGTTCACCAGCCGAAGGCAAAGACATCAACATTGCCGTAAATTTCACCCATTCGACCGCGACTACAACGATCGTTCTCGCCAGCATGGTCACGGCATCAACGCTGTCGGGAACCACATGTCGTCCGGAAACCCGGACCGACTACAGCATCAACAGTGCCACCGTAGTTGCTGGCTACGTGACGTTGAACAATTACTCGTCCTCGTCAGTCCACCGTGCGCCAGCGGCAGCGCAGTATCGCTAAACGCTCGCCGACCACCATTTCCGCGGAGTGCGGCTCAGACTTCGCTGAGCACGGCAATGTTTCGACGGTGACTAGTGCAAACAACGCGATCGTGATCATTGACGCGCGCCCTGAAGACCCGTCAAGCATCCCGCGCCGACCTGGGCGCCATCCAGAACCGCTTCTCGGCCGGTGATCGGCAACCTGCAGATCACCTCCGAGAACCTGTCGGCCTCCCGCAGCCGCATCCAGGACGCCGATTTCGCGCGAGGAAACGGCAGCACTGACCCGCGCCCAGATCCTCCAGCAAGCAGGTGTAGCGATGCTGGCGCAAGCGAACGCCCTGCCGCAGAACGTGCTGACCCTGTTGCGCGGCTAAGCGGAGTCGAAAGCTAGTTGAACGGCCCGGGCGGCTCGAAAGGCTGCCCGGGCATTGGTCCGAATGGGAGATCGATCATGGCAATCCAGCAGGTAGCAGCATCCGGCGTGGCGGCCCCCGTGTCGCCCGTGCGGGTCGCAGCCTCCGACCCTGCCCCTGCCCATGCTCCCTTGCCCGACGTTCCACCCGTGCGTTTGACGGCCGCCCAGGTGGAACAGATGGTCCAGGAAGTAAGACAGGTCGTCGCACCGGTGGCTCAGAACTTGCGCTTTTCGATAGATGAAGGCAGCGGGCGCACCGTCGTCAAGGTGGTCGATGCGCAGACCGACGAAGTGCTCCGTCAGATTCCCTCGGAGGAATTGCTCTCCATCTCCAGGGCGCTGGACAAGCTGCAAGGTTTGTTGCTGCACAAAAAGGCGTGACGCATCGCTCCCCTCTCCCCTCGTGGGAGAGGGGAGAGGGGCGAGGGCGGCAGCGGCACCCTCTCCCCCGGCCCCTCCCCCATCCAGGGGGAGGGGAGCAGTTTACGAGGACGTGAAGATGGCGATATCCTCCCCAGGCATCGGCTCCAACCTCGATGTCAACAGCATCGTCAGCCAGTTGATGGCGCTGGAACGGCGGCCGATCAATCTGCTCGATCAGAAGGAAGTCGGCCTGCAGGCCAAGCTGTCCGCCTTCGGCACGCTCAAGGGCGCGCTGTCGACCTTCCAGAGCGCGGTGGCAGGGCTCGCCGGCACGGCAAAGTTTTCCGCCGTCAAGGCAGGCGTTGCCGACGCCACGGTGTTGACGGCCAGCGCCACCTCCATCGCGGCGGCCGGCAGCTATGGCATCGAGGTGTCCAAACTCGCCGGGGGACAAAAGCTCGCCACCGCCGGCCAGGTCAGCAGCACGGCGGCCATCGGCACCGGAACCCTGACTTTCGAGTTCGGGACGATAGCCGGCACGCTGAACACAGCCACCGGCAAGTACGATGCCGGCGCCACCTTCAGCAACAGCGGTGCCGCGGCCAAGACGGTCGTCATCGACGCCGCCCACAACTCGCTGGAGGGCATCCGCGACGCGATCAACGCGGCGAACATCGGTGTGACGGCGAGCATCCTCAACGACGGCAGCGGCGCTCCCTACCGGCTGACTCTTTCCGCTACGGCCACCGGCGCCGCCAACAGCCTGCAGCATCAGCGGCGGCGATGCGGGCCTCGCCGCCCTCCTCGGCCACGACCCGGCGGGTGTTCAGAACCTGACCCAGACCGTCGCCGCGCAGAACGCCGAGTTCAAGGTTGACGGCCTGGCCATCAGCAAGGCGAGCAATACCGTCACCGACGTGATCCCGGGCGTGACGCTGACGCTGCTCAAGACCACCACGGCCGCCACCACCATCACGGTTGCCAAGGACAATGCCGGCGTCAAGGCCTCGGTCGAAGCCTTCGTCAAGGCCTTCAACGATCTGGGCAAGACCTTTACCGACCTCACCAAATTCGACGCCGCGACGAAGAAGGGATCGCTGCTCACCGGCGATGCCACGGTGCGCGGCATCCAGGGCCAGTTGCGGGCCATCCTGAACCAGGCGCTGGCGAGCGCGGGCGGCGGACTGAGTACCCTGGCGGACATCGGCGTCACCTTCCAGACCGACGGCACGCTGAAGCTCGACGCCGCCAGGCTGGACAAGGTGCTGGCCGACCCCACCAAGGACATCGCCACCCTGTTCGCCGCCCTGGGCAAACCCAGCGACAGCCTGGTCAGATTCGTCAGCTCCACCGACGACACCAAGGCCGGCAGCTACGGCCTGAACATCACCCAGCTTGCTACCCAGGGCAAGGCGACGGGCAGCGTTGTCGCCGGACTGATCATCACCGCCGACGCGAACGACACGGTCGATCTTTCGGTGGACGGCATCGCGGTGAGCGTGAAGCTCGCCGCCGGCACCTACACCGCCACCACGCTGGCAGCCGAACTGCAGTCCAAGATCAACGGCGCCACGGCCCTTTCCACTGCCGGCATCGCGGTTTCGGTCAGCGAAAGCGCAGGCGTGCTCAGCGTGACCTCGGCCAGGTACGGCTCGGCCTCGAAGGTGGCGGTGAGCGGCGGCAACGCGGCGGCGGGCCTGTTCGGCACTGCTACGGCCATCGACGGCCTGGACGTCGCCGGAACCATAGGCGGGCAGGCCGCCACCGGCAACGGCCAGACACTGACCGGCAGCAGCGGCGACGCCAAGGGGCTTGCCGTGAGTGTCGCGGGCGGGGCAATCGGCGACCGGGGGCGGGTGGACTTCGCTAAAGGTTTCGCCGTGCAACTCGATAAGCTGGTCAGCAGGCTGCTGGAAAACGATGGCATGGTGGATAGCCGATTGGACGGAATCAACGCATCGGTCAAGGACGTGGGCAAGCGCCGCGAGGCGCTGGAGGCGCGCATGGTGCAGATCGAGCGCCGCTTCGCGGATCCAGTTCACCTCCCTCGACACGCTGATCGCCAGCATGACCAAGACCAGCAACTTCCTGCAGCAGCAACTGGCTAATCTGCCGAAAACAAGCAATCAAGGAGACAACTGATGTTCGGTCCGATGCAACGCAGCGCGAACAACCCGGTTTCGTCCTATGCCAAGGTCGGCGTGGAAACGGGCGTCGGCACGGCGGATCCGCACCAACTGATCCTCATGCTGTTCGACGGCGCGCTACTGTGCGTGGTTTCGGCCCGGCAGCACATGGAAGCGCAGAACATCGCCGCCAAGGGCGAGAACATCTCCAAGGCGATCAACATCATCGCCAACGGCCTCAAGGCCAGCCTGGACATGGCGGCGGGCGGCGAGCTTGCCGAACGCCTTGCCGCTTTGTACGACTACATGTGCGAGCGACTGCTGCTGGCCAACATGAAGAACAACACCGCAGCGCTGGAAGAGGTACGAAGCTTGCTGCATGAGCTTAAGGGCGCCTGGGAGGGCATCGCCTCCCAGGAAGCTGACAGGGCCGCCTGATACCGAAAACTGGACACGGAAATGGATGGAATCGGCCTCTACGAGACGATGTGCGAAATCTCGGGTCGCATGGTGCAGGCAGCTCGCAACAGCGACTGGGACCAGTTGGTGGCGCTGGAGCAGGACGTCGCCCACCTGCGCGACACCCTCGCCCACACTATCCCTCGGGACAATGTGCGGGCGACCCTCACCGCGGAACAGCGGGCACGCAAGCTGCAACTGATCCACCGCATCCTGGCCGACGACGCCGAAGTGCGCCGTCATACCGAGCCGTGGATGGAAAGCGTGCGGCGCTTTCTCGGTACGGGAACTCGCAGCCGCAATGTGCGGCAGGCGTATGGGCTGTAGACCGCTACCCTGAGAGGCCCAATACCCCGCCCCTTCAGGCCGCAAGGGGTTCCAGTCGAGGTGCGAGCGCAGCCATGAGCCGTCCCGATTCAGCCCGCACCCTTGCCGCCTCGCCGCCCGCCGGCTTCGCCCCGCCCAAGCCGCGCAGGAGCAAGCGCCCGGCCGCAACATGATTCCCACCGATCTCGCTGCCCGCCTGCGGGTGCTGATGGAGTCGGCGGTCAACCCGCTCGCGCCGGTGAGGGAAGTGCCGGCCGATCTGCCCGACCTGCGGGCGGGGCAGCGATTCACCGCCACGATCCAGAACGCCCTGCCCGACGGAACCTATCGCGCCCTGGTGGCGGGCAAGAGCATGACGCTGGCGCTGCCCCAGGGCGCCAAGAGCGGCGACGCGCTGGAGCTGGTGGTGATCGGCCACAACGCGAAGTCCGTCGTCGCGGCCGAAGTAGCGCCCCCGGCCCAGGCCGCGGCGCCGTCACCGGCCACGGCGGCTCCCGCCGCAACCCTCAGCCGCACCGCCCAGCTCATTGGTCCCCTGATGAGCGACAGCGATGGTGCTCCGGCCCAGCCCGCAACGATTTCGCGCAGCACCCCCCTGCTGGCCGAACCCCCGGTTGCCGGCCGGGCGCTGGCGCCGCTGTTGCAGGCCGCGGTGTCCGAATCGGGGCTGTTCTACGAGGCCCACCAGGCGAAGTGGATCGCCGGCCAGTTTCCCGAGGCGGCCCTGCTGCGCGAACCCCAGGCGCGCCACGCGCCACCGCCGGCACCGGCCGCTGCGCCGCCCACTGCGCCGGCTGCATCCCAGCAGGGCAGCACGCCGCCCCTCGCAGATCAAGCGCCGGAGACGGCCCCCGCCCGGCCGGCACAGACGGACCGCGCCGGCAGTGCGCCGACGCCAAACTCAAGCCCTCAGCTCCCCGCCAACGCGAACGTTCTCGCCCGCGCCGCAAGCGAACTCGAAACTGCAGCGCTGGCTGGAACCCACGAGCTGCCGGCCCCCCGCGCGTCCCATGCGCCGACGCTGCCCGAGGATCTGGCACCTCTGGTTCGACAACAGCTCGACGCCCTGGCCGGCCAGCATGTGCTGCTGGCCGGCCAGGTCTGGCCCGACCAGACGCTGGAATGGGAGATCGAGGATGCGCGGCGGGATCCCGCCGCCAACGATGCCGACGAGCAGCCGACCCGCTGGACCACCACACTCAGGCTGACCTTGCCGGGGCTGGGCGAAATCGCCGCCACGCTCGATCTCGACGGCAAGGGCGTAGGCGTGGCGCTGCGTACAGCCGAACCACGGACGGCGAGCACGCTGCGCGGCGCCGGCGCCGATCTGGCCCGCGCCTTCGGGGAAGCCGGCATGAACCTCCAGGCGATGAAGGTCGAACATGGCGAGCGCGCCTGATACCCGCCAGACGGCCGTCGCGCTGGCCTACCGCCGGGGCGACGCTGCGCCACGGGTCGTGGCGAAGGGGCGTGGCCTGATTGCGGCGGAGATCGTCGCCCGCGCCCGCGAGGCCGGCCTTTTCGTTCACGAATCGCCGGAACTGGTCTCGTTGCTGATGCAGGTGGATCTCGACGCCCGCATCCCGCCGCAACTGTATGTTGCGGTGGCCGAACTGCTGGCATGGATCTACCGCGTGGAGCGCCGCGTCGCCCCCCAGCACGCCGAACCACCTCCGGCGCTTCAAGTGGCGGCTTCGGTAAACTGAGACCGACGCCGCCCCGGCTGGCGCACGGAAGGACGCCGCCGCAGCCCTCACCGGAGCCTGCGGCCTGGAGACCACAGACCAATTCCACTAAACTTCCGGCGACCGCATCAAGCGAACACCATGACCGAAACCCGCACCCAGGCACCCGCCGACCAGCCCGTCAAGTTCGAGCTGATGGCGACCGACGAGGATTCCCCGTTCCAGCTCGAGAGCAGGTCGGAGATCCAGTTCCTGCTCAACAGCATGGCGAAGTCCGGCGACCTGATCACCGCGTTCTTCAATCAGGGCAACGACTTCCTGCTCACCGCCCTGCTCCGGGTTGACGATTCGGGCGTCATCCTGGACTACGGCGCCAGCGAACGAGATGAACCGCAAGGCCGCGTCTCGCGGAGAAGCTGATCCTGGTTGCCACCCACGACAGGGTGAAGGTGCAGTTCACCCTCCCCTACGTCAGACAGGTGACGCACAACGGGCGTCCGGCTTTCGAGGCGCCGCTGCCCGAACGGGTTCTGCGCCTGCAGCGACGCGACTACTTCCGCCTCACGGCGCCAGTCGCCCAGCCGATGAAATGCAAGCTGAGCCTGACGGAGGAAGACGGCAAGCAGCGCGTGATCGAAGCGCAGGTGCTGGACATCAGCGGTGGCGGAATCGCCATCATGTCGCCGCCGCGGGGCTTCGACTTCGTCGTCGACCAGGTTTTCGAATCCTGCGAGGTGGATCTGCCGGACCTCGGCACTATTCGCGCGGCGCTGCGGGTGCGCAACGCGTTCGAGATAACGCTGCGCAACGGGACGAAGGTGAAGCGCTCGGGTTGCCAGTTCGTGAACCTGCCCAGCAGCATGCTCAGCCGCATCGAGCGCTACATCATGAAGGTCGAACGCGAGCGCAAGGCGCGCGGCGCCTGATCGGGGGCTGCGCAGGCAGCGCGTGCCGGATTACACCGGCATGTTCATGATGTCCTGATAGGCGCTCACCAGGCGGTTGCGCACCTGCACCATCTGCTGGAAGGACAGGTTGGCCTTCTGCAGATTGACCATCACGTCCTGAAGATTGACATTGGGATCGCCGGCCGAGAAATCCTGGGCCATGCTGCGGGCGCTTTGCTGCGCCTGGTTAACCTGGTCGATGGCGCCCTTCAGCACCTGACCGAAGTCCGCCCCCGGCGCTGCGCCGGCCTGCCCCGCCGACTTGCTGCCGGCGACCTGCGCGGTGGCGCGCAGTTCTGCGAGCATCTGGTCGATTCCGCGCGTTTCCATGCTTCGGCTCCCGATCCGATTTCAGTCCAAACGCAGCAATCCCCGTGCCATGGGCTACTGCGTATCCGCCATGCGGTAGCGCTGCAGCTTGTAGCGCAGGGTGCGCTCCGATATTCCGAGCCGCTCCACCGCCTTCTTGCGCGATCCGCCCACCGCCGCCAGGGTCTCCAGGATGTGCTGGCGTTCCAGATCCTTCATTCGCGTCACACCCTGCTCCGCCGCCGCGATCGGCGTAGCGGACGCTTCTTCCATGGCGCGCGGAGCGCTTGCCGGCGCCGCCGGCAGCACGATGCTGAACTGGAGATGCTCGGGCTCGATGCTGTCGCCGGTCGCAAGAATCAGTGCACGCTGCACGGCGTTTTCCAGTTCCCGCACGTTGCCGGGCCAGGCCTGGGCGGCAAGAATTGCCTCCGCGGCGGCAGAAATGCGCAGGCTGCGGCCGAGCCGGGCACCGTGGCGGGCGGCGAAATGCTGCGCCAGGGGGCCGATGTCCAGCGGCCGTTCCCGCAGTGCCGGAATGGCCAGCGGGAACACGTTGAGGCGGTAGTAGAGATCCTCGCGGAAGCGCCCCGCCGCCACCTCCTGGGCCATGTCGCGGTTGCTGGTGGCGACCACCCGGATGTCGAGCCGGATCGGCTTCTTGCCGCCGACGCGCTCCACTTCCCGCTCCTGCAGCACCCGCAGCAGCTTGGCCTGGAGCGCCAGCGGCATCTCGGAGATCTCGTCGAGGAGGATCGTGCCGCCGTCGGCCTGCTCGAACTTGCCGGGCTGGGCGGACTGGGCGCCGGTGAAGGCCCCCTTCTCGTGGCCGAAAAGCGTGGCTTCCAGAAGGTTCTCCGGAATCGCCGCGCAGTTGATGGCGACGAAGGGTGCCTCGCGCCGCGACGACTGCTGGTGCACGTAGCGCGCGACGACCTCCTTGCCGGTGCCGGACTCGCCGGTGAGCAGCACCGTGGCATCGGTCTGCGCGACCCGGGCGGCGATGGCGAGCAGTTGGCGGCTGCGGGGGTCGATGACCACGACGCCGTCCGCCGGCGGGGGAACGAAGGCGTAGCGCTCGACGTGTTCGAGCAGGACGTGGGGCTCGAAGGGCTTCATCAGGAAATCGCAGGCGCCGCCGCGCATCGCCGCCACCGCCTTGTCCACGTCGCCGAACGCCGTCATGAGCAGCACCGGCAGGTGCGGGTCGCCGCGTCGAATTTCGGTGAGGAGCCGCAGGCCGTCCATCGGCTCCATGCGCAGGTCGCTTACCACCAGGTTGAAGGCGTCGCGTTCTATGCAGCCGAGCGCGGCCGGACCGTCGCCCGCTGTCGTGACACGGTGGCCGGCGCACTCGATGGTCACCGCCAGGGCATCGCGCAGTGGAGCGTCGTCTTCGACCACCAGGATGTTCAGTTTCTCGCTCATGCCGCGCTCCGTGAAACCTCCGCTGCCGCTTGCGCGCTCGCGCTCCGCGCCGGCAGCAGGACGACGAACTCCGTGCCCGCTTCCTTCGCGGCGCCCGGCAATGGCGGGGCGAGATCGATGCTGCCGCCGTGGGCTCGCACCACGCCCCGGGCAATGGCCAGCCCGAGGCCGGTGCCTGTCGCGCGGGTGGTGAAGAAGGGCTCGAACAAGCGCCGGCGCACCTGAGGATCGATGCCGCGGCCGTCGTCCCGGACGCGAAATTCCACACCGGCCTCGCCCGGCGCGGCACGGAAGTCGACCCGGCACCCCGCAGCGCAGGCCTCCAGGGCGTTCTCCAGCAGGTTGATGAAACTGCCGGCGAGCGCCTTGCGATCGCAATGGATCGAAAGGCCGCCGCTCCGGTCGGTGAGCACGAATCCCACTTGCCGCTCGCGCGCGAGCGGATCGATCACCTGTGCCACTTCGGCCACCAGGTCGCGTACGGACAACCATTCGCGGCCCGCGACCTCGCCGCGGGCGAAGACCAGCATGTCCTGGATCAGCCGTTCCAGGTGCTTGAGCCGCGCCACCGCCTTGTCGGCGAGCGGCATGCGCTCCGCCGTCCCCAGGTCGATGCGCCCGAGATTGCCGGTGTAGAGCAGCGCCGCCGCCAGCGGCGTGCGCAGTTGATGGGCGAGTGCCGCCGCCATCTCGCCCATCGCCGCCAGCCGCTGATTGCGCTCAGCCTGACGCTGCAGGGCGTGGGCGGCGGTGACGTCGTGCAGCAGCACGATACGCCCACCCGCGGAATCCAGCCGGCTTTCGGACAGCGCGATGCGCGCCCTGGCAGCCTCGCGCCGCGTCTCGTATTCGTCCGGCGTCTCGGTCGGCTGGAGTACCGTCGCGGCGAGGGCGGCCCAGTCGGCGCCCTCCAGCGGCTGACTTATCAGCGCCTGGGCCGCCGGATTGAACTGCTCTACCCGCCCCTGCCGATCCAGCACCACCACGCCGGCGGGCAGCGCATCCAGCAACAGCGCCAGGCGCTCGGAAAGCCGGGCCTTCTCCTGATACTGCCGGCGCAGCTCGCCGTTCGCTGCGGCCAGCTCCGCGGTGAGCTGGGCCACCTGGCCCTGCAGGCCGGTGTAGGCCTCGGTCAGTTCCGCCGATACGCGGTTGAAGACGCGAAACGCCTCCGCCAGGCTCTCCGCCTGTGTCGGGGGCAACGTCGGCGCGACCTTCTCGTCTGTCATGGAAACGGCCGCCACGGGCCTGGCTAGGATGCTCGCAGCTTAGTCCGGGCGCCACGCGCGTGGGGGCAGCCAAATAGGGGCTGAAAAGCGCTGCTATTCACGGGACCGGTGCCGAGAGCTGCAGCGCACAATCGCCGCAAACCTGAAAAGGGCTCCCCTGCCCCATCCTGCGAGAGCTTCCGCCATGGCCGAGAACGTCGTCGCGCTTCCCATGTCCGTCGAGGGCTTCACCCAGCTTCCGGCGCGCAACAAAATGGTCATCATGGGGAGCGCAGCCGCCCTGATCGCCGCCCTGGTGGCGGCCTGGATGTGGGCCAGACAGCCCGACTACGCGGTGCTGTTCTCGAACCTCTCGGACAAGGATGGTGGCGCCATCGTCACCGCCCTCTCGCAGCAGAACATTCCCTACCGGTTTTCCGAAGGCGGCGGCGCGATCCTGGTGCCTTCGTCCCAGGTCCATGACGTTCGCCTCAAGCTCGCCTCCCAGGGCCTGCCGCGGGGCGGCATGGTGGGTTTCGAACTGATGGAAACCCAGAAGCTGGGCATCAGCCAGTTTGCCGAGCAGGTCAATTACCAGCGGGCGCTGGAGGGCGAGCTGGCCCGCTCGATCCAGTCCCTCGCGGCGGTGCAGGGGGCACGAGTGCATCTCGCAATCCCGCGCCAGAGCGCCTTCCTGCGCGACGAGCAGAAGCCATCGGCCTCGGTGCTGGTGAACCTGCACGCCGGGCGCACGCTCGACCCCGGCCAGGTTGCCGGCATCGTGCATCTGGTCAGCGCCAGCGTGCCCAAGCTCGCGGCGAACAATGTCACCGTCGTCGATCAAAGCGGCAACCTGGTGTCCGGGGCGACCGATCCGCTGCGCACCGCCGGCCTCGATCCGACCCAGCTCGACTATGTCGATCACCTGGAGAAGAGCTACATCCAGCGCATCGAGGCGATCCTCTCGCCGATCACCGGCCGCGGCAACGTGCGCGCACAGGTGGCGGCGGACGTGGACTTCTCGCAGGTGGAGCAGACCGCCGAGACCTACAAGCCCAACGGCACGCCCGAAAGCGGCGTGATCCGCAGCCAGCAGAATTCGGAATCGTCGACCCGGGATCCCGGCGCTGCCGGCGTGCCCGGCGCGCTTTCGAACCAGCCGCCGGTGCCGGCGACGGCGCCTATCACCTCCCCGCCCGCCCCCGGCACCCCTGCCACCGCCGGTGCGCCGCCACCGCTGAACATGCGCAAGGACGCGACGGTGAACTATGAGGTGGACAAGACGATCCGCCACACCCGCGCGCCCACCGGAACGATCAAGCGCCTGTCCGTCGCGGTGGTGGTGAATCACCGCCAGGTCACCGGCAACGACGGCAAGACGCTTGCCAAGCCGCTCACCGAGGCCGAGCTGAAGCAGATCAACGACCTCACACGCGAGGCGATGGGCTTCAACAAGGAGCGCGGCGACACGCTCAACGTCGCCAACACGCCTTTCGAGGCGGCGGCGCGCGAGGCAATGCCCGAGACACCGCTGTGGAAGGATCCCGCGCTCGTCAGCCTGGCGAAGGAGGCCGGCAAGTACCTGTTGTTCGGCGCGCTCGCCGCGTGGCTGTTCTTCGGCGTGGCGCGGCCCTTCGCCCGCGATATGGCGGCGCGGGCCGCCGCCGAGCGCGAACAGCGACAACTCGCAGCGGAACAGGAAGCCGCGGTGGCAGGCCATCTGCCGGCAACGCTGCGCGCCCCCCTGCCCTTCGACCAGAAGCTGCTGGAAGCCAAGGCGCTGGCCAAGCAGGATCCGAAACTCGTGGCCAGCGTCATAAAGGAATGGGTAGGCGGCAATGAACGATGACGGCGTCGAGAAGAGCGCTATGCTGCTGTTGAGCCTGGGCGCGGACGAGGCGGCCGAGGTGCTGCGGCACCTCGGTCCACGCGAGGTCCAGCAACTCGGCTCGGCGATGGCGCAACTGAAGCAGATGCCGCGGGACCGCATCGAGCCGCTTCTGGACGAACTCAGCGAGCGCACCGCCCAGGGCGGCCCGGTCGAGGTGGACGAGGAAGTCATCCGCTCGATGCTGACCAAGGCACTGGGCGACGACCGCGCGGCCAACCTTCTCTCGCGCATCCTCCAGGGCGGCAGCACCGCCGGCATCGACAATCTGAAGTGGATGGACGCGGCCAGCGTCGCCGACCTGATCAAGAACGAGCATCCGCAAATCATCGCCACTATCCTGGTGCATCTCGATTTCGACCAGGCCGGCGAGGTGCTCAAGCAACTGAACGAGCGCCTGCGCAACGACGTCGTGCTGCGCATCGCCACCATCGATGGCGTCCAGCCCCAGGCGCTGTCGGAACTCAACGAGGTGCTGACGCGGCTCATGTCGAGCGGCAGCCGGATCAAGAAGCAGGGAATGGGCGGGGTGCGCCACGCCGCGGAGATCCTCAACTTCACCGGCAACGCCGTGGAAACGGCGGTGCTCGACAACGTGCGCGAGTTCGATCCCGAACTGGCGCAGAAGATACTCGACGAGATGTTCGTGTTCGAGAATTTGCTCGAGGTCGATGACCGCGGCATTCAGCTCCTGCTGCGCGAGATCCAGTCCGAATCGCTCATCGTCGCCCTCAAGGGCGCCTCCGAGCAGATGCGGGAGAAAGTGTTCAAGAACATGTCGCAGCGCGCCGCCGAGATGCTGCGCGAAGACCTGGAAGCCAAGGGCCCGGTGCGGCTGTCGGAAGTCGAAGCCGAGCAGAAGGAGATCCTCAAGGTCGCGCGGCGCCTCGCCGAGGAAGGCCAGATGGTGCTGGGCGGCAAGGGATCGGAAGATGCCTTCGTTTGAGGCGCTCCGCGGCGACTGACTTTTTGCGCCGCGCCATCCCATGAGCATCGAGGTGATCCCCAAGGAAAAGCTCACCGCCTTCGAGCGCTGGGAGCTGGGCAGCTTCGACTCCGCATCGCCGCGCCGGCAGGCGCCCGCCGAGGGCGTCTCCGCCGCCGACATCCGGCTGCCCACCGCTGAGGAACTCGAGCGCATCCACCAGGAGGCGCACCGGGCGGGCTACGCCGCCGGCTATGACGAGGGCACAGCGCGGGCGCGCATGGAGGCGTTGCGCCTGCACACCCTGGCGGAGAACCTGGAACAGGCGCTGCGCAGCGTCAACCAGTCGGTGGCCGACACGCTGCTCGATCTGGCGCAGGAACTCGCGCAGCAGATGGTGCGTCAGGCGCTGGAGGCGAAACCCGAGCGCATCCTGGACGTGGTGCGCGAAGTGCTGCAGCAACTCTTCCATCCCCACGCGACGCTCTATCTGCATCCCGACGATGCGGCGCTGGTGCGCAGCTTCATCGGCGACCAGCTGGCCCACGCCGGCCACCGCATCGCCGAGGACGACAAGCTGACCCGCGGCGGCTGCCGCGTCGAGGCCGCCAGCAGCCAGATCGATGCGAGCATGGAAACGCGCTGGCGGCGCATCACCGAGACCCTCGGCCGCAGCGGCAACTGGTCCGGAACCGCGCCATGAACAATCCCCACACCGAAACCTGGTCGCGCTTCCTGTCGGGATGCCAGAAGGTGGCCGCCACCGCCGCGCCGTATCAGTTCAGCGGCCGCCTCACCCGCATCAACGGACTGGTGCTGGAAGCCACGGGGCTGAAGCTGCCGCTGGGCAGCGGCTGCCGCGTCGTCGTGCCGATGGGCAGTGCGGTCGAGGCCGAAGTGGTGGGTTTCTCCGGCGACAAACTGTTCATGATGCCGACCGACGACATCTACGGCGTGTCGCCGGGTGCCCAGGTGCTGCCGCTGGAGACTCTGCCCCAGCCGCCTCAGGCCGGCGGACCCATCGGTCCGCGACGCCGCGCCACCGACCGCGCCAAGCACGTCCCGGTGGGCGACGAACTGCTGGGACGCGTGGTGGACGGCTCCGGCCGGCCGCTGGACGGCGCCGGTCCCCTCAACACGACCCAGTCGCGCTCGCTACACTCGCGGCCGATCAACCCCCTGCAGCGCGCACACATCGACCGCACCCTTGACGTGGGCGTGCGCGCCATCAACGCCATGCTCACCGTGGGGCGCGGCCAGCGGCTGGGACTGTTCGCCGGGTCGGGTGTGGGCAAGAGCGTGCTGCTGGGCATGATGGCGCGCTTCACCGACGCCGAGATCATCGTCGTCGGTCTGATCGGCGAGCGCGGCCGCGAGGTCAAGGAGTTCATCGAGCAGATCCTCGGCCCTGACGGCCGCAAGCGCTCGGTGGTGGTTGCCGCGCCGGCCGACACCAGCCCGCTGATGCGTCTTCAGGGCGCCGCCTATGCGGCATCGATCGCCGAGCATTTCCGCGACCAGGGCCGCCACGTCCTGCTGCTGATGGATTCCCTTACCCGCTATGCCATGGCGCAGCGGGAAATCGCCCTGGCGATCGGCGAACCGCCGGTCACCCGCGGCTATCCACCCAGCGTGTTCGCCCGCATGCCGCAACTGGTGGAACGCGCCGGCAACGGTCCCGAGGGCGGCGGATCGATCACCGCCTTCTACACCGTGCTGACCGAGGGCGACGACCAGCAGGATCCGATCGCCGATTCGGCCCGCGCCATTCTCGACGGCCACGTGGTGCTGTCACGCCATCTGGCGGACCAGGGCCACTATCCGGCCATCGACATCGAGATGTCGATCTCCCGCGCCATGACCGGGCTGGTGAAGCCGACCCACCTGGAACTGGTGCGGAACTTTAAGCTGCTCTACTCGCGCTACCAGCGCTCGCGCGATCTGATTGCCGTCGGCGCTTACGCTCCCGGCTCCGATCCCCAGCTCGACCAGGCGGTGGCGATGCATCCGCGCTTCGAGACCTTCCTCCAGCAGGACATGCGCGAGCGCGAGGACTTCCAGGACTCCGTCATCAAGCTGCACGCGCTGTTCGACCGGCAGCTTTGAGCCGAAGTCGCCGATCCGATCGAGGCAAACCGCCTGCCAGACCCTGCCGACAAAGACGTTTCGCTCCCCTACGCCGTAACGCCCCCCAAGAGGATAACGTGGCCAACAACAATTTCCCCCTCCAGCCCCTCGTTGACCTATCCCATGCCCGCCTTGACGAAGCCGCCCGCCGGCTCGGCCAACTGTTGGCGAGCGAGCAGGAAGGCGCCAAACGCCTGACCCTGCTGGTGGAGTATCGCAACGAATACCACCAGCGTTTCCTCGACGCAGCGCGCGACGGGATAGAGCGCGACCTCTGGGCGAACTACCAGGCATTCCTCGGGCGGCTCGACGAGGCGATCGCCCAGCAGCAGGCTGCGCTCAACACCTCGCGCCAGCGCACCAGCGACGGCCAGCGCGCCTGGCTCGACCAGCGCGTCCGCGCAAAGGCCTTCGACACGCTCTCCCAGCGCCACCTCGCCGAACGGCACCGGGCGGAGGGCAAGGCGGAGCAGAAGTCGAGCGACGAACACGCTGCGCGAGCCAAGCCTGCCGACGAGGCCGATCAGGAGGCCGCGCCATGAACGGGTGGCATGACGCTTGCTGAACCCTCGCTGAAACCCTCCACCGGTACCGAACGATGTCCCCGATCCCCGTCCAGGCTCTCGCCGTTCCCGCGGCAACGGCCGCAACCGCCGTCCAGGCCGTTCCCGCCGATGCCGCCACCGCCGGCGAGCGGGACGCCGGTGCCGACTTCAAGGCCGTCCTGGCGGGCCGCATTTCGGGCATCGACGGCGAAGCCCCGGCCAACGACCCTGGCATGGCGCCGCTGCTGATCGCCGGCGAGGAGGCGCTTGCGGAAGCCCCGGCCGACGCCGCCAGCGCGGATGCCAGCGTGCTGTTCGCGCTCATCGCCGCCCAGGTTGGCGCGCTGCCCGCAGTCCCCAAGGGCGAACCGAAGGCCGTTGGCGTCGAAAGTCAGTCGACAGGGAACGCCACCACTCCAGGCATCGGGCCCGCGCTGGCTACGACCGAAGTCCGGATGCATACTGCCGGGCCCGCGCCGGCCGCGACGACGACGACGCTGCTGCCACCGGATGCGCCCGTCAGCCCGACAGCCGCCACAACACGGCGCGAGCCGCCGCCGGCCCAGGCGAATGGCATGAAGGAAGCGCATCCCGCAGTTGCGGCCTCCCGGCAGACGGACTTGCCGCCGGCAGTTCCTGCCGCCGGCATGAACGCGCCGGTCGAAGCTGCCGCATTGAGTGCCGGCAGCACCGCCGAACGCCTGTCGCCCGCCGCCGCCGAGGCCTCGACGCTCCCCGGCGCCGAGACGGCGCCCGTCGGCCCTTCGACACAATCCAGCCGCCAGGGCGCCGCCGCCGACGCGACCCCTTCGCTGCGCCTGGAAACCCCGGTAGCGGCGCCGCGCTGGGGCGAGGAAATGACACAGAAACTCGTCTGGCTTGCCGGTCGCAACGAGAGCCGGGCGGAACTGGTGCTGACGCCGCCGCAGATGGGCAAGGTCGAAGTCACGCTTACCGTGAGCCAGAGCGGCGAAACCAGCGCCCTGTTCGTGTCGCCCAACCCGCAGGTGCGGGAAGCCCTGGAGCAGTCCCTGGCACGCCTGCGCGAAGTGTTTGCCGCCGTCGGCATTTCCCTCGGCCAGACCAGCGTCAGCGGCGATTCGCCGGCGCGCGACCAGCGCGGCGAGACGCGCGGCGGGGCGCGCCACCGCATCGACACTATCGCCAGCGCTGCCCTGCCCGCGGGTCCGCCTGCGAGCAGGCATCGCGGCCTGGTCAACACCTTCGTCTAAGCCCGAGGTGAGGACCTTGGGCACCTTCACTGAATTGGGCGCAATTGCCTGCGCTTTTCGCGGCAACGCCGCGCGCCCTCGATCCACATAATGTCGCCAGGTACGCAGACGGAGCAGAACATGGCCAAGGAAGCACCCAAGAAAGCCGACGACACCGCGGCGGCGGCCAAACCCAAGGGCAAGGGTAAGGGCAAGAAGCTCATCCTCATCGTGGTCGCGGCGGTGGCGGTGATCGCAATCGGTGCCGGCGCTGCGCTGTTCCTGCTGGGCGGACAAGGCGGCGACGAGCACAAGGAAGCCAAGGCCAAGCCCAGCAAAGCGCCTCTGTTCGTGAACCTCGAACCCTTCACGGTGAACCTTCAGCCGGAAAGCGGCGAGCAGTATCTGCAGGTGGTCGCCACGCTGAAGATCGCCGACAAGGACGTCGGGGAACAGATCAAGGTCTACATGCCCGAACTGCGCCACCGCATCCTGCTGCTGCTGTCGGGCAAGAAGCCGTCCGAGATCGCAACGCCGGAGGGGCGCGAGGCGCTCGCCGAAGAAATCCGCATCGAGTCGAACCGCATCCTCGACCCGTCGGCCGGCAAGCCGGTGAAGACCGTCGCAACCAGCAAGCCGATCGGCAAGGTGGCCACCAAGGCGGCCGCCGAAGATGGCCCGGTGACCGGCGTACTGTTCACCTCCTTCATCGTCCAGTAGGCATCGCTCCATGACGCAGGAGTTTCTGTCCCAGGACGAGGTGGACGCCCTGCTCAAGGGCGTCGCCGGCGAGCCCGAGGAGGTCCGGGCGTTGCCCGACGATACGGGCGGCGCGCGCCCCTGCGACCTGGCGAACCAGCAGCGCGCCGTCGATGGGCGCTTGCCCACCCTGGAGTTGATCAACGAACGCTTCGCGCGTAACTTCGCCTCCGGTCTGTTCAATTACATGCACCGCAGTGCGCAGATCGCGGCCGGCCCGATCAAGGTGCAGAAGTACGGCGAGTTCGTGCGCAACCTGGTGGTGCCCAGCAACCTGAATCTGGTGCAGGCCAAGCCGCTGCGCGGCACCGCGCTCTTCGTGCTCGACCCGAATCTGGTGTTCCTCGTCGTGGACAACCTGTTCGGCGGCGACGGACGCTTCCACGGCCGCGCCGAAGGCCGCGAGTTCTCGCCCACCGAGCATCGGATCATCCAGGGCCTGCTCAAGGTGGCATTTCACGAATACGAGAAGGCGTGGCAACCGGTGTTCCCGCTGCGCTTCGAGTATCTGCGGTCGGAGACGAATTCCCAGTTCGCCAGCATTGCGGCGCCGAACGAGATGGCGGTGAGCTTCGCGCTCAGTCTGGAATTCAGCGGCAGTACGACGGAAATCCAGGTCTGCATGCCTTATTCGATGATCGAACCGATACGGCAGAAACTCCAGCACGCGATCCAGGGCGACCCCGTCGTGGCCGACAAGCGCTGGACCCAGCATCTGGCAACGAAGGTCCAGGATGCCGAAGTAGAGTTGCAGGCGAGCTTCGGATCGGCAGCCATCACGTTGCGCCAGATACTCGCGATGAAGGTGGGCGACGTAGTGCCGGTGAACATCCACGAACTGGCTCAGGCCCGGGTGTGCGACGTGCCGCTGATGGAATGCCGCTACGGCGTGCAGGGCGGCAAGTATGCCCTGCGGGTCGAGCGTTTCGTCACCCAGGCCGAACCCGCCGCCGCGCAACAGTAGGAGAAACTCATGACCGATACCGAACTCCAGGTTGCTCCCCAGGCGGGCGACGAGGACTGGGCCGCTGCGATGGCCGAGCAGGCAACCCAGGAAGCGGCACGCTCCGCCGCCGCCGAGGCGCAACCGGCGCAGATCTTCCCCCAGTTCGCCGAGGGCGGCGCCAAGTCCGGACCGCTCCATGACTTCGACATGATCCTGGATATTCCCGTCGAGCTCTCGGTGGAACTCGGACGCACCCGGATCTCGATTCGCAATCTGCTGCAGCTCGCCCATGGTTCGGTGGTAGAACTGGATGCGCTGGCCGGCGAACCGATGGACGTGCTCGTGAACGGCACCCTGATCGCCCAGGGCGAGGTGGTCGTGGTCAACGAGAAATTCGGCATCCGCCTCACCGACATCGTCACGCCCGCAGAGCGCATGCGCAAGCTCAACCGCTAGCGGCGACTCGACGACGCCTGCGCCGCGAAGAACCTCCCGACGGGCAGTGATCGGGGCTACCGACACTGCCCTTTCTTGTCGCCCTAACCCCGAAGCTGGAAATTGCCCCGCTTTTCCCCCGCTCCTCCGGCACTGAGGCGACGCGGCCCCGCGCTACGCTACAGCCATGGAACCACGCCTGCCTCGCGCCGCCGTATCGCTCGCCGCAACCGTCCTGCCATGGCCCGGCAACGCACTTGCCCAGGTCACGGCATCGAGCGCACCGGTCCTGGCGACAAGCGTGATGCAGATGGTCTTCGGCCTGGTGCTTGTCATCGGCCTGCTTGTCGGCAGCCTCTGGCTGCTCAAAAGACTCTCCGCCGGCGCTGCCGCCGCGTCGGGCCTGATGCGGGTGGTCGGCGGCGTCGCAGTCGGACCGCGCGAACGGGTCGTGTTGGTGGAAGTCGGAGAGACCTGGCTGGTTCTCGGCGTTGCCCCCGGCCGGGTGAACACCCTGCACCAGCTGCCGCGCGCAGCTTCGCCAGCCGTAGCGCTCGGGTCCGCTCCGGCGGGCAGCTTCCGCGGCTGGCTCGATAACGCCCTGGAGCGCAAGCATGGGCCAAGGTAATGCCGCCGCATGGTCGGACGCGTGGCCGTCCGGCGGGAAGCAGGCAAAGATTGCGGCGCGCGCGCGCTCAGAGCGGGCGCGCCGGCTCAGGGCTGCGCGGCTGGCCTCGCTGATGCTGCGAATCAGCCTCCTCGGTCTCACCGTTCTGGCACTCGGCGCAATGCTGCTGCCCGCCAGCGCCTTCGCCCAGGCCCTGCCCGCCCTGACCGCCACCCCGGCTCCCGGCGGCGGCCAGACCTACAGCCTGTCGATCCAGACCCTGCTGCTGCTCACCGGCCTGAGCTTCCTGCCCGCCGCCATTCTGATGATGACAGCATTCACGCGGATCATCATCGTCCTGTCCCTGTTGCGCCATGCGCTGGGCACCCAGACATCGCCTCCGAACCAGGTGATGGTCGGCCTCGCGCTGTTCCTCACCTTCTTCGTGATGGCCCCGACGGCCCAGAAGATCTACGCCGACGCCTACCTGCCGCTGGCGGAGAACCGCATCGGCTTCGAGCAGGCGCTGGCGAACGGCGCCGAACCGCTGCGCGGCTTCATGCTGAAGCAGACGCGCGAAGCTGATCTCAGCCTGTTCGCCAAGATTGCCGATGCGCCCAAAGTGGAAAAGGCCGAGGATCTGCCGATGCGGGTGGTGATTCCCTCCTTCGTCACCTCCGAGCTGAAGACCGCATTCCAGATCGGCTTCATCGTCTTCATTCCCTTCCTCATCATCGACATGGTGGTAGCCTCGGTGCTGATGTCCATGGGCATGATGATGATGTCGCCGGTGATCGTTTCGCTCCCCTTCAAGATCATGCTCTTCGTGCTGGTGGACGGCTGGACGCTGCTGGTGGGATCGCTGATCCAGAGCTTCGGCTGAGGTTCCGACTCATGACACCGACAACCGTCGTCGAGATCGGCCGCCAGGCGGTCGAGGTCACGCTCCTGCTCTCGGCCCCGCTGCTGCTCGCCGCGCTGGTGACCGGGCTGATCGTCAGCATCTTCCAGGCGGCTACCCAGATCAACGAGATGACCTTATCGTTCATTCCCAAGCTGGTGGCGATGTTCGTCGCGCTGGTGGTCGCCGGCCCGTGGATGCTGACCATCATGACTGACTTCATGCGCCGGCTGTTCGAGAACATTCCCGGGATGATCGGCTAGCGCCGCAGCGGGCTCGCCGCCGTGCTATCCGTCACCTCGGCCCAGCTCGACGCCTGGCTGGCGGCTTTCTTCTTTCCTCTGGCGCGGGTGCTGGCGCTGCTGGCAAGCGCACCGGTGCTCAACAGCGTCGCCGTTCCCCAGCGCGTGCGGCTGCTCGCCGGTCTCGCCGTCACCGTGGGACTCGCGCCCGCATTGCCGCCCCTGCCGCCGATCGAACCCGGCTCGGGCATTGGGCTGGCGATCCTGGCCCAGCAGGTCCTGATCGGCCTGGCCATGGGATTCACGATGCGCATCGTGTTCTCGGCGATCGACGTCGCCGGGGAACTGGTGGGTCTGCAGATGGGCCTCTCCTTTGCCGTGTTCTACGACCCGCAGAATTCGGGTCAGACGGCAGTGCTGGCCGAGTTCCTCGGCCTTTTGGCCACCCTGGTGTTCCTGGCGGTGAACGGCCACCTGATGGTGCTGGCGGCTCTCGCCCAGAGCTTCGCCCTCCTGCCGATCGGCGCCGCGCCCTTCGCCGCAGAGGGTTTCGCCGCCCTGGTCCGCTGGGGCGCCGTCCTGTTTTCTGCCGGCGTGCTGCTGGCGCTGCCGCTGATTGCGGCGCTGCTCATCACCAACATCGCCCTCGGGGTGCTGACCCGGGCCGCGCCGACCCTCAACCTGTTCGCCATCGGCTTTCCGGTTTCGCTGCTGGTGGGTTTCTCGGTGCTGCTGCTGGCCCTGTCCTACATGGCACCGGTGTTCCAGAGTCTGTTCGAGCGCGGGCTCGATCAGATCGGCAACGTCCTGGCGGCAGGCATCGCCACCCCGCCCTAGCGTCTGCGGGAACCGCCGGCGTGGGACGGGCCGTGCAGGCCTTGCACCGGCCCGGCCAGATCAGGGAAGCAGCCGGACCACGCCTTCGGCATAGCGGTGGGCGAAGAACAGGCCCGAGCTTATGCCTTCGGCGTAGTGGAGCACCACCGCCTCGCGATAGCCGCTCTCACGGGCGATCTCCTCGGCGCGGCGCAGGAAAGTCAGCCGTGCGGCACCGGCGCCGCCGGTATAGATGGTGAGCATGCTCAGCCGCAGCCGCACCTCGTCATTCACCCTGGATTCCTCATCCACGCTCCAGCTGGAGAAGCCGCCCTCGGCACCGACCGGCCCTGCATTCAAGGCCAGCAGCAGCGCGACGGCGGCCACCCGCAGGCCAGCATGCGACACGGCGGCGCGAGAACATCATAGGTAGTTGAACAGCGAGAGTTGCGAGATCCGCGCAAAGGATTTCTGCGCCGCTTCGAGATTGGTCTGCTCTCGCGTGAGCTGCGAGATCGCCTCTGCGTAGTCCAGATCCTGGAGTCGGGAAAGCGTCTGCTCGTATTGGAGGTGCAGATCCTCGCCCACGCCCTGAAGAGCATCGATCTCGGTGAGGCGCGAGCCGACATTGGCACGCACGCTCAGCACCTTGTCGAGCCCGTTGGAGAGATTGACCAGGGCTTCGCCGATGCGATTCGACAACTGGGTCGCGGCGCTGGCGGGGCCGACGGGCGCCTCGATCGCCAAGATCAGATTGGCGATCGTGTCGAACAGCGACTGGTTGGTGCTGCGTTCGATCTGGAACTGGTCGCCGGCCGCAGGCGTACCGGCGATGGTGACGCTGTTCTGTCCGGCGAACTGGATGGCATGGCCGCTGCGGTAGGCCACCGCCGCAGACGTGGCTCCGGTCGCGGCGTCGGTCACCGTGTAGATGAGCTGTCCTGCGTTGTCCTGGAAGCGGATGGTGTAGGGGCCGCCGGCATAGCCGCCGACGGCATTGCCGGCGTCGATCTGGCCGCTCCCTGTGTTACCCGCCACCGCGATCGCGGAGAACGTCCCGTTGCCGTTGCGGATGCGCATGAAGGCTTCGCTGCCCGCGTCGCTAACCGCAATCTGGCGCGAGGCAGCGACCTGTATCGCGCGCTGCCCGTCGTCACCCGCATAGCTCACGCCGCCGGTAACGCTGCCGGAGAACGGCGTCACCTGTCCCTGGTAGCCGGCGAACAGCGACTGACCGCTGCCGTCCGTCGAATTGGCAAGGCCGAGCAGTTGGTCGAAGCGGGCGCGCAGGTCCCTGGCGACCGAGGCACGATCGCTCGCAGACAGCGTCGGATTGCCGGCCTGAACGGCGCGCTCCTGCACGTGCTGGATCAACTCGCCGACCGCCGCGAGCTGACTTTCCGCCAAGCCGAGGGCGCTGCGGGCGCTGTCCTGATTGATGCGGTACTGGCTGTTCATTTCCCGCGCCTGAGTCACCTCCAGCGCACGCGCGGCCGCCACCGGATCGTCCGCCGGAGTAAGAATGCGCCGCCCCGTTGCCACCTGCTGCTGAGTGTGGAGCAGCGCGGCGCTCTGGCGCTGCATGGTCGCGACATTGCTGTCGAACAACATTCCGCTGCTGACGCGCATGGCCCGTCTCCTAAGCCGGACGAGCCGGAACCAAAGAGGTTTCCGGCTTCGGCCCGGCCGAAAAACCTGCCATGTACAAACAAGGGGAGACTCCCCTTGTATATCCCCCAAGCCCAGCGTCTCTGCAAGTCTTCGCCGAAATTGTCACGATTGCGCTCCTAAGGACTATCGCGAAATCGCCAGGATTTCGTCGAACAGCTTGCCGGCAAGCTCGATCACCTTGCTCGCCGCCTGGTAGGCCTGCTGGTAGCGCATCAGGTTTGCCGCCTCCTCGTCCAGATTCACGCCGGAGAGCGACTGCTGGGCGTCCTGCGACTGCTTCACCAGATTGTCCTGGGCCGCCAGCGTGACCTGCACCTGGCGCGCCTTGTTGCCCACCTCGCTCACCGCCTGGGAATAGGCGGACTGGTAGCTCGCCGCGCCGCCGACCAGATTGCGGGTCTGAAGCTGCCCCAGTGCGAGCGCGTTGCGATTGTCCGAGACGCCGCCCGTATTGGGCTCGATCACGAAGCGATCGCCATCGACGGGGACGCCCGAGATCGCGAACGCGAAACCGCCCGCGGCCAGCGTGAAGCTCGTCCCGGCGCTCTGGGTGGCCGGGTTGTAGGCCAGCGTCCCGGTCTCGGCGCCGCTCACCAGGAACTGACTGTTCGCCGCATCGAAGCGAAGGGTGATGCTGCCCGGGGCCGGTAGCGGCAGGCCGGCGGTGGTGGTGACCGCGCCCGCGCTGATCGTCGCAGTTCCGCTGTTGGCGTTGCTGGCGACGGTACGCAGCGGTGCGGCGGCGGCGATGTTGCGGGCGTCGTTAAGCACCACGGCGATGTCCTGGGCGCCGGCACGCACCGGCCGGATCAGGAAGCTGTCGTTGGCAGCCAGGGCGCCCCCCGCCACGGCGATGCGCATGCCATCCACGGTCGGCGGCAGCGACGCACCGTTGAACACCACAGAATTGTCGGAAAGCCGGGTCAGGGTGAAGTTGCCCCCGCTGTGGACGAGCCGGTAATCGCTTGCCTGAAGCGCCGCGACGTCCGTCACCGTTGCGGCGATGGTGGCCGTGCCCGCATTGGCCGAGCTCGCCACCACCGCCGGAGGCGCCGGAGCCTTGAAGAAGTCGCCGCCCAGGGCGCCGCTCAGGTCCTGGCCCAGGCGATGCTGGTCGTTGAAGGTCTGGCTCAGGGCCACCGCGATGCGCCCCAGACTGTTCTGCGCGCCATCCAGGCTCTCGCGGCGGAAGGCAAGCAGGCCGCCCAGCGTCCCGCCGCTCAGCAGCGTGTCCGGCAGCCGCAGCGGCGCACCGCCGGGTCCGGTCAGCGCGACGTCGAGACGCTGAGCGTCGTCGAGTGCTGCCACCGTCTGCAAGGCATAGGCCTGGTGGCCGATGACGACGGCCTGGCCGTTGCCGATGAATACGTTCAGGCTGCCGTCGGACTGGGTGGTCGTGGTGACCCGGATCTGCTTGTTGAGGTCGGCGATCAACTGGTCGCGCTGGTCCAGCAGATCGTTGGGCGGCTGATTGACGCTGCCCGCCTGGACCAGGACGATGCGCTGGTTGAGCTGGGCGATCTGCTCGGCATAGGCGTTGATGGCCCCGACCGAACTCTGGACCTGGGAATTGACGCCGTCGCGTATCTCCGCAAGACGCTGGTCGATGCCGCGAAAACGCGCCACCAGTGCCTGGGCGCCGGAAATCATCGCCTGGCGTCCCGGAATCGACGACGGATTCGAGGCGACTTCGCTCACCGACTTGAAGAAGTCCTGCAGCGCCGGCGACAGGCCGGCGCTGGGGTCGGCCAGAATGTTGTCGATCTGGCTGATCTGCTGGGAATAGGTGTCGAGTTCGGCCTGGGTCGTCTGGGCGCTCAGCACCTGGGCCGAGAGGAACTGGCTGTAGATCCGCCGCACGCTATCGACATTCGCGCCCTGGCCGAGGAAGCCGGCGCCGGTGAACTGCGGGGTGTTGGTCGTCTGGACGATGCCCTGGCGCGTGAAGCCGGGGGTGGCCGCATTGGCGATGTTGTGGCCGCTGGTGAGCAGGCCCGCCTGCGCGACCTGCAAGCCGCTGACGCCGATGTTGAGTATCGAACTGCCCATGGTAGCCGTCCTGTCGGGTGGGTTACGGCAATTGTTGCCGCCTGTTGAGCCTCACCCGGTTCAATGCAGGAAGCGTACCCGTCGGAGCTTGTGAGGAAATCTCAACGAGCGGCCCGCGGGCGAGGCGCAGTAGATTTCTTCGCCAGTTCTCAACCGGACAGGCCCTGGCGCAGCGTCACCGACCCGATGACGCGGGCAAGCTTGTCGGCGTACATGGGATCGGTGGCATAGCCCGCCTGCTGCAGTGCCCGGGCGAAGCCGGCTCCGTCCTGCTGACCGATCACATTCGAATAGCGCGGGTTGCTCTTCAGCAGGCTGGCGTAGTCGGCGAAGGCTTCGGCGTAGGAGCGATAGGCCCGGAAGCGCTCGACCTGCTTCTGCGGCGCCCCGTTAACGTACTCGGTGGTCAGCACCTCCACGCTGTCGCCGGCCCAGCCTCGCCCCGCCTTGATGTTGAACAGGTTGTGGCTGCCGCGCCCGTCGGGATGACGAATCTCGCCCCTTCCCCAGCCGCTCTCCAGTGCCGCCTGGGCGACAATGAAGTGGCCGGGAATGCCCGTCGCGCGGCCCGCTTCGAGCGCATGGGGCCATACCCGCTCGACGAAGTCCCGCGGCGCACCCTGCGCCACACTTGCTTCGGCGCCCGCTCCCGCCTCGGCGTTCGACTTGGTCGCGGCACCCACCAATTGGCGCGCAGCGCCGCGCAGCGTGTCCAGCGAGAAACGGCTGTCGGGGATGCCGGCGGCGCCGTTCTCCGGCAATTCCTTGCCGCCGCTGCCCGCCCGGGCCGGCAAGGTTTTCTCGAGCTGCCTCTCGATCATCGAAGCGAGACCGGTGGCCCCCCGTGCCGCCAGAGTTTGCGTCAGTTGCTGATCCAGCATGCTCTGGTAGAGACGGCCCTGGTCCGACTCCATCAACCCGTCCTGGGGCGTGGCATCGCGCATGGCCTTGAAGACCATTTGCAGGAACACGGCTTCGAGCTGCTGGGCCGCCTGGCTGAGTCCAGCGCGCGGGTCCTCCTTCGCCTGGCGCTTGAGCCCGGCGAGCGCGCCGGCGTCGATTGCCAGCTGGTTGGATATCGAGGCGGTGTCCATTGACTGACTCTTGTCGCTTTGCGCGAGGAAGGCGTGGCCTTGCAGCGGGGCTGTCAGATGATTTCCAGCTCGGCCCTCAGCGCCCCCGCCGCCTTCATTGCCTGGAGGATGGACACCAGGTCCAGCGGCGTGGCGCCGAGCGCGTTGAGCGCCTTCACCACTTCGGCCAGCGACGCCCCGGCCTTGACGTTCATCAGCGCGCCGCCTTCCTGCCGGATGTTGACCTGGGCGCGCTCCGTCACCACGGTCTGCCCGCCGGATAACGGCGCAGGCTGACTGACGACCGACTCGCTCGATACCGTCACCGACAGGCTGCCATGGGCCACCGCGCAGTTGTGCAGCGTCACCGACTGGTTCATGACCACCGATCCCGTGCGGCTGTTGACGATCACCTTGGCGGCGCTCTGCATCGGCTGCACGTCGAGGTTTTCGATGCGGCCGAGAAAAGCCACCCGAGCATCCGCATCCACCGGCGCACGGACCACGATCTGGCGCCCATCAAGCGCGTAAGCGGTGCCCGGCGCGGCCGCCTGGTTGATCGCCTCGACCACCCGCTGGGTTGTACCGAAATCGGTGGCGTTGAGTTCCAGCGTCACCGTATCCGCGATCCCGACCGGCGTCGGCACGCTGCGCTCCACGGTTGCGCCGCCCGCGATGCGCCCGGCGGACAGGTGATTCACGGCCACCGAGGAGCCGCCGCCCTGAGCCGCCACCCCGCCTACCACGACATTGCCCTGGGCCATTGCATACACGTTGCCGTCGGCCCCCTTGAGCGGCGTCATCAGCAGCGTGCCGCCGCGCAGGCTCTTGGCATTTCCGAGGGACGACACCGTGACGTCGATCTGCTGGCCGGGCCGGGCGAAGGCCGGAAGGCTGGTGGTCACCATCACCGCCGCGACATTCTTGAGTTGCAGGGTGGTACCCGGCGGCACGTTGACCCCCAGGTTCGACAGCATGTTGGCGATGCCCTGCACCGTGAACGGGGTCTGCGTCGTCTGGTCGCCGGAGCCGTCCAGACCCACCACGATGCCGTAGCCGATGAGCTGGTTGGGCCGCACACCGGCGATGGACGCCAGGTCCTTGATGCGCTCTGCATGGACCGCGGATCCTGCCAGGAGCAGGACTGCCAGGAAGACACAACGCATCTTGCCGATCATGCTCGCCATCCTCGTCCGGGCCGGCGGGCGTGGCGCGGCGCCGATCGGTGTTCAGAAATCCGCGTACTCAAGCTGCCTCCTTCAGAACGGCAGGACCGTCAGGAAGAACCTGCTGAGCCAGCCCATCATCTGCGCCGAGTCGATGAAGCCGTTCGCCTTGTACTCGATGCGCGCATCGGCCACCTGCGAGGACTGCACGGTATTGGCCACCGTGATGTTGTTGGGATTGACGACACCCGAGAAGCGGATGAACTCTTCACCCTGGTTGATGCCCAGCATCTTTTCGCCCGACACCAGCAGGTTGCCGTTGGGCAGAACCTCGATCACGGTAACCGTGATCGTGCCGCTGATGTCGTTGTTGGCCGAGGAGTCGCCCTTGCCCGAGAACTTGTTCTCGTTGTCCCCCTTGAAGGTGAGGTCCTGCAACCACTTGAACGGCAAACCGGCGACGGTCGGAATCGACATGTCGATGGTCTGATCGCGCTCGGCCGAGGTCGAGGATTTCTTCGAGGCCTGGGTCTTCTCGGACAGCCGGATGGTCAGGGTGTCGCCGACGAAGCGGGCGCGGCGGTCCTCGAACAGGGGGCGCCCCAGGCCCACCTGGTAGATCGCGCCGTTGGCCACCGGCGGCGCCAGGCGCGGCTCCGAGCGCGCCGACATGGGTTGATGAACTGAAGTCGGCGGCGTCATCGCCACGCAGCCGGCGAGGCCCAGGCAAGCAAGCACGATCGATGCGAGTCTGTTCATTGCCCTGTTCCCATTGCTCCGGCTCGTGCGGAATGCGAAGCGCGTTGGATGCTTTCAGATCTGCGCCAGCCGCTGCAGGATCTGGTCGGAAACGGAGATGGCGCGGGAATTGATTTCGTAGGCGCGCTGGGTCTGGATCATGTTCACCATCTCTTCCACCACGTTCACGTTGGCGCCCTCGAGATAGGTCTGGTTGAGCAGTCCTGCGCCATTGGTTCCCGGCGTGTTGGGCGTGGGGCTGCCGCTCGACGCGGTTTCGAGGAACAGATTCTCGCCGACGCTCTGCAGCCCGCCAGCGTTCACGAAGGTGACCAGTTGCACGGTGCCGATCTGGGTCGGCGCGGTCTGCCCCGCCTGTTTCACTGTCACCGCGCCGTCATTCCCGATCGTTATCGTCTGCGCATCGGCGGGAATGGTGATCGCCGGCTGGAGGGCATAGCCGCTCGAAGTCACGACCTGGCCGGTAGAGTCCTTCTGGAAAGCACCGTCGCGGGTGTAGGCGGTGGTGCCGTCGGGCAGCAGCACCTGGAAGAAACCCTGCCCCTGGATCGCCACGTCCAGGCTGTTGCCGGTCTGGGTCAGCGGCCCCTGGGTGTGGATACGCTCGGTGGCAATGGGACGGGTGCCGAGACCGAGCTGGAGACCCGACGGTATCTGGGTCTGCTGCGAACTCTGTGCGCCCGGCTGGCGCAGCGTCTGGTACAGCAGATCCTCGAACACGGCCCGTGCCCGCTTGAAGCCCGTCGTGGACACGTTGGCAAGGTTGTTGGTAATGACATCGAGCTGGGTCTGCTGGGCATCGAGGCCGGTCTTGGCTATCCACAGGGAGCGGATCATGGTGCGTCCTTCGGGTTGTTATCGGTTGGCGAGCAGTTGCGCCGCGGCGCGATCGTTCTGCTCGGAGTTGCTCAGCATGCGCATCTGCATCTCGAACTGCCGCGCCAGCGAGATCATGGTCACCATCTGTTCCACCACGTTCACGTTGCTGCCCTCGAGGTAACCCGAGGCCAGCGTCGCCGCCTCGTCGATGGGCGCCGCGCCGCCGCTGCGCAGGCGGAACAGCCCGTCGGCACCGCGCACCAGATCCTTCTCCGGCGGGTTCGTCAGCTTGATCCGCCCGATCGGGCTCGATCCGTTGCGCGCCCCGCTTGCCTGGACGATGCTGATCGTGCCGTCCTTGGCGACGGTCACCTCGTTGTCCGGCGGAATCGAGATCGGCCCGCCGTCGCCCTGTACCGGGATGCCGTTGCGAGTCTGGACCACCCCATTCACGTTGACTTCTAGGCTGCCGTTGCGGGTGTAGGCCTCCGACCCGTCCGGCATCGCCAGCGCGATCCAGCCCTGGCCCTGCACCGCCACGTCGAACACACGTCCGGTCAGTTGCGAGGGGCCGGGCGTAAAGTCGTTCGAGACGCTGGCGTTGACGACGAAGGCGCGCGTCGGCAGGGCCTGCGACTGCACCGCCACCGCCCGCAGCTTGTGCTCCTCCGCACGGTATCCCGTTGTCGTGGCGTTCGCCAGATTATGCGTCACCGCGGCCAGCCGCCCCATCGTGTGCTTGGCGCCGCTCATGGCGGTGTAGATCAGCTTGTCCATTGCTCAGGATCGATGATCGAGGATCGGAATCGGCAAGACCTCGCTTATCTCAGATTGACCAGCGTCTGAAGGATCTGGTCCTGGGTCTTGATCGACTGCGCGTTGGCCTGGTAGGCGCGCTGCTGGGTGATCATGTTCACCAGCTCGCCGTGAGATCCACGTTGGAATCCTCCACCGCCGCCGACTGCAGCTCGCCCAGGCTGCCGGTCCCCGGGGCACCGATCAGCGGCTGGCCGGACTCCGCGCTCTCCGCCCACTGGTTGTTGCCGATCGATTGCAGGCCATTCGGGTTGGCGAAGTTCGCCAACACGACCTGCCCGAGATTCCGCGACTGGCCGTTGGAGTAGCGTCCCTGCACCACCCCGTCTGCGGAGATATTGAGGCCTGACAGGCGCCCCGAGGCATAACCGTCCTGGACCAGCTTGTTCACGCCGAACCCGCTTCCGAACTGCGTGCTTCCGGTCAGATCCAGGTCGAAAGCCAGCGTCGGATTCGGCGCCGGTCGTGATATCGGGAACGACGGCTGCAGCGGCATTGTGGTCGTGAGGATCCCCGAGGTGTCGAAGACCAGACGGGTGCCAGTCGCCGGCAGTACGTTGGGGGCACCGGGCGAAATCGCCGGAGCGCCATCGAGGCTGGCGAACATCGTGTAATCGGCGCCGTCCGTCTGGGTTTGGCGGCAGTTTGATGAAGTACAAGGTCATGATATGCGGGTTGCCCAGCGTGTCGTACACGCTCATCGAAGTGGCCTCTGTCACGCTACTCTGGAGGCCCATTGGTGGCTGGAACGAAGGGCTGCAGCGGCGGCGTTTTGCGCGAATCCAGATTGACGCCCAGGCTCGCCTCGGTCGTAACCCGTGGCGCCAGATCGGCGGTGTCGATGGAGATGTCCGTGGGCGAAGAGGGAAGGATCGTCCCCTGGGCGTCCGCCGCGTACCCGGTCAGGCGGTCGCCGGAGGTGTTGACGATGAACCCGTTCTTGTCGATGTTGAACTGGCCGTTGCGCGAGTACGAAATCACGCCGTTGGCGTTCATGCGGAAGAAGCCCGACCCGTTTATCGCCACGTCGAGCGGATTGTTGGTCACCGTCAGATTGCCCTGGGTGAATTGCTGTCCGACGCCGGCCACGCTGGTGCCGATGCCGATCTGGCTGCCGCCGCCCACCCCCAGCGCGGCGGCATAGACGTCGGCAAACTGCGTCTCCGACAGCTTGAAGCCGACCGTGCCGGAATTGGCAACGTTGTTGCTGATCGCATCGAGGGATTGCTGGGCAGCATTCAGTCCGCTCAAACCTTGCTGAAAGCTCATGTTCTTCTCCTGCTAGATGATCTGACGGATGTCACCCAGCGCGAATGCACCAAGCGTGCCAACGTTGAGCCGGACATCCTGGCCATTGCGCACGATGCTGGCAACCACGCCCAGCTCCAGTGCCGTCGCCGCGATCTTGGCGTCGCCGCGGCTTGCCTCTATGGCAATGGTGTAGGCACCGTCTGCCGCCTGCGCCCCGGAGTCGGACTTGCCGTCCCACTGGAAGACATGGCTGCCGATGCCAAGCGCTTCGAGTTCCAGCGTGCGAATCACGACACCGCTGCCGTCCTTGATGCTCACCCGGACGCGCTCTGCGGGTTCGGTCAGTTCGATGCCGCCCAAGCCCGCGCCCTGTTCCAGGCGCAAGCCGCTGCCGGGCACCAACACGCCGTGGCCGACCAGGGCGGCCGCCTGAAGCACCGAGGAGTCGCTGGAGTTGTTCATCAGCGCCTGCAAGGTCGCATTCAGCCGCTCGATGCCGTCCACCGTGCTGATCTGGGCGAGCTGCGACGTCATCTGCGAGTTGTCCAGCGGATTCAGCGGATCCTGGTTGCGGATCTGCGCCGTGAGCAGGGTGAGAAACCGGTTCTGCACATCGAGCTTGGCTTCCCCGTCCTTCTCCCGTGCTCCGTTCAGCGCCGCGAAGAGGGCGGCTCCCGGGTCATTGCTGGCGGCTTGTACGCTTGCCATGGCTGCTCACCTCATTGTCCGATCGCCAGCGTCTTCAGCATCAGCTGCCTGGCGTTGTTCATCATTTCGACGTTGGCCTGGTACGCGCGCGAGGCCGATATCATGTTCACCATTTCCTCGACGACATTGACGTTGGGCAGGGTCACGTAACCCTGTTCGTCGGCGAGCGGATTCTTCGGCTCGTACACCGTGCGCGGCGGCGACGCATCCTCGACCACCTGCCGCACCTGAACGCCGACCGCCTCCTGGCCCGCCACCGGCGTGGCGGCGAACACGACCTGCTTCGCGCGGTAGGGTTGTCCGTTGGCGCTGGTCACGGAGTCGGCATTGGCGAGGTTGCTCGCCGTCGTGTTCAGCCGGACCGACTGCGCGCTGAGGGCGGAGCCGGCGATCTGGAAGACGTTGAACATGCTCATGGTCACTGTCCCGTGATGGCGGTGTTGAGAGTCCGCAGGTAGCCGCTGATGAAGGTCAGATCGGCTTCGTAATGGACCGCGTTCTCGGCGAAGCGGGCACGTTCCACGTCGGTGTTGACCGTGTTGCCATCCACGCTGGATTGCAGTTCGCTGCGGTATTGCACGGCCGTCGCAAAGGGGCTCGCGGGCGCCGCCGGCAGGTGACCCGCAGCGGTGCGCAGCAGCGCGACGCCCTGGGTCTTGCCACCGAGAGCGCCGGCCAGCGCCGTCGTGAAGTTGACATCCCGCGCCTTGTAGTTCGGGGTGTCCGCGTTCGCAATATTGCTCGCCAGCAGTTGCTGCCGATATGCCCTGAGATTGAGCGCGGACTGATGGAAACGCAGCGGATCGATGATCTTGTCGGCCATGGATGCCTCTGGAATACCCGGTGACGAACGGCGGCAGCAAGGCAGTTAATGCACCGTTTGTGCCAGCGATCCTACGCTGCGGTCCCCACCCGCAATCGACCGAAAAGGGGCCGATTCCGTGCGCAATCCTGCCGCCGGGTCAGTGCATGGCATTGCCGCGCGGCAAGAATTGCCGGCACCCGGTTGCGCAAACGAATTGAGCGCACTTTCCGCGGCTTCTTCGACAATCGCGCTGTGCGTGCCCGTGATTCAATGCGCCATCGATCGATCGAAGGATGCTCATGTCCATACATGCTCTGGCACTTCTCGCACTCGGCCTGTCCGCGATGGCCGCGACCGCAGACGCGCGCCAGGATCCGGCTGCGATTCGCCAGGCCGTCGAGCAGTTTCTGACGATCCAGACCAAGGGCTTGCCGGGCGAAGCAAACTTCAACGTCGGGAACATCGATCCGAACAACAACCTGGCACCCTGCTCCGCGCTGGACGTCTCGATGCCGGCCGGCAGCCGCGCCTGGGGCAAGACCACGGTGCAGGTGCGTTGCCAGGCCGAGGCAGCCTGGTCGCTGTACGTGCCGGTGCAGATCCGCGTCGTCGGCAACTATCTTGTCGCGGCCCGCCCCCTGTCTCAGGGACAGATCGTCTCCCAGCAGGATGTGCTGAGCCAGACCGGCGACCTGGCGGAACTCCCACCCGGCATACTCGCCGATCCGCAGCAGGCCGTCGGCCGGACGGTTGCCATCGGCATGACCGCAGGCCGCCCGCTGCGCAGCGACATGCTGCGCCAGCCGCTGGCAATCCAGCAGGGGCAGAGCGTCAAGCTCGTCACTCGCGGCACAGGTTTCCGGGTTGCGACGGACGGCCGGGCGCTCAACAGCGCCGCAGACGGCCAGGTCGCCCAGGCCCGCGTCGCCAACGGCCACACGCTGTCGGGAATCGCCCGCGCCGGGGGCATCATCGACATCTCGCCCTGATCGCCCCCCACCCTTTCGCAGTGCCCGGCCGGACGCCGTATCGGCGCGGCACTAAAGTTCAGCGCCCCTCAGTCGATATTCCTGCTGAACACATTGTGAAAGGGCAACACCGTGAAGATCGGCAACCCCGTCAATTCCGTAGGCAGTCCCGCATCCGGCGAAACCCGTCCGCGGCCAGTGCAAGGAGCGTCCGCCGCACCGCCGGCGTCCGCCGGTGCAAAGGTGGAGTTGTCCGCCCTCGGTTCGAGCTTGCAGGAGATCGAGGCTGCCATGGCCAATGTGGCTGTGGTTGACGTGGAACGCGTGGCCGAGATCAAACAAGCCATCAGCGAAGGGCGCTTCAAGGTCGACCCGGGACAGGTAGCCGAAGGCCTGATCCGATCGGTCCGCCAGATGCTCGGCCGTCAAGTGCGTAGCGCGTGATCACGGACAGCGAAGCAACCGTTACGACGATCGGTACCCTCATCGACGAGGAATCGCGCGTCCTGCGCGCCTTCCTCGACATTCTCGAACACGAACAGCAGTCGCTTCTGGCGGGTCAGGCCGACCCGCTGCTTTCCATTGCGGAAGAGAAGAATCGTGCTTCGGCACAATTGTCCCGGCTTTCCCTGCGCCGCAGTCAGGCACTGTCGGCCCAAGGATTCGGCAGCGGCGCTGCTGCGACGGCTGCCTGGCTGAATCAGCTTGCGACCGACGCCCCGCCGCGCGAAGCGTGGTCCCGCCTGCTCGACCTGGCTTCCCGAGCGCGCACGCTGAACGAGGAAAACGGTGCGCTGATCCGAACCCGCCTGCAGCATAACCAGCGGGCGCTGGCAGTCCTCGCCGCGGCGTCGGATCAGGCCACCCTTTACGGTCCGGACGGGCAGGCGTTTGCCGGAGTTGGCAAGCGGCATCTGGGCAGCGTCTGACCACCGCTTCCTTCTTCCCACTTCACCGATAGTTCGGTCCCGGCGGCCCCGCAGCCACGCGAGGCTCATCCCTGACCCGCGCCATCCGGCCGGGGCCTGCCTGCATTGACCGCGCGCGGAGTCACCGGAAGTTCCTGCGGCACGTCCGTGGTCGGAGAATCGATCAGCACAGTGACGCGCCGGTTTCTCGCCCGACCTTCTGGCGTTGCGTTGGTGGTTACCGGCCGCTGCTCGCCGAAACCCGTTGCGGTAAGCCGTTGCGCTGAAACTCCGGCGTCAACGAACAGCCGGACGACGCGGGAGGCGCGGACCACGGAAAGTTCCCAGTTGGACGGAAACTGGGCCGTGGCGATCGGCGTGTCGTCGGTGTGTCCTTCCACAGTCACCGGATACTCGGTCAGCGCCAGTACGCCGGCCACGGCCCTGAGTGCCCGAACGGCAGCCTCCTCCAGGTTTGCGTCGCCCGGCGCGAAAAGGACTGAAGCGTTGATCTCCACGGTAACCCCGTGTGCGGTCTGCGTCACCCGGACCGTACCCTCGCGCACCAGCGGGGCCAGTACCTCCGAAAGATCCAGCGCCATGCTGCGCATCTTCTCGCGCGTCACCCTGCGCTGCTCCTCGGTCCGGGCGTCCCTGCGCAGCGACGCCGTGCGCGGAATGTTCGCGGCATTGGCCTGCGCCATCACCGGCACACCCTGAGAATTGACGGTCACGTTGCGGAACGCCTGTACCAGCGAATCGGACAGCACGCGATACTTGCCGTCGCTGACCGAGGAGATCGCATACATCACGACGAAGAACGCGAACAGCAGGGTCACGAAGTCCGCGTAGGACACGAGCCAGCGCTCGTGGTTGTCGCTTTCCTCGGAATGGCGGCGGCGGGGCATGGGCATCCGGCAACAGGTCTCAGCCGCTTATCGGCCTCCCATGGCTGGGCTTGATTCGATGCAGGATGCCGGTCAGACCGTGTAGCCCTGAAGGCGGCTTTCGATGATCCGCGGATTGTCGCCGTTGGCGATGCCGACGAGGCCATCCACCAGCATTTCGCGCTGGGCCACGATGCGCGCGACGTTGGCCAGCAGCTTCCGGGAAATCGGCAGGAAGATCAGGTTGGCGCAGCCAACTCCGTAGATCGTGGCGACGAAGGCGACGGCGATACCGGCCCCCAGTCTGGAGGGGTCGGCGAGATTCTCCATGACGTGGATCAGACCCATCACCGCGCCGAGGATGCCGATGGTGGGCGCATAGCCGCCGGCGGATTCCCAGATGCGTGCGCCGGCCTTCATTCGATCCTCGAAGCTACCGATCTCCACGTCCAGCACTTCGCGGAGCCTCTCGGGTTCGACGCCATCGACCAGCAGTTGCAGGCCCTTGCGGATGAAGAGGTCGCCCTCACGGTTCATCTGGCCCTCCAGGGCAAGAAGGCCTTCCTTGCGCGCGATCTGGCTCCAGCCGATGATGCGGCGGATAAGCTGTTCGGGTGCCAGGGCCGGCGGCCTGAACACCCACCTGCCCATGCGCATGCCATTGGCGAAGACCGGCATCGGGCTCTGCAGCATGACCGCACCGAGCGTCCCGCCGATCACGATCAGGAATGCGGTAGGCTGAAGCAGCGAGGACAGATGCCCACCCTCCAGAACCTGTCCGCCGACGATCGCCCCCAGGCCGAGGGTCAGTCCGACGAAACTGATCTTGTCCAATGTGCTCATGAGGCTGCCGCGCGAATCCTGTCCAGATTGGTGGCCGGGGAAGCGGGATCAGACGGCGGCAGGCCGTCGCACGCGCGAACTGGCTGTGACCTGTTTGGCGGCCGCTGCACGAACCGGCGCAGCAACATCCGCAGCAGCAGCGGCTTCGGCGCTTCGCGACGAAGCCGGCTTGCTCTTGTCCGGTGCATGCTTGCCCTCGAAGATTCGGGCCCGCAGCCGGGCAATCGCCTGACTATGCAACTGGCACACGCGCGACTCGGTCACGCCGAGAATCTCGCCGATCTCGCGCAGGTTCAAGTCGCGCTCGTAATAAAGCCCCATCACCGTCTTTTCGCGCTCGGGTAGGTCTTCGATGGACCGCACCAGGGTCTCCCGCATGTCCTTGTTGAGCAGGTTCTCCAGCGGATCCACTTCCTTGCCGGCGAAGTTGCGCTCCAGATAGTCTTCGTCGTCGCCATCGGAGAAGTCCTCGAAATAGACCAGTTGGTAGCCCCGCGCTTCCTGGAGCATTTTCTGGTACTCCCCCAGCGGCATGTCGAGCGATTCGGCCAGTTCCTTCTCGGTCGGCTGGCGGCCGAAGCGCTGCTCCAGCGAGCTCACCGCCGACTCGATGCGGCGCATGTCGCGACGCAGGCTGCGCGGCAGCCAGTCGTTCTCTCGCAACCCATCGAGCATTGCACCGCGGATGCGCTGGACGGCGTAGGTCTCGAACTGCGCGCCCAGCCCTTCCTCGTAGCGATTGATTGCATCGAGCAGACCCAGCATCCCGTTCTGGATGATGTCGTCCACATGGACGCTGGAAGGCAGGCGCGCCATGAGGTGATAGGCAATGCGCTTGACGAGCGGCGCGTAGTGCGTCACCAGTTGATTGCGGTCTAGGGTTCCGGATGCGGTGTACATTTGCTCACTCTCATGTCGCGACGACCAGCCAGTTCAGGCTGCGGTCGCCGGGGTTAGCGGGGCGCCCCCCGAAAGGATTCGAAGTCTTTCATCCGCGGCGTCGCCCGACGAGCGCCGCAAGGCTTCGGGCAGCAGAGCATCCAGGCCCTCAAGGCCCACTGTGGCGGTGTGGTCAGCCCCCGCACGCGCGTCGTTGATCCGCGGCAGCCATCCAAAGCCGTCGAGCCGGCGACCCAGTTGGTCGGCCAGCAGGCCGCCCAGGTTGTTCGCGATCGCGGCAGCCTGGTTGCCACCCGACGCCCGATTCACCACCAGCCCGAGACTCAGGCGCGGATGGGCCGGCACGATCTGCTTCAACATGAGGTAGGCCCCCATCACTGCCGCGCTGTCGGCGCCAGTGACGAACACCAGTGCGCCGGCCCTGGCGACGAGGGGCGATAGCCTTCCGCCGCTTCCCGCCAACGCATCGATCACCACCACGTCGGAGCCTTCGCCGAAGGTGCGCCAGCACTGGTCGAGCCGGGACTGTTGCGCGACATCCGGCGGATTGCGCTGCTGCGCGAGACGCGCCGCGGGCACCAGCCGCAGCCGTTCCCCGGCGAGCACGACGGCCTGGGTGATGAGCGCATCGCCGTTGATGACCTGCCAAAGATCGAAGCGCGTCCGGGCGTTCAGCATCGATGCCGCGCCGGTCTCGCCGCGGTGCTCGTCGATCAGACTGACGCTCACCCCTCGGGCCACCAGGCCGCGGGTAAAGGCGCAGGCGACTCGCGTCGTGCCGCTGCCGGGTCGTCCGCCGACGAAAGCGATCGTCAACGGCGCCGCCCGGCGGAACAGGCGCCGCAGGCCGTCTGCCTGATCGCGTGCCGAGTCAGACACGGGATACGCCCGGGAGACCCTCGACGGCGACTGCCTGGCCCGCCGCGGCGATCAACCCGGCATCGTCGCCGCCTAGCCGGAAGGGGGAGCCCTCGGGTGCCCCCTTGAGCGCGCGGTGGAGGAGGTAGCTGCGGTTCGGCAGGTGTAGATCCTCAGGCACGCGCTGGCCATTGGCGACATAGAAGAGTTCCAGTTCCTGGCGCACCAGGACATCCAGCGCGGGCGCCAGCGAGACCGCCTCGTCCACCTTGGTCAGGATGGCGCCGGCCAGATCCGGCCCACTGTAGGCACGTACCACGTCTTCCATCGTGTCGCCGCGAACCGTGGCGTTGAGCAGCAGCAGCCGGCGCACGTTGCCGGCGTTGAGGAGCATCGCCGTCTGGTCGGTAACCTGGCGGTCGCGCTGGCTCATGCCCACGGTATCGATCAGCACCATGTGCTTGTGTCGCAGTTGTTCCAGGGTCTGGCGCAGATCCGCGGAGTCGCGCACGGCATGAACCGCCACGCCGAGAATGCGGCCGTAGATGCGCAGTTGTTCGTGGGCACCGATCCGGTAACCGTCGGTGGTCAGCAGCGCAACGCGCTCGGCGCCGTGGCGCACCACGCAGCGCGCGGCGAGCTTGGCGGTGGTGGTGGTCTTGCCCACGCCCGTCGGGCCGACCAGGGCGTACACGCCGCCACGGTCGATGATGTCGGTGTCGTTTCCCAGCGTCAGCAGGTCGCGGTTGAGCAGTGCGCGCAGCGTGGCCCGAGCCGCCGTGTCGTCTGCCTCCGGCAGCACGTGGTCGAGCAGGCGACGCGCGAGTTCGGCCGAGAAGCCCGCTTCGAGCAGTTCGCCGAGCATGCGGCTCTTCACCGGCGATTCGCGCTTGAGCTCGGACCATGCGAAGCCGGCGAGCTGGCGCTCGATGAGGCCGCGGATCGCCGCCAGTTCCTGCATCAGTTCCGTGTTGCGGGCTGATGCCACGGCGGCGCGCTGAGGCACGTCCGTCTGAATCGGGGCCACGGCGCGCGGCGGCTCGGGCTGCTCGGGCGTCGCGCTCGGCGGCACCGTCGATCGAGGGGCCAGGGCCGGCTTGGCCTGAAACGGGCGCCAAGGCTGCGCCTCGGCGCGCCTGGCGGCCGTCGAGAGACTGACGGTGAAGTCGGAGTCAGTCTCCGTGGAGCGGTTGCCCGTCGCCGCGGAGCTGTTCGCAGGCGCCGCGCTGGTCACCGGCGCGATGGCCTCAGGGGGCAAGGCCAGGATCTCCACCCCGCCGTTGACACTGCGATTCGATAGCACGATGGCATCGCCACCGAGTTCTTCCTTGACGCGGCGCAGTGCCTCGCGGGCGTTCGGCGCGAAGAAGCGTTTGACGTTCATGCTTTACCCCCAATGATGGCTGTGACCCGGATGGTGCGGGAGTCGGGGACTTCGGAATTGGACAAGACCTTGAGCGCGGGCCAGGCGCGGCGCAGGAAGCGCGACAGCAGCAGGCGCAGCGCCGGGGGCACCAGCAGCACGGCGGGCAGGCCGATCTCCTCCTGCTTCTGCGACACACGAGCGGTCTCCCGCAGCAGGGTGTCGGCAAGCCCCGGTTCGACGCCACCGGAATCGGCACCGCTCTGCACCGTTTGCGACAGTAGCCGCTCGAGCTGAGGGTCGAGCGCCATGACCTGCATCTCGGTGCCGCCGGGGAACAGGCTCTGGACGATGGAGCGGCCCAGCGCGATGCGTACCTGGGCGGTGAGTTCGTGGGCGTCCTGGGTGCGCGGCGCGCTTTCGGCCAGCGCCTCGACGATGCTGCGCATGTCGCGGATCGCCACACCCTCCTCCAGCAGGTTCTGGAGCGCGCGCTGAAGGGTGGAAAGCGCCAGTTGTTTGGGCACCAGGTCTTCCACCAGCTTGGGCGATTCCCGCGCGATGTGGTCCAGCAGCGCCTGGGTTTCCTGCCTTCCCAGGAGTTCCGCGGCATGGGACAGGATGACGTGGTTGAGATGGGTGGCGACCACGGTGCTGGCGTCCACCACGGTGTAGCCCATGGCGTGGGCCTGTTCCCGAGCCGAGGGGTCGATCCACACTGCCGGCAGCCCGAAGGCGGGATCCTTGGTCTGCGTGCCGGGCAGCATGCCTACCACCCGGCCGGGATTGATGGCCAGGAACTGACCCGGGTAGGCCTCGCCGGCGCCGACATCCACGCCCTTTAGCGTGATGCGGTAGCCGTTGGGCTTGAGTTCCAGGTTGTCGCGGATATGGACCGGTGCGGCGAGGAAGCCCACGTCCTGGGCGAACTTCTTGCGCAGACCGCGGATGCGCTTCAGCAGTTCGCCATCCTGGCCCTTGTCCACCAGCGGGATCAGGCGGTAACCGACTTCAAGCCCGAGGACATCCACCGGCGTGACGTCGGCCCAAGTGGCTTCCTGCATCTCCGGCGGCACCACCAGTGCCGCGGTTGCGGCGGGCAATTGGGGTTCCGCCTTGGCATCGCGCTTCAGGCCGGAATAGGCCAGCCCCGCCAGACCGGCCGCGAGGAGCAGGAACACGAAGTTCGGCATGCCGGGAATCAGGCCCAGGATGCCCAGGATGGCGGCGGTGATCAGTATCACCTGGGGCTTGCCGAGCAACTGGCCGGTCACCTGCTGGGCGATGTCCTCGTCGGTGGCCACCCGGCTCACCACCAGGCCGGCGGCGGTGGAGATGATCAGCGCCGGGATCTGCGCCACCAGGCCATCGCCGATGGCGAGCAGAGTGTAGTTCTTCGCCGCGCCGCCGAGGTCCATGTCGTGCTGCATGACACCGACAATGAGGCCGCCGATCACGTTGATCAGCAGGATCAGGATGCCGGCGACGGCATCTCCGCGGACGAACTTCGACGCGCCGTCCATGGAACCGAAGAAATCCGCCTCCTGGGCAATCGCGGTGCGCCGCTTGCGGGCTTCCTCCTCGCCGATCAGACCGGCATTCAGGTCGGCGTCGATCGCCATCTGCTTGCCGGGCATCGCGTCGAGGGTGAAGCGTGCCGACACTTCGGCAATGCGACCGGCGCCCTTGGTGATGACGACGAAGTTGATCACCACCAGGATCACAAACACGACCAGCCCGACGGCATAGTTTCCGCCCACCAGGAAGTGGCCGAAGGCCTCGATTACCTTTCCCGCCGCATCGGGGCCGGAGTGTCCCTCCAGCAAAACCACGCGGGTGGAAGCGACGTTGAGCGACAGGCGCAGCAGCGTCGTCACCAGCAGCACCGTCGGGAACACCGAGAAGTCCAGCGGGCGCATCGTGTACATCGCCACCAGCAGCACCATCACGGAAATGGCGATGTTGAAGGTGAACAGCAGGTCGAGCAGGAAAGGCGGTAGCGGCAGCACCATCATCGACAGGATCATGACGATGAGGAGCGGCGCCGCGAGGCTGCGCAGATTGCTGCGGGAGAAAGCCGACTGCAGGGTGAGGGAGGCGCTCATTCAGGTCTTGGGGGCAAGAGTCAGGCCGCAGAACCCGGGTCGAGATCCGCAGGCACGGCAATCTGCAGCGGCGCCGTGGGCGGCAGTCCGCCCTGCCTGAGATAGGCGCTGAGCTGATAGACCCAGGCCATTACTTCGGCGACTGCCGTGTAGAGCGCAGCGGGAATCGAGTCGCCGAGGTCGGCGTGGCGATGCAGCGCCCGCGCCAGAGCCGGCGCTTCGAGCACCGGCACCGAATGCCGGGCCGCCAGTTCGCGTATCTTCTGCGCCACCAGCCCCGCCCCCTTGGCCACGACGCGCGGCGCGCCGTCCCGCGCCGCGTCGTAGCGCAAGGCCACTGCAAAATGGGTCGGGTTGGTGACCACAACATCGGCCTTGGGTACTTCGGCCATCATGCGGCGGCGCGCCATCTCGCGCTGCTGGCTGCGAATGCGCGCCTTGACCTGCGGATCGCCCTCCATCTCCTTGGCTTCCTGGCGCGCCTCTTCCTTGGTCATACGCAACTTGGAGTAGTACTGCCAGAGCTGGAACGGAACGTCGATTGCCGCCAGCAGCGCCAGCCCCGCCACCGTAGCGAGAGTCGCGAACAGCAGCATGCGGGCGAAAGCGGCGAGGCCGGAATCCACCGACTGACTGACCAGTGCAAACAGCGCATCCTGCTCGTGGCGCACCACCCACAAGACGACCAGGCCAATGACGAGAGACTTGGCGATCGCCTTGACCAGTTCCGCCAGTCCGTGCAGCGAGAACATGCGGCCGAAGCCCTTGAACGGGTCGAGCCGGGTGAAATCGGGATTCAAGGCCTTGGGGGCAAACACGCGCCCGCCGAGAAAGAAAGGGCCTGCGACTGCCGCCACCAGCAGCACCAGGAACAGCGGCATGAGAGTGATCAGGGCGTCGCTGCCCATCTCGATCAGCCGCGAGCCCATCGCCTGGGGATCGAAGGCCGCCGTGCGGTCGAGGGTGAGACCGTGGCGCAGAACGCCGCCGAAGCGTTCGGTGAGCCAGTTGCCGAGAGCCCAGACCCCGCCGGTCCCGGCGATCAGGACGAGAAACGTCGACAGTTCCCGCGACTGGGGAACCTGCCCTTCTTCGCGCGCCTGTTCCAGCCTGCGCTGCGATGCCGGTTCTGTTCGTTCGAGATCGGAGTCGTCCGCCACGGCGGTCCCGCCCACGGTTTGCCTGTACGCTGCCGATTATCGAAGCAAGCCGAAAGCACCGCCGGCCGGAAAACGGCCGCTTTAACCCTCCTATTCCGGATTTGGCAGCCGCCTGGAATCCCGGGCCTGGTGGCCCCCCGAAGGCGGCGCTGGTGTCACGTGATGGCGAACAGCCGGCCGAAATTGGCGACGCACAGCGCCTGCTTCACGTCACCCCGGCAGTTCGCCAGGCACACGTGCCAAGCATTGGCCCGCGCCCGATCCCGCAGCATCAGCAGCATACCCAAGGCCGAACTGTCGAGATAACCGACGCCGGCCAGGTCCACCAGCACCTCCCGCACGTCGCACGACCCCATTGCGCGTTCCACGGCTTCGCGAAACGCACGATGCGCACTGAGGTCGAAATGTCCGCTCAAACGGATTACAGCTTTGCCGTCACTGGCGAACACGCTCGTTTCCATCGGATGCTCCTGTCGCGCAACTTCTGGCGGTACATCCGCCAACGGTCGGCGGCCGGCGGTGTTTCGCTCACGCATGGTCCGATCCAGTTGCGGAATCCCGATCGCGCTCGCGTCTGTGAAGCTCGTGGCCAGCGCCCCGCTGAACGCCCCGCACGGCCGCCCGCACACGGCTCCGAAACTCAGCGAGCCCCCTGCCCCGCTCCTCGGGAAGACTCTCCGCCGACGACTTCCCGCGACACGTCCTCCGCCGAACCGACATCGATACCCGCCGCATCGCGGAGCACAGACTCTTCCGTCTTCTTGTTCATCACGATGATGCTGATTCGGCGATTGATGGGATTGAAGGGATCCTGCCCGTCGAACATGACGGTTGAAGCCAACCCGACAACCCGCAGCACTTTCGTTTCATCCATGCCTCCCGCAATCAGCTCGCGCCGTGAGGCGTTGGCGCGGCTGGCCGAAAGCTCCCAATTGGAAAAGCCCTTCTCGCCCCCCGCAAACGGCGTCGCATCGGTGTGTCCGGAAAGACTGATCCGGTTCTCGACACCGTTGAGTGCCGATCCGATGTGCCGCAATATTTCTTTTGCATACGACTTGAGTTCCGCGCTGGACAGGTCGAACATCGGCCGGTTTTGCGCATCGACGATCTGGATCCGCAGCCCCTCGGACGTCAGGTCAAGCAGGAGTTGGTTCTTGAAGGCGCCCAGGTTAGGCGTTGCGTCGATCATGCCCTCGATCTTGGTCTTCAGCTCGGACAGACGGAGCGCTTCCCGCTCCTGGTCATGTTCCCCCTTGTGGGCCTGGAGGTTGATGATCTTCTGCTGGGCCTCCACGTCGCCACGCTTGACTTGGCCTGCGCTTCGCGTCAGATCCTGCCCTCCGCCCTTTATCAAACTCGACGCATCGCCGGCTCCCGATCCGCCCTGGAGCGCCACCTTCAGGGGGGTTTGGAAGTACTCCGCAATGCCGTCCAGATCGCCCTTGGCGGTGGACCCGATCAGCCACATGAGGAGAAAGAACGCCATCATCGCCGTCACGAAGTCCGCATAGGCGATCTTCCACGCACCGCCGTGATGGCCTCCGCCCCCCTTCCGGATGCGCTTGACGACAATCGGTCTTTGGGAATCGTCGCTCATGTCGTGGTCTGTTGATTGGCCTCGGGCGCGGCTGGTTCCGATCCATGTCTCATGCGAGGGCAGTGATCGGGGCTATCTCGCCTTGCGACTCTTGACCTCTTCCTCGAGCTCTCTGAAGCTCGGGCGCTCGGTGGAGAACAGAACCTTGCGCCCGAACTCTATAGCCACCTGCGGCGCATAGCCGTTCATGCTGGCGAGCAGCACAACCTTCATGCACTGGAACATCTTCGTGGACTCGTGAAGTTTCTGCTCCAGGGCGGTAGCGAGCGGCCCCACGAATCCATAGGACAGTAGAATTCCGAGGAAGGTGCCCACAAGTGCAGCTGCAATCAGCTTTCCCAGTTCCGATGGCGGAATGCCCACCGATTCCATGGTATGCACGACCCCCATCACCGCAGCCACGATGCCGAAGGCCGGCAGGCCGTCGGCCAACTTGGCCAGAGCATGCGCCGGCACTTCCCCCTCGTGGTGATGGGTTTCGATCTCGTTGTCCATAAGGTTCTCTATTTCGAAGGCGTTCAGATTGCCGCCGACCATCATGCGCAGATAGTCTGTAAGGAACTCCATGGCGTGGTGATCGCCGGCGATCGTCGGGTACTTGCCGAAAATCGGGCTCTGGTCCGGGTTCTCGACGTCGTTCTCGATCGACATCAGACCCTCCTTGCGTACCTTGGCTAGCACCTCGTAGAGCATGGACAGCATGTCCATGTAGAGCGCCTTGGTGTACTTCGAGCCCTTGAACAAAGAGGGCATCGCCCCGAGCGTGGCCTTGATGACTTTCGGGCTGTTGGAGACCAGAAACGCTCCAAGGGCGGCGCCGCCGATGGTGATCAGTTCCGAGGGCTGTATCAGTGCGGCGACATGCCCGCCGACCATCACAAATCCGCCGAGCACTGCGCCCAGAACGATTAGCCAGCCGATGATGACGAACATGCGCAGACTCCGCGAGGGCTTACTGGTCCGGTCCTGAGGTTCGGCGGTGTGGCGCTCCTGGCCGGAGCGTGACGCCGCCGTTGTGCGAACCAACTATCGGCGGGTGTTCACGCGAACTTGAGCAGGGCAAGAGGACAAAAAAAATGCCGCCCGGGAGAAGCCACGCCCGGAACGGCATAAGCCCCTTGCTAGCGCAAGGAGGAGGTCAGACGGTCAATGCAGCGCCCTGCTCGCGAATCTCCTGCAGCTTGCGCCGGGTCTTTCCGGCACGCGCCGGAACATGGCACAGGCCGCAAACATACTTGTCGGTCAGGTCGAACGCATCCGATATGAACTGGCCGCTGCAGCGCGTGCAGCGTGCCAGTTTCAGCATCCTGGCATCGAAAAAGCGCACCAGCGTCCAGGCTCGGGTCAGCGACAACACTTGCTCCATCCCGTTATCCTGGAGATGGTCGAGATACAGTCGGTACGCCTTGATGATGGCGTCCAACCCCGAATTCGCGGCGTTCTGCCGCATGAATCGGTGAAAGGACATGAACAGCGAGGCGTGGATGTTGGGCTGCCAAGTGAGGAACCAGTCCGTGGAAAATGGCAGCATGCCCTTCGGCGGCGACTCGCCCTTTACCTCTTTGTAGAGCTTGAGCAGTCGCTCGCGGCTGAGATGAGTCTCTGCTTCGAGCATCTGGAGCCGTGCGCCGAGCTGTATGAGCTCGGTGGCGAGCTGAATCTCGCGTCCCTCCGAAACGATGCTCTTGTTACGCATGTCCGATGTCCTCAGGCAACGGCTTCGACGGGCTTGTCGGCCGCCAGAATCATGGCGTGCAGTCGCGCCGTACCGGATTCCCGCTCATGGCTGGCAAGCAGGCCCAGCAACAGGCGGTCGTCGAAGCGAAAGCGGCACAGAAGCATGTTGGCACCCGACATCTTCAACACTTGGCCCGGGGTCAGATCTTCGAGCATCTGCGCGATGTCTTCCGAAATGCCGAGGCGGAACATTGCGGAATCACGATCCTGCCTGAGCATCTGCTGCGCAAGCATCAGATAGGCGAGGTTGAGTTCCTTCATCTCGTTATTCATCTCTGCGGTTCTCACGTTGCCCTCCCTGGCGGACGCGACATTGCGTCACGCTGGAGAGGATTGTCGCCAATGCACGACAACATGGGAATCGGCCCGTTTCGGAGAATGCTGTACGAGCGCGCGCAAACATGCAAGTAGGGGATTGTCCTACAAGCCCTTCGGTCACCTCCCCGCTAGAAGGCAAGCTGTGGCCGCCGCACCCTGCCGGGCGCCGCGTTCAAGACTAATGAATTGTTCCGGCAACCTCCCGATGTTCTGTCGCCAGTCTGGCCTGGAACACCTCGATGTCCAGAGGGCGACTGAAATAGAAGCCCTGGAAGCGATCGCAGCCCTCCTTCTCGAGGAACCGCAACTGTTCGACCTTTTCGACCCCTTCGGCGATCGTCGTCAACCTCAGACTTCGCGACAGCGCCATGATGGCCCGGACGATCGCTTCGTCTTCGGCGTCGGATCCGATGTCGCGCACAAAGGACTTGTCGATCTTTAGGATGTCGATCGGAAAGCGTCTCAGATATGACAGAGACGAATACCCGGTTCCGAAGTCGTCCATGGAGATCTGCACGCCCACGCTCTTGAGCGCACGCAGCATCGCAATGGTGCTCTCGGCATCGCGCATCAGGACCGCCTCTGTGATTTCCAGTTCGAGGCATTCGGGCCGGAATCCGGAATCGGCAAGCGCACTGGCCACCACTTCGAGCAGGCGGGGCTGTGCGAACTGCACCGCCGACACATTCACCGAAACGCACAGGTTGCGATGTCCGGCGTCGTGCCAGGCCCGCCCTTGGGCGCAGGCCTGCCTAAGCACCCATTCGCCAATCTCCACGATCAGTCCCGACTCGTCGGCGATCGGAATAAACCGGTCGGGCGGCATCAGCCCCAGCATCGGATGGCGCCACCGCAGGAGGGCTTCCGCCCCGGCGACGGAGCCAGCCAGGGAGTGAACCACCGGCTGGTATTGCAGGAATAGCTCGTTGCGTTCGATCGCATGGCGCAGGTCGCTTTCCAGGGCCAACCGCTCCGCCGAGGTTGCGTTCAGATCGCGCGTATAAAACAGCACATGGTTGCCACCGCTGCGCTTGGCCACAGCCATCGCCGTCTCGGCATTCATCAAGATCTCATAGACGTCGGCACCGTCCGCCGGGAGCAGAGCCACACCGATACTCGGCGTGAGGTAAAGCTCGAGGTTGCCCTTCATGAACGGCGCATCGAATGCCTGGATAAGCCACTGACCGAAAGCCTCTGCCGCCGCCCTCCCGGCCAGTTGCGGATAGAAGACACCGAATTCGTCTCCGCCCAGCCGCGCCAGCATCGCATGCTGCCCGGCACATTCGCCCAGGCGCTGGGCTACTTGGCGAAGGATCTGATTGCCGATGTCGTAGCCGAACGACGAGTTGATGCGCATGAAGCGGTCGACGTCGATGTAGTACAGAGCACCGCACGGCTCCTTGCCGCGGTGTTCCCACTCGGCGATCCACTCATCGACGCGGGCACAGAACAGGTTGTGGTTCGGCAGGCTCGACAGGCTGTCGTAGAAGGCAAGTTCCTTGATGCGGTGATCGGCCTGACGCACGGCCCGGCGTGTCGCCGCGCCGCGCAACTCCCGTTCGATCACGGGCACGAGCCTTGCGAAATTGCCCTTCTGAATGTAGTCGCTGACGCCGTTGCCCATCGCGATGATGGCCTGCGCGTCGCTGATGGCCCCGGAATAGATGATGAAGGGTATGTCTTTGCTGCTCTGCTTCAACACCTCGAGCGCTCCGAAGGAGTCGAAGCCTGGCATGTTGTGATCGCAAAGGATCACGTCCCACTCCCCCGTGGTGACCGCTGCCGCCATCTCGGAGGCGTTGTCGACGCGCTGATAGTCGATCTTGGCACCGCGGCTGACAAGCTCCGAATAGAGCAGAAACGCGTCGTCCTCCGAATCGTCCACCACCAGCATCCGGATCGGTCGTTCATCGAGCATTCTTTGGATTTCGCCGCGGTCCATTTCTTGAGCGCAATACACCGTTGTCGAGACCCGTTACGGCGCCTGAAGGGAAAACTTGAGGAAGCCCGGCCTTACTATGACTTCGGTCGTCAAATCAGGGTGTTGCCTGGACCGTGGCGACGCGGTTGCGTCCTTGCTGCTTGGCCAGATAAGCCCCCTGGTCGGCACGCTTGATCAGGTCGTCGGCGTTGTTCATTCCGGGATCCCGTATCGCCACGCCGATGCTGATCGTGCTCTTGAGCTGAAGCATGCCGGTGGGAATGGAAAGGCTTTCCACCGACCGCCGCACCCGCTCGGCGCAAACCAGGGCCGCCTGAAGACCGGTGTCGGGGCAGATGACGAGAAACTCGTCGCCGCCGGTACGGCAGATCACGTCCTGTGTCCTCAGGCCCCTCTTGAGGGCGGCGGCGGTATGCTTGAGCACCGTGTCGCCGACGTCGTGACCGTATGTGTCGTTGATGACCTTGAAGTCGTCCAGGTCGATCATCAGGCAAGCCATCGGCCTTGCCGACCGGCTCGCCACGGCCCACTCCTGCTGGACGCGTTCCATGCCGTAGCGCCGGTTCGGGAATCCGGTGAGGACGTCGGTCAGCGCCACCTCCTGAAGCCGGCGGTTGGATACGGCCAGTTCGGCGGCAAAATGCCGGATCTCCTCCCGGTCGCGTTCGATCTCCTGCTGGAGCTTGATGATGCGCTGGCCCGCCCGCAGCCGCGCGGCCAATACGCGAGGCTTGAGCGGCTTCGGCATGAAGTCGTCCACCCCGGCCTCGAAGGCTTCGATCAGGCGTTCCTCGTCCTCGAAGCTCGTCAGAACCAGGATGAAGATGCCCTTGCCGACCTTCGTCTGACGCAGAGCGCGGGTGAGTTCCATGCCGTCCATCTCGGGCATGACCCAGTTGACGATCATCATCTGCGGCTGTGTCTCGATCGCCAGTTCCAGCCCCGCCCTGCCGTTTCCCGCCTCGACCACCTCGTTTCCGATTCTCTGCAGGGCCACCCGAAGCACGGCACGCATCGCAGGATCGTCGTCCACCACGAGCACGCGAACGCGTTGGAGTTGTGGCGTTCCGGCAGGATCCGGAACCTCTTCGTCGCCGCCCGGCACGGTCAGCACTATCTGTTGGAAAGGCGGCACCGACCTGGTCGCGACGTTGAGCAGTGTTCCCCACTGCTGCCATTCATCGACCACCCTGTCGCACATGGCTGTGAGCACGTCCTCTTCGATCGACATGCGCGACCCGAGCAGTAGCAGACGGCCCATCAAGCCGGCACGCCGGCCGTCCGGCGCAAGGCAGATCTGCGCGACGTGCCGCGCCAGAACCAGGGACTGAGTCAGAACGTATTGGCGCGAGCCTTCCGCGAAGGAGTTGCTTTCCTCTGCCTCGTGGGCGAAGACAGGATCGGTATAGACCTTGGGAATGCCCCAGTCGCCCAGCATGGCGGCCGACAGTTCACGGTGGTCCATCGCAAAGGCTTGGCGCTCTTCGTCCACCAATCGCTCCGGTGCAACGCCGACGTTGCGGCCCAAGAGATCGGAGTAGGCCTCGGAATAGATGGTTGCCAGCGCGAGTTCGCCGATTCGCGCCAGAAGGCCGACACTGAAGGCCTCCTCCGGTGCGGCAGCGCGCGTGCGCGCCGTGATCGCCTGCAACGCCAATGCGCAAGCCAGCGAGGACGACCAGAACCCACCGTAGTCAAAGTTGCGGCAGCCCCCTCTGGAGTACTCGGTCATAAGCGAGAAACTCAGCGCCAGCCCGCGCACCGCGGGCACGCCGAGCACCACCAGGGCGTCCTGTATCGAAACCACGGGACGCCGCCCAAAGCCCAAGGCACCGACGCTGTTGGCCGCCTTGAGCAAGCGGCCGACGAAGGCCGGATCGGCCTTGATCGCGTGGGCCAGTTCGCCCATCGAGACGTCCTCGCGCTGCAAGAGCTGCATGATGGCGAGCGCGCCTCCCTTTGGCGATGGCAGATCGCCTGAGGCCTTGAGTTGTGCAAACTTTGAAATGTCTACCGGTATCATCGACTTGAATCTGGCCCGACCGCCCGACCGCCCGACCGCAGATTCGGCCCACACCCCTTGGGTTCCGCTCCCCGCTTTACGGCGAAGCACCCACCTACTTGAGCAGCTCCAAGGAGTGGAGGCCGGGCACCTGGCGTTACAATCCTTGAGGTTCAGTGATTGGCTACCCATGAACTATTGCAGCCACTGCGGCAGCCCGGTCCAACTGCGCATCCCCCCCGGCGACACGCTGCCCCGGCACGTGTGCGAGCACTGCGGCACCATCCATTACCAGAACCCGAAAATGGTGGTTGGCGCCCTCCCCGAGTGGCGGGACCAAGTTCTTCTCTGCCGTCGGGCGATCGAGCCGCGCTACGGCACGTGGACGCTGCCCGCTGGCTTCATGGAGAACAACGAAACGACTGCCCAGGCGGCGATCAGGGAAACCATCGAGGAAGCCGGGGCGCGCATCGAACTCGGATCGCTGTTCACGCTGATCAACGTGCCCCACATCAACCAGGTCCATCTGGTGTATCGCGCCCGACTGCTCGATCTCGACTTCGCCCCCGGCGAGGAATCCCTTGAGGTGGCGCTGTTCGACGAACGCGACATACCCTGGGACGAGATCGCCTTCCGCTCGATTGCCCTGACGCTGCGCTATTTTTTTGCCGATCGCAGTCAGGGAGCCTACGACTTCCACGCCGGCGACATCCTGCTTGCCCCGCCGAAGGCGTGAGGCGGTTCGCGCGAGCGTTGCCGGGCGTCGCCTTCACCCTGCTGTGCCTGGTCTGGGGCTACAACTGGGTGGTCATGAAGCAGGCGCTGGCCTACGCCTCCCCGTTCGACTTCGCGGCGTGGCGCGTGCTGCCCGCTGCGCTGCTGCTCTTCGGGGTCATGCTGGCGCGGGGCCAATCAATTGCGCCACCCGCCGGCGCGGGGCTCGTCCTGCTCGGCGTGCTTCAGACGGCGGGCTTCATAGGCCTCGCCACCTGGGCGTTGGTCGAGGGGGGCGCCGGCAAGACTTCGGTCCTGGCCTACACCATGCCCTTCTGGACCCTGCTTCTCGCCTGGCCGGTGCTGGGTGAAAAGCTGGGCCGGGAACAGGCACTGGCGGCCGCAATCGCGCTCGCCGGGCTGGTGCTGGTGATCGAGCCATGGCGGCTCGGCGGCGGCCTGAAGAGCAGCCTGCTCGCCGTGGGGGCGGGAATCAGTTGGGCCGCCAGCGCCGTGCTCGCCAAGTGGCTGAGGGCGCGGCGCAGCATCGACCTGCTGAGCCTTACCGCCTGGCAGATGCTGTTCGGCGCACTGGTCCTCACCGCAGTGGCGGCCGCGACGCCAGGGCCGCCGATACGCTGGACGCCGGAGTTCATCGTGATGCTGGCGTACAACATCGTTCCGGCCACCGCGGGCGCCTGGCTCGCCTGGCTGTACCTCCTCCATCGCCTGTCCGCGGGCGCAGCAGGCCTTTCCGTGCTTGCCGTTCCGGTGATCGGCGTGCTGTCTTCGCGTTTTCAACTGGGCGAGCAGCCAGGGCTGGTCGAGACCGCAGGCATGCTGCTGATCGCTGTTGCCCTGGTACTCCTCCACCGGCCGGGCAGGGACGGGGTTTGACTCGGTTCGGCGCGTTGTCTAGGCTCAGGTGACGAAGTCAGGAGGCCCGGCCATGGAAAGACGCGATTTCCTCGTACTCTGCGCAACGGCCTGCGGCTCGGGAGCGCTTCCGGCGCACAGCGAGGCAGGCCTCCAGCCCCGCCGCTACGCCCGGGCCCGGCTGGTGCAGGCGGACGGCGCCCCGCTGCGGGCAGGCGCGCTGGTCGTGCAGCGCAATTACATCTTCCATTACCCCTACGCGGCGACGCCGTGCTTCCTGCTGGATCTCGGCAAGCCCGCCGGGCCGGCGGCCGCGCTGAAAACCGCCCAGGCCGGCCGCTACGACTGGCCCGGCGGGGTCGGTACCCGGCAATCGATCGTCGCCTACTCCGCGATCTGCGCCCATCAGCTCACCTACCCGACCAAGGACCTCAGCTTCATCAGCTACCGATCCCAGCCGACGCCCCACTCCAGGCTGGCGCAGGTCATTCATTGCTGCTCGGAGCACAGCCAGTACGATCCTGCGGCGGGCGCCCGCGTCCTGGCCGGCCCCGCGCCCCAACCCCTCGCCGCGATCCTCCTGGAATACGACGCCGCTACCGACGGCCTGCATGCCGTCGGCACCCTCGGCGGCGAGATGTTCAACGAGTTCTTCGCCAAGTACGAATTCAAGCTGGCGATGGAAATGGGCCGCAGCCAGACCCGCGTCGAAGCCGGCGCCACCGTGGCCGTCACCGAGCTCGACAACTTCTGCCGCCAGCAGGTGAGGTGCTGAGCTACTCGAGCAGAGCGTCGTTCCGGGGGCGGAACTCGATCCGGAAGTCGGCGACGAACTCGCGCCCTTGCAGGGCGTCGGGCAGCGCCGTGGCGCTGACCCCTGCACCGATCAGCTCCCGCGCCTTGGCGTCGAGCCGCGCATGGCCCGAAGACCGCGCGACCGAAACGTTCGCCAATCCCGGCGCCGGCCCGACGACCACCCGCACGACCGAGGCATTGCCGGCGCCGATCTCGTCTGCGAGTTCAGGGAAATCGTGTTGGCCGACGCGCCGCGCCACCGCAATCCGAAACTGTCTCAGGGCCTCCCCGTCGGCTCCCTCGGTCGCCAGGGGTGCCGACGGCGAAGCTTGGGGCTGGGTCGCCCGATCCGCGGCCGCCACCGCCTGATCGTAGCTGGGCTGCGGCAGATCCTGTGCCGGCGGCGACGTTTCGGAAGCGACGGGCGCTTGCAGGGCAGGCGGCCGGCTCGGGAGCTTTCCGTCCCAGTCGAACGGTCAACACACGCGAGCGGGGTTCGCGCTCACGGCCGACAGAAGTCAGTCTTTGCGAAGCGGTGACCGCAGGCGCAGCGGCTTCGGTTGCCGGTGGCGGAACCTGAGGCGGCCTGAGAGTCACCGCGAGAGGCTGACTGAGTGCGGATGTGGGCTCGCGCGTAGGCGCCGGCCAGAGGAGCACGCCGTGCAGCGCGGCGGATGCGACGAAGGCCCAGGACAGGCGCCGCATCGCCGGGTCTGCTGGGCGCGAAGGCCCTCGCGCGGTTCTCAAATTCACGATGCTCTGTTACTGTTGACCGACGCCTGAATTCTACTGTGGAGATGGAAGCCGACCCTACCCATGCACGCTACCCGCTGATCCTCACGCTGGACATGCATGGTGTTCCCCACCGCTGGGTGAACTGGCAGCACGCCGTGTTCTACTACGCCCGCAACCTGGTCGCCTGGGATGCCGGCGACATCAGCTTCACCTTCCACGGCGGCACCTCCCGCGTCACCGGCCTGCGCTCCGCCATCGTCGCCAACAGCATCATCGCGATCAAGGGCCGGGCGCTGTCGGCCAAGAGCTTCACCCGGATCCCGCCACTCAACAATCGCGAACTGTTCCACCGCGACCGTCACATCTGCGCCTACTGCGGCACCGGCTACTCGGCGCAGCGCCTCACCCGCGACCATATCGTGCCCCTGTCGCAGCTCGGCCGCGACACCTGGATGAACGTCGTCACCGCCTGCCGCCCCTGCAACCAGCGCAAGAGCGGGCGCACGCCGGAGCAGGCCGGCATGGAACTGCTCTACGCGCCCTACATCCCGAACAAGGCGGAATACCTGATCCTCTGCAACCGCAACATCCTCGCCGACCAGATGGACTTCCTGTCGCGCCACGTCTCGGTACGCAGCCGCCTGCGCTCCTGAACGCCGCGCGGCTCACATCCGCAGCCGCTGCCAATAGCCGGTAAGCTCCAGGTAGCCGCGGCCGATCTCCCGCCCGCCGTCCATCACCCGCACCGCGCCCTCCCAATACACGGTACCGGTGGACATGCGCGAATCGAGTTCCTGATCGTCCATCAGCGGTTCCAGTTCGAGCCGCAGATCCCCGACCCGCAGTTCCATCGCCACCGGATAGCTCGCCCCGGTGCGCGGCGAGCGCCATTGCCGGCGTGCGACGAAAGCCACGTCCTGCGGCCCGAAACGCCGCTCGTCGCCGCTCCCCGAACGCTGACTTCCCGCCGCCCACAGCGGCTGGCCCGCGGCGCCGCGCATGCGAAAGGCCATCAGCGCCGAACCGTCGTTGAGATGCAGCCCGACCCAGTCCCAACCCACCGCGTCATCGGGCAGATAGCCGCTGGACCACTCATGATCGAGCCAAGCGCTGCCGCCCACTTCCGCGCTGCGCCCGCCCTGCTCCACCCGGCCGCTCACCGCCAGATGGGGCCGGCTGTAGTAGTGGCTGGCGTGGCGCGGATCGGCGGCCTTCTGGCTGAAGCCCCTTTCGCCCTGGAGCAGCACCGGGCCGGTCGCCGCCAGCGTCAGGTCCAGGGAAAAGTCAGTCCCTGCGATGCGGGTCCGATAGCCCTGCCCCTCCAGCCGCAGCCACCAGTCGTCGATGCGCACGTCGGTGTTGCCCTCCAGCGCCTGGGCCAGCCCGAAGCCGGCCCGTGCCGCGCGCTCGCCGTGCAGCAGGCGCCCGCGCCGCGGGTCGGCCAGGGCCGCGTGGGCGAACAGGATCTGGCGCGGCGCGAAGGCGCTGGGGTTGTCTTCGCCGATGCGCGGCCGCACCCGGAAGAAGGTCACCTGGAAGCCCAGGTCCTGGCCCTCCGGGGTCTTGAGCCAGCCGGTGATGTACCACCACTCGGTGCGATAGGCAGGATGGGCACCATGGTCCCGAGGGAATTCCAACACGCGGTCGCGCTCCACCGACGGGTAGTCGGCCGCCATGACGTGCGTGCCGAACAGCGCCAGCACGAGTGCAAGCCAAACCCTCACCAGTCCTCCCGCACCGCTCTCACCGCTTCCACGCGCATCGCCCTGCGTGCCGCCACCACCGACACCAGCGCTGCCAGCGCCACCATCGCCAGCCCGAAGCCGCCCAGCGCCGCCAGCGGCACGTGCATGTCCATGCTCCAGTGGAAGGACTGGCGATTCACCACGTGGATCAGCAGCACGCCGATGCCCAGCCCCAAAGTCAGCCCCGCCGCCACGCCGAGGGCCGACACGAAACCGCCCTCGATCGCCAGCATCGCCCCGATCTGGCGCCGCGTCATGCCGATGTGGCGCAGCATGCCGAACTCCCGCTGCCGCGCCGTCGCCAGCGCACCGAAGCTCGCCGCCACGCCGAACAGGCCGATCAGGATCGCCACCGCCTCCAGCGCGTAGGTGACGGCGAAGCTGCGGTCGAACAGACGCAGGCTCACCTGGCGGATTTCGCCGGGGCGGGCGATCTCCAGTTTGTCGCCGCCCTCCAGACGCTGACTTATGGCCGCGGCCAGCGCATCGGCGCCGTAGCCGGGCGCCAGCCACACCGAGAAGTCATTCACCCGCTCGTCTCCCGTGAGGCGGCGATAGGTTTCGATGTCCAGCGCCACCGCGCCGTGCTGGCGCGCGTAGTCGCGCCACACCCCCGCCACCGCGAAGCGCTGGCTGCGCCCGGCCAGCGGCAGGTCCACTTCGTTCCCCAAAGCCCAGCCGTGCAGATCCACCATCGCTTCCGAGATCCACAGTGGCGGCAGGTCGCTGCGCGCGGGCACACCGCCGGCCACCATCGGCAGCCCGATGTCTCCCGGCTTGTCCCCGGGGCTGCGCGCCAGCAGCGCCACCGCCGGACGCCCCGGCTCCAGCAGCAGATTCTGGTGGCGTACGAAGCGCACTTGCGCCACCCCCGGCGTGCTGCGGATCAGCGCCTGCTGGGCGGCATCGAGAAACCCCGTTTCCGCTGCCCTGCCGGCGCGGGCATAGAGGTCCGCCGGCAGTACCTGCGTCAGCCACGCATCCAGCGACACGCGGAAGGAACTCACCATGATCGCCATCGCCGCCGCCACCGCCACGCTCGCCAGGATGCCCGCCCCCGCCACGGCGGCGAGACCCGGCGCGTTGCGCAACTGCGCCTGGGCCAGTTGCAGCGGTGCTGCGCCACGCTGCGGCAGCAGCGCGAAGGCGCCGCGCGCCAGCCGCGGCATGATCAGGATCGCTCCCAGCAACAGCAGGGCGATGGCGGCGTAACCGAACACCGGCAGGCCGCCCACCGGCGGCAGCGCCGCCACCCCCAGCCCCGCCGCCAGCGCCAGCGCCGCCGGCCAGACCCGTTCCAGCCGCGCCAGCGGTCGGGACTCGTCGCCGGCCTTGAGCGCGAGGGCCGGGGGCGCCGCGGCGGCCTCCAGCGCCGGCGCCAGCGCCCCTGCCGCGGCGGCGCAAATGCCCAGGCCGAAGAAGGCCGATGCCCCGAACAGATCGAAGCGCAACTGCGGCTGCGAACCGGCGAAGAAGCCGGCGCCCAGATCCCCGCCCAGCAGCGTCAACGCAAGCTGCGCCAGGCCGTAACCGAGGGCCACGCCGAGCGCCGCGCCGAGCGCGCCGAGCGCCGCCCCCTCCGCCACCAGCCAGGCCACCAGCATGCGCCGCGTGACGCCCGCCGCCCGCAGGAAGGCGAGTTCCGCGCGGCGCCGGATCACCGCCAGCGACTGGGCCGAGAACACCAGAAAGGCCCCCGTCAGCAGCGCCATCATGGCCAGCATGTTGAGATTCACGCGATAGGCGCGGGACAGGTCGGCCTGCTGGCCCGTGGCCTCCTGCGGCGCCAGCGCCAGCACGCCGGGCGGCAGCACGGTCTCGATTGCCGTGCGGACACTGCCGGCATCGACGCCGGGGCGCAGGCGCAGATCGATGCGGTTGAGCACCCCCAGGCGGCCGAAACGCCACTGGGCGGTGGCGATGTCAGTAAGCGCCAGGCGCTGCGCCGCACCCACCCCGGCCAGCAGGCCCGCCACTCGCAGCGGTACGTCGTCGAGGCCCGATTGCAGTTTCAACTCGTCGCCCACGCCCAGGCCGAGCCAGGCCGCGGCGGCCGGGCTGAGAAAAACACTGTCCGCCTCCAGCAGACCGAAGCGGTTCCCGTCCTCGCCCGCCACCCCCGCCACCAGCGCGGGCTGCAGCCGCGCCGCCCGAAACAGGTCGATGCCCACCAGCCGCAGCGACTCCTCCCGCCCCGGCACCCGGGCGTCGATCTCCAGGGCGGGACTCGCCACGTCGATCCCGGCAAGCTGCGCGAGGCGCGGATACACCGCTTCATCGAATCCGGCGCCGGGACCGCGCACTTCCAGGTCCGCCTCCCCCGACACGGTGCGCATGCCCTGGGCGAATTCTTCCAGCGCGGCGCGGTTCACCGCATTCACCGCCACGCCGAGACTGACGCCGAGGGCGATGGCCAGCACCGTCAGCAGCGCCGCACCCTTGCGCGCACGCAGCGGCTCGACGAAATAGGGCGCGAGGCGCAGCATCAGGGCACCACCCCGGGCGGCCTCACGCCCCCGCCTCCCGCAACCCGTCGCGCCCCAGCACCAGCACCCGGTCGGCGCTAGCCGCCGCGGCAGCCGAATGCGTGACCAGGATGCCCGTCGCCCCCACGCCCTTGATGCGTTCCCGCAGCAAAGTCAGTACCTGGAAGGCGGCGTCCGCATCCAGATTGCCGGTGGGCTCGTCCGCTAGCACCAGCGCCGGGCCATGCACCAGCGCCCGGGCGATCGCCACCCGCTGCAACTCGCCGCCGGAAAGCTGGCGCGGCATGCTCGCTCCGCGGTCCCCCAGCCCGACCGCCTCCAGCATCGCCTGGGCGCGTGCCGCGGTCTCCTGCTGCGGCACCCCGTTCAACACCAACGGCAGCGCCACGTTCTGCATCAGGTTCAACTGGGGCAGGATGTGAAATGCCTGGAATACGAAGCCCATCCGGCTGCGTCGCAGCCGCGTCAGCGCATCGTCGTCGAGCGCGCCCAGGTCCACGCCGTCCAGTTCGATGCGCCCACCGTCCGGCCGGTCCAGCCCGGCAATCATGTTGAGCAGCGTCGACTTGCCCGAGCCCGACTCCCCCATGATCGCCACGTATTCGCCGCTCGCCAGCGTCAGGTCGACGCCCGCCAGCACCGTGCGCGGGCGGGGATCGGCAAAAGTCTTGGCCAGGGCGGTGAGGCGCAGCATGGGGCGTGTTCGTTCGGTTATTCGAGGATAGACGCGCGGCCGGGCCAGGAGTGCCCGAGCATGGGGCAGCAGGATAGCCCAGGAGCGGGTGGAGCGCTGCCGGGCCTTTGAGGTGTTCGGGTTATGATAAGAGGGAAAGGCAATCACCAGGCATTCTTAATGAAGTTCGCAGGTGAGCCGAGCCTGGAGCTTGTTCCTGGACCCCTTTTTCGACGTACCGCCCGGAGTTACCGCCTTGCTAAGCATCACCGGCCAACAATTCAGGACTCTCGGCCGCGCCTCCTTTCAGAAGCGGATGATCGGCCTGATTCGAGAGGACTACCCGAACCAGGCCGCCAGCATGACCGACGACGCCCTTGGCGAAGAAATCTGGCGTCAGGTGGAGCGCGCCGCTCGCTACAAGCTTGGCGACGAGCAATCGGTCGCGGTGTTTGTGATTACCGCCTGGCTTCTCGGCCCAGGCTTCGACGAGCGCATCCCTGCAATGAAGCAGGTGGTGGACTCACCCGATCTGTCATCGGCCGGCAAAGCCAAGGCACTGTCCGACTTCACGGAATTGGTTTTCGGCGAACTCGCCAGGCAGAGCGCCCGAGGATGAGTTTCGGATCGGCCTTCGGCGAAGCACTGAGCGCAGCGGGAGGCGCAGGTGCCTCGGCCCTGCGTGAACTGGGCGCCGCCGCCAGCAGCGCGGCGGCAAAAGCCAGCGAGCTTGCAAGACGGGCGGCGCAGGCCGGCGCCGACGCTGCACGTATCGCCGCGCAGGCAGCAAAGGATGCAGCCATCGCAGCGCGGGACGCCGCCATCGCCGCGGGCCGCGCCGCAGCGGATGCAGCCATTGCAACCGGGAATGCGGCCCTCGACGCTGCCCAGTACGCCGGCCGCAAGGCGGGCGCTGCCGCGCTGCTCGGAGGCGAGGCAGCGATCGCGGGCGCGGCAGTCGTGTCGGGTGCCGAGGTCTATGCGGCCAGCCAGCTCCATGCCAAGGTCAAGGACTCCTACCGAAAGGTCAAGCAGAAGTTCTTGCCTCACCAGCCCGTTGCCCAGCCCTGCCTGCCCTGTCTCGCTGCGGATTCGGCCCAAGCGCGCAAGGATCGCATCGAAAAACGCAATCAGCTCATCGCCGACGCCGAAGGAGGCGAAGATCCGGCCGCTCGGCAGACCGCGGCCCGGCTTCGCGACGACATGAAGGCGGTGGAAATGGCCCGACTGTCCGAGAACAGCTACGCCCAGTACAACCCGAATGCCACCGACAAGCAGAAGAAGCCGCCGGAGCCGTGGAAGGCGATGACTGCCAATGAAGCGCTGGCGGAGGGCCTCGATCCAGGTGCCATTGCCAACTCCAAGGCCGTGATCTACACCGTGCCCTCCGATTTTCCCTTCGAGCCGAAAACCGTGGTCGCATTCCGAGGCACGACGGGGGAAGCGGAGGACATTCTCACCGACCACGACCAAGCGCTGGGCATGAAGACTCAGCAATACGAGGCGGCGACCAACCTTGGCAAACAGCTTCAGCGCCGCATGCCCGACGCCGAAGTCACCGGCCATTCCCTCGGTGGCGGCAAGGCCCAGGCCGCAGGGGTCGCGGGCGGCCTCAAAGGCCAGATGTTCAACGCCGCCGGGCTCCACCCCAACTCGGTGGGTATGCCGGCCGACGGCCTGGGCGAGTATGCCGACAACTTCATCCAGTACCGCGCCGCAGGTGGCTTGGCGCAGGGCGGCGGCGACCCCCTCACCGGCCTGCAGAATTCGCCCACCGCCCAAGCAGTCACTTACCAGTTGGCTCAGGGCCTGCAAGGCGTCGGACGGGCCAACCAGTGGGCACTGGGTGAGGTGGGCATCGCCGATCCGCTGGCGGCGCTGCCTGAACCGGCGCGCCAGCTGGCCGGGGAACTGGCGTACCGCATCCTCAACGTCACGCCCCAGGAGGCCGCGCGCAACAAGGAATTCAGTGGCGGCAGATGGTACCTGCCACCGGCTGTCGGTGAAGTGCGGGGTCTGACCGGCAAGGCCGCCGACGGCCACGATTCCGGCATACCGGCCCAGCACAGCATCACCAACCTGGTCTACGGTTTCGAGGCTCGCAAAGCCGAGGACATCCAGACCCTGATCGACGCCACGGACGCTCCAGGCACCGCCGGCGATTACATCGGCCCAATGACGCAGGGTTAGGTGCCATGACCATCTCCGTCCGCCGGTCCGCAGCCGGCATACTCCTTACCTTGCTGGCCTGGCTGCTGGCCGCCTGCCCTACGGAAGGAACCGCAATGACCGCCGCAGAAAAAGTCTTCCAGGATCGACAAGTCATTCAACTCGCCCACGCTGCCCAGGACGGCGATCTGGACCGCATTCAGCGCCTCCTGAATGCCGGCGCCAACGTCAAGACCGTCGGCGCACAGGGATTGACCGTCACCCATTTCGCCCTGCTGGCGCGGCACAACGCCCCCAAGGTGATGGCAGCCGTGCTCAGAGCGGGAGCGGATCCGGTATCGATGCTTTCATCGGGCGACAACGTACCGCAGTACGCAGTCGGGCGAGACAACGCAGACCCGGAGGTGGTCCGGGTGCTGCTGGAAAACGGCATCGGTCCCAACTGGTTTCCGCCGTCGGGCCACGGGCGCGAAACTTCGCTGCTGCAGACCGCCGTGCGCGGACACAACCTCCCGGTTATCCATCTGCTCGTGGCAAAGGGCGCCGACATCAACTACCTCAACCCGATCATGGGCTCGGCCTTGCACTACGCCCTGAACGGCAGTGATTTTTTCATGGCCGCTTTTCTCGTGGAAGCGGGAATTGACATGTCATTGAAAGACAGCACCTCTCCGACGATCAAAAACACCCGATCGCAGCCAATGACCGCGATCGAGGCATTCTGTCGGTTCGAGGGCGGAAAACGAGGCGCCAATCCCTTGCCCCGCATCGAGGAAGGCTGGCGCGCGTTCACGGCAGCGCTGGCCAAGCGCGGCGTTACGATGCCTTGCGGTCTGTAATCGGACGGCCCGAAGCCCTTCCGGTTCGAGCAGAGTTCGCCCCTGCCCCGGGGTCGCCTGTAGGCTGTCCCGGGGCAGTGGCAAACCTCAACACTTTCACCACTTGGCGGAACGCAAACCCGTGTCCCGCGACCCTCGCGGCAATCCAACCTTTCTTCTTGCGAACGAGCATTCAGCCCACCCCAGAGTCAGGCAATGCAGGACGGTAATTCCGGGGCGGGTGGCGACCTGAAGCGCGTTGTCATGGCACAGACTTCTGTAGTCTCCCCAATCCGTTCCCGCGAAACAAAGAGCACAAAGGAACAAAGGGGCCGTTTTCCGTACCGATGGCCCAACTTGGAGGTTTGCGCCGCCGCCTGCGCGGTGTCCGGGCTGCGCGACGGTCGGTCGCCGGAATCATCGGCCGCCCCCATGGCGGTACGCGACGACGCGCGAGCGGCAAAGCATCACCAGAACGAGGCGCAGCCCACCCCGCCTCAGGATTCGGCGGCGTAATATGCCCAGGCCGAATCACTGAATGGAGCCTGCCATGAAACCTTCCTTTGCGAACCTGGTGACAGCCAGGAGCGGCAAGATGACAGTGAGCCTGAGATTGCCCAACGCCGGAATCGACAGCCTCGCTTCCAACAGGTGCGGGCTTCAACTGAACGGCGGTGGCGGAAACCTCAGCCTCGCTGCCGGACTGGGCGATCCGCCGGGAATGTGGGTCGGCTACGTGCAGCAGCACGCCACCTACGGCATGGCGGAGGCCGGCGAAACCTGGGCCGCCAGCGGTCCATTCAGCGGCTGCCACATCGCCGTGGGCCTGAAGGACGGACGCGTCTATGTCGCCCACATCGCGCAGCAGTCCGGCTCCAAGGCGGACAAGGAATGGGCGGACCGCAAGTGGCACGCCGATGAACCATGGGGCCGCTGGAAAGTCCCGGCACCGCCGGTCAACTTCAATTCCTGCAGCATTGTGTTCGTTGATTGGTCGCAGGGCGCCAACCCCAAGGACATCAGCGTGGTGCGCATCAATCTGAAAACCGTGCGCATGGCGGATTTCGATGACGGACCGATGGAGGTTATCGACGTGGTGCATCTGGTGAATCCGCCCCCGCCCCTGGAGCGGATGAAGCCGTTTCACGGGCGCAAACCGGTGTGATTCGAAATCCCGCAGATGGCGGGAGAGAAGCGGGGCGCCGGTCGCACTCTGGCAGACCGGGCCAGCCTGGCGTTTTTCCGGGCCATGACCTGATCCGGCCACACACCCTGCCGGGCCTCACGCTTTGATCTCGGCTGCGGCCCGCTGAACCCTGTTCAGTGTGGCTGCCGCACCGTTGCCCTTCAGGGCACGTCCTCGACCTTGCGGTAATCCGTGAGGCAATCCGGAGGTAATCCGGGACCACGATTTATCCGAGCAGCCTGCCCTGCGCATCGTCGTTGCCGTTGTCCCGGGCAGGTGGTCTTTCTGCCTTGCCCCGAACCACCCGGCGCCCCAGCGCTGTCGCGATCTGTTCCCGAAACCGCTGCCCGCCCAGGACGAAGTTGCCGTTCGTGGCATCGCGGATTTCATCTGTCAGCCCCTCATCGACATGGGCACGGAACAAGGCGCGGTAAACTTGCCGGCGTTCGTCCCCATCCCGGCCCAGTCGCAGATACTCGGCGTGCGGCGTGATCAGCGCGTCGCCACGCCCCAGTCCGTTGGCGTGGTAACTCGACCAACGATAGTCCTGCGGCCTCACCACCATTGCCGAACGCACCGGATTGAGTTCGATGTAGCGGTAGCAGGCCAGCACGTAGCCTTCGCTTTGCGTGAGGCACGAGCGAAATCGTCCCTCCCATGGCGTCCCGGTCCGTCGATAGCTTCGATTGACGTACTGGACATAGCGCGGCCCGAGATGCTCCATCATCAGGGCCGCCCTGTCTTCGCGCGCCGGGGTAAGCAGCAGATGAACGTGGTTGGTCATCAGCACATAGGCGTGCAGCGCACAGCCGAACCTGTCGGCGAACTCCTTGAGGTAATGCAGGTAGAACTGATAGTCGTCTTGCGCGTGGAAGCAGACCGAGCGATTGTTGCCGCGCTGGATGATGTGGGCGGCGATACCCGGGAGCGCGAGGCGGGGGCGGCGGGGCATGGTGGGCGTGATTCACCCTGGCGGCTGCATGCCGCGTCGAGCGAAACCCTCAGCGGATCAGATGCGACCCTGCCACTGGCGGGGATCCCTCCGGCTGTGGAAACAGGCGATCACGAAGACGGCTTCGTCCAAGACCCGGAAGTACAGGCCGTAGGGAAACTTCCGCAATCTCGCACGCCGCACGTCGGCCAGGACGACCGGGAATTGGAACGGATTGGCGCCAAGTCGCTGCACGACGAAATCCACCTCGCCGCGGAAGCGCGCACCCAGGCCTGCGGCTTCACCGTCGTACCAGTCTTGCGCCTCGATCACTTCAGCCTGCGCCGCAGGCGTGAAAAAGACGCTCCGCTTCACGGGGAGCGGCGCGAGAGTTCGGCCTTAAGTTGATCCCAGGTCACTGCGCCGGCCCGATCCTGTTCGAAGCTGTCGAGCCTGCGCTCCAGTTCGGCGCGCTGCGCCGGCGGAACCGGCAGGTCAGAATCGTCCAGGCTGTCCCACAGTTGCTCGATGAGCGCCAAGCGCTCCTGCGGCGACAGGCGGTTGATATCTTCGGGTGTGATGTTCAGCATGTCGTGTAGCCTACCGAATAGCGTGGAACTTGGGAAGCGCCCGCTCCCACTGCGGATGGGCCGAAGCGCGGCTACTCGCCCAAGCGCCCGTTCCCTTGGAAGATAATCATGGTCTGTCCCCTATTACTCTCTTTCGCTTACTCGACGAGCGTGGTCGTACTAGTGGTTCTCGTGGAGTGGACGCCTCCACCTTTCTCAGCCCAAAGCGCAGCGCGCAGGTCGGCCATTACCTCCTCGCGCTGACTTTGCAGGTACGGCGGAACGAAGTCGCCCCTGCTTTTGTCGAGTCTGTAGTGGCTCCAACCGTGCCCGCCCCTTTCACCGCCAGCCTCCAGGAGTTCGAGCCACACCGTCATGAGCTCGCCATGCCAATAGAAGTGCCAGACGGACAGGTTCGACGATTCCTCTCGACCTTTGTTGATGAACCGAAGGTAAATCTCGCGCTCGTGGTCAATCGTCCAGGTTAAATGACCCCCGGCAAAGCCGGGGGCTTACCTCGTTGAGTTACGACTGCGCACCTGCGCGCGCCTGTGCAGATCCTCGTCGATCGCATCGATCCCATACTTATTCCGGTCAGCCTCGCTGATGTACTCATTTGCGAATGCAATTTTTTGCTCCTATCTGGAATTCGGGAAAGGTTCGAGCTGCTTCGCCGCAACTCGACTTGTTTCGAGAAGAGAAAGACCGCGAAAACGCCCGGCCAATCGAAAGTCATAGAGCGAGATTCCGCCTGTCGTCGTTGGCAGTCGTCGGATCTTTCTCGCACCTTGGCATGTGACCGAGAGAGTGGCATCCGTTCGGCTTGCAGACATCCGTGTCAATTCAAGCACTGATTCAGTTGTCCCATGGCCGCAGGCGATCACGCCGCCCTACGGGCGCTGACTTTCGCCTCGGTCCCCGCAGAGAGCAATTCGATCAGCCGCCCATACCGCCGAATCGCATCCCTCACGTCGTAACCCTCCACGATCGTCCGCCGCGCCGCCTCACGAATCGCCCGCATCCAATCCGGCTGCTCCAGCACCTCATCCACCCGATCGGCGATTGCCTGCGGAGAGAAGAAGTCCACCAGCAAACCGTTCTCGCCGTCGCCCAACACTTCCCGCACCGGCGGGGTATCGGAGCCGATCACCAGGCATCCCGCCGACATCGCCTCCAGCATGGACCAGGACAGCACGAAGGGCACGGTGAGATAGACGTGGGCGGCGGAGACCTGCAGCAGCCGCAGGTAGCGGGAGTAGGGAATGCGGCCGAGGAAGTGCACACGCTGCGGGTCGATGCTGACCTTCTGCAACAGCTTCTGGCGGTAGCTCTGCCCGGCCGGAAGACGCTGGCCGTAGCTCACCTCGTCGCCGCCGACGATGGCGATGTGGGTGTTGGGGCGGCCGCGGCAGATGATCGGCACCGCCCGCATGAACTGGTGGAAGCCGCGGTAGGGCTCCAGGTTGCGGGCGACGTAGGTGATGACTTCGTCGCCGTGTTTAAGCCGGGTGCCGTCGGGCAGCGTGAAGCTGGCCTGCGGGTCGGGGACGACGCTGCGGGTATCTATGCCCTCGTGGATCACCGAGATCCTGGGATGGAACTCGCGCGGATGCAGGCTCTTCTGCCACTGGGTGGGACTCACGCCCGCGTCGCAGGCTTCGAGGTTGAGCAGTTGCAGGGCGTTGCGGGTGCGGATGCGGGCGCGGGCGTCCAGGCTGAGGGGGTATTCGGGGTCGAAGTCGGCATCCGCACCTTGGGCGTGATAGTAGAACTCGAACAGGCTCAGCAGCTTGGTGTCCGGGTAGATGTCCTTCACATACAGGGGCTCGCCCCAGCCGGGGTGGGCGATGACGATGTCCGGGGTGAAGCCTTTGGCCTTGAGATTGAGCAGCACGCGGGCCACGGTCTGGCCATTGCGCACGCCCTCTTCCATGCTGCGCAGGTAGGGGTGGAGGTGTCTATCGGCCTTGCGCGCGGGTTGGTAAGTGAGGGTATGCGGCACGCTCGCCAGGCGCGGCGCCTGGGGCTGACACAGGGCGACGACCCGGTTACGCGAGTCCGCTGCAAGATGGGCGGTGAGGTGCCGGAACTGGCCGGGGAAGTTCTGGTGCAGGAAGAGGATGTTCATGGCAGCGGCGCGAAAGTCAGTCTTCGGGGAGCGGCGGGCTTCTCGGGTTGATGCGCTCTTGCCCCCACCCCGACCCTCCTGGCTCGCGGGGAGAGGGGGCGATACGTGCCCGAACTCTCGAAACGCTGCCCTGAGGAACGGTGCTGCGTCCAATGGCGGGAATGGCCCTGCCCTTGCCTGCCACCAGCCGCCTTGCAGCGGCTGACTTTCCAATCACGGGGTGGGCCATTAGGCCGCGAGACGCTGCGCGACGACGGTGAAAAAGACCTTGAGGGTCTCCCGCGGCGCGGGGAATTCGTCGTGCTGCGCTCGCAGCACGCGCCAGCCCACGGCGGTGAAGTGGCGCTCCAACTCGTCGCGCCCGAACAGCGTGTAGTTACCCGGCTCGAACATGTCGAGGAAGGTGGTGCCTTCGGTCAGAACGTTGACGATGGCATGGCCGCCGGGGTGCACGCGGGCGGTGATGTCTTCAAGGAGCGCCAGCGCCCGCTCGCGGCGGAAGAACATCAGCAGGCCGATGGCGGCAATGCTGTCGTAGTCGCCGCCGATGCGCCAGGTTTCGAAGTCGGCCTGGACGGGCTTGAGTGGCAGGCCCTCGTCTGCCGCGATGCGCTCCAAGTGCGCGATGGCCGCGGGCGCGGCATCGACGGCGGTGACCTCGCAGCCGCGGCGCGCCGCGGCGACGGCGAGGTTGCCCAGGCCACAACCCAGATCCAGCACGCGGCCGGAGAGATGTTCCAGCGCCAGCCGCTCGAAGGGGTTAAGGGAGAAGTCCTGCTGCTCGATCTGGCGGCGGAACTGGGTATCGAAGAGAGTGACGGGGTGCTGGGGATTCATACGGCAATTATCGCGGAAGCCGTGGTGCGAGGTCGCGGCAGTGCAGTTCGAAGGGAGATCGCAGAAGGGAGATCGCACCGGCGGGCTTTATCCGGTCTGCTGGATGGTAGCGAATGGCGCCGTCCGGTTGATACGCGACGGCCGGAGTTGCCCCCACCCGGTCCTTCCCCGCGCGCGGGGGAGCGAGTGACTGTGCTCGGGCTGAGCATTCCCCGCGACCACCCGCCCCGCGCGCGCGGTGGGGGTGTCAGAGGCGCGTCGGGGGCAGACTAAAGTCAGCCCGTGCGCAGCGGCACGAACAGTCGCTTGTCGCCGCGCTGGATGAGCAGCGCGGCCCGTTCGCCGGCCCGATCGACCAGCGTGCGGAACTGATCCAGCGATGCCACGGGATCATCGTTCACCGCCAGCACCACGTCGCCGCGCTGGATGCCCGAACGCGCCGCTGCGCCTTCTGCCTTTTCCACCATCAGGCCGAAGGGCACGTCGAGCCCCCGTGCCTCCGCCGCCGCCAGAGGCCGCAAGGCGAGCCCCAGTTTGCCGGCTGCCGCGGGCTCTGGCGCGGGCTCGGCGGCAGCCGCATTCTGCGGTTCGAGTTCGCCCAGGCCAACCGCCAAGTCGCGCGGCGCGCCCTGGCGCCAGATGCGCAGCGCCACTTTCTGCCCCGGCCGCAGGCCGCCGATGACGCGAGCGAGATCGACGTTCGCCTCGATGGCCTGGCCGTTCACCGCCAGCACCACGTCGCCGGGCAAAACGCCCGCCTTCTGCGCCGGACTGCCGGATTCGACCGAGGCCACCAGCGCCCCCGCCGGCCGGGCGAGGCCGAAAGCCTGGGCCAGTTCCGGCGTCAACGGCTGGATCACCACACCGAGCTTGCCGCGGGAAACACGGCCGTTGGCCTGGAGCTGGTCCTTGACGTTCATCGCAACGTCGATGGGGATGGCGAACGACAGCCCCTGGTAGCCGCCAGTGCGGCTGTAGATCTGGGAGTTGATGCCGATTACCTCGCCGTTCAGATTGAACAGCGGGCCGCCGGAATTGCCGGGGTTGATCGCCACATCGGTCTGAAGGAAGGGCACCAGGGTCTCGTCCGGCAGCGAACGGGACTTGGCGCTGACGATGCCGGCGGTCACGGTGTTGGCGAAGCCGAAAGGCTGGCCCACCGCCAGCACCCACTCGCCCACCTTCACTTTCGACGCGTCCCCGATGCGTACCGCCGGCAGTTCGGAGGCGTCGATCTTCAACAAGGCGACGTCGCTACGCTTGTCCACACCCACCACGCGGGCCTTGAACTCGCGCTTGTCGGTCAGGGTCACCGTCACCACCGTGGCATCGGAAACGACGTGAGCGTTGGTCAGAACGAAGCCGTCGGGGCTGACGATGAAGCCAGAGCCTATGCCCTCCACCTGGCGCGGGCTCTGCTCCCGCTGCTCGGGCACGCCGAAGCGGCGCAGGAAGTCGTGCAGCGGATTGTCCGGGTCGGCGCCACCGTGCCCGCGCGGCTCGCGCTGCTCGCGCACCTGCACGGTGCTGATATTGACGACCGCCGGGCCGACCTGCTCGGCCAGTTCGGTGAAGTCCGGCAGATGGCGCACCAAAGCGGGCGCACTGCGGTTCTGGGATTGGGCGGGAGCGGGTTCCACTGCCGGCGCGTCCGGGCCGTAAGCCGCCAATCCGGCGCCGAGGACGGCAGCCAGGCCGAGGGCGAGCGCTGCGTGAGTCTTGCTGATGGTCATGCTGATCCTCCTGGAATAGACCCTATTGACGTCCCCGATATGGGATCGGTTCCCTGACACGTCAAGTTTCGATTTGCCGTTGAGATCGATTTCGCGTCTTGCCCGCTCGTTGGTTGGTCCAAAACACGCACAATGCAGCCATGACGAAGCGAGGAGGGCAACTGCGAGCAACGCGCTGTTCCACCCGCTGAAGCTGGGCAACCGCGAGCTGCGGCAGGTTTTCCGCGGCGCCATCGTCACCGGCCGCTACGAAGCCGCCACCCTGTTCGGCGGCAACGCCCGCGGTTGTACCGACTACCCGTCCCACGCAGACTGACTTTGGAGAACCCCATGAAAGCCATCGGCTACCAGAAGCCTCTGCCCATCACCGCACCCGAATCGCTCCAGGACGTCGAACTGCCGCAGCCGATCGCCGCCGGCCGCGACCTGCTGGTGGAAGTGAAGGCGATCTCGGTCAATCCCGTCAACACCAAGATCCGCAAGACCGCCACCCCGCCCGAGGCCCAGTGGAAGGTGCTCGGCTGGGACGCCGCCGGCGTGGTGCGCGCCGTCGGCCCGGAGGTGACGCTGTTCAAGCCCGGCGACCGCGTCTGGTACGCCGGAGACATCAGCCGCGCCGGCAGCAACGCCGAACTGCAGTTGGTGGACGAGCGCATCGTCGGCCCCATGCCGCACAACCTGGACTTCGCCCGGGCGGCAGCGCTGCCGCTGACCACGATAACCGCTTGGGAGATGCTGTTCGACCGACTGCAAATCGCGCCGGGCAAGCGCCCCACCGATGAGCGTCTGTTGATCGTGGGCGCCGCCGGCGGCGTCGGGTCGATCCTGACCCAGTTGGCGCGGCGGCTGACCGCCGTCACCGTCATCGGCACCGCCTCGCGCCCGGAAACCGATGCCTGGGTGCGGGAGCTGGGGGCACATCAGGTCATCGACCACAGCCGGGCGCTGAGCGAGGAACTCAAGCGCATCGGCATCGCCAGCGTCAGCCACGTCGTGGGTCTGACCAGGACCGACCTCCATTACGACCAGATCGTCGAGTGCCTCGCACCCCAGGGCAAGTTCGGCCTGATCGACGACCCGGGCCCGATCGACGTGACCAAGCTCAAGCGCAAGAGCATTTCGCTGCATTGGGAGCTGATGTTCACACGCTCCCTGTTCCAGACCGCCGACATGATCGCCCAGCACCGCCTGCTGGCCGAGATGGCGGCGCTGGTGGATGCCGGCATCGTGCGTACCACCCTGGGCGAACATTTCGGCACGATCAACGCCGACAACCTCAGGCGCGCCCATGCCCTGATCGAATCGGGAAAGGCGCGCGGCAAGATCGTGCTCGAAGGTTTCTGAAGCATGGCGGGTCATCGCGCCGCGTCTGTCGCCGTCACGATTTTCCGCAATCCCCGCACCAGCTTCTGCAGGCCACGCTGAGCCGGCTTGACGCTCAGGATCTCCGCCATCAGGGCGAGGCGGTCGAGCACGCTGCGCATCTCCCGCAGCGAACCGAAGCTGCGGTCGGCGGCGCGGTAACCCTCGGTGATCGCATCGGCCCGCTCATCGAGGTTGCCGGCCAGCAGGCCGCCGAGCACGTCGCAATCCAGCGGGCCGATCTCGCTCCAGAAGTCCGGCTGGTGCGTCCTGTGCGTGGCCGCATCGGCGGCGAGGCCGGCGAGTTCCACTTCGAGGGCTTTCGCGGCTGCACTGTCGCGCTCCCGGCCGAGCAGCAAGAGCAGGATGCGCGCCGTCAGCGCGTTGCCGCGCCCATACAAGCCGGCGTAGGAGCCGGTGCCTGCCGCCCGCCGCGCCGCACTGTCGTAGTTCTGCGCCGCCCGGCTGAGCGCGTCCCAGCGCTCGCCGGCCTCGAGCAGAGCAGCCCGGCGCAGCCAGGTTCCGCCGAGCAGGCTCCAGCGCTCGGCGCTCGGCGCCAGCTCCAGCAGGCGTTCGAGGCGAGCCCGGGCGTCGTCCATTTCCTCGATGGCCCGCTGGCGGTCGGCCGCCTTGCCGGAAGCCGCCAGTTCGCGCCCCCAGCGCACCTGGATGTTGCACAGACTGTCCAGCGCCGCGAGGGGCACGCCGCCTCCGTCCGCCTCAATCGCCCGGCGGTAGTGGGCCACTGCATCCGCGAAGGCGCCCAGTTCCCCCGTGGCATCGCCAAGGCTCACCAGTAGCGAGGCCTCGTTGCGCCAGGACGCCGGCAGTTGGGCGGCGATCGCCCGCACGCGCTGCAGCAGGACCGCCGCCTCGGTCGGGTCGGCGGTCTTTGCGTCGGCGCGGATGTTCTCCAGATCGGCCACTACCTCCGCCGGCGCGACGTAATCGAAGAGCGACTCGCCGCCGCCCACCGCCGCGGCGCCGGCGGCGAGGCTGAAATCGGGATCGCCGTAGCCCTGGTAGGCGCCCCAGGTATTGATGTTGGGAAAGTCAGTCCATACGCGCCGCCTCGCTTCGCGCAGCGCCTGGCCGAAGGGACGGCCTGACAGCAACTGCCCGTAGAAGGTCTCGGCGAACAAGCCAGCGGCTGCATCGTCCACCTCCCAGCCGGCGGCCACCACAACCCGAACGCCCATCTCGATCAACTGGGTGGCCAGGTTGGCCGCCAGGCCGGTGCGCTCGCGCCTGAGCATCGGCTCGGCGATGCGCCCGAGGAAACAGCAGTTGATGAATACCAGTTCCGGCACCACCCGCATCTGCTCGATCTCGGCGGGTGTAAGGAACACGTTGTCGCCGAGCACCATGCCGGTCACGCGCCGCGCGGTGCCTGGAGCCTGGCCTGGGGGCTCGTACTCATACACGCCATGGGCGGCGAGGTGCAGCAGGCGGTAATCCCGTGCATAGAGCGCATTGAGGACGTGGCGATGGTCCTTGCCGATCGATCGCCGCACCACGAAGCCGGCGCTCTCCAGGCGCTTGGCTGCCAGCTCGGCTTCCGCCCGGGCACCGGGCAGCGGCGGGAAGCGCGAGGGTGGGTCGCCGACCACCAGGGCGCTACGCAGATGGGTCATCGCCACCCGCTCGCGGAAGCGGTCGGTGTAGAGCTGGCGAACCATCGCGGCGCGCACCGCCATCGGCTCGTCGCCCGGGCTGAGGCGGTCGCGCAGCAGTTCCCAGGGATAGCGCGCCGAGCCCTTGTCCACCACCAGCACCATGTCGCGGCTGTCGGGGGCCGCTTCCTTGAGGCGATTGGGAATCAGCAGTTCGAACAGGGTGACCGTGATCGGCTCCCGCTCCGCCGTACCGGCCACCGCCTCGCCGACCAGGGCGTCGATCAGCTCGCGCTGCGTCGTCTGGAGCGTCGCCTCGGCCCGCGCGCGGTCGGTCAGCACCGCGAAGCGCAGGGCGCCGTCCTCCAGTTCGGTGATCTGGAGGCGTTGCGCCCAGTCGCGGCTCTCCTCGAAATAGGCGCGGCGCCTGCCGCCGTCCAGCGTCTTCAGCTCCGGATCGGGCGCCAGATGCGGCGCCAGCAGCGGATCCTGGGACGCCGCGCGCAGCGCCCGCACCGCCTGGATCGCGCGGTCCTCATACAGCTCCAGGATCTCCAGTTCGGCGATCAGCACCCGCTCGCCATAGCCTGAGTCCAGCAACACCCGGTTGGCGTCGGCCACCCCGCCCACGATGCCCGCCACCGAGCTTTCCAGGGTCATGTTGCCGGCACCGGTACCGATCAGCAGCGAGGCGATCCGCGCCGTGGCACGCAGCCCGTCCCCGCCGGACGCGCGGCCGCCTTCGGCGGCACAGCTCTCCGCCAGCGCGATGGCGTAGCCGAGGGCGGCGCGGGTCACGTAGCGGCGCAGCTTGCCTGGCGTGAGGCTGCCGACCCGGCCGAGGCCGACCACAATCGCCCCGCCCGGCTGCCCGCCCGGGTTGAGGAAGACTTCGCAACTGTCTTCCGCGCCAGGATACAGGCCAAGGCGGTGCCGGTCGCGCAGCCGGCCGCGCAGCACGCGGTCGAGATAGGCCTCGCCGCCGGTGATGGTATCGCCCAGGTAGTGCCCCACCGCCACCGCCTTGTCGGTGAAGGCAAGGTTGCCGTGGGCGACCCGCACCCGGAGCAGATGGCGGCTCGCCTCGCGGCGCACGCGGCGCGTGCCGCCCACCGCCGCGGCGCTCAGATCCGCGTAGTCGGGATACAGCACGGAGGCGGGTTCCTCCAGCACGAAGCGCTCCGGCGCGCCACGGGCGACCGGCGCCACCGTCGGCAGCCGCTGGGTCTGGCCGAGTTCCAGCAGTTCGCGCAGCGCCTCGAAGGCCGACTCGTGCCGACACAGGTCGCCGTGCTCGGCCGCCATGTACCAGGTGCGCACCCCCGGCAGCCGCCCTGTTTCCCAGGGCACGCGGCCGTCGCCGGCAGGCGTGGCGACGAAGCGCAGCCGCGGGGCCGCGTCGGCGATCTCCAGGTCGAAGGGGGTGGCACGGGCGCAGCCCGCCACGTAGAGCATGCGCTGGGCGTCCACCGGGCTGGCCGCCAGCGCCTCGCGGAAGCGCTCCGCCGCTGCAAGCCGCTCCGCCGCTGGCTTGACCCACTGGACGCCGCCGCCCTGCGCGTCGGCAGCGGCCAGCGCGTCCCAGGTCGGGGCGGAAAACATGTCGTGGTCGCCGCCTTGGGGCAGCAGTTCCAGCACGCCGGGAAAGGCGGCGATGATCTGCAGCAGGGCCTTGGGGCTGCGCTTGAGGTCCAGGGCCGCAAGGCCGCGCACCATGCCGTCGCGCCCGGTGAGGGCGCGGACGATGGAGTGGGAACCGCCGTTGGGCGTGCCGAGCATCAGCAGCCGCCCGCCTTCGTGGCGGCACAGCCTTTCCCAAACCTCGGGCCGCTCCAGGATCATGGCGCGGGCCAGCAACCCGCCCATCGAGTGGGCGAGGATGCGCACCGGCTGCCCGGCCCGGCCAGCCTCGTCCAGTGCAGCCGCGACCTCGTCGCCCAGGCGGCGCGCCTCCTCCCGCAGGGGGCGGCGCCAGTCGTAGGCGAAGGGGCGCACTTCGTGGGTCTGGGCGAGATAGTCGATCAGCTCGCCGTACGCCAACTCCATCGGGCATTCGGGGTGCACGCCCGCCTTGTCGATGGCCAGCTTGCTCATGCCACCGAAGGCGAGTTCCAGCGGATCGAGCCACACCCGGTTGTCCCCCAACGCCAGGTGGCTGCCCATGATGCCGGGCAGCAGGAACACCAGCGGCCGCGCCGCGCTCCCTTCTGGGCCGCGACCGACGCTGCGCGGAATGGGCGCCGTGGCAGGCGCTGCCGCCTCGACGAAGCCGTCCTGCGCCGGGTCGGCCGCGGTGAGCGCCGCGACAAGCCGGCTGACGGTGGCCTCGTTTTCGAAGTAACGAACGTGATTGACGTTCGGACCCTGGTCGAAAAAATGACGCTCACCGCCGAGGCGCCGCGCGCCTCCCCACATCGACGAGGTATTCACCACCAGGTCGTGCTCGCCGCCGTAGAACCAGTCCGGCAGCAGCAGCTTGAGGCGTCCCCAGAGCCCTGACTCTTCGATGTCGCCGGCGATGACGCGAAGCTGCCCCTCGACCTTCACCCCGGGGCGATTGATCACCGCCATCAGCGGCGACTCGGGCATCATCGCCTCGATGCCCGGCAGCGTCGCCGGATCGGTACGGTTGCGCACCACCGCCAGGACGAACTCGGCGAGCAGGTCGTAGAGGCCGGCGGCACGGAAGCCGGGCATCGACCCGAGCAGATTGACCACCACGGACAGCCAGCGGTCGATGCGCCCCGATGCCAGCGTCGTGCCGCGCATCGGCCCCGCGACCCGCACGAAGCGCTCGACCCGCAGCCGCCTGGCCTTGAGCACCGCGTTCAGTTCCTCGATCTCCTGGCGCCGGGCGGCATCGGGAAAGGCGGCGCGATCGGCAGCGGTGCAGGGATCCTGTCCCGCTTCAACGCCGCAGCGGCACAACAGCTCGCCGACCAGCCCGCCGCGGGAATGGCTTACCAAATGCAAGCGCGCGCCGGCCGGCAGCACCTGCGCCAGGCGGATCGCGTTGCGCACCGGCGTCTCGGTGAGGCTGCGGTGCTCGAACCCGTAGATGTGATCGCCATAGGTGCGGAACAGCGCGCCGCGCTGACCGGCCTGCGGGCCTTCCCACAGACCGCCGAAGCTGCCCCGGGTCGAGGAGAAGGTGCCGTGGATCAAGACAAGGATCGGCCGATCCGTCGGGATTACCGCTGGATTCCGCAGTTCGCAGGTCGCCGCGGCGCAACGGAACAGCCCGCCGCCGCCGTGCAGTCTTGCCTCGATCGCCGCGGCGATGCGTTGTGCAGCGTCCGCCGCCGGGTCGATGCGCAGCAGACGCAGCGCCTTGAGCGCCAGTTGGCCAACGCCGCCGCGGCTTTCGCTGCCGAGAACCAGCGCCGACGCGATGTCGATGGCGGCCGCCGATTCCCCGCGCCCGGGCTGCCGGGGAAAGTACTGATCCAGGCGGTCGGCGCGAACCCACAGCCGCAGGCCATCGGCCAGTTCCAGTTCCGCAACCTCGTCCGCGGCGACCGTGACGGCAATCGCTGCCGTACCGCCCCGCGCCGCCGCAACGGAAAAGCGGCGAACCTCGGCGACGTTCAGGATCCCGCTCGCCCTGGCTGTCTCGATGGCTGCGCCGGAATCGGCAGTCTGCGAACCGGGAATGTGCAACTGGAGCATGGCAGCCTCCTCGCTGGTGGGTGGTCGAAGCGCGAAGACCAAGTATATGCACCCGCCCCTCTGGTGACATCACGCCCATTCGATCGGCCCATTTTTTCGCCGGGAGCTGCGCGGCGCCCCCGCGTCGCCACTGTATCCCGGCTGAAACACACGGTTACCGGCCGGAAATGTCAAGGCAATGCAATCGCTACACAGTGCACCGCGCGGCGCGGTCACGGGCGGCACCCGAAAGCTTTGCGCGAGGAGGCCAAAAACGATAACAGGGGATGCCAGCCAGTTCCCGAAGCCGAAAGCCGCAAACGGCCGAGTCGTGGTGCGCCCCAGGTGGGGCGGTCCGTCAGCCACACATTCCGAACTGGAGGGAAATACCATGAGCATTCGCATCAAGTGGCGCGCGGGTCTGAGCGCCGCAATCATTCTTGTCGCAGCAGCGCTGCCTCAGCTCGACGCAATCGCCCGCCCGGCCAAGTCGACAACCACCGCCAGCCTCAGCCAGGTCGAAGCGGATTCCCTGCTCTTCATGCGCGAGGAGGAAAAGCTGGCGAGGGACGTCTACCAGCGATTCTTCAGTCTCTACGCCGATACGACCTTCTACAACATCGCCCAGTCCGAGGAGCGGCACACCAGCCAGGTCAAGACCCTGCTCCAGAGCTACGGCCTGCCCGACCCGGCGGCCACCACGGCCCCGGGCGTGTTCGTCAACACCAAGCTTCAAGCACTCTATGACGAACTGATTGCCAGGGGTTCGGTATCGCTGACCGAGGCGCTCTACGTGGGCGGCCTGATCGAGGAAAAGGACATCCGGGACATCCAGACCGCACTCACCGCGATCGACAACCCAGACATCGTGACGGTCTACACCAACCTGATTGCGGGCTCGGAAAATCACCTGAACTCCTTTGTCACCCGAATCGAGCAGATCGAAGGCATCTACACACCGCAAGTTTTGTCGGAAGAGGATTTCAACGCCATCGTCAACTGACGACGGCGCGCTCAAGCCGGATTCCCGCTGGTAGCCCCGACTCGCGGCCGGCAGGCGCCTCCGCCAACCTGGGGGGCCGGCAGGCGCCTCCGCCAACCCGGGGGCCGGCGATGCGTGCCGCCGGCCCCGTGCCGCCTCATCCAACTCCAATTGGCGCGCCGCGAGCACGTTCGACGTCGCGCCGACCAGCGCATCCATAAACCGGCCGAGCCGGAACCAAAGAGGTGCCCGGCTTCGGGCCGGCCGAAAAACCTGCCATGTACGAACAAGGGGAGACTCCCCTTGTAAATCCCCCAAGCCCCGCGTCGCTGCAAGTCTTCGCCGAAATTGTGATGATTGCGCTGTAAAGAGACGACGCTAAAGCAGGCGGCGGTTGGCTCCGATAAATCACCCCCTCGGGAGATGACTCACATGCGCACCTGCAACCCGCTTCGCCGAACCCTGCTGCTGGCGGCTATCGGTCTCGTCCTGACGCCTGCCACTGCCGCAACGCCGCAGCCCGAGTTGCTGATCTACGTCGGGTCCACGATGGTGCCGCCCGTCACCGAGTTGAGCCGCATCTTCGAGCAATCCGAGGGCGCGAAGGTCAGCATCGCCCAGGGCACTTCGGACAACCTGTATCGCAGCGCGAAGAAGAGCCGCGTCGGCGATCTGTACCTCCCGGGCGAGCCGGGTTATGTGAAGCGCTACCAGTCTGAAGGACTGCTCGGCGAACATGTGGTGGTCGGCTATAACCGGCTCGCCCTCGTGGTTCGCAAAGGAAACCCGAAAGGGGTTAACCCGGAACTGCGGTCGCTGCTGCGCCCCGACCTCAGGATAATGATCGGCGCAGCCGACACCAGCAGCGTCGGCAGCGAAGCGAAGGCGGTTCTGGAAACGGCCGGCATCTACCCTCAGGTAACGGAAAGGGCCACGTTCATCGCACCCGACTCGCGCGGACTCAGCACCGCGCTGCGCAATGGCGAGGCGGACGCGATCCTCAACTGGCGCGCCACCGCCCGGTTCCCGGAAAACGCATCGTCCTTCGATCTGATCGACCTCGATCCGCAGATCGCGCGGCCCCGGGCGCTCCATCTCACGCTGCTGACGTTGTCGAAGAACCCCGAACTTGCCCGCCGCTTCATGGCGCTGGCAGCGTCCGATGTTGGCAAGGCGGTCTTCCGGCGTTTCGGCTTCATCGAGACAGCAGGCGCCTCCGGTCTGACGATGCGCAGCGGTACTGCCCTGCAGTGACCGGCGATCCGCGGCAGAACCCGGCAATGCATACCAGGCCTGCCGACCGCGCTTGATCGTGGCTTCTCAATCGATGCCAGTCGGCCAGTGTTCCCCATGAAGATCTCTCTGCCCGAACCCATGCAAAGCCTCGGCCGCCGGCTGCGTCGCATGCTGGAGCCGCCCGCCGACCAGGCTGCCGCACCCCGGCTCTCGGTGCTGATCGGCGTGGTGTTCTGTGGCTTCATCGCCATCATCTCGATCAATCCCCTGGTGTCGATGCTGCTCGATGACATCGAGGCGAAGATCGCCCGCGAGCACGCTCGCCGCTTCGTCGGCGAAGAACTGATGCGCGGTATCAAGGACATCGAGATCGAGACCTTCCGCCTGGCCACCACCATGGGTGTCTCGGCCCAGGATCGCATCGCCGAGCGCCTGAATCGCCGCGTCGACAAACTGGAGCGCGATCTGGCAGTCCTGCGCGACGGCGGTTCGGTTCGCCAGTCCCTGCCGGTAACGGTGGACGGTGCCGATCAACTGGTGCGCGAGGAGGCCTATCGGCCCGACCCGGGCCAGTCCTATGCGCTGGAAGTGATCGAACTCGCGCCGCAGATCGACCAGATACGCGAACGGCTGGTGGAACTGCGGGCGAAGATCGGCCTGCGCGACCAATTGCGCGATCAGCCCGACCGGGATGCCTTCGTCACCGCCGAGAAGGCGGTAAAGAGCTATCTCAAGAACCTTCCGACCTTCTTCTTCCGGCTGAACGAGACCGCGAGCCGCCATTTCGTCGAAACCAGTGCCCGCGTCAGGGAGCTCGAAGCAGAGCACTCGGCAAAGGAACGCCTCTACCAGACTGTCGAGACGGTGCTGATCGGTCTGGTGATCGCCCTGGTGATGGGGATAGGCGTCGCCTTCATGCGGCAGATCAATCTGGCCACTGCACGTCTGCACGCTGCACACGACGCCATGCGCGCGGCCAAGGAGGAGGCGGAATCCGCAAGCCGGGCCAAGTCCGAGTTCGTTTCGCGCATGAGTCACGAGTTGCGCACCCCGCTCAACGCCATTCTCGGCTTCGCCCAGTTGCTGACCAGCCAGGAGCGCGATGCCACCCAACGGGTTTATCTGGACGAGATCGACAAGGCGGGCGCCCACCTGCTCGAGCTGATCAACCAGGTGCTCGACCTGGCCAAGGTGGAAGCCGGCCACCTTGAACTCGAAGCAATCGAATTCGACCCGGTGCGCCTGCTGGACGAGGTGACCGCCGTGGTCGCCCACAGCGCCCAGGAGAAAGGGCTCGCGGTGCGTGCCTCCGTCTCGCCCAGGCTGCCGGCGCGGATCGTGGGCGACCCGACGCGCCTGCGCCAGGTGCTGATCAACCTGCTCGGCAACGCGATCAAGTTCACCCACTCGGGCGAGATAGGGCTGTCCGCGCAGCCCCTCGAAGGCCCCGACCGGATCCTGTTCCGCGTCTGGGACACCGGCCCGGGAATCGAGCAGGCGGTGTTGCGCAAGCTGTTCCATGCCTTCGTACAGGCCGACAACTCCACCATGCGGCGCTTCGGCGGAAGCGGCCTCGGCCTGACGATCAGCCAGGAATTCGTGGCGGCGATGGGTGGGTCGATCGAGGTCGAATCCGAAGTCGGCCGGGGAAGCTGCTTCTCCTTCGCTATCCCGCTGCGCGCACCCGCCGACGGCGCGCTGCGGACCATGCCCCTGGCGGGTGACGAGTGTGTCGTCGCCGCCGCCGATCCGGCGCTCGCCGCAACGCTCGCTTCCCACATCGAAGCCCTTGGCGGGACGGCCATCGTAATCGACGCCGCCCAGGCGGCCGCGCAGGGCAACTGGACATCGCAGCCCCCCGGCTGGTGGCGGCAGACCTCGCCTGCCGTGGCGTACTCGAATCGCCCATGCTGCGCGACGCACCGATCCGCCTGCTGGTCGCCCCGAGCGGCGACGCTTCGGCCACGACCTTACCGTCCGTCACCGCGGTGCTCCCTCCCCCCGTGACCTACACCCAGCTTGCCGATTTCCTCGATGCGTCCTGCTCTCGGCAAACCGGCGAACCGGCAACGCCACAGGCGGCGACGTACCGGGGCAGGCTCTCGTCCCTCGGGGCGCGGATCCTGCTGGTGGAGGACAACCCGGTCAATCGGCTGGTCGCCGGCGCCATGCTGGAGCAACTCGGCCTCGACTTCGACTGGGCCGGTGACGGCAGCGACGCGCTTGCCAAGCTCGCGCTGGAACGCTTCGACCTGGTACTGATGGACATGGAGATGCCGGTGATGGACGGCGTCGAGGCCACGCGCGAACTGCGCCGGCGCGAAGCAGCCGGCGGCAGTAAACGCCTGCCGGTGATCGCGATGACCGCCAATGCCCTGGCGCAGGACCGTGCGCGCTGCCTGGAGGCTGGAATGGACGCGCACCTCGGCAAGCCGGTGTGTATCGAAGAGCTTGGAGACATGCTCGAATGCTGGCTAAGCGATCAGCCGCAGCAGGTCAGCCCGCTGCGTCGGCCGCTTCCCGAACCGGAACCGGTCCCGTGCTGAACGGTCCAGTTCCCGACCCGCAGCCCTGATCCCCTACTGCCCGCTGACCGGAGCTTGTGCCGTATCGCGCAGTTGTGCCAGGTCATAACCCTGCTGCGCCGCGGCGGCAAGGGCGGCGTCGAGAAGATCCTGCCGCAAGCGCGGCGTGCGCGAGAGGATCCACAGGTACTTCCGGTTCGGATTGCCGACCACGGCCCAGCGGTACTCGGAATCGAGCCCGATGATCCAGTAGTCGGCGCGGAACGGCCAGAAGAAGGACACCTTCAGCCGCGCGTTATTGCTGCCTTCCACCACCGTCGCCCTGCCCTGCGCTTCGTCGAACCCGCTTTCCGTCCGGCAGCGGTTCCTCACCGATACCGCACCCTCCGACGTCAATCAGTACTCGGCTGTCGTGTCGCCAATACAGTTGCGCTGAAAGAACATTGGGAAGCTGGCGATCTCGAACCACTTGCCCACATAGCGGCTGAGGTCCACTGCAGGCACGCTCGCCACCGGCACCTGTGCCCCTGCTGACAACACCACCGCCGCCAGCAAGCCGAAAAGGATCCCGCGGAACATTCGAGGTGGACGGATCGTCGGAACCCGGCGTCAACCCCGGCTCGCGGCATTCAGCCGACACGACTTTCGACTAACCGCCGCCACGACGGAAATAGAGTTCGAAGCGTTTGAGGAAGGCTGCGGCCTGATCGGCGTCGTAGCCCGGAAGATGGATGCGCACGCGGTGCCGCGGCAGCACCAGCAGCGCGATGCGCAGATCGGGCATGGCTTCGATCTCGATGCGCCAGCCGGGGCTGGCGGGGTTGGCGGACTCGGCGGCGAAAACGTCGCCCACCACCCGAACCGGAACATTCCCCACCGCCGCCGGCAAGAGTTGCTCGAACTCCCTTCGAGAAATCGACATCTCCCAGCATGCCGCGGGCGACGACGCGCCAAAGTCAGCCACCGGCAATCGGCGGCCAGATCGCGAGGACATCGCCGTCCTTCAGCACGTTCGTCGCGCGCGCCGTGGGCGGCACGAAGACACCGTTCACCAGTACCAGGTGGGTGAGTCTGGGCGGCAGCTTGTGGCGCTCGATCAGTTCCGCCACCGTCGTTTGCGGCTCGACGTCGAGCACCAGAGCGTTCTCCCGACGGGCATCCAGCGGCAGGTAATCCGAGAGCGTGGCGAAGAGCTTGAGCGTGACCTTCATCGCAGCACCGACCATCGCTCCTGCGCCTGCGCCCGCGACAGGTAGGCCTCCATCACCTTGGTCGGATCGTTCAGCAGTCGATCCTTCCAGCCGCCCAGCGGGATGCGGCCCTGGATCAGGCCGCGCAGCACGCCGACATGCTCGGTAAGCCCGATGGCGGTGGCGCCGATCACGATGTCATCCTCGAACTGGAGACTCAGATAGCGCCAGTCGCGCTCGTCGATCACTTCCACCGATTCACCACCGGGGGCGCCCCACCACTGGCCGAAGGAGGTGGAGATGAGGCCCAGGGTGTCGAGCACGTTGAAGGCGAAGTTGCCGGGCGAGCGCGGCGCGGTGTGGTCGAGCATGTTGCAGGCGGCGATCCGCCCCTGCTCCACCGCGTTGGGCTGGATGGCGTAGACCGCGCCCTCGCCGGTGTTGAAGTCCGGCTCCTCGGCCACGTCGCCGGCGGCGAAGATGCCCGGGACGTTGGTGCGCATGTGCGAATCGACCACGATGCCGGTCTTGACGTTCACGCCAGTGCCTTCGAGGAAGGCGACGTTGGGCTTGACGCCGGCGGCGCAGATGATGAGATCGGCCGTGATCTCCTCGCCGCTGGAAATGGTGGCGACGTTGGCGCCGCTGCCGTCGCAGGCGGGCCGGATCGAGGTGACGCGCTCCTTCGTGTGCACGGATATGCCCTTGGACTCGCACCAGCGGCGGATCATGTTGCCGGCCTTCTCGGTCATCATGCGCGGCACCATGCGGTCTCCCATCTCCACCACGGTGAGCGTGACGCCGCGGGAGGCCAGCGCTTCCAGGATGATGCAGCCGATGAAGCCGGCGCCGATCTGGAGCACGCGCGCGCCTGGCTTGGCAACTGCGGCGATGGCCCTGGCATCCTCCAGCGTCCAGCAGGTGTGCACGTTGGGCGCGTCCATGCCCGGAATCGGCGGCTTCACCGGATGCGAACCGCTGGCGATGCACAGGCGGTCGAAAGTCAGTGCCGAGCCATCGGCGAGTTGCACCTTCTTCGCGGAGGTACCCACGCGCGTGGCGCGCGCCTGGCGCAGGTCGATGCGCAGCCCCTCGAAGTGACCGGTCCCCTTGCGCAGATAGGTGCCCTGCTCGCCGATCTCGCCGTGCAGCAGATAGGGAATCGCCATGCGCGAGTACGGCGGCTCCGGCTCGTCCCCTAGAAGGGTGATGTTCGCGCTCGCGTCAAGCTTGCGCAGGGTTTCCGCGGCAACCACCCCGGCGGGGCCGTTGCCGATGATGACGTGGTTCATTGATGAATCCTCACCGCAAAGGCGCAGGATGGGCAAAGGAATGCAATGCACCCCCGACGACAAAGTCTCGATACCGATTCGGCAACTTCAACCGCGGATCGCCCCCTGCCTCGCCCCCCCCCCGCAAGCGGGGGAGGGTTGGGGTGGGGGCACGCTGGTGCCTTCCGCGGTGACGCCCTCTCGGCATAAGCCGGTCGAGCCGAAAGCAAAGTGGTGTCCAGCTTCGGGCCGGCCGAAAAACCTGCCATGTACGAACAACGGGAGACTCCCCTTGTATATCCCCCGAGGACGAACAAGGGGGCGAGCCCCCTTGTAAATCCCCCCAAGCCCAGCGTCTCTGCAAGTCTCCGCCGCAATTGTCGAGATTGCTCTGTTAAGAGGCTACAGCTCCAGCCGTGCCAGCGTATCCCCGGTCGGCACGCCCTCCGGCGTCCAGCCGCGCAACTGGTAGTACTCGGGCAGCATCTTGTCGATGCCGCTCACCAGACCCTTGGCCGGACCGGTCTTGGCCGGCTCGATCTTCAGGCGCGGCGGCAGATCGTCGTCCTTCTTCGTTAGCCCGGCGGCGAGGTTGAACTGCTTCTCCATGTTCCAGATGCGCTCGCCCATCTTCTCGCACTTCTCCATCGACCAGTCGCCCTCGCAGGCGGCCTGGATCTGAGGCTGGATGTTGGCCAGCGTCCAGGCAAATGAGGTGAAGATGCAAAGGCCCGCGGAGTCGAACACCGCGGTGGCGTCCTGAAAAGCCTTGACCAGCGCCGGCTTGCCTTCCGTGGTCAGCGGATCGGTCTTGATGGGAATTCCCAGCACTTCCGAGGCGACCGTGTAGCCGCGCAGGTGGCAGGCGCCACGATTGGACGTGGCATAGGCCAGTCCGATGCCCTGGATGCCACGGGAATCGTAGGCGGGAAACTCCTGCGCCTTGACCGACATCGACAACTCGGGGTGGCCATACTTGGCGCACAGGCGCTTGCTGCCCAGTCCGATCTCGCGGCCGAAACCCTCGCCGCGAGCGGTGATCTCGGCGAAGTAGGCGAGCGCCCGCGGCGAGCCGAAGGGCGCGTCGGTGCCGAGTTGCTCCCTCTTGAGCAGGCCCATCTCGTACAACTCCATGACCGCCGAGACGGTGGCACCGAAGGAGATCGGGTCCATGCCGTCTTCGTTGCAAATCATGTTGGCATACTGCAGCGCCTCCAGGTCATCGACGCCGTTTGATGAACCGAGCGACCAGGCCGCCTCGTACTCCAGGCCGCCCGACGCACCCCAGTACTCGGGTTTGTTCTCCACGGTGAAGTGCTTCTCGTCGAGCTGGGAGATGCGCCCGCAGGCGATGGTGCAGCCAAAGCAGGCCTGGTTGGTTACCAGATGGCTCTTGCCGTCGGTGGGCCGCTTCTCGTGCATGGCCTCGGCGGAGATCTTGCGCGCGCCTTCGAACTGCACGTCGCGGTGGTTGCGCGTGGGCATGGCGCCGATCTCGTTGATCACGTTCATCAGCACCTGGGTGCCGAACTTGGGCAGCCCCTGGCCGGTGACCGCGTTCTCGGCGAGCACCTTCTTCTGCTCGTAGGTGACTTTCATGAACTCCTTGGGATTGGCGATTCCCGCCACACCCTTGGTGCCGCGCACCGCGATCGCCTTGAGGTTCTTCGACCCCGCCACGGTGCCCACGCCCGAGCGCCCCGCCGCGCGGTGCAGGTCATTGACGATGCAGGCGAACAGCACGCCGTTCTCGCCGGCGCGGCCGATGGAGGAAACCCGAATCTGCGGATCCTGGTGCGACTTCTTGATGATCTCCTCGGTCTGCCAGGTGGTCTTGCCCCACAGGTGCGCCGCGTCGCGCAGTTCGACACGGTCGTTCTCGATGAAGAGGTACACCGGCTTGGGCGACTTGCCCTCGAAGATCACCATGTCCCAGCCAGCCATCTTGAGCTCCGCGCCGAAATAGCCACCCGAGTTGGAGCAGGCGATGGCGCCGGTGAGCGGTCCCTTGGTGATCACCGAATAGCGCCCGCCGGTGGACGCCATTGTCCCGGTCAGCGGCCCGGTGGCGAAGATCAGCTTGTTCTCCGGCGACAGCGGATCGACCTTGGGGTCGACTTCGGCGACGAAGTACTTGGTGGCCAGCCCACGCTGGCCGAGGTAGTGCTGCGCCCATTCCATGTTGAGCGGCTCGAGCTTGCAGCTGCCCTGCGTCAGATCGACGCGCAGAATCTTACGTGCCCATCCCATCTCGCTCTCCTCCTCGTCAGGCGCCGGCGCGCGGTTGGGTGTCGGTCTTGCCAGCCCACTGGCGCATGCGCTGCAGGCCGGTCCAATTGGCATCGACGAAGGTGATCGCCCCGGTCGGGCAAGCCTCCGCGCAGGCCGGCTGGCCGCCGCACAGGTCGCACTTCTGGACCTTGCCCGTGTCATGAACGTAATTGACCGTGCCGAAGGGGCAGGCGATGGTGCACACCTTGCAGCCGACGCACACCTCCTCCAGAACCACCTTGGCGCCGGTCGCCGCGTCGAGCTTGATCGCCTCCACCGGGCAGGCGTGCAGGCACCACGCCTCGGCGCACTGAGTGCACGTGTAGGGCACCTTGCGCCCGGTGTGATGGAATTCGAACACCTTGATGCGGGAACGCGAAGTGTTGAACATGCCGTAGTTCTCGAACGAGCAGGCCATCTCGCACTGCAGGCAGCCTGTGCACTTGTTCGGATCGATGTGCAACGACTTGTGCATCTGAACCCCTCCTTTTGTGGTGTGCGACGAAACCCTCTGGAACTCCGCTACGGCGCAAGCCGCCGGACGCCGTGGCGGGCAACGATGCGGCCCATCTCTCGCGCGGCATCCAGCTCATTCGTGTTCGCGCCAGACACAATCCGATTGTAGGCGGAACTTGCGACCTTAACCGCCTGCCGATTGTCGCGGCAGGGCGAGGCGCGCTACCGGCGCAGCTACCAGCTCGGCCGCTTCAACACCGACCGCAGCGTGACGCCGGTCGGCGCCACCGTCAAGCAGGTCAACGTCGACCTCGGCCGGCCATCCTCGGACGCGGGAAATTGACTACCGGATCAGCCCTGTCGCAAGTCAGGTGCGCCGCAGCCGCGCCGCGCAGTACTTGAATTCCGGGATCTTGCCGTAGGGGTCGAGCGCGGGATTGGTCAGCAGGTTGGCCGCCGCCTCGACGTAGCAGAAGGGGATGAACACCGTGCCGCGGGCCAGTCCGGCGTCGGCCTGCGCCCGCGCTGTCAGGGCACCGCGGCGCGTTTCCAGGGTCACGAATTCGCCGCTGCGGCTGCCCAGCCGGGCGAGGTCTTCGGGATTGACACTGATCTTCGCCTCGGGCTCCAGCGCGTCCAGCACCTGCGAGCGGCGCGTCATGCTGCCGGTGTGCCAGTGCTCCAGTTCGCGGCCGGTGATCAGCACCAGCGGATAGGTGGCGTCGGGCAGTTCGTCCGCCGTGAGCAGTTTCGCCGGAACGAAGCGCGCACGCCCCGAGGCGGTCGGAAAGTGATTGGAGAACAGCACCACTTCCGACGGCCCGCCCTCCTCGCGGCAAGGATGGAACACCGCGCCGTCCCGCTCCAGACGTTTCCAGTCGATGCCGGCAATGGAGGGCATGACGCCGCGCATCTCCTCGAATACCTCGCAGGGCTCGGTGTAGTACCAGTCGAGGCCGAGGCGCCGCGCCAGTTGCTGGACGATCCACAGATCCTGGCGCGCAGCCCCCGGCAGCGACAGCACGGCCCGCCCCAGTTGCACGCAGCGATCGGTGTTGGTGAAGCTTCCGGTCTTCTCCGCGAAGGCGCTGGCCGGAAGGACCACGTCGGCGAACATCGCGGTTTCGGTGAGGAAGATGTCCTGCACCACCAGGTGTTCCAGGCCGGCCAGGGCCTCGCGCGCTTGGTTGAGATCCGGGTCGGACATGGCCGGGTTCTCGCCCATGATGTACATGCCGTTGATCTCGCCGCGCTTGGCGGCGTGCAGGATCTCGACCACCGTCAGCCCCGGTTCGGGATCCAGGGTGACGTCCCAGTAGTCCTCGAAGCGCGCCCGGGCCTGCGGATCATCCACCCGCCGGTAGTCGGGCAGCATCATCGGGATGAGGCCCGCGTCCGAGGCGCCCTGCACGTTGTTCTGACCGCGCAGCGGATGCAGCCCGGTGCCGCGGCGCCCGATCTGGCCCGTCATCAGCGCCAGGGCGATCAGGCAGCGGGCGTTGTCTGTGCCGTGCACATGCTGCGAGACGCCCATGCCCCACAGGATCATCGCGGCGCCGGCCGCTGGCGTAGAGCCGCGCCACCTCGCGCAGGGTTCCGGCCGGGATGCCGCACAGCCCGGCCATCTGCTCCGGAGCGAAGTGTTTCAGGTTGTCGCGGAAGGCCTCGAAGCCTTCGGTGCGCGCGGCGATGAATTGGTCGTCGCAGAGATTTTCCTCGACGATGACGTGCATGATGGCGTTGAGCAGCGCCACGTCGCTGTCGGGCCGGAACTGAAGGTAGAGGTGGGCGTGGCGCGCGAGTTCGGTCTCGCGCGGGTCCATCACGATCAGCCTGGCGCCGCCCCGGGCGGCATTCTTGATCCAGGTCGCCGCCACCGGATGGTTCACCGTCGGGTTGGCGCCGATCACGACAATCACATCCGCATGCTGGACGTCCGACACCGGGTTCGATACCGCACCCGAGCCGATGCCCTCCAGCAGCGCAGCCACGCTGGAGGCATGGCACAGCCGCGTGCAGTGATCGACGTTGTTGCTGCCGAAGCCGGTGCGCACCAGCTTCTGGAACAGGTAGGCCTCCTCGTTGCTGCCCTTGGCGGAGCCGAAGCCCGCCAGCGCCCGCGGGCCCTGGCGCTCCTTGATTCGAAGCAGTCCCGCAGCCGCGAAATCGAGTGCCTCGTTCCAGCTCGCCTCGCGGAAGGTGTCCGACGGGTCGGCCGGGTCCACGCTCATGCCCTTGGGTTTGCCCGCGCGCCGGATCAGCGGCACGGTGAGGCGCTGCGCATGGCGCGGGTAGTCGTAGCCGAAGCGCCCCTTGACGCACAGGCGGCCATGATTGGCGGGACCGTCGCGGCCTTCCGCGGCGACGATTCGATCGTTCCGCACGTGGTAGGTGAGCTGGCAGCCCACGCCGCAGTAGGGGCAGAGCGAATCGACCTTGCGGATCCCGCCGACCTCGCCGACCTCGCTGTCCTGCGCCGCCGCTGCCGCGAGAGTGGCCGCAAGGAGCGCGCCCGTGGGGCAGGCCTGGACGCATTCGCCGCAGCCCACGCAGCTGCTGTCCCCCATGGCATAGCCAAAGTCGAACACGATGGCGCTGTGGGCGCCGCGCGCGGCGTAGCCGATGACGTCGTTCGCCTGCACCTCGCGGCAGGCGCGCACGCAGCGCGTGCACTGGATGCAGGCGTCCAGTTGCACGGCGATGCCCGGATGGCTGAAGTCCGGAGCCACCGGGGCACGCCCCGGAAAGCGCGGCGCGCCCACGCCCAACGCTTCGCACCAGCGATCGAGTTCGGAGTCAGTCTTCAGAGGGCGGCTAGGCACGTCGGCCTTGAGCAGTTCCAGGACCATCCTCTGCGCCGAGCGCGCCCGTTCGCTGGCGGCGCGCACCTCCATGTTCGGCTGGGGCATGCGGCAGCAGGCCGGCTGCCAGCACGCGCTCGCCCGCAATCTCCACCATGCAGGCACGGCAGTTGCCCTCGGCGCGCAGGCCGTCCTGATAGCAGAGGTGGGGAATGTCGACGCCGTGGCGCCGCGCCGCGAGCAGGATGGTCTCGCCCGGCAGCGCCTCGATCTCGCGGCCGTCGAGCGAGAAAACGACGGCGTCGCTCATGTCGATGCTTCGGCGAACGCACGGCTAAGCCGGTAGGCGAAAGCGTGAATCAAGGCCACCTACTTCAGCTCCTGCGGGAAGTGCCGCAGCACCGACAGCAGCGGATTGGGCGCCGCCTGGCCGAGGCCGCAGATCGACGCGTCCATCATCGTCTGCGCCAGTTCCCGCAGCAGCGGCTCGTCCCAGTGCTCCCGTTCCATCAGCGCCACCGCCTTGGCAGTGCCGACGCGGCAGGGCGTGCACTTACCGCAGGATTCGTCGGCGAAGAAGCGCATGGCATTGAGCGCCGCCGCGCGCGCGGTGTCGTGCTGGGACAGCACGATGATGGCCGCCGAACCGATGAAGCAGCCGTGGGACGCCAGGGTATCGAAGTCCAGCGGCACCTCCGCCAGGGCCGCCGGCAGGATGCCGCCCGAGGCGCCGCCGGGGAAATAGCCGTACAGCTCATGCCCCGGCAGCATGCCGCCGCAGAATTCGTCGACCAACTCGCGCAGCGTGATGCCGGCGGGAGCGAGATGCACACCCGGCTTCTGCACCCGCCCCGATACCGAGAACGAACGCAGGCCGGCGCGACCGTTGCGTCCCTGGCGTGCGAACCAGTCGGTACCCCGCTCGACGATGTCGCGCACCCAGTACAGCGACTCCAGGTTGTGTTGCAGCGTCGGGTAGCCGAACAGTCCCACTTCCGCGACATAGGGCGGACGCAGGCGCGGCATGCCGCGCTTGCCTTCGATGGACTCGATCATGGCCGATTCCTCGCCGCAGATGTAGGCGCCGGCGCCGCGCCGCAAATCCATCGGCGGCAGGGCGCAGGGCGGGTCCGCCTGCAAGGCAGAGATCTCCCGCCGCAGGATCTCGCGGCAATCGGCGTACTCGTCGCGCAGGTACATGTAAACGGCCCCCGCGCCGACGCAGTAGGCGGCGATCAGCATGCCTTCGAGGAAGCGGTGCGGATCGCGCTCCAGGTACCAGCGGTCCTTGAAGGTTCCGGGCTCGCCCTCGTCGATGTTCACCGCCATCATGCGCGGCGCCGGGTAGCCGCGCACGACGCGCCACTTGCGACCGGTGGGAAATCCGGCGCCGCCCATGCCGCGCAGACCGGAATGCTCCATGGCGGCGATCACCTGCTCCGGGTCGCGGCTACCGGCCAGCAGTTGTTCGACGATGGCGTAGCCGCCTGCCGCCCGATAGGCCGCGTAATCGGTGTAGGCGGGTATCGGCGCCGCGGTCGCACCGGCCATCACGGCGTACTGCACCTGCTCCGGCGTCGCCATGCCGATGGGATTGCGCCCCACCACCGCCACCGGCGCCGCATCGCAGCGCCCGACGCAGGGCACGCGCTGGATGCGCACCGCCGGACCGAGAATGTCGCGCAATACCGGAATCAGTTGCTCGGCGCCGGCAATGGCGCAGGACAGGGAATCGCACACGCGCACGGTGACCGCGGGCGGCGGCGTCTGCCCCGGCTTCACCACGTCGAAGTGGTGGTAGAAGCTCGCCACCTCGTACACCTCGGCGCGCGAAAGCTTCATTTCCACCGCCAGCGCCGCCAGATGCTCGGTGGCGAGGCAGCCGTAGTGGTCCTGGATGCGGTGCACGTATTCGATCAGCAGATCGCGCCGCAGGGCCGCGCCGCCCAGCAGGCTGCGCACTGCGTCGCGGGCCGCGGCGCTCACGGTGGGTCTGCTGCGTGCCTTCGCTGATTTCATGACACGACGTTCCTCGAACCGCGGGCGGCGGCGTCTCCCCCGGCTTCACCACGTCGAAGTGGTGATAGAAACTCGCCACCTCGTACACCTCGGCGCGCGAACGCTTCATTTCCACCGCCAGCGCCGCCAGATGCTCGGTAGCGAGGCAGCCGTAGCGGTCCTGGATGCGGTGCAGGTATTCGATCAGCAGATCGCGCCGCAATCCAGCGCCGCCCAGCAGGCCGCGCACTGCGTCGCGGGCCGCGGCGCTCACGGTCGGTCTGCTGCGTGCCTTCGCTGATCTCATGACACGACGTTCCTCGATTCGAATGCGGGCGCAGCGCCGCGAACTACATCGCCTGAAGGTAGGCGGCAACGGCGCGGATTTCCCCAAGCCGCATATTGTTCACGATGCGCTCGCGCATGATCACGCCGTGGGGCCGCAGCTTGGTGACGCGGCCCGTCAACCGACGGCAAACCCGACTCTCGATCGACACCCTTCATGCAATGCGCATTGCATAGCGTCCAAGCGCTGCTGAAACGCAGGCCGGCTGCCATGCAGAGGGCGCTGTGACCGGTAGCGGGCCTGCTCCTCGCCGGCTCGTGTGCCGCAGAGCCGCCGATCACCGCCCTGCAGGCTCTGACTTTGGCGCCGGACGTATTCGCCTTCATCGGCAATGCGGCTACCCCTCGCCCGAAAGCCCGAGGATGGCGGGCAACCAGGGCGTGATCGTCGACAACGACATGGTTATCGTCATCGGCACCAGCGATGCTCATGGCGCGTGCCTACCGCAGCGGCGCTGGCCTGAGCGAGGCGACGCAGCGCGTGCGCATTGCCCGCTTCGAGCGCTGGGATCTCTACTACACACTGCACCCGCGCAACATGCACCACGAGTTTCTCAGGCTGGAGGCGCAGGATCTCGCGCACTGAACGCGGCGCCACTCATGCGTCGTACTTGATGTAGCGGAAGCGCTGATCCTCGTTCGGCGTCCCTTCCAGCGGCCCGCCTTCGTTCGCCGGCTGCCACTGCACGACCTCCTCGATCTTCTTCGCCAGCGCGAAGTCCTTGTCGGTGACGCTCTTGGCGGAATGGGTCACCAGCTTGACGACGACGAACGCGTAGGAGACCGTTAGGTCGGGGTGGTGCCACGCTGCTTCGGCGAGGTGAGCGACGGCATTGACGACCATCAGCGTGCCCTTCCAGCCCTCGGTGCAATACTTGCGCCGGATCCAACCGTCCTCGAAATACCAATGCGGAAGCTCGCGCGCCAGCCGCTGCCGGATTTCTACTTCCGTGTAGGCATGTTCTTTGGATTGTTCCATTGCTATCTCTCCATCGGGGTGGTTGTTACAAGAATGTCACACCCTGTGTCACAGCGGAACAGGCGCCTTGCAGCCTGCTTCTCGATGCCGCACCGCAACAGCGGCTTCGCCCGCTCGCTCACCCACTGAGCGCCCCCAAGGCCGGGCTACACCCAGCCCGCCCCCCGAGGGGGTCAAGGAAACTTGGGGCGGCCCGGCGTTTCCTTGAGACACGGTCCACCCGAAAAGATCCCATGCCGGCTGCAATTGCGATGCGGCCGAAGTGGTCCACCGGCGCCCGCGCGCCGGGATCGATTCGCGCCGACCACCCTGCGGCGCCCACTCCCTGCCTTGGGCACGCAAAGTGCTGAAAGGAACTTGCCTCGGGATCCCATTACGTCTTGCCGCGGCCGACTGAGGCCAAGTTTCGCAATGCCCGAGGACGAGTGCCGCACTCAACAAGGGTACCGTTCGCGATTGGAAAAGGAGGAGTCTACGTCATGCAATGGTAGAGGGATGAAATGGCTGCTTGCCTTGGTTGCACTCGCCGTCCCGGGCCTGGCCCTGGCCCTGGCCAACGCCGATGTGGCCAAGCTGACCAAGGATCCGAAGAACTGGGCCATGCAAGCCGGCGATTTCGCCAACAAGCGCTATTCCGAACTGAAGCAGATCAACAAGGACAACGTGAAGAACCTGCGTGTCGCGTGGACGTTCTCGACCGGCGTGCTGCGCGGGCTACTTCTTCACCAGCTCGACGCGCCGGTTTTCCGCCCTGCCTTCCTCGCTGCGGTTGTCGGCGACGGGCCGCTCGTGGCCGAAGCCTGCGGCGGAAAGCCTCTTGGCATCGATGCCGGCGGCGACGATGGCGACGACGTGGAGACCCTGATCCGCGGCACGCTCGGCCGCCTACTGTTCTCGGGCGACGAGCAGGACGGTATGCTGTTCGGCAAGCTGATGCTCAAGAAGCACAACGTGCTGGTGATGGACGAACCGACCAACCACCTCGACATGGAGTCGATCGAGTCGCTGAACAACGGCGTCGACGCCATCAAGGGCACCTTGGTCTTCGTTTCGCACGACCGCGAATTCGTGTCCTCGCTGGCGACCCGCATCTTCGAGATCAAGGACGGGCGGATCATCGACTACCGCGGAATTTACGAGGAATACCTCGCATCGCAGGGGTTGGGATGATGCGAACCACTGTTGCGCTCTTTTGCACTCTCCTTGCCGCCGGCTGCAGCTCGCAGGCCTGGTATGAAGGCATGCGCGAAGGCGCCCGCCAGCAGTGCCGGCAGACGCCCGACGCCGGTGCGGCGCAGGACTGCACCGACAAGGTCAACCGCCAGACCTGGGAAGGCTACAAGGCCGAGCGCGAGAAGCCGGCTTCGCCGGTCCTGACGGAGTAGCTTGCCGCGGCGCATGATGCGCCGGGTGGGCGTCGCGCCTACACTGCGGCGCGTTCCTTTCCGCCGCTCCCCATGACCGCCCCGACGCCCGCCTTCGGCAAGCCCCCTCGCCCACCGTCCTTCGCCGCCCCGCTGACCCTCGCCTGCCGGCCCCGGCCCTGGGCGACGCGCCTCCTCGAACGCCTCGGATGGCGCTATGAACTCTTTGCGCCGCCGGAGCCGCGCGCGCTCCTCGTCGTCTACCCGCACACCTCGAACTGGGATTTCCTCTGGGGTATCCTGGCGCGCTGGGGCAGCGGCTGGCCGATCCGCTGGCTAGGCAAGCACACGCTTTTCTTCGGCCCCGCCGGGTGGCTGCTCAAGCGATGGGGCGGCATCCCGGTCAATCGCAAGGACGCGGAAGGCTTCGCCGAACGGATCGCCAACGACATCCGCAGCGCTCCGGCGATGCTCCTGGCGCTCACGCCGGAAGGCACTCGCAGTTACCGCGACCACTGGAAATCGGGCTTCTATCGCATTGCCCGCGCCGCCGACGTGCCGACCGGCATTGCCTACATCAATTACGCGACCCGGACCGTCGGCATCCGTGAGTACTTCAGGCTGACCGGCGACGAGTCGGCCGATCTAAAGAGAATCGCCGCGGCCTATGCGGACTGCGTCGCGAAGGATCCGGCCAAGGCGGCGCCGATCCGCTTCAAGCGCGCGGGCTGAAGCTACTGTATGGGCCGCGCTTCGGGCGAGGCGCGGTCGGGCAGCGTGAAGTTCGTTGCGGCCTCGGCACGCAATGCCTTGGCTTCGCGTTCGAGCTGATCGGCGCGTTCGTGCTTGGCACGCAGCGCGTCGTCTGCCCGGGCACCCGGCAGTGCAAATGTGATCGACGCCAGCAGGACCAGTTCGCCGCGATGCACGGTGCCCGATCCACCGTTGGTGCCCAGTCGAATCTGAAGATCCTGCACCAGCACTCGGCGAAGTCCAACTCGATGGACGGGCGGTTCAAGTATGCCGAGGAATTTAGGAAGCTCGACCTTGCCGCGCTGAAGAAGGAGCTCACTGCGCTGATGACCGACGCCCGGGACTGGTGGCCCGCCGACTGGGGCCTTTACGGTGGGCTGCTCCTCCGCATCGCCTGGCACAGCGCGGGCACCTGCCGGATTGCCGATGGGCGCGGCGGTGCCGGCACCGGCAATCAGCCCGGTGGGCGGCAAATCAACGATGGTCCGGCCTTCAAGATGGAAACTCCGCCGGCACAATCCTGTCTTGATCCGATCGGACCTCTCGGTATCTGGACATGCATCAGCAGGCTACCCACAGCAAGACCTACGCTTTACGCACGCTCGCCGCGCTGGCGACACTGACTCTCGGCCTCGCCGCCTGCCAGGCGCCGCCACGCAATGCCAATCCGCCGCGCGTGCCCACGTCTGGCCTGGCGGTGGCCACCTTCGCCGGAGGCTGCTTCTGGTGCTTGGAGCCGCCCTTCGACCGCATCGACGGCGTGGTCGCCACGATCTCCGGCTACACCGGTGGCCACACGCCGGATCCCGACTACGAAAGTGTGGCGGGCGGCTGGACCGGCCATGCCGAGGCGGTGCAGGTGGAATACGATCCGAACCGGGTGAGCTACGAGGCGCTGCTAGCGACGTTTTGGCGCAATGTCGATCCCACGGTCCGCGACCGGCAGTTCTGCGACGTCGGCTCCGCCTATCGCGCCGGGATCTTCTACCACGACGAGAGCCAGCGTCGCGCCGCGGAAGTGTCCCGCGCCGAGCTGGTGCGCAGTAAGCCCTTTCCCCAGCCCATCGTCATCGACATCGTGCCGGCCTCGGCCTTCCATCCGGCGGAGGACTACCACCAGGATTATTACCTGAAGAATCCCTGGATTTACAACTACTACCGCATGCGCTGCGGCAGGGACGAGCGGCTGAGGCAATTGTGGGGCACACCGCCCGGCTGACGGCGACAGGTGCCCGCAGGATCAGGGGCGTGGTGCCACTTGCAGGGAAAGGCAGAACGATGCGCCCTTGCCCGCCTCGGCCGAGGCTGAAACGCTGCCGCCGTGTCGTTCCACGATGCGCTTGACGATCGCAAGGCCGATGCCGGTGCCGGGAAACTCCGCTTCCCGGTGCAGGCGCTGGAACACGCCGAACAGGTGGGCAGCCGCATTCATGTCGAAGCCGACGCCGTTGTCGCGCACCACTACCTCGACCCGCTCGCCGGCGACCGGGCGGGCAAACACTTCGACGGTCGGCCGCTCCCGCCTGCTGGAGAACTTGAGCGCGTTGTTCAGCAGGTTCTCGAACACCTGGGTCAGCATCGCCTGATCGCCCGCCACTGCCGGCAAGGGGCCGATTTCGAAGCGCGCGCTGGGAAACTCATCGCGCCGCTCGGCGACCAGCGATTGGACCACCGAGCCGAGGTTTACCCGCATGCCGTGCAGCGGCCTGCGCCCGGCGCGGGAGAAGTCGAGCATGTTGTCGATCAGGATGTCCATGCGTTCGACGTTGCGCCGCAGGCGGTTGAGGTAGTCGCGGCACTCCTCGGTGAGCGGCCGGTCCATGCCCTGCTCCAGCAGCGTGGAAAAACCGTGGATGCTGCGCAGCGGGGTGCGCAGATCGTGGGATACCGAATAGGCGAAGGCTTCGAGATCCTTGTTGGCACGTTCCAGTTCCGAGGTGCGATCGGCGACCCGGCTTTCCAGAGAACGGTTGAGGGCGGAGATCTGCAGTTCCGCGCGCTTGCGCTCGCTGATGTCTCGCGCGACCCCGTAGGTTCCGATATACCGCGACTGGCCGTCCAGGCCGTCCTTGTAGATTCCGGTCGAACTGAGCACGACGGTGAGGCAGGGATTGCGGTCGGCAGCCGCCTCCCGGCCCGGCCCCAGCTTGATGCTCAGCTCCACGTTGGACGAAGCCCGACCGCCGGTGCGGCGCTCCCCGAAGGCATGGCGCGCCTTGGGCAGATCGTCCTCATGCAGCAGGGTCGAGAAATGCGATCCGATTGTCGTCTCGCGCGAGTAGCCGAGCAGGGATTCGATGCGCGAATTGACGTAGGTGAAGCAGCCGTTCGAATCCAGCATGTAGACCAGGTCCGGGGAGCTATCCACAAGATAGCGGTGGAGCTTCTCGGACTCGCGCAGGCGGTCTGCCATCTGGCGGTTGAAGCGTTCCAGATCGCGCTTGTGCAGGGCATTGGCGACGGTACGCCGAAGTTCCTCGACGTGATAGGGCTTGCGCAGAAAATCCCCGACGCCGCGGCGCAGCGCGCCGATCGCGGCCTCGATGGCATCCGCACCGCTGATCATCACTACGGCCTCGTCCCGCCGCTGCCCGATCAGCCAGTCCATCAGGTTGAGGCCGGTGCCGTCGGGCAGACCGTAGTCGAGCAGGATCAGGTCGTAGTGGCGTTCCGCGAGATTCTCGATCGCCTCGGCCACGGAGCCGCAGCACTCGATCGTCCGGTCGGGACCGCCAAGCAGGAGTTCGAGGCCGCTGCGCAGCGACACGTCGTCGTTGACGATCAGCAACTGCTTGGGCGCTTCCTGCGGGCCTAGATCGGCTGCGTCGCCGGCATCAAGCGGCAGCCCTTCCCCTTGCTGGTTCATGTTCATTGGCCAACCTATTGATCGCGGCCGGCCCTCCCCAAGGCCTAAGCTGGATCAGCGACCGGAATATACACTTGGAAAGCCGTTCCCGTACGGCCGTCGCTCTCGCAAACGACGCTTGCGTCGTACCGGGCGAGGGTTTCCCGCACCAGGACCAGCCCCACCCCCTGGTGCTCGCCCCCCTTGGAGCTGCGGGTGCGGTCGAATAGTCCGGCCATCATTTCCGGCGGCATGCCGGGGCCATTGTCGGCCAGGCGGATTGCCAGGCAGCGCACGCCACCCAGACTCGCCGCCGGTATCAGCGACACGCTGAACCGCTGCCCCGCCTGCAGGGCCTCGGAGGCGTTCTTGAACAGGTTGAGCAACACCTGCTTCAGCGCGTCGCGGGGGATGCGCCCGTGCACCGGGTCCGCCGCCCCATGCAGATCGAATCCGATGCCCCGGCTGCCGAACAGCCCTTCGGCATAGAGCAGGCGCAAGTCTTCCAGCAGCCCGCCCACTTCCACGACGGCCTCGCCCGCTTGCGGCGGGATTTCCGGCGGTTGGGCCATGTTGCGCACCATGGCCGCGATGCGGTCAAGTTCCCTGTCGAGCAGGCCGAATTCGGCGTCCGGGGTGGCTCCCTCGCCGACCTGCCGCCGGATGACTGCCAGGTAGGTCTTCATCGCCGCGAGCGGGTTGCTCGCCTCGTGGGCCAGGCGCCGATAGTGATCCCGGTAGCGCGTCCTCAATTCCTGCTCCGCATCCCGTTCGATCTCCCGGGCGCATTGATGCTGCACGCGGACGGCGGCAATACCTGCCACGATGCCGCGGCGCACGGCAGCGCGCACCTTGTCGTCGTCGTAGCTTCCGGCCAGCCCGAACACCGCCACGCCGCGGCGCCCGCCGCTCGCCCAGGATTCGCACAGCAGACCGCTGGCACCTAGCCGGCGCCCAAGCTGCCAGTCGGCAGCGCTGCGCTCCGGCCCGTGGGCACCGAACACCGACTGCACCGAGCCCGAACCGCGGTACGCCTCGGCGACCGCGCTGGCGGGATTGGAAGCGGCGATCCGCAGCTGCTCCGCCCAGGGACGATCGTCGTCGGCAAAACCCCCCAGTTGGCCTGAACGGGCGTCGAATTCGAGCAGCAGCGGCGAATCCAGATCGAGCAGCAGCCGGCAGGCTGCCACAAGCCTGACGAGCGAATCCTCGCCGGCCTCCAGAAGGGCGCTGCGCGCCAGGGCAGAAACTGTCGCCGCCGCGACCGTATCGTCCTTCGCCCATCCGCCCGCCGGCCCCCTGGCCGGTACAGCCGCCTGGAGCATCGCTTCGCCGCCGGTGCGCGCACCTGCGGCAGGTATTCCGTACTGCTTGGCCAGCGAGGCCAGGCGCCGGGCCACATCCGAACGCATGTCGCTGAGTGTCGCCGGGTCGAGACCGCTGACTTCGGCCGCCACCCCCAGATCATGGGCCGACACCTCGAACCGTGAGCCGGCGATTTCCTCCGCCAGCCACACCACCCTTGCCAGCGGGGCAGCGTCGGCAATCGCCTCGCGCGGACAGTGGTGCAGGTGAATCGCATCCACCATTCCGGGAGGCAGCGCACACCGGTTGGCGAAGGCCCCGCCGAGACCGGCATGGCCAATGCCGTAGCGTTCGAGTTCGCCCGCGCTCAAGGCGCTCTCGTCGGCGGCGGCAGCCCGCATGCCCGCATGGCCCTCGGCATGGTGAGCCAACCAGAGCTGTCCGACGTCGTGCAGCAGGCCGGCGGCATAGGCCTCCTGGAAACTGCCCTGATGCATTTCCACCGCCAGATGGAGGGCCAGTTCGGCGACGAACAGGCCATGCAGGGACTCGCGCAGGCCGCACCCGGGCTCGGTGCGCGGCGCACGCAGGGTCAGCTTGTCGAGACACCAGGCGCGCAGCAGGTCCGGACCCAGACGTTCCATGATCCGGGCGAGAACCGCTCGCAGATCGAAGCCTGCTCCGTCCGCCGCGGGCGACGCCGCCGACAGCAGTTCGAAGGACAGCACCGGGTCCAGGGCCGCCACTGCCGCCTGGCCCTCCGTATCCTGCTCCCCCGCATCGATCTGGCGCAGCAGGGCGAGCGCGGTTTCCGGCGGCGCAGGCAGCCAAAGGTAACCGGGCGGAAAGCTCGATGCGTGGAAGGGTGACGCGTTCATGGCATGCCCGAAGTGGGCCCTGCTTTGTCGGTGCGGGCATGGTAAGTGCGTCGGGAGCCGCGACGCGTGACGGAGTACCCTTTGACTGTAAGTTCTTGCTTACAGTGAGGAATAGTGCGCACTCGCAGAACCGCTAGCCCCGGCGGGCCGCGCCGCCTACTCGAACAGCATTGCAGCGAGGATCGCCGCGACCTCCTCCACCCCGCTCGGCAGCACCGGCGGCGGCGGCTCGGCGACGAGACAGCGGGACAGCTCGGCATGGAAATCGCCGCGCTGCAATGCGGTCTCGCCCACTTCGATGCACCGGGCATGATCGTGGAGCCAGCTCAGCAGCGGCGCCTCCTCGGGCCAGGCCTCGCGCCGCAGGTAGCCCACGGCGAGCCCGCCGCACGCCGCTTCGACGAAACTGCCGTAGCCCGGCTTGGTGATCAGTGCGTCCGCCGATGCAAGGACGTCGGGAAACGGCATGCCGAGCGACTCGAGGTCAGCCATGTCACAGCGCTTCCCCTCGACCCGGTCGGGCACGATGAAGAACAGATCACGGGACTGCGGCCAGGCGGCGCAACGCAGGCCGTAGCTGATGCCCCCCATGGACACGAGCACCAGCGGCCGGTCGGCAGGAATGCCGAGGCGCCGCGCGAGTTCCTCGCGCCGCCGGCGGCCGGGGTCGGCCACCGGTCCCACGGCTCTGACTTTTGTCAGCGCGGATGCCAGCGCGGGCATCGGCATCGAAGGCTCGGGCGCAAGGAATGCACCCGCGGTGGCATGAGCGGCCTCCATCTCGCCCAGGATCCGGATCGCCGGGCTGTGGGCGGGCGCGCACAGCTCGCGATAGAGGTCGAGCCAGTTCAAGGAGCACATGGCCACCGCCCGGACGCCGGCCAGGGCGGCGGCCCCGAGGCTCAGATAAGGCACGTTGGCGAGCAGCAGGTCGGGACGCAAGGCGTCCAGGGCGCCGGCCTCGCGTGCGACCCGCGCCGCCCAGTCACAGTGGAGGGCGTCGTAGGCGGTGCGCGCCGCCTCCAGATCGACCCGCGTGGCGTCGCGCATCGGCATGCCGACGTCCATCCCGCGGGGCTCCAGAACGTGGCCGCAACGCAGCCGCAGCGCCACCAACCGCCGCGGCAGCAGCGTGCGCACCGTGATGCGCAGCCCGGGCAGCAGTTCGGCAAGCCGGTTGAGAACCGGCGCCGTCTGCGCCAGATGACCGTAGCCGTGACTGCTTATGTCCGCAACCAGGTGCATGGCCGTGCAGTCCCGACAACGCGGCCCGCCGCCGGGCTTCCATGCGGCATCAACGGGGCCTTCTGCCGTTCGCGATGGCGCGAGGAAAGTGGCGGCAACAAATGGCCCAACATATTGTGGCGTAGAAGTTCTGCGGAGATTTCTTTACCGTCACGGCGCTGGTCTGGAGGCACCCAACCCCCGGCGGCCACTTGAAATTCCTCCACCTGTGGCCAGGTCAAATTCCCCCAGGGGCGCAGACAGGAGGGTGGGGATTGTTACTCGGATTGGGTAGCTTTGGCAAGGCGGCTGGCGGCCTCTTTGAGGCGATAGCTCTTGCCGCGGAACTCCGCCAACACGCTGCGATGCAAGAGCGGTCGAGGATGGCGGTGGCCAGTGCGGCATCCCCGAGGTATTTGTGCCAGTCGTCGATGATCCGGTTTGAGGTGATGAGCGAGCTGCGTCGCAGCTTGTAGCGCTTGTGCAGGATCGATTGCAGGACATCGGCGGCCTCCGCCGGGAGTTGGCGGGCCAGGAACAGGTCGTCGAGCACGAGCAGATCGGCGTCGATGACGGGTTTGAGGAGCTTGCGCTTGTCGGCGGGCGAAGCCTGCCCGAGGCCGCCCAGCAGCTCATCGGCTTCGCTGTAGAGCACGCGTAGCCCCGAGCGCAGCGCCGCATAGGCGATGGCCTTGGCGACGTGGCTCTTCCCAGTGCCGGGTTGACCGATCAGCAGTGCGGCTTCGCCCTCGGCGATGAACTTCAGGGTATGCAGCTCGAAGCAGGTCCGCTTGGGGATCTTGGGGTTGTAGCCCCAGTCGAATTCCGCCAGCGAAGCGCGCTCCTCCAGGCCGGAGAGCTGGTAGCGGCGCTCCAGCAGCCGGGATTGGTCGCCGATCCGTGACGATGGACAAGGGCGACCTGTTTCGTGAGGCGATGAAGGTGTTCGTGCGAGTGCTGGCAGGCAAACGCCTTGCCGCCTTGGGCGGCAAAGCTCCTGCGATGAAGGACATTCCTCGTCGGCGACCTGCCGAACAATTGGGCCGGTGAGCCTGGTCCTCGCGGGTACATCGGTCTGGGTTGCGCAATCCGCCGCGCAGACCCACTATTACAATCGTTGCATGCGACGGGCCAGATACTGTGCCATCCGCTTATCGTACTTGAACTCGCATGCGGCACACCACCGGCGCCACGCGAGCGCACAATCGACGATCCTAAGAAGCTGCAGCAGGTAGTCGTCACGACAACCGACGAGACACTTGTCCTTATCGAGAGGGAGAAATCCCATGACTCGGGCTGCGGCGCCATTGACATGGCTTTGCTCGCTTCCGTCCTCCTGACTCCGGATACATTGCTCTGGACGCTCGACAAGAAACTTGCCGCCTTGGCCTCGCGCCTAGCCGTTGCGATCAGCACTGCCAGCGACCCGCGGTCATCGGCCTGTTAAAGCAGGCCCAGGCACTCGATTGAGAGGCTTTGCTGGTGGAATCGATAGTCCCCGATACGCTGCGACGGATCTCGAAAGACCTCTACACGCACTCAGTCATCAACGAGCCTTCTAAGCTTTTGCTCTTCATTAGACTCCACGCCGAATCGCGGAGCTTTACCGTCATTTTTACCGTCAAGGTGTGAGGCATCAGCATTGGCGCGGCTTTGCAGGCGATTGCGTCGAACCTGATCTTTCGAGATCTATCGGCTCCCGAAGGATTCGCGAGCCCTGTGCCGAACCCTGTGCTGAACCTCGGAAGAAAATCGACAAGCCGTGGGCATCAAACGACCCAATTTTTTCCATCGCACTTTTTTGTCAGATTTCTTACCGTCACCGTCGGCAAGGCGCGCAAGAACCCGCACCAGTCCCGTTGCGAGCACCCGCGCCTTCACCCACCGGTCGTGCCAAGGCTCGAGAGCGGACCGTCACCCCGCCACCGGCTGAAAAACGCGGATCCTCGGCGAGAGCTTGGCCCGGAGTTCCCGGTCCGCGACTCGAATGTCGTACTCGGACTGCAGGTTCAGCCAGAACCGGGGCTCCATGCCGAAGGACAACCCGAGCCGAAGCGCGGTGTCCGCTGTGATGGGGCGCTGGCCATTGACCAGCTCGCTGATCCTGCTGGGCGAGACGTCGATGTCCGCCGCGAGCTGGCTGGCACTGATGCCCATGGGCTTCATGAAATCCTGCAAAAGTATCTCGCCCGGATGAATCTCGTCAAGCAACTTGGCCATGTTTCGAACTCCTAGTGGTAGCCCACGATCTCGACCCGGTACGCACCGTCGGTCTTCCAAACAAAGCAGATTCGCCACTGGTCGTTGATGCGGATGCTGTGCTGGCCCTTGCGGTCGGCATTCAGTGCCTCCAGTTGATTGCCGGGCGGAACACGCAGGCTGGCGAGTTGCGTGGCGGCGCGGATCTGAAGCAACATGCGCCTCGCGACGCGCTCGATGTTGCGCAAGCGGGATACCGGGCGGCTGTGAAACAAGGCCTCGGTATCAGCGCACGCGAACGAGCGAATCATGCGCGATTTTGATCCGCCAGAAGGATTCCGTGAAGCGGAACGCCCGTCGGGGACCCTGGCTGCGTTTCGGCAGTGCGGAGAGTGGAGCAGGCAGGGGTACCGTGAGCGTCGGTTTGCTGAGCTGAAGCTGACCTTCGTCGGGCGGGAGCGAAAGCCTGCACCCGGCCATTAGTCGAGTAGCCAGGGACGGTTGCCCGTCCCCAGCCCTCTAAGAACCGTGCATGATAGTTTCCCATCACACGGATCGAGCCTTACTAAGGCCGGTGTGACCCGGCATCTCGGATCGGTGGTGCAAGCCCGAGTTGCCTTCGCAATACGCATCTGCAGCCGCAGAACATCCTTTTGCACGGTTCGCCAATTGATGGCGTCCCAGCTTGGAGACGTTGAGGGCGCACCAATCAACGGTTTTGCCGTTGTCGTCATTTGCTTTCCCTCATGAGTTCGGTTCTGCACACTCTCTTGCGATGTAAGACCAGTCGGACGTGGGCTCACTTTCGTGCCGGGTAATCACACACGCCGCTACTGATGCCGTGACGCCAGAAGTCCCGGAAATCGCTTTACGCGCAATTCTTCGAGTACTGGGTCCGCGAGCTTCCACCCCTCCCCGCCGATTTTCGCAATCAGCTCGGTCCAAACCCGCTCGAACGCATGGATCGCATCGGCCTCTTCGAAACGAATACCCGCCGGTAGCAGCGGCGTTATGTCCTCTGTCAGGCTCCGTGTGAGCTTTTCAAGCATGCGCTGCTCGGCCATCGCGCGCGTGATCGGCTTGCCTTCCAATGCCAGATAGTGGTCAAAACATGCGATGACTTTTTTCGGGGCCAGCGCAAGTTGCTCCAGTCCCTGATGCAAATCGAACAGGTCGCGGCTCGCGCGTCGCTGCAACAGCGCGCGCAGCTTCGTGCCAAATAGTTCCTCGGGCTCGAAAGACGCGATCTCGCTCTTTCCTCTGTACCAGTCATTTTCGAATGCAAAGGGATATCGCTTGATGCCGAGCAGGTTCGTGTGCTCGCGGGTGTTGATCTCGACCTTGAGCTTTAGCGTGGCCTGGGAATCGACCTCGGGGGTGAACTTGAAGACCAGGTGCATCGAATGACCTGCCTGCTCCCTTTGGCATCTTCCAAGCCACGACAACGATTCCCGAATTGCGTTGACCGTCGTACCGATGGGCTCAGCCTTCACTTGCACGAGGTCGATGTCTTCCGAATAGCGCAGCGGCTGCTTGAACAGCAATTTGTGGATTGCCGTTCCGCCCCGGAACGTTACCTTGTCCCTCAGCGCCGGCGCGTTGAACAGGTCGCACAGCGCGCGACTGATGATCAGATCCTGCTCGACCTGCCTCAGGTCCGGCCAAGGCGCCTCAACACTCCACGCCTGCAGGAAGGCGGTGGGAATCATTCTGCGACCTCCACCGTTTCATTGATCATGAGCTTCCACTTGGCGTTTCTCTCGTGAACCTGCGCCAGCGCTGCCACGATGGGCTTCACGGCGGGATCCAGTGACAGCGTCGTCTTGGCTTGCCTGACGAAGGGCTCCAGCGCACGGGACTGGCGACAGTGACCCGTCCGTTCGAGCAAATAGCCGAGCCGACGTACAGCCGAGTTTTCGTACGCGGCAGCCGCCTTTTCCAGCGCGCGCGGATTGGCCTTTGCGCCGATGTCCTTGGCGATCTGCGCGACGCCGTTGATGCCGGCCGCCTTGTGGAAGTAGCGCACGCAGTCGAGCAACGTCAGCTCGACGCCGGCCACCTTTGCGAAGCCGGCATCGCTCTTCATCTGATCGACCAGCTCGGGCTTGTTTAGTTGAGCGAATGCCACAGCTCCCTGATAGAGGAACTGCAGGCGGTGACGACCCAGGTCGAAGTCCCGCAACTGCCTCGGCACCACGACCTGGAAGACCATGCTGGCTTGATGCGACGAGCCGTGGAATGCCGCCGCACGCAGCAACGAAATGCGATAGTCGATCCCCTGATGCTTCATCAGCGGATCAATCCACTTCACTGGGTCTGGCGCGCCGGCGATCTGATCTTCCGGGCGCAGGACGAGATAGAAGCCATGCCTGGGGTTCGCCAAGCGATGTTTTTTGATTGCCCGCGTGAGCGCCGCGGCTAGTGCCTGCGGCTTTAGGCCCAGCGCAGCGGCTACATCATCCCGGGAGAAGCAGGCGCGGCCGTGCCTGAGCAGATCGTCGAGGTAGGTTTCGAGGGAAGCCATGCCGTAACATACGCCAAACTCGACAAATAATCAATAGTTTCGCATATAATGTGGGTCATTCCCACTCGATCATCAACGAGCCTTCTACGCTGTTGATCTGTATAGAGGCTGAAGGCGTTGCGCCAACTTTTACCGTCATTTTTGCCGTCAACCCGCACAGGTCCAGCATTGGCGCGGGTTTCCGGCCCGTTCAGCCAAAGCTGACCTTTCGAGATCTATCGACATCTATCGACTCCCTCGACGATCGCGGACAGCATCACCCACACCATCGACGCGCGTCCGTGTGGGTCAGGGAGACACCCAAGGAGGGTCGGCATCAAACGCCTCAAGCTATTGTCCCGACTTACTTTTTCGCCCATTTTTTTACCGTCACGCTGCTGCAGGGCCAGTGCAGGTGCGAGTCTCCATCGAGATCTATCGGCTCATCGAGCATCCGCGCACTGTCCGCAGCGCCCTGTGTCAGAGCCTCGGAAGGGCATCGAGCCGCCGCGGCACCACATGAGGTAAGTGCTTATCGCGCATATCCCTTTCGCCGACTTTTTTTGCCGTCAAGGTTGTCGGGGGAGGCCGAAGGGCCAGCACCACTCCAGTTGCGAACGCGGGACGGCTCTCACCCCGCGATCGCGCGCAGCATCGAGAGCGGGCGTTCACCCCGCGACCGGCTGGAAGACGCGGATTCTCGGCGAGAGCCTGGCCCGGAGTTCCCGTTCCGCGACCCGGATGTCGTACTCGGACTGCAGGTTGAGCCAGAACCGCGGCTCCATGCCGAAAAACAATCCGAGCCGAAGCGCGGTGTCCGCGGTGATGGGGCGCTGGCCATTCACCAGTTCGCTGATCCTGCTCGGCGAGACATCGATGTCCGAGGCGAGCTGGCGCGCACTGATGCCCATGGGCTTCATGAAATCCTCCAGCAGGATCTCACCCGGATGAATCTCTTCGAGCAACTTGGCCATGTTCTGCACTCCTAGTGGTAGTCCACGATCTCGACCCGGTGAGCTCCATCCGGCTTCCAGACAAAACAGACTCGCCACTGGTCATTGATGCGAATGCTGTGCTGGCCCTTGCGGTCGGCTTTCAGTGCCTCGAGCTGGTTGCCGGGAGGGATGCGCAAGCTGGCGAGTTCCGTGGCGGCGTGAAGCTGAAGCAACTTGCGCCTCGCGACGCGCTCGATATTGCGAAAGCGGGAAACCGCGCGACTGTGAAACAAGGCCTCGGTATCGGCGCACGCGAACGATCGAATCATGCGCCATTGTGATCTCCCATACAGATTCCGTCAAGCGGAACTCCTGCTGTTGCTCCGGACCGCGCTATGGCAGTGCGGACAGTGGAGGCGGCAGGGTCGCCGTGAGCGCCGGCTTAATGCGTTGAAGCGGACTTTCGTCTGGGCAGCCTCAGTACCCGGACCCGATCCCAAGCTGACGGCCAGAGTGCTCCGAAGCGGTCATCGAAACCAACGAAAGCCACCCTGCGGATCTGGAGTTGGAGTTGCCCCAGCTCGGTGGATGGTCTAGCGCTTGAGTCTCAAGCGATGTCATTTCTCCATCCCGCTAGGCTTGTGCGGCAGTGGCTGAAGCACGAAGGCACCGCACAACCTGGCCCAGGCCAAGCCTGGTCGCAGCGAGCCCCCTGCGATAGACTCAACCCAGGCAGAGATCCCGGTTTAATCGAGAACAACGACGATCCCCCGGGGTGATTTGGCATCTTGCGCGGGTGGTGCTGGAGCACGCGGCCGGGACTGCCGGGAGCCACAGGATGACCGCCGTGCCTGGACGCAACTACGATCTCGTACTACTCGGCGCAACCGGCTTCGTCGGACGGCTGGCCGCTTCCTACTTAGCCCATCACGCGGATACCGGGCGATTGGCGTGGGCGATCGCCGGACGCGATCGGAACAAGCTCGAGGCTGTGCGCGCGAATTGCGGGTCGATACCGGACGTGGTCCTCGCCGACACCCGCGATCCGGCCTCGCTCGACCGCCTGGCAGCCAGCGCGCGAGTGCTGGCGACTACTGCCGGGCCCTTCGACCTATACGGCGGACCGGTCGTCGATGCCTGCGTGCGTGCCCGGACGCACTACCTCGACATCACCGGTGAGACGGTTTGGGTGAAGGGGCTGATCGATCGCTATCACGAGCGCGCGGCGGTCGAGGGGACGCGGATCGTGCCTTGCTGCGGGTTCGATTCGGTGCCCTCCGACCTAGCAGCTTCCTGCTAGTGCGGCACCTGCAGGAAACGCTACACGCGCGCTGCCTGTGGATGAAGGCGTACTTCAAGGCGTATGGCGGCTGGAACGGCGGCACGCTCGCCTCCAAGATGCACAACTTCGACTCGGGTCAGTGGGAACAATCCCGCGACTCGCACATCCTGGCCCCTGCCGGAGCAATCACCCCCAAGCAGATCGAGCGCGACCAGGATGTCCGTGGAGTGCTGTTGGACAGCGATATCGGCACCTGGGTCGGACCGTTCTTCATGGCGCCGACGAATACCCGCGTGGTTCGCCGCAGCGCCGCGTTATATGCGCAGTGGGGTAGGGCCTATGGCCCCAACTTCGTTTACCAGGAGTATCTGCGATACGATGCGCCGCTCGCCAAGATCAAGGCGGTCGGCGTTACCGCCATTCTGGCAATGTTCGATCGTGCACTGGAAACGCACGCGCTTCGCCGGCTGGTCATGCCGCTGCTGCCCAAGCCCGGTCAAGGCCCATCGGCAGGTACGATGGAGAAAGGCTGGTTTACGTGCGAGCTGCTCGCGCGCACCGACGATGGACGGCTGGCGCACGCACGGCTACGCGACCGCGGTGATCCCGCGAACCGCGTTACGGTCAAGTGCCTGTGTGAATCGGCCCTGACCGTGGCGATCGATGCGGCCGTCTTGCCGGGTGGTCCTGCCCGCGGTGGCGTGCTCACACCGGCCACCGCGCTAGGCGAGCCTCTAGCCGCGCGATTGCGCAAGGCGGGGATGCAAATCGAGATCGGCGAAGCGACTGACGCCAACGCTCGCCTCGCCGAATGAGCCAGACCGATCGAACGCATAGGCGAATCAATGCGGCAGCGAAATCGTAACGGCATGCGGACCCGCCGCAATCCGGTACTTGAACCCGCCCCGAACCAGTGCGAACGGTCGTCCGCACTGGGCTGGTCACGGCCAAGGCATTGACGCCCCCCTCCGGCAGCTGACCATTAGGCATGCTGGACAAGGAAGATTTTTTGCGCTACTCTGCGCGGCATGCTCATCGCCGGCAGAGACTTTAACGATGAAGTCATAGCGCGCATCCGCGAGACGGTGCGCAGCGGCGTTGATCTGACCCGAGGTGCGCTGGCACGCGTGGTGTGCGGCTGGTTCGACTGGCGGCACGCCGACGGGCGGCCGAAGGAGACGAGCTGCCGCATTGTGCTCAACAAGCTCGAACGGCGTGGGGTGATCGAATTGCCGGCGGCGCGCGAGGTGAGTTTCGTTGCGCGCAGGCCACGGCCAGCCGAGCCCATGCAGTGGCCGCAGATCGAGGGGGCGCTGTCGAAGCTGGGCCACATTGAACTGGTGGTGGTCAATGGCGACAAGGCGTTGTCGCGCCAGTGGCGGGCGATGATGCAAGCGCATCACCCGCTGGGCGACGGGCCGCTGTGCGGGGCGCAGCTGCGCTATCTGATCCGCAGCAAGCAAGGGATTTTGGGAGGCTTGAGTTTTAGCGCGGCGGCCTGGCGGCTGGGTGTGCGCGATGAGTGGATCGGTTGGAGCGAGGGCACCCGCGCGGCGCGCCTGGCGCTGATCGTGGGCAACAGTCGATTCCTGATTGTGCCCTCGGTGCAGGTGAAGAATCTGGCCTCACACGTGCTGGGCTTGGCGACCCGCCAGCTCGCGGCCGATTGGCAGCGGCACTATGGCTACAAACCGGTGCTGATCGAGACCTTTGTGGATAGCAGCCGCTACCCGGGCACCTGTTACCGCGCGGCCAACTGGACCGATCTGGGGATGACCCAGGGGCGAGGCCGTCAGGATCGGGTGCGCCAAGGGCGCGTGGGGCGCAAACAGGTATTCGTCTATCCGCTGCAACGCAACTGGCGCAAACTACTGACCGCGCCGCCCGAGTTGGCGCGCCTGATGCCGTCGGTCCGAGCCAAGCCCCCGCTCGACTGGGCGGAAGAAGAATTCGGACGCTGCCGGCTCAGTGGGCGGCTCACCCAGCGCTTGATGAGCCTGGCGCGTGATTTCTGGGCCCGACCCATGGCCAACTTACCCGAAGCGTGTGAGAGCGCGACCAAGACGCAAGCAGCCTATCGTTTTCTGGCCAACGACGACGTGCTGTTCGAGACCTTGTTGCAGCCGCACTATGCGGCCACCGAGGGGCGCATCAGCGAGTTGGGTGAGGGTTCGGTGGTGCTGGTGCCGCAAGACACCACCAGTGTGAACTACAGCCATCTGAGCATCGCCGGCCTGGGCCCGATCGGTACCACGGCCGAGGGGGCGCAAGGCCTGCATCTGCACAGCAGCCTGGCGATGACGGTGCAAGGGGTGCCGCTGGGCTTTGTCGACGCGCAATGTTGGGCTCGCGACCCGGCGCAGTTCGGCACGAAGGCGCAGCGCCATGCCTTGGCCATTGAACAGAAGGAAAGCTATCGCTGGATCAAGAGCTATCAGGCGGTGGCGGCAGTGCAAAAGCGCAACCCACAGCTCGCGCTGGTCAGTATGGGCGATCGGGAAGCGGACATCTATGAGTTGTTTGCCCAAGCGGCACTCGATCCGGCGGGACCGAAGCTGCTCATTCGTGCCAAGCACGACCGCCAAGTGCAAGGCGAACAGGCGCGCCTGTTCGAGGCGCTCCAGGGGCAGCCGATCAGCGGTTATCAACTCGTCAAACTGCCCCGGCAGGGCAATCGTCCAGCGCGCGAGGCCAAACTGGCGATCCGCTTTGCCGCGCTGACCTTGTGTCCCCCACAGGACAAGGCGCACCTGAGCGCGCTCAAGATCTGGACGGTGCTGGCCAAAGAAGAGGGCGCGCCCGAGGGCGCCGAGCCCATTGAATGGCGGCTGCTCACCACGCTCGCTGTGGAGAGCTTCGAGCAGGCGTGTGAGAAAGTGGCCTGGTATACCCAGCGCTGGGGTATCGAGGTGTTTCATCGGACGCTCAAAAGCGGCTGCCGCATCGAAGATCGCCAGCTCGGTCACGGTGACCGGTTGGAGGCCTGCCTGGCCATCGACATGGTCGTCGCCTGGCGCATCTATCATATGGTCAAGCTCGGGCGTGAGGTTCCCGAACTGCCTTGCGATGTCTATTTTGACGAAGCCGAGTGGAAAGCGCTGGTTGCCTACAGCACGAAGAATCCGGTGCCGCCTGAACAGGCGCCCAGCCTGCGCGAAGCCATCCGCATGGTGGCCAAGATAGGCGGCTTCCTGGGGCGCAAGGGCGATGGCGAACCCGGCACGCAGACTCTTTGGCGTGGCTTACAATATCTCGATCTCATGACGGATCTCTGGCGGGTGATGGCCAGCGGTCCATGAACCACAACTGCGCTGCCAATCGAACGCCAGCCCAAGATGTGCACGATTGGCTGCCAGCCGGCGCACGCCTAGCCCAGACAGTGCGAGAGTCGCGCTTGCCCTCGCTGGCCGGCCACGCCACGGTCCTTGTCGCATGGCGCAGACACTGCCCGTTGGTGCTCAGCAGCACCACTTCGCACGCGAAGCACTGCCGCAGCGTGCGTTGATCACAAGCGCCCGATCCTCGCCGCTGCCTGCTGCAATCGGCATGGCCGTACGTTCCTCAAGACACGGCTCGGCCGTCTGGTAGCGGGTCTGCTCGACCATCCATTCGGAATCACTCGCCAAAACGTCAGGCCGGTGCCGCTTGGGTGAGAAAAAGACACCGAGTCCAGCGTGCGCAAAGGTCAGCTCCGGCAGAGAACGACCCATCAGTGACACTCGCCGCCCTGAACTCGTTCCCCTTGAGCTGTCGGTCGAAGCCGTGCAGAGGCTGCCCATCGACGTAGTCCTCGCGGCAGCGGCCGCAAGAACGGGCAGATCAGCTGGTGCACAGCTTCCAGCGGAGTCACCACGATGTTCGCTGTCCTGTGGCGTCCCAGCGCCTTGAGCTCGAGCGCTGCGCGGTGCGCGACGCTGAACTGAGTGTGCACGTTGCCAGCGCTGGACAGGCGACGCCGACGCACCGATGCGCGAGCCGGTCGGCGCCATGTGCCTCGAGCCGCAGGGTCGCTCGCCGTCCGAACGCGCCGACGGTGGCTCTTCCGCCTCACTTGAATCGGCTGCCGGCTGCCTTGGCCGTCTTGCCGCCGTCAGGCCATCATGCTGCAATCATGTGCCCCGTCCCCAGGAACAGAGCGATGACCGACTTCAAGGGCAAGCATGTCTGGTTCGAACTGACCACCACCGACCTGAAGGCGGCTGAGGCGTTCTATGCCAGCGTCACCGGCTGGGTGCCGCGCGATTCCGGCATGACGAGCATGCAGTACACGATGGTCGGCCCGGCCGATCATGCGGTGGGCGGCATGATGGCGTTGACCGACGAGATGAAGGCCGGCGGCGCCAGCGCGGGCTGGACCGGCTATGTGGCGGTGGACGACGTTGACGCCGCCGCTGTGCAGACGCAGCGCCTGGGCGGCCGGGTGTTCGTACCGCCGCAGGAGATCCCTGGCGTCGGCCGCTTCTCGATAGTGTCTGACTCGCAGGGCGCGGTGCTGTCCTTGTTCAAGGGCACGCCGTCCGAGAGCGTGGAGCCGCCCCCGTCTGCAGCGCCGGGCACACCCGGCCACATCGGATGGCACGAATTGCACACTACCGACCTCGACGGGGCGTTGGCCTTCTATGGCGAACTCTTCGGCTGGCGCAAGGGCGAGACCATGGACATGGGCCCGAATGGCGTTTACCAGCTGTTTGCCACCGGCGCCCAGGGCGAAAACGCCGACGGTGGCATGGTGCTGAAGCAACCCGGTGCACCGCGGCCCTCCTGGCTGTACTACATCAACGTGGCCAGCGTGGACACGTCGCTGGCGCGCATCACCGCGGGCGGCGGGCAGGTGCCGATGGGCCCGCACCAGGTGCCCGGCGGCAGCTGGATCGTCATGGGCTGTGACCCGCAGGGCGCCGCGTTCGCGGTGGTGGGGCCGCGCTGAGCACGGACTGAGCGGTGGTACACAGCGAGTTGCTCAGGTTCCTGCGTGCCCAGCCTTGGGCGGTGGAGGCCTCCGTCAATCGGCAAGGCCGACCTGAGGCGGCGGTCATCGGGGTGGCCGTCACCGAGAAGCTGGAGTTGGTCTTCGACACCCTCTCGGACTCGCGAAAGGCCGCCAACCTGCGCGGCCATCCGCGCATTGCGCTGGTCATGGGCTGGGACGACGGGCAGATCGCGCAGATCGAAGGTCTCGTCGACGAGCCCGCGGGCGACGAACTTCAGCGGCTGAAGGCGGCGGACCTCGAGCGCTTTCCCGATGGATTCGAGCGTGCCGCGCTCGCGGGCATCACCTACTTTCGCGTCTCGCCGGCGTGGATTCGCTACAGCGATTTCCGGTTGACGCCACCGACGGTGTTCGTGTTCGAGGCGGATGAACTTCAAGGCCCCATCGAAGGGCGCGCCGCCAATTGATCCCGGTGGTCTCCCTCGCCGACCTGGTCGGGCAACTTCGCGCGCTGGGGGTCACTGCAGGCGACCTTCTCATGGTCCACGCGAGCATGCGCAAAGCGGGTCCCGTCGAGCGGGGCGCCCTCGGGCTGATCGATGCGCTTCGTGAGGCGGTCGGCCTTGGCGGGACCCTGTTGATGGTGCTGAGCGCCGACGAGTCCGCGCCCTTCGATGCGCTGCACTCGCAGATGGACATCGGCGACATGCGCGCGCTCGCCGAGGTGTTTCGCAACTACCCGGACGTGTCGGTCAATGACCACCCCGCCGATCGATTCGCGGCGATCGGCCCTGCAGCTCGAAGTCTTCTCGAACCGATGCCTCTGCACGACTATCACGGCCCGGGCTCCGTTATCGAGCGTCTGACGGCGCAAGGTGGCAAGGTGCTGCGGTTGGGGGCCAACCTGGACACGGTGACGCTCACCCACTATGCCGAGTACCTCGCGGACGTCCCCGACAAGGTCAGGGTCCGCCGACGCGACGTCCGCGCGGACACCGGCGCGGTCTGGATCGAAAGTCTCGACGATACGGATGGCATCGCCACTTGGGACCAGGGCGACTACTTTCCGCGGGTCTTCCTGGACTTTCGGGCGACCGGTGTCGTTCGCCTCAGCCCGGTCGGGCGCTGTGAGGCTGAACTGTTCGACGCGGCGGCCTTCGTGCAGTTCTCGCTCGCCTGGCTGAATCGCCACCTGGGCCACAGACCGCGGCGCTGAACCAACGCCGCGTGGTGCGCGCGGGCAACGGCCTATCGGATCGCGCTCAGCAGCACCTCGACCGAAAGCACCACGAAGGCGATCCATGCCACCGTGAACACGACGGTCCTGGCCATGAGGTGGCCGAATCCGCTGAGGTGGATGACGGCGTGGGCCGCGCGGGCATAGAGTAGACCGCCGCACAGGTTTCGGTCACGGCGTTCGATGTCCCCATTGCGCTGGCAGCAAGAACGACCGCCGCGAACGGGGCAAGACTTTCAACCGCGTTCAGGTGCGCCCGATTCGCGCGCTGGACCCAGTCCGGCAACGGCGACGTCGGTGCACGGCGGTAGTCATCCGGCGTTGGCAGCCCGCGCGTGAGAACGTAGCCGATGACGACCGGAATCCAGAGCGAGCCGGTCAGAATCGCCCTGCAGAGGAGGTAGACAAGCTCGATCTTCATGCCGAGCCCCCTTCAAGGCCAAGGCGCGAGGCGTGTGATCAAGCCAGTCCGCGCTGTCGTATGGTAACCTGGATGTTTCATGAATGCATTCGACGCCCTGGGCAACCCGGTCCGCCGCAAGATCCTGGTGGAACTGCGGCGCTCGCCCATGCCGGTCGGCGCGCTGGCCGATCGGTTCTCGATCAGCCGGCCGGCGGTGTCGCGTCACCTGCGCGTGCTGCAGGACGCGGGGCTGGTCAATCCCAGCGGGCGCGGCGCGCAGAACATCTACTCCGTGCGCGTGCAGGGGTTCCGAACCGTGCAGGAGTTCATCGACAGCTTCTGGGATGAGGCTCTGTCGCAGTTGGAGCAGATGGCGAAGCGATGATCGTCAAGAGCGTGCTCCTGGCGTGCGCCCCTGATCGGGCTTTCACGCTCTTCACCGAGCAGGCCGGGCTGTGGTGGCCGGCTGCCCGACGCCATTCCAAGGATGCGAACAGCACGATCCGCATGGAGGCCGGCGGACGCTTCTACGAGCGGTCGCGCGACGGCACTGAGGTCGAGTTGGGTGCGGTCCGGGCGTTCGAACCTCCAAGGCGACTGTTGCTCGACTGGTACCCTGGAACCGGCCCGGACCTGCCGACCCAGGTCGAAGTCACGTTCGAGGCGGTGGACGGCGGGACGAAAGTCACCGTCCGGCACGATCGTGGCGCCGCAGGCGACGCGGTCTTCGAACGCAATGCCCCTGCTTACGATCGGTCATGGGCCTTGGTTTTGGCCGCCGCGGCCGCAGCCGCCATGCATTGATCTGGCGTAACTCCTGCGTTACGAAGCGCCAATGAAATCATTTGCCTCCAGCATCGTGATCCAAGCGGCGCCCGAAGCCATCTGGCAGGTCCTCACCGATGCGCCCGGCTACCCTCGGTGGAACACCACCGTCACGCGCATCGACGGCAGCATTGCCATGGGCCAGAAGGTGACGGTGCATGCCAAGGTGGCGCCGGGGCGCGCTTTTCCGGTCAAGGTGGTGGCGCTGGATGCGCCTAGGCGCATGGTCTGGAGCGGCGGCATGCCGCTCGGCCTGTTCAAGGGAGAGCGCGTTTTCGAGCTGAACCCGAAGGCCGGCGGCGGCGTCGAGTTCACGATGCGCGAGGACTATTCGGGCATGCTGGCACCCCTGATCACGAAATCCATTCCCGACCTGCAACCCGCGTTCGACGAGTTTGCGGCGTGCCTGAAGGCACACGTCGAAAGGAGCTGACAAGACCGCAGCGGTAGCCGGTACCCCTGAAACGCCCTGGACGCTGAAGACACCACCGGGAACGTCCGACTTCCTCGCCTGGCGTGACCCAACGCTGGAGCCGCCGGCGCTTGTGGTCCAGGTAGGCAAGACCCAGTTAATGATGGCAGCGATGATCCTGAGTTGGCCGCCGCAGTTCGGTCAGTGCTCGATATCGATCTCGAAGACGAAGGTGCAGCGGAGCGCAGGGCTTTCAAACGCTATGTTCGCTCGTCGGCCGCGCAGCGCACCGCCGCGTGCAAGCTGAGACCCTGTGCGTCAGCGCGTAGCGCCTGCGTGAAGGCGAAGCGAAACGCCCGGCATCAGAGGAAGCTCCTACGCTTGAGACGAGGCAGCCATCGCGGGGAAGTCCCCGAAGTCTTCGTCTCGACAAAGCGTGCTTGATATGGTACATTAAAAGCCCATTGAGCAGTACGTTCAAGAGACCCATTGAATATACGGTGAACTCATGAAAGTCGTCGGAGACACACAATTCTTCTCGGTCAGCGAGGCCAAGGCTAGCCTGCCCACGATTGTCGAGGGTTTGCAAGCTGCAGCGGTTCTTCTGCGCCGCAGCGAGCCTGTGGCGGCGCTGGTGTCGATCGACCAATACAACGACTATCTGGCGTTGGAAAAACTGGTGCAGCACCCCGAGTTGTTCGACGAGCTTCGCGCGCAGGCCAACAAGGCACGTGCGACGCCGATCGAAATGCTTGGCACTTTGGATGAGCTTGAAGATGCGTACAAGAAGGCGCACAAATCGAAGCCGCGAACCGCGGGGGCGGTAGCGGTCGTCACGGACCGATGAATGGCCTTTAGCGAGTTTCGCTACGTGCGAGATGCTCAATCGGGGCTAGACGCATTGGCTGGCGACGGTGTGCCGTACGAAGCCTTGGTGGAACGCATCCGCACCGTGATGTCTGAATGGCAACCCGAGGGCGACGACAGCCAGTTCGTCGTTCCATTCCATGGCTACTTTCTGGTCTTCACAGTCTCAAGCAAATCGCCAAAGATCTTGGTGTTGGCGGCAGTGCGAAAGCAACCTAAATGAGTTGCAGGGAAATCGCGAACTGGCTCGCCGTGCTCGGCACTGCTTTGCAGTTAATCGGTGGCCTAATGTCGCTGTGGGGGCTGCTATCCGCCACCCAAGGTTGGCTACCGCGTGCTAAGGCGCTCGTGGGCGCCATATGGCAATCAGCCGCAAGCCGAAGTGCCGCTGAACTCTCGGTGCTCAACGTTGACAACCGTGTGCGCGTGCTACAAGGCGTTTCCATACTTGCCTTGGGTTATATGCTGGCGCTGCTGTCGCAACTCTGGCTCATCAAATTGGGATGAGACGCTGACAGGTCGCCATTCACCGCCATGGTGACCAAGCCCTAGGAGTGGCGCAAGTCCCGTTGACGGGACGGGCGGATTGCATCTCCGCCGGTTGTGAATACTTCCGCGAATCGCAGCCTTGCGCCGCGTTACCGATCGGTGCCCCTCTGGCTTTGTCGCAGCACAGCCGGGGCATTCAAGGTTTCCGTAGGCCCGCTTTCCGAGATTCTTCCGACCGCTATCTGCGCATGCGGGCCGACCAGCCGACCGACTGTTCATGGCCGGGTCTTGCCGGCCACCGCCCTCGTACGTGCGACCGCTGTCCAACGCATTGTGGGCATTGAGTACCCAGTGGCCGCGGACTCCGTACGGCTCGGGAATGCAGGTCGCCAAGCCTGGCCATCGCCGACGGTCGCCACGGCTGGATCGACGCTCGGAGAGCGGCGCCGTTGATGATGTAGGTCCAAAGATCAACGACAGGCAAGTTGTCTTGTCCCCTGCCCTTCAGTTCCTTCCTCGGCGCGAAGCCGAGAATTGCCACCCACCGGTAGGGCGTATCACCTCGGAGTGCTGGGATTTACCGTCAGCGCGATTCAACACGTCGATCGCCCGGAAACCCGCATGGATGCTGGATCTTGCGCCCCGAATTGACCGTCAACCTGGAAATCGACCTGACGGTAAATTTCTACCGGGGAATCATCGCGACACTTTTACCGTCAGATTTACCGTCAGATTGAAGGGCATCCCAGCGATAGATCTCGATAGATCTCGACAGACGTCCCGGGAGACAGTTGCCCCTCGAATCAGCGCGCCAGGCCCGCTTTTCGATAGATCTCGATAGTCCCCGATAGATCACGAAAGCTACTCCCACTCGATCGTGAACGGCATCTGTAAGCCATTGTCCCATTTGGAAGTTCTTTCTGCGAGTGGCATTTTTACCGTCAGATTTACCGTCAATCTCATTTGATTCCCGAAAATACCTGTCAGCATCTATCGCGATGTATCGAGATCAATCGGCGGTCTCGCGCGGGTCACCTTTCGAGATGTATCGAGATCTAGCGGCCACAGCGAGGCTCGCTGACACCGCCAACGAGCCGTGTAGCTGGCCTGAATCGCGCAAAAAAAGTGCCGGCATCCAATAACCTAACTTCTTGTCTTTCCAGTCTTAATCGTCACTTTTTTTACCGTCACGATACCGCTTTGAAGGCATCTACGTCCCGAAAAACGACCGGAATGGCCGCCATCAAATGCCCTAACTGATTGCCACACAAGGAGTTTTCGATAAGATTTTTACCGTCACCGAAGCCCTGCGCATAGTCGGCAATTTTGCGGAGTTCGGTCGCCAGCCCGGTTAATCGCGGAGGTGAACGGTGAACGCATCAGACAATCTTCAACCTCTGGAATTCTGCCCGCAGCGCCTGTACCAGTTCACCCAGCGCAATGGCATTGAGCTTGTTCTTGCTCACAAAGGCCCGCCATTGTGACAACTTGCCGGCATCCGATGCGAAAGCGTCGCTCAAGCCCGCGGGCACGCCTTCAGGCAGCGCGGTTCGCCGGCGCGTGAAGGTGGCTTGGACTGCGCGCACCAACTCCGCATCATCCAGATCGCCATCGCGCAGCAGCATCCACAGATCGAAATAGTCTTTCATGCGGCTGTTTGCCATGCCGAGTGCGCACAGCGCCTGAAATTTCTCGGCGACGACCGTGTACTTGGGATACGCGCGCAGCGTGGGCGCAGGCAGATCGTCCAGCAAGACGGGATAACTGACTGTCTCGGGCGCTGGCGTCACAACGTCACCGAAGCCGATATCTATCTGCAGCGAGAGCTGTGCACCGTCCAACGTCGCGCGCAGTTCGACTCGCACTCCCCCGTAACCCGCCTCCTTGCGGATGTCCGCCGTCTTGACCGAGCGTGCTTCGAACGCAATCCCATCATCGATCTGGATAACGCAAATGTCGCGGAATACTGCCGCCACGGAATCGATGTCATCGGGGCCAAAGCCGAGCAAGTCGGCATCTCGGGTTGGCCGTTGTGGGACGTCGTACCAGAGCTTGAAGAGCAGCGCGCCCTTGAGCAAAAAGTTTGGCGCGTGACTGGATACCGACAAACGATACAGCAGCCGTTCCAGTCCATAATGCGTAAGCGTGAGGTTGAAGTCCTGCTTCGCGGCGTCGGAGCGATTCTTCAGGCGGGCGCGAATCGAGGCCGCGCGGTTCTTGCTCATGACGCCGCGATGGATTCGAGGTAGGGGCGCATTACATTGGCCACCCGATCGACAGCAGCGTAGCGCCACAGGTCGTCCATCGTGACCTTGCGCTTGTTCCAACCCTCGCGCAGGGCTTCGAGCGCCACATCCAGACCGATCTTATTGCGGAACTTGAAGCAATCGGCGATGGTCTTGGCGGCGTTGAACACGGGAACTTCCACACCACCCACATTCAGTCGGTCGATGCCCGCGGTCAGCGATAGGCCGGACATGTGAATCACGCGTAGCGCTGGCTTGTCGAGCCGGGGCGAGAGCATCCGATGCGGTATGGCGAGCCAGACCTCGTGTGGCGCCTGGGTGCCGATGTCATGCACGCGTAGCGCTGAAACGAGGCAGATGACTCCGCGGGGAACCCGGATTGCGACCTCGGCGAGCGAGCGATTTTCGCTGACGGCTTCGTTGGGTAGGCTATAGATGCCACGCCCCACGCGTTCCAGCTTCCCGGCGGACACAAGGCGGGTCAGCGCAATGGTCGGCAGGCCTGCCCGGGCGAGGTCGCGCGCACGGAGCAGCGGGTGCTTGCGTGCGAGCTGAAGGACGGCCTGTTCGCTTGTTTGGGGGCGGGACATGTAAGGAAGTATGTTGCACAATAGCGTCAGATGTCAATAAATGCATTGATATCACAACACACAAGGTTGGACCCCGCATGCTTCGGGCGGCGATCGCAGAAACGGCCCGAAACCTCGCGAATGCACGAAGCCCTTCGCAACGCCATCAATCGTGGGAAACGGCATCCTCGCCGCGCATTGGCTTTTACCGTCACGTCTAAAACGCGTCTACAAACCGCGTGACGTGTTGATTCAGCGGTTCTTTCGGCCGATTCTTTTACCGCCAGATGCCTGAATCCGATGACGGTAAATTTTTCAGGCTCGGCAGCAGCGACAGTTTTACCGTCAGATTTACCGTCAAATTCCTGTGCATCTCCCCGGCGTATTGAACGTGCGATGGCGGCGAAATGCCATATTTTTCAGAGGATAACTACACATCTGTCACTCGGTTTACTATCCGTATACCATGATTAATTACAACATGTAGGCTACTGTTTTATTGGTCCTTTATTAATTACACATTGGGTAACCTACTCCCACTCGATCATCAACGAGCCTTCTACGCTGTTGATTTGTAATGCACTTGGTGCTGCTCCACGGAAATTTACCGTCATTTTTACCGTCAAAGTGCGGAGCACCAGCATTGGCGCGGGTTTGCGGCCGGTTCTGCGAAGACTCACCTTTCGAGATCTATCGAGGACTATCGACTCCTGGGTCGCTCGTGAACGCTTCACCGGCGCCTCGACGTGACCCTTGGAGTGCCCGCGACGTAGAGGCGCATCAAGTACCGTAAGTACTTGTCGCGCATCACTCTTGAGGACAGTTTTTTACCGTCAGCTTGGCGCAGCGCCCTCGAAGTTGACGACACAGCGATATTTGCTGTTCAGTGAAGATTCGCGCCGCCCGCGTTACGGCTCTCGGCACCTGTTGACGCTCTACTGAACCCCCTCCATCAGGCTCTCGTACGGGATATTCAACCCGTCGTGCAGCCTCTTGACCATCCGCAGGCTCAACGGGCGCCTCCGGTTCAGCACTTCGGAGACGCGGCCGCTCTGCCCGATGTACGGCTCCAGATCGCGAGGCGTCAGCCCTTCCTGCTCCATGCGGAACTTGATCGCCTCCACCGGATCGGCGGGCCCGAAGTCGTAGTGCTTGTTCTCGTACGCTTCGATCAGGGTGACGAGCACATCGCGCTCGTCCGCCTGCGGGGTGCCCTCCACGGCCTGGAAGATCTTCTCCAGGCGCCGGAAGGCGCGTCGCAGGTCGTCGTCGTTGCGGATCGGCTTAATAGTCATTCACGGTCTCCACGTCGATGCGGTCGTACTGCGCGTGCGTCCCGACGAACTTCACCCACACGATGCCCGCCTGGTACTGCACCTCGACCACCAGCCGGTACTTGTTGCCGCCAATGTTGAACACGACGCGGTTGTTGCCGCAGATGCTCGCGCTGGCGTACTGGTCCTTGATGTCCTGCGGGCTGCGCCAGGTCGCCTTGATCGCCTCGGCGTACCAGCTGTGCAGCGGTCCCCGGGCATCGGTGCAGCCCGGCCGTTCCCAGAATTTCTGCAGGCTGCTCTTGGCGATGATCCTCACCGCCGGCAGTATCTCCCAATTTGGGAGAAGTGGCAACTGGCACCGATCTCGTGTCGAGGCTCCGACCGACCTTCTCGCCACCGCCACGGGCAACATCTTCAAGGGCCCGAGCTCGGACCCGAAGGTGCCTCCTTCAGGGTCCAAGCTCGTTGACATCTGGACTCTGCGCCGTCGTCAACCCCACATGGCGGCTTGGATTCGGCGATAGATCCCGATACACCGCGATAGGTCTCGAAAAACCCCTACTCCCACTCGATCATCAACGGCGCCTGCAAGCCGTTGTCACGTATAGAACTTTTTTCGGCCACCATCATTTTTACCGACAGATTTACCGTCAATCTCATCTGATCCCCGAAAACAGCTTTCGGCATCCATCGAGATGTATCGAGATCAATCGACGAACTCTTGCGGGTCACCTTTCGAGATGTATCGAGATGTATCGGCGCTCGTGGCAGTCGTTGGTCCCATTGACCAGCCGCCTCCTTGGCAGAATTGGCGGCAAAAAAGCGCCGGCACCAAATTACTTAAGTACTTGTCGCGTAGTTTCTTTTCGTCAATTTTTTTGCCGTCACGCCGTAGCTTCAGAGGTCCAAGCGGCACAAAAAGTGTCGAAAACCGCAGCCATCAAATCGATTAAATGATTGTCGCAGAAAGACTTTTCGGCAAATATTTTACCGTCAGACCCACCCAATCAGTGGGTGGCCCATCCACTACCTACCTCGGTCCAACGGATTCGCTACCTACAGGCACCAGTATTGGCTTGGGTTTGCGGGCAATTTCGCCGAAAGCGACCTTTCGAGATCTATCGGGCGAGAAGATTGAAAAGATGTAGCGTTTGTCGTTCTGCCGATCTCGTTGTGACCTCGCCGCGTGCGATCATTGCCCTTTGATAGCATAGCCTATATAGTGATAGCATTGCAATTTAGGAATGGAGAAACGCTATCATGGCCGCCGTCACCATTCGCAACCTCCCGGAGGAAACGCATCGTGCGCTGAAGATCCGCGCGGCGCAGCACAATCGCAGCGCGGAAGCGGAGATGCGCGCCATTCTGGAGGCGGCCGTGCGACCGGCTGGGCGGCTGCGTCTCGGCACTACACTGGCGGACATGAGCCGGAAGATCGGGCTCACCAACGCCGATGTCGAAGCCCTCGATCAAACCCGCGACAGAACACCCGCCGAGCCGCTGCGTTTCTAATGATCCTGCTCGACACCAATGTTGTCTCCGAGGCGATGAAGCCGGAGCCGGATCCGGCGGTCCGCAATTGGCTCGACGAACAGGCGGCGGAGACGCTCTATCTGTCCAGCGTCACGATCGCCGAGCTAATGTTCGGCATCGGTGCGCTTCCCAAGGGCAAGCGCAAGGACAAGTTGACGGCCGCGCTCGATGGCGTGCTGACGCTGTTCGCTGATCGAATCCTGCCGTTCGACACGAATGCGGCGCGCCGTTATGCCGATCTGGCTGTCAAGGCGCGCGCTGCCGGAAGAGGATTTCCGACGCCCGACGGCTATATCGCCGCGATCGCCGCCTCGCGCGATTTCGCTGTGGCGTCGCGTGACTCCAGCGCATTTATGGCCGCAGGCCTAACCGTGATCGACCCCTGGACTGTGACCGGCTAACCGGTCGTGCGCGAAGGCAAGAACATCGCAGCGCGAGCAACAGTTTTCATTTTGCCAATCGGAGCGGTTATGCGAAAACTCATTCCCACTCGATCTACGTACTCGCCACCTACAGGTCGCTCCGAGGGCAACAGCGTCGGCCGCGACAGAATATTGCATCTTCAGGCGATGACCAACCGCAGGACAGAGTGGCATTTCTTCTTCATATTTGTACCACCCTGCTACATATTCAACGAATCAGCAAGATTTCCTGCGCAGTAAATATCGCGCTAGGAGCCTTCCGCTTTCTGCGTTTCGCGGTCGAGCCCATCGCTCGAAGCGTCCACCTTAAGCCTAGAATCCGTGACGGTCTCCTTCTATCGCGCTACGCCACGTGGAAGAACTTTTACCGTCACGCGAAATCCCTGGCTACGGAAGCCATAAGCTCATATTTCGCAATTGCTTTCGTGCGATATTTTTACCGTCAGGTCACAAGACCGCGTGACGGTAAATTTTTCCGAGCCGCATCGCTTCAAATTTTTGGCTCTTCGCCGCTTCTCTACGGAAGAAGGGGATGGCTGACATCCCGGAAACCGTGTATCCAGCTGGGTTCTCTAAGGACACAGGCGGGTACACGATATGGGAGCAGCCATCCCGGTAGGGATTATGGGGTATCAGGGGCAGGTTATCGAGCGGGTTGAGCACGACGCAGAGTGCGCAACCGTGCGCATTTCTTGCCGGCGTGATCGGCGGGTCAAACCGATTGCTGCTGGGATAGGGCGATGCGGGAGCGTTCATCGGCTCAAGCGGCGCTGGATCAGCGACCTGCCACTGTTTGGTCAGGCATGCCAGGTGGAGATTGAGTATGCCGAGGTGTTCATCAGTCCCTCGGTGGTGCGGGTGGAACTGCTGCCGTTTGTCGAGCCCACGACGCGGGTTACCAAACGCTACGCACTGCTGATTTCGGGCCTTTGCCGCCACATGCCGATTTCGGCGGTGGCTCGGCACACGGGGCTGCGCTGGGCCACGATCAAGTCGATCGACAAGGCGTATCTTGCGCACACGATCAAGCCGGTGTCGCCGCAGACGCTGGAAGGCATTCGCTATCTCGGTGTTGACCAGGTGGCGCGCGCCAAGGGACAGGACTACCTGACGTTGGTTTACGATCTGTCGCCTGGCGCGAACTGCGGGCGGATTCTGTGGATCAAGGAGGGGCGCGATAGCGCGGTGCTGTGTGAGTTTCTCGATGCCCTGAGCGAGCAATGCGCCGCTGGCATCGAGGCTGTGGCGATGGACATGGGGGCCGCCTACATCGCCGCCACAAAGGCGAGCTTGCCCAGCGCCGTCATCGTCTTCGACCGCTTTCACATCATGCAGATGTTCTCGACGGTGATTCGCGATTGCCGCCGTGCCGAGTTCAAGGCCGCCAAGACCTTGGGCGACCTGAGTGGGCAGGAGGCGATCAAGGGCAGCCTCTACCTGCTGCTGTCCAATCGCGACAAGCTCAAGGAGAGCGATCAGGGCCGGCTCGACACGTTGCTCGCGCAGAACGAGCCCCTCAACAAGCTCTACACGCTGAAGGAGCAATTGCAGCGCCTGTGGCATCAGCCAGGTTCGACGGCCGAGATGGCTGCACGCCTGGACGACTGGTGTGGCATGGCGCAGGCCGCAAAGATCACCGGTGTTGCGGATCGGATTATTCCCCCGGCATGGTTTCGCGCTGAATCGTTAGCGCTGACGCACGTCGTCGCGGATTGGGCCGCCGGGTGGAGGAGTGTGGGACGGTGGAGCAATCTGAGCTGAGCGCTCAGAACAGAGCGAGCTGGTTTTTTCGCGGCGGGCAGGGGTGAGCTTCGCGCAGGTGCGAGCGCAGTGCCGGGGTGAAGGGCCAGCGCGCCAGCAGGCTGGCGGTGTGTCGCGCGGGTCGGTGATTCAGGGCGGTGGCCTGGCGGATGCCGTCGAGCAGGTCGTGGGGAACGAGACGCACGTGAAGGCGGCGCTCGCGGGCCTGGGCGATGAGGAAGTGGCTGCGTTCGGCAAGGATCAGGGTGTCGATGCCGGCGGTGACGAGGTAGTCGAGCAGGTGGTGGGTGTTCTGGGGCGTTGCGCGAACGGTGATGGGCGCTCGCAGGCCGCCGTGCTCGTCGGCGATGACGGCGGCCAGGCGCTGAACGCCCTGCCACAGGCCACAGACATTCACGGGCGAAATTCGTCGAGCGCGGTCTGCACATGTTCGGCGCTGACCTGGCGCAGCTTGGCGATGGCGGCGGCCGACAGGGCATAGTGCGCGGCCCGGTTGAGCTTGCGCGGCAAGCCCTGGGAGGCCTGGAACAGCGCCTCGATGGCGGCAGGCTCGAACAGCGGCAGCGGGCAGCCGGCGCGCTGCAGGCGCTCGCTCAGATAGGCGGGCACTTCGTCGCGGGCAAGCCCGGCGAAGTGGTAGCTCACGACGATGCGCTGTTCGAGGGACTCGTGGACCGCCATGGCCAGACGGCGGCGCAGTTCGGTCAAGCCGACCAGCACCAGGCACAGGCGCCGCTCGGCATCCATGGCGTAGTTGGTGAGCAGGCGCAGATCCTCGAGCACCTCGTTGCGCAGGTGGTGCGCCTCGTCGATGATGAGGATGGGCTGCTGGCGCGCTTCGGTGGCCAGCCGGGTGATTTCGGTTTGTATCGCACGGAAGGCCATGGCGCGGTTGCGCTCGATGGGCAGGCCCAGGGCCCAGGCGATGGACTTGTACATGTCCATGACGTTGCCGGTGGAGAGCGTCACATAGAGCAGGCGGTAGAGGCCGGCATGCAGGGAGGCGGCGAACTGGCGGCAGGCGGTGGTCTTGCCGCTGCCCACCTCGCCGGTGAGAAGCCCGATACCGCGCAGTTCGACCAGGTGGCTCAAGCGGGCCTGGGCTTCGCGCAGGCTGGTGCTGGCGAACAGTTCATCGGGCTGGAGGTCGCGCTCGAAGGGAAAGCAGGTCAGGCCAAAGTGGGTGAGGTACATCAGCGCGACTCCTCATCGGACGGGCGGGATTTCAGGGTGCGCAGCGTCAGGCCGGAGGGCCGCGGCGCCGGCGCTGGGGTGTCGCTTTGCAGGGTGCGCGACGGACGGTTGCGGCGTACGAAGCAGTTGGCATAGGCATCGACGGGTGTGGCGCGGGCGATGAACTGGTTCTGGTGCCAGACCTCGACGCCGCGCGAGGCGGGCGCGGCCGGGTCGAAGCGCAGGGTGACGGTTTCGCCGACGAGGGCGGCGTCGACCTCGAAGACGGTGCCGTTCAGGCTCACGGTGCGGTCGCGCTGAACCCGGCGCTTGGTCTCGAACAGGAACAGGGCATCCAGATCCACGCCGGGGTCGAACAGCTTGACCTGGTCGGCCGACAGGGCCCACTGATCGAGAGGGGTGCGACCGTCCAGGCCGGCGTGGGGCGTCTGATGATATTCGCCCTCGATCCAGCTCCACAGGCAACGGTTCAGAGCGTCCAGGGATTGCGTATCGGCCGGCGTGAGGCGGGTCAGGAACTGGGCGCGCACGGTGCGAAACCAGCGCTCCTGCTTGCCCCGGCCTTCGGGCTGATGGGGGCGGGAGTGGATCAGCGCGATGCCGAGCTTGGCGCACACCAGGGCCAGATGCTGGGAGCGATAGTTGGCACCGTTATCGACGTACAGGCGGGTGGGCCGACCCCGGCGCAAAAGGGCCTGCTTGAAGATCGGCAAAAATGCCTTGGTGTTCTCGGCCAGGGCGAAGGCGGCGTAGGGGATGACGCGGGTGGCATCGTCGAGGAAGGCGATCAGGTAGGCCTTGTGGCGCTGGCCTCGGCTGCCGACGGCCACCGTCGGCCCATGCATGACATCGCTCATCCACAGTTCGCCGGCATGGGCGAAGGCAAAGCGGCGGCGATCCTGTTCCGAGGGTTGCACCGTTTTACGCATCAGACCGGCGTGGCTGAACAGCCGATGCACGGTGGCGCGCGGCAGGGTTTCATCGCGGGCGGCGATGCCGCGCTCGAAGGCGAGCCGGATCAGTTGCGGGATGGACAGCTGCGGCAGCTCTTCCTTCAGGCCGATCAGTTGATCGGCCAGCGCCGCTGGCAGAGCGCGGGAGCGGCCGCGATCGGCGCGGCCTTTGGGCAGCAAGGCGTCAAAGCCGCCGCGCCGATAGGCCTTGAGCCAATCGCGCAGGGTTTCAGCGGCCACCCGGGTGCGGGTGCTGCCGGGAATGGTATAGGCCGCTTCGGCTTTGGCCTGCAGCTTGGCATACAGCCCCGGGCTGTGGGGCGGCAGATGGACGAACTCGGCGATCAGACCGTAGCGAAACAGGGCAACGGTCTGGCGGGGATCGGGCTGACTCATGGTTTGACTCCGCAACGAGGAACGAAGCGCGCACGCTACGTCCCACCGGCCGGCGGGTCAGGCCCCTTGCGTTGTTGGTGCCGCTGCTTTGCGGCCACCGGCTGCGCCCTGCGGGGGCCGCAAACCGAGCGGACGCGACAGTGCGGCCAAGTGTGAGGCGGTGATGGCTCGCAGGGCCACCAATGCCGATTCGGCGCCGAGCAGCAGGCGAAAGGCATGGATGCTCGGCGCCGTGCCCAGAAACAAAATCGGCAGCAGGCTCACCACGGCAATCAGGTTGATCCGCACCAGATGCACGCGACGGCGGACCCAGCGCAGGGCCGTGGCCAGGCTGACATCGTCGGTGCGTAGCGTATTGGCGGCGGCCTCCAGACTCGGCGCACGCTCTACGGCGGCCACCACCTCTTCGATCTGCGCCAACGTCCCCGGAAAGCGCGCCGCCAGATGATCCGGCAGCAGACTGAAGGTGCAATGGCCCTGGCGGCAATACCAGCGCGCAATCCGTGTGCCCGGCGGATCCACCCGGGCGTAGGTGCCGTGGCGGGCAAACCCGCAGCCGCCCTTCGGGTGCAGCGGGCAACGCGCCAGACTTGCGCTGCGCCACCCCTGCGAGCTAACGTAATCGCTGCTGGTGTGCCCCGACTGGAATCGAAGCTGCACCGGCAACCGGCCCGCGTTGGTGGCGACCTTCGCGGGCCATCCTCATTTGATGGCAATGGGCCCAAGCGTAGCGCCTGTGGCCGTGCCGCGAAAGCCCCAGTGCGCGGGGCGGGCGTGGACAGCCTATGGACGTCCTGCGGAGCGTGTGGACAACGCAACTGCGCGTTGCCCACACTCGCCCACAGCCTGCCCACCCCCGCCCCGAATAGCCGCTTCGCCTGGCTCAACGCGCCCTGCGGGCCTGACGCGCTTCGCTTGCCAGCGTCTTTATTTAATTAGCAAGTCAAAAAAGGCAACCCCCAACCCGCATTCCGCCACCGCGAACCAGCATTGCGCGGTGCCCCATTGCACGACCAATCAGCCGGTGGATTGCGATTCAATGCGCGACCCAACAGCATTCGTGTAAGCGATGACGATCTGGCATTGGTCAACCTGACCAAGGCACCGTTTCACGGTGAATGGAACTACACCATCGATAAAAACTGTTCAGGTTAAAACTGGACGAGCCCTAAGTAAACAGTTTCGTAAGTTCGCACACGTATTCTCAGGCGGCCAACTTGAGGCACTGGCTCTGCTTGGGACGCCAAATCACGGACAGCAACTCGGCCACTGCGGTCAGACGACAATGGCACTACCTTAAGCGAGGCAGATGCGTGTTCGCACAATTTTTGCACGGGCGATATCGCGTGATTCGTTGAGCAGGCGATGTGGTTTTGGTCGTCGCTTGACGGCACGAGGCTCCACCCGATCCGGTCGCCACGGCAGGCGCAAAGATGCGACTGCCCCGCGCAGAGTGGCAAACATCCGGATGAAACTCTTTGTTGCGCTGCCTCTGATCAGATCCAGTAAGCTGTTGACGACGCGTTTGGCGCCGCTGAAGCTCAATTGTCGCGGCAGCACCTTGGCACAGGCTGCCGCCTGCGCCATCACGGCCCGGATTAAGTTATAGGCGAGGAAAAATGCACTCACCTCCTTGTGTACCATGTCCGGACTCTTGCAGCGCAGAATATCCATACCCATCACGCTTTTGATCGACCGTAGGTCCAGCTCGACATGCCAGCGCTGGACATACAGGGCGTTGAGTTGGGCTTTGCTCACCTGGGCTGGATTCGTCAGCGTACTCACGAGCACCCATTTCCCCACCTTGGCCTCACGTACCGTCATCTCTTCGGGTATCAGCTCATAAGCATCCTGCTCCATCCAATCGGGGCGCTTCGGGCGTTTCCAGATCACGAGGTGGTCGTGCTTGCCCAGTGGCTGTCCGCGGCGGAAGTCCGTAGTGCGCCCGGCATGCTGGCGCGAGACCATATCGACCCCCTTTGCGCGCAGTTGGGCGATCGTGAAATAACTGCTGTGGTAGCGATCCACCAGCACAATGTCGCCGCGGTTCAGCGAGCCATATAACTGGCGAAACAGCGTGTCCTCGCCCGTCTTCTTTCCCTTGCAGGCCGCCATTGCCCAATCCAGCACCACCCCGCTGGCCAGCGAAATCAATACCACCAGCCGCGCTATCGGGAAACCCACCCCGGCCTTCTGGCTGCGCGATTGCGGATACTGCGCTTGGTTCTCCACGGTATCGGGCATCGTTACCGTCGCCCCATCGACCAGGATGAGCGACCTGCCTCGCCACCGCCATGCCTGCGGGGAGCTTTCCTCCAACCGTCTGCCAACCCCCCTGCACAACCGTACCAGCAACTTCACCGGAAGTCTCTGCCGTGCCTTGCAGTAAGGCCCCGTGCTCAGCCCCACCAGCGCCTCGCCCTGTGCTACACGCTCACTGGCATAACGCACCACCACATCCTGGCAGGCAGGGTCTACGTGCAGCACTTGCTCTATAAACAAGCGCAAAGTGACCAGCGGTGAGTAAAGACGCTCACGCCAGCTACCCACCTCCTCAAGAACCGCACGTTCCAGTTCGGCCGCCGGTAGGGCATCAAAAAGCTTCTCACGAGATTCCTGTAAGAAGCCACATCGAAATCGACTAACCAATCTCTCGATACGCCCCTTACTGGTAGCATGTAGCATAGGCTGGCCCTCCATGGGTGATGATGTTGTCTCGCAACTCCATCGTAACCCATTCAGGCGTCAGCCTATTTCTGTTGCGATTTCCTTAAAGTAGTGCCATTGCGGTCAGACGACTGCGTCGAGCGAGCGGCAGGTGTCCAGCGGTCAACGGCCCTTGGGGCCAGCCTGGCATCGAACGTCAGGTTCCAACCCCGCGAACGTGAACTGCCGACCCAAACCGGCCGCATGATGAATCGATGGTCAATGACCGCTATCGAGGAAGTGAGCTTTTTTATTGGACTTGCCGCCAGGGTCCGCTCCACCTCCAAGACCGGCCAGTCGCAATCTGCCGGGCAAGAAATTAATTTTTTGGTTTTGAGGGGCAGCTTCTCAAGAACCCGACTGCCGGCTGGCGACCCGTTGCGGTCATTGAACTTCACTAACTTCGGACGGCCGGTGTTGCTCCTACTGTGGACATTCTCTTTGCAGAAGGCGACCCTTGCTCCGCTGGGTGAGCCAACATCGCCGCCACGCCTGATGGCCGCCCGTGCGCCCCCCGCTCTGGGAGTCGCAAGGCGCCACCATGGTTGAGGACGAAGCGCAGGCCCAACCAGTGCCGGACTACGATTTCGATCCGAGCATCGCCTGGTAGCTGGACAAGGATCCGATCTCGCTGGTCGGAGAACGCTCGTGCCGTGGGTCACCGAGACGGCCTCGGCGGTAGCCTCAGTGACCCACGGCACGACTTGCGTTGTGATTCTGGTGCGGTTTTCAGGCTTCATCACCACCCAGTTCCCGCGTGACGACTGCTGACACCGTCCTGTAACGATCCGGAATACCCGGAATACTTGCGGAAGTGGCGTTGGATCTCCTATCCTTTCCTTTATCCTTTATGCTTTATCCTTTCATCCTTTTATCCTTCGGTAACCCATTCCCCGGTCCCGCGCAGCTCGGTGGCGCTCTTCGGCCAGCGCGTTGCCGTGATGCTTACGATGGCGAAGAGCGCCCGCGGCCTTAACCGCAGCCGCAGTCCCAGTCGCAGCCCCATCCTGCGCGCTTGCTTGTCCAGTTGACCCCGTCGAAAGAGAAGAGGTTCTTGTCCCAGCAGGGCCGCTTTCGGCCCTTGTTGGTCTTGAGCACGAGGCGTTGTCCGCCTGTGGGGCGGCCCTTGTCGTTCAGCTCCAGCACGTCGAGCTCGAGCACGCGCGCGCCAAGGGGACGTCGGCCATGCGGGACGAAGCACACGTGGACCGTGCCGAGCGCGCCACGCTTGAGCGGTAGGCCTTGGAGCGTCGCGCCAGCCTTGGCCATGACGAGCGAACCGTCGTCGAGCCTCTGGAACCCCTTTCCTTCAATTTCGCCCTTTTGCCACCGGGCGAGCGCGTCGCCCCGGAACTCGACGAGGACGTACCCCCAGTCGAAAAGTGATGGACCGCGCCCCTTCGGAACCGTGAAAACAAGATTCAACTTACGCGGTTCGCGACCAAAGTTGCCGACCACGAAATCTCCGAAGAGACTTCCGTTGAATCCGGAGTCGACGATCGAGATGTTCTTCCAGACGATGTTGTTGTTGTTCTGGACGTTAGCGTAAAGGTTTCCCGTCTCGGGCGTTGTCATGCCAAAGGGGGCGGTGGTCAACGTCTCAATGCGCGCAAGAAGGCAGAAATGCGCCTGGTCCGCGCCGAAGACCGCATAGTCCGACGGGTTGGGCACCGTCCAAGGGAACTCAAGGATCTCGTGATCGCCTCCCGCCACCGCGACTGCTTGGCTTCCGATCAGGCCGCCCATCAGAGCAGGCGACGTCACGGTTCCGTCCCACGGCGCGGGCCATCCGAGTGAACTCGATGCCTTGGCCCAGTAGAGTTTCAAGGTGCCCGACGCGGAGCCAGCGCCGGCGCAACCCCGGTTCCGGACACGCACGTAGACGTGGCTCAAGGTTCCGCCGAGGGGATTCTCGTGGTCCTGATAACTCAGTCCGTCGGTGCCGTTGCGCACCCAGATATCGTTGCTGACCCACATGGGGCCCGTGCTCGGGTCGGGCTCGACGCCAGTGTCGTCATTGTTGTCTTGCATCCATAGATCGGGCGGTGTCGCCCCCGTCGTGGGGACGAGGCCGTCCGAGGCCACGATGCCGGCCCGGGCGACTGCGAGTGTCGCCGCCATCCGCAGCGCCTGGTCCTGAGTGAACATGATTCGTACGGCGTCATCAGTGTAGTCCATGTGGTTCATGAACATGTCGCCGTTGGGGCCGTTGCTGCAGGAGATGTGTGGAAAGGCTGGCGTTCCGCTGTTGGAGACGGCCTGGTTCGGCGTGTCGGCGCACTCGTCTGAGAAACTGCACTGATCGGCCTGGTTTTGATCGTCAGCCCATATATGCAGAAGGTTCAGCCAGTGGCCGAGTTCATGGGCGGCGATGCGGCCCAAGTTGTAAGGCGCCACCGCGCTGCCTCCAACCCCGAAACAGTCGTAATCGACCGCAAATCCATCCAGGGCGGCGGGTCCGCCCGGGAAGGTGGCTCTTCCTTTGAGGCCGCCCGAGATGTTGCAGACCCAGATGTTCAGGTAATGGTCAGACGGCCACGGATCGTGGCCACCGGTCGCCGCCGATTTGACGTTCTCCAGAGTCGCGGCGCTGAACGAGGTCGTCGCCGTGTTCGTGCGGGTAATTCCACTTGTTGGCCCGCAGGTGGGATCTCTGACGGCCAGAGCGAATTCGATGCGCGTGTCCGCAGCGACGCCGGCAAATCCTGTCGGGACGCTTACCGCGTCAGCGTTTGTAAGCCGGAACACCTCGTTCAGCGCGGTGATCTGCGAATTGATCTGAGCGTCCGAGACGTTTTGGATGGCGGTATTCCAAACGACGTGAACCACGACGGGAATGCGAACGACGGCGGTGAACAAATCCTCCTCGGCATACTCAGCAATGAACTTGCGCGTTTCTAGTTCGATCTCGCGCCGCCGGCGGCGGTACTCGGGATCAAGGCGCGCAAGGCGCCGGTGCGCGGTCATCGTATCGCACACGAAGCTTGTCTTAGGTTCGGTTGGGCGCTTGCTCTTTGCCATGGTTCTTCCCCTCTATGAGAACTGCACCTCCAGAATCAAACATCGGCTGTGACGCGCCAGCTGCCGCCCGCGTCTCAGAGCTGATTCCACTCCCGCTCGAGGCTGGGTGCCGCGAGCATCAGACTTCGCACGACTCGCACGCCGATGCCATTCGCGAACTGGTTGCGCAACCGGACACATTTCTGCAACTCCCGGCTCATCACAGAGAAGATCCGCAGGTGCGCCCTGTCATTGCGAATGAGATACGTCTTCTCCCTGTGACGCTTCACCACCGTTACTCCGAAGTACAGCGGCAGACGCAGCCTCACTTCGTCGCTGCCAAACTGGTCCCGCAACTTCAGCGGCCTTTCGAGGTGCACGCTCCACGTCCACCAGCCGGTACGCCTTGTAGTGTTCGAGTTGCTCCGGGAACTGGCGACCCCGTTCGAGCTTCTGCGTCGGCACGAGCAGTCCGAAGCCCCTTTCGATGTGAATGTCGAACTTGCCGAACTGGTTTTCGACGATCACTCGCCTCACGGACTCCGTCGGTTGCACACCCAGGTACCAAGCCAGATGGGCGTGCCTGCCGTACAAGGGTTAACCATTCTTCGAAACCGCATTGCCGAAGAACTCCAATGGCCGCAGTTGGATCATTTGGAACCGCCGCTCGAACTGCCCACGCAACAGCAGATCGACCTGCGCGTCGCAATTCTCGGCATCATAGAACTTGAAGTAGTCGAGTCCCAGTTCTTGCGCGGCCATAGGATTGATTGCCTCTTCTGATTCCTTGTTGATCGCCCGGCGTCCGCGATTGAGATGAGCGCCGGGCGAAATCGGCGTCTAAAGATCCACGATGGCGACGTGACGTCTGATCCAGGTCCACGAGTAGACCGGGTCGTAGTCCCAGTTGGTGCTAGGACCCGCATCACCGCCTGCCGGGTTGTATGCCCGGCCATAGCTGTCGAGACCGAACGTGTACGCTCCATCTTCGGCGCTGCCAGCAACCAGGAAGCGCCCCGTCGTTGTCCACGAATTATCGGCTGGGCCTGTGTGCCAGTGGTCGTACCTATCAGCGGTGTCGAGCTGCGCTAGCGGCGTGCCATCGCAACCCGCGCCGAACAGCAGCGCGTTGCGGAAATGCGTCGCCGAGGTCTCGCATGTCACCTCGATCTCAACGTCACTGCCCGCCGGCCGCCGAATCACCGGGCAAGCGTGGGGAAGCGAAGTCCATCCGCCGCTTCCATACACACGCCAGCGAAGCTGGGTGAACGTTGCATTCGGCCGCGTGTTGTCGATTCGGATTGGCACTGCTGCGCTGGTGTCGATCACGGCCTTCGCGGCATTGCCAAGCTCCAGCTTCAGGTCATAGCGACTGTTGGCGTATAGCCAGGTCCGCCAGTTCAGCAGCCAATAGGGAAAGACCAGATCGGTCGCGGGCAAGATCGGATACCAACCGTTGGGGTCGGGAACAATGTGGATTGGCGCTCCCCCACCGAGCCTCGGCGCCCACCAGGTTTCACCGAGAACAGGTTGGAAACTCCCCGCGCCGCCGTACTTGTACATGAGCCGGTAGAACGCCGCGTTGGGGAAGCGGTGACAGCCATGCAGCTGTACCGTCGCCCACATCGGCGCGTTCGTCGTTCCGCTGCGCGCGCCGGTGGAGATTCCGCCGGCTCTCGGACGGTTGATGAGCTTGGCGTAGCCGGCTGCCACGTCGAAATGCGGCGCCTGCAGGGACATCAACCCGGCAGTGACGATCGCCGGTTTCGGGCATGGGCCGACCTCGGGTCCCTCGCAGATGGGGGACGACACTGCATTGGGGAACGCTTCGATCACCACGTCCGCCATGGGGCCTTCGTCCCAGCGCACATCGAAGAAGCCTTCGGAGTAGATCACTTCCTCGGTGCCATCGCCATTGACGTCCTGTGTCACCTTGAAGGTGATGTCAGGCACATCGAACACGGGCGTCCACACGGCGAAAGCGATGTCGATGCAGCGGCGGAACGGCCCGACCCACCGGTCGAGGTCGATCTTGTCGAAGCGTTCGCGCAGATCCGCTGGAAGGGCCCGTTCGCCTTTCTCGGTCGGCACGGGCGGCGGCAGTGCAATGACCGGCGCCGCCAGTTCCGCGTCTAGCATTTTCGATTCCATGCCGAAGTCAGTGCGGGCCGCCAGCGCTGCGACTCGGTTCGCAACGGCTTCCCCTGCCGCCTCGCGCAGCCGTGACACGACATCTGGCTGCCTAAGCGCCGCGGCCATGCGCGATCTGACGAGAGTCGCGCCATCGGGTCCAGGTCTTGGGATCGGTTCCGGCATAGCTTCCGGCGGCCTGAGTTTGATCCGCGGCGGCTCTGGTGTCAGATCCGGTTTCAGGATCCGTTCGAGATGATCACGCAGGCGCAAGCGCCGAAAGTTGGGAAAGCAGATGCGTGCCTTCCGCCAATTGAGAATCCAGTCGATCTCCCAACGCGGAATCCACACGCAGAAATGCCCGCACTGGTCGGTATGAGCAGTGGCGATCACTTCGCGTTTGCAGTTAAATGGGAAGAACCATGACCACATGGGCCATCCGGGGGGGCTGAAGATGTGGAACGAGCAGTCGGTGTCCTCGACATGAACGGTCGCGTTTGGCACGCCTTCAAGTGCGCCCGTTCCAGCGTTGCGTTTGACCACTTGGCCGCACACGCGGCGGAAGAGAAGCAGATGCGGATCGATCCGCCAGCGCAACTCATCCATCACTTCCTTCATCTTGCGGCCTTTGAACTTCTCGGCCGGAAGGCCGGAAGCTTCGGCGAGGCGCTTTGCTTGGATGTCCTGAATCTTCCTTTGATCGGGATCGAGCTGCTGGAGAGCGCCTCCTGATGAGCTATTTGCAGGTTGCTTCGCCATTTCGTTTCTCCCGCTTGCTTCCGACAATGAAGGATAGAAAACCCAACGCCACGCACCGCGAGTACTGGTAGCGCTAGGCTAACGTGCGTCATCAATTGGAATCGCGGGAAATATGACATGAATTGCTCCGACTTGCATTGACATCTATCAACGACATGCTTTGCGGCACCCTCAGCGAAGGGATCCGTGGATTGTTCTGCAGGAAATGGTGCAGGCGCTTGGGCACCGATAGTTCCCACTGGCACAGCGGCAGCCGCGGCATGGCGTGATCGGCGAGACGGGCGGCGGGCCCAACCATCCGCCGGGCGGTGCAGGCCGGACACACCCGCCGGCCTTTGCAGGAGTAGGCGATGAGAAAGTCGTAGCCGCACTCACCCCGGTGGGCAGGGGCGAAACTGGCGCATTTTGATTCGTCGCCCATCGCGTTCTTGCCTTGTGTGCATGCGGAGGGGATACATGAAACTGCTATGAAGCATATCGTTTGTTGTATTCTTGGTCTTCCTACGAAGGGGTGTGATCTCATGCGTTTGCCTTGATCAATCAATCCTCAGAAGCTGTCAGCGTAGTGCGAACTGGGGATGTCAGGTGGGTGGACTTTTTACGGGAATTGCATTTGAGAGGGGGAAGGATGTTAGCCCGGGAATCGAAGAAGATCAGGGGTTGGCCACTAGGGGCGATCACAGTATGCGTTTTGCTTGTTGCGAAGACCGCCGCTGGGGCCCCGGCGCTGAAAGAACTGGCCGCGGGCGTAAAGATAGAGCCGAGCCAGATATCGGTCTCCGGCATCTCCTCGGGCGGGTTTGTGGCTCATCAGTTCCATGTCGCCCACTCCGAGCACATCATCGGGGCGGGTATCGTGGCGGGCGGTCCGTACTACTGTGCGCGAGGGAGCATTTTGGACGCGGTGACGAGATGCAGTCGGTTCGTCGCCCTCGAATGCGCAGCGCTCGGCCTTCCCGCCAAGTTCTGTCGAAAGACCAACATGGCTCCGAAGAGCAAGACTGACATAGAGCGCGCGGCCCGAGCATCCTTCGACGAGGCGCAGAAGCAGGAGGCGGCCGGCAAGATCGGCAAGCTGGCCAATCTGAAGACTGCCAAGGTTTACCTGATCGCCGGTGCGTACGATGCTATCGTCCCGCGCGCGGTCATGGACACCGTGTTTCGCTTCTATGCGGACCCCGACAAGGCCGGTGTCCAAGAAGGAAACATCGCTTACAACCGGACCTTTCCCGCCCGCCACACCATGGTGAGGGACAGCTTCGACAAACCCGCCGGCGACGTGGTGGGCGCTTGCGCGCTGCCCCCCGTGCCGCCCCCGCCCTTCGATAAGAATACCTTCCTCGATGATTGCGAAGCCGTGGCCGAGCAGCGCGAGAAGAGAAATGGCTGCATCTGTCCACCCACCTCGGCTTCCGGGGCACCCGCGCGTGCCCCTTGTCCTCCGATCAATAAGCAAACGCTTTGCAAGGATCTTCGGGACGTCGATCTCGCAGGCGCGATCCTGAAGCGTATCTATGGCGAGCAGGCGCTGGCGGCCGGGCGCGGGTCGGTTCAGGAAAGCGAGGTGCAGGCGTTCGACCAGCGGCAAGTGTTTGCGAAGCTCTCCGACATCCCTTATAACGCCTTGCAGAATGCGTCCATGGCCAGAGAAGGCTATGTGTTCATCCCGAAGACATGCAAAGAAGGCCGGCCGTGCAGGCTTCATGTGGCCTTCCATGGATGTTTGCAGGGCGGCACGACCGATACGAGGAGCGGGCACTCTGGAAGCCTTTTCTCCAAGTACGCGGGTTACAACGAATGGGCCAAGGCCAACGAGATCATCGTTCTCTACCCCCAGGTTCAGGCTCGCAGCGTGCCTCCGCCGCTCAATCCTCAAGGGTGCTGGGACTGGTGGGGACAGGATTACACCCATGAGGATTACCACACGAAAGGCGGCAAGCAGATCAAGGCGGTCGCACAGATGATTAACCTGCTTGCCGGACGGCCACTGCTCGACATACCCCCCGACTAGTCTAGGGTCGAACAAGCGTCACTTCCGGCAAAGGGGGCGTACCGAAAGGGCCAACGAACGTCTATTTCCGAGTTTGAAGCGCGGCAACAGCGGAGGACAGACGAATGGCAAGAGCATCCGAACCAACGCCCGATCTGGGCAAGATCATCGCAGGCTGGGACTTGACCAAAGGAAGCGAAGAGCTGCTGAAGCTCCTGGCGGGGCTCAAGGTACCCGGCGTCGATATGGACGCGCTGGTGGCGAGCCAGCGGCAGAACCTGGAAGCGGTGGGTGTCGCCAACCGCGCAGCCCTTGAGGGCATAAAGGCGGCTGCGGAGTGGCAGGTGAAGATTCTGCACGAGGCGATGCAGCAGCTGACAGCCGCGATCGAGGCACTCGCAAAGCAGGGCTCGCCACAGGAAGTGGTCGTCACGGAAACCGAGCTAGCCAAGAAGGCCTTCGAGACCGCGGTCAAAGAGATGCGCGAGCTTGCTGAGATAGTAACGAAGGCGAACAAGCAGGCGACCGAAGCGATCCTCAAACGCATCCCTGAGAGCCTGGGTGAGATCAAGGACGTGCTGAAAATGCCACCTTCGCCGTGAACCTGCAGGTGGCGAATTGATGTTCAAGTGGCGATCGGGGTCAGAAACAGCCTACGACAATGCGGCCGCCAGGCGTAGTGATCAAGCGCAGCAGGAGCGGGGGAAGGCGCTCCGGCGCGTTGCGCGGGTGTGCCACCGGCGAGCGAGCGATGAACGCGGTGAGCGTCGTAATGGTCCTGGAACTGCGCCAGCTTCCGCGTCAGGTCCATAGCATTCCAGAAGAATGCCCGATCGAGGTACTCACGCCGGATCGTGCCGATCAGGCGCTCAACGAACGGATGCGATACCTGCGCCCAGGGGACCGACTTGATCTGCTCGATCTCAAGCACGCGAAGGTTAGCGAGCCAGCGGTGGAAGCGAAACAGCGGGGTCGTGATCGCTGCTGAGGCGTTTCGGCAGAAGCTGTCCCGCCACGGCGTGCTTGAACGTGCGGCAGACGGACACGCCGTCGATATCAGCCGGTTCGACACCGAAGCCGATGATGCGGCGGGTGAAGACGTCCATGACCCGCATCACCCAATGGCTGCGCAGGAGGATCGATTCGCAGCGGAAGAGATCCACGCTCCAGAGGCTGTCCTTGGTTTGGGCGAGGAAACTGAGCCAGGACGGACCATTGGCGTCGGAATCATCGGGGCGGTCGTGCTTGGCCAGCACACGGCGAACGACATCCTTGTCGATGTTGACCCCGAAGGCATGAGAGATCTGCTGGGTGATGCGCAAGTATCCGACCTGGGATTGCGCCTCTTGATCTCGACGATCGCCGTGATGAGCTCCAGCGATGGGCCTTTGGGGCCGGGTTTGCGGCGATGCGCCGAGGACGAGAACAGCAGGGGGTACTTCCGTTCGACCCGGGGCCTTGTGGAACCTGAGAAGCGTGGCCGGCTCGAGGATCGCGGCGATCTTGGCGATGCTGACGTACAGCGTTGCCAGCCCGAGCACGATGCGATCAAACGAAGTCAGACTCGGGGCGCGTTGCCTGCAGCGGTTGCTGACTTGCAGTTGATGTTTCAGCAGCACCGATTCCGCCGCGACCGCACGGACCTCGCCGGGGCGGAGGAGCTTTAGGACGGTGACCAGAAGGTGAACCGCGAGGACGAGCAGATCGCGCATGGAGTGAGCGCTATCACGCCTGGCATCCTGCGCAAGACCGCACGGAATACATGCCGTGCGCTAAGACTTGCGAATTCGCACCCCACAGGCAGAGCCTTGCTCAACCTTAGTCGCTCTTGCATAGATCACTTCGTGGCCACGTTGCAACTGGCTCAAACGCCGTATCCAAGGCACCCACGACCGCCGCATAGGTCAAACCTCGGTGAGTCCACCGGCAAAGCCGGTGGCTTACTTGTGATGAGTTACGGCCCGGGCGCATACGAACTTCAACTCAATGCCCGATTTCTGCTGCGGAAACGTTTGGCTGTAGCGAATGTTGCCGAGAATAATTCAAGCACGGCGCCTTTGATTCACATACGACTGCAAGCCTGCGCGCCGAGGCGAGGCACCAAATCCGGGCGTGAGGGCCTGCGTACCCTGAAGCTCGTTGGCATCGTCACGTCAGTCCATATATATCGGTCTTCTTCGGCGGAAACGCCATCAGGGCAATGACGGACAGGTCTTCCGGTATCTTTCGTCGGGCAGGAGCTCTTTCCATTCAGCTTGTGTGAGATTTCGCGTCAGGCGCCGGCATGCCTCTTCAACCAAGAACTCCTCCGGAGGCAGCGGCCAATACTTGACGCTGTCGTAGCCGATGGAGATCACGAGCCTTCCGTCGGCACTAAAGGCGGCGGGCGCATGTGAATTGTGCGCGAACTGGTAGGTCGGAATGCGCATGAGTTCGCGGCCTCCATCCGTTTCCCATACCCTGGCCGTCCGATCCTGATGCAAGGATAGCACGTACCTGGCGTCCCGGCTGAAGGCGACGAAGCGAGTCGTGTCTCCGCCCTCGCCGAGGCGTTTCAATTCGCCGGTGCTCGGCGACATGATCGCGACTGACCATTCCGCTCCGACCGCGAGCTTTGCCCCATCCGGGGAGAACGCGACCGCGTGTATCACGGCGCGGCTCGCGGCGGTGGTCACGGTATTCCATTGCCCGACGGTGTACACCCGAACTTTCTCGAGGGACGCTATGGCCAGACGAGTCCCATCCGGGCTCAGGGCGAAATCCTGCACCGGACGATCGTCGTCCTGGCCGAGCTTCTGCACGAGCTTGCCGGTCCGGCTTTCCCACACGAATACGGGACCGCGATAACTTGAGTCGAACCGTGTAAACACGTGCTGTGCGTCCCTACTGAACATCACGCCCTCGACCGGTCGGTCATGGACGAGACGGCTGACCTCTTTTCCGGTGGCCACGTCCCAGACGATCGCGGACTTTCCGTTGAGGCTGGCAGTAGCGAGCAGGCTGCCATCGCGACTGAAAGCGAGGTCCTCGATGCTTGTGTGTTCCAGCCGGTGCATCTCACGACCCGTGCGCGTATGCCAAATCGCAGCACCGATGTCACCTTTGCTCGAGGTTGCCAAGAGCATCCCGTCGGGACTGAACGCAAGACTGCACGCGGGTTCGCCGTGCGAGACTCGCACGATCTCGCGACCGCTCGCGGTCTCCCACACGCGCGCCGTGCCGTCATCGCTGGCGGTGGCCAGATGCTCGCCGCTGGCACTCAGCGCCACCGCGCGGACCGGATATCCGTGATCCAGCACGTGACTCGGGCGCACGAGGAACCCGAGCCCACGCCGGAGCGCGTCCTGCCCCTCGGCGGAGTTGGTTCGACGGACGGATTCGACGGCGAGTAGGACACTACGCTCCAAGAGATCTCTGCCGCCCTCATCGCTGAGGAATAACGGCCAGTGAAGATCGCTCTTCTTGCCCTTATCCAGCACAGCCCTTAACGCCTCAGCAGAAGCCGAGGTTAGGACGCTCGCCAATGCCGCTGGCTGCTGCGGTGCGCGCGCGGGCGGCGGAGCGATCGGCGGCGGCTTAGCTTCAGCAGGGCGAGCCGGCGTGGTTGGCGCTGCCACAACTGACACCTGGTTACCCGCCAAGTATTCCTTGATCGCCTGCGCCGTCACCGCGTAGCCAAACTGCCCGCTCGGATCCCGTCTTTGCACCAGGCCGATGACACGACCCTCGACAATCACGGGGCCACCCGAGGTCTGCTCCTGGATCGGCGCCTGGATGACGAGTTCGCGACCTCTAAGGCCCGATACCGTACCCGTCAGCACACCCCAGTCGCCGGTCGAAGGCTGGTGTCCGATGATGGTAACCTCTTCTCCTGCCGATATTGCTGAGTCCGTCGCGAGCGGCAGCGCAACTACTTCGGCTGGCAGGGATCCCGCCACCCTAAGCAATGCCAATCCCTGCGCGGGATTGTCGAACTCGATGTTCCTCGCCAGGGCCTTCCAGCCCTTGTCTGCACCGGGAAACTGCACGGAGATCTCGTCCGCATCGCTTACGACGTGCATGGCGGTGACGATCCATGCTTCGTCGTGGTCGCGGCGCACGACGATGCCCGTGCCGGTCTTCGACCCGGGCGCGGTCACGATCTTGACCACCCCCACTTTGGTGCCAGCGATTTGCCCCAGAGCAAGCCAAGGTGCGGCGAGTATGAGCAGCAATATGACGACGCTGAGGTACCTTTTCAGAGTCACCGCTGCAACGCCTTCATGAGTTTGAATCCGGCAAGCGTCGTTGGAAACAGCCAGACCGCCAAGCTGAACAAATGCACCCACCGCGGCTGCTGCCAGATCGAGTCGAACCAGGTCAGAGTACGTTCTTGAACACCGCCCGCAGGGCCGGACTTGAGCGAGCCGGCCATGCCACCAGCCTCGAGGCGAATGGCCTTCCCCTCTGGTTGAAACTGCAGCTTTTCGGATGAAGAACGTCTTCAGGTCGTGGAGGACCAAGTAGTGCCCCTGCTTGACATCGATCCGCCCTCTGCCGCCCGCTTGGGCAAAGCCGATGGTACCGTCGCCCGATAGGGTCGTGACAGCCGCACCGGTTGGGCCCTGGGTCTGGAAATCGAGCACAGACACGGGGAGATTGGAAACAAGAGAGACGGGTGGCCGAAGTTCCGACGTCGGCCACAGAAGCACCGTAGGTCCCTCTCCGGTTGCCAGCATCTCCGAAAAGGAACCATCGCCGGCATCGAGGCGCAGCGTCATCGCCGCGCCTTCGAGCAGGTTCCGGTTCGCGGTGTCGATGGTCGCATCAACCACTTCCACGATGACTTCGCCACGCGTCGACAACACGATCCGGGCGGGCTGATGAGGGATGTGAACGGAAAGAGCTGGCCGATTCTCCTGTGTGATCTCGAGTTCGGCGCGATCGCCCGGCGACAAGAACAGGCGGTCGAGTTCGCCGGCCACTTCCGCTGCGTTCCCCGGACTTGCGAACGTGACTGACGCCCCCTTCGGTTTCCTTTCGGATATCTTGATTGGGAGCGCGAGGGGCGTCGCGGTGGACATTGGCGCTACTTCGGTCGCGTCGCCCACGTGCTGCACGAGCGCTGCTTCCTTGGCCTCGATGGTGCCACGCTCTATGCCGTGGAGTTGGAGGGCGGCGAACGGCGTCTTGCCAACGAGTTCCGCACCCTGTTGGGCGGCAGAAACGAAGGAGAGCTTGGTGACGGTCAGATCGAGATCAAATGCGGTTGGACGATGGATCGTCATCGCGATCCCAGCGAGCACGAGCGCTGCGACGGTGGGGGCCGCGACGAGAGCCAGGCGAGCGAACGTGCGCGGTTTGGCCCGCGACACGGCGGGACGACCCGCCACCACCGGCGGGTGACGTGGCTCGCCCCCAATGGCGCGCTCGATGCCGCGAACCAGTCCCGCGAAAGTCGGATTCTCGCGATCACCATCCCAGCCAGCCAGATCAGCCGTCTGGATCTTCGTGAATTCGAGCGGCACCTCGGCATCGGCCCCGATGCGCACCGGAACGAGCGCGCTCCGCTCCACGGCTTTGGACGCCTCCGAGCGCACCCACCGAGACTCCACCGAGCGCTTCGACCACAGCACGACAACGCACTTCGCTCGATCGAGCTCGTCTTCGATGGTTTTGTCGTACTGTGTCCCGACGAGAATCTCGGGATCCCACCAGACGCTCCAACCCTGCGCGGCAAAGGCGTCAGCGAAGACCTTCGCAACCTCCCGATCGGATCGGCTGTAGCTGATGAATACATCAGTCATTGTCGATCCCGGCGCCCTGCGCTCGCAGCGGCATCTCTAGCGGATTTTCGGTTGGTGGAAAAACCTGATCTCCTTTCCAAACGTTTGATTGTTCTCGAGGACCCGGCCTCGCACCTGCAGCCGGTACGCTCCTGCTCCCGCCCTGGATGCATCCCAGGTCACCACCAAAGGAACTCCATAGGACCACCTCTGAACGACCCTGGGCGTAGGCGCCGGTGTGACTGCCGTGCCATCCGCCCGCTCGACGCTGAACTCAAGGCGGGCCGTCGCGTTGGTCTTGAAGGCGAACTCGTAGCCACTGACCGCACCAGGAAGCTTTGAGTAGTAGAGGATGACTGGGGCAACCGTCTCGAGATCCGAAGGGTTTTCGTTGCCCACCCGTACAGTAACGCCGAGATCATGGAGCCCGAGACCGGGCAGTTGATCGATCACGTCCCTCGTTGACCACTCGAACGAATTGGCGAATCCGGCTGCCCAGGGCGTGTGGGGCTTAACCTTGTCCAGCCAATACGAGTGGGTGTTCCTGACCTCGCGGACAACCACGTAAGCCGGTGCAGACTTTTCGAGAAAGAACCGCATGCGATAGAAGGCAGGAGTCCTCCCGGCGGGCGGCGGTTCGTGGTCAGTGGCACGGAAGGAGAGTAGCTCGATCGTGTATCCCGATACCGGAAGCGCGCGAACCCCCTCGAAGCGATTACCCCGGTTGCGGTATTCGAGGCTGGACTGGGCAGGTGCCGCGCCGCACAGAAACGCGGCAGCCAGCGCAGCCGAGACAGCGGCGCTTCGAGCAGGAAACATGATACCTCCCGAGGACTTTCCGTTTGTCCAGTAGGATACGACGGAGCGCAAGTTGGGCTCAGTTCGACCCTTGCAGCGCCGGTGTGACGTCCGCGTCCGCTCGCGAGAGCGCTGCAAGGCCATCACCTGCACGTCCATCGTCAGCATCGGCCACCGACCCGCCGGACCGATGAAAGTGCCAGACACCGGCGGTACCGATTCGGGGTGGTTTGCGACCGCCAACGGGATATGCCGCGTGCTTGCCACTTCGCCGGTCACGGAGTCTAAGCCTTTTTACCCCGGTCCCGGTAGATCGACTTCGGACCATGCGTGCGAGGACGCGTTGCCATGCTCTGTGGTCGGCGCGTGCATGTAGCCCCTCACGAAGCGGCTTGCGAACCCCTGCGCGCGGCACCCTTCGACTAAGAGCACTGCGTAGTCGCGACACGAACCGAGGCGCGAAGGATAGGAGATCCAACCCCACTTAGGCAAGTATCCCGGGTATTCCGCATCGTTACAGGACGGTGAGAGCAGTCGTCACGCGAGAACTGCGTGCTGATGAAGCCTGAACACCGCGGCAGAATCACAACGCAAGTCGTGCCGTGGGTCGCCGGGGCGGCCGCCGAGGCCGTCTCGATGACCCACTACACGAGCGCTCCCCGACGAGCGAGATCGGATCCTCGTCGAGCTACCAGGCGATGCGCTGATCGAATTCTTAGTCCGGTGCCGGCTGGGCTTGCGGCTCGAACTGGCCCTGCGCGGCATCGGACGCCCCTTACAGCGGCGGGCCACGGGCCGGCGCCATAGGCAGAGCTGAGGTGGGCTCGCCCAGGTACGCGAGGACCTCGCGCACAGCCATAGCCTCGTTGATGAAGGCGATGATGCGTATCTCGCCGCTGCGCCGATGCTTTAGGCGAGGCAGGAAAAGGTGGGGGTCGAAATGGATGCTGGTGACATTGAAAACTGGTCCCTGTCAGAGTGAACGGCGCGGTAATTCGGGTTCGTCTGACGACGCGAATTCCGCCGCTGGGCGGAGCAGGCGTGTGGCCCGTCGGAGTGGCTCACGTCCTCATTGGCTGATTACTCGATCCTGGGGTGTTGTTTGGCTTCCCCCGCGCGTTCGATCTCGTGACGTGCAGGGGTCGAGGGGCCGGTGCAATCGGATCACCACGCAGTCCGCTGGCGCTGGCACGGCGGCCGCCAGCGCTCGATGGCCAGTCCGTTCCGGGCTGCCTCTGCACGGTCGGGGCTACCTGGCACACGAGGACGCCGATGTCATCAGGCATCTGACGGCCAGGACCCGTCATCGGGTGGCTCCCGTGATCGACATAGTGAGCGTCAGCACCACCCCCGATAGTCGATGTTCACTATCGCTCGGCGATCTCGCGCTGATCGGCTACGCCCGCAGACCATGCGCTTGTGCGCGAGGAGAAATGCCTGGGTGCCGCGGCTCGCACGCATTGATGAAGGCTTCCCGATCCTCTGTCTGAGGTGTGGCAGCACGATGCGTGCTTCAAGCCAGTGGTTCAACCAGCGCTTCGCTCAGGGAGGCGAGCGGATGTGGCGCATCAGCTCGAAGGCGGCCCCTCAGGGACGCCACCCGATGTCTCAGACCGGCGTCGGAGGCAGGGTGAAGGAGAAGACCGCGCCACGGTCCGGCTCCGCTTGGGCCCACACCCGGCCGCGATGGCGTTCCACCAGGCGCTTGACCACCGCGAGCCCGACTCCGGAGCCGGGGATGTCGGTGCCCGCATGCATCCGCTGAAACATGCCGAACAGCTTGCCGGCGTAGCGCATGTCGAACCCGATCCCGTTGTCCTTGACGTAGAAGACCGTCTGGCCGCCCTCGTCACGCGCGCCGACCTCGATCAACGGCTTCTCGCGGCCGGCTGAGAATTTGAGTGCGTTGCCGATCAGGTTGGCGAAGACCTGTCTTAGCATTGTCTGATCCCCGTTCACTGGTGGCAGTTCGCCGATCGCGATACTGACCTTGGGGTGGCCCTCGGCAATCTCGCGGGCCACGTTGCGCACCAGTTCATCGAGATTGACAGTTCCAGGCTCCAACGGCTGTCGGCCGGCACGGGCGTAATGCAGGATGTCGTCGATGAGGCGCTCCATCTTGAGGGTGTTGGCAAGCACCCGGTGCAGCAGCGCCTTGCCGTCTGCGCTCAGATGGTCTCCTTCGTTTTCTTTCAGCAGGCTCGTGTAGCCATTGATGGCGCGCAGCGGCGCGCGCAGATCGTGCGATACCGAATAGGAGAACGCCTCCAACTCCCGCACCGCCGTTGCGAGTTCGGCGGTGCGCTCTTCCACCCTCAGCTCCAACCGGTCGTTCAGCCGGGCCACCGCCTCTTCCGTGCGCTTGCGGTCGGTGATGTCGAACATCAGGCCCTGCAGTAGAGCGGGACTCCCTTCGCTGTTGCGGACGATCTCGGCGTGGTCCGAGATCCAAACCTCACGGCCGTTCTTCGCGTGCATCCGGTACTCTACTGCCACGGGCTCACCCGTAGCCTTGGTGCGATCGAGTTGCGCCAGCACGCGCTCCCGATCGTCCGGGTGGACGCAACGCAGCCAGAGACCCGGGTCGCTCTGGATCTGGTTCGCCGGATAACCCAGCATTTCCTCAACGCGGGAACTGACGAATATGGAACTGCTGTCCCGGTCCAGTGCGGCGACGTAGATCGCTGCCGGAACCTGGTCCACCAGGTTGCGATACTTCGCCTCCTGCTCTTCCAGGCACCGGGTGATATGGCGCTCTTCGGACTGGTCGCGGAATACCAGCACTACGCCGCTGATCGGTGCATCCCTGAAGGGGCGGATCGGCGCACCGCTGTCGGCGATCGGGCGTTCAACTCCATTGCGATCGATCAACAAGGTGTGGTTCGCCAAGCCCACCACGGTGCCTTCCGCCAGGACCCGTTGCACCGGGCTTTGGACCCTGGCACGGGTCTCTTCATTGACGATTCGAAACACCTCGTCGAGAGCTCGACCGCGGGCGTCCTCCTCGCTCCACCCCGTCAATGTCTGTGCGACGGGATTCATCAAGGTCACATGCCCCTCGCCGTCCGTTGCGATGACCGCATCGCCGATGCTGCGCAGCGTGACGCGCAAATTCTCTTCGCTGCGTTCAATCGCCTCGGCCGCGAGTTTGCGTTCGGTGATGTCCATTTGGATGCCGTACATCCCGGCCGGTTCGCCCGCCTGGTTCTCGATCATGCGGCCAACATCGTTGATCCAGTGCACGCTGCCGTCCGGCCACACGACGCGAAACTCGATGTTGAGGTCGCCTCGCCGCGCCATGGCTTCGGACACCGCCGCTTCGGCGGCTGCACGGTCGTCGGGATGCACGCGCGCCAGCCAGTTCTCGTACTTCGCTTCGCAGCTGCCGGGTTCGAGTCCAATCACCCGGTAGTTCCCGTCCGACCAGACGGCCCGATTGGTCGTGCTGTCCCAACTCCAGGCGCCGGCCCGGGCGGCCTCGAGGGCAAGGGCCAAGCGCGCATGACTTTCGCCGAGTGCCGCCTCGGCACGCCTGCGTTCGGTGATATCGACGGCCACTCCGATCAATTCGGTCAACGCGCCCCGGTCGTCGGTTACGGGCATGTATAGGACATCGAAGACTATCGGTCCCATGGCATGGACGGCGCGGGAAAGGTTTCCCTTGAGACCCAGCCGCAACGATTGCACGATTTCCGGGTAGTCCCGGTACATCTCCAGGGCGCAACGGCCGACGACCTCACCCGGCTTGAGTCCCAATGCCTCAAGACCCTTGCCCTCGGAGAACGTGAACGTGCCTGCGGAATCCAGGCCGAACAGGACCACCGGCACATTCGAGACGATCGCCTGAAGGCGCTGTTCGCTGTGGCGCAAGGCGTCTTCCGCAGTCTGGCGCCGGCTGATGTCGATGCCCATGCCTATCAGGTACGCAGCGCCGTCGGCATCCATACGCATTCCGGTGAAGATGTAGGGGATGGTGTCCCCGACCAAGGTGCGCAGGCGCGCCTCGACATCGGCATGTCCTTGCTCGAACCCCTCTCGGATCGCGGTTTCCACTTCAGGCTGGTCCTCCGGGCGGATTAACTCCAGCGCATGCATCCGGCCGATTGCGGCATGGTCGTAGCCCGACACTTCGGCGAGTCTGCCGTTCCAGCGCATCATCCTGCCGGAGGCATCGAGGACGTAGAAGACGCCCGGCAGGCTGTTGATGATCGATTCCGAGAGAGCTTTTTCGCGCAGCAGGTCCTCGGCGAAGCGTCGGCGCTCTGTCACGTCCCGAGCGATGCCGCTCGTACCGATCACCTCCCCGGCTTCGCCGACGATCGGCGTCTTGATCGTCTCGATCCAGGACTGGTCGCCGGAGACACTCACCAGGCGCTCTTCGACACGCTTGCGCGCGCGCGACCGCATCACCTCGGCATCGTCGGCGACGTACTGCGCGGCGAGATCCTCGGGCCAGATGTCGAAGTCTGTTCGTCCCACCAGATCTTCCGGTGTGCGGCCGCAGGCCTTCGCGAAAGGCTCATTCACCGCAATGAAGCGGCCTTCGGCGTCCTTCATCCAGGCGATGTCCGGAATGCTGTCGAGCAGCGCCTCTTGCCGTCTCGTGCTGTCCCTGAGCGCCATCTCCATGCGCTTGCGATCGGCGATGTCGCGCACGATCGTGAGCATGCAGGGCTCGTCATCGATAACCAACGTCCGGGATGCCAGCAGGCCGACCGAACTGCGGCCGTCCTTGCGGCCATAGTCGAATTCGATGTCGCCGATCGCGTCGTCGCGGCGCAAAGCATTCGCAACCTGGTTGCGGGCCGCAGGGTCGCGCCAAAGCCCGAGATCCAGGCTGGTCCGGCCCACCGCCTCCTCGCGCGAATACCCCGTCGCCTGGGTAAAGCCGTCGTTCACGTCCAGGATCAGACCATCGGAAAGGCGGGTGATGGCGCTGGAGTCAGGCAGGGAACGGAACACCGTCACGAACTTCTTCTCCGAACTGCGTAGCGATTCCACGGCGCGATCCCTTTCGGCCCGCGCGCGCAGTGCTGCGACCCCGATGCTCACGTCGTTGGCGAGCCCCTGGAGGAGGTCTACTTCAGTCGGATTGAACGCGTCTGGCTCGGCAGCGTAAATGTTCAGCGTGCCGACGACGCCGTCCGCGGCAAACGGCAATGCGACCGAGGATCGGTACCCGCGCTTGAGCGCTTCGGCACGCCATGGGGCATACCCGAGATCGGACCGGATGTCCCGGACCAGAGCGGCCTTGCCGGTCCGCGCCGCGGTACCGGTCGGCCCGCGTCCATGCTCGCCTTCGGAGCTGGTGACCAGGACAGAGGCGAGGTAGCCGTCTTCGAGACCGGCGTGAGCCGCGGGCCGAACGGTCTTCTGTGCGTCGTCCTCGACGAACCCCACCCACGCGAATCGATACCCGCCCAAATCGACGATAGATCGGCATACCTCGTGAAGAGCTTTGGCTTCCGCGCTTGCCTGCAGCAGGACATGGTTGCACGCGTTGCGTACGTACAATGCCCGATTGGCACCGCGCAATTGCCTCGCCAACTGATCGCGTTCGGTGATCTCACTGTGGATGAGCAACACCCCGCCATCCGGGGATTCCAGAGGCAGGGCGCGCAGCAGAAACCATCGTTGGGCGATCGGCGAGTGGCACGGGTATTCGACTTCGAATCCCTCACGTCCTTGCAGCGCGGAAAGCAATCCTGCGTGGCATTGCCTGGCGCCCTCGGATCCACCCCCTTCGGCATGCAGGCATGCCTCCAGGTAGTTGAGCCCGATGCCGGTCACCAGTACCGGTGGCGCGTCGGGCCTGAGGGCGGCCTCGCGCCAGGCGCGGTTTACGAGAACGATGGTGCCGCGCCGGTCCAGCACGGCGATCAGCTCGTGCATCGCGTCGAGTACCGCTGCTTCCAAGCGTGAATCGAAAGTCACGGGCAGAATCATCCAAATGCGCTCGGCGCGCCGCTGGCTGTCTGCCGGCGCAGTGCCCAAAACGTCGTGCAGTGGGTATGACGCAGGCACCGCCACGTCGTGCCGGTGGTCAAACAGGCGCTGCGTCGTTTTCTGGGAGGGCATGCTATCCCATCCTTCTTCTCTTCTCCAGAGAGTCCACGGCTCTTCGACCTGCCGGAGGGGTGTGCCAGTGGAATTGCTCGCGGGGACATCGTCCAGCGCCCTGCCGCTTCGACGCCCTCGAAGATATGGCTGGCGGCTCTGGCCGAGGGCAACCCAGCGTCCGCCCCAGCACGAACGGCTCCGGGACGTCGGCAACCCGCCGCACCTTTCAGTAGCCGGGGCGGCGTTGACGAGGTACACGCCTGGGCTGTTGCCGTCCTGCAGAGGCTGACTTTCGTGGGGAGGCGGCGGCTGGAATCGATCGGCGAGGCGCGCAAGGAGATCCAACGCCACTTCCGCAAGTATCGCGGGTAATCCGGATCGTTCCAGGACGGTGTGAGCCATTGTCAGGCGGACACGAGCGCTCCCCGACGAGCGATATCGGATCCTCGTCGAGTTACCAAGCGATGTGCTGATCGAATTCATAGTCCTGCAGCGGTTGGGCTTGAGGGTCGAACTCGCCGTGCCCGGCGTCGGCCGTCTATCACAGTGGCGAGCCCCGGGCCGGCGCCAGGTGCGACGGTGAGGTCGCTTCGCCCAAGTACGCCACGATCTTGCGCACCGAGCGAGAGACATACCAATGGCCGACCTTGCGCCGTCCATCGCAAAGTCATGGATGTCGGCTGTACTTCGGGCTCCGGGCATTGGCCAGCTTGAGGGTCGTACGACGGCTTTGGGTCGGGACGAGTCAGCGGATGTTTGGGCAACTGCCATCGGCGAGCGACAGCTTTCGGCGGCAGCGACCGGCGGCTGAGGCCGAGACGAAGTCTGAAGATTCGCATCCGTGCCGCCAGTGCCCCTCCAGGTGGCTGGCTTCAAGCCTCCGGGCCAGGGCCGCGCTGCGCTGAATCCGGCGCAGCGCTGGATGCGATCTGCTCTCGCAGTTGCCGGACGTGCGATTCCCAACCACGCACCCGCAGTACTCGGAGCTGCGCATCGATCTGAGTTCCAACATCCCGCGAGGCCAGCGGAGGAAACCGGGGTCAGAGTCGCATCTCTCTCGCAGGCTCCGGGTGAATCACTCCCGGAGCCTCCTCCGATGGCGCTCGGGTCGTCGCTGGAGCATCGCTGGCGACCAGGCGATCCTGACCTTCCGTGCACTGGCTCAGACCGAGCGCTTCAATGCGGCATGGCGGCTCGTGTCGGCAGAATACCGCCGAGAGGTCTCCTTCCCGGAAAGCGGCGTGCCGCTTCCAGCTCTTTGGCATCAGTGTCAGAATTGCACCCCTGCCATTTGATCTCGCCATTTGGCGCGTCCTGTGCCGCTTTGTGAACTTCCCAACGGAGGTCGCGGATGGAAGAAGGTCTAGATATCGTCCTCACGCCATTGCAGTTCGCGGCGATTCTTGAAAATGACTCGATCGAGGAGTCGAGTAGTTGGACCAATCGGTTTTGGGGCGCGGCGACCGTAGCGGGAGGAGCGTTGGAGCTGGTCGGGAGCGCCGTTCTGCTGCTCACACCGGAACCAACCACGATCACCAAGATCGCCGGTGGTGCGCTGGCCGTGCATGGCGCCGACACCACATCGAGCGGCATCATGCAGGTGGTCTCGGGGCGGACCCATACCACGCTAACTTCGCAAGCGGTGGCCGCCGCCGCCGTGGTCTTGGGCGCCGACCCACAGACCGCGGGCAACGTCGGCTTTGCGGTTGACGTTGCCGTTCCTCTCATAGCAGGTTTCGCCGGTGTGGCTCGGGCGATCGCGATACGCCGTGGCGCGATCAGCCTCGCGGCCGAGGAAGCCGCTGGCGGGCATACCATCGCCCGCCATGTCGGACGCACTGAAGGCCAGTTGCGTTCTCGACTGGCCCAGCAGCCGACAATCCCGGCCGCGTCGACCTTCAGACCTTGCAGGAGGCGGAACGCGCGGTAGCGGCTGCCTTGCGCGCTAACAAGGATGCAATCAAGGTTTGGGCCAAGACCGCTAATCCCGGCCAAACCACAGCGTTCACCTATGATGCGGGTCGAGTCATCGGCCAAGGTGTGGTGCGCAGCACCGGGCAGTTAACCAACATGACCAAGATGGTTGTGGTGGTGCGCAAGGTGATCACCGAGAATCGGGTTTACTTCGTCCTCACCTCCTACCCAAAACCTTGATGGAAACCCCATGACTGCCAACTATTATCCGCGACTCGCCGATCTACTTGGCGGTTGGTTTCACCAGGATTACGACATCGAGGGCGACTCGGTAGCGGAGGTCATCGGCGCATTTCGAGCGGTCACCCCCGCTGACCAGCAGGCGGTGCTGCGAGCCGAAATCTCCGCGTTTCTCAATGAGCACTCGGAAACGATGGAAGAGGATTTCGAAAGGATCTTCCATCCCGACATCACCCCCTCCGCGTTCTCGGGGTCGACCCGCGCTTTTCTGGAGGAAATCCTGAGATTCTTGGCGTAGGGAAGAAATCGGGGTTAGCAGGAAGAAGGCGGGGTCAAAAGAATGCGGAGTCAGAGTCACGTTGTCTGGAAAGCTCTGGCCTTGATCCATCGATGGGCGCCGCCCGAGTTGACGTCCCGTCGCCAGAGTCATGGGTGGCAGGAATACCTGCATGCTAGACTTTCCCCAACCCTCGTTTCCCCCCAAGACCGCCATGTCTGATCCGATCGCACTGCCCAAGGCCCTTGAGTCCCGGCTGGCTACGGCCGCCGCCAAAGCGCACGCCTCACCCCAGCAACTGGCGCGCCAAGCGATCGCCGCGCATCTTGATCTCCTGGAATGGCGGGAGAAGGCGATACGCGCCGGCTTCGAATCGGGCGACACGGAAGGCTGGAGGACGACCGAGCAGGTGTTCGCCGCGGTCGCCGCCCAACGGTCCCGGCGTGCCGGCAAACAAGCGGCTTGAGTGGTCGCCACGGGCCGGCCGCGACTTGCTGGCGATCGAGGCCGTCTACGCCGAGTACAGCCAAGTCACCGCAAACCGGGTCATGGCGGAGATACGTCGCAACGCGCTCCTGCTTGAAAGCCACCCGCAGATCGGCCGACGCGGCCACGTGTCCGGCACGCGCGAGCTGGTGATCATCAAGTATCCGTTCCTCCTGGTGTATCGGATCGTCGGCCGGCGCGTACGCATCGGCCGGGTGCTGCACCAGCACCAGAAGTATCCCGCGTAGGGACGCGATCCTCGGCGCCTACCGATGGCCCGCCTGCCGCGCTGCTGCGTCCCTGGCGTGCCGCTGCACCTGATCCAGCGCGGCAACAACCGCCAGGTCATCTTCGCCGACGACGCAGACTTCATATACTTCCGCGACTGCCTGCTCGATGCCGCGCACGGCGAAGGGCTGGCGATCCACGGCTACGTGTTCATGCCCAACCACCTGCATCTGCTCGCCACCCCGGCGGCGGAGGCAAGTGCCGGGCGCACCCTGCAATCGGTCGGGCGGCGCTACGTGCAGCACTTCAACCAGCGCTACCGGCGCACCGGCACCCTGTGGGAAGGGCGCTACAAGTCCACGGTGATCGATGCTGAGGACTACCTGTTCGCCTGCATGCGCTACATCGAACTCAACCCTGTGCGCGCCGGTATGGTGGCCCATCCGCGCGACTATGCCTGGTCAAGCTACCGCGCGCATGCCGACGGCGAGCGCGACGACCTGCTCACCGACCACAAGCTCTATCGACGCCTGGGATCAGACGCGGCATCGCGCCGCGCCGCCTACCGGCTGCTCTTCCGCGCAGCCCTGGGCGAGGAGCTGCTTGCCGAAATCCGCGACGCGACCAACAAGGGCTGGGCACTGGGCAACGATCGCTTCCGCGGCCAAATCGAAGCCCTGGGCAACCGCCGCGCCGCCCCGCGCAAGGCCGGCCGGCCGCCGAACGAGGCGCCGGACCGGATCCACCGGAGACTTGTTCTGAGATGCGCGCGAACGTGAGAGCAAGTTCGTATCTCCTGGCAGCCTGCTTGATCTTCGCAGCCGGCTGCGCCCACGAGGTCGTCCGCCAGCCGGTCACGCTGACGCCGGCGGCAGCCACGTCGAGCCAGGTCTTGGAGATCCAGCAGGATGCCGAGATCGTCCTCGACTCCGGCTACTCGCGCCGGCTGCCGCGCGGCTCGCGCTGGGCCGAAGCCGGCACGCTGCCCCAGGGTCACGTCTACAAGATCATCGGCGGCGCATTCACCGTCGAAGGTGCCCACGTCCATGAAGCCTTGCTGGTGGTGGCGGGAAGCGAACTGGTCGGGTTCTATCTGCCGGTGGAGAAGGCATTCGTACCTCAGTCGGCACGCACCCGCATCGAATTCAAACCCGTCAGCCCATAGGGAGCAAACATGATCCTTGTCACTCGCATCGCCGCACTCGGACTCCTGGCGGGTCTCCTGACCGGCTGTGCTACCGGGCCGAAGTACGAAGAAGTGCGCGGCGGCTTCGCGACGCTGGCCGCGGAACAGGGGCGCATCTATTTCTTCCGCTCCAGCAATCCGTTCGGGTCGGGCATCCAGCCTTCAGTGATGCTCAACGGCGAGAAGGTCGGCGACTCCAAGCCCGGCGGGTTCTTCTTCGTCAACCGCACACCCGGCAACTACGAAGTCAATCTCACCACCGAGGTCGACAAGAAACTCACCTTCACGCTGGAGCCCCGCCAGGAACAGTACGTGCGCATGTCGGTCGGCCTGGGCGTGATCGTGTATCGGGTCTATCCGGAACTGGTGGACAAGAAGACCGGGGAAGAGGATCTGAAGGGGTTGAGCTACACGGGGCAGGTGGGACAGGCGAAGTGACGAGCGGCCCCGGAATCGCCCGCGACACCAAGTTAGCTGACGGGCTGACCGGGGTCGCGCGACTCCGAACGGCCGGGTTGCCCGCCGTTTCGTTGTTGCCTTGGTTGAGGGACTGGTATTGGGAGGCGTGTATGTCTCCGACGGGTCGAGATGCGCCAGCCCGGCAGCGACATGAGGTGCCATCATCGTGGTGCCAGGTCGCATCTGGCGACACTGCTTCAACCGGAGTCGTCGGCGGAAGTGGCCGTGGCGCACCGCTTGTACGGCGGCGCTAGAATCGGCGCCCATGATGTTCGACCGCATCACGTTCGACCCGAATGTCCTTGCTGGCCGCGCCACGCTGCGCGGCTTGCGGATATCGGCTGCGCACATCGTCAATCTGGTGGCCAACGGAATGAGCAGCGAGGACATTCTCGCCGAGTTCCCGGACCTCGATAGCGAGGACATACGCCAGGCGCTGCGCTACGTTGCGATGGCCGCCGAGGATCAGGTCTTTCCGCTGCCAGCCTCGGCTGCATGAAGTTCCTGGCCGACGCCGGGATTTCCCCGAAAACGTTTGCCTACCTCAACACTGCTGGCCACGACGCGGTTCATGTGCGCCAGATTGGCCTGCAGCGCGCCACGGACGTAGAGATTGCTCTGCGGGCACGTCAGGAAGGCCGAATCATCCTGACCTTCGACCTCGACCTCGACCTCGACCTCGACCTCGACTCACTCGACTCGCGAGATCCTCGCGCTGGGTTTTGCGGACAATACCAACGTGCTATCCAGGGTGTCGATCCGTGAAACCGCGATGGATCAATGACTGGGTGCTGTCGATGCGGCCGTTGACGCCTCGATCTACCCGCTTGGCTGCCCTCGACCGTTGGGCTTTGTTGTGACGCCAAGAGGCGTAGTGACCGGCACGATCATCGATGGACACGCTTACCCAAGGCAGCTTGCTACACCAACCCCGCTGTAGGAGCGTGTCACAGCATGCCCTCCGCCCAGGCTGCGAATTCGTCCAGCTCTGCCAACAGCCGCTGCGCCTCTTCGAGCGGGGTGCTCCGAGCGCCGTAGTTGACCTCGTCCTTGCGGCCGAGCAGCTTGCGAAAGAACTTCTCCTGCCTGTCGGGCAGACGGTTGCCCAGCGCCTCGCGCAGCAGCCTCGGGGCACTCTGGTGATCCTGCTTGTTCACAACGCCCTTGGCCTTGGCCGTCATCGCATCGCCGTAGGCGATCGCGGCCGTGATCATGAGCGTGATGGCGCCGTTGTAGCTCTTGCTCTGGCCAATCGTGACCAGACTGCGGGCCGACTCGTGGAACTCGCGCGCCTGCAACAGCCGCGCCGACGAATGCGCGGCGTCGACCAGCTTGCGAGGCCCCCGGTTTGTCATGCAGCGACCTTCGCCAGTCGACGGCGCACCTGATCAGGCGCAGGGCCCTTGAGGACCCGGCCATCGCGCACGACATCGGACCACCAGGGATCATCCTCAGGCAGGGCCGCCAGATCCTTCGACGTGAGCGCCGTCAGCGAGATGCGCAGTTGGTGTCGGTCCTCGATGGGAATCAGATCCGCCCGAACCTGATCGGCCTCGCCCTGGGAGCGGACCAGGATTGCAATATCGACGTCGCTGGAAGGCGAGTCCTCTCCTCGGGCAACACTGCCGTAGAGCCAGGCAGCGCTGAGCGCCGGGCCGCGCTCGGCCAGCACCTTGCGAATCGAATCAAGCAGCGCATCCCAGCGCTGTTGCTCCTCCTGGAACAACGCAACGAGTGCGCCGGCCAATGGATGCAATGGACTCAGCGCGTAGAGCTGGGTTCGTCCCGAGCCGTGGATGACCACCAGTTGCTGTCGCGCGAGCGCGTCCAGGACCAGCCGCACCCCTTGCGGCGTGAGGCCGGCCACGCTGGCGAGTCGCGGAGCCGACTGCGGTGACCGGTCTGCGGCGAGCGCACGCAGGACACGCACGCTACCTGCGCTACCTAGGATGGCAGTGAGCGGGTAACGGAGGTGGCTTTGGATCTGGGAAAGCGCGGGCATGCCGAAACATATGAGTTTCCTTAGAGAAAGTCAAATATCTTTATGGCTACGTGTATTTCCCAGTGCCGGAGCCTGGATCGAACAATGCTTCAAGTCTGCATAGCCCCGTGGCGCGATCCGTGCCAATCGCTCTCCCGCCGGCAATGAAGCCGGCGATCCGCCCGTCTCCGATTCAAGCCGAGCGGAGCATTCTTACCCTTCGGATCGACGCGCCGACCACGCATGCCCAAGCCTGTGCCCCCAATGCCGGCATAACGCAGACCGGGAAAGACGAGGTGTCCGGCGCCGCAGAGCGCCGATACCTGCGACCCTTCCTGGGGCACAGCTGGAAGCGGAAACTTACGGATCCACACCATGAACAGAACGACGCAGAGCACAACGACTGAGGAATGCTTATCCGGTTAGTTCCCAACGGGAGGCTTCGGGCGGCGCCCCGTGTTGTAGAACGCGTCGTAGGTCGTCGGCTGCGTCGCGGCTCCGATCCCGAGCAGGCTCTGGAAGGCAGTGAAGGGGAAGAACCGCCGGTTGAAGCGGAACGTGAATTCGTTCAGGTATGCCTGAAGGTGCTGCGGCGAGACGCCGTGGTGAACGCCATTCAGCCAGGTTTTCAGGTTGCCGAAGACGAGGTGGATGAGCGGCAAGTGCTTCTCTGTGATGTCGGCGTCGCCGCGTTGCGCAGCCTGGGTGAGTCGGTAGCCTTGCAGCGCGAGGGGGTCGTAGCCCGACCAATCGTCGGTCGTGATGTGCGTACCTGGCTGCACCGAGTCAAGCACGAAGCCCTCAAGCGATTTCGCCGAGCGGTCAGGAGCGACGTGCAGGCGCAGGCGCCCGGCGTAGAGGCCACCCCGAAGCGGCAATGCCTTGCTGGGATCCCTTTGCCTGTCGTTCACTTTGCGCTTGCGCGCTTCGATCGCGCCTAAGACCAGCGTCTTGTGGTGCCGTCCGCGCCCTTCGCCGCGCGTGCGGCCCCCGACCCACGTCTCGTCGACCTCGACCGGGAAGCCACCTCCGATGCGGTCACGATCAGGGCGCACCATTGCCACACGCAGCTTGTGCAGAATCTGGAAGGCCGTCTCATAACGTTTCAGGCCGAGTTGCCGCTGGAATTGCACTGCGCTCATGCCCGGCGTTTGACTCGACACGAGGTACGCGGCCCAAAACCAGATCGAGATCGGCATGTGCGTCCGCTGCATGACTGTGTCGGCCGTAAGCGACGTGTCACGCTTGCAGCTGCGACATCGAAGCACAACGGAAGAACGGTTCGGGAAGCGGCTCGGCTCGTCATGTAAACCGCAGTACTGGCAGACGAAGCCGCCAGGCCACCGGACCTTTTCCAGGTGCGCCGCACAAGCCGCATCATCCGGGAAGAGCCGCATGAAGTCCGGGAGTGACGTCGGGAACGGGAGTCTGGCGACCACAGTGCAAAAATGATCGCAGCTTCACGTTTGGGAAGCAACCGGATAAGCATGGAATGTTCGATCAAGGAACTGCTCGGAATGGGCGAGCTGCGCTGTAAGACGCCGCACATGGTGCATCGGGAGATCTCAGCGTATCTGTTGGGCTACAACTTGGTGTGCGCGGTCATGGCCCAGGCGGCCAAAGCCGCGGGGGTGCTACCGCGCCGGCTGAGCTTCAAGGCGACGCTGAGTACGCTTCGCGCTTTCCAGCAGGAGCTGCGTCACCATGCGGGTCGGCGCGGCCGAGAGTTGTGGGGCTATGTGCTGGCCGCGATCGCCGGCGCCAGGCTTCTGGTGCGCCCAGGGCGTGTTGAGCCTCGCGCGGTCAAGCGCCGACCTAAACCCTACCCGCGGCTGATGCTCGAGAGAAACCTCGCTCGCGCCCGCTTGCTCCAGTCCCACGCGCGCGCTTAAAACAGCGACATTGGTCTCAGGTTCGAGTTGGGCTGAAACGACTATCGCCTTTCCGCTCGGCCTCGCGTCCGTAAGGCGAAGCAGGCCTCCCGGCACGGATCGCCGAGAATGCTTTGTGGATCGCGTAGGGCAGCTCGCCACCTCATTGCCGTCACGCGCGTGCGGTCGGACGTTCCGACTGG
>CAVOKN010000011.1:0-225822 GCA_963696505.1 uncultured beta proteobacterium | reverse complement strand
GCGTGCGCAAGTAGCGAATTCGCACGTCTCCTTGATTCGCATGCCTGCGAGCATCGTGCGCAGGCGTGCGAATTGATGCTCGCGCCTTTTGGACGCCCGACGGGCTATCCAGCCACGTGCATTCCCTTCGACCAGCTCGGACGCGCGGCGACGCTGCCGCGCCAGAAGCGAGGTTCCAACTGCCGTTGGTCCGCCGAGGACCCGGTGATCGCCGAGCTGCGCCTGCTCGACGTCAACCGCTCAGCCCGCTCGCTGCGCTGAACAAGCTGTATGAGTTGCAGCAGCGGCCGCGGGCGTGATGAGGGACGAAACTCAAAGTTGCGGGCTATTGACATCCGGGTTGGCGGTGGTATACTCGAACTCGCTGCTGATTATGCGCATGGAGGAAATCGGATGCAGACCTATCGAGTAGAAACAATTATCTCGCAGAATCGTGTGCTAACCTACGCGGAATCCCGTTTAGCCCTGGGGAAAAAGTCGAAGTTGTCGTTTGAACCATTCCCGGCAAATGAAGGGAGTCTACGTTACCCACTCCACGGAAAGCCGGTGCGTTACATCAGACCGTTTGACAGCGTTGCTGAAGACGAGTGGCAGGCATTGCGATGATCGTCCTCGATTCGCACGCCTGGGTTTGGTGGGTGCATGAAGCCGGGCATCTTACTGAAGCTCAACGCAAAGCGATTGCCGCTAGTGAGGCGGAGGTGGTCGGTGTGAGCGCGATCTGGTGTTGGGAGATCGCCAAGCTCGTTGAATATGGCCGCCTCGAGCTGCCAACATCATTGGATGAGTGGTTTGATCAGGCGTTGGACTATCCGGGCGTGCAACTGCTTGCGCTGACGCCGGAGATCGCGATCGAATCGACGCGATTGCCTGGCGAGTTCCATCGCGATCCTGCCGATCAGGTCATTGTCGCTACAGCGCGCCGTGTACGGATGCCCGCTTGTAACGTCGGACGAGAAGATCATAGCTATCCGCATGTGACGACCATTCGGTGATCCGATCGGGAGTGTACGTTCATGACCTTATCCATGATCTCGAATATCTCCAGCACTGGGCGGCTGACCATCCCCACAAGTTGCGCGCCCATCTGGGCCTCCGAAGGGCAGCAAAGTCGTGCTGCAGGAAGTAATTGAAGGCGTCGTTCTGATAAGCGCGGCGCCTGTCGTGGCCCCAGATGGCTGAAAGTCTCTTGCAGAACCTGGTCATGGGAATCGGCTCTGATGCCGAAAGACCTGGCATTGTGCGAGAGGAAGACCTGGATTCCTTGATCGAAACCATCCGTGAGCAAACGTTTGCGGAGCGCTATGGACACGCCAAGACGGCTTAGGGTATTTGTAGATGCCAATATCCGGATTCGCGGCATCACCTTTCCCCGTTATCCCTACGAAATCCTGCGCCTGGCGGCCCGGCACACAATTGTGCTCGTGGTCACCCTCTGTTCTGGCCGACGCTCGCCGCTACCTCACGCTGCTTTTTCCCGAACACCTCCCCAAGCTGGATGGATTCCTGGCGACAGCCCTGACCGAGACGATGGCTGATTTAGCGCCCGAAGAGGTCGTCAATCATCGCGACCTGGTGCGCGATCTTAAGGACGTGCCGGTGGTGATGGCCGCAACTGCGGCCGGAGTTGATTTCCTGATTTCCATTGATGCCTATCCGACCGATGCCAAGGAGAACACGGCAGCCTTGCGTCAATTGGTCGCGCCGGGTAGGGTGATGAGACCGGGCGCATTTCTCAGCGACATCATCGGCGGGCCATGAGGACCTCGAAGCTATCAGCCGGCGTGACTGGCGCGACCTGAGGGTCGCTGGCTATGGGTATGGCGTAAAAGTGGCGGTGGATCGCGCCGCGGAGCGTGAGCGGGGTGACCCTGACCTCTCGGGACGACGTGAAATCAGCGTAGCGCACGTCGCCAACTTGCGCTACGCGGGCGATTCTAGTGCAGATGGACATGCCGGGTGCGCCCGGCGCTACAGCCCTGCGGGTGAAACTAGGACGCGGACGAGCGCAGATGGCCGCGGATACCTTTTCCAGTCCGCGTTTGTCCGCCTTCCCATCCGCGTCCTATTCTCAGAGTAGTCATCCCGAGAGGCTCTCCTAGCGAGCCAGCCCGCCGCGCAAGCAGGCCTCTCAGCCGCTCGATCAACGAAAGCGGTTCGGCGCGCAGCCCACGCAACGTCACGGCCGTCAGCCTCAGCGCCATACCAAAGTAGCCCGCGTCCAGGCCGATCGTCGCCAACGCACCGCCTCCGGACGCGGGTCCGATCACCGGCCGGCCGAGGGTGGTGTTCAGGTTGACGGCGCCGCCGCTGGACGGTCCGCCCCCGTCGGAGATCACCCACCAGCCCACGGCCGGCCCGCTCTCCGCGCTGATCCCACCGGACGCGACCAGCAGCGTGAGGACCAATGCAGCCGTGCGAAGGGAACCCGGTTTGCAGATCTTCATGGTTGGCTCCTTTCCGCTCTGCAGCTACTCATGGGCACGTGCTGGCGTAGAACGTATAGTTTTTGTCATACACCCCCGCGGACGTCATGTCGAAGCCGTCCGCTGCTCCGCCATCCAGTTGCGACGCTCCGACGTGGGTAACGAATTGGGCGTTGGTTCGGATGGTCTTCGTGTTCCCCGTGATCCGCGAGTTGTCGACTTTCAACGTGTACGGGAGCCGCTGTCAGCGTCGTTGTAGATGCCGTATTTGGATCCACCCTCCGTGGCGGCAATCGTGCTGTTCTGGATCGTCGACGAGGATTTGGAGTTGTACACGCCGTATGTCGAACACTCCTCCCGAGGCGGTGACAGTCACGTTCGTCATTGTCGGCGAGGCGGTGGCATTGCCCACGCCGTAGTTGAAGATTCCCCCCGAGGCGGTGGCGGTCAGGTCCGTCATTGTCGGAGAGGAGGCGTCGTTGCGCACGCCGTAGTTGTAATATCCCCCCGAGGCGGTCGCGGTCACGTGCGTCATCGTCGGTGAGGGCGAGCAGGAAGTGTAAAACGTGCCCAAGGACAAGTCCGTCCTCATCTACTGCAACAGCGGATCGCTGTCGGCCCAGGCTGGCCTTGCGCTGCGGGTGGCGGGGATGGAGAACGTGCGCATCCTGCAAGGGGGATATGCCGAGTGGAAAGCGAAGGGCGGCTTCGATGCCAATCGCCGCGCCACCGAAAGCGGCCGCAAGTAGCGCGGCAGTTCCCGATCCGGCAACCGTGCGAAGCAGCCCGTGGGTCTCGGCCCTGGCCATCTGCCTCCTCGGAGAAGCACTGCCTGTCGTCGCCGGTCAAGGAGCGGCAGCATCGCCCAGGCTTGACGACCCTGCCATCACGGCGTCCGACTGGCAGACAACGGACCATGGCGTGAGCCTCGGCGCCTCCCGAATCACGCCCGCTCAGGCGCGTGCCTTTTACCGGGCGCGGGGCTTCGAGCCGGCCGCCGCCGCCCGGTACGCCGACGCCTGCGTGTTCCAACTCGTGCTGCGCAACGATGCCGGCGGCGGCCTGCTAACCTACCGTCTCGATGACTGGAGCATCGCGAACGGCGCGACCGTGCGGCGCTTCGTGGCGCTGGAAACCTGGGAGCAGGAATGGGCGCGCCACGGCGTGGCCGAGCCGGCGCGCATTGCCTTCCGCTGGGCGCAGTTTCCCGGCGAACATCAGTTCGAGCCCGGCGACTGGATCATGGGCATGGCAGCCTTGTCGCCGCGCCCGGCTGGCAGTTTCGACCTTGTCTATGAATGGAGCATCGATGGCATCACCCATCGCGGCAGGCTGCGCGGCCTCAAGTGTGCGGATGCGGATTGAACGGCGGTCCTTGCTGGCGGCGCTGATCCTGCTGATCGCCCAGCCGGCATTGGCACAGGCACCCGTACCGCGGGGGCTGACTTTGGTGCCCGGCAAGCCCACGGCGCCAGAGATCGCCCTGCCCGACGTGGACGGCAAGTCGGTCAGGCTCTCCGAACTGCGCGGCAAGGTGGTGCTGGTGAACTTCTGGGCCACTTGGTGCCCGCCCTGCCGCAAGGAAATCCCCTCGCTCACCCGCCTGCAGAAGCTGTTCAAGCCGGAGCAACTGCGCGTGCTGGCGGTGAACATCGGCGAGGACGAGGAAACCGTGTTCAGCTTTATCCCCGACCCCGGCTTCACCATCCTGCTCGACGAGAAATCCGCCAGCCTGCGCGCCTGGCAGGTGCGTGGACTGCCCGCCACCTTCATCGTCGATCCCGAGGGCCGCATCGCCCTGCGGGCGGTGGGCGGACGCGAGTTCGACGATCCGGCCATCGTCGCGCAGTTGCGCGAGCTCATTCGGCCCTGACCACCAAGAGGGAGGCTGACTCTACCATTACAAATAATGCGCAATAATGTACTATTGGCTCATGGAAAACACCATGAGCACAGGCAAGGCGGCGAAGCTGCTGGGCGTCTCGGTCAAGACCTTGCAGCGCTGGGAGCGCGAGGGGCGGCTCACTGCTGTGGCGCGCACCGACAGCAATCGGCGCCTGTATACCGAAGCGCAGATTCGCGAATTCATCGGCCTGCGCCAGTCGGTGAATACGCCGATCCGGCTGGTGGCGTACTGCCGCGTCTCCAGTGCCGCGCAAAAACCGGATTTGGCGAATCAGCGCAAAGTGCTGGAGGAATTCGTGGTGGCCAAAGGTCTTGCCAACGTCGAGTTTGTCGAGGAAGTGGGCGGCGGGCTGAACTTCAAGCGCAAGCGGTTTCTGGCGCTGATGGAAGATATTGGCCGACGCGAAGTCAAGACACTGATTCTGGCGCACAGGGATCGGCTGACCCGGTTCGGCTTCGAGTGGTTCGAGCACTTTGCCAAAATCAATGGCTGCGAACTGCTAGTGCTCAATCAAGAACGTCTTTCTCCCGAGCAGGAAATGGTGCAGGACTTGATGACCATCGTGCATTGCTTTTCGTCCCGGTTATACGGTCTGAGGAACTACCGAAAAAAGCTGGACGAGGCATTGAAGAAGGATGCGAACAATGAGCCAAGCTGAGAAAGTGACTATCTATTGCCACGGTGGATGCGGGCGCTTTGTGACGTTACGTAAGAGCAAGGTTCATCAGGCCGATTATTACTTATGTCATTCCCGGCTGGACGGGATTGAGTGCGAAGCAAAGCTTGCGCCACTGCAACCCGGCAAGGTTCGCGTGGAGGATATGTACGCCGCCGCATCGTTCTGGGGGTATCGCGATGTATGGCCTGACGCACCGCAGGCAGCATCGGTCATGCGTGCCCGCGAGATTCTTGCGGCGGGTGTGGCGCAAATGGCCATCGAACAGGCCCGGCGATGCAACTGACCCACAAGATCGCACTTTGTCCAACGCAAGAACAGGGGAACTACTTCGCCCGCGCCTGCGGCACGGCGCGCAAGGTGTGGAACTGGGCGCTGGATGAGTGGAACAAGCAATACGCGGCGGGCCAAAAGCCCAACGCGATGGCGCTCAAAAAACAATTCAACGCGGTCAAATACCAATTGTTCCCTTGGCTCAAGGATATGCACCGCGACAGCCACGCCCAACCATTCGAGCATCTGGCTCGTGCATGGAAACGGTTCTTTGCCGACATCGAGGCAGGAGCGCGTATCGCCCCTGATTGCAAACACCTGCGCCGCAGTCTGCGCCAGCAGGGCGTGAAGTTGGCGTATCCGCCGACCTTCAAGAAGAAGGGGCGGTGTCTGGACAGCTTTTACGTCGCCAACGACAAGTTCAAAGTAGATGGGAAAACCATCCGCTTGCCCAAGATTGGCGATGTGTCGATGCGTGAGGCGCTGCGTTTCAAGGGAAAGATTCTCGGGGCAACGGTATCGCGCACTGCCGAGCGCGGGTTCGTTGCCATCCAGGTCGAGGTGCCCGATGCCGTGTTTTACCGACAACGCAATGGCAATGCGATTGAAGGCGTCGATCTGGGCATCAAGGCCGCAGCCACGCTGTCCAGCGGCGAGGCCATTGAGGCACCCAAACCGCTCAAGGCGGCGTTGCGCCGGCTGAAGATTCGTGGACGGCGTCTGAGCCGCAAAGTGGAAGCGGCGAAGGTCAAGGCCGGGTTTGTACCCAAGGCCAATCTGCCCAAAGGCACGAAACTTCCTGCTTCGAACAATCGCAAGAAGTCTGCTGCGACATTGGCAAGGCTGCACGCCCGCGTTGCCAATGTCCGAGCGGATTTCACCCACAAGCTCACGATCCGGCTCTGCCGCAAAAACCAAGCGGTGGTGATCGAGGATTTGAACGTCAAGGGCATGCTGGCGAACGATAAACTCGCCCGCGCCATCAGCGACGTGGGCTTTGGGATGTTTCGCTTGAAGCTCGAATACAAGGCTGAACGTTACGGCACCCGGCTGGTCATTGCTGATCGCTGGTATCCGAGCAGCCGCTTGTGTTCGGTCTGTGGCTGGAAAAACGAGGCGTTGGCCTTGCGCGACCGGGAATGGACGTGTGCGCAGTGCGGCACACACCATGACCGCGATCTCAACGCGGCACGCAACCTCGAACGGCTGGCAACCGCAACTGCCCTACCCGTGGCGAGTCCGTCCGGCAACGGCGGCGCTGCCTCTGGAATGGTTCCAGAGACAGCCGGGAAAGTCACGCCTGTCAAATACGAATGTGGTCAGCAAGACACGTCGGGGCAGGAAAAGAACCGTGCGCATATTTGCGCACTTTCTTGATAGCAGGAATCATGACGAAGGACTCGACGCATCTGGCCACGCGCTGCGTGCATGCCGGGGAACTGGATGACGCCCACGGCTCGCCACACACGCCGCTGTACAGCAGCACGACGTTCAAGTTCGCCTCCACCGCCGACCTGGTGGACGTGGTGCAGGGGCGCACGTCGGCTGCGCTCTACACCCGCTACGGGCTGAACCCGACCATCCGCAGCCTCGAAGACAAGCTCGCCGCCCTGGAAGGCGCCGAGGCAGCGCTCGCCTTTTGTTCCGGCATGGCCGCCGAGTCGGCGCTGTTCTTCGCCCACGGCCGCAAGGGCATCGTCTGCCTGGGCGATGCCTACGGTGGCACGCTGGAGCTGCTCGCCGCCCAACTGCCCCAGCTCGGCATACCCACCCATCTGCTGCTGAGCCACGAACTGGGCCGCCTGGACGAAATCCTGGCCAAGGGCGCCGGGCTGGTGTTCTTCGAGACGCCGACCAATCCCGGTCTGGAGATCTTCGACATCCATGCCATCGCCAAGCTCGCCCACGCCTACGGCGCCCTGGTGGCGGTGGACAACACCTTCGCCTCGCCGGTGAATCAGCAGCCGTTGGCGCTGGGGGCGGACTTCGCGGTGCATAGCGCGACCAAGTATCTGGGCGGCCACAGCGACCTCACCGCCGGCACCGTCATCGGCCGGCAGGAGCTGCTGCTGCCGGTGTGGAACTGGCGCAAGAATCTGGGCCAGACCATCGCGCCGGAGATCGCCGCCCTGTTGGCGCGCAGCATCCGCAGCCTGCCGGTGCGAGTGCGGGCGCAGAACGCCGGCGCACAGGCAGTGGCCGAGGCCATGGCGAAGCATCCGAAGGTCGCCCGCGTTCTCTACCCGGGGCTGCCGGAGTTCCCCGGCCATGCCCTGGCAGCACGGCAGATGAGTGGCTTCGGCGGCATGCTGACCATCGAGGTGGAGGGGACCGGTGACGATGCCACGCGGGTAGCTGACCGGCTCAAGCTGTTCGCCCTCGCGCCCAGCCTGGGCGGGGTCGAGAGCCTGGTCACCCAGCCCTGCACCACCACCCATCACTGGCTCACGCCGGAGGAGCGCGCCCGGCGCGGCATCTCGGATGCGATGCTACGGCTCTCCATCGGTCTGGAGGATGCGCAGGATCTGATCGCAGACCTGACTCAGGCGCTCGGATGAGGCGCCCGATCTACCTCGACTACAACGCCACCACGCCGGTGGCGACCGAGGTTGTCGCGGCCATCCGCCCCTACCTGGAGTCGACGTTCGGCAACCCTTCCTCGTCCCACGAATATGGCCAGCGGGCGCGGCAGGCGGTGCAGCAGGCGCGTGGCGAAGTCGCCGCGCTGATCGGCGCGCAGCCCGGCGAGATCGTGTTCACCGGCTGTGCCACCGAGGCCAACAACCTGGCGGTCCTCGGCGTCGCCCGGGCGCTCAAGGGCAACAAGCGGCATCTGGTCACCAGCGCCATCGAACATCCCGCAGTGATGCAGCCGATGTTGCGGCTGCGCGAGGACGGCTGGGACGTGACGGTGGTAGCGGTGGATGGGCAGGGTTTGGTCGATGTGCAGGCGGTCGCTGCGTCTCTTCGGCCGGATACTGCACTGGTGTCGATCATGCATGCCAACAACGAGATCGGCACCCTGCAACCGGTTCCCGCAATCGCTGCCCACACCCGGACGCGCGGCATCCTGCTGCACACCGATGCCGCGCAGTCGGCAGGCAAGGTCCCGCTCGACGTCGATGCCCTCGGCGTCGATCTGCTGACGCTCGCCGGCCACAAGTTCTACGCCACCAAGGGCGTGGGCGCCCTCTACGTGCGGCGTGGCACGGCAATCGCTCCGGTGCTGTTCGGCGCGGACCAGGAGCACGGCCTGCGGCCCGGCACCGAGAACGTGCCGGCGATCGTCGGCATCGGCGCGGCGGCGCGGCTGGCCCGCGAGCGACTCCCCGATGCGCCGCCGCGCCTGCGGCGCCTGCGCGACGAACTGCACCGGCTGCTGGAGGCGGGCGTGCCGGGGCTGTTGCTGAACGGGCATCCCGAGCTACGGCTGCCCAACACCGTGCATGTATCGTTTCCCGGCGTGAGCGGCCGGACACTGATTGCCGCCGCAGCGGACAGCGTCGCCGCCTCCGTGGGCTCGGCCTGTCGTTCGCAGGAGGATGCGGTGAGCGGCGTGCTCGCGGCCATGGGTTTCGATGCCGCGCGGGCGATGGGCGCCGTGCGATTGTCGGTGGGCATTGCCACTAGCGATGAGGAAGTCGCGCATGCGGCGCAGGCGATCGTCACCGCCCTGGACACGATCGGCGCCGCGCCGCACCAGCCAATCCGGGACTGAAGGGCAGCAGCGCCGCTGCCAACACCGACGCCCCCCTTACCCCGATTGCGCCTGGCAGCGGCGCAACGCGATTCGAATCAGGCCTCCACCGGCAGCCCTGCCGCCTTCCACTCGGGGAAGCCATCCTCCAGCCTTCGCGCCTTGTAGCCCTTCTGGCGCAGCAACGCCACCGCGTTGACGGAAAGCAGGCAGTACGGCCCACGGCAATAGGCGATGACCTCCTTGCCCTTGGGCAGCCGCTTCAGATGGCTCGCCAGGGTATCCGAAGCGATGTTGATCGCACCCGGCACATGGCCCGCGGCGTACTCCTCGGACGGGCGCACGTCGAGCACCGTCACCAGGCCGAGCTGGGCGCGCTCCAGCAGCTCCTCCGCCGGGATCGGCTCCAGATCGTCGCGGGCGGTAATGTAGAGCCGCAGCAACTGGTCGACCTCTGCGAGTCGCGTCTCCCCAACCTTGCGTAGAGCCGCAAGCAGTTCGACCACGTCGGCCCCCGCCAACTCGTAGAACACCCGCACGCCTTCCTTGCGCGCCCGCACCAGTCCGGCGTGGCGCAGCTCCAGCAGGTGCTTGGAGGCATTGGCCACCGACAGCCGCGTCAGGTTCGCCAAATCCTCCACGCTGCGCGGCCCCTGGGCCACGAACTCCAGCAGTTCCAGCCGATTGGCGTGCCCCACCGCCTTGGCCACCCGCGCCAGTTGGGCATACACGTCCTGCTTGAAATTGCCGCTTGACACCATGGGAGTCGCTTCCTACTATTCAACTAAATGGTTTAGTAATTGAACATGATATCTCTCAGCCCGCGTGGGCCAGGCGGAAGTTTAGGAGGAGACGGGATGACACTCAACGAGTTCGCGCTGACGCACGAACCGGCGATCCGGCTCGGGGCGTTCTTCGGCGTGTTCGCCCTGATGGCGCTGTGGGAGGCGGCTTCGCCGCGGCGTACCCGGCTTTACCCGCGCCGCGTGCGCTGGGTCGCCAATCTGGGGCTGGTGGCGCTCAACAGCGTGGTGCTGCGGCTGGCCTTCCCGATAGCCGCCGTGGCCTTCGCCATGCTGGCCGCGGAGCGCGGCTGGGGTCTGCTCAATGCCTTCGCGCTGCCGAACTGGGCCGCGCTGATCGTCGCCGTGGTGGCCCTGGACTTCGCCATCTACTTGCAGCACGTGATGTTCCACGCCGTGCCCGCGCTGTGGCGGCTGCACCGGGTGCACCACGCCGATCCGGACTTCGACGTCACCACCGGGGCGCGCTTCCACCCGATCGAGATCGTTCCCTCCATGCTGATCAAGTTCGCGGTGATTGCCGTTCTCGGGGCACCCGCTGCGGCGGTGCTGGTATTCGAGGTACTGCTCAACGCCACCGCCATGTTCAACCACGCCAACCTCAGGCTGCCGGCGGGCGTCGATCGCATCCTGCGCCGCTTCGTGGTGACGCCCGACATGCACCGCGTGCACCACTCGATAGAAGTGGCGGAGGCGAACAGCAACTTCGGCTTCAATCTGCCGTGGTGGGATCGGCTGTTCGGCACTTACCGCGCGGCGGCTGGCCTGCCCCAGGAACGGATGGCGATCGGTGTAGAAGGCCTCACCGAGGATCCGCGCTGCGTGCGCCTGACCGGCCTGCTTGCACTGCCCTTCGTCGGCGCCGGAGCCGATTACGCCATCGGCCACGGCCTGGAGCCCACCCGCGAGGGGCGCTAGCCTTGCCCGGACGGCGCTGGGCCTTGCGCTCGCCGCTTCGCTGGCACTGACTTTCGCCAACCGCGAACTGATTTACCAACAAAGTTTGCGCGACGGGCTCGCTCAGGCAGGTGGTGGGCACCACTGGCGTTCATGGCCCCGTATGCCGTGTCCACGGTGCTGTTCCTGCCGGGTGCGGTGCTGGCGTTCCTGGTGGCGCGCCATCTCGCCGGCGACTGGGTGGCACGCAAGGCGGGCGGACGGCTCAAGCAACTGATATAGGTGAACACTGATGTGATAGCATCTACATTTTCAACCTGTATCAAGGCCACCCTCTGAACTTCCTGGCTTTGTTCATCACGCTCGCCACCAGGCAGTCCGCCGCCCGCATGCGCGTCTGGAGGAACCTGCGCGGCCTGGGCAGCGCGACGCTGCGCGACGGGGTGTATGTGCTTCCGGAGTCTCCTCAGAACGCGAGCACCCTGGAGCAGGTCGCCGCCGACGTGAGAAGCGCCGAAGGCACGGCGGAGATTTTTCTTCTCGACGCGCGGGAAGAAGACGCAGCGCCTGCGACTCGTCGCCCTGTTCGACAGGCGCGAGGAATACGCCGTCCTGCTCAGGTCGATTCGGGCTGCGGACGTCGGCGATGCCAAGGCCCTGCGCGCCCTGCGGCGCGATTTTGCCGCCCTGTCCGCCATCGACTTCTATCCAGGCGAGGCGAGGCGCCAGGCCGAGGAAGCACTGACCGCGCTGGAAGCGCGGGCGAACGGCGAACCGGCGAGCGTGGCGGGCAGGATCCGCCGTCTCGCGAGCGCTGACTTTCAGGGGCGGACCTGGGCGACCCGCAAGAAGCTGTGGGTCGATCGCATGGCCTCGTCCTGGCTGATCGCACGCTTCATCGACCGCGCGGCGCGCTTCGTCTGGCTCGCCGACCCCAAGCGCTGCCCAAAGAAGGCGCTTGGATTCGATTTCGACGGCGCGGCATTCACCCACGTCGGCGGCCTCGTCACCTTCGAGGTGCTGGCGGCGAGCTTCGGCCTCGACGCCGACCCGGCGCTCGCCCGGATCGCCGCCATCGTGCATTTCCTCGATGTCGGGGGCATCCCGGCGCCGGAAGCGGCGGGCATAGCGGCGGTGCTGGCGGGTGCCCGTGTCACGGCCAGAAACGACGACGAACTGCTGCTCGATGCCGGCCGCCTGTTCGACAACCTTTATGCGAAATATCGACTGGAGAACGCCCATGACTGACACCGCCGTTGCCGCGGCACCACCCCCCTCCCCGACGCTGGGGGAAGCGTTCCCCTACTGGCTGAAGCTGGGCTTCATCAGCTTCGGCGGACCGGCCGGGCAGATCGCGATGATGCACCATGAGCTGGTGGAGAAGCGCCGCTGGATCTCCGAACACCGTTTCCTGCACGCGCTCAACTACTGCATGCTGCTGCCGGGGCCGGAAGCGATACAGCTCGCCATCTACATCGCATGGCTGATGCACGGCATCGGCGGCGCCGTCGTCGCCGGGGTGCTGTTCTTCCTGCCCGCCTTCGTGCTGCTTTCGGCGCTCGCCGCGATCTACCTCGGTTTCGGCGACGTGCCGCTGGTGCAGGGCATCTTCTATGGCATCAAGCCGGCGGTGGTCGCGGTGGTGCTGTTCGCCGCCTGGCGCATCGGCTCGAAAGCGATCAAGAACGGCGTCCTGGGCGGCATCGCCGCGCTGGCCTTCGTCGGCATCTTCTTCTTCAAGATCGATTTCCCGTGGATCGTGCTCGCCGCCGCCATCCTCGGCTCCCTGGGCGGCAGGATCGCACCCGCCAAGTTCAAGGGCGGCGGCGGCCACGGCAGCTCGAACAAGTCCTATGGGCCGGCGATCATCGACGATCACACGCCGCCTCCGGCCCATGCCGCCTTCCGTTGGGGCAAGCTGATCGCCACGCTCGCGGCCTTCCTGCTGATCTGGATTGCGGCAATGGCGCTGGTCGCCGGCTCGCCGACGCTGCGGGACATGGGCGAGTTCTTCACCGGTGCGGCCTTCCTCACCATCGGCGGTGCCTATGCCGTGCTGCCCTACGTCTATCAGGGGGCGGTGGAACATTACACCTGGCTCACCGGCCCGCAGATGATGGACGGCCTGGCACTGGGCGAAACCACGCCGGGTCCGCTGATCATGGTCGTCACCTGGGTGGGCTACATCGGCGGCGTGACCAAGCAGGTCTTCGCCGACCCGATCGCGGCGGGCGTGGCCGGCGCGGCGGCGGCCACCTTCTTCACCTTCCTGCCGAGTTTCCTGTTCATCATCGCCGGCGGGCCCCTGGTCGAAGCCACGCGCAACGAACTGAAGTTCACCGCGCCGCTCACCGCCATCACCGCCGCGGTGGTCGGCGTGATCCTCAATCTCGCCGTGTTCTTCGCCTGGCACACCTTCTGGCCGAAGGCGACGGAGGCCCATCCCTTCGCCCCGCCCTTCGAATGGCTGCCGGTGATCGTCGCCATCGCCGCCTTTCTCGCCCTGTGGAAGTACAAGCAGGATGTCATGAGAGTGATCGGCGTCTGTGCCCTGCTGGGCCTCGCGCTGTCCTTCGCCGGTTGAGAGGAGCCTGAGCATGGAACGCAGCATCAATCCCGCCGATCTTGCGCTCGCCGGCAAACACCTGATCGACGTGCGCCGTGCCGCCAACCGGGACGCGTCCAACGAGCGGATTCCCGGCGCGGTCCGGCACGACCCGGAGAAGATCGGCGACTGGGCCGGCGCCCTGCCCAGGAACAAGGCGGTCGTGCTCTACTGCGCGCGCGGCGGATCGGTCTCCAACAGCGTGGCGGACACGCTGCGGTCCCTGGGACTCGATGCCGGATTCATCGAAGGCGGCATCGAAGCCTGGAAGGCCGCCGGCGGCGAGGTGGCCGGAAAATGAAGTGGGTCACCCGCGAACGCCCCAAGATCGACCGCATCGCCTGCCCCTGGCTGGTGACGCGCTTCGTTAACGCAAATCCCGAGTTACTCTATGTGCCGGCGGGTGAGGTGATGAAAGTCGCCGCCGAAACCGGCGCGATTCCCTACGACGTCCCCGGCGTCGAACTCGGCCACCATGGCGACCGATGCAGCTTCGACGCCTTCATCGCCAAGTACGCGCTGCACGATGCGGCACTCGACAGGCTGGCACTGATCGTCCGTGCAGCCGACTGCGACGCGCCTCATCTGGCCAGGGAAGCCGCCGGCCTTCTTGCCATCTCGAAGGGCCTCTCACTCAATTTCGCCGACGACCACGAGATGCTCAGGCACGGCATGGTGATCTACGACGCGCTCTACGCCTGGTGTGCCGATACGCCGCTGAAAACGATTGCGCGCCTGCCTGGGTCAAAGTGATGCCGACAGAGATCTCCATTGGCCGTACAGCGCTCGACGGCGCACAACAGACCGCTCCCGGATGACGGATCCGCTCGCTCCGGTGTAGGGTATTGCCCACCATGACTCGTTGGCACTCGTTGACCACTCATTGAACACTCATTGACCACTCATTGACCCACTCGTTGACCGTGTATCCCGAATCGATCTGCAAGCACCCGGCGGCCTTGGTCCGGGCCGGATGCGAGCGCCCGCAGCGATGAGCGCCCCCCTCGAACCCTATGCCGGTCTCACGCCGGACTGCATGCTGGATGCGGTGGAAAGCCTGGGCCTGCGTGCCGACGGCCGCCTGCTGGCGCTCAACAGCTACGAAAATCGCGTCTATCAGATCGGCATCGACGACGCTGCGCCGCTGGTGGCCAAGTTCTATCGGCCGGACCGCTGGAGCGATGCGGCCATCCTCGAGGAGCACGCCTTCGTCGCCGAGCTGGCAGAGCGTGAGATACCCGCTGTCCCGGCACTGACTTTCGGTGAAACGACGCTGCATCGCCACAAGGGATTCCGCTTTGCCGTCTTCCGCCGCCAGGGCGGCCGTGCGCCTGAGTTGGACCGGCGCGACACCCGCGAATGGATGGGACGCTTCATCGGCCGCATCCACGCGGTGGGCGCGCTCGTTGCCTACCGCGAGCGGCCCACCCTGGACATCGTCAGCTTCGGCGAAGAGCCGCGCGACTATCTGATCGCCCACGGCTTCCTGCCGGCAGACATCGCCGAGGTCTATCGCGGCGTGTCGGCCCAGGCGCTGGACGGCGTGCGGCGCTGCTTCGAGCGCGCCGGCAAGGTCGCGCAGATCCGGCTGCATGGCGACTGCCATCTGGGCAACGTGCTGTGGAGCGAAGGCGCGACCGACACCGGACCCCACTTCGTCGATTTCGACGACAGCCGCATGGGGCCGGCGGTGCAGGATCTGTGGATGCTGCTGTCGGGCGAGCGCGAGGAGCGGGTGAGCCAGTTGGCCGACCTGCTGGCGGGCTACGAGGACTTCCACGAATTCGACTCGCGCGAGTTGTACCTGATCGAAGGCCTGCGCACGCTGCGCCTCATGCACTATGCCGCCTGGATCGCGCGGCGCTGGCACGACCCGGCCTTCCCCGCCGCCTTCCCCTGGTTCAACACCCAGCGCTACTGGGAGGAGCGCATCCTCGAACTGCGCGAGCAGATCGCGCTGATGGACGAGCCGCCGCTCTGGGCGGGCTGACTTTCGGTTCGGCCATCGAGCAACGACTGGTGCGCACGGCGCACCCTACGACACACCACGGGTTTTGCCGCCCGCGTAGGGCGCGCCATGCGCGCCGGACCAACGACTGGTGCGCGCGGCGCACCCTACGACACTCCACGGTATTTGCCGCCCCGTAGGGCGCGCCATGCGCGCCGGGCCAACGATGGTGCGCACGCCGCACCCTACGTCCCACCACGGGTTTTGCCGCCCGCGTAGGCCGCGCCACGCGCGCCGGGCCAACGACTGGTGCGCACGAGCTTTGGGGCGTGGCGTGGCCGTCAGCCGCGCTTGCGCCGCGACTCCAGGAGTGAATATACCGCCGGCACCACCACCAGCGTGAGCAGCGTCGAGGAGATCATGCCGCCGATCACCGCGATGGACAGGGGCTGATTGGTTTCGGCGCCGGCGCCGAGGCCGAGCGCGGCAGGAGTCAGTGCCAGGATGACGGTGGCCGAGGTCATCAGCACCGGGCGCATGCGGATCGGGCAGGCGTTGCGCAACGCCGCGTCCACTGCCATGCCCTGGGTGCGGCGCTGGTTGGTGAGATCGACCAGCAGGATCGAGTTCTTCGCCACCAGCCCGATCAGCAGCACCAGCCCGATCATCGAATAGATGTTGAGCGTCTGGCCGAAGGCCCACAGCGCCGCCACGCCGCCGACGATGGCGAGCGGCTGGGCCAGCATGACGATGGCGGGCTGGAGGAAGGAATTGAACTGGCTGGCGAGCACCATGTAGAGCAGCACCAGCGCCAGCGCGAAGGTGAACACCATGTAGCGTTGGGTCTTGGCGAATTCCTCCGCCTGGCCGATCAACTTGAGCTGGTAGCCGACGGGCATGATCTCCTGCGCTGCCTCGCGCACCAGGCTGACCGCCTCGCCCAGAGGCATGCTCGGGGTGGCATAGAAGGTGGCGGAGTATTGCAGGTCGAAGCGACCGATCACCGCCGGCCCGAGGGCCTCGCGGAAGCTCGCCACCGAGTCCAGGCGCACCAGATCCCCATCGCGGTTGCGCAGGTAGATCTTGGCAAGGTCGGCCGCCTGGGCGAACTCGCCGTCCCGCGCCTTGACGCGTATGTCATAGCGCTGGCCGTCCCCCGGTTCGTCGTTGAACTTGGCGATGTCCACGCCGCCGGTGAGCATGTTCACCGCCAGCGCCACATCGGCGGAAGTCAGCCCGGCGTCGGCGATGCGCAGGCGGTCGGGCTGGAACACGAGCTGGGGCAGGTCGAGCTGCAGGTCGGTGTCGATGCGTCCCAGCCCAGGCTGGCCGGCGAGCCGCGCCTGAAGCTCGCGGGTGAGCCGTCCCACTTCCTGAAGATTGTCCCCCGCCAGCACGAACTGCAGCGGCTCGCCGCGCTGACCCTGCACCAGCGGATAGGGCGCAGCGAAGGCGCGGGCGCCGGCGATCTGCGCCAGTTCCTTGCGGATCTCCGGCAACACCTGCTGCTGGCTGCGGCTGCGCTCCTCCCGCGGCGCCATGCGCACCACCACCGTGCCCTGGTTCACCTGGCCCGCGCTGCCCAGGCCGATGAGCGCAAACTCGGTGCGGATCTCCTTGTGGCGGTCGAGGATCGCCTCGACCTCCCGCAGGCGCGCGTCGGTGTAGTCGATGCTCGATCCCAGGGGCGTGCGCAGGTAAACGAGGAAACGCCCCTCGTCCTGGTCCGGCACGAAGGTCTTGCCGAGGTTGATGAAGAAGAAGGCGCTGGAGGCGACCACCAGCAGCGTGATCAGCACCACCCACCAGCGGTGGGTCAGTGCCCGGTCGAGCAGGTAGGCGTAGGCGCGGTCCAGCCCGGCGAACATGCGGTCGAAGAGGTGAAAGACGCGCCCGTGGCGCGGCGACACGTCGAGGTAGCGCGAGCACAGCATGGGCGTGAGGGTCAGCGAGACGAACAGAGACACCAGCACGCCGAAGCTCACCACCACGGCGAAGGAGCGGAAGAACTGGCCGATGATGCCGGAGAGGAAGATCACCGGGGCGAAGATAGAAACCAGCGCAAGGGTGGCGGCAATCACCGCGAACACCACCTCGTTCGACCCGTTCACCGCCGCGGTAAGGGGGTCGGAGTCCAGTTCCTCGCGGTGCCGGTAGATGTTCTCCAAGACCACGATCGCGTCATCAACCACCACCCCGATCAGCAGCAGCAGCGCCAGCATGGTCATGGAGTTGAGCGTGTAGCCGGCGAAGTAGATCACCGCGATGGCGCCCATCAGCGACACCGGGATTGCCAGCGCGATGATCAGTGTCGAGCGCAGCGAACGCAGGAAGAACCACACCACCAGCGAGGCGAGCAGCGTGCCTTCCACCAGATGCTGCTTGAGCGAATCGACGATCTCCAGGATGAACACCGCATCGTTGGAGACAACGCTGATCGTCATGCCGGGCGGCAGTTGCGGCCGGATCTCGTCTTCCAGCCGCTCCAGGATGCGGTCGATGATCGCCACGGTGTTGGTGTTGGCCACCTTGACCATCCCCAGGCCGATGGTGGTCTTGCCGTTGAAGCGCGCGAGCTGGCGGTAGTCGGAAAGGCCGTCCTCGACCTCGGCGATGTCCTGCAAACGGATCGCGGCGCGGTCGCGGTAGCCGACGATCATGCGCTTCAGTTCGTCCACCTTGTGGAACTCGAGATCGAGCTTGACCAGGCTCTCCGTCGTCTGCCCGACGATGAAGCCGCCGGCCAACTGGACGTGCTCGCGGCCGAAGGCCTGGTCGATGTCCTGCGCCGTGATGCCGAAGGCCGCCATGCGGTCGGGCCTGAGATTGACACGGATGGTGCGGTCGCGGCGCCCGCCGAGGCGCACCTCGCCGACGCCGGCTATGGTCTCCAGCCGCTTCTTCACCACGTTGGCGGCGTACTGGTTGAGCTGCTGCTGGGTGCGGTCGCCCTGGAGCGCCAGCCACATGATGGGCTGGGCGTTGGTCTCCACCTTGGCCACCACCGGCGGATCGGTGTCGTCCGGCAGCCGCCGCAGCACCTGGTTGACCTTGGCCTGGACCTCGTTGAAGGCGACGTCGATCTTCTTCTCCAGGGCGAAGGTGATGGCGATCACCGAGACGCCCGGCGACGATGTCGATTGGATATGCTCGATGCCCGGCACCGAATTGACCGTGGATTCGATCAGGTTGGTGATGCTGGCATCGACGATATCCGGGTTGGCGCCGCGCAGCGCCGTGGTGATCGAGATCACCGGAAACTCGATGTAGGGGTAGCGATCCATGCCGATGCGCTGGTAGGAGATGATGCCGAACAGCACCAGCACCCCGCTCAGCATCCACGCCAGAACGTGGCGCTTGATCGACAGTTCGGGGAGGTTCATGGAGTGCGATTTACCGCAAGGGCGCAGAGAAAGGCATCCGTGGTCATTACCATCGGAAAGTCAGTTCCCGGAAGACGGCGCGGATGGTTTTTCACCTTTGCGCCCCTCTGCGCCTTCGCGCTTCTGCGGTGAGCCCTTCTCCCGCACCGACACCGCCGCCCCGTCGCTGAGGAAACCCGCGCCGTCCAGCGCCACCGTCACGTCGCCCGCCAGGCCACGCACGATCTCCACCATGCCGTCCTGCTTGACGCCGGTCTCCACCACCCGCTGTTCGACCTTGCCCTCGTTCACGGCATAGACCACCTTGCCCGCCGGGCGCAACACCACGCTCTGCTCCGGCACCATCACCACGCCGCGCTTGGTGTCGACGACCACCGAGGCGTCCACGGTGCCGCCGGAGAGCAGTTGCCCCGGGTTGTCGAAACGGGCGATGACGTCCAGCGCGCGGCTGCCCTCGCTCACCGTGGGGCGCAGGTCGTCGATCACGCCCTCGACCACGCTCCCCGGGTTCTGCGGCGAGCGTATGCGAACGGCAAGCCCGGGACGCATCCGCGCCGCGGCCGTCTCGGGAAACGGCAGATGGGCGCGCAACCGCCGGTTGGACACCATGCGCAGCAGCGGATCGCCGACCTTGACGTAGTCGCCGGTTGCGACGATCTGGACCTCGATCGCGCCGTCGATGGGCGAGGTGACGCGGGTACGGGTCAGCCCGGTCGCCGCCGCCTCCGCCCGCGCGCGGGCCGCGGCCAGTTGCTCGCGCAGCGCGTCGCGCTGGGCGCGGGCGTCGTCGGAAACATTGCGCGAGACGAAGCCGCGCTGCACCAGGTCGTCCTGCCGTTGCACCAGCCGCTCCTGCTGCGCCAGCAGCGATTGCAGACGGCGCACCTCGGCAGCTTCGGAGCGGTTCTGGATCGCGGCATCGCGCTCGTCCAGCAGGACCACCGGCTGGCCCTGCTTCACGCGGTCCCCGGGCCGCGCCATGACCTTCACCACCCGGCCCGCCACCTCGGCGCGCAGCGTCGGATCGATCACCGCCTCCAGCGTGCCCAGGGTGTCCTCGCGCACCTCCAGGGTCACCAGCCTGCTCTGGGTGGCGGTGATCTGGGTGGGGGGCGCTGCGGCCCCTTTCTTCTCCTCCGGCTTGGCGGTGCAGGCGCAGAGCACCAGCGCCATTGCAAGGGCAAAAAGGGCAGAAGAAGCGATCGGCATCGAAAGGTATCCGGCGGCTGGCGGGTAGCAGATTATCCTCCGCCAAGACCGCCCCTGCAGCGGCGTTCAGCCGCTCGTATGCTGCGCCAGTTCCTCCACGAGCAAGCGCGTTTCGAGGTGCTGAAGACAGTCTGCGACGCGGCAGGAGTTATCGCTAAGTTCGCGCAACAGATCCCTGAGGGTCTCGCGACCGGCCTGCCCCTCGATCGCAACGAAGATGCGCTCGCAAGCCTGATGCATTGCCCTGTGGGGCGCTTCCAGCGCCTGGAAATCCGCATCGTCGTTGAAGCTCTGCCCCGCTCCGTAGTACCAGCAGCCCAAGGTGCATTCGCGGTGGCCGGTGTGCAATCCCTGGAGGGTGAGCCCTTCGCTGCGCTGGCTGCCCAGATAAGCGAAGACTTCGTCCATCAGCAGGCTCTGCTGCCAGGTGTGACTCAGGCGCGCCATGCGCAGCAGTCCCACCGGCGAGGCGGGCCAGGTGCGCCCCGAGCGCAGGAAATCGAGGTAGGCCTCGGGCGCCAGCGGCGGACTGATCCAGTAGCCCTGCCCTTCCGTGCAGCCGCAGTGCAGCAGCGAGCGGTAGACGCCTTCCGACTCGATGCCCTCGATCACCGTCTTGACCCCGAGCATCTGCGCCATCGCCACGCTTGCCTTGACCAGCGTCGCGCTCTTCGCCGACTGCAGCATCCGCAGCACGAAGCTCTGGTCCATCTTGATCGCAGCGAAAGGAAACCGGTTCAGTGTCGCCAGCGACGAGAAGCCGGTGCCGTAGTCGTCCATCGCAAGCTGGATTCCCGCGCTGGTGAGGGCGGCGAGGCTCGCCTCGCACTCGTCGCTGCCGGACACTACGGCGCTTTCGGTGATCTCGATCTCCAGGTGGTCGGCGTCGATCGCACCGCGCTCCACGGCCTCCCGCACCAGCGCCAGCAGGCGAGGCGTGTCCAGGTCCTGGGCGGTGACGTTGAGCGCGACACGCGTGTCGGGCTCGGCCGCGCGAATGCGGCGATAGTCCTCCAGCAGGCGGGGAAACATGGCCTGGGTTACATCTGGCATCAGGCCGCTGGCCTGGGCGAGCGGAATAAAGGCGTCCGGCAGCAGCTGACTTTCGCCACCCCGCTCCCAGCGGATCAGCGCCTCGGCGCCGGTGACGCGCCCGGTCAGGAAGGCAGTCTTGGGCTGGTAGTGGAACACGAACTCCCCCTGGGCCAAGCCCTGTCGGATGTCCGCCGCGCTGATCGTCATGGCCCCCCTCCGCCTGCGTTCAGGATGCTGCACGCCATGATAACCACTCCTCGCCCTCGCCGCGCACCGGGTGATGGCATCCCCCCACGAGTAATGGGACAATCCGGCCAAAATGCCCACGGGAGGACAAGCATGAGCGATGACGACATCAACCGCGCCCAGACGGAGCACGGCAGCGTCACCCTGTGCCGGCTGACCGCCTGTCCCCCGGACCTGTGCGACGAGATACATCGCGTGTGCCTCGAAGCGCCGAACTACTTCCTCTCCGTCGAGGGCCAGCTTCCCGACCCCGAAAGCATCAAGCTCTGGTTCGTCGAGGAAGAGCTGCCGCTGGGCTGCACCAGCGAGCACCATTACGTGTTCAGCATCGGGCTCGACACGGCGGTGATCGGCGTCGCCCACGTGCTGGCCGGCTGCCGGGATCCGGAGCAGGCCACCATCGGCCTGCTGCTGCTGTCCGAACACTACCAGGGCATCGGGCTGGGCCGGACCGTCTTCGACATGCTGGCGGCCAACATGCGCCGCTGGGGCATGAAGTCCTGCCGCATCGGCGTCGTTGCCAACAATCATCAGGCGCTGAAGTTCTGGCGCAGCGTAGGATTCTCGGAAATCGGCGAAATGGCCGCAATGGACGGATTCCTAGACAAGACGGTGCTCATGGAAGCAACTCTCGCCTGAGCCCCGGTTCCCCGCAACTCACCCCCAGGGAAAAACGCCATGAACTGGTTGCGCAACCTCCTCGGCAGGCCCGCAGAGAAGAAGCTTCCTCCAGTCGCTCCTTCCGGCGCGGGAGCGGCACCGGCCCGCCCGGCGCCACCCGCCGTTGACCTTCCCCGCCTGCGGCATGCCGTCGCGCTGGCCGCCACGGCGGAAGAGCGCAGCACCCGCGAACGCGAGCTGGGACGAGGCCTGGCCCAGCTCCACCAGAGCCCCGCGGCGGAAGACGCCGCCGAGACCTGGCTCGAAGCGGTATGCCATGCGGAAGACAAGGCGACGGCCCGCGAGTGGTCGCGGCACCTCCAGGGCGACGCCGCCTTCGCCGAGGTGGCGAAGCGCGGGCGCTTTTCCGAGCTGCGGCTGGAGGCGGCGCGCCACATCATGGACACTGACTTTCTGGAGCGAGTCGCCGAACAGAGCCGCGACCGCGACAAGGGCGTCTACCGCTACTGCACCGAGACCCTGAAACGCCGCCGCCAGGCAGCCGAACGGGCGCGTGGCGCCTCGGAACTGGCGCTCACCGTGATGGGACTGCTGGAAGCCCAGCCGCTGCCGCTGTCGCGCCTGCTCGACGCCGAGAAGGAACTGCGCAGCCTGGGCGAGGGCGGCGACGAACTGGCGGAATGCGCGCGCCTGCTGGAGCAGGCCCGGACGCGCGTCCGCGAGGAGGCCGACGCGGCACGCCAACTTCAGGCGCTTCAGGGCCAGACCGAGGCGCTGCTCGAAGAGATGCAGTCCCGGACCTGGCCCGAAGCCCAACGCATCGAAGCTTGGCGGTCCCGGGCAGACGAACTGGCGCAGGCCGCGGCCCAATCCCCGCCGTGGCTCTCGGGGCAGGCGGCAATGCACGCCATCGGGCAGGCCGGGGAGCAGATCGCCGCGCGCTTCGCCGAGATCGCCGCGGAATCGGAACGGGCGCGGGCCTGCGCCGACTTCCTCGACACGATTCCCGCCGGCGAGGTCGATGCCGAGCGCATCGCCACCTGGCAAGCGCTGGAAAAGCCGGCCAATCCTCTCAGCCTTTCCCTGCTGGAATCCCGCTGGCGCTCGCTACAGCCCCAGGTCGAGGCTTCCCCTGAGGTCGAGACCGTCGCCGAGCCCGCGCCGGAACCCGCCGCCGCCGAAGCGGCGCCGCCCAGGCGGCAGGTGGACATGGCCGTGGTCACGACGCTGCTCGACACCCTCGACCAGGCGCTGGAGGACGGCCATCTGGCGGAAGCCGAGGCCGCGCAAAGGCGCATCGAGCAGAGCCTGGCCGGCAGCCAGGCGCCTGGCGCCCTGGGGCGGCGCCTCGCCCGCGCCCACGCCCAGGTGAGCCGTCTGCGCGGCTGGGCGCGCTGGAGTACCGACCAGGCTCGCGAGCACCTGATCGAGGCGGCGGAGGCATTGCTCGCCGCAGAGCCCGATGTGGACGAGCGCGCCCGTGCCGTGCCGGCACTGCGCAAGGAGTGGAAGGGCCTCGACGCCCATGCGCCGGCCTCCAAGGCGCAATGGGAACGCTTCGATACCGCCCTCGAGCAGGCCTACCAGCCCGTGGCCGAGCATCGCGCCCAGGAAGCGGAGCGCCACGACGCCGCCCGCGCCGCCCGCGAGGCCCTGCTCGCGGAATGGGAGGCATGGCTGGGCGGAATGGTCTGGGAGCATGCTGACCTCAAGGTGGTCCAGGCCCGCCGCCAGGAGATCCTCGCCGAGTGGCGCAGCGCGCCGCCGGCCAGCTTCCGCGACGAACGCCAGTTGCGCAAGCGGCTCGACACCCTGGTCGCCGCCATCGACGAACGCGTCACCGATGCCAGCCAGCGCGAGATCGCACGCCGGGAAGAACTGGTCGCGTCGATCGAGGCCCTGCGCGAAGCACCGGACATCGGCCGCGCCATCGCCCAAGCCAAATCCGCCCAGGAGCGCTGGCGCGAGCAGGCGACCAGCGTGAAGCTGGCCCGCAACGACGAGCAGGCGCTGTGGCAGCGCTTCCGCGCCGCCTGCGACGCGGTGTTCGCCCGGCGCGACGCCCAGCGCGACCAACAGACGGCGCAGCGCGAAGCCCGCCGCCAGGCACGCCAGGCCGCAATGGCCGAATTCGAGGCGGGTCTGGCGAGCGAAAGCATCGCCGACATCGAGCGCGCGCTGGCCACTTTCCGCGGCGCATGGGACCAGGCCGAGGGAGGCGCGCGCGAGCGCGGCGGCAACGGCCCCGACACCCAGGCGCGCGATGCCAGCCAGCGTGCCCATCGCCGCATCGAGGAACTGCGCGCCGCCAAGCACCGGGCACGCTTCGAGCTCATGGCGCGCAAGGCCGAACTGGCACGCAGCGTCGAAGCCGCGGTGCTTGGCGGCAGCCTCACCGAAGAGCAGATGCAGGACGCGCAGCAGGCGTGGAATGCGCTGCCCAAGCTGGCGGGTAAGGCGGAGAAGATCCTCGGCGAACGCTTCGAAGCCGCACCGGGCATCACCTCCGCCTATCTGGAAGTGGGACGGGAGACCCGCGAGAAGCTGCTCCTCGACCTGGAAATCGCACTCGGGCTGCCCTCGCCCGATGCGCTGACCGAAACGCGCCGGGCGCGCCAGATCGGCTCGCTCAAGGATCGATTCAAGGGCGGGGGCATTCCGGCGGCCGACGCCGAGGCAATGCTGGTCCAGTGGTATGCCACCGCGGCGTCCCCCGATCCGGCCCAGGACGAACGCATTGCCGCTATCGTGCGCCGGCTCGCCGAACCCGAGCCGGGCGCCGGAGGCTGACTTTCCCTCTCCTCCGGAAGCGCCGGGGCCTTTGGGGCATGGCCTGGATCGGTGCGCACGGCGCACCCTCCGGGCCGGCTCGCGGTGGGGCGTGCCATCCACGCCGGGTTCCGCGGGATATGCGTCCGGCTTTCTCTTCCCCGCAGACGAACGCCCGAGGCCGTCCCGTGATCTGGCTGTAACCTGCCGCCCCCATAATCATTGCCGCCGCATTGCGGCGATTTGACGATTCGATTTCAACCCGGAGGGCAGACCGCTTGGCCAAGAGACAACGCTTCACGGCGAACGAAGTGTCCCGCGCAGTGCTCGCCGAACGGGCGACGCGGGGCGTCGAGCAGTTGCGCCGCTCGGCGCTGGCGATCGAGGATGAGTACGCCGACGCACTGGAAAAGACCGCGCCGGTGCTGCGCGAGAGCGCCTACAACCTGCTGCACTACCTGGCAGTGCGGCGCCACGACATCCGCGAGCTGCAGCGCGAGCTGGAACGCCTCGGGCTGAGTTCCCTCGGCCGCATGGAGGCGCATGTCATGGCCTCCCTCAACACCGTCCTGGAAATTCTCTATGTCCTGCGCGAGCGTCCGGTGCCAGAATCGCTGCGCCAGGATCCGCCGATCAGCTTCGAGACCGGCGACGCGATCCTTGCCGAGCACGCCAACGCCATCCTCGGCCCGCGCCCGGCGGACCGCAACACCCGCATCATGGTCACCATGCCGAGCGAGGCCGCCGACGACCCCGAGCTGATCCGCGACCTGGCGGCCGGCGGCATGAATGTCATGCGCATCAACTGCGCCCACGACGATGCCCGCGTCTGGGGACGCATGCTGCGCCACCTGAGGCAGGCGCAAAAGGAGTCGGGCTGTGCCTGCAAGGTCTCCTTCGATCTGGCCGGGCCCAAGCTGCGCACCGGACCGATCTCGCCTGGTGCCCCGGTGGCGAAATGGCGGCCCCAGCGAAACGTCCTCGGCCAGGTGACGGTGCCGGCAACGGTGCGCTTCGTCCCCGAGGGGAGCGCAGCCGCCGCCGAGGAGGACGCAATCCCGGTGCGCGGCGAACTGCTGGCCAAGGCCAAGACCGGCGACGAGATCGATCTGATCGACGCCCGCGAGCGGCCGCGCACGCTGAAGATCGTCGCCATCGAGGCCGCAGTCGCGAGCTGCGAGGCGGACAGCACCGCCTACGTCACGCCGGGCACGGCGCTGGCCCTGCGCCGGAAAAAGCGCGTGCTGGCGCGCGCCGCGATCGGCGACCTGCCGCCCGCCGCCCAGGCCATCACGCTCAAGCCCGGCGACATCCTCGATGTCGTGAATGGCGAAATCCCCGGCCGCGACGCGGTGCATGACGCCGATGGCGCGCTGATGGAGCCGGCACTGGTCGGCTGTTCGCTGCCGGAGATCTTCCGCAGCGTGCGTATCGGCGAGCGGGTGTTCTTCGACGACGGCAGGATCGCCGGCGCGATCCAGGCGGTGGCCGACGACCGCATGCGAATCGAGATCACCAGCGCCGTCGGCGGCACCGCCAAGCTGCGCAGCGAGAAGGGCATCAACCTGCCGGACACCGACCTGCGGTTGCCGGCGCTGACCCAGAAGGACATCGAGGATCTCGCCTACGTCGCCAAGCACGGCGACATGGTGGCGGTGTCCTTCGTGCAGCGTCCCGAGGACATCGAGCAACTGGTCGCGGAACTCGCCCGCCTCGGCGCCGCCCACCTCGGCATCGTGCTCAAGATCGAGACCCAGCAGGCCTTTGGCCGGCTGCCCAGCCTGCTGCTCACCGCGATGCGCCATCCGCCGGTGGCGGTGATGGTCGCCCGCGGCGACCTCGGCGTCGAAGTCGGCTTCGAGCGGCTGTCGGAAGTGCAGGAGGAGATCCTGTGGCTGTGCGAAGCGGCCCACATTCCGGTGATCTGGGCCACCCAGGTGCTGGAGTCACTGGCCAAGGGCGGAATGCCGTCGCGCGCCGAAGTCACCGACGCCGCCATGGGCAGCCGCGCCGAGTGCGTGATGCTGAACAAGGGCCCCTACATCCGCCAGACCCTCGATTTCCTGTGCGACGTCCTCAACCGCATGGAATCGCACCAGGAGAAGAAGTCGTCGATGCTGCGCAAGCTCAGCATCTCGGATGCACCGCCGGAGGCCAAGGGCAAGCCGGCATCGGGCGAAAAACCACGATAGACGCCGGGCGTCGCCGCCTCACACGCAGCGCTTGCGGTGTTCGCAGTCGATGCAGCGCTTCTCGCCCACCGGTTCGACGCCGAGATCCTCAAGGCGGGCGACAAAATCCAAGGTGCGATCCACGTCATGCCTGGGCGGCGACCCGGCCAGGCCTTCCTGCCACAGTTCGAGGTCGCAGGCGCAGTGCAGCCAGCGCAGAACGAGCCCCGGAACCAGTTCGCGGGGATTCGCATCGATCGCCTCGCCGACGAAATGCCGGTGCATCTCGTCGGCCATCCGGTAGAGCTCCGGCTCCGCGTCCAGCAGTGCCATGGCTTGGCTGACGAGGTCGGAGAGCTGGTTCAAGGCGGAAGCGCGCGGCTAGGAAGTGGTGGTGTCAAGTGTGCATTATCGGTCATTGGCGCTTCGCTGTGCCGCCGCTACTGCTCCCGCACCATCTGCAGGATCTGCTTGGGGTCGAGGGTGCGTGCTTTCTGCTCGATCTCGCCCGCATAGCGCGTCTGCAGGCCCTTCGCCTCGCCCAGCATCGCGGAAAAAGTCTCCTTGAGCCGCTGCGTGTCCAGGCTGCGCCCGCCGGCGTAATAGGTGCGGGCCACCTGGCCGAGGGCGTAGGTACTGGCGAAGGAAAAGGCCGAGCCGGTGGCCGCACTGCCGAGGCCGCGGCCCAGACCGCCGGCGACCTTGCCGAGCAGACCGCCGATCAGCTTGCGTCCGAACTGCTCGACGTACTGCGAGGTAAGCCCCACGCCAAGGGTGGCAATGAAGTCCTTGATGTGGCCCTGGTCCAGTTCGAAGCCGTGGGACTTGCCGACGCGATATACCATTTTCACTTGCAGCGGAATGATCGCCATCGAGGCCAGCGACTGCGGCAGCAGCTCCAGCGCGCCGTTGAGGATGGAGTAGTTGAGGATCATCTTGTCCAGCTCCGCCGGGCTCATCGAGCTGGCGAAAGCCGCCGCGCCGGCCGCCGGCTGCGGCGGCTCGGACGCAAGCGCGTCGGCCTGGTCCTGGAAGGCCCGCGCCGCGCCGGCCTCGATGCCGAGGGCGGCACGCAGCTGCTCCAGAAAGTCGGCCTCGACGGGATTGCGCACGCCGTCCGCGTCGCACACCGTAACCGCCATCTCGAAGGCGAACTGGCGCAGTTCCGGCGTCGTCATCTGGGTTGCCACCTGGGGCAAGGACACGCGCTTGAACAGCACGTCCTGATAGAGCGCAGTCAGGTTCACGCTGCCCTCGCCGCCCAGCGTCTCGGCGATCCGCTTGATCTCGTCGCGCTCGCGCTCGTCCTTGGCGCCGTCGGCGAAAGCCGCCATCAGGCATAGGGTCAATACGGCTTTTTGTTCCTGTTCGTTCATGGTTGCTCCTTGGTATCTGCTTCAGTTAGAACGCCGGGAGTCTACAAGTTCCGGCCGCCGAAAACGCTCACGCCGCCCGGGTTTCCGGCCGCAGGCGGCGGAAGGCCAGCCCGGCGGCAACGCAGCACAGTCCGCCGAAAGTCAGTGTCCAGGGAGCGCCGATTGCGCTCGCCAGCGCCCCCGCGGCCAGGCTGCCCAGCGGCGCCACACCCAGGAAGGCCATGGTGAAGATCGACATTACCCGCCCGCGCAGCTCGTCGCGCACCCGCGACTGGATCAGCGTGTTGCCGGAGGCAACGGCGGAGATCACGCCAAAGCCGACCGCAACCAGCGCCGGCACCGCCAGCCACAGGCTGCGGCTAGCCGCGAACACCAGCAGCCCAAGCCCGGCGATCACCGGCGCCAGCCCGATCACCCGTACCAGGCCGTCCAGCGAGCGGCGCGCCGCGAGGTAGATCGTTCCCGCCAGCGCGCCACCGCCGGCGCAGCCGAGCAGCAGGCCGAGGGTGCGGGCGTCGCCGCCGTAGATCTCCCTGGCATAGACCGGCATCAGCACGGTGTACGGCGTGGCGCTGAAGCTCACCACCGCCACCAGCAGCAGCAGGGAACGGATGCCGCGTTTGCCGAAGGCATAGGCAAACCCCTCCTTGAGCGCGCTGCCGCTCGTCGCGGGCGCGACCTGCCGCGGCGCCGTGCGCACCGCCAGCAGAGCGAGCAGCACCGTCAGATAGGACGCCGCGTTGATCAGGAAGCACACGCCCTCCCCCACCCAGCTCACCATCACCCCGGCGAGCGACGGTCCGACCAGCCGCGCGCCGTTCATCGCCATGGAATTGAGCGCAATGGCATTAGGAAGATCCTCGCGGGCATCCACCAGCTGCACCAGCAGCGACTGGCGTGCAGGGATGTCGACCGCGTTGATCGCCCCCAGGGTCAGCGCCAGCAGTACCAGTTGCCAGGCCGCGACCATGTGCAGCAGGGTGAGCGCCGCAAGTACCAGCGCCTGGACCATCGCCGCCACCTGAGAGGCGATGAGCAACCGCCGCCGGTCCACGCGGTCCGACCACACTCCGCCAAAGGGCGCCAGCAGCAGGATCGGGATCTGGCCGGCGAAGCCCACCAGGCCCAGCACCAGCACCGAGCCGGTGAGCCGATAGGCGAGCCAGCTCATCGCCACGTGCTGCATCCAGGTGCCCACCAGCGACACCACCTGGCCGGCAAAATAGAGCCGGTAGTTGCGGTGCTTCAGCGCGCGCAGGAAGTCAGGCATCGGGACCGGCGCGCAGCGGGCGATCAGCGATAGGCGTCGCCGCTCAGGACGGCTTTGGCAAGCGCCGGCTCCATCGGCTCGTAGCGGTCGAACTCCATCGAATAGAGGCCGCGGCCCTGGGTGGCGGAGCGCAGCTCGGTGACATAGCCGAAGGTGTCCGCCAGCGGGATGCGCCCGACGATCGCCTCGACGCCGCCAGGGCGGGACTCAACACCCTCGATGGCGGCGCGGCGCACCGCGAGCTGGGACAGCACGCCGCCGGTGTATTCGCTCGGCACCAGCACCTCGATGCGGAACAGCGGCTCCAGCAGCACCGGCTCGCCCTGGCGCAGGCCTTCGCGCATCGCGGTGGCAGCGGCGGTGCGGAAGGCGAGTTCGGTGGAATCGAAGGCGTGGGCACCGCCGCCGGCGAGCCGCACCTCGACGTCGTTCACCTGATAACCGCCGAGCACGCCGTTGCGCGCCGCGTCCTGCACGCCGCGCTCGACCCCGGGGATGAACTGTGCCGGGATCACCGTCGGCGCAAGCCCGTTTTCGAAACGGATGCCGCTGCCGCGGGCGCCGGGACGAAGCTGCAGAACGACTTTGCCGTACTGGCGCCGGCCGCCGGTCTGGTGGTCGAACTCCGCCTCCGCCGCCGCGACGGCTCGCGAGATGGTTTCCTGGTAGGCGACCCAAGGGCGCCCCTGCAAGACCGGAATGCCGTGCTCGCGGCGCAGCCGCTCCAGAATCACTTCCAGATGCAGCTCGCCCATGCCGGCGACCACCAGCCGGCCGCTCTCCTCGTCGAGACCGATGCGCAGCGTGGGGTCTTCGTCGGCGAGGCGGCTCAGCGCCTGGGACATGCGCTCCTGGTCGGCGGCGGTCCTGGGCTCGACGGTGACGCGGATCACCGGTTCGGGGAAGCTGATCGGTTCCAGCACCACCGGATGCTCCGCCAGGCACAGGGTGTCGCCGGTGAAGCTCTGGTTCAGGCCCAGCACCGCGGCGATGTCGCCGGCATGAACCTCGCTCACGTCCTCGCGGTGGTTGGCGTACATGCGCAGCAGCCGCGCCACCCGCTCCTTGCGCTCGCGCCGCGGGTTGAACAGACTCATGCCGCTCTTCAGGATGCCGGAATAGACCCGCACGTAGGCGAGGTGGCCGACGTAGGCGTCGTTGGCCACCTTGAACACCAGCGCCGCCGGGGGGGCGGCATCCTGCGGCCGCAGCACGACCGGCGCTGCGCTATGCGGATGGCTGCCGTCGACTTCGCCTATGTCCAGCGGCGAAGGCAGATACTCCACCACCGCGTCGAGCAGCGGCTGGATGCCTATGTCCCGCAACGCGGCGCCGCACATCACCGGGAACAGGCGCTTGGCCAGCGTCGCCCGGCGCAGCGCGGCGCGCAGGAAATCCGCGTCGCAGGGCGCGCCGGCGGCATAGCGTTCCAGCACCGCGTCGTCGGCCTCGGCGATCCGTTCCACGAGGGCCGACCGCGCCGTCTCGGCCTCGGCCATCTCATCGGCGCTCAGTGCCGCTTCTTCGGGCTGCGCGCCGGGCTGGCCGCTCCAGCGCAGCGCCTTCATCTCCAGCAGGTCGATGACCCCGCGGAAGCCGGCCTCGGCGCCCAGGGGCCGTTGCAGGCAGGCGGTGGCCACACCGAGGCGTTCCTCGATGCTTGCCACCGCACGCCGGAAGTCCGCGCCGAGGCGGTCCATCTTGTTGATGAAGCAGATGCGCGGCACGCCGTAGCGGTCCGACTGCCGCCACACCGTCTCGCTCTGGGGCTGCACGCCGTGCACCGCGTCGAACACCACCACGGCGCCGTCCAGCACGCGCAGCGCGCGCTGCACCTCGGCCGTGAAGTCGATGTGGCCCGGGGTGTCGATCAGGTTGATGGCGCAGCCCTTCCAGTGGGCGGTGATGGCGGCGGAAACGATGGTGATGCCGCGCTCGCGCTCCTGGTCCATCCAGTCGGTGACGGTGGTGCCCTCGTCCACCGATCCCAACTTGTGGGTGCGGCCGGTGTGGAACAGGATGCGGTCGGTGACGGTGGTCTTGCCGGCGTCGATGTGGGCGATGACGCCGATGTTGCGCAGCCGGGCCTTGTCGGGCGCCGCCGCCTCGGGTCGGGTGCTGGAAGTCATGGCGCGACAGATTACCGCAGATTCCCTTCCGCTCGGCCGGCGCTCCAAGGCGGGCCCGCGCGCGTGAACTGGATCACGAAAACCTACAGCCCGGCCGACCAAGGCCGTTATCGCACCGACCGGGGGAGGATTTCGATCTGGAGCGATGCGATGAGCGGCGATGCGTTGAATGACGGCAACACCACGGTCTGCCTGCTGGACCCATGCTGGCCGGTGCTCCCCGGTCCGCGCTACCGGGGCGTGGTGCGCAACCACAGAGACCTCAAGACCGGCACCCTGATCACCACCAGCGCGGTGATGGAACTGAAGGAGGGCCGCATCACCACCCGCTCCGGTTCGGTCTACGAACTCGGCCACACCTTCGCCTCCGAAGAGGAAGCCCTGGCCCAGACCGGCCTGCGCCTGCAGATGCGCAAGCGCCCCTCGCCCCCGCTTCAGGTCCTCGACCTCGAGAGCGACGACATTTCGGCAATCATCGAAACCTTCGCGCACGAACCGCTGCCCGAAGGAAACCGGTAGGCGCCAGGCGTATCCGGCCAAGCGGGCGAATCGGCCGATAATGGCGGCCATGGAAGAGCCCGGCCGCACCTTGATCCACCTCCCCGAGTCCCTCGCCGCGCGAGGATCTCCGGGCTTCGCAGAAACCCTCAAGCGGGAAATCGAGCGACTGCCTCCGGGCCAGCTACCCCTGCAGCAGGGCTTGACGTTGACCAGCCATGCCCTTGACGAACGCATCGAAGTCATGGTCATCGGCTCCACGGAGGATCCCGACTACGTCCGGGCCCGGGTGGGCGTCTTCTTCTCCGGCATCCTTGCCGGCTGCAGTTGCGCCGACGACCCGACCCCGGTCGAGCCACAGGCCGAATACTGCGAACTCGACATCGCCCTCGACAAGGCCACCGGCGTAGCGATCGCGTCGGTCCGCGCCGACTGACCCGGCTCCGCCACCCGGCCAGGGCGAGGCGGCCGGTTCTGCAGCGCGTGCCGGCTCGCCAGCCGGCGCAGCAGTCCGGCCCGGAATATCCCATTCGCCTGATTCGTATAGACTCCGGGGTGCCGACATACCCCCCAGAGCGATGCAAGACGAAGCCACCTCGCCGGAGTTCGCGCCCACCGGGCACCACGACATCGACCGCGTCCACCGTCGCGTGGGCGAGAACCTGGTCTACATGCGGGCCGCCCTGGACCGCGGCGACCGCGACCACGCGATGACCTGCACGCTCGCCCTGCTCGATTGCCTGCGGGCGGACTTCGCCTGCGAGGAGTCCCTGATGCAGGCCAGCGCTTACCCGCAGACCGCGCGCCACGTGCGAGCGCATGCCGCCCTGGAAGCGGCCTTCTCCGACATCGCGCGCCGCGTCCGGGACGCTGACTCCGCGCTCGGCCCCGGCGATGCGAATGTGCTGCGCCTGGCGCTGAGGCAGGTGGCGGCCGAACTGACTGCCCACGTGCTCAAGGCCGATGGCGCGCTGGCGCAGTTCCTCGACGCAAATCCGCCGTCCGCCGGGCATCCGTGATCGCCGCCCTGCTGCGGCAGCGACGGACGTCACCCGGCTCGGCATGCTGAACATCCTGTATCGCGACGCGCACCTGATCGCCATCGACAAGCCAGCCGGCCTGCTCGTCCATCGCAGCGACATCTCCCGCTACGAAACCCGCTTCGCCGTGCAGTTGCTGCGCGACCAGGTCGGCCACCGCGTCCATCCGGTGCATCGCCTTGACAGGGGAACATCCGGCATCCTGTTGTTCGCCCTCGACACCGAGACGACCGGCCGGCTCGCCGAACAATTCGCCCTGAACCAGGTCCGCAAGACCTACCTCGCGGTGGTGCGGGGCTGGCCGCCGGAATCGGGAACCATCGACCATCCCCTGAAGCCCCAGGCGGACGACTACGCGGGCTTGCAGCACGAGCAGCAAGCACTCGACGCCCGCACCTGCTTTCGCCGCCTGGCGACCGTCGAATTGCCCGTCGCGGTGGAGCGCTACCCGAACAGCCGCTATGCGCTGATGGCGCTGGAACCGCTCACCGGCCGGCGCCACCAACTTCGCCGGCACATGAAGCACATCGCCCACCCCATCATCGGCGACGCCACCCACGGCAAGGGCGTCCACAACCGCTACTTCCAGCGCGAGTTCGGCTGTGGGCGGCTGCTGCTCGCCTGCGTCGAAGTCAGCTTCCAGCATCCGCTGAGCAGCGCCCGGACGACGATCCGCTGCCCGGTAGGCGGCGAATTCGCCGCCGTCCTTCAACGGCTGGGCTGGCCGGCGGATCCAGCCTAGAAGCGTTCGGGTTTCTCCCTCGGCACGCTCGGGGCGGGGCATATGCTTCATCGCGCTGTCCCCTTGGAGGGCAATCGGGCCGGCCGCGAGGCCGGCACGGTGGGGGCCGGATTCCGGGAACGTCATCCGCGAGTCATCCGGCGTCAAAGAAACGGAAACACTCCTTGAATAAGGTGGCAATCGACTGCCCAACCGAAACCGACATGACCGCGGGGAACCAGGACATGCTGCAAGCCGATCCGTACCAGCCATCGCAGTTCAGCCTCGACGCCACGCTGCTGCGGGAGATCCTCACCCACGCCCGTCCGCTGGGCCACAGCGAGGAACCGGACACCCTGAACCTGGGGTTCGGCTTCATGTACTACGGGCTGGTGCGCGCGCTGCGGCCAAAGCATGTGGTGGTCATCGGCTCGGGCTACGGCTTCAGCGTCGTCTGCCTCGCCCTCGGCCTCAAGGACAACGGCCACGGCGGGCTCAGCTTCGTCGATCCGTCCTATTCCGTGTTCAAGGACGGCCCGCTGCGCACCGTGGGCGGCACCGCGCAGTGGGACGATCCGCAGAAGGTGCGCGCCCATTTCCGGCGCTTCGGCGTCGAGCGCCAGGTCACTCATTTCAAGCTCACCAGCGAGGCGTTCTTTGCCGACTACGGCCAGCGCGGCCTTCCGGCCATCGACCTCGCCTTCGTGGACGGCAGCCACAGCTACGCCGACGTGCGCCACGATTTCCTCGCCGTGCTGGCACGCACGCGGCGCAACAGCTACATCCTGCTCCACGACACCAACATTTACGTGCGCGAGCTGGTACGCCATGCCGGCGTCAAGCGCTGGCTGAAGGCGGTGATGCGGCACAAGGAATCCTTCGAAGTGATCGATTTCCCCTTTGCCTCCGGCGTCGCGCTGGTGCGGGTGCTGCACGACGGGCCGTGGGAAATCGCCGGCCGATGATGTTGACCGCGGCGGCGCTGGTCGCCGCCCTCGCCGCGGGGGCATGGCTGTTCTGGCGCCACTACTGGTTCTTCCGCGACCCGCCGCGAACCGCGCCGGCCGAGCAGGGCATCCTCAGCCCGGCCGATGGCGTCGTCGTCTACGTGCGCAAGGTGGAGCCGGGCGAGGACGTGGTGGTGATCAAGCGCGGCGTGCGGGCGACGGTCAGGGATATCGTCAAGGAGGACGTGGACAGCACGCGGCTGGTGATCGGCGTGTTCATGAGCCCCTTCGACGTCCACTACAACCGCGCACCCATCACCGGCCGCATCGACTTCGTCCGCCGCCACCCTTCCAGCGGCGGCAACCTGCACATGGGGTCGATGCACTGGCGCACCCTGTTCGACGTCGCGCCCCATTACGCGGAAAGCGTGCACATCGTGCAGAACGAGCGCACGGTGACCCACTTGGTCGGCGACTACCGCGGCGCGCCGCTGTCCTGTTACGTGGTGCAGATCGGCGCGCGTACCGTCAATGGCATCGACAGCTATTTCAGGGAAGGCGACGTGGTCGAGCGCGGCCGGACCTTCGGCATGATCCGCATCGGCTCCCAGGTCGATCTGGTGGTGAGCTGGCGCCCCGATCTCAGGGTGCTGGTACAGCCCGGCCAGCGGGTGCGCGCCGGCGAGACGCGGCTCGTCGAGTAGTCGCCGGCGGCCCGGCCCGGCGGTCGGAATGCGCGCGCCTCACGGCAGGCGCATCAGCGGCTGACCGACCCGGATCCGCGCCTGGTCGGCGATGCCCTCGCACAGCCGGAACCCGGACGGGGCAAGGACGATGATGGTCGAGCCCTGCTCGAACCATCCCATCTCTTCGCCCTTGGCGAAGCGGGTGTCGCACTCGAAGCTGCCGGCTGCCTGGGGCGCCCTGCCGACCCTCGCGTCGAGGAAGGGCAGGCGGATGGCGGAGACGAGCACCGCAGCGACCGGCACCAGCGTAACCGGGTGGCCGCCGGCGTCGAGGCGCGTCCGGATCACGGCGCGGGCATTGCGGCAATACAGCTTCGGCACCCGCCGCAGCGCCGGCGGGTTCACGTTCCACGCATCGCCGCCGATGTAGGCCACCCGGCCGACGCGGCAGTCGTGGGGGGCATGGAAGCGGTGGTACATGCCCGAAGTCAGGCGCAGCGTGGCGTAGCAGCCGCCGCGGTGGCTGTCGACCGCCTCGCGGTCCCCCAGCAGTTCCTCCAGCGTGTAGGGAAAGCCCTTGGCCTGGATCAGCAGGGTGTCGCCGATCCGCCCGGACGCGCCTACGATCGCGTCGCAGGGACTCACCAGCACGGCGGCATCGGGATCGACCGGGCGCGCGCCGTCGCGCAGCTCGCGCGTGAAACAGTCGTGCATGCTGCGGAAGCTATGCTTCTTCGCGTCCGCCAGGTCGAGATCGGCGAACGTCCGCCAGATGCCGATCGACAGGTCACGCACCAGGGGCTGCTCGATCCTGCTGAACCAGCCGACGAAGCGCGTCACAAGCCGCCGCGGTATGCGGTTGGTGACCAGGAAGTTGACCGCTTCCTGCTGGAAGAAGCGCGCGATCGCGGTGCGCAGGGTCATGGCGCTGTAATGTGGCCGAGGTACATCTTCGGTCGATGACGATCCTGGACCCGACACTTGGTCTCTACGCCTTCGGCGCGGCGGCCGGCGCTGCGGGACTGCCGCGGCTCAAGAACCGCATCGAACTCTCCCTGGCGAAGCACCGCTCGCTGGCGGGGCATCCGCGCATCGCGCGCTGGATCTCGGCGCGCATCCCCTTCTACGAATACGACGAGGAGCGCTTCTTCCGCGCCGACGACGCCCCCAAGGAGGTCGCCGCGACGCGCCAGGCCGGGTTCCTGCGCCTCGCCGACAGCTATCGCCAGCGCTTCGCCCGCACCGCGGCAGCCACCGCAGAGCTCCAGCAGGGTATCTCCGACCTGCAGTTCACCAGCGCCTACCGCGTGCCCTACCAGTTCAGCCGCCACGTGCGCCAGCACTTGAGCGCCGGATCGCTGGCGGCGTCCACCTCGGGCGTGCAGCTGACGGACCTCGACGGCAACCAGCTGTACGACCTGACCGGATCCTACGGCGTTAACCTCTTCGGCTATGACTTCTACAAGTCGTGCATAGCTTGCGGCAGCGAGCAGGCCCGGGAGCTGGGCCCCGTGCTGGGCCCCTATCACCCGCTGATCGCTTACAACGTCGCGCGCCTGAAGGAGATTTCGGGCCTGGACGAAGTGTCCTTCCACATGTCGGGCACCGAGGCGGTGATGCAGGCGGTGAGGCTTGCCCGCTACCACACGCGGCGCTCCCACGTGGTGCGCTTCTGCGGCGCCTACCACGGCTGGTGGGGCGACGTGCAGCCGGGCATCGGCAATCCACTTCCGGCCCGCGACACCTACACGCTGCGCGACATGGACGAGCGCACGCTGCGCGTGTTGCGCCGGCGGCGCGACATCGCCTGCGTGCTGGTCAATCCGCTGCAGGCGCTGCACCCCAACGCGGGCGCCCCCAGCGACTCGTCGCTGGTGGACGGCGGGCGCGCCGCCCGTTTCGACCGCGCGGCCTACACCGCGTGGCTCGAGAAACTGCGCGCCGTGTGCACCGAGCACGGGATTCCGCTGGTGTTCGACGAGGTGTTCGTCGGCTTCCGCCTCGCGCCCGGCGGCGCCCAGGAGTATTTCGGCGTGCGCGCCGACATGGTCACCTACGGCAAGACTCTCGGCGGCGGACTGCCCGTCGGCGTGGTCTGCGGCCGCCGGGACCTGATGCGGCGCTACCGGCCGGAGCGCCCGGCGGACATCTGCTTCGCCCGCGGCACTTTCAACTCTCATCCCTATGTCATGGGTGCGATGGCCGAGTTCCTGCGGCGCATGGAGACCGCCGAGATTCGCGCCCTGTACCGCGACCTCGACGCGACGTGGGACGCTCGCGCCGGCATGCTCAACGAGCGCCTGCGGGCTGCGGGGCTCCCGGTACGCGTGGCGAACCTGTCCACCGTCTGGACCGTCTGCTATCTCTCCCCGTCGCGCTACAACTGGATGTTCCAGTTCTATCTCCGGTCCCAGGGCCTGGCGCTGAGCTGGGTCGGCAGCGGGCGCCTGATATTCAGCCTGAACTACACCGACGCTGACTTCGCCGCCGTGGCGGAACGCTTCGTCGCCGCAGCCCGGCAAATGAAGGAGGACGGTTGGTGGTGGTGTCATCCGCAGGCGTCCAACGCCGCCATCCGGCGGCGGATACTCCGGGAAATGCTGGGCGCACGCACCTGAGCGCCGGCCCGCGTCGGCGGTGCCGGCGCGCCCCATCGGAGCATCAGGCGCGCTGGTGCGCAGACCCCTCTTCCGCCCGCATCGGATCGATCAGTTCGCCGCGCAGCAGCCGCAGCGGCGCCCTGTGGTAGAGCTTGATGTCGTGGAACGGGTCGGTGAGGATCTTGGTCAGCCAGACCAGCCCGGTCCGCACGTCGCGCAGGACGAACAAGTGCACGGTGCGGAACAGCAGGCCCGCCGCGCCGATGGCGAGCCACAGCATGGCGACGTTGGAAACGAAGCTGCCCAGGTCCGCGTGGGGATCGAGCATGCCCAGGGCGGTCGGATCGGCCATCAGCAGCAGCGGCGAGGTGGCCCACACGGCCAGCAGCACCAGCTTGCGCCGCAGGTTGTAGCCGACCTTGATCTGCTCCTTGTGCTCGTGTGTCGCCTGGTTGACCTCGTCGTAGCCCTTGGGCTCGAAGAAGAAGTGCCCCGCCTGCCGGCTGACCATCGCCACCAGCCAGCCCACGAGGGCGGCCACCACGGGGTCGGTGAACACGAGGACGTAGGCGCAGAGGAAGCTCACCGCGCTCACGAAATGCAGGGACTGGTTGATTCTGCTGTGGTGGTAGTAGCGATGGTCGTCCCAGCGTTGCACTTCGAGTGCGCGCAAGAAGCCTTTCATGAGTTCCCTCCCGGAATGTCGGACCGCCGGCAGCAACCGCTGCGCAGCAGTGAGCAACCTTGCAACACTTCCGTTAACCCACGATGACAATCGTGTTGCGCATCCGCCGGTCTCAGCCGCCCGCCCTGATCGCGGCGACCCCCAGCCCCACGGCGACGGCCCCGGCGATGCGCCAGGTGCCCAGCGGCTCCTTGAGGACCAGCGCGCCCATCACGGCGGCGAAGATCACCGAGGTCTCGCGCAGCGCCGCCACCGCCGCCACAGGCGCCACGGTCATCGCCCAGATGACAATGCCGTAGGAGCCGACCGTCAGCACCCCACCCGCCAGCGCATGGGGCCAGCGCCGCCGCAGGTGGGCGGCGAGCGAGCCGCGGCGTCGCCACAGCGCGATGGCGAGAATGCCGAAGGCATCGAAGAAGAACAGCCACTGGTTGTAGGCGATGGCGCTGCCGGAACGGCGCGCCCCGGCCGCGTCCACCACGGTGTAGAGCGCGATGATCGCCGCCATGGCCAGCGCCATCGCCACGCCGCGCCCCGCCACCTCGCCGCGCACGAGGCCGATCGCCGCCGGCAGCACGATGCCTGCGCTCACCAGGGCGATGCCGCCCCACAGCGCGGCCGAAGGCGGCTCGCCCAGCGCGGCGAAAGTCAGCGCCACCAGCACGGGTGCCGTGCCGCGCATCATCGGGTAGGCACTGGACAGGTCGGCCCAGCGGTAGGTCTCGACCAGTGCCAGGAAGTAGAACATGTGGATGACGACGGAAAGCGCCAGCAGCGGCCGGCTCTCCGGTGCCGGCAGCGGCAGGAAGGGCAAGGTCAGGGCGCACAGCACGCTGGCCGCCAGCGCCAGGGCGGCGGTGTCCAGCAGCCGGTCGGCGCTGCCCTTGATCAGCAGGTTCCAGGTGGCATGGAGCAGGGCCGACAACAGCACCCAGCCCGCCACCCCCGCGGAGAGCGTCACCAGGGCAGGGAGTAGGTCTTGAGGTGAGTGAAGCCCTTCATCGCTTCCTGCACGCCTTCCTTGTAGCCCTGGCCCGAGTCCTTGACGCCGCCGAAGGGCGTCACCTCCAGCCGGTAGCCCGGGACTTCGCGCACGTTCACCGAGCCCACCCGCAGCTCGGTGACGAAGCGGGTGACGAGATCGAGACGGTTGGTGCACACCGCCGACGACAGGCCGTAGGCGGTGCCGTTGGCGATGGCGATGGCCTCGTCCACGGTACCGAAACGGATCACCGGCGACACCGGGCCGAAGGTTTCCTGCATCACCACTTCCATCGCCGGGTCGACGCGGTCCAGCACCGTCGGCGCGTACAGCGCGCCGCTGCGCTCGTGCCCAGCAAGCAGCCGGGCGCCGCCGGCGATGGCGGCATCGACCCGGCCCTCGATCAGCCGCGCCGCCGCCTCGTCGATCACCGTGCCCATGTCCATCGCCGGGTCGGCGGGATCGCCGTGGCGCCAGGCGCGGGTCTTCTCCACCAGCAGTTCGACGAAGCGCTCCGCCACCGTGTCCTGCACCAGCATGCGCTTGATGGCGGTGCAGCGCTGGCCGGAGTTCTTGTACGAGCCCTGCACCGCCAGCGTCGAGGCCTCGTCGAGGTCCGCATCCTCCAGCACGATCAGCGGATCGTTCCCGCCCAACTCCAGCACCGTGCGCTTGTAGCCGGCGCGCTCGGCGATCGCCTTGCCCACCGCCACGCCGCCGGTGAAGCTGATCAGCTCGCAGTCGGGATGGGTGAGCAGCTCGCCGGCGATCTCCGCCGGATCGCCGGTGACCACCTGCAGCATGGGCGGCGGCAGCCCCGCCTCGTAGAGGATGTCGGCGAACAGCAACGCCGACAGGGGCACCTTCTCCGAGGGTTTCAGGATCATGCGGTTGTTGGTCGCGACGCTCGGCACCACCTTGTGCGCCACCTGGTTCATCGGATGGTTGAAGGGCGTGATGGCGCAGATGACGCCGGCAAGGGGCTCGCGCAGGGTGTAGACCTTGCGCCGCCGGCCGTGGGGGGTGATGTCGCAGGAGAATATCTGCCCGTCATCGACGAGGGCGAGCTGGGCGCCGAACTCCAGCACGTCGTACACCCGGCCCGTCTCGTAGCGGCTGTCCTTGGCGCACAGCCCCGACTCGGCGGTGATGAGCGCGCTGATCTCGTCGGCGCGGCGGCGCACGATGTCGGCGGCGCGGCGCAGGATGACGGAGCGCTCGTGGCGGGTGAGCGCCGGCGGGTAAGCGCGCGCGACCTCGTAGGCACGGCGCACGTCTTCCACCAGGGCCATGGGCACGCTGCCGACGCAGGCGCCGGAGTAAGGGTTCAGCACTTCGATGACACGCGGGCGCTCGACGCGTTCGCCGGCGATGCGCATCGCATCGCGGCGGAAGTCCGGGCCGCTCATCGCGGCGCCCCCGGATGCGTGGGGCATTGCCCGACCCGGCTCAGGAAATGTTCCAGGTCGGGAGTCGCGGCCCCCGCCACCTTCGCCGCCTCGTCGTAGCGGCGCAGGCGCGCCGCCTCCGGCGCATGCGGCAGCGCGATGAAGCGTGCCGCCTCGTCGGCGCTCATGGGACCGCCCTGGAGTTCGAGGGTGCGCCGCGAAACCGGCGTCAGGGCTTCGAGGTAGCCCGGCTCGGCGTGGCACAGGTAGCGCTTGGCGGCGACATGCAGCCTCACCGGCTCGCTCGCTTCCGGCCCGAACCAGCGGGCCAGCCAGCGGGCGCCGATGACCTCGTGGCGGTCGTCGATGCCTTGGACATAGGCCGTTCCGGCGTCCCGGTGCAGCATGTGGCCCACGTCGTGCAGCAGCGTGGCGAGCACCAGCGCCGCCGTCGCGCCCTCGGCTTCGGCCGCCGCCGCGCCCTGCAGCGCATGCTCGGTCTGGTTCACCGCCTCGCCGTAGCGCATCGCGCCCTTGTCCTCGAACAGCTCGCGCAGCGCCTGCACCGCTTCCATCGCGCCCCCCTTTCTCTCGCCTGTCAATTTTCTGCAATGGGCGAATTCTAGGATGGCGGATATTGCAAACCCGTTGCAGCCGCCGTCCCGACCCGTGAATGCCCCCGCCATCCAGGTCCGCGACCTGCGCAAGACCTTCGCCCGCAACCGTGCCCTCGATGCCGTGAGCATCGACATCGCCGCGGGCGAGATGGTCGCCCTGATCGGCGCCTCGGGTTCGGGCAAGTCGACGCTGCTGCGCCATGTCGCGGGCTTCATCGCCGGCGACCGCGGCAGCGGCGAGATCGCGGTGCTGGGCCGCCCGGTGCAGCGGGACGGACGCATCGTGCGCGACGTGCGCCGCATCCGCAGCCAGATCGGCTTCGTGTTCCAGCAGTTCAACCTGGTGGGCCGGCTGTCGGTGATGGCCAACGTGCTTGCCGGCGTGCTGCACCGCATCCCGGTCTGGCGCAGCGTGCTGATGCGATTCACCGTGGCGGAGCGGCAGGCGGCTCTGGAGGCGCTGGCCTCGGTGGGCATGGAACAGTTTGCCTGGCAGCGCGCCAGCACCCTGTCCGGTGGGCAGCAGCAGCGCGCGGCGCTGGCCCGCGCACTGGTGCAGGGCGCGCGCATCGTGCTCGCCGACGAACCCATCGCCTCCCTAGATCCCGAGTCGGCGCGCAATGTCATGGAGATCCTGGCGCGCATGAACGCCGAGCAGGATCTCACCGTGGTGGTCTCGCTGCACCAGGTCAACATGGCGCTCAAGTACTGCCCGCGCACCATCGCCCTGCACCAGGGCCGCCTCGTGTACGACGGCGCTTCGTCGGCGCTGACTCCCGAACTGCTGCGCCAGCTCTACGGCGCCGACGTGGACGCTCTCTACGACGAGGGCCCCGGCGCCGGCGCCGAACCCGATCTGCCCCGGGGCCTGCTGCCGCTGGCCGCCTGAGGCTCCGCCCCGTCCGCAACCAACGCTTTCATCGAGACAAGGAGAACAGCATGATCCGTCGCTTCGCAGCCATCCTGGCCGCAGGGTTCGCGCTGGGCGCCCAAGCCCAGGTCCAGGTCCAGGTCCAGGAAATCAACTTCGGCATCATCGCCACCGAGAAATCCGGGGCGCTAAAGCAGATGTGGGAGCCCTTCCTCGAAGACATGTCCAAGCGCACCGGCCTCAAGGTCAATGGCTTCTACGCCACCGACTACACCGGCATCATCGAGGCGCAGCGCTTCAACAAGGTGCACATCGCCTGGTACGGCAACAAGTCCGCCATCGACGCCGTGGACCGCGCCAACGGCGAGGTCTTCGCCCAGTTCGTCGATCTCGACGGTACGCCGGGCTACTACTCCTACCTCATCACGCACAAGGACAGCGCAGTGAAAACGCTGGACGACGTGTTGAAGAACGGCAAGAGCCTGACTTTCGGCATCGGCGACCCCCAGTCCACCTCCGGCACGTTGGTCCCAACCTACTACGTGTTCACGCTCAACAACCTCGATCCCAAGACCCACTTCAAGGTGATGCGCGCCTCGAACCACGAGGCCAACCTGCTGGCGGTGCTCAACAAGCAGGTCGATGTCGCCACCAACAACAGCGAGCAACTCAACAAGATCAAGGAGAGCGATCCGGCGAAATACGATCAGGTGCGCGTGTTGTGGACCTCGCCCCTGATCCCCCGCGATCCGCTGGTGTGGCGCAAGGACCTGCCCGAAGCGGCGAAGAAGAAGATCAAGGAATTCGTCGTGTCCTACGGCAAGGACGCGCGGGAGAAGGAAATCCTCAAGAACATGTACCGTCTGGCGGGCTTCAAGGATTCCAGCGACGCGCAACTGCTGCCCATACGCCAGCTCGAACTGTTCAAGGACCGCCGCAAGATCGAGAACGACGCCAACATGAGCGAGGCCGAGAAGAAACCCGTGCTCGCCGAGATCGACGCCAAGCTCGCCGAACTGGCGAAGCAGATGAAGAGCGACGTCGCACAGACGACCAAGTGATCCGGTTGCAATCCCTCCCGCGCGCGCGGGGGAGGGTGAGGGTGGCATCGCACCGCTCTTTACGGACTGACTTTTCCATCCCCAAGGCATGACCGCCAAACCTGCGATCCGCGATGTTCCCCTCGCGCCGCCGCGCCCCGGGCTGGGCAGCTACCTGGCCTGGGGCGTCGCGCTGATGCTGCTCGGCTGGTCGTGGAACGGCGCCGAGATGCGCCCCATGGATCTGATCCGCGACTCGGGCAACATGGTCACGCTGGCCCAGGATTTCTTCCCGCCCAACTTCCGCGAGTGGCGCATCTACCTGCACGAGATGGTGATCACGATCCACATCGCGGTATGGGGCACGGTGCTGGCGGTGGTCTGCGCCGTGCCTTTCGGCCTGCTGTCGGCCCAGAACATCGTGCCGAGCTGGGTTTACCAGCCGGTGCGCCGGCTGATGGACGCCTGCCGCGCCATCAACGAGATGGTGTTCGCCATGCTGTTCATCGTTGCCGTCGGGCTGGGCCCCTTCGCCGGCGTGCTGGCGCTGTGGGTCCATACCACCGGCATCCTGGCCAAGCTGTTCGCGGAGGCGGTGGAGGCGATCGACCCGCGCCCGGTGGAAGGGGTGCGCGCCACCGGCGCCCGGGCCATCGACGAGGTGGTCTATGGCGTCATTCCCCAGGTGCTGCCGCTGTGGATCTCTTACTCGCTGTACCGCTTCGAGTCCAACGTGCGCTCCGCCTCGGTGGTGGGCATGGTGGGCGCGGGTGGCATCGGCGTGATCCTGCACGAGGTGATACGCGGCTTCGACTACGCCGAGACGGCTGCGGTGCTGCTCATCATCATCGTCGCGGTGACGCTGATCGACCTGGTCTCCGCCCGCATACGGCAGTGGGCGATATGAGATTCGCGCCCGGGAGGCGAACGCCCGACGCCCCGACCCCGCCCTCTCCCACGCGAGGGTGAGAGAGTGAGAGACTCATGACAAAGATATCCCTGAACGGCACCGACTACCGCCTGCCCGAGGAGCCCGTGGTGGTTGTCTGCATCGACGGCGGCGACCCCGCCTACTTCGAGCGCGGCTTGGCCGACGGCATCCTGCCCACGGTGGCGCGCTTCATGCGCGATGGGTTCGCCGCGGTGGCAGACGGCACCGTGCCGAGTTTTACCTGCCCCAACAACATGTCCATCGTCACCGGCGCCCCGGCCTCGGTGCATGGCATCTCGGGCAACTTCTACCTCGACCGCGCCAGCGGCGAGGCGGTGCCGATGACCGGCCCCGAACTGCTGCGCTCCTCGACAGTGCTGGCGGAGTTCTCCCGCACCGGCGTGCCGGTGCTCGCCATCACCGCCAAGGACAAGCTGCGCCGCCAGCTCGCCAAGGGCATGGACCTGTCCGGCGGCAGCACCGCCTTCTCCTCCGAGAAGGCCGACCGCTGCACGCCGGCGGAAAACGGCATCGAGAACGTGCTTGATCTCGTCGGCATGCCGCTGCCGGACATGTACTCGCCGGAGCTGTCGCTGTTCGTGCTGGAGGCGGGAATCCGGCTGATGCAGACGCGCCGGCCGCGCATTGCCTACCTGTCGCTCTCCGACTGGATACAGCACAAGCACGCCCCCGGCGAGGCCGACGCCGACGCCTTCTATGCCGCGCTGGACGACTGCTTCCAGCGCCTCGACGAACTCGGCGCCGTGGTGGCGCTCACCGCCGACCACGGCATGAACGACAAGTCGCTGCCCGACGGCTCGCCCCGGGTGGTGTGGCTGCAGGACATCCTCGACCGCGAACTGGGCGCCGGCCGCACCCGCGTCGTCTGCCCCATCACCGACGCCTTCGTCGCCCACCACGGCGCGCTGGGCGGCTTCGTCCGCGTGTGGTGCAGTGACGGCGCCGACCCCGAAAAGGTCATCGACATCGCCCGCCGCCAGCCGGGAATCGCGCTCGTCATGGGCGGCGCCGACGCTGCCGCCGAGTTCGACCTGCCCCGCGACCGGGAGGGCGACGTGGTGGTGGTCGGCGATGCCGGCACCTGCGTCGGCGCGGCCCGGGCAGACCACGACCTGTCGGGCCTGGCCGGCCACCGCCTGCGCACCCACGGCGCGATCACCGAAGCCAAGGTGCCCTTCGTGCTGAACCGTCCGCTGAAGGCTGACTTTCGGCAGCGCGCCGCCCGCGGCGGCCTCAAGAGCCACCACATCTTCGACTACGCCATCAACGGAACTGAGAACGGAACCGCGAAATGAGCGAGCGCCACGGCCGCGCCGCGATCTTCGACGCCCCCAACGCGCCCTTCGCCATCCGCAGTTATCCGCTGCGCCCCGCCGCCCCCGGCGAAGTGCTGGTGCGGGTGGCGATGGCCACCATCTGCCGCTCCGACATCCATTCCTACCAGGGCCGGCGGCCGACACCGCTGCCGGGGCTGCTGGGCCACGAGATCGTGGGCCGCGTCGTCGAACTGGGCGCGGGCGTCACGAGCGACCTGCGCGGCGATGCCATCCGCGTCGGCAGCCGCATCACCTGGACCGAGTACTTCCACCACGGCCCCTGCTACCAGCGCGACGTGCTGGACCTTCCCCAGAAGTGCCCGGGCGTGGAGAAGTACGGGCACGAGTCGGCGGAGCGTCCGCCCCACCTCATCGGCGGCTTCGCGGACCACTGCTACGTACAGCCCGGTACGGGCCTGCTGCTCCTCCCGGACGACCTCGCCGACGAGGAGGCGGCGCCGCTCAACTGCGGCGTGGCGACCATGGTGGCGGTAACCGAGGCGGCGAAAGTCAGCCTCGGCGACACGGTGGTGATCCAGGGCCTGGGGCTCCTGGGCCTATACGGCGCGGCGCTGGCCAAGGCGCGGGGCGCGCGACGGGTGATCGGCATCGATCCGGTGCCGGCGAGGCGCAATCTGGCGGCCCGCTTCGGCTGCGACCTCACCCTCGACGCCGCGCTGCCCGCCGCAGAGCTCGTCGCCCAGGTGCGGGGAGCCTGCCGGCCCGACGGAGCGGACGCCGTCATCGAGGTCTGCGGCGATGCGAAGGTCGTTCCCACTGGCGCGGCGATGCTGCGCAGCGGCGGCCGCTACGCGCTGGGCGGGGTGGTGACGCCCGGCGCCGAGGCGACCCTGGACTTCAATCTCTTGCTGCGCCGCTGCCTCACCCTGACCGGCGTGCACAACTACCACCCGCGCCACCTGATCCAGGCTCTGGACTTCGTGCTCGCCCAGCGCAGCCGCTTTCCCTTCGCCGAACTGGTGGACGGCCGCTACCGGCTGGAGGAGATCGACCGCGCCTTCGCCGACGCGGCGGCGTGTCATGTCCTTCGGGCCGCCGTGATTCCGTAGGGTGCGCCGTGCGCACCGGGCCACATCATGGTGCGCACGGCGCAACCTACGCAAACCAAGCGTCTTTCCACCATTCATGACGAACGAAACGCCCGACCCGATCCTGCTCACCCCCGGCCCCCTCACCACCTCGCGCCGCACGCGCGAAGCGATGCTGCGCGACTGGGGTTCCTGGGACGGCGCATTCAACGCGATCACCGCCAGCCTGTGCCGCGACCTGCCGGCCATCGTCCACGCGACCGAGCATCACGTCTGCGTCCCTCTCCAGGGCAGCGGCACCTTCGCGGTGGAGGCGGCACTGGGAACGCTGGTGCCGCGAGGCGCCAAGATCCTGGTGCCGGACAACGGCGCCTATTGCCAGCGCATCGTGCGCATCCTTGGTTACCTCAAGCGCACGGCGGTGGTGCTGCCCTTCGGCGAGGACCGCGCTGCCGATCCCGGCGTCATCGAGGCGGCGCTGGCCGGCGACCCCGCCATCTCCCACGTCGCCCAGGTGCATTGCGAGACCGGCACCGGCATGCTGAATCCGCTACCCGAGATCGCCGCGGCGGTGGCGCGCCAGGGGCGACGGCTGATCGTGGACGCCATGAGCTCCTTCGGCGCCCTCGACATCGATGCCCGCAGCATGCCCTTCGAGGCGCTGGTGGCCGCTTCGGGCAAGTGCCTGGAAGGCGTTCCGGGGATGGGCTTCGTCATCGTGCGGCGCGACGCATTGGAAGCGTCCGCCGGCAACTGCCATTCGCTGGCGATGGACCTCGCCGACCAGTGGCAGTACGTGCAGCGCACGACGCAATGGCGCTTCACGCCGCCCACCCACGTGGTGGCGGCGCTGCGCGCGGCCGTAAACCAGTTCATCGAGGAAGGCGGCCAGCCGGCGCGACTCGCCCGCTACCGTCGCAACTGCGCCGAACTGGTCGAGGGCATGGCCGAGATGGGCATCGCGAGCTTCCTGCCGCCGGAACTGCGCGCGCCCATCATCCTCACCTTCCACGCGCCGCGCGACCCTGCCTACCGCTTTCCCGAGCTTTACACGCGGGTGCGCGAGCGCGGCTTCATCCTCTACCCCGGCAAGCTCACCCGCATCGAAACCTTCCGCGTCGGCTGCATCGGTGCCATCGATCACCTCACGATGGCGGCGGCAGTGGCGGCGATCCGCGACGCGCTGGCCGAAATGGGCGTTGACAACCTCGCGCCTCAAGCCGCCTGAGGCGGCGCCCGCGCACCACGCCAAGGCCGGCGATGCGTATGCCCCGCGCCACGCAGGTCATCGTCGGGGCCGGCATCCTCGGCAGCGCCCTGGCGCGGGAACTGGCGCAGCGCGTTGCCGACCCCAACGACATACTGGTGGTGGACCCGAATCCGCTGGCCTCCCAGGCGACCGCCCGCGCCGCCGCCCTGATTTCGCTGGCGCGGCCCTGGCGCAGAACCCACTGGGTGCCGCTGGTGCAGCGCACGCTGGCGGCGATCGAGGATCTGCGTGCTGAGGGCTTCGAAGTGCCACTGCACCGCTGCGGTGCCCTGCACGTCGCGGCGAGCGACGCCGCCCGCGCCACCCTGGCCGACCACCAGGCCACGGCGGCGCTGCATGGTGTCAACAGTCTGGTCGAAGCCCCCGTCTATTTCGCCGACAGGCTGCCCTGGCTGGCCTGCTCTGCCTTCGCGCAGGGACTGTGGTTCCCGGACGAGGCCTACACTGATCCCTGCCTCCTCGCCAGCGCCTACGCCGCCAGCGCGCGGCACCGCGGGGTACGCTTCCAATGGGGCAGCGCGGCACGAATCGACGCCGACGCCGACGGCGAGCGGGTGCGGGTGCGCGTCGGTGACGATGCTTGGGTTCCGGAGCGTGTGTGGGTCGCCGCCGGCGCCTGGACCAACGCATTGCTCGCGCCGCTCGGTTGTGCCGTGCCCTACGCGCCGGTGCGCTCCCGGTACTGGATCACCGAACCTTCGCCGCTGGCGCCGGAGAACATGCCCATGGTATTAGCTCCGGACCTGCGCCTGTACAGCCGGCCCGAGCTTGGGTCGATCCTGTTCGGCCTGCGCGAGTCGCGCGGCGCGACGGCAGACCCGCGCCAACTGCCGGTGGACCTCGCCGGCTTCGCCTTCGGCGAGGACGACGGATTTGCTGCGCTGGAGGCCCGTTTCGAGCTGCTGCAACGCTACGCGCCGCGCCTGCTCGAACTGGGGCTGCGGCATCACATCGCCGGTCCCTCGGGCTATTCGCCGGACGGCGAGTTCGCCGTGGGAGGGATTCCGCCGTGGACCAACCTGATGGTGCTGGGAGCTTGCAACGGCGCCGGTATCGCGGTGTCGGCCGGACTGGCGCGGGTCGCTGTGAACCTCGCGGAGGGCTGTGCGGACACCGACCTGGCGGGCAGATTCGCACCGGATCGATTCGGCATTTTCGACCCCTGGTCGGCGCAGTGGGCCGAGCGCTGCATCGCCGCCCGGGCGGCGAAGTGCAGCGGCTGACTGAAACGAAGCCGTAACGTCCGCGTCCTAGACTCGCGTATTCAGTTCGCAGACAGATATGCATTTCACATGACCAGTGCGCCCCACCGCGACCGCGGCGCAAGCTCCGGACTGAAGAAAACCCTGCCGGTGGCACGGCGCGACGTGCCCGCCCGCTGGGCAGCCGCCGATGCGGCGCGCGACCTGAGCGCGCTCTGGCGCCTGGTCGTCGATCAAGGCAGCCGGGAGATGGTTGCGCCCGGGATCAGCGCCCTCGACCATGCGCTGCGCTGCGCCGCGCTGGCACAGCAGGCCGGTGCCGAGGCCGAACTGATCACCGCAAGCCTGTTGCACGACATCGGACATCTGCTGCTGGAGGATTTCTGTGTCGCCAGCGCCCCCGTCGGACGCGATCGCCATGCCATGATCGGCGCCGCCTTCCTGAGCTTGTGGTTCGGACCGGGCATCACGGAACCGGTACGCCTGCATGCCGAAGCGAAGCGCTACCTCTGTGCCGTCGAGCCGGGCTACCTGGACCGACTGCACCGCAGTGCCCGGACCAGCCTGGAACGCAATGGCGGTCCGATGTCGCAGGATGAGATCGAAGCCTTTCTGCGTGGTGCCCACGCGCGCGAAGCCATTCTGCTGCGGCGCTGGGACGACCGCGCCAACGCCGAACCGCTCAAGTCCGGTGCAGTGGGCCGTTTTCAGAAGCTGGCGCAGGGCTGCCTCGTCTGAACCGCGAGCCAGGCCGGCGGGCCCGCCGATCACTTGGAGTACGTGTCGTGGCCGGGTGCCGCCGCGCGGCACCCGGTAACGCGGATCAGTTCTCGTCGGGGCAGTCGGGACGGCCGCGCTTCGGTCCGCCACGCTCGCCGGTGAGGCATTCCGCCAGCTTCGGGTCGGCGGCGATCTGGTGCAGGGTGCGGGCCGCGACCGCGGTGTCGGGAAAGTCGGAGAACACGCCGTCGATGTCCAGCCCGTAGAACTCGAAGTACTCGTTGAGCGGATTGCCTGCATACTGGGGCAGCAACTGGCCCTGCTCGCTGCGGAAGGTCCAGGTGTGGATCATCAGCCCCGCCTTGTGGGCGTTCTGCACGATCTCCGGGAACACCTTTTTCTCGCCGTTCGCCAGCCGCACCAGGTAGCGCTTCCACGGCCCCACGCCATCGGCATAAGTAGCGATCTCCTTCAGACCGGCCGGGGTGACGAAGTAGCCGAAGGTGCGTGCCAGCAGCCTGGGATCGCCCGACACGGTCCAGTCGTACGGCCGGTCGAAGGGCGGCGTGAAGTCCATGCTGCCGTCGGGCAGTGCATCGTTGGCGTCCACGAGCTGCACCAGCCGCACCGGCGTCATGCGCCGCAACTGCTTGAGGTTGGACTGCTCGAAGGACTGGATGAACACCGGCGCGTCCTTGCGGTTCCAGCCGGCGCGCCGGAGGGCTGCCACCAGAGGCTCCTCCAGCGACAGCCCGAGTCCATCGTGGAAGGTCGGGTGCTTGGTCTCGGGATAGATGCCGATGGTGCGACCTTTTTCGCGCGACTTGCGCTTCACCAGCTCGATCACCTCGTCGAAGGTCGGAACATCGAACAGGCCGTCGAACTGGGTCGGGCGCCCGGCGCGGGATTGTTTGGCGCGCAGCGTCTTGATCTCGGCCAGAGTGAAGTCGGAGGCGAAGTAGTTCTCCTCGGCCACGCCATCGACGATCTTCGTCGCCTTGCGCGAGGAGAACTGCGCCAGCTCGGCTACGTTTGTGGTGCCTCCCAGCATGGGTTCGTGGCGCGCGATAAGGTGGCCGTCCTTCGTGGCCACCAGGTCAGGCTCGATATAGTCGGCGCCCATCTCGATCGCCAGCGCGTAGGCTTCGAGGGTGTGCTCGGGCAGGTAGCCGCTGGCGCCGCGGTGGCCGATGACGATGGGCTGGCGCTCGCCGGCTTCGCGCTCGCCGGCCAGGGTCGGCGCGGCCGGCGCCGCGATCAGCGCCGCGGCGAGCACGCCGGCAAACAGGTGAATGGAGGGCATGGTCGGTCTGTCCCGGGTTGTTGGGGAGGCGACAACATAGCCAGCAGGGGTGACAGTCCCATGACAGGCGGCGGGCCGCCCGGAACACCCCATCCGTGCGGCGATGGGAGCAAACACCGTACGCTAGACTCTGACTTTCGTTCCGACGACCATCCTTCCGACATGTCCGCGCCCTTCGCCGCCGTCGCCGCCGTGCTCGCCTTCGCGCTGTGGATCGTCTGGTCCAGCTGGCGCCGGTTGGCGCGTGCGCAGTTCATCCGCAGCTACCCATTCCCAGCGGGGCTCCTGGAACGGCTGGGCCAGCGCCGTCCGGAACTGTCTTTCAAGGATCGGCAACTGGCCTCGCGCGGCCTGCGGCAATTCTTCCTCGCCTATCTCCAGGGCGGGCGCCGCTTCGTCTCCATGCCTTCCCAGGTCGCCGACGACCTGTGGCACGAGTTCATCCTCTACACGCGGCATTACCAGGTCTTCTGCCGCAAGGCGTTCGGCGGCATGCTGCACCATACGCCCGCCGTCGTGCTCGGCGCCGAGCGTCGCAACAACGAGGGACTGCGGCGGGTGTGGTGGCACGCCTGCCGCGAGGAGAACATCGATCCGCGCAAGCCCACCCGGCTGCCCCTGCTGTTCGCCCTGGACGCGAAACTCGGCATCGCCGACGGCTTCCGCTACACCGCCGATTGCAGCGCGCTGCGGCGCAACGGGGACGGCAGCGCGCACTGCGGCGGCGACTTCTCCAGCGACAGCTTCGACGGCGGCACCGACGGCTTCGGCGACGGCGGTTCGGGCGACGGCTCCGGAGACGGGGGCGATGGCGGTGGAGGCGGCTGCGGCGGCGATTAGGGCCGGCCTACCCTCTGCTCACCCGCGGCGGAACAGCCCTTCGGGCCGCCACAGCAGCACCAGCGCCATGAGTCCGTAGACCAGCGCCCCCGCCGCCTCGGGCAGCCACACCTTGCCGAAGGTGTCGGCCATGCCGATCAGCAGCGCCGCGACCAGCGCGCCCCAGACCGAACCCAGTCCGCCGATCACCACCACGACGAAGCACAGGATCAGCACCTGAGCCCCCATGTTGGGAAACACCGAGGACAGGGGCGCGGCAAGCATGCCCGCCAGCATCGCCAGTGCCACCCCGAGCGCGAACACCAGCAGGTAGACCCGACGAATGTCGATGCCCAGGGCCTGAACCATTTCCCGGTCGTGGCTGCCGGCGCGGATTGCCATGCCCAGCCGGGTGCGCTGGATCAGCCACCACAGGCCGAGGGCGACCGCGAGGCAGACCCCCGACATCGCCAGCCGATACACCGGATAACTCAGCGTGTCGGTCAGCGGGATCGAGGCGGCCAGAATCGCGGGCACCGCCACGGAATGGACGTCGTCGCCCCACAGCAGGCTGCGCCCTTCCTCGAACACCAGGATCAGGCCGTAGGTGAGCAGCACCTGGTAGAGATGGTCGCGTTCGTAGAGATGGCGGAACAGCAGCCGCTCCAGAGTCAGTCCCAGCAGGACGGCGATGGGAACGCCGAGCAGGATCGCCAGGAACAGGCTGCCGGTGGCCGAGGTCAAGGCGAACGCGAGATACGCCCCCAGCATGTAGAGGCTGCCGTGGGCGAGGTTGATCACGCCCATGATGCCGAAGATCAGGGTCAGGCCGCTCGCCACCAGGAACAGCAGCAGGCCGTATTGCAGGCCGTTGAGCAACTGGATCAGGAAGAACACAAAGTCCATGGCAAGCGCGCGATGCCGTCCGCCGACTGGTGCGACGCCGCGTGCGGACGATCCGGTCTCAAACCAGCCTGCAGCCGCGGGCCGGGTCTGCCAGCGCCTTGTGCGCCACGCCGATCACCCGGTTCTCGGCGCCCACCACCTTGCGCAGGTAGATGTCCATCACCGGGTTGTGGGCGCGGGACATGGTGAAGGCGCCACGCGGGCTGTCGATCTTCGCCGTCTCCATGGCCCTGATCATCGCCGCGCGCTGGGCGACGTCGCCCTTCACGGCATCGGCGCCCGCCGCGAGCAGCAGCGCGGCGTCGTAGCCCTGCACCGCAAAAGCGTCGGGCTGGAGCTTGTAGGTCCTGGCATAGGCAAGGCGGAAGGCCCGGTTGCGCGCCGTCTCGATGCCGTCGCCATAGTGCAGGGTAGACTCGATGCCCTGCGCCGCCTCGCCGGCGGCCTCCAGCCGTGCCCTCGGTGAGGAAGTTGGAGAACAGCGGAATCTTGCCCTTGAGGCCGGCGGCGGCGTAGTCCTTCATGAACTTGACCGCCCCGCCGCCGGAGAAGAAACAGGCCACGGCATCCGGTTTGACCGACGCGATCTCGGTCAGCAGCGCCTGGAACTCGACGTTCGGGAAGGGCAGCGTCAGTTCCTTGATCAGCTTTCCGCCCGACTCTTCATAGCCCTGGCGGAAGGCGGCGATCATCTCCTCGCCGGCGGCGTACTTCCAGGTGATGAACACTGCCCTCTTCAACCCGCGCGACGCCACCACCTTGCCCAGGGGGTAGATGGTCTGCCAGTTGGAAAAGCTGGCGCGGAAGATGTTGGGAGCGCACAGCGGGCCGGTAAGCGCGTCCGCCCCGGCGTTGGGCACGACGGTGATCAGCCCCGCCTCCCGCGCCACCTTGCTCATCCCCAGGGCGACCCCGGAATGGACCGTGCCTACCAGAACGTCCACCTTGTCACGGCTCACCAGCCGACTGGCATTTTCCGGCGCCTTGGCCGGGTCGGATTCGTCGTCCACCTTGAAGAACTCGACCTCGCGTCCGCCGAGGCGCCCGTCGCGCTCCTGGAGCGCGAGGCGGAAGCCGTTCTCGATCGCCGAGCCGAGTTGGGCGTAGGTGCCCGTATAGGGCAGCATCAGGCCGATGCGGATCTTCGCGCCCTGCGCCAGCACCGAACGCAGCGGCAGCGCGGACCACGCCGCCGCGGCCGCTGCCTTGAGGAAGATTCTTCTTCTGTCGTCGTGACGGCTCATGGCTTCCTCGTCGTCATGGCTGCGGGTCAGGTCCCGATCAGGAACTCGCTCACCGCCCCTATCTGCTCGTCATCCATCAGCATGGGCGCGTGGCCCACGCCCGGCACCTCGACCAGCCTCGCCCGCGGGCCGCGCGTCGTCATCTCCAGCGCCGTGTCCTGCCGCAGCAGATCCGACTCGGCGCCGCGCATCACCAGCGTCGGGCAGCGCAGCGCGTCGTAGAGCGGCCACAGCGACACGTCCTCTTCCCCCATCGACTTGCGGAAAGGCTCGCCAATGGCGGAGTCATACACCATCTCGTAGCGGCCGTCGGCGTTGGCGCTTACGGCATGCACCGTGAGATGCCGCCACTGGGCGTCGGTGAGCCGCCCGAAGCTCGCCGCCACCAGGCGAAGGTAGGCTTCGGCCTCGTCGATCGACGCGAACGTGGGCGCCCGGCCGACGTACTCGCCGATGCGCCGGATCGACGCCGCGGTAATCAGCGGTCCGACGTCGTTCAGCACCAGGCGCGAGATCGGCGTGTTCTCGTGCGCCGCCAGCGCCATGCCGATCAGTCCGCCCATCGAGGTGCCGAGCCAGTGCACCTGCTCCACGCCGAGCCGGGCGATCAGCGTCACCATGTCGGACACATAGAGCGGCAGATGGTAGTCGTCGGCCACCTTGAGGCGGTCGCTGCGGCCGCGCCCCACCACGTCCGGGCATACCACCCGGTAATGCGAAGCCAGGGCTGCCGCGAGGAAGTCGAAGTCGCGCCCGTTGCGCGTCAGGCCATGCACGCACATCAGCACCCGCGGATTGGCGGCATCGCCCCATTCCGTGTAGGCCATGCGATGCAGGCCGTGGGGACCGAGACATTGGACGTGGTGCTGGCGCATCTTGGCTCCGGGCAAGAGGCGCAGAGTCTAACCGATCCATCGGCCGAGCCGTGGCGCGCACCGCTCCGCCAGGGCAATCGCATGAATCACTCCCTCTCCCCCGGAATCGGGGGAGAGGGCTGGGGTGAGGGGTGTCGAGCATGGCCCGCACCGTACATCTAGCGACAAGAACGCCCCTCACCCTGGCCCTCTCCCCGCAAGCGGGGCGAGGGAACGATCTTGTGACGTTCATGCGATTGCCCTGACCGCTCCGCCAACACGCACGGCCGCGGCACGGCCAAGAACATTCGAGCCTCACCCCTTCATCCGCGTTCAGTCCGGCTGGTGCGCGCGGCGCAGCCTACGGGGCATGCCAGTAGCGTCTCGAACGCTCGCGTTCGCGCAGCACCGTCGTCGCCGCGGGAGTCAGTTCCAGCGTCACGGCGCCATCGCGGTCGGTGCGCAGGATGCGCGCACCGCTGGCCGCGTAGCGCGCCATTACGTCGGGATGCGGGTGGCCAAAGCGGCTGCGGTAGCCCACGGAGACGATCGCATGCTGCGCGCCCACCGCCGCGACGAAATCGGGCGAAGACGAACTGCGGCTGCCGTGGTGCGGCACGACGAAGTGGTCGGCGCGCACCGGGGCGCCGCGTTCGAGCAGGCGCGCCTCGGTGGCCGTGTCGATGTCCGCGCCCAGTAGCACGCTGCCGCCGGCCGCGCTCAGCTTCAGCACGCAGCTCAGCTCGTTGCTTTTCGCGGGCGGGGCGGCGTAGTCGGCCTGCGTCGGGTGCAGCAGTTCGAAGCGCACGCCGTCCCACGCCCAGGACTGGCCCGCCTCGCAGCGTCGGTGTTCGACCTGGGCCGTGCGCAGCGGGTCGGCATCCGGCAGCGAGCTGGCGAACCAGTCCACAGCCAGCCCCTGGAGCAGGCTGGCGGCCCCGCCGGCGTGGTCGCGGTCGGCGTGGCTGACGACGAGACCGTCGAGGCGCGACACGCCCAGGGCCCTGAGGTAGGGCAGGATGATGCGCTCGCCGCTGTCGGCCTCGGCCGAGAACTGGGGACGGTGTCGAAGATCAGGTCGTGGCCCGCGGTCTGGGCATGCACCGCGAGGCCCTGCCCCACGTCGAGCACCGTGAGCCGCAGCTCGCCGGGCGCCGGCCGCGGCGGCGGCGTGGCCAGCAGCGGCAGCAGCAGCACCGCGCCGGCCCAGCGGGAGGGAAACGCGGCAGGCAGCAGCAGCCAGGCGCAGCCGACGAGCGCCAGCGCCACCGCCCAGGGCGCCGGCGCCGCTTGCTGCCAGACCGCCGCGGGCAGCGAACCGAGCCCGTCCAGAAAGACCATCAGTACCGCCACGATCCCGTGGGCCGCTTGCAGCAGCGGCGCCAGCGGCAACAGCGCCGCGAGCAATGCCATGGGGGTCACCACCAGGCTCACCACCGGAATGGCGACGGCATTGGCGAGCGGCGACACCAGCGAGAACTGCTGGAACAGCGCGAGCAGCGCCGGCACCAGCCCGAGGGTCACCGCCCACTGCGCCCTGAGCCAGGCGCGCAACCAGTGGCGGTGCAGGATGTCGCCCGCGGCGACGAAGAACAGCAGCGCCACCGCGCCGAAGGACAGCCAGAAGCCCGGCGCCATCACCGCCCAGGGATCGATCAGCAGCACCACGGTCAGCGCCAGCAGCAGCACCCGGCCCGGCGCGGTGGTGCGGCGCAGCCACAGCGCCAGAGCCACCACGCTCAGCATGTAGAGCGTGCGCTGCGACGGAACGCCGAAACCGGACAGCAAGGTATAGGCAAAGGCGCCCAGCCAGCCCGCCGCGATGCCCGCCTGCTGTGCCGGCAACCGTAGCGCCAGCGCCGGAACGCGGCGCCACAAGGCCGCGGTGAGCGCGTAGAGCAGGCCGGCGATCATCGTCACATGCAGACCGGATATGGACATCAAGTGGGTGGTGCCGGTGCGGGCGAAGAGCTGCCATTGCACCGACTCGATGGCGCGCTGGTCGCCGACCGCCAGCGCGACCAGAACGCCGGCATAGTCGCGGTCCGGCAGCGCGGCGCGGAAGCGCTCGCGGATGCGCTCGCGCAGTCGCTCCACCAGCGTCCCCGGGCGCAGCACGAAGGCATCGAGGCGCTGCGGCTCGGGACGCGGCCGCACGTAGCCGGTGGCACGCACCCCGCGCTCGAACAGCCAGCCCTCGTAGTCGAAGCCGTGGGGGTTGAGGCTGCCGTGGGGGCGCTTGAGCCGCAAAGTCAGCCGCCAGCGCTCGCCGGCACGCACCGCCCGGGAAGGCGGTGACCCGGCTTCGCCAGCCTCGTCGCCGCCCTCGGGCGCAAGGGCCTGCGGCGCCCGGTACCAGGCGAGCGAGATGCGCCGCGGAACCTGCACGTCAGACCACTCGACATCGAAATCGAAGCGCTGGCCGCGTTCGAAATCCTGCGGCAGGCCGCTGACCACGCCGACCACCGCGATGTCCCGCCCTTCGTTCTGCTCCGGCAGATGGTCGGCGAGGCGCAACTGGCCGCGGGCCGCGGCGTAGCCGAAGCCGAGCGCGGCTATGCCCAGTGCAGCGATGCTCAGGGCCACGCGCCGACGCGCTGCTCCGTTGCGCGATTTCGGCCAGGGTTCGCCCCCTCCCTCCGCCTCCCGCGCGTGCGGGTGGGTGTTTGAGCGCAGGCATGGGCGGGGGTCATCGGAGACCCGGCCACCAGATTGGCGCAGCAATACCGCCACGGCCACCGACACCAGGCCGGCAGCGGCAATGCCGGCAAGCACGGGCCATTCAGGCAGTCCGGCGAGCCACTGGACCAGGCCGAGTCCGAAGGCAAAAGAGAGCAGCGCAATCCGCATGTCGGGTGTTTCGGCAAGAACTTGCTCGCCGTCCTCCCGTCCCAAAGGAAGCAAAGCGCAGGAGATTCGGCGGGCGGGCGCGGGGAGCGGCGAACGCATTGTCACCCGAATGTCGTGCCACGCAAGCGCAACCCGGGCGCCGCATCCGGGCTAGAATCCCGGATCGCGCGCCGCGCCCCCCACCATGCGCAAGCACCTCAAACGCTATATCCCGGATCACGACGCAGTCCGCTCCAATCGCTGGCTCGCCATCTTCGGCGACACCCTGCTCCACCCCCGGCTGTGGCACCTGAACCGCCATTCGGCGGCAGGCGGCGTGGCGGTGGGCCTGTTCTGCGGCCTGGTTCCGGGGCCGCTGCAGATGCTCGCGGCGACGATCCTTGCGGTCATATTCAAGGTGAATCTGCCGGTGGCGCTGGTGGCGACGCTCTACACCAATCCGCTGACCATCGTCCCGATCTACTTCGTGGCCTACCAGATCGGACGGCTGCTTCTCGGAGACGGCAGCGAGTTCGTCGCGCCCCCCGAGTTCGAGTGGCCCCATTTCGGCCCCTGGATGGAAGCGTCGTTCGACTGGATGTTGGGTCTGGGCAAACCGCTGGCCCTGGGCCTGCCGATACTCGCCGGCAGCCTCGCGGCGGCGGGTTACTTCCTGGTGTGGAGCGTCTGGCGCGTCTATCTGATCCGCGCCTGGCATCGCCGCAAGCGCCGCAAGCCATGAAGATCCGCCTGCCCCGCCGGCGCCGACGTGCCGCCCTGCGCAAGGCGCGCCCGACCCAGTTGCCGCGCATCCTGATCAGGATCTATGTCGCGGCCCTCGCCCTGGTCGGCATGGTAGTACTGGGAAGCGCCGGCTTCTATTTCGGCGCCGATCCCCATCCGAGACTGTCCGATGCCATACACATGGCCATGATCACGATCACCACCGTCGGCTACGGCGAGATCGTGCCCCTGGACACGTTCCCCGAGCGGATGTTCGCCGGGATGCTGGCGGTCGCCGGCTTCGGGGCACTGACTTTCCTGTTCACCAGCCTGACGGTCTTCTTTCTCGAAAGCGACCTCGACTACACGTTCCGGAGACGCCGCATGGAAAAGCAGATCAAGAAGCTCCGCCAGCACTTCATCATCTGCGGCTTCGGCCGGGTGGGACTGAACGTCGCCAACGAGCTGACCACTACCAACCGCCACTTCGTCGCCGTCGACACCGAAGAGGCGCAACTCGCGGCGCAGAGAGAACGTCTGCCCGGCCTGCTCTACCTCCAGGGAGACGCCAGCGACGACGACGTATTGCTGGCGGCGGACATCGGCGACGCCCGGGGCGTGTTCGCCGTCACCGGCGACGACAGCCTCAACCTGATGATCACGCTCACCGCCAAGCAGCTCAATCCGCGCGTCCGCGTCGTCGCACGCTGCCACGAGACGCGCAACATCGAGAAGATCCGCAAGGCCGGCGCCGACACCGTGGTCTCGCCCGACTTCACCGGCGGCATGCGCATCGCATCGTCGATGATCCGCCCCCATGTCGTGTCCTTTCTCGACGAGATGCTGCGCTCCGAACACCGGCTGCGGCTGGAGGAAGTGGCGGTGCCCGAAGATTTCACGCCGCGGGCGCTCGCGACGCTGCGCCTCAAGGATCCGGACTACGTGTTGCTGGCGATCCGCACCGAAGACGGCTGGGAGTTCAATCCGGCGCCGGACTTCCAGTTGCAGGCGGGCTTCACCGTGGTTGCGATGACCACCCCGCTGGGACGCATGCGCATCGAAGCCTCGCTGCGTTTCGGGGAGTGAGCGCCGCGCCGCGGCTCATCGCGACGGTGGCGCTGATCGGCGGTGCCGTCGCCATCGCCAGCGCGCCGATCTTCGTGCGGCTGGCGGAGACCGGCCCGGTGGCCACGGCCTTCTGGCGCGTGCTGCTGTCCCTGCCCTTCGCCTGGCTATGGTGGTTGAAAGTCAGTCCCCGCGGAGCGCCTCCCGCCGGCCGCGCCCGGCCGCGCGCGCCGCTGCTGCTGGCGGGCGTGTTCTTCGCCGGCGATCTGGGCATCTGGCACCTCTCCATCGTGCTGACACCGGTCGCCAACTCGACGCTGCTGGTGAATACCGCGCCGGTGTTCGTGACGCTGGGCGCCTGGCTGATCTTCGGCCAGCGGGCGCGGGCGAGCTTCTGGATCGCCATGCTCCTGGCAATGGCAGGGGCGGCGCTGCTGGTGCAGGCCAGCCTCGCCGCCAGCCCGCGCCAGTTGCTCGGCGACCTGCTGGCGGTCGTGGCGGCGGTGAGCTACGCCGGCTACCTGCTGGCGGTGTCCCGCGCCCGCAGCGCCTGGCCCACCGCCGGGCTGCTCGCGGTGGGCGCAAGCGTCACCGCCGCCACGCTTTTCCCTTTCATGCTGCTTTCGGGGGAAGTGATCTGGCCGGCGACCGCACAGGGCTGGGGCACGCTGCTGCTGCTCACCCTGATCGCCCAGTTGCTCGGCCAGGGACTGATCACCTATGCGCTGGCCCACCTGCCGGCGGCGTTCTCGTCGGTGGGGCTGCTGGTGCAGCCAGTGATGGCAGCGGTGTTCGCCTGGGCCATCCTCGGCGAGGCACTCACCGGGACGCAGGCGCTGGGCGGCGCGATCGTGCTGGCGGGAATCTGGCTCGCGCGAAGGGCGAGTTCGTAGGCTTCATCGGAATGCGCACCATATTGTTTCAATTGCAATTATTGCGGTGGCGCCCGTTGCGAATCGCATTACCGCGCATGACTGCGCGGGACCGGCTCCAGCACTTCCCCGGCAGTCGCAAGAGCCTGCCGAACCGTAAGGGGACGCCATGGAGAACCACATCACAATGGTGGGCTGCCGACTCTTCTAGAACAATCTTTCGAATCAACTGCCGAGTCAGTTGCTCCGTCTCTAGCCCCAACATTCCAGCCAGCGCCTCCTTGATCAGGGTCTGGCACAGGACACAACATTGCGCACGGCTGGCGGCCTTCGACTCTGACCAACGATTGGAATCCCCTTACCGTCAATGGCAATTCACGGATGTGAAGCTGTCATGCCCCAACGCAGTTTCGGCGACTCTCACTCGGCCAATCCGGTCAGACAACGCGTCGAGCGAACGGCAGGTATCCGGCAGTCAACGGACCTTTGGGCCAACGTGGCATCGAACGTCAGCTCCCCATCATGCCATCGGCAACTGTCGACCCCTTCCCCAGATCGGCGATCTTCTGATCCAGTGACCGGTCCACCTCACTCACCGGTCGCTCGCCGCGTTAGCGCCTGCGCCGGTTCGAGGCACGTTGAGTTCGGCCGTCGTTGTAAATCTTGACAACACGGCAGTTTGTTGGCAACATTTACAACATGGATGCGGAATCCCTTCTGGCGCAGAGATTTGCGCTGGACGAGAGGTCGTTCGTCGAGCTGGTGATTTGGCGCCTGAACGAACCCGTTGTGGGGTGCACCCACAATCTCAAATACCGGCTCGCCTATGTCGTCGATGGTGCCTGCGTCGTTAGATACGACAACGAGGCGGGGAAAGGTGATCATCGGCACGTTGGCGGTCGTGAACGGGCATACCGTTTCCGTTCCCTGGATGTTCTGCAGGTCGATTTCTGGGCGGACGTGGCCGCGTGGGAGCAGAAGGAATGAAAGTGGTAACGATCGGGGTGGCTTCCTTGGCTGGGGTAAAGGCTCGGCTGTCGCAGGCGATGCGGGGCAAGTCGGAGCGGGCCGGGGCGCGCATCGACTTCGCGTCTCCGGAACTGCTATGGCGCGTACTCGCACCCAATCGCCTGGCGATTCTGCGCGCGATGGCCGGGGCGGGTCCGCTGGCGCTTCGCGAAATTGCGCGACGCGTCGGTCGCGATGTGAAGGGTGTGCACGCAGATGTCCACGCGCTGCTTCTGGCGGGAGTGCTCGATCGGATCGAGGAGGGATTCGTTTTCCCCTTCGATGCCGTTCATGTTAACTTCACGCTTCAGGCCGCTGCATGACAAGCGGCGTTGGCAATTGCGGCAGTGCGTGCGCGACGCCGGGTGGTGTCCGCTGTACCTTGAGACCGGTCGTAGCGAGCGTCGGCTCAGGGGCGCGCGGATGACAGGAAGTGGCCGCAAGCCAACGCCGGGGCTAATACCCGGAAGCGGTCGTAGCCCTGATTCCTGCCGGCATCTCGGCGGACCGCAGTGGCCGAACTGCCGCCGGCAAGCTTGCCGCGACGAGCGTCACGAAGGCGAGCGACACCGGACGAACGGGTATGCGCCACCCTCGCTCCCCTGAGCGCCACGCGCGTTTCAGTGCCGGACGCCTAAGTCCCGCTGTGGCAAGACTCAGGCAGACACCCGGCGGAACCGCTTCCGAAAAGGTGGAGAACATGGATGGGGTCAGGGTGCGCGCAGCGTGCCCTGACGATCCGGGGTCCGCCGTGTCAGGTAGCTTCGCAACCTGACCTACGCCCCCAAACTGGGTTCAGTCGCGGAAGTTCTGGTACTGCAGAGGCACGTCGGCGACCGACTTCTTCACCAGCGCGATCGCCTCCTGCAGCAGATCCTTCTTGGCGCCGGTGACGCGCACTGCGTCGCCCTGTATCGTCGCCTGGACCTTGAGCTTGGCGTCCTTGATCAGGCGCACGATCTTCTTGCCCAGTTCGGTCTCGATGCCGACCTTGACCTTGATCTCTTCCTTGACCTTGTTGCCGCTCACCTTGTCCGGCTTGCCCCGCTCCATGCAGCGCACATCCACGCCGCGCTTGGCGAACTTGGCGGTGAGGATGTCATAGACCTGGCCGAGCTTGAACTCGTCGTCGGCGTAGAGGGTCAGCAGCTTGTCGCCCTGCTCGATGCGGGCGTCCGAGCCCTTGAAGTCGAAGCGGTTGGCGATCTCTTTGTTGGCCTGGTCCACCGCGTTGCGCAGCTCGACCTGGTCCACCTCGGAAACGATGTCGAAGGACGGCATAGCCTCAGCCGAAATGACAGACGTAATCGAGCGTTTCGAGCGTCTCGATGTCGAAGCTGGAGTTGCCCGGCACCGAGAAGCGCTCGCCGCCGCCGTAGGTCGTCCACTCGCCCATTTGCCCATCCTGGCCCTCGAGGCGGATGCGGCAGCGGCCGGCGTTCAGTTCCATCACCTCCGGCGCGCCGGTGTTGAAGGTGAGCGTGGAGGGGAAAACAATGCCGACGGTCTTGCGCGTGCCGTCGGGGAACAGCACGGTGTGGCTGACGCACTTGCCGTCGAAATAGATGTTGGCCTTCTTGACCACCGAAACGTTGTCGAACTGGGACATGCTCAGCCTTTCTTGCGGGCGAGGTTGGCGGCGATGCGCATGCGCAGCGCATTGAGGCGGATGAAGCCGGCGGCGTCCGCCTGGTTGTAGGCGCCGGCGTCGTCCTCGAAGGTGGCGATGGTGGGGTCGAACAGCGAGTCGGACGCGGACTGGCGCCCGGCGACGATCACGTTGCCCTTGTAGAGCTTCAGCCGCACGGTTCCATTCACCTGCTGCTGGGTGTGGTCGATCAGCACCTGGATCGCCTTGCGCTCAGGGCTCCACCAGTAGCCGTTGTACACCAGGCTGGCGTAACGCGGCATCAGGTCGTCCTTGAGGTGGGCCACCTCGCGGTCCAGGCACAGCGACTCGATAGCGCGGTGCGCCCTGAGCATGATGGTGCCGCCGGGGGTTTCGTAGCAGCCGCGCGACTTCATGCCGACGTAGCGGTTCTCCACCAGGTCGAGGCGGCCGATGCCGTGCTTGCCGCCGAGGCGGTTGAGTTCGGTCAGCACCTGGGCCGGGCTCATCGCCTGGCCATTGATCGCGACGATGTCGCCGTGCTGCGTAGCCGAGTTCGATGTACTCCGCTGCGTCCGGCGCCTTCTCCGGCGACACCGTCCAGCGCCACATGTCCTCCTCGGATTCTTGAGATGGGTCTTCCAGCACCCGCCCCTCGTAGGAGATGTGCAGCAGGTTGGCGTCCATCGAATAGGGGCTGCCGCCGGCCTTGTGTTTCATCTCGACAGGGATGCCGTGCTTCTCCGCGTACGCCAGCAGCTTCTCGCGCGACAGCAGGTCCCACTCGCGCCACGGCGCGATGATGCGGATGTTGGGTTCGAGCGCGTAGTAGCCGAGTTCGAAGCGCACCTGGTCGTTGCCCTTGCCGGTGGCGCCGTGGGACACGGCGTCGGCGCCGACCTGGCGCGCGATGTCGATCTGGCGCTTGGCGATCAAGCGGCCGCGCGATCGAGGTGCCGAGCAGGTATTCGCCCTCGTAGATGGCGTTGGCGCGGAACATCGGGAAGACGAAGTCGCGCACGAACTCCTCGCGCAGGTCGTCGATGAAGATGTGCTCCGGCTTGATGCCGAACTTCAGCGCCTTCTGGCGTGCCGGCTCCAGCTCCTCGCCCTGGCCGATGTCGGCGGTGAAGGTCACCACCTCGCATTGGTAGCTGTCCTGCAGCCACTTCAGGATCACCGAGGTATCCAGCCCGCCGGAATAGGCGAGGACTGCCCGCTTCACTTCGCTCATTGCTCGATCACCTCGTTGGGCACGCCGCGCGTGCCGTCGTTGAACCGGTGCGCATGGCGCACCCTACTTTCGCCGCGATCACTGCTTGGGGCGCGCCCTGCACGCCGTCGTTGAACCCTTACGGGCGGCCGCCCTACGACTCGACGCGGCCCAGAAGCAGGTACTCCATCAGCGCCTTCTGCGTATGCAGCCTGTTCTCCGCCTCTTCCCAGACCACGCTCTGCGGCCCGTCGATCACCTCGGCGGCGACTTCCTCGCCGCGATGCGCCGGCAGACAGTGCATGAAAAGCGCATCGGGCCTGGCCACCCGCATCATCTCCGCGTCAACCTGCCAGTCGGCGAAAGCCTTGCGCCGCGCCTCGTTCTCGGCTTCGAAACCCATGCTGGTCCACACGTCGGTGGTCACCAGGTCCGCGCCGCGGGCAGCGTCCATCGGGTCGGCGAACTGCTCGAAGTGCCCCGTGCCGTAGAGCCCGGCGCGCTCCGGCTCCACTTCGTAGCCCGGCGGCGTCAACACATGCACGTTGAAGTCCAGCACTTCTGCCGCCTGCAGCCAGGTGTTGCAGACGTTGTTCGAGTCGCCGATCCACGCCACCGTCCTGCCCTGGATGGAACCGTGGTGCTCGATGAAGGTGTAGATGTCCGCCAGGATCTGGCACGGGTGGTATTCGTTGGTCAGGCCGTTGATCACCGGCACCCGGGACTGCCCGGCAAAGCGCTCGATGATCTCCTGCTCGTAGGTGCGGATCATGACGATGTCGCACATCCGGGAGATCACCTGGGCGGCGTCTTCGACCGGCTCGCCGCGGCCGAGCTGGGAATCGCGCGTGTTGAGGTAGATCGAGAAGCCGCCAAGCTGCTGCATGCCGGCCTCGAAGGAAAGCCGCGTGCGCGTGCTCTGCTTCTCGAAGATCATCACCAGCGTGCGGTCGACCAGCGGCCAATAGCGCTGATAGCGCTTGAAGCTGTTCTTGATCCAGCGAGTGCGCTCGAACAGGTACTCGAACTCGCCGCGCGCGATGTCCTTGAAGCGCAGGAAATGGCGGGGCGAACTCATGCGCTGACTTCAGTCGGCGAGGAACTCGCGGATCAGCGCAGCGAGCCCATCCACCAGATGCTTGACCTCGTTCGGCCCGAACACCAGCGGCGGCAGAAGGCGCACCACCTTGTCGGCGGTGACGTTGATCAGCAATCCATGGTGCAGGGCGCGCTCCACCAGCGGCCCGCAGGGACGATCGAGTTCGATGCCCATCATCAGGCCGTCGCCGCGGATGTCTGTCACGCCCGCCACACCCTGCAGCGCCTGCCCGAGTCCGGCGCGGATCGCCTCGCCCGTCGCGCGGGCCCTCTCCAGCAGGCCGTCGGCTTCGATCACCTCCAGCGTGGTGAGCGCCGCGGTACAGGCGAGCGGATTGCCGCCGAAGGTGGAGCCGTGGTTGCCGGGCTTGAACACGCCTGCCGCCTTGCCGGCGGTGAGGCAGGCGCCGATGGGCACGCCCGAGCCCAGACCCTTGGCCAGGGTCATGACGTCGGCACCGATGCCGGCGTGCTGGTGGGCGAACCACTTGCCAGTGCGGCCGATGCCGCACTGCACTTCGTCGAGCATCAGCAGCCAGTCGTTGTCGTCGCAGACCTTGCGCAGGCCCTGAAGGTAGGCATTGCCGGCAATGTTGATGCCGCCCTCGCCCTGGATCGGCTCCATCAGTACAGCGACCACGTTGCGGTTGTTCTGCGCCACCTGCGCCACCGCCGCCAGATCGCCGAAGGGCACCCGCACGAAACCGCTGGTGAGCGGCTCGAAACCGGCCTGCACCTTGCGATTGCCGGTGGCCGAAAGGGTGGCCAGCGTGCGGCCGTGGAAGGCCTTCTCCATGACGACGATGTTGGGCACGTCGATGCCGCGCGCATGGCCGGCCATGCGCGCCAGCTTGATCGCCGCCTCGTTCGCCTCGCAGCCGGAATTGCAGAAGAACACCTCGTCCATCCCGGCAAGCTCGGCCAGCCGGTCGGACAATTCCTCCTGCTCCCGCACCTGGTAGAGGTTGGAGGTGTGGATCAGCCGCGACGCCTGTTCCGCGATGGCATGGGTGAGCCGGGGGTGAGCGTGGCCGAGGGTGGACACTGCGATTCCCGCCAGCGCGTCGAGGTAGCGCCGCCCGTGGGCGTCGAACAGCCAGCAGCCCTCGCCGTGGGTGAAGGCCACGGGCAGCCGGGCATAGGTGTTCATCAGATGCGACATGTCTGAAAACGACACGGCGGCCTGCGCCGCCGTGTTGGCTCCATCGTGAGAGGGCAAGATGTTAAGTCAAAACCCCTGGCGTGTATAGCTCAGCGGACCGCTTCCAGATACCTGTCCGCGAGGTCTGCGGCGGGATCGACGACAGGGTCGATTTCCCGCGCGAGCACCTCGCATTCGCGGTAGATCTGGTGGAGCTTGCGCTCGGCATCCGCAGCATCGCGCCCCGGCAACGTGACGACGACAACGATGCCCTTGCGGGTACGGATGCGGAAACCGAACTTGGATACCGTCGGCGGCCTCATGAAACCCCAGTCCAATCAATCAGATGATGCCAGTATAGGAAGCAGGCTCTGGCGCAGTCAAGGCAATGATCACCCTAAGCCGGCCGAGCCGGAACCAAAGAGCTGTCCAGCTTCGGGCCGGCCGAAAAACCTGCCACGTACGAACAAGGGGAGACTCCCCTTGTATATCCCCCGAGGACGAACAAGGGGGCGAGCCCCCTTGTAAGTCCCCCAACCCCAGCGTCTCGGCAAGTCTTCGCCGAAATCGTCACTATTGCGCTGTTAAGAGACTAGCGATGGGGCCCGGCGGTCGACGCCGGAGGATTGCTTGCAGCGGATCATTGCAGGTGACCCGGCAACGACAGGCGCGGACGCGCCACCACTGCCGACTCGAATCCCGGCGGCGCCGGGACGGGAAATTCAGGCGGGAATTGCCTTGATGGCCGCGGACAGGCGGCTCTTCTGGCGCGCGGCGAGATTCTTGTGGACGATCTTCTTGTCGGCGATGCTGTCGATGGTGCCCTGGGCCGCCTTGAACGCTGCCTGTGCCGCCGTCTTGTCGCCGCCGGCGATCGCCTTGCGCACGCTCTTGATCGCCGTGCGCAGTTCGGAGCGCAGGCTCATGTTGTGGGCACGACGCTTGACTGCCTGGCGCGCGCGCTTGCGTGCTTGGATGGTATTGGCCATGGTGCGGGTTCCGTCCGGACTCTGAAAAGCCGCGAATTATAGCGTCTGACCCCGCGCCCTGCAATTTTCTTGTAGCCCGGCGCGACGGACCGTCAAGCCGCGCCGGTCGCCACCAGCCGCAGCGGCCACAGCCGGCCGTCGTCGCGCGGCTCGGCGAGGCCGAGCAGGCGCCCGCCCTCGTCATAGATACGCCAGCGGCTTGCGCCTTCGCAGCCCGGCGCCGCTATGCCGCGCCCCTGGAGCAGGAGTCGGCTGCGCTCGGCATCGAGATCGATCCGCGGCAGGTCGGCAAGGAGGGCATCCGGCGGCAGCAGACAGGCGTCGCGGCCGGCGGCGGACAAGGCTTCGAGTGCTTCGAGGGTTGTCGCCTGCGCCAGGCCGAAGCCGCCGGTCGCCGTTCGGCGCAGCGCCGCCAGGTGAGCGCCGCAGCCGAGGGCTTCGCCGAGGTCGTCGGCAAGACTGCGGATGTAGGTGCCCTTGCTGCACCGGACATCGATTTCCAGCCGCTCGCCCTCGACGCGCAGCACCTCGACGCTGGCGATGCGCACGCGGCGCGGCGCACGCTCGACTTCCAAACCCTGACGGGCCAGCTCGTAGAGCGGCCGCCCGTCGCGCTTCAACGCCGAATACATGGGAGGAACCTGGTCGATGTCGCCGACGAAGCGCGCCACGGCGTCCGCCAGCGCCTGACTTTCGAGCGCCACCGGCCGCCGCGCGATGAGCGTGCCCTCCGCGTCGCCGGTGTTGGTGCGCACGCCGAGCACCAGGGTCGCGCGGTAGCGCTTGTCGGCGTCGAGCAGCGCATGGGTAAACTTGGTCGCCTCGCCAAAGCATAGGGGCAGCAGGCCGCTGGCCAGCGGATCTAGGGTGCCGGTGTGGCCGGCCTTGAGGGCATTGAACAGCCGCTTCGCCGCCTGGAGCGCGGCGTTGGAACTTATGCCCGTCGGCTTGTCGAGCAGCAGCACGCCATCCAGCTGGCGCCGCGCGGCACGTGCGCCCGCCATCGTCGGCAACCCGCCTTCAGGACGGGTGCTTGAGATCCGAGTCGATCGCCTCGTCGATCAGCTTCGACAGGCGCATGCCTTGCTCCACCGAGGGGTCGTACTCGAAATGCAGTTCGGGCAGCGTGTGCAGGCGGATGCGGCGGCCCAGCTCGTGGCGCAGGAAGCCCGCAGCGCGCAGCAGCCCGGCGCGCACGTCCGCCAGGTGCGCCGCGTCGAGCGTGGAGAAGAACACCTTGGCGTGAGCGTAGTCGGGGCTGACCTCGACGCCAGTCAGGGTGATCAGACCGACGCGTGGATCCTTCAGCTCGGTGCGGATCAGTTCCGCAAGCTCGCGCTGGATCTGGTCGGCGACCCGCAGGCTGCGGGAGAAGTCTCTTGGCATGTTCGCGGATGTTCTACGTCGGTTCGATGCGTAGGGTGGAAAAGCGCCGCAGGCGCGCCTTCCACCATGGCGGTCGCGGCGGAATGCGGCCCCTCGGGCCGTTTCCGCCCTACGGCACTTATAGCGTACGCGCGACTTCCTGTATCTCGAAGATCTCGAGCTGGTCGCCTTCCTGGATGTCGTTGTAGTTCTTCAGGTTGAGGCCGCACTCGAAGCCCGCCTTGACCTCGCGCGCATCGTCCTTGAAGCGCTTGAGCGAATCCAGCTCGCCGGTCCACGTGACCACCTGGTCGCGCAGCAGGCGCACCTGCGAGCCGCGCTTGACCACGCCGTCGAGCACCATGCAGCCGGCAACCGAGCCGACGCGGGAGATGCGGAACACCTGGCGGATCTCCACCAGGCCGATGATGGCCTCCTTCTTCTCCGGCGACAGCATGCCGGAGAGCGCGGCCTTCACCTCGTCCACCGCGTCGTAGATGATGTTGTAGTAGCGGATGTTGACGCCGACGTGCTCGGCCATCTTGCGCGCCTGGGCGTCGGCCCGGGTGTTGAAGCCGATGATCACCGCCTTCGACGCCAAGGCGAGGTTCACGTCCGACTCGGTGATGCCGCCCACCGCGGCGTGGATCACCTGCACCTTGACCTCGTCGGTGGAGAGCTTGGACAAGGCGTGGACCAGCGCTTCCTGCGAGCCCTGCACATCGGCCTTGATGATCAGCGTCAGGGACTTGACCTCGCCCTCGCCCATCTGTTCGAACATGGTCTCCAGCTTCGCCGCCTGCTGCTTGGCGAGCTTGACGTCGCGGAACTTGCCCTGGCGGAACAGCGCGATCTCGCGCGCCTTGCGCTCGTCGCCCAGCGCCATCGCCTCGTCGCCCGCCAAGGGCACGTCGGACAAGCCCTGGATCTCCACCGGAATCGACGGACCGGCCGCATCCACCGGCTTGCCGTTCTCGTCCAGCATCGCCCGCACACGTCCGAACACCGCGCCCGCCAGCAGCACGTCGCCCCGCTTGAGCGTGCCCGACTGGACCAGCATGGTGGCGACCGGTCCCTTGCCCTTGTCCAGCCGCGCCTCGATGATCAGGCCCTTGGCCAGCGCGTCCTTGGGCGACTTCAATTCCAGCACCTCGGCCTGGAGCAGCACGTTCTCCAGCAGGTCGTCGATGCCCTGGCCGGTCTTGGCCGACACCTGCACGAAGGGCGACTCGCCGCCGTATTCCTCCGGCACCACGCTCTCGGCGACCAACTCCTGCTTGACCCGATCCGGATTGGCATCGGGCTTGTCGATCTTGTTGATCGCCACCACCAGCGGCACGCCGGCGGCCCTGGCGTGGGCGATCGCCTCCTTGGTCTGGGGCATGACCCCGTCGTCGGCGGCGACCACCAGGATGACGATGTCGGTGGCCTTGGCGCCGCGCGCGCGCATCGCGGTGAAGGCCTCGTGGCCCGGCGTGTCGAGGAAGGTGACCACGCCGCGCGGGGTTTCGACGTGATAGGCGCCGATGTGCTGGGTGATGCCTCCCGCCTCGCCGGAGGCGACCCGCGTCTTGCGGATGTAGTCCAGCAGCGAGGTCTTGCCGTGGTCGACGTGGCCCATCACCGTCACCACCGGTGCGCGGTGCTCCATTACAACGTCCTTCTGGCTATCGGCCGATTCGGTCAGGTAGGCGTCCGGCTCGTCGAACTTGGCCGGCTTGGCGACGTGGCCCATTTCCTCGACCACGATCATCGCCGTTTCCTGGTCCAGCACCTGGTTGATGGTGACCATGGTGCCCATCTTGATCATGGTCTTGATCAGCTCGGTGGCCTTGACCGCCATCTTGTGGGCCAGGTCGGCCACGCTGATGGTTTCGGGCACCAGCACCTCGCGCACCATCGGTTCCGCCGGCATCGCCGCCGGCGCGTGGCCTTCGTCGTGACGGTGGCGGCCGCCCTTGGCGCCGCGCCAGCCGGCTACACCGTCGGAGCCGCGGGTCTTGATGCTGCGGCGCTTGGCGGCCTCGTCCTTCCAGGTGCTGGGGGCTTTCTTTTTCGCGCCGTCCGTCTTGACCGGCGGCTTGCGCAGCGTCCCCGGCGTGGCGGGTGCGGCGGGTGCGGCGGGCGCAGCGGGTGCGGCGCCGGCGGGCGCCTCGGGCAACTTGGCGGCCTCGGCGGCGGCCTGCATCTGCGCCAGACGCTCTTCCGCCTCCTGCCTGGCGCGCTGCTCGCGCTCCTGCTTGTCCTTGAGTTCCGCGGCCTGGATCGCCGCCAGTTCCGCCTGGCGCTTCGCCTCCTGCTCGCGCAGCGCGACCTGCTCGTCGTCGATCAGCGGTGCGCCGGGGGTCGCAGGAGAAATCGGTTCGACCACCGGCTCGTCGCGCTTGATCAGCACCCGCTTCTTGCGCACCTCCACCTGGATGGTGCGCGATTTGCCGGACGAGTCCGATCTCTTGATCTCGGTGGTCTGCTTGCGCGTCAGCGTGATCTTGGTCTTGAGCTGGGTCTCGCCGTGGGAGCGGCGCAGGTACTCCAGCAGGCGGCTCTTGTCCTGCTCGGAGAGCACATCGGACTCGGCCTGCTTCTCGACCCCCGCCTTCTGCAACTGTTCCAGCAGCGCCGTCGCCGGCATTTTCAGCTCGCTGGCGAACTGGATTACGCTCGTCTGTGCCATGTCAGTTCCCCACGATTACTGAAACCAGTGGGCTCGCGCCGTGGTAATCAGGTTCTTCGCCCGATCGGCATCGATGCCGGCAAGCTCCACCAACTCATCCACTGCCAGATCCGCCAGGTCGTCGCGCGTACACACGTTGGCCCGCGCCAGCTTCGCCGCCAGAGGCTTGTCCATGCCCTCCAGCTGCAGCAGATCGTCCTTCACCTTGTCCAGCTGCTCCTCGTCGACAATCGCCTCGGTAAGCAGCACATTGCGCGCCCGGTTGCGCAGCTCGTTCACCGTCTCTTCGTCGAAGGCCTCGATCTCCAGCATTTCCTGGAGCGGCACGTAGGCCACTTCCTCGATGGTCGAGAAGCCCTCCTCGATCAGCAGGTTGGCCAGTTCCTCGTCCACGTCCAGCTTCTCGATGAACAGGGCGCGGATATGGCCGTGTTCCTCGTCCGACTTCTTCTGCGACTCTTCCACCGTCATCAGATTGATGGTCCAGCCGGTAAGCTCCGACGCCAGACGCACGTTCTGTCCGGCGCGGCCGATGGCGATGGCCAGGTTGGCCTCGTCCACCACCACGTCCATGCTGTGGGAATCCTCGTCCACCGTGATGCTGTTGACATCGGCGGGCGCCAACGCGCCGATCACGAACTGCGCCGGGTCCGGCGACCAGAGGATGATGTCCACCCGCTCCCCCGCCAGCTCGTTGGTCACCGCCTGCACTCTTGAACCGCGCATGCCGACGCAGGTGCCGATCGGGTCGATGCGCTGGTCGTTGGACTTGACGGCGATCTTGGCGCGCACGCCGGGGTCCCGCGCCGCAGCCTTGATCTCCAGCAGCCCGTCCTCGATCTCCGGCACTTCGAGTTCGAACAGCTTCATGATGAACTCGGGCGCGGTGCGCGACAGGATGAGCTGCGGGCCGCGCACGCCGCGCTCGACCCGCATCAGGTAGGCACGCACGCGGTCGCCGACGCGCACATTCTCCTTGGGGATGATGTGGTCGCGGGGCAGCAGCGCCTCCATGCGGCCAACTTCGATGATGGCGTTGCCGCGCTCGATGCGCTTGATCTGACCGTTGACGACGTGCTCCTTGCGCTCCAGGAAGTCCGCCAGCACCTGCTCGCGCTCGGCGTCGCGTATCCTCTGCAGGATCACCTGCTTGGCCGCCTGGGCGCCGATGCGGCCGAATTCGATGGGCTCCAGCCCTTCCTCGATGTACTCGTCGAGCTGGACGTCGGACACCTGCTTCTGCGCATCGCTGAGGGCGATCTGCACCTCCTCGTTCTCCAGCGCCTCGTCGGCCACCACCAGCCAGCGGCGGAAGGATTCGTACTCGCCGCTCTCGCGGTCGACCGACACCCGTACGTCGGCCTCGTCGTGGATGCGCTTCTTGGTCGCGGAGGCAAGCGCGGATTCCAGCGCCGCGAAGACGATGTCCTTGCCGACGTTCTTCTCTCGCGCCAGCGCGTCCACCAGCAACAGGATTTCCTTGCTCATCTCCCGACCTCCAGAAAACCTCAGATCCGTCAAATCCAGCTTCTCAGTACTTGGGCACCAGGCGCGCCTTCTCGATCTGCGCCAATTCCAGCGTCACGCTCTTGTCGCCGCTTTGCAGCGTCAGCTTCCCGTCGGCCACCGGACCGAGGGCGCCGGTGAAATTGCGCCGACCCTCCAGCGGCAGCCGCAGCTTGACCAGCACCTCCTGCCCGGCGAAGCGCTCGAAATCCCGCACCGTCTTAAGCACCCGGTCCAGCCCCGGCGACGACACTTCGAGGCGGTCGTAGTTGACGTTCTCCACTTCGAACAGCCGCGTCAGGTGGTTGCTCACCCGCGCGCAGTCGTTGACGCTCACCGCGCCGGGCTGGGCCGGGTTGTCGATGAACACTCGCAGCATGCGCCCGCGCGGCGTGCTCTCCAGGTCCACGAACTCGTAGCCGAGTCCGCTCACCGCCTGCCCTATGAGCCCCGCCAGATCCAACGCCAGCCCCATCGCCCGCCTGATTCCGCCTGTCCGACGCTACAAATAAAAAATGGGCATAACGCCCATCCCTGAATTCGCCTCGACCGCCTTGCGGATCACCGGCGCATGCTGCCCGGCAACACCGCGACCGAAAAAACAGCGGGATTATAGCAAAGCGGTCGCTGCACCGACAATCATTTCCCCGCATCCCTGCGCGGCCGCCGCGGCGCCGCGGCGCTCCGGACGCGCGGTCGGGGGCCGCCCGCAGCCGGGCGCGCTGCCTCGGCCGCCGGAGGCGCACCGGGCTCCCGTTTCCCGCGGCGCGGCGCGACCTGCTCCGGCCCCGCGCCTCGCAGCTTGCCGCCCAGGCCGCGCATCAGATCGAGGGTTTCGGCCTCGCTCATCTCTGCCCACATGCCGCGCTTCAGGCGGCGCGGCAACTCCACCGGACCGTAGCGCACGCGGATGAGGCGGCTCACCGTCATGCCGACCGCCTCGAACAGGCGCCGCACTTCGCGGTTGCGTCCTTCCGCCAGCGTCACCCGGTACCAGTGGTTGGTCCCTTCGCCGCCGGCATCCTCCAGGCTGTCGAAGCAGGACACGCCGTCGTCCAGGACGACACCGTCGCGTAGCGCCTCGCGCCGCTCCACGCCCAGTTCGCCCACCAGCCGCACGGCGTACTCGCGCACGATGCCGTAGCGCGGATGCATCATGCGGTTGGCCAGTTCGCCGCCGGTGGTGAACAGCAGCAGGCCGGAGGTGTTGAAGTCAAGCCGGCCGATCGCCACCCAACGCCCGCCCTTGAGCGGCGGCAGCCGATCGAAAACGCTCGCTCGCCCCTCGGGGTCGTCGCGGGAAACGATCTCGCCTTCCGGCTTGTGGTAGATCAGCAGCCGCGGTGGCCGCTCGGCGAAGCGCAGGTGCACCAGCCGGCCATTGACCTTGACCCGGTCGCGCGGCCCGACGCGCTGGCCGACATGGGCCGGCACCCCGTTGACGCTGACGCGCCCGGCGACTATCCATTGCTCCAGGTCGCGGCGCGACCCCAGACCCGCCTCGGCCAGCGCCTTGTGCAGCTTGAACGAGGTTTCATCGACGACGGCCGGCGGCGCGCGACGCCCACGCACCGCCCCCTCGGGATGAGGTTTCGCATCGCGCCCTGCGCCCTGCGCCTGCGCCGCGCGCTGGGGCGGGCGCAGCGGACTGGCCTTACGTCGGGTTGCCAAGATTCATGACCCCTTCGATTTCCTGCACCGACGGCAATTCCGACAGGCTGCGCAGGCCCAGGTCGTCGAGGAAGCGCTTGGTGGTGGCATACAAGGCGGGACGGCCCGGCGTGTCGCGATGGCCGACCTGATCGATCCAGCCGCGGCTCTCCAGCGTCTTGAGGATGTTGGGCGACACCGCCACGCCGCGAATGTCCTCGATGTCGCCGCGGGTCGCCGGCTGGCGGTAGGCGATGATCGCCAGCGTCTCCATCACTGCCCGCGAGTACTTGGGCGCTTTTTCCTGCTTGAGGCGATCGAGATGGACCTGCACGTCGGTGGTGGTGCGAAAGCGCCAGCCCGAGGCAAGCTGCACCAGTTCGACGCCGCGTCCCAGCCACTGACTTTTCAGATCCTCCAGCAGCACGCGCAGCGTGTCGGCGTCGAAGGCCTCGTCGAACAGCTTGCGCAATTCGGCGATGGGCAGCGGCTCGTTGGCGGCCAGCAGCGCCGCCTCCAGGATGCGCTGGTAGTGCTCCTTGGGCAGTTGCACGGATTCGGCGTCAACCGGCGGCGCCACCGGTTGCACCAGTTCGATCACCTGGGCGCCCTCCTGCGCCGCTGCCGCCGGCTCGCTGCCCACTTCGATCTGCGCGCCCTCGTCGAGCTTGCGTTCAGGCAGGTTCATGGCTTGCATCCTCCATGGCCGACTCGCCTTCCACGTGAGCCAGCCTGACATAGACGGGTGCGAACACCTCGCGCTGCACCACCTGCACCAGCTTCTCCCGCACCAGTTCCAGGACCGCGAGGAAGCTCACCACCAGGCTCGGCACACCGCGCTCGGCATCGAACAGGCGCACGAACTCGACGTAGCCACCGCCCCGCAGCCGCCGCAGGATGCCGGCCATGTGCTCGCGCACCGAAAGCTCCTCGCGCCTGACCTTGTGGTGCTGCATCACCCGGGCGCGCTTGACCACCGCCAGCCAGGCCAACTGCAGGTCGTGCAGGTTCACATCGGGCAGGCGCTGCACCACCTTGTCGGCGATCCACACCGTGACCCACTCGTAATCCCGCAGCGCCTGGGGCAACTCGTCGAGGCGCGCCGCGGAAAGCTTCATCTGCTCGTACTCCAGCAGCCGGCGCACCAGCTCGGCGCGCGGGTCCTCGCCCTCGTCCTCGGCCTTCTTGGGCCTTGGCAGCAGCATGCGCGACTTGATCTCCAGCAGCATCGCCGCCATCAGCAGGTACTCGGCGGCCAGATCCAGGTTGCGCGAGCGCATCGCCTCGACATACACCAGGTACTGCGCCGTCAGCGGCGCCATCGGAATGTCGAGAACGTCGAGGTTGGCCTTGCGGATCAGGTAGAGCAGCAGGTCCAGCGGCCCCTCGAAGGCTTCGAGGAAGACCTCCAGCGCATCCGGCGGGATGTAGAGATCCCTGGGCATCTCCGCCATCGGCTCGCCGTAGAGGCGCGGCACGTGGTGGACATGCTCGGCGGGGAATTCGATGATTTCAGCCATTGGACATGCCCTTCGCCGCCAAAGTCAGTCTCCGCGGGGCGGCGTTCAACTGTAGTTCAACCCCATCGCATCCCGCACATCCCGCATCGTCTCGCCGGCGAGCTTGCGCGCCTGCTCGCAGCCGTCGGCGACGATGTTGCGCACCAGGGTCGGGTCGTCGAGGTAGATCTGGGCGCGCTCGTGCATCGGCTCCTGCTCTCGCAGCACGCCGTCGATCACCGGCTGCTTGCATTCGATGCAGCCGATGCCTGCACTGCGGCAGCCCTGCTGCACCCATTCCTTCGTGTCGTCGTTCGAGTAGATCTGGTGGAACTGCCACACCGGGCACTTCTCCGGGTCGCCCGGATCGGTGCGGCGAACGCGCGCCGGGTCGGTCTGCATGGTGCGTATCTTCTTGCGCACCGATTCCGGGTCCTCGCGCAGGGTGATCGTGTTGGCGTAGGACTTCGACATCTTCTGGCCGTCCAGCCCGGGCATGCGCGCCGCCTCGGTGAGCAGCGCACCGGGCTCGGCGAGGATCATCTTGCCGCTGCCTTCGAGGTAGCCGAACAGGCGCTCGCGGTCGCCGAGGCTCAGGTTCTGCGTTTCGTTGAGCATCGCCTTGCCCTGCTCCAGCGCCTGCGCGTCGCCCTCCTGCTGGAAGCGCGTGCGCATCTCGTCGTAGAGGCGGGCGCGCTTGGCGCCGAGTTTCTTCACCGCCTCCTTGGCCTTGTCCTCGAAACCCGGCTCGCGGCCGTAGAGATGATTGAAGCGCCGCGCCACCTCACGGGCAAACTCGATGTGGGGTACCTGATCCTCGCCCACCGGCACCTTGTCGGCGCGGTAGATCAGGATGTCCGCCGCCTGCAGCAGCGGATAGCCGAGAAAGCCGTAGGTGGAAAGATCCTTGTGGGTGAGCTTCTCCTGCTGGTCCTTGTAGGTCGGCACCCGCTCCAGCCAGCCCAGCGGCGCCATCATCGACAGCAGCAGGTGCAGCTCGGCGTGCTCCGGCACCCGCGACTGGATGAAGATCGTCGCCTGGGACGGGTCGACCCCGGCCGCCAGCCAGTCGATCACCATGTCCCAGGCGTTGGCCTCGATCTGGCCCGGGTTGTCGTAGTCGGTGGTCAGCGCGTGCCAGTCGGCGACGAAGAACAGGCAGGGATACTCGCCCTGCAGGCGCACCCAGTTCTTCAGCACCCCGTGGAAATGGCCCAGGTGCAGCTTGCCCGTGGGGCGCATGCCGGAGAGGACTCGTTCAGCGTACATGGTCAGTAGAAACCGAAAAGGACGGCGAGCAGGTGCAGGAAACCGGCCACCCCCGGCCACAGAACCGTGCCGAGAATGCCGGTGAACAGCAGCACCAGCAGGATAGGAAAGCCGAAGGGTTCGAGCCGGGCAAAACGGTAAGCCAGGCGATGCGGCAGCAGGCTCACCGCGATTCGGCCGCCATCCAGCGGCGGGATCGGCAGCAGATTCAGCAGCATCAGGACGGCATTGATCTGCATCCCGGCCTGGGACATCTCGCCGAGCGGCGTCGAATAGGCATTGTCCGGCATGACAAGTGCGAGCTTGAGCAGCAGCGCCCAGATCAGCGCCATGAACAGATTGGCGCCGGGGCCGGCGGCCGCGACCCAGAACATGTCCTTCTTGGGATTGCGCAGCCGGGAGAAGTCCACCGGCACCGGCTTCGCCCAGCCGAACAGGATGCCGCCGCCGCCCGCCAGCTTGCTCAAGCCGAGGATCACCGCCGGCACCAGCAGCGTGCCCACGGGATCGATGTGGCGCAGCGGATTGAGGCTGATGCGCCCCGCGAGATAGGCCGTGGGATCGCCAAAATGCCTCGCCACATAACCGTGGGCCGCTTCGTGCAGGGTGATGGCGAAGATCACCGGCAATGCCCAGATTGCCAGCGTCGAGATGAGCTCTTCCATAGGGGGCGCCGCGGACGAAGCGCGCATTCTATCAAAGTGCCCAGACCCGCCCGCGGGAACCTCGCAGGCCGGATCGAGAGGCTTAGGTCAGCTTGCGAAGCTACCTGAGTCCACGTCTAAAATGCGCGAACCAGATTCGCGAGGACACCCCATGGAACGCTGGCTGCGCTTCAGCCATGACGATCGGATCGACTTCGGCCGGCTGATCGAGGACCGCATCGAGGTCCATCGCGGCGACCTGTTCGCCGCACCGCAGCCCACGGGAGAGAGCATCCCGCTGGCGCAGGCGACGCCGCTCACGCCCTGCGTGCCGGGCAAGTTCCTCGGCCTGTGGAACAACTTCCGCCAGCGGGCGGCGGCCGAAGCCTGGACGCAGCCGGCGCACCCGCTCTACTTCGCCAAGCCGCTCACCTGCCACCTGGCCCACGACGGCGTCATCGGCCGGCCCGCGGGCTACGACGGGACCATCGTGTTCGAGGGCGAATTGGGCATCGTCATCGGGCGCCGCTGCCGCAACGCCGGCGAGGACGAGGCGCGCGAGGCCATCTTCGGCTACACCTGCGTGAACGACGTTACCGCCCGCGACATCCTCAAGGCCGACCCGTCCTTCGCGCAATGGACGCGGGCCAAGGGTTTCGACAGCTTCGGCGCCTTCGGCCCGGTGATCTGCCGCGGCATCGATCCTGCGGGTCTCTGCGTGCGCACCCTGGTCGATGGCGTCGAGAAGCAGAACTACCCGGTCGCGGACATGTTTTTCGCGCCCCACCAGATCGTCAGCCGCATCTCCCGCGACACCACCCTGGAACCCGGCGACCTCATCGCCTGCGGCACTTCGATTGGCGCCGGCGCGCTGCCGCCCGGCAGCCTGGTCGAAGTCGAGATCGAGGGCATAGGCCGGCTCGCCAACCGCATGGCCGCCGATTGACGGGCGTCAGCGCAATTCCGGCGCGGCGCGCCTAAGCTAGTCGCTGACCCGGGCGTCCCGCTGGGGCGCCGGGCAACGGTACGGAGGGCGCAGGATGTTCCGCATCCGCTTCCATGGCCGCGGCGGCCAGGGGATGAAGACGGCAAGCCAGATCCTGGGCAGCGCCTTCTTCGCCCAAGGCTTCCAGGTCCAGGACGCACCCCGCTATGGCGCGGAGCGCCGCGGCGCGCCGATCTTCGCCTACGTGCGCGCGGCGCGCGAGCCGATATGCGAGCGCGGCATCATCGCCCGCCCGGACCTGGTGATCGTCGCCGACGAAACCCTGGTTCCCATGCCCGCCGCCGCCGTGCTCCAAGGACTGAGTTTGCGCAGCGTGATGCTGATCCGCAGCCGCGAGCCCGTGGAAGCGTGGCGCGAGCGCCTCGCGCTGGCCGGGCCGGTGATCTGCCTCGCACCCGGGTCCGGCGAAGGACACATCGGCGCCCAATGCGCCGGCGCTGCCGCCCGGCTGGCAGGCGCAATCCCACGCGGAAGTCTGGAGGCGGCGATCCGCGCCGAGATCGGCCGCTACGGCGCATCTGCCGTCGAGGCAAACCTGGGCGAAGCCCTCGCGGCCTTCGACGCGATGGCCGAACACGCAGGCACCGTGACCGAGGGCCTTCCCATCGCTGCGCAGGACTATGCGGTTCCGGATTGGATCGCCCTGCCCTTCGAATCGGCGGATCTGTCGACGCCGGAGATCCGCGCCGGCGCCACCAGCGCGCTCGCCAACACCGGCCTGTGGCGCACCCTGCGCCCGGTGATCGACTATGCCCATTGCAAGCGATGCTCGTGGATCTGCAGCACCCTGTGCCCGGACAGCGCGATCGAGGTGGGGCCCGACCGCAGCCCGCGCATCGACCATGAGCACTGCAAGGGCTGCCTGATCTGTGTGGCGGTGTGTCCGCCCCACGCGATACGTGCGGTGCCCGAGGCCGAGGCCCGTGCGGCGGAGGCGGGGCCATGAACCGTGCATTGCTGACCGGCAACGCTGCCGCGGCCTGGGGCGCGCGGCTCGCCGGCGTGGACTACGTGCCCGCCTTTCCCATCACGCCGCAGACCGAAATCATCGAGACCCTGGCCGCTTGGTTCGATAGTGGCGACATGGAAGGGCGCCTGGTCACGCTGGACTCCGAGCACTCGATGATCACCGCGGCCGCCGCCGCCGCGGCCACCGGCGTGCGGGTGTTCACCGCCACCTCCAGCCAGGGCCTGCTCTACGGCATGGAGATGGTGTTCACCGTCGCGGGCTGGCGCGCGCCCTTCGTGATGGTCAATGTGTCCCGCGGGCTCGCCTCGCCGATCACCCTGGAGCCCGACCACACCGACGTGCTCGCCGCCCGCGACAGCGGCTTCCTGCAGATCCACTGCGCCACCTGCCAGGAGGTGCTGGACTCGGTGCTGATCGCCTACCGCCTTGCCGAGCACGCGCAGGTCAGGCTGCCGGCGATCGTGAATCTGGACGGCTTCTACCTCTCCTTCACCCGCGAACCGGTGGACATCCCCGACGCGCAGGCCGCCCGCGACTTTCTTCCGGCCTATGACGCAGGCAACACCGGATTCCGCGCCAGCCGCCCGATCAGCCAGGCGGTGGCGGTGCTGGGCGGCTCGCCCTACTCCTACTTCCGCTACGAGGCCCATCTCGCCGCCCTCCAGGCACTGACTTTCCACGACGCGGTCGCCGCCGAGTTCGCCGAACGCTTCGGCCGCCGTTACGAGGCCGTGGAAGCGTACCGTTGCGACGACGCCGACATCGTTCTGTGCATGATCGGCGCCTTCGCCACCAAGGCCATGGACGCCGTGGACCGCCTGCGCGAGGCGGGCTGGAAGATCGGCTCTGGTGCGCCCGCGCCTGCTGCGCCCCTGGCCGGAACAGGCACTGCGCAGACTGCTGCTCGGCCGCCGCGCGGTGGCGGTGATCGACCAGAACCTTTCCATGGGCATGGGCGGGGTGCTCCACGCCGAGATCGCCGCGACGCTCTACGGCCAGCCCGGCGCGCCGCCGCTGCTCTCCTTCGTCGGCGGTCTGGGCGGGCGCGAGATCGGCCCCGAGGAGTTCTACGAAATCGCCCGCGTCGCGCGGGAGGCGGCAAGTACCGGCGTGGTGCCGCCGCCGCGGCTGCTCTACACCGCCGGCGAACTGCGGGAAGTGCGCAAGCTCCAGGCCATCGCCCTGCACGAGCGCGGCGCGCCGCGATCGGAGGACAAGCCATGACCGAATCGCGACTGCGCAGCCTCAAGGATCTGCCGTCGGCCCACCTGCTGGGCAGCGGCACGCCGATGTGCGCCGGCTGCGGCGCTCTGGAGGCACTGCACCAGATCTACGACCTGCTGGGCGAACGCACCGTGTTCGTGAACGCCGCCGGCTGCATGACGCTGCTTTCGGTCTATCCCTTCACGCCCTTCCGCGGCTCCTGGCTCTACACCGCGATGGCCTCGGCGGCGGCTGGCGCCCAGGGGGTGCGCGACGCCCTCGACCTGCTGATCGCCCGCGGCCGCATGCCGCAGGACGAGGATCTGACGGCAGTGGTGCTGGCCGGCGACGGCTCCTCCTACGGTATGGGGCTCGCCGCCACCTCGGCGGCAATCGAGCGCGGCCTCGACTTCATCTACGTCTGCTACGACAACGAGGGCTACGGCAACACCGGCCAGCAGTCCTCCGCCGCCACGCCGCTGGGTGCCCGCACCGCCACCGCCGTCGCGGGCCATGCCATGCGCAAGAAGGATCTATTCGCCATCTGGACCGCCCACCGCCCCGCCTACGCCGCGACGGTGATCGGCGCCGAGCCCCTGGACCTCGCGCGCAAGGTGGAAAAGGCGATGCGCATCAGGGGACCGCGGCTCATCCTCGCGCTCGCCCCCTGCCCCACCGGCTGGGACTACGACGCCAGGGACACGGTGGACATCGGCCGCCTCGCGGTCAAGACCGGCATCTGGCCGCTCAAGGAATACGAGGACGGCCGCATCACTCACACCCGCATCCCCCACCCGCGCGCCCCGGTGGAGGACTACCTGCGCACCCAGGGCCGCTTCGCCCACCTGTTCGAGCCGCGGCACAACGACGAAATGCTGGCGCGCATCCAGGCCGAGATCGACGCCTACTGGCGGGCGGTGGCCTGAGAGCGAACGGCTTCGTGCCGCCCGCGAACGGCCGGTTTCGCCCTGCATCGCCGTTGCTCATCGCGGGCGTTCGACATTGCGGCGCACGCGCCTGCCGGCCATGACGTGTATCCGTAATTCGCCGGCCACACATCATGCGCACCAACATCGTCATCGACGACAAGCTCATGCGGGACACCCTGCTGGCAACCGGACTGAAGACGACGCGGGAGGCGGTCGAACTCGGCCTGCGGACGCTGCTGCGCCTGTGCACGCAGGAGGAGGAGGAAATTCGCCGCTTTCGCGGCAAGCTCGCCTGGCAGGGAGACCTCGCCGCGATGAGAGCCGACCGGTGATCCTGGTCGATTCGAGCGTCTGGATCGCCTACTTCCAGGGCTTGCCCACGGCCCAGGCGGAATGAGCTGCGTATGGCGGTCTTTGGATTTACGGAGAGATCGCGGCGGCGCTCGGCAAAGCGTGACCCGCGTGTCCCCGTTTGAATCTGCCTGCGTCAGCAACGCCATCGGTATTCGCGAAACAGCTTGCCATAGCGCGCGAGCTACAGGCCAAGCTTGGAGACAGGCTTCACGCCGCCTGGAGCAGGAACTCGACCTTGATGGCCTCGTAGGGGAACTCGAACTGCCCAGACTCCGTACGATCAACGACACCGGCTGACGAGAGCGCCGTCAGATTGCCGTGAACGCGCTTTATGTCTCGATTGACTCGGCGTGCCGCCTCGCGGACAGTGACCGGCCCGGCGCCACACAGTGCCTTGAGCAGTTCCCACCGCTTCGCCGTCAGCACCTTCCATAGCAACTCGGGCCTCGCGAAGGATATGCGGGCATTCCTCTTTGCTTTGCCCGACTTCCACGCGGCCACGAAGTCCTGCATCGCCGCCTCCGCTGGACGGACATCAAGAATTACGGTCTTCAAAATCAACCTAAAAACCGCAGTTGAGGGCTAACTTGTTGAATCTGTTGATGACAAGCAACTGCTCCGCAGTTGCCCAAATATCGTCTAAGGGATTGTCTGGCAAGAAGTATTTCTTGCCAGTCCATTTCAACTGCGGTTTCTAGGATCAATCCTCTCCACTTCGCGCAGGAAGTCCTGGATCAGTTGCTCGGGCGACCGGAAGACATAGGCGGACTCCCTGGTGCGCGTGTGTCGGTCGCCACCCTCGCACGCGTGGTAGCAACAGCTATTCGTCCTGGCTATGGCGTGAAGGAACCGGCTCGCCACGCCTCCACCTCGAACCGATTGTCACGATACGGGCAGCGCCCCTGCAGCAGCGCAGCGAAGCTCGCAGCGGGATAAGCGAGCAGGAACAGCGGCCCCCAGCGCTCGTACTGCCGCACATGCACCCGCTCGTGCGGGCGCAAGCGCGCGAGCTCGACGTGGCTCGCGCCGAGGATGACGTGCCCGAAGGTGATCGCGGCAAACGGCAGTCGCCGCAGCGGCGAATCGGATGGGCAGTCCGCATCATTAAAGGCGATTTCTACGGTACGACCGAGCCGCCTTGCCGAACCACCGGCCAGCAGAATCGGAAGGCCAAGCGCAAGGCCAAGCAGCGAGCAGGGCGAGGCCCAAAGCAGGCAAAGCGCAGCAAATGGGGCAGACCGCCGACCGCTCATGTCGCGTTGCGAGACACCCGCGGCACGTTTCGAAGGGCGTTCCCCAGCTCCCGCGATCGACATGCACCCCTCACCTTTCGTCTCCCGATCAGTCGTCCCGGATATCGTGGCATTCTCCGCTATCCGACCGGCGTCCTGATCGTGGCCGCCCATAGTTCCGGGCCGAACCGATGAGGTCGCTGAAGAAATCGTGGTCCGTCCCCCGTTCTCTCCCGCGAGGAGCAACAGCAAGCCGCGGCCCGCTTGGACGCCGCCCTGCGCAGAGAACGCTGCCTGCTGGCACGGCAGAACCTCCAGGTCCTGCAAGTCCAGCGAGCGGTCTATTTCATCAACGAGAAGGGCGAACGCGAATTTCTCGACGACGAGCGGCGAGCCGCCGAGATCGAGCGCGTCAAGGCGCAAATCGCGACCGATTGCGTAAGTCAGTGATCAGCGGCCGCCGCAACCGATAAGAGCCACGTTCCGATTGACCGCTCAGGCAATCCTCACCGCACTTCCAGCCCCAGCAGCGCCGGATCGCCCTTGCCCGCCCGCAGCAGTTCCGGCACGCCGCTGGTGAGGTCCACCACGGTGGTGGCCTGGACGCCGCAGGGGCCGGCGTCGATGACGATGTCCACTTCCTTTTCCAGGCGGTGGCGGATGTCTTCCGGGTCGCTCAGGGCTTCGCCCTCGCCGGGCATGATCAGGGTGGCGGTGAGCATGGGGCCGTCGAGTTCGGCGAGCAGCGCCTGCACCAGGGGGTGGTCGGGAACACGCAGGCCGATGGTCTTGCGCTTGGGATGGAGCACGCGCCGCGGCAGTTCCTTGGTGCCTTCGAGGATGAAGGTGTAGCTGCCGGGGGTGGCGGCCTTGAGCAGGCGGTACTGGGCGTTATCGACGCGGGCGTAGTGGGCGATCTCGGACAGGTCGCGGCACATCAGCGTCAGGTGGTGGCGCTCGTCGACGCGGCGGATGCGGCGGATCCGCTCGATGACTTCGGGATCGCCGACGCGCCCCGCCAGGGCGTAGGCCGAGTCGGTGGGAATGGCGATGAGGCCGCCGTTGCGGACGATCTCCGCCGCCTGGCGGATCAGCCGCGGCTGGGGCTGCTCGGGGTGAACGGTGAAGAACTGGGCCATGTCAGATGAGTCGCTGCCATACCGGCTGGAGGTCGTCGGGAAGCTCGGGCATGGCGCCGAGATCGACGGGGCTTTCGTCGGGGGCGTGGAAATCGCAGCCGCGGGAGGCGAGCAGGCCGAACTGGCGCGCGATGCGGGCGATGTCGCGGGTCTGCTCCGGGGTGTGGGCGCCGGAGCAGACTTCGATGGCCTCGCCGCCGAGGTCGCGGAATTCACGCGCCAGCGTCTGCATCTTTTCGCGGCCGATGCGGTAACGGCCGGGATGGGCCAGCACGGCGATGCCGCCGGCACCGCGGATCCACGCCAGCGCCTCTGAGAGGGTCGCCCATTGGTGTTCGACGTAGCCGGGTTTGCCCTTCACCAGGTAGTGCTCGAACACGCCGCGCACGTCCTTGGCGCAGCCGCGCTCGACGAGCAGCCGCGCGAAATGGGTGCGGGATATCAGCGCCGGATTGGCCGCGTAGCGTCGCGCGCCTTCGAGGGCGCCACCGATGCCGATGGCATCGAGCGAATCCGCCATGCGCTGCGCGCGCCCGGCACGGCCGGCGCGGATCGCCGCCAGCCCCGCCACCAGCGGGGCATGTCCGGGATCGATACCGAGGCCGACGACATGGATGCTGAGGCCGTTCCAGGTGACGGAGATCTCGACGCCAGGCACGAAGCCCATGCCGGCAGCGGCGGCCACCGCGGCAGCCTCGGCCAGACCGGAAACGTCGTCGTGGTCGGTGAGCGCGAGCAGCTCGACGCCCCGCGCCGCGGCCCGCGCCGCGACCGCGCCGGGCGCGAGAACGCCGTCGGAGACAGTGGAATGACAATGAAGATCGGCGTTCAAGCGGGTATCCGGATTCAACACGGGCGCGATGATAGCAGCCCGGGCTTGCCGCTTGTCATGCGGTCGGAAAACCACCCCTCACCTTGCCCTCCCCGCAAGCGGGGCGAGGGAAACCCGGCGATGCTCAGAAAGCCGCGCCGAGAAAATCCTCCAGCAGCCGCGCGAGACGTTCCGGCTGGTCCCAGTGCAGGTTGTGGCCGGCCTCGTCGATGAAGGCCTCGCGCACGCTGGCGAAGCAGGCCAGCCGCGCCCGGTAGTCTTCCTCGTGGGCGTAGAAGCGGCGCACCAGGGTCGATTCGCGCCCTGTCACCCATAGCACCGGCGCGGTGATGCGGCGCCAGCAGGCCATCACCTCCTCGATGCGGTAGAGGATGGGATTGACCATGCGGTGATGGGGATCCGCGGCGAGTTGCACCGCGCCACCCTCCGCCTCGCGGCCAAGGTGGCGCGCGAGGAACTCGGCGCGCTCGGCGCTGAGCCGCGGATTGTCGCGGCGCAGGCGCTGGGCGAGATGGTGAAAGTCAGGGTAGGTGGAGCGGTGGCGCGCCTCGCCCAGTTCGTCGAGCCAGTGGGCGAGGCGCTGCGGCGCCTGGTCCGGCTCGGAAGGCACGAGACCGAAGCCCTCCAGGGTCACCAGCCGGCTCACCCGCTCGGGGCGCACCCCGGCGTAGAGGCAGACGATGTTGCCGCCCATGCTGGCGCCCACCAGCACGGCCGGCGCGGCCGGGCTGTAGCGGGCAAGCAGTGCGTCGAGGTCGGCGAGGTAGTCGGGGAACCAGTAGGGGCCGCCGCCCCACTCCGATCGGCCGAAGCCGCGCCAGTCCGGCGCGATCAGGTGCCAGCGTTCTCCCAGCGCGTCGGCGAGAAACTGGAAACTCGCGCCGGTATCCATCCAGCCGTGCAGCAGGAAGAGCTTAGGCGCTGCCTCGGGGCCCCAGTGCCAGACCTGGTGGCGCAGGCCGCGCAGATCCAGGGATTCGGTGCGGGGCGGGTTCATCGGCAGTCAATCAAGTGCAACGGGCGCCTGGCGGCGCCCGTGCGGCATGCGCTGAGAAAGTCAGTCCTCAGGAAGCGCCTCCCATCTGGGATTGCAGGTAGTTCTGCAGCCCCACCTCGTCGATCAGGGCGAGTTGGGTTTCGAGCCAGTCGATATGTTCTTCCTCGCTCTCGAGGATGTCCTCGAACAACTCGCGGGAGACGAAGTCCTGCACCTGCTCGCAGTAGGCGATGGCGTCCTTGAGCACGACGTGGCCGATCATCTCCAGCTTGAGGTCGCCCGACAGGCACTCCCGCGGATTCTCGCCGATCAGCAGCTTGTTCAACTGCTGCAGGTTGGGCAGGCCTTCCAGGAACAGGATGCGCTCGATGAGCATGTCGGCATGCTTCATCTCGTCGATCGACTCGTGGTACTCCTTGTCGTTCAGCTTCATGTAGCCCCAGTTCTTGAACATGCGGGCATGCAGGAAGTACTGGTTGATCGCGGTGAGCTCGTTGGCCAGGACGGCGTTGAGGAACTCGATGACTTTCTTGTCGCCTTTCATTTGGTGCTCCTTGAATCTCCGATGGGGGTGGAGAATTCAAGATTAGCACGGGAAAGGCAGGCCAGCCCGGCCGGCAGGGCGCGCCGTGCGCGCCGATTCCACGAACGGCGCGCGTGGCGCGCCCTACGAGCGGGTCAGGAGACTGTGACGCGGCACTGCCCGCAGGCGTTGCAATGCTCGGACATCATGCGCTGCACGTCGCACTTGCAGCGGCCACAGCAGGTTCCCACGCCGAGGCGGTCCTGCAGGTGTTCGAAAGAATCGGCACCGTCGTGGAGGCAGGACTGGATGTCCCGCTCGGTCACGGCCTTGCAGATACAGACGTACATCGGCTCACCTCGGAATCGCTTCGCCCCGCTGGGAGGCTGTTGCGAATCATTCTCGTTTGTTTTCGTGCGAAATGCAAGCCCTGCGTGCACCCGACGGTGAAGCATGTCACGCCGGCGCTGTACCGGACGCGGCGGCACGGCTACCATGCCGCCCCACCCACCGAGGAATCGCCGCAATGGCCGGATCAAGCCTGCTTGCCCTGATCGACGACATCGCCACCGTTCTGGACGACGTGGCGCTGCTGACCAAGGTCGCCTCAAAGAAGACCGCCGGGGTTCTTGGCGACGATCTCGCCCTCAACGCCCAGCAGGTGGCGGGCGTGCGCGCCGAGCGCGAGCTGCCGGTGGTGTGGGCGGTGGCCAAGGGGTCGCTACGCAACAAGGCAATCCTGGTGCCGGCAGCGTTGGCGATCAGCGCCCTCGCGCCCTGGGCGGTGATCCCGCTGCTGATGATCGGCGGCGCCTACCTGTGCTATGAGGGCTTCGAAAAGCTGGCCCACAAGTTCCTGCACAGCAAGGTCGAGGACGACGCCCACCACGCCGAGCTGGCCCGAGCCCTGACCGACCCGAATATCGACCTGGTCGCCATCGAGCAGGAGAAGATCAAGGGCGCGATCCGCACCGACTTCATCCTCTCGGCAGAAATCATCGTCATCAGCCTCGGCACCGTGGCGGGCGCCGCCTTCGGCACCCAGGTGGCAGTGCTGATCGGCATCGCCATCATCATGACGGTGGGCGTATATGGATTCGTCGCCGGCATCGTCAAGCTCGACGATGCGGGGCTCTACCTGAGTCAGCGTCCGGGGAGCGGCGCGGCGGCGGCGGCGCGGCGCCGTTTCGGCGCGCTGCTGCTCGCCGCCGCGCCGTGGCTGATGAAGTTCCTGTCCGTCGTCGGCACCGCCGCCATGTTCCTGGTGGGTGGCGGCATCTTGACCCACGGCGTGCCTTTCCTGCACCACGGCATCGAAACCCTGGCGCAGGCCGCCCACCCCCTGCCCGGTCTCGGCGGCCTGCTGCACTTCCTGCTGCCGCCGACCGCCGACGCGCTGACCGGCATCGTCGCCGGCGCGCTGGTGCTGGCGGGGGTCAGCGTGGTGCAGCGGCTGCGCCCGGCGGCGGCCTGAACGCCCGTCCCGTCAGGAAGCGGGCGCCGCCGGTTCCTCTCTGGTGGCGTCCTTTGCCGCAGGCTTCTTGCGGGCGAGCTTCGCCTTCCACGCCGGCTCTCCCGGTGGCGCGGCGCGCCAGTAACCACCCGCGCTGAACGACTCCCAGGCCCAGCGCGCCCATTGCAGGATCGAGCGCGCCAGCCAGAGTGCCCAGGCCAGCATCAGCAGACGATAGACCCAGAGCGGCAGCGTCAGCACCCAGGCCGTCGGCAGTTCGCGCTCGAAGCGGTCCTGGTACCAGTTGAGCTGCGAGCCGGTGGAACCATTGCCCTCGATCAGCATGTCGGGGTAGCCGAGCAGGCCGGAATGCACGCCGTCGAGCAGCGACAGCAGCGCGACCAGCGTCCACAGCCCCAGCACGATCTGCACGGCGTTGAAGGGGCCGCGCCCCAGTGATGCGGCGTAGTGGCGCCGTGCCGCCAGGGCGATGAACCAGGCCACCACCAGCGCCGCGGCGGCGACGGAGGCCTGCGCCAGGCCGAGACCCAGCAGGAACCAGGACACCACGCCCAGCGGCGCGAGCCGGCTGCGGGAGAGAGCCCAGGCCGCCGCGGCGATCACCAGCACGACGCCCCAGAACAAGACCGCCGGCCCGAGCAGCGGGCCGCCGAGGGCGATCACCCAGCGGTCGGCGGGCAGACCAAGCCGCAGGTTGGCATTGACACCGGCCAGGTTGGTCCCCAGCACCGAAGTTTCGAAGCGCACGTCCATGCCGCGCGATTCGCGCCAGTTGATCGCGAACTCGTGAATGCCCGGCTCCACCGGCAAAGTCAGCGTCCGGCCCTCGGCGCGCAGCGGCTGGCTGCGGCCGTCTACGCTCACCGAAAGCAGTTGGGCGTCGGCGGGCAGTTCGACGGCATGGTTGCCGCCCTGGCTGGAGCGCAGGCGCAGCACGGCGGCGGCATCGGTCGCACGCTGGCCGGGAGTCAGTGTCAGGCGCGCGCTGTCCAGGGTCAGGGTCTGGCCTTCGACACCCTGCGGACGGGTCACGGCGACGTCCACCGCCTCACCGGGCCAGGGGCGCCAGTGGGGCAGCCAGCGCTCGCCGTCCTGGTGGTGCACCGGCGGAATGCCGGCGAGGCCCACATGCCAGCGGGTGTCGGCATCGAGCCACCACTGTTCGACCTGGTTCGCCTCGCGGCCCGCGACGAGCTTCACGGTCGGGCCTTCCTTGAGCGTGCTGTCGAAGGCCACCTCGTGCGCCTGCCCCAGGGCGACCAGGGCGTGGCCTTCCTCGACCCGCACCGCCGGGTCGTTCACCGCCTCGCCGGCGATCAGCGGGATGCGCGCCACGGCCGGCGCCTCGCCCGGGCCGATGCGGCGCACCGTGGTGCGCACCGTCCAGCGGTCGGCCAGGCGAAGGATGCGCTCGATGCGCAGGAAGGGCGGCAGCGCGTCGCCGCGGGCCCCCTCCTCGCGCGCCGCGGCCGCCGGCTCGATGCGGTTGAGCACCAGCGCGCCGCTGGCGATGCCGCGGGCATCGATGCCGGCGAGCGTCCAGCCGGACAGTTCCGCGCTCACCGCCCGCGGCGCCATCGGCAGCGCGAGTTGCACCGCGGCTGCCTCGCCCGCCGGCGCTTCCATCAGGATCTGCGTCACGCCGCGCGGCAGCCGCGCCCACAGCATGCCGGCGGAATCGCGCATCAGGCTCGCCGCCGCGCTGCCGGCGAACACGCGGTCGGGGCGGAACTGCCCGGCCTGTCCGGGCAGTGGCACGCTCACCTCCTCCAGGGCATGCAGTTCGAGGCGCAGGCGTATGCGGGCGGCATCGGCGGCGAGGTGCAGACGCGACAGCGACGCGCAGGCCGGCATGCAGTCCGGCGGCGCGGTGAGCTTCTGGCGCAGTTCGTCGAGGATGGGCCGCGGCGGCGCGATGCCCCGCTCGGGGGCGCCGGGCAGATTTTGCGCCGCAGCGTCGGACGGCGGCGGCGCCGCATCAGCGTCGGGCAGGGGCGTCGCCAGCACCAGCGCGAGCGCCGCCACGGCGGGCGGCACGGCGATGCGCCGCGGCCGGCCGGCGGCAACCCACAAGGCCGCAGCGAGCAGCATCAGCGACAGGAAGGTGAGCGCGGCCGTGGCCGCCGGCGGCAGCAGCCAGAGCCGGATCTGCTGGCTGCGCTCGACCGGCCCCTGCCAGCTCAGCGTGTAGTCGCGCCAATGCCAGTCCGGCAACCCCGGGCCGGTCTGGATGCGCGCTCCGGGGTCAACGCGGCGGTAGCGCTGCGACAGGTAGTCGCCGGATATCGAGCCGGCGACGGCGGCTTCCACCTTGTCCTCGACAGCTTCCCTCTGGATCTTGGCCATCGCCCGCGGCGGCGGCGCCGGTGCGGGCGCCGCCGCGGGCGCTGTCTCGTAGTCCGGCCGCGCGGTGGCGGCGCCCTGTTCCAGGGAAGGATAGATGGCCTGGCGCACCTGGGTCACGGCGAAGGGCAGCAGCATCAGCACCAGCATCGCCAGGACGAGCCGGCGTGCCCAGGTGGCGACGAGGCGCAGCTTGCCCTCGGGCAGCACCCGCACCAGGGCGGTCACCGCCAGGAGCACCGGCCACGCCAACCGCGGGGCCCCGGGCAGATGCCAGGTCAGTGCCAGCGTCACGCCGAAAAGCAGCCCCGCGCCGAGGCCGAACAGCCGGCCGGCCGCCAGCGCCGAGACCAGTACGAAGAAAAAGTCCCACAGGTTCCAGCCGGCGATCCAGGCACCGGCCGCGCGATCCACGCCGCCGGCATGGAGCAGGCGCCAGCCCGGCGGCAGGTGCAGGGTCGCGCCGACGCCGCTGAAATCCGCCTGCCACGCGGTAGCCGGCAGCACCCGGCCCTCGCCCTCGATGCGGCTGTCGGCGCTGATGTTGGCCCGGCCATGACGTACCTCGACGCCGTAGGGGCCGTCGGCCGCCAGGCGCGTCACGACTTGGTCTTCGCCGTCGATGGCGACCCGTCCGAGCAGCACCGGCGGCACGACCTCCAGCCGCCAGGAGCGGGAGAGTTTGCCGCTGACGGTGTCCTGCAGGGTGTAGCCGCCGCCGTCGAAATCGAGCCAGATGCGGCGCGCAAGGCGCAGATCGTCCGGCGCCGGCTGCGGATCGCCGCGCCGCGCCTGCTTGATGCCCAGTGTGTCGCCGGCGCGCACGCGGTAGGCGGGCAGGCCCTGCCAGTCCGCAGGCATGCCGGTCTGCTTGGGATCCACCGCACTCACCCCCTCGATCGTCACCAGCCGCACCTCGTTGTGGGCACGGAAGGACCAGACCTCCTCGGGCAACGCAGCCTCCTTGGGCAAAGTCAGTCCCGAGACGGCGGCGCTGCGGCGGCCGCCGACCTCCACCACCCAGTTGCCGGGGCGCAGTTGCAGCCGCAGCCGGCCGTCATCGCCCAGCCGCGCCGGCAGCGGACTGTTCAGCGACAGCGGCAGAAAATCCGGCAGCAAGGCCGCCGGCAGGATCAGTTCCCGCGGGCGGCCGCCAGCCGCGATCTCGTAGCGTGTCGTCACGGCAAGCGGAACGTCGTCATCGACCAGGCGGAACACCCGCAGCGACAGGGCTTCCGGCGCCGCCGCGGCATCGTCGCGCCGCAGCCACAGGCGCCCCTCGGCGTCGGGCCGGGCGGCAACGGGCCGGCCGTCGATGGCGGCGCGCACGATGCCCGCCGCCGCCGGCAGGGACAGGTTCTGCGGCAGTTCGCGCCACAGGAATCGACCGCCTAGTTGATGAACGCCCGCCGGCAGGAGCGCATGGGGACGCCCGTCGCGCTCCGCCACTGCGACCGGATTCGACCCCGACTTCACTTCCTGGGGCCAGTGCTCGCCGCTGCCCGGCAGGGGCAGCCAGGTTTCGCGGCCGAAGGTCTCGGCGCGCAGCCGGAAACTGCCGCCTTCGGCATTCAGTTCCAGTTCCAGTTCGCTTGGCCAGGCGCAGACCCGGTTCTGCGCATTGTCGTGGACCGGCGGGCAGGCGATCGTCTCGCTGCCATGCAGCACCCAGGGAATCCACGGACGCAGGCCCTCGGGGACGCTTTCGCGCGGCAACGGCGCCGCCCAGACGGCGGCGGCGTGAATCAGTCCGGCCAATGACATCAGGAAGAGTCTGCGCATGGTGTTCGCCCGTTAGTCGGCAGGATCGCGTGCCGCGCATCATAGCGGCTCGTCATGGACCGCGCTGGCGCAGGCGCACGCCGACGCAGCGCACCGACGCAACGCACTATTGATCGGCTGCGCGGCTTTCGGTAATACTGCAAGCGTTGGTGCCGGCCGCGGCCCGAAGTTGGACACGTCTTTGGTTCCGTCTTGGCCGGCTCAGGGAGGGGGATATGCCGAAGCGCCTGCTGCAGCTGCCAGAAGATGCCATTCGCGTTGTGTCCGAACACCCCGAAACCGGCATGGGATTCTACGTGGTCAAGGGACGCTTCCCCCAGGCCTATGTGGACAACGTGTTCATCGTCGCCGGCGACAACTTCCTCGTGCCGCTGCGCCACCCGGAATTCTTTTCCGTCGCCGACCTGCTCGACGCCCGGCCGCTGCCGGACGAAGCCGAACCCGCCGCCGGCTTCGTCCTCGCCAGTTCCGCGCCGACGCGCCATGCCGCGTCGCTGCCTTCCGGCTACAAGCCCTCGCAGGACTGCGTTCCGGTCTTCGCCGCGCTGACATTGCGCGACCCCGCGGTGCTGAGCCGCTACCTCGGCTGCGAATTCGACCCACGGCTCACCGACTCGCAGCTTCCGAAGGGCACGGTGCTGACCTCGCGTCTCAACCACAGTGACGTCCACACTGGCTTCGCCGCCACCTCGCGCTATGCGCACCCGCTGCCGGCCCCGGTGTGCCACGTCTTCGAATACGAGCTGCCCGCCGGCACCGAACTGCAGATCGGCACGGTACTGCCCTGCTTCGGCCAGGTGGGCGGCGGCGTCGAGATGCGCCTGCTGGCGACCACGGCGGTCACGCCCTGCGGGCAGATCCGCCTGCCCGAGCTGTGACCGGGGGAGCGACCACCCATGAATGAGCAACGGCTCGATGCGGTTGAGATCGAAACCGGCCCGAAACCCGCCCGGGCGGTGATCTGGCTGCACGGACTGGGCGCCGACGGGCACGATTTCGAGCCGGTGGTCGATCTGTTCGATGCCGACCGCCTGCCCGCCACCCGCTTCGTCTTCCCCCATGCGCCTATGCGTCCGGTAACGATCAACGCCGGCTACGTCATGCGCGCATGGTATGACGTTCTGGAGATCGACTTCGGCAGCCGGCGCGAGGACGAGCAGGGAATCGCCGATTCGGCGCGGCTGGTGGAGGCGCTGATCGCCCGGGAGAACGAAAGGGGAATTGTCAACGGCGCCATCGTGCTGGCGGGGTTTTCCCAGGGCGGCGCCATCGCCCTGCACGCCGGGCTGCGTCATCCGCGGCGGCTCGCCGGCATCGTCGCGCTATCCACCTACCTGCCGCTGGCCGCCACCCTGGACACCCAGGCGAGCGTGGAAAATCGCGGCCTGCCGATCTTCATGGGCCATGGCGACGGCGACGAAGTCATCCCTTACCGCCACGGCGAAGCCGCAGCGGACATGCTGCGTGCAAGGGGCTACGCGGTGCAATGGCGCGGCTACCCGGCCGATCACACGGTGACGACCGAAGAACTTCGGGATATCGAGTCCTGGCTGCGCGAGCACCTGGCGCCGCCGGATCCTGCAGACTAACCCCCGCCACGACTGGCCCGCGACGGGAGAATGCCGGGCAGCGGCAGGTGCGCGCCGCCCGGCAGGTAAATCAGGCTGCCTTGCCGCGCTTGGCCTTGCCGCCGGCCGCGACCTTCAGATCCTCGTCGCCGATCTTGCCGGCGGCGTACAGGGTGATCAGCAGCCGTACCGGCCGCGGGATGTTGCGACCGCTCTCGTAACGGCTGCCGCCGCTTTGGGTCACCCCGAATCGCTGCCAGAAGACGTTCTGGTTCTCGCCCAGGCTCTTGCGGTAGGCGAGGATGTCGTTGAGATTGAGCTTCACGGTCTTGGCCTTGCGCGGGGTTGCGGGTGCGTCCATATCTGACACTCCTTCCTTATAGGTTTGGGGACTAGTCTTCTGAACGGTACCCGATCGGGGATGCCATCCAACCGTAATCATATCCAATTTGGTTCCTCTGCGAGCGTCATGTGGGGCCGACATGCGAAATATTTTTCCGCGACCCGCGCAATGCCCGATGGGTTGCCCGCCGCCCACCGGCGCGGAGCGGCGGGAATCTGCTTTATGATGGCTGCCCCGCGCGCTTCCGCCACGAGGAATCCGCCATGCCCCGACAGCGCAGCACCCTATCCGCCTCGCCCGAGCGCAGCGTCAACGCCTGGCTGGAACTGCCGCCTGGCGAACCGGTCGCGGGCGTGCTGCTCGCCCACTGCCTTCCCGCCGACAATCCGGCCCTGGCGCTGATCAGCGCGAGCTTCGCCGACCGTGGCTGTGCCGTCCTGACCATCGACTGCATGGCCGCCGGAGAAATGCAGGCCGGATTGAGCCCGCCGGAGCTGACGGCAGCGGCGCGGGATTTCGCAAGCCGCCACGGCCCGCTACTGCTGATCGGCCACAGTTGGGGAGGTGTGCTCGCGCTCGCCTGCGCCGCGGACCTGCCCCAGGTGCAGGCGCTGGTGACGGTGGGTACGCCGGCCGGCAGCCGGGGCTTCGCCCGCCGTGCCACGGTGGCTGACAACCGGGTGGCGATAGGCGCCCAGACGATGGCGCTGCCCGACGACGCCGGCGAGCTTGCCTGGGCGAAGCTCCAGGAGCGGGTCGAGCACCTGCGGCGCCCCCTGCTGATCCTCCATGCGCCGCTGGACAACGTGGCGGACATCTCCAGCGCGGCGCAGATCTTCAGCGCCGCCAAGCATCCCAAGAGCTTCGTTTCCCTGGACAGCGCCGATCACCTGCTGGCGCGGCCCGGCGAGGCCCAGCACGCCGCCGACGTGATCTGCGGCTGGGCGGGGCGTTACCTGCGGCGCGACGAAGCGCCCGCCGAGCACCATACCGAAGTCGTCGTCGCCGAGGCCGGCAGCGGCAAGTACCGCCAGCACGTCAAGGCGGGAGGCCACCGTGGCCTGGCGGACGAGCCGCTCTCCGCCGGCGGCAGCGACGCCGGCCCGTCGCCCTACGAGTTGCTCCTGTCAGCGCTGGGCGCCTGCACCGCGATGACGGTGCGCATGTACGCCGACCTCAAGAAGCTGCCGCTGAGGCATGTTTCGGTGCAACTGCGGCACGATAAGATCCACGCCGAAGCCTGCCAGCACTGCGAAACACGGGAAGGCAAGATCGACCGCATCGAGCGCATCGTCACCCTCGAGGGGGATCTCACCGAAGAGCAACGCAGCCGGATGCTGGAGATCGCCAACAAGTGCCCCGTCCACCGCACCCTGCATTCCGAGGTCTGGGTACCGACCTCGCTGGCGCCACCGGCGACTTGACCCGATGCCGATTCGCCAGCCCCCCCGGCGCGGAAGTTCTGCCTGGCACCGGGTCGCCGCACTGCATCAAGCCGATCAATCGGATCGGTGACGAATGTCACACAAGAGAGAAAACGAAGCCGGAAAGTAGAGCGTATTTCCTAGCTGGGCAAGCCGGAATAGGGCATAATTGGTGCACTGCACTAATTCTAGATTCGGCGCGCGCCCATGTTCCTGCGAAAAGACGAAATCTTCCTGCGGCGGACCGATGATCGTCCCTCAACGATTCGAACGACCATGCACGAACGACACTATCTGACCCCGCTGTTCGAACCGCGTTCGGTCGCCATCATCGGCGCCAGCGAACGGGAAGGCTCCATCGGCGCCGTGCTGGTGCGCAACATGCTCGACGCCGGCTACAAGGGCAAATTGTTCGGGGTCAACCCCAAGCACGAGCAGGTTTTCGGCATCCCCACCTACGCTAGCGTCGAGGACATCCCGCAGCGCCTCGACCTGGCGGTGATTGCCACCCAGGCCAGGACCGTTCCCGGGATCATGGAGGCCTGCGGCCGCGCCGGCGTGCGCGCCGCGATCGTGATCACCGCCGGTTTCGCCGAAACCGGCCCCCAGGGCGCGGCCCTGGAGCGCGCCGTGCTGGAGAGCGCGCGCCGCCACCGCATCCGCCTCATCGGCCCCAATTGCCTGGGGGTGATCCGCCCCGAGCGCGGGCTCAACGCGACCTTTGCCCACAGCGGCGCCAATCCCGGCTCGATCGGCCTGATCTCCCAGTCCGGCGCGCTGTGCGCCGCGATCCTCGACTGGGCCAAGCCGAACAACGTCGGCTTCTCCAGCGTCGTTTCGCTGGGCGGATCGAAGGACGTGGATTTCGGCGAACTGCTCGACTACCTCGCCAGCGATCCGCGTACAGAAAACATCTTCCTCTACGTCGAAGGCATCAAGGATTCACGCCGCTTCATGAGCGCGCTGCGCGCCGCCGCCCGCGTCAAGCCAGTACTGCTGATGAAAGTGGGGCGCCACCCCGTGGGCGGCAAGGCAGCCCTGTCCCACTCGGGCTCGCTGGTCGGCTCGGACGACGTCTTCGACGCGGCCTTGCGCCGTGCCGGCGTGGTGCGCATCTACAACGTCGGCCAGTTCTTCGCCGCCGCCCAGGCGCTGTTCGCCCGCTTCCGCCCCCGCGGTAACCGTCTGGCGGTGATCACCAACGGCGGCGGCCCCGGCGTGATGGCGGCGGATCGCTGCGCCGACCTCGACATCCCGCTGGCCCAGCTTTCCGAAGACACGCTGGGCAAGCTCAACGCCCTGCTGCCGCCCACCTGGTCCCACGGCAATCCGCTGGACATTGCCGGCGACGCCAACCCGGCGCGCTACAGCCAGACCCTGAAGACCGTGCTGGAGGACGACGGCGTCGACGGCGCCCTGGCGATACTGACTCCCCAGGCGATGTCCGACCCGGTCGAGGCGGCCAAGTCGGTGATCGAACTGGCGAAACAATCGGACAAGCCGATCGTCACCTGCTGGATGGGCGAGGATCAGGTGCGCGAGCCCCGCAACCTGTTCAAGCAGGCTGGCGTGCCCACTTTCCGCACTCCCGAGCCGGCGGTGGAACTGTTCTCCCACATCTCCAACTTCTACCGCAACCAGAAGCTGCTGATGCAGACGCCGGAGCCGCTGTCGCACCTGGATCCGCCCAGCGTCGAGTCGGCCAAGCTGGTGATCGAGACCGCGCTGCTGGAAAAGCGCTACACCCTCACCGAGATGGAATCGAAGGCACTTCTGGCTGCCTTCCGCATTCCCATCTCCAGCACCGTGGTGGCGCGCAGCGCCACCGAGGCGATGGTGCTGGCCGAAGAGATCGGCATGCCGGTGGCGATGAAGATCGATTCGACCCAGATCAGCCACAAGAGCGATTCCGGCGGCGTGCGGCTGAATCTCAACAACCTGCAGTCGGTACGCGCCGCCTACCAGGAGATCATCGACGAGGTGAAGCGCAACCGTCCCGACGCGCTGATCAACGGCGTCGCGGTGGAACCGATGATCGTCAAGCCCAACGGCCGCGAGCTGATGGTGGGCGTGATCCGCGACGAGGTGTTCGGACCGATCATCACCTTCGGCGAGGGCGGCAACAAGGTCGAAACGCGACGCGACCGCGCGGTGGCCTTGCCGCCGCTCAACAGCTACCTGGTCGCCGACATGATCCGCGGTACCCGCGTGGCGCGCCTGCTGGGCGAGACGCGCAATATGCCGCCGGTGAACATGGACGCCCTGGAACTGGTGCTGCTGCGCGTGTCGGAGATGGTGTGCGAGCTGCCCTGGATCCGCGACATGGACATCAACCCCCTGATCGTGGACGAGACGGGGGCCGTGGCGGTGGACGTGCGCATCGTGGTGGAAAACGTGTCGCCCACTGCGGATCGCTACGACCACATGGCGATCCACCCGTATCCGGCGCACCTGGCCCAGACCTGGACCATGCCCGACGGTGCCGAGGTGCTGATCCGGCCGATCCGCCCCGAAGACGCCGAACTGGAGAAGGAGTTCGTCAAGAACCTGTCCCAGGAGACCAAGTACTTCCGCTTCATGAACACCCTGCGCGAACTGAGCGAAGCGATGGTGGCGCGGCTCACCCAGATCGACTACGACCGGGAGATGGCCTTCATCGCCACCGTGAACGACGACGGCACCGAAGTGGAACTCGGCGTGTGCCGCTATGCCGTGAATCCCGACGGCGAGTCCTGCGAGTTCGCCATCGTCGTGGCGGACCATTGGCAGCACCGCGGGCTGGCGCGCAAGCTGATGGGCGTGCTGATCGACGCCGCCCGCGAGCGCGGTCTCAAGTACATGAACGGCGACTTCCTCGCCAACAACGAGCGCATGCTCAGGTTCGTCACCGGCCTCGGCTTCGTGCTCTCGCCCAGCCCGGACGACAACTCCATCAAGCAGGGCGTGCTGGCCCTTCAATAGGCGCGGCGGGGCGCAATCGCCGCCCCGCCCGCTCCTCTCAGAACTTCTCCACCCACGGACGCAGGTCCACCTCCTGACTCCAGGCGCTGCGGGGCTGGTGGTGCAACTGGAAGTAGGTCTCGGCGATCGCGTCCGGATCGAGCATGCTGTCGCCGGCATCGCGCTGACCGTGTTCCTCGGCGATGCGCGAGCGTATTCGTCCGTCGATCACCACATGCGCGACGTGTATGCCTTTGGGCTGAAGCTCGCGCGCCATGCTCTGCGCCAGCGCCCGCAGGCCGAACTTGCCCACCGCCAGGTTGTGGAAGCCCGCCGACCCGCGCAGGCTCGCGGTGGCGCCGGTGAACAGAATCGTGCCGCCGGCGGCTGGCTGCGCCAGCATGGCGCGGGCGGCCGCGCGGCCGACCAGGAATCCGCCCAGGCAGCCCACCTTCCAGCAATGCTCGAACTCCTCGGCACTCGTTTCGAGGATGCTCCTCTGCACGAAGGCACCGGCGTTGTACACCACCAGCCGCGGCGCGCCCAGTTCGGCCGCGGCCTCGCGGAACAGGCGCTCCACCTGGTCTTCCTGCGTCGCGTCGCAGGCGTAGGCGCGGGCCGCATGGGCGATGCCGCTGCATTCCGCCGCCATGGCCTCGATCTGGTCCATGCGCCGCGCCGCCAGCGCGACATGCATCTCCGCCCGCGCGAAGCGCCGCGCGAGGGCGAAGCCGAGACCCGACCCGGCCCCCACGATGAGTGCAAGCTCATGCCGCTTATCCATGTTCGTCTCCTCGATGTGGTGCGGGGCATCCGCGCCGGATGGCGACAGTGTAAACCCGCCCTGCGACAGCGGCGGCAGCGCGGCGCCCACGCCGGCATCGTTGCGCGGGGCGCCCCCGGGGGACATAATCCGACGCGTTGCGCGGAAGGTGCGCGGTCGATCGCGGAGGACGGCAATGACGATGCAAGGCGCGTTGATGTGGGCGATGGCCGCGGCCGCGATGCTCGGCGCCGCCCCGGCCATGGCACAGGGCTACGGCTACGACCCCTACTATTCGGGCGGCGGTCCCTACGGCTACGGCCGGTCCTACTATCCCCGCGGCTACATGGGCGATAACAAGTGGTGCCTCTACCGCGGCGGAACGCTCGGAAATACCGCGCTCTGCTCCTACCGCAGCTATCGCGAATGCATGGCGATGATCCTTGACCGCCGCGGCACCTGCACCATCAACCCCGACTACGCAGAGGGCATCGCGCCACCCTACGCCGGACCGCGCTGAGTGGTATCCGGCCCGAAATCGGCCGCCGCAGCACGCTGCGCCTGGGCGGGAAGCGATCCGCTCTACATTGCCTACCACGACGCCGAATGGGGCGTGCCGGTCCATGACGACCGGCTGCTGTTCGAGTTCCTGATCCTCGAAGGCGCCCAAGCCGGCCTGTCCTGGCTCACCATCCTGCGCAAGCGCGAGAATTACCGCCGCCTGTTCGACGGCTTCGACCCGGCACGCGTCGCGGCCTATGACGAGGCCAGGCGCGCCGTCCTGCTCGCGGACGCAGGCATCGTCCGCAACCGGGCCAAGGTCGCCGCCGCGATCGACAACGCGCGCGCCTGCCTTGCGGTGCAGCAGGAATTCGGCAGCCTGGACGCATTCCTGTGGCGCTTTGTCGACGGCAGGCCGCGCGTGAATCGGTGGGAGCGTCTGGCGGACGTGCCGGCGCAGAGCGCCGAATCCGCTGTCATGAGCAAGGAACTCGCGCGGCGCGGCTTACGCTTCGTCGGCCCGACGATCTGCTACGCCTTCATGCAGGCGGTGGGCATGGTGAACGACCACACCACCGACTGCTTCCGCCATGCCCAACTGGCCGGTCGCTGAACGTCAGCCGCTGGCGCGCGGCGTCATTCGCGCCCCAGAAGGAAGGCGCCGTAGCGCAGCAGGCGCTTGCGCGCGGCGGCGCCGCCCAGCCCGGCGGTGAGTGGTCCGGCGAGCAGGGCCAGTTCCTCGGCCCGCTCCGGCGTGAGGCGGTCGGCGCGCCGGGCGTACTCGATGATCGCACGCTGCTCCGCGCTGTCGAGGCTCACGGCCGGCGCCTCGCCGACAACCGAGGCCACCGCTGCGGACGGCCGGACGGGCCGGATGTAGGCCACCACCGTTCCCGCCGCCATGTCCCCCAGGCGCCGGTGACCGGCGTCGAACAGCATCGCGACGAAGCCGACAGCATAGAAGAACGGAAGAAAATCGACGAAGCGCACGGTATTGCGCACCACCGAGGCGCTCCAGCCCACCGGCGTGCCGTCGTCGTGGAGCACCACCAGCCCGCTCATGCGCTTGCCCGGCGTCGCGCCGCCGCCATAGACCTCGAACAGGATCGGGTAGAGCCACTCGACCGCGAACAGGGACACCAGCATCAGCCCGGCGCCAAGCCCGCCGAGGAAGGCGAGGCCCTGCACCACCAGGCTGACGATCAGGAAGCGGATCAGCGCATCCAGCAGCCAGGCGCGGGCGCGGCACAGCGGGCCGGCCAGCCGCAGGGGAATCTCGCAGCCCTCAGGCGTGGCAACCAGCAGCAGGGTGTCAATACACTTTCCGGGAATCGGCAAAGCCGATTCCCGCACGAAGCTCCCCTCTCCCCCCGCGGGAGAGGGGTTGGGGGCGAGGGGCGAGGCGCGCTCCACAGACTGACTTTCCGGCGCACGCACCCGAGCGTCCCTACTCCTGCACGAACATGTCGCGATAGCTGGCGTACATTGACGCCCACATCACCGGCGACAGCACCAGCCAGCCGAGCAACAGCGGCAGCGTGGCGATCACCGCCAGCACCACCAGCACGATGCCGTAGAGCAGGAAAGGCAGGAAGTTCTTCAGGCAGGCCATGAAGCTCATGCGCATCGCCGGGAAGGCCGGAACGTCATGCAGCACCACCAGTGCCGGGGCGAACCAGAAGGCCATGATCAGCGGCATGGACAGGGCCATCGCCAGCAGCATGAGGAGCAGCATCGGCAGCATCATCGCCGCCCCCATTTCATCTCCTTCCAGTCCCGACAGGGCGGCCGCCCCGCCCATGGTGACGGCGGCAACCAACCCCATCAGCATGACGATGAGCACGATACCCACCAGATAGAGCACCCCCACCAGAACCAGGTTGCCGGTATTCACCTTGAAGCCGGCGAAGAGGTGGGAGAACTCCAGCGGATCGCCGTCTTCGAGCGCACGGCAGCCGAGCATCAGTCCGCCGGCGAAGATCGGCATGACGAGTGAGGTGAGCAGGTTGAGCAGGGGCACCAAGCTCAGCACCACCACGATCACCATGAACGCGACGCTGATGCCGATCCACATCCCTGGCGCCATGCGGAACAGTTCCCAGCCGCGGCCGATCCAGGCCACGCCGTTGCCCGCCGGAACGCGCTGGCCGTTCTCGATCAGATCCCCCGACTCCGCCGCCGCATCGGCCACCCGCGCCGCAGGCGCCTGGAACGGGTTGGCATTGCTTCCCTGTGTCATTGTTCGCTCCCTTTCGTCGAAAGAACTACAAGATCCCGGCCCGCTTCAACTGCCAGTAGTGATTCACCAGCGCCATCGGCAACTGCGCCGGCGCCACGTCCAGCACGCCGACGCCGCCCTGGCGCAGCGCCGCCAGTTGCCGCTCGCGGCTGCGCCGGTACTCCACGGCCGCGGCATAGCTCAGCGCCTCCTCGTACTCCCGCACCGGCCGCTGGCGCAACACATCGAACACCGACTCCCGCAGGCTGGCCAGCGTAACGACGTGTCGCTGGCGCAGAAACTTGAGGGCACCGCGCAGCATTTCGTGGTCCTCCTCGAACACGCTGGTCAGCACCACCACCAGCGAGCGCCGCGCCAGGCGCCGGGCAAGGCGCTCGCCCGCGTCGGCGTAGTCGGGCGGCCGCAGCGAGGGCTGGACATCGTAGAGCGTGTCGAGCACCGCCCCCAGCGCCGCCAGCGACTTGCGCGGCGGCAGAAAGCGCGGCGTGTCCTGGGCGAAGGTGGCCACACCGACGCCGTCGCCCTGGCGCAGCGCGACGTAGGCGAGCAGCAGCACCGCGTTGAGGGTGTGGTCGAAGTGGGACAGCTCGCCGTCCTGCGAGCGCATGCGCATGCCGCAATCGAGCAGAAAGACGATCTGCTGGTCGCGTTCGTCCTGGTAGTCGCGGGAAATCAGCCGCCGGTGACGCGCCGTCGCCTTCCAGTCGATCTGGCGCGGCGAGTCGTCCTGGCGGTAATCCCGCAACTGGTGGAACTCAAGCCCCTGGCCGCGGCGCCGGCGCTGCAGCAGGCCGATCTGCCCGAGCCGGTGGCCGGTGGCGAGCAGCGCGTACTGCGTGACCTTGGCGAAATCGGGGTAGACCCGCACGGACTGCGGCTCGCCGGCGAAATGGCGCGCCAGCCACAGCCGCAGCGGCGAGGCGAGCCGCAGTTCCACCGACCCGAACTGGTGGCGGCCGCGCTGCAACAGGTGCAGGCGGTAGCTCAGTTGCGCGCCCTGGCCGGCGTCCACGCGGAATGCCAGCGGCAAGCCTTCCGCGTGAAGGGACGGCGGGTGGCGATCGTAAATCCAGCCGCTGGCCGGCCGTGCCGGGCTTTCCAGGCGCAGCCGGACCGTATGCCATCCGCCCACCGGCAGCGCGGCATGGGGCTCCCGCGTGACCCGCAAGGGATTGCCGCTCCAGCGCAGCGCCAGAGCGTCGCCGATGACAAGCGCAAGGAGCAGCAGCCCGGCCGCCTGCCACGCCACGAGGGCCGCCGGAACGAAGGCCGCGGCCAGCGCCAGGGCCAGCCACAGCGCAAGCACGATCAGCAGGTTGCGGTGAGGGATCAGCATCGCGCGAAAGTCAGTGCCTGGAGGGCGGCGAGTGCCAAGATCGCGGGACGATCACATCCGCGGCGCCGGCACCTGGGCCAGCAGCGCACCCAGCAGGGCGTCGGCGCTCTGGCCCTCGATCTGCGCTTCGGCAGAGATCGCCACCCGGTGGCGCAGCGCCGGCAGCGCCACCGCCTTGACGTCGTCCGGCGTGGCGTAGCCACGGCCCGCCAGCAGCGCCTGGGCGCGGGCGCCGCGCACCAGCGCGATGCCGCCGCGCGGCCCCGCCCCCGCGGCAAGCCCGGGCCAGTCGCGGGTGGCACGGGTGATGGCAACCGCATAGTCGAGGACGCGCCCGTCCACCTCGACGTGGGCCGCGGCCTGTTGCAGACCCTCCACCGAACCCGGCCGGATCAGCGTGGAAACCTGGGATACGGCCAGTTCGGCGCCGGTGCGCCGCTCGGTCACCTGGCGGGTGAGCAGCGTCTCCTCGGCGGCGCTGGGGTAGTCGATGCGGATCTTGAACAGGAAGCGGTCGAGTTGCGCCTCCGGCAGCGGGTAGGTGCCCTCCTGCTCGATCGGGTTCTGGGTCGCCAGCACCATGAAGGGCCGCGGCAGCGGCAGCGACTTGCCTTCCAGCGTCACCTGCCCTTCCTGCATCGCCTCGAGCAGCGCCGCCTGCGTCTTGGCCGGCGCGCGGTTGATCTCGTCGGCCAGCAGCAGATGGGTGAACACCGGCCCCTGGCGGGTGACGAACTGGCCTGTGGCGGCGTCGTAGAAGGTGTGGCCCAGCACGTCGGAAGGCATCAGGTCGGGGGTGAACTGGATGCGCTTGAACTGGCCGTCGAAGCTCTTGCCCAGCGCCTTGGCGAGCAGCGTCTTGCCCAGCCCCGGAACGCCTTCGATCAGCACGTGGGCATCGCACAGCAGGCCGATCAGCGCTTCGTCGATGACGCGGGCCTGGCCGACCACCGCCTTGCCGAGTTCGGCGCGCAGGGCGGCGAGGATGGAGTGGGCTTGCTGCAGCTTCTCTTCGGGCAGGCGCATGGGCTCAGAGTCTCAGTTCGAGTTTTTGCAGGGTGGCGATGGCGTCGCGGAATCCGCTTCGGCCGCGGGGCGTGGTCTCGAGGGCATGGCGCAAGTCCTCGGGCGGCAGCCGTGCGATGCGCGCCAGGGCCTTGCGTTTTTCGGCGACGGGCAAGGACGCCAGCGCCGGATGGCGCAGCGCCAGTCGCGCCTGAAATGCAGCGCGCACCGCCTCCAGCAGGAAAGTCAGTCCCCCGGAAGCGGCGACGAAGCGGCCCATCGCCGTCAGATGTTCGCGCAGGCTGCGCCGCTGGGCCAACGGCTCGGGCGCCAGCCCGCCGAAACGCGGAACGATGCGCCCCAGCCAGGCGGCGAGCAGCAGCGCCGCCGACGCCAGCACCATCCAGGCCGATTGCGCCAGCCACTGCCCCAGCGTCGGCACCTCCAGCCGGCTCGCCAGCCACACCCTGCCTTCCGGACTATGGTGCTGCAGCAGCGTCCAGACGAGTTCCGCATGGTCGCGCCGGCCGATGCGCCGGTTGTCCGCCAGTCGCGCCAGATCCGCCACCACCGTGACCTGGCCGCGGCTGCGCGCGAAGTGCAGCAGTGCCGCGCCCCGCCCGGCACGCTCGACGCGCCACGTGGGTTCGGGCCCGGTCGGCCTGAGGCCGAGGAAACCGGTTTCCAGCACCAGCTCCTTCGCGCTGCCCGGAACCTGCACCGTGATCGCGGGCGGTTCGCCCAGCGCATCTTCGGCGCCCGACTCCGGCATGGCCGGCGCATCGTCGGGGCGGCACTCGCCGACGGCAGCGGGTGCCCATTCGACGCCCAGGGCTTGCAGCAGCGGATCGTCCACCCCGGATTGTTCCGCCGCCACCAGCAGGTAGCCCCCCGACTCCACCCACGCCAGCAGCCGCTCTCCCCGCGGCCCATCGAGCGAGCGGCGGCGGTTGCGGTCGAGGATCAGCACGTCCGCCCCGCCCATCGCGTCCAGCACGCCGACATTGTCTGCGCGCGCCGGCTCGCGCCCCATGCGCACGAGAAAGCGCTCCAGCGCAAGGTAGGGATTGCGCCGCGCCTCGGGCGCAGCCGCTTCGTGCCGCGTCACCGGCACCTGCTCGAAATTGTTCAGGAACCAGACCGCCGACAGCACACCGGCGGCGGCGAGCGCGATGGCGATCCACACCGCCTGCCGCGTCACGACGCGCCCTCCGCCACGCCGCGCGCGCCGAAGTGCCGTTCCCAGCCCTGGCACAGCCGCTCCAGCCGCGCCGCTTCCGGCGGGAAATGACCGTAGGCCGCGGCGCGCCAGGCGGCGAGCAGGTCGCCGAAGAAGGCGAAGGCGGGAGCGGCTATGCGCCCCTGTACCCGGCCCTCGCAATCGGCTTCGGTGTCGCCGGAGCGAAATTCCACCCCTTCGCGATGAATCAGCGCCACCAGCGCGCCGCGGTACAGCAGACTCAGCGCGGCGACGCCGCGCCCCGCGGCCAGCTCGGCGCGGGCCGCGGCGGCGATGTCCGCCGGCAGCGAGTCGGGCCTCAGGTCCAGTCCGAACAGGGTCTGCGGCGCTGCCCCGCGGCGGCGGCGCGCCGCGGCGAGCAGCGCACGGTGGCGGTAGAGCAGGAACAGCGCGACTCCCGCCGCCACTGCCAGCAACCCAACCACCAGCAGCCGCAACGAGGCAGCGATCCATTCGGCGGCACGCTCCAGCCACGCCACCCAGGCCGGGCGTTCGCCCCGGTCCCGTTTCGCGTTGTTGCCGCGATAGCGCCATTCGCTGTCCGGCACCTCGCGGCCGAACACCGGGTCCGCCAGCACCGCATCCACCGCCTGCCGCGCGGGAGTGGCGGCCGCCGCCGGCGCGGCCGCCGCTGCCGGCCCGGGATCCATCCCGGCCACCGCCGCCATGAGCACCGCCATCAGTGCGGCGGCGGCCAGCGGTCGCCGCCGGGCCGCCATGCGCCGGAAGTCGAGTTCGATGTCCCAGCCCTCCAGCTCGGTGCGCCGGTTGAGGTAAAGACCGAAGCCGCAGGCGACGTAGAGCGGCTCCACCAGCGTGTCCGCCGCCATGAAGGCAGCATTGAGCAGGACGAGCATCCAGGGCTCCGCCTCGTCGTGCAGCCAGAGCTGCCAGTCGAACAGCGAGGCCGAGTCCACCGGGCTCAGCCACTGCGCCAGCAGGACGAGGGAAAAGCCCAGCACCACCGAGACGTTGGCCAGCACCAGCGTCAGCCAGACAGCATAGCCCCGGGTGCGCGCCCCGAGCACCCGGCGGCGCGCGCGGGCAGCCCTGCCGCGCAGCCCCTCAAGTTGCGCGACCGGCAGGAAGAAGGAGCGCGCCGTGTCGAAGCGCCGCACCGTCAGCCCGGCCAGCAGGCCGCTGCCCCCGAGCAGCCGCGGCAGCTCGCGATACACCTCCCGCACCCCCGGCGCCTCGCCGAAGGCCGCACGCCCATAGACGAACAGCAGCACCCGGTCGAAGGCGGGCTTGAGCCACCACAGCGCGGCCGCCGCCCACTCCGGGCTGAGCACCAGGAACAGCAGCAGCGCCACCGGCAGGTAGGTGGCGCCCCAGGCGCGCAGCACCGGCCCGCGCCATGCGCGCAGCATCGCCGAACCGAGGTCCAGGGCCTCCCAGGGGCTGCGCTGGCGCAGCGCGACGGCGATCTGCTCAAGCTGCACGGCCCCGCCCTGCCAGCAGCAGCCAGCCGATCAGCACGCCCCACAGGGCGATGCCCACGCCATACTTGAGGTCCACCGGAACGGTGCGCAGCGGCGACCAGAAGGCCTCGACGAAGGCCGCCAGGAAGGTGAGAAGCGCCGCGCCGAACAGCAGCCGCACCGCCACGCGGCCCTCCTCGCGCAGCGCCTGCGTGCGCGGGCGGCGGCCCGGCGCCACCAGCGCCATGCCGATCTTGAGCCCCGCCGCGCCGGACAGCACCGCGCCGATCAGCTCGAAGCTGCTGTGGCCGGCGACGAAGCCCCAGAAGGTTTCGACGAAGCCGAGCTGGGTCAGATGCCCCGCCACCGCGCCGACGATCATGCCGTTGTAAACCAGGAAGAAGACGCTGCCCAGGCCGAAGGCAATCCCGCCGGCAAAGCATTGCAGGTCGATGCGCACGTTGTTGAAGACGTAGAAGCCCCACATCATCCAGTCGTCGCCGGCCTCCCGCGGCCGGCCCAGGCGCTGCGCATCCGGCGCGTACATCTGCTCCGCCTGGCCCGCGTACTCGGGCGACAGCACCAGATAGACCGCATCGGGATGAAGCTGGAGGATGCCGATCAGCGCCAGCAGCGGCGCGAAGAAGAGCAGCGCCGCCGCGACCGTGAAGCGCCATTCGTGGCGCACCAGCGCCGGCAGGCCGTGCAGCAGGAAGCGCAGCGCCTCGCGCCCGCCGCCCCGGCGCGCGCCATAAACCGCCTGGTGGGCCGTCAGCACCCGGTCGCGCAGGCCGTCCACCAGCACGCTCGAATACTGCCGGTCAACCGCCAGCGCGAGGTCGCGGCAAAGCGCGCGATAGTGGCGGGGCAGGTTCTCCTGCCCCTGCGGAAAGTCAGCACCCGCGGCGCGCCTGCGCCTGCCCGCCGCGGCGAGCAGGCGATCCCATTCCTCCCAGGAGGACTGACGCAGGGCGACGAAGCGGGCTTCCTTCATGGTCGGCGGCCGGAAGAGACCGCCGGATCATGCCGAATCCATGTCCACAACGCAAATTCGCCATGCGGCGCGCGGACGCGTTGCGCGCGGCCGAAGAGCCCAGTATTTTCGCCGCGGAACCCTAAAGTCCGCCACCGTGCGGCCGATAAGGGCGGACCGCAGTGCCGGTGCCGGGCCGGCGTTGCGGCAATTCTCATACGCCGAAATCGGAACATGGGGGGGAACGATGGAAGCGCAATCTCTGGAATTCGTCTGCGCAGGGCCGGGACCGGCCAGCCCGCGCCGGGACTGACGGCGGTGCACCGCACCACGGTCGGTCGCATCGTCACCTCGGTCGCCGGCGTGGTGGCCGTGATGATCGTCGCGGGCGTACCCCTCGGCTTCTGGACGCTGCAATACCGCAGCGCGGTCAGCACGCTTGCCAGCGAGGCGCGTACCCAGGCGGCGCTGGTTTCCGATTTCGTCGGCCGCAATCCCTCGGCATGGCCCTTTGCCCAGGAGCGGATCAGTGCGGGTGTGGCCTCCGTTCGCGATACGCGGCACGCAACGCGCATCCTGGACACCAAGGGCAGCCTGGTGCTCGACCTGCCGGCGCCGCTGGATTGGCCCTCCGTGGCAGTCGAGGCGCCCTTCTTCGATTTCGGCCAGCCTGCCGGAACACTGGCGGTCGGTGGGTCGCTGCGCGACGCGCTGGAACAGACACTGCTGGTCCTGGCCCTGAGCGCGCTGTTCGGCGGCATCGTCTTTTTCCCTCTGCGCCGGATTCCGCTGCGCGCCCTGAGCCGCGCCCACGCCGAGATCCTGCAGCGCGAACGCGAGCAGCGCAACCTGGTCGATGGCCTAATGGAGGGCGTGTTGCTGATCGACGATGCGTTTCGCATCCGGGCGGCCAATCCGAGCGCCTCGCGCATTCTCGGGCTGCCCCAGGGCCGCCTGATCGGTTCCCGGCTGGACACGGTGTTCGAAAACCCCGTCGCGGAAGACGGCACGCTGTTGCCGGTGAAGTCCTGGCCGCTGGAACAGGGCGCCGGCGCAGATCCGGGGCAAGACGATTTCGTTGTCGGCGTGCGTCTGCGCGAAGGCATGATTTCCTGGCTGTCCCTGAAGTTCCAGAGCATGGCGGCCGGCGTCCGACGCGGCAGTCGCGGGACGACCGTCGTCTCCTTCGAAAACATCACCGAGCGGGTGACCGCCGAGCGCCGGATTCGCGAACTCGCCCATTACGACTCTCTCACCGGCCTGCCGAATCGATCGCTTCTGCGGGAGATGCTGGGGCGGGCCATCGGCGGCGCTCGCCGGCGCGGCACCCGCGTCGCGGTCCTGTTCATCGATCTGGATCATTTCAAGACGATCAACGACACGATGGGCCATCACACCGGCGACGCGGTGCTCGCCGAGGTGGGACGCCGGATCAAGGAGGCGCTGCGGCAGGAGGACATAGCAAGCCGGCTCGGCGGTGACGAGTTCGTGGCCGCGATCCCCGATCTCGACGATGCCGGCGAGGCGGCGCTCGTGGCCGACAAGCTGATGCGCCGTCTCGGCGAACCCTTTGCGGCGGACGGGCGCGATTTCTTGCTCACGCCGAGCATCGGCATCGCCATCTTCCCGGAGGACGGCGTGGAGATCGACACGCTCCTGTCCAACGCCGACACGGCCATGTACTGCGCCAAAGAGAACGGCCGGGCCGCATTCCGCTTCTTCGCGCCCGACATGAACAGCGCCGCCCGGCAGCGCATGGAGTTGAACCAGGCGGTGCGCCAGGCGCTGCGCGGCGGCGAGTTCATCCTCTACTACCAGCCCCAGATCGACGCCGGCAACGGCAGCGTCGTCGGCGTCGAGGCGCTGCTGCGCTGGCGGCGCTCCGGCCAGGGAATCGTCGAGCCGGCCGCGTTCATCCCGGTCGTGGAGGGAACCCGGCTGATCGTCGAAATCGGCGAGTGGGTGCTGCGCGAAGCGATGCGTCAGCGTCAGGACTGGAACCGGCGCGGCGTCCACACCGGTCCGATCGCCATCAACGTCTCGCCGCTGCAGTTCCGCCAGGACGAGTTCGCCGAACTGCTCGAACGCCTTGCCGCCGAGGCCGGACCGAGCGCCGGCGGCCTCGACCTGGAACTGACGGAAACCATGATGGTGGATCCGCCCGACAGCGTCCTGGCGAAGATGCGGCGCGCCAAGGAACTCGGCTTCGGACTGGCGCTGGACGACTTCGGCGCGGGCTATTCCGGCCTCGGCTACCTCACCCGCTTCCCCTTCGACAAGCTGAAGATCGACCAGTCCTTCGTGCACCGGGCGGCGACGGACAGTTCGGCCGCCGCCATCGTGGACGCCGTGGTCGCGCTGGCCCATGCCATCGGCCTGAAGGTGCTGGCCGAAGGGATCGAAACCGAAGAGCAGTCCAGCCTGCTGCGCGGAAAGGCCTGCGACCAGCTCCAGGGATTCCTGATCGCACCGCCCATGACTTCCCGCGGTCTGGAGGACTGGCTGGCGGCGAACGGGTCGGGCGAGTCGCCGAGCCCGGCACCCGGATTCCGGCACGGTCCCGGTCCGAGCCCACTGACCGCCCACTGAGTGTCTCCCGCCCGTGAACCTGCCCTTTCCCGCGCGCAAGTGAAACGCAACCGACTGCTTCGCGCGCTCGCGTTCGTCGCGGCCACTTCGCTGTGCGGCGCGGCTGCCGCGGCCGAAACGATCGTCATCGGCGGCACCGGTTCGTCGGGACCCCTGATGCGGATCCTGGCCGACGAATTCCGCAACGCCCATCCCCGGATCGATTTGCGCATCGTGACGCCGCCGCTGGGCAGCGGCGGTGCCCTGAGGGCCTTGGCCGCCGGCAGGATAGACGTCGCAGTGGCCGGCCGCCGGCTCAAGACGGAGGAAGCGGCGAGGGATCTGGCGGCCTTCGAACTGGCCAGGACGCCCCTCGTTCTTGCCACCCGCGATGGGCTTCGTCCCCGCGGATTCAGCCTGGCGGAACTGGCCGACGTCTACTCGGGCGCCCTCGCCGCCTGGGACGACGGGCGGCCGATACGCCTTATCCTGCGCGCGCCCGACGAGAGCGACACCCTCGCCCTGCGCGCCATGACAAACGAGATGGACGCCGCAGTGCAAGCCGCGGCCCGCCGCCCGGGCATGGTGACCGCCGAGAACGACCTCGACACCCTGGAACTCATCGAGAAAGTGCCGGCGTCCGTGGCGCCCACCACCCTGGGCGTGCTGCGCACCCTGCGAAAGGACTACCGCGTTCTGCCGCTGGCGGGGGTGGCGCCCTCGCTGCCAGCTCTGGAAAGCGGAAATTATCCCTGGTCGAAGAGCCTGATCGTTGTCCACGGCCCCCGCCCATCCGAGGCGGTCAGCGCGTTCATTGCCTTCCTCCGCAGTTCCAGTGCCAGGGAATCGATGCGCCGCCTGGATTACCTGCCGGCATCCGGCGGGCGCTGACCGGCGGTCCCGGCCATCCGCGCAAGGCCTTTGCAAACGCGGACGCCGGTTCCACTACGATCAGGGCCGCGGAAGGCAGTTGGCGTACAACCCCTGCCCCTCCATCTCCACCCGCGCCCCCTGGCCGTCGCGCCACAGCGTCAGGACGCCGCAGCCGTAGCGATCCCCGCCTTCCTTCGTCTGCTCGGGCTCCAGTTCGAAGCGCATGCCGGCGATGTCGATGCGGGCCGACCTGCCCGCCGGCCGGTAGATCACCGAGAACTCGCGTCCGTCGTCGCAGCGGTAATGCACCGGCTGGAGCGGAGCGATCGCCGCGCATCCGGACAGCGCCATCACCAGCACGGCAGAACGCGCGCGACGCAGCGCGCTCAGGCACCAGCGGCAGGAAGGGGGCATCGGATCGGTCAGGGCCATGCGCTCGGGGATCTCGATACGCGGCGTACGGACCACGTTGCCACGCAACAAGGGGCGATGCAAGCTGCGGACTCTGCACCGGGCGGCGCCGGCGCTGCGACGCCGCAGTAGAATGCCGCGCAAACGAGCTGCCGTCCCACCGCGGCTGACTTTCCGAATCCACCGAACGGGAGACCCCGTGCTGAGCCTGAACATCCCCGGCGCCGCCCCGCTGGAACTCGAACACCTGGTACTCGACTACAACGGCACCATCGCCGAGGACGGCGACATCATCGACGGCGTGGAGTGGCGGCTCCAGGCCCTTTCCGAGTCGATCGCCGTGCATCTGATCACCGCCGACACCTACAACACCGTCGCTTCCGCCTGGGGCTCGCTGGGCTGCAAGGTGTCCATCGTGCCACCGACCGGGCAGCACATCGCCAAGCGCGACTACGTGCGCGAACTCGGCGCGGAGAAGGTGGTGGCGGTGGGCAACGGCCGCAACGACGCGCTGATGCTCGAAGAATCGGCCCTGGGCATCGCCGTGATCCAGATCGAAGGCGCTGCGAAGGAGGCGATCCTTGCCGCCGACGTGATCGTCACCGACATCGCCGACGCCCTCGACCTGCTGCTCAATCCGTTGCGGGTGACCGCGACGCTGCGCACGTAAAGTCAGCCGCCGCAAGGCGGCGCCAAGGCAGCCGGAAACAGACTGCGTTCCCGGCAGCCCCGCTTCAGTCCGGCATCACCCCTTCTCGAAGCCGATGATGCCGTTGCGGGCGGTGACGCGGATCACGTCCTTGGCGGCGTAGCGGCCTTCGAGGATCTGTCTGGCGAGCGGATTTTCGATGCGCTCCTGGATCGCGCGCTTCAGCGGACGGGCGCCGAACACCGGATCGAACCCGGCGGATGCCAGTTCCGCGAGCGCGGCATCCTCCACCTGCAGGCCCATTTCGAGGCGCGCGAGGCGCTTTTCCAGGTATCCCAACTGGATCTTCGCGATGGACGCGATGTGCTTCTCGTCCAGGGCGTGGAACACCACCACCTCGTCGATCCGGTTCACGAACTCGGGCCGGAAGTAGGTCTTGACCTCGCCCATCACCGCCAGCTTGATCACCTGGTAATCGTTGCCAGCCATCTGCTGGATCATCTGGCTGCCGAGGTTGGAGGTCATGACGATCACCGTGTTCTTGAAATCCACGGTGCGGCCCTGGCCGTCGGTCATGCGACCGTCGTCGAGCACCTGGAGCAGCACGTTGAACACGTCGGGGTGGGCCTTCTCCACCTCGTCGAACAGGATGACAGCATAGGGCTTGCGGCGCACCGCCTCGGTGAGATGGCCGCCCTCCTCGTAGCCGACGTAGCCCGGCGGCGCGCCGATCAGCCGCGCCACGGAGTGCTTCTCCATGAACTCGCTCATGTCGATGCGGATCATGTGCTCTTCCGTATCGAACAGGAATTCCGCCAGCGCCTTGCACAGCTCGGTCTTGCCCACGCCGGTGGGGCCGAGGAAGAGGAAGGAGCCGTAGGGCCGGTTGGGATCGGCCAGCCCTGCACGCGAGCGGCGGATGGCATCGGCCACGAGGCGCACCGCCTCGTCCTGGCCGACCACACGCTGGTGGATGCGGCTTTCCATGGCGAGCAGCTTGTCGCGTTCGCCCTGCATCATCTTCGACACCGGTATGCCGGTGGCACGGGAGACGACCTCGGCGATCTCCTCGGCGCCGACCTGGGTGCGCAACAGCCGGTGTCTGGGCTGCTCGCCCTCGGCACGGTCCGCCTGTTTGAGCTGCGCCTCGAGCTGGGGCAGCTTGCCGTACTGGAGTTCGGCCACCTGCTCCAGCCTGCCTTCGCGCTGGAGGCGAACGATTTCGGCGCGGACGCGGTCGATCTCTTCCTTGATGTGGGCACTGCCCTGCACCTGGGCCTTCTCCGCCTTCCAGATTTCCTCCAGGTCGGAGTATTCCTTCGACAGCTTGCCGATCTCTTCCTGGATCAAGTGCAGCCGCTTCTGCGAGGCTTCATCGGTCTCCTTCTTCACCGCTTCGCGCTCGATCTTGAGCTGGATCAGGCGCCGGTCGAGCTTGTCCATCGCTTCCGGCTTGGAGTCGATCTCCATCTTGATGCGCGCTGCCGCCTCGTCGATCAGGTCGATGGCCTTGTCCGGCAGGAAGCGGTCGGTGATGTAGCGGTGCGAAAGCTCCGCCGCGGCGACGATGGCCGGGTCGGTGATGTCGACGCCGTGGTGCAGTTCGTAGCGCTCCTGCAGGCCGCGCAGGATGGCGATGGTGGACTCCACGCTCGGCTCGTCCACCAGCACCTTCTGGAAGCGCCGCTCCAGCGCCGCGTCCTTCTCGATGTACTTGCGGTATTCGTCCAGGGTGGTGGCGCCTATGCAGTGCAGCTCGCCGCGGGCGAGCGCCGGCTTCAACATGTTGCCGGCATCGATCGCGCCCTCCGCCTTGCCGGCGCCGACCACGGTGTGCAGCTCGTCGATGAAGACGATGATGCGGCCGTGCTCCTGGGCGATCTCCTTGAGCACCGACTTGAGCCGCTCCTCGAACTCGCCGCGGTACTTGGCGCCGGCAAGCAGGGCCGCCATGTCGAGCGACAGCACGCGTTTTCCTTTCAGCGTCTCGGGCACCTCCTCATTGACGATGCGCTGGGCGAGCCCCTCGACGATGGCGGTCTTGCCCACGCCCGGCTCGCCGATCAGCACCGGGTTGTTCTTGGTGCGCCGCTGCAGGATCTGGATGGAGCGGCGGATCTCGTCGTCGCGGCCGATCACCGGGTCGAGCTTGCCGGCGCGTGCGCGCTCGGTCAGGTCCATCGTGTATTTCTGCAGCGCCTGGCGCTGGCCCTCCGCCTCCTGGCTGGCGACACTCTCGCCACCGCGCACCGCCTCCACCGCCGCTTCCAGCGCCTTGCGCTGGAGCCCGTGTTCCTTGGCGATGCGTCCGGTCTCGCCCTTGTCCTCGGTCAGTGCGAGCAGGAACATCTCCGAGGCGATGAACTGGTCGCCCCGCTTCTGCGCCTCGCGATCGGTGAGGTTGAGCAGGTTGGAAAGGTCGCGCCCGATCTGCATTTCGCCGCCGCCGCCCTGCATCTTCGGCAGGCGCTCGATGGATTTCTGGAGCGCAGTCTTGAGGCCGCCGACGTTCACGCCGGCGCGCTGGAGCAGCGCCGAGGCGCCGCCGTCGTCCTGTTCGAGCAGGGTGAGCAGCAGATGCTGAGGCTCGATGAAGGAGTTCTCGCGCCCCACGGCCATGCTCTGGGCATCGGCGAGCGCCTGCTGGAACTTGGTGGTGAGCTTGTCGAAACGCATGGTGGAGTCTCCCCGGGGAATTCACTGCTGCCAACATGGGGATAGCCCGAGGCTTTTCAAGGAACGCAGCGCGCCCGGCGAGTGCGAGAATGCCTGCGCATACCAACCTGCGGAAGAACAACATGGCCCAAACCCACCCCCTCCTCAGCGGCCGCCCCCTTGGGAGCAGCGGCAAGATCGTCTCGGCGGCGGAAGCGGTGCGCCTGATCCGCGACGGCGACACTGTGGCCACCGCCGGCTTCGTCGGCATCGGCTTCGCCGAGGGCATCGCCGTGGCGCTGGAGGAGCGCTTCCTCGCCGAGCGCGACGCCGATCCGCAGGGGCGAGGCGGTCCGCGGGATCTGACTTTGGTCTACGCCGCCGGCCAGGGCGACGGCAAGGAGCGCGGCCTCAACCACCTCGGCCATCCCGGCCTCGTCGGACGGGTGATCGGCGGCCATTGGGGCCTGGTGCCCAAGCTCCAGGAACTGGCGACCAGCAACCAGATCGAGGCCTACAACCTGCCCCAGGGCGTCATCACCCACCTGTTCCGCGACATCGCCGCCGGCAAGCCCGGCACCCTGACCCGCATCGGGCTGGGCACCTTCGTCGACCCGCGCAACGGCGGCGGCAAGCTGAATCCCCGCACCAGCCGCGATTTGGTGGAGCTGACCACCATAGACGGCAACGAGTACCTGTTCTACAAGGCCTTCCCGATCAACGTCGGCATCATCCGCGGCACCACCGCCGACCCGGAGGGCAACGTCACCATGGAGAAGGAGGCACTGACACTGGAGGCGCTGGCGATCGCGATGGCGGCCCACAATTCCGAGGGCATCGTCATCGTCCAGGTGGAGCGCATCGCCGAGTCGCACTCCCTCAATCCGCGCCAGGTCAAGATCCCCGGCGTGCTGGTGGATTGCGTGGTGGTGGCGGAAAAGCCCGAGCACCACATGCAGACCTTCGCCCAGCAGTACAGCCCCGCCTTTTCCGGGGAAATCCGGGTGCCGCTGACCTCGATTCCGCCGATCCCGCTCGACGAGCGCAAGATCATCGCCCGCCGCGCGGCGCTGGAGCTTGCCCCCAATGCCGTCGTCAATCTCGGCATCGGCATGCCCGAGGGCATCTCCCCGGTGGCCAACGAGGAGCAGGTCCTCGACCTCTTGACCCTGACCGCCGAGCCCGGCGTGGTGGGCGGCATGCCTGCCTCCGGCCTCAACTTCGGCGCCGCCATCAACACCCAGGCGATCATCGACCAGCCCTACCAGTTCGACTTCTACGACGGCGGCGGCCTCGACATTGCCTTCCTCGGCCTGGCCCAGGCCGACCGCATGGGCAATCTCAACGTCAGCAAGTTCGGCCCGAAACTGGCGGGCGCGGGCGGCTTCATCAACATCTCCCAGTCGGCGAAGAAAGTGGTGTTCGTCGGCACTTTCACCGCGTCCGGGCTGGAAATCGAGGTGCGGGAGGGCAAGCTGCACATCGCCCAGGAAGGCCGCGCGCGCAAGTTCGTGCAGGAGGTCGAGCACCGCACTTTCAGCGGCGAGTACGCAGCCAAACAGGGCAAACAGGTGTTGTACATCACCGAGCGCTGCGTCTTCCGTCTCTGCAACGAAGGGCTGGAACTGACCGAGATCGCGCCGGGCGTCGACCTTCAACACGACGTCCTCGATCGCATGGATTTCGCGCCCGTCATGCACGGTGCGCCCGCGCTGATGGACGCGCGCATCTTCCGCCCCGAGGCGATGGGCCTGCGCGAGGATCTGGTGGCGGTGCCGCTGGCGCAGCGCCTTTCCTACGACCCGCGCCAGAACCTGTTCTTCGTGAACTTCGAACGCATGACCGTACGCAGCCGCGACGACATCGAGCGCATCCGCGCCGAGGTGGAAGCACGGCTCGAACCCATCGGCCACCGCGTCGCCGCGATCGTCAACTACGACAACTTCAGCATCGAGCCCGACCTGGTGGACGCCTACATCGAGATGGTGAAGGGCATCGTCGAGCGCCATTACACGACGGCGACGCGCTACACCACCAGCGCCTTCCTGCGCGTCAAGCTGGGCGAGGCACTGGAGCGCCGCCAGGTGGCGCCCCACATCTTCGAGAGCGCAGCCGAGGCACGGGCGACGCTGGAATCGCTGGAGGCCACTGGGCAGCCAGCGGAAAGGAGCGCCTGACGCGCCTGCGCCGCTGTGCTAGATTCCGCTCAGGGATCAATAAGCAGTCTTGATCAACCGCAACACACGGGGAGGACCCATGGTCACCAAGCAGCAGGAGCAATTCAGCGAGATTCACCAGAAAAACCTCGACGCCGCCATGCGGCTGGCCCAGCTCTCGATCGAGAACTCCCAGCGCATCATGGAACTGCAGGTCGAAACCGCCAAGTCCCTGTTCGAGGACGGCGTGCAGAACGCCAAGGCACTGACCCAGGTCAAGGATCCCAAGGCGGTCATGGACCTGCGCACCGAGTATGCCCGCGCCACCACCGAGACCATGCTCGCCGCGGCGCGCCGCATCGCGGAGATCGCCACCGAAACCCAGTCCGAGTTCAGCAAACTGGTGGGCGGCCAGATGATGGGCGGCAGCAAGGACTTCGCCGACGCGGTGCAGAAGATGTTCAGCTTCAACCCCTCTGCCGGCCAGGCGGTTCAGTCGGCAATGGGTTCGCTGCAGCAGGCCATGGACATGGCCCGCGGCGCCTTCGACCAGATCACCCACGCCTCCACGGGCGCCTTCGACTCCCTCGGCAAGGCCGCCTCCGGCGCTGCCAAGCAAGCGGCCAAGGGCAAGAACGAGTAAGTCTCGGCAAGGCCGGCTCCGCGCCCGCCGGGCCGGAGCCCTGTCCCCTCACTCCCAGCGCTGCGCCGCCTCGTCGTCGGCGCCGCGCGCCTCGACCCAGCGCGCTCCCTCCGGCGTCGTTTCCTTCTTCCAGAACGGCGCCCGCGTCTTCAGGTAATCCATGACGAATTCGCAGGCGGCGAAGGCTTCGCCGCGGTGGGCGCTCGCCACCGCCACCAGCACGATCCGGTCGCCGGGCAGCAGGCGCCCGTAGCGGTGGATCACCATGACATCGATCAGATCCCAGCGGGCGCGCGCCTGGGTGACGATGTCCTCCAGGGCAGGCCCGGTCATGCCCGGGTAATGTTCGAGCGTCATCTCCGCCACGCCGGCGCCGTCGTTCATGTCCCGCACCAGACCGACGAAGCTCGCCAGCGCGCCAATGCGCAAGTCGCCGGAAGTCAGCCGCTCCAGTTCGGCGCCGACGTCGAAGTCCGCCTCCTGCACCCGTACGGTCATGCTCAGCCTCCGGTCACCGGCGGAAAGAAGGCGATCTCGTCGCCGTCGCGCACCGGGCTGGCGGGCTCGGCCATGCGCTGATTCACCGCCACCCGCAGGCTGCGCCCCTCGGCCAGCGCCTGCCAGGCACCGCCGCGCGCCAGCAACTGACTTCTGAGCGCCGCAACAGTGGTGCCGGCGTCTGGCAGCGAAAACTCCTCGGCGCCGGTCCCGAGCGCCTCGCGCAGGGCGGCGAAGTAGACAATCCTGATCGTCATGATCTTCCCTTCAGTTCAGGAGTTCGGAGAATGGGATGAAGCGCACGGCATCGCCGCGGCGGATTGCCTTGCCTGGAGGGTTATCCAGCACGCCGTCGCCCCACACCGTGGAGGTAAGCACCGCCGAACTCTGATTGGGAAACAGGTCGAGCCCACCTCCCGCATTGCGGCGAACGCGCAGAAACTCGCGCCTCGCATCCGGCTTCGTCCAGTCGAAATCCGCCCGCAGTTCCAGGGCGGCAGGCAGGCGATCGCCCGCCCCCTGCCGCTTCAGGACGAAGGGCCGCACCAGCAGCAGAAAGGTGACGAAGCTCGACACCGGGTTGCCCGGCAAGCCGATGAAGTCGGCATTGCCGACGCGCCCGAAGGCGAGCGGCTTGCCCGGCTTGATGGCGATCTTCCACAGGTCGAGAGCGCCCTCGGCCTGCACCGCCGGCCGCATGTGATCCTCCTCGCCCACCGACACGCCGCCGCTGGTGACGATCAGGTCGCTGCCCGCCGCCGCCGCGCGCAGCACGGCGCGGGTCGCGTCGAGCTGGTCGGGAACGATGCCGAAGTCCTTCACCTCGCAGCCCAGGCGTCCCAGCAGCCCGCGCAGCAGATAGCGGTTCGAGTTGTAGATGGCGCCGGGGGGCAGCGGCTCGCCGGGCATCGCCAGCTCGTCGCCGGTGAAGAACACCGCCACCCGCAGCCGCCGCAACACCGTCAGGCCGGCGGCGCCGACCGCGGCCGCCAGCCCCAGTTGCTGCGGCCCCAGGCGGCTGCCGGCGGCCAGGATCTCGGCGCCGCTACGGATGTCTTCGCCGGCACGGCGTATCCATTCTCCGGCATGCGGGCGATGATCGATCACCACCTGGTCACCATGCTGCTGCGCCAGTTCCTGCATCACGATGGCATCGGCGCCGGGCGGCACCGCAGCGCCGGTGAAGATGCGCGCCGCCGTTGCCGGCGCCAGCGTGACGCCGACGCTGCCCGCCGTGATGCGCTGCGCCACCCGCAGCCGCGTTCCCGGCGCCGGAACGTCGGCGCAGCGCACGGCATAGCCGTCCATCGAGCTGTTGTCCAGCGGCGGTACGTCCAGCCCGGAAACCAGCGCCCGGGCCAGCACCCGCCCGTCGCAATCCAGCGTGGAAACGTCCTCCATCTCGGCCACCGGCCGGGCGGCAGCGAGCAGGCGGTCCAGGGCTTCGTCGAAACTCAGCATTGCGGGGACTCAGGTTCGCAAATCGAGGTGACGCAGAATGAACGCGACAATTTCATCGTAGTCGTTGAGATCGAGCAAGGGCAGCGGCGTGTCGAGGGGTGCATCGCTCGCCACGGCGACGATGTTCGGATTGTCCGGATACATGAGCGGGCGGCCGTGGGCGGGACGATGCACTTCCAGCTTGGGGATAGGTGCCGCCTTGTAGCCCTCGACGAGCACCAGCTCGCAGGGCGACAGCACACGAAGTTGCTGTTGCAGGTCCGGTTCCGGCGCGCCGCGAAGCTCGTGCATCAGCACCCAGCGCCGGTCGGAGGTGAGCAGCACCTCGGTGCAACCCGCCTCACGGTGGCGGTAGGAGTCCTTGCCAGGGCGGTCGATGTCGAAGCCGTGATGGGCGTGCTTGATCAGCGAGACACCCAAACCCTCCATGACGAAACGCGGGATCAGGTTCTCGATCAGCGTCGTCTTGCCCGAGCCGGAATAGCCGGCGAAGCCGAAGACCTTCATTCGGAAAACCTAAACCGGCCGAGCCGGAACCAAGCAGGCGTTCGGCTTCGGCCCGGCCGGAAGACCTGCTATGTACGAACAAGGGGAGATTCCCCTTGTATATCCCCCGAGGACGAACAAGGGGGCGAGCCCCCTTGTAAATCCCCCGAGCCCGCCGTGCCCGCAAGTGTTCGCCGGAATTGTCACGATTGCGCTTGGCGTCCCCCCCAGCATATCGGACTCCTCCGCGACCGCTGGGCCTTTGCGCCTCTGCGGTAACGATCCCGGCATCTTCATTCCCCATGCCCCTCGCCGCAGGCTTCGCAGGGCACCGTCAGCACCGGCGCGAAGCCACCGCCGGGGGTGCGGAAGTTGGTCGTCTGACCCTGGTAGAGGCGCGCCGAGATGAGTTGGACCCGGCCGCGATAGACGTAGTTGCGCAGGTCCACCTTGAGGTCCACCGGCGCACCGTCCACCTCGATGCGGCGCTCGCTGGGCGGCACCACCGCCTGGGCGACGTAGATGCCGTCGAGAATCTCCTCGAACACGCGGCGCGTCAGCTTGTCGCCGCGGTAGGCCGCGCGGCTGCCGTAGCCCGCCGCCGGCTTGAAGAAGAGCTGGCGCCGGCGTTGCCAGAATTCCTCCGCCCGCTGCCGCGACACCGCCTCGGTGCGCGGGATGCCGGAAAGCAGGATGTCCCGCGTGGGCGCGCCGGCACCGCAGCGCTCCAGCACGTCGGGATCGGTGAGCGCGATCAGATTGCGCTTGTCGGCGTAGAGCGCGTGGGCGCGGGGATGGGGCGTGACGACCACGCCGCCCGCCAGGTAAGCCTGCCGCAGCACCCGCGCGTTGGCCGCATCGAGCCCGAAGTCGGTGAGACGGTTGTAGACCAGGTCGATGCGCTCCGCGCCGCGCCAAAGCGCGCCCTCGCGCCACGCGAGCTCCTCCGGGTCGCAGATGATGGCGGTCGCGCCGCGGCGCTCGAAAAGCTGCTGGAACAGGACGAACTCGGGCGCCAGGTACTGCTCCCGCGGCGCTTCGTCAACGATCGCGATGCGCGTCAGGGGCGCGTCGCCGCGCTCCAGCCGCCACTCGGCGCGGAACATATCCATGAATATGTCATCGGTCGAACCGCCGCCCAGCGCGCCCGGCATCAGTGCGGCCACCGATTCGCAGCACGCCTGCTGGGCCCGCGCCAGCAGGGCGTTGAGCAGCCCGCCGCCGGCGTTGGTGTTGATCTCGATGAGCTGCGGACCGCCCGCGCCGAGGTGAAAGTCGTAGCCCAGGAACACCCCCGCCGCCTTCGGCTCGAACAACGCCGCCGCGGGCGCATGGCCGAGGACCAGTTCGCGGTACGCCGGCTTCGCCACCATCTCCTCGACCGCGGCGACGATCTGCGCCATGCGCTCGATCTCCCGCTCGCCGACGAACACGGTGGAATCGGCGAACAGGTTCGGTCTGCCCTCGCGCAGCATCCCCGCCACGGCGCTGCCGCCCTCGTCACCCACCAGTTCGCGGTCAAGGCGGTCGCGGTCTACGGTGATGCACTGGCACACCCGGTTCAGCCGCTCGGCAAGCTCGGTGCAGGTCATGGCAGTGCGCCGATCATGCCCGCCGACCTTGGCCGCCTGCACCGCGACCGCGCAGTCCGGCCGCGGATCAGCCATCGCCATCCCGCCGCGCGGGCAGTTGCAGCACGAACTCGGCACCCTGCCCCGGCAGGCTGGAAACGCCCAGCGTGCCGCCGCTGTGCTCCACCAGCGAGTGCGAAACGAAAAGGCCCAAACCGGTCCCCTGGGTAGTCTTGGTACTGAAGAAAGGATCGAATACGCGGGGCAGATGCTCGGCGGCGATGCCGGGGCCCGTATCGCGAACGCCGATTCTAACATCGCCGTTCTCCAGGTCCTGACTCTCCAGGCTGAGCGTTCCGCCCTGCGGCATGGCGTGCAGCGCATTGACGATCAGATTGATCAGCACCTGCTGCAGTTCGCCGGCGGGCATGCCCACCCGGTGCGTCGCGGCCAGCGACTTGCGAACACCGACGCCGGTCTTTGCGAACTCGTGCCGCAACAGCAGCAGACAATCCTCGATCTCGGCATTGGCATCCGCCGCCGCGGGCGCCGCATCCGGCACGCCGGCATAGTCGCGGGGGCGCGCGAGGCGCAGCAGCTTGGCGACGATCAGGCGCATGCGCTCGATCTGCTGGTCGAGCAGGCGGATCTCGGTGGCCACCGGCACCGCGCGCTCCCCCAGGATCTCGCGAAGCAAGTCCAGGTTGCCCTGCATCACGGCGATGGGATTGTTGATCTCGTGGGCCACCCCGGCGGTGAGCTGCCCCACCGCCGCCAGCTTCTCCGAGCGCACAAGTTGCTGCTGGGCGGCCCGCAGTTCCCGGTTCGCCTGCTCCAGGGCGGCGGTGCGCTGCGCCACCTTCTCGTCGAGTCCGGCGTTCAACTGCTCCAGCTCGCGACTGCGCCCGGCCAGCGAGTCGAGCAGCAGGTCGAAGCGCCGCGCCAGCCGCGCCACCTCGTCGTGGCCCGCGACCTGGCCGACGCGCGCGGCGGCGTCGCCGCCATCGAGGGCCGAGATGGTCGCGTCCATGCGCCGCAGCGGCCTCAGCACCTGCTGCACGAAGACCAGGCTCGCCACGGTGGCCGCGAGGCCGATCACCAGAAAGAGGGCGACGATGGAGGTCAGCATGTCGCGCCTGACGTCGGCGAAGGGTGCTTCCAGGAATCCGGTCTGGAGCATGCCGATGCGCCGCCCGAAGCTGTCGTGCAGGGGCTCGAAGCCGGCGACGTACCAGTCGTTGACGACGAAGGCGCGATCCAGCCACAGCCGGCCCTGGCCAAGCACCGGATCGCGCACCGCCAGCGGCGCCCGCCAGCCCAGCGCCGGCTCGCGCGCCGCGTCCCCGGCGGCGAACAGACGCACGTTGGTCGCGATGCTTGCATCATCGAGAAAAAGGGTCACGGTGCCGCGGTTGGCCGGCGGCAACGATTCCTCGGCATGGACGATGCGGTTGATCGCATCGACGAATTCCAGGTTGCGGTTCAGCAGCAGCCCCGCCTCGACGACCGCCGCGATCTTGCCGCCGGCATCGACCACCGGCGCCGCGACGTGGATCAGCAGCCCCCGGTCTTCGATCCGCCGGCTGTCCGGCGGCCCGTCCGTCGGGACGTCCAGCTCGACGCGGGCGCGCCGCGCCAGCGCCGGATCGAGCTGGGCGAGTTCGCTTTCGGCGAGGACATCCAGCGCCGCGTCGCCGCGGCCCGCCGCGGCGCGCCCCACCACCGGCCAGTGGGCGTGGCGGTCCCCCGGGGCTTTGCCGCTGCTGCTCGCCACCAGCGTGCCGCCGGCATCGAGCAGGTGCAGGAACTCGAAGCCGTGACGCTGCGCGAGCCGCTCCAGGATCGGGGCCAGCGCCTGCGGACGCTCCCGCCCCGCGGCGAGTTCGGCGGATCCCGCCACACCTTCCAGCACGAACAGCCGCCCCTGGAGCACCCTTTCGAGGTACTGGTGGGCGAGCCCCAACTCGGCACGCGCCTTGTAGATCAGCAGCCGGTCGTAGGCCTGGTTGCCCGAATGGAAGACCAGCCCGATCAGCAGCGGCAGCACGCCGAGCAGCGGCAGCAGCACCACCGTCAGCAGCTTGGCGCGCACCGAGAGCGAGGGCAGCTTCACGTCTGCCGCGCCGGCGCGAAGAAGGCCTGGACCTCGGCCAGGTCGCGGGTGCGGCGCATCGGCGGCAGGCTTTGCCACACCCGGCGGCCGTAGGGTTTGCTGATGAGCCGCGGGTCGCAGATCATCAGCACGCCGCGGTCGGTCTCGTCGCGGATCAGCCGCCCGGCACCCTGCTTGACGCTGATCACCGAGCGCGGCAACTGATATTCCATGAAGGCATTGCGGCCCTGGTTCTGCAGATGACGGATGCGTGCCGCGAGCACCGGATCGTCGGGCGGCGCGAACGGCAGCTTGTCGATGATGACGACGGAAAGCGCCTCGCCCTTCACGTCCACGCCCTCCCAGAAGCTCTGGCTCGCCACCAGCACCGCGTTGCCCAGGCGGCGAAAGCGCGCCAGCAACTCGCCCTTCGCCGCTTCGCCCTGGAGCAGCAGCGGCGCGTCGAATCCCTCGGCGGCGAAGCGCTCGGCGAACAGTTCGTGGATGCGGCGCATCGCCCGCAGCGAGGTGCACAGCACGAAGGTGCGGCCGCCGGCGGCGCGGATCACCGGCAGCGCCGCGCCGGCCACCGCGGCGTGGTAATCGGCGCTGTTCGGGTCCGGCATGTCCTGGGGCACGTACAGGATAGCCTGGCGCCCGAAGTCGAAGGGGCTGTCCCAGCAACCGGTACGGGCCTCGGCGAGGCCCAGTTCGCCGCAGTAGTGGCCGAAATCCCGCCCCACTGCCAGCGTCGCCGAGGTGAAGATCCAGGCCCGCGGATGGCCGTCCATCTGGCGGCGGAAGACGTCCGCCACCGCCAGCGGCGTGAGGTTGAGCGACAGCGCATGGACGAAGACCTCGGCCCAGCGCACCAGATCGGCTTCGTCGGGCCGGCGCCAGCGTGCGAGCCGCGCCGCCAGTTCCTGGGCGCGGCGCCAGCAGTTGGCCAGCCCCTCGGAACGCTCGGCCTGGGTTTCCAGCAGCTTGCCGAAATCCGCGAGCTGTTCGCCCAGCGCCGCCAGCGCCTCCTGGAAATCCCTGTTGTCATCGAGTTGCGCCGGCGCATAGCGCGCCGCCTCGTCGCGCAAGGCGAGCCGCAGGTCGCGGGCGGCCTTCTCCAGCGCCCGCACCGCCTGCTGGAGGGGGGCGAAGTCCTTCGCGGCGGCGAGCGCCTCGCTCCGGGTGTCCCGCGCCAGATCGAGGAGCTGGGCGGTGGACACGCTCTCGCCGAAGAACAGGCTGGCGGTCTCCGGCAGCTGGTGCGCCTCGTCGAAGATCACCGCGTTGCACGCCGGCAGCAGCTCGCCCAGGCCCTCGTCGCGCAGCATGACGTCGGCAAAGAAGAGATGATGGTTCACCACCACCACGTCGGCCGCCAGCGCCTGGCGCCGCGCGCGCATGACGAAACACTCGTCCAGGTGGGGACAGTCCTGCCCCAGGCAGTTGTCGCGGGTCGAGGTGGCCTGTTGCCAGGCGCCGGAGTTTTCCGGCACGTCGGCGAGTTCCCCCCGGTCGCCGGTATTCGAGCGACGGGCGAACTGCGCGATGCGCCGGATGTGGGCGACCTCCTCGCGCTGGGCGAAGCGCCCCTCGGCCAGCGCCCGTTCCAGGTGGTAGTGGCAGACGTAGTTGGCCCGCCCCTTGAGCAGCGCGGTGGAGACGGAGACCTTGAGCGCATCGCGAACCGTCGGCAGGTCGCGGCCGTAGAGCTGGTCCTGCAGCGTCTTGGTGCCGGTGGAGACGATCACTTTTCCGCCGCAGAGCAGGGCCGGCACCAGGTATGCGAACGTCTTGCCGGTGCCGGTGCCGGCCTCGGCCACCAGCACCGCGTTGTCCGCCAGCGCACGGGCGATCTCGCGCGCCATCTCCAGTTGCTGGGGGCGCACGCGATAGCCCGGGATGGCGCGGGCAAGGGGCCCATCCGGGGCGAAGGGCGCAGCGAGATCCTGCATGGCGCACAGGATGCTATCACGCTGGCGCCGCCGCCCGATCCCGATTCCCTCTGTGGTATGCAGCTATAATGCCGGCGCTCCCAAATCGCACTCACAACCAACACAAGCGGAGGCAATCATGGGCTTTTGTCCGCAATGCGGCACGAAATTCGAATCCGGCGACCAATTCTGCGAAAACTGCGGCTACAACCTCGCCCGTCCCACCCCGCCCGCGGGCGCGCCCGCCGAAGATGACGCCGACAAGACGGTGATCATGCCGCCGCGCACACCGACGCAGGCGGCGCGCGCCGCCACCGCCGGCGCCCGGCCGCGCGACAACGAAAGTCAGTCCTCACGGCCCGCCACCCCGCCCCCCGCTTCCGGCGGTGGATCGGCGGCAGGCAATCCCTTCGTCGCCAGCGCCGCGCGCCAGCAGTGGTTTGGCTGGCTGCTCGCCCGCGTCAAGAACATCCTGTTCTCGCCCAAGACCGAATGGCCCGCCATCGAGGCCGAAGCCGAAACCGTGTCCGGCCTTTACCAGCGGTACATCATTCCCCTCCAGGCGGCGGCCAGCGTCGCCGGGCTGATCGGGTCGATGTTCCTGCTGATGAATATCGGTTTCGGCATGGGCATCGTCGGCGGCATCGTGTCCGCGGCGGTGAGCTTCGCCCTTTCGCTGGTACTGGTTTTCGTGATGGCCTTGCTGATCGACGCGCTGGCCCCCAGCTTCGGCGGGCAGAAGAGCCAGATGAACGCCCTCAAGCTCATGGCCTACGCCTACACCCCGAGCTACGTCGGCGGCCTGCTGATGATCCTGCCCTTCCTCGGGCCGCTGATGATCCTGTTCGCGTTCTATGGCATCTACCTGCTTTATCTGGGTCTGCCGCCGCTGATGAAGTGCCCGAAGGAAAAGGCGCCGGTCTATACGGTCGTGGTGGTGGTCGTCAGCCTGGTGCTGTCGCTGGTGATCGGCATGGTCGGCGCGGGGGTGGCGGGAATCGCCGGGCTGGGCGGCATGGCAGCGGTTTCGATGGACGAATCCAAGTCACCCCTCGGCAAGGAGACGACTGAGCGGCTCGAACAGATGGCCAAGCAGATGGAGGCGGCGGGCAAGAAGATGGAGGCCGCGGAGAAATCGGGCGACCAGGCGGCGGTGGCCGCCGCCGCCAGCGAGGCCCTGGGGGCGGCCCTGTCGGGCGGCCGCAAGGTCGAGGCAGTGGATTTCCGCGAACTCAAGGCACTGCTGCCCGACAAGGTGGTCGGCATGAAGCGCACCGAGGCCGGCGGAGAGAAGGGCGGCATGGGCGACCTCAACGTGTCCACTGCCGAGGCGCGCTACCAGGGCGATCCCGAGGGCAGCCTGGAACTGAAGATCACCGACATGGGCGGCGCCGGACTCGCGGCGGCCGGGCTGGCCGCCTGGTCGATGGTGGAAGTGGACAAGGAAACCGAGTCCGGCCGCGAACGCACCGGCAAGCTGGACGGCCGTCCCTTCCACGAGGAGTACAACAGCCGCGACCGCTCGGGCGAATTCGCCCTGGTGGTGGCGCAGCGCTTCCTGGTGGAAGCGCGGGGTGACGCCGTCGAACTCGACACGCTCAAGCGTGCCGTGACGTCGGTCGATCTTCGCAAGCTGGAAGGAATGAAGGACGCCGGAGTCGGCAAGTAGGCACCGGCGGCACTCGCGGGAGGCTGACTCTACCATTACAAATAATGCGCAATAATGTACTATTGGCTCATGGAAAACACCATGAGCACAGGCAAGGCGGCGAAGCTGCTGGGCGTCTCGGTCAAGACCTTGCAGCGCTGGGAGCGCGAGGGGCGGCTCACTGCTGTGGCGCGCACCGACAGCAATCGGCGCCTGTATACCGAAGCGCAGATTCGCGAATTCATCGGCCTGCGCCAGTCGGTGAATACGCCGATCCGGCTGGTGGCGTACTGCCGCGTCTCCAGTGCCGCGCAAAAACCGGATTTGGCGAATCAGCGCAAAGTGCTGGAGGAATTCGTGGTGGCCAAAGGTCTTGCCAACGTCGAGTTTGTCGAGGAAGTGGGCGGCGGGCTGAACTTCAAGCGCAAGCGGTTTCTGGCGCTGATGGAAGATATTGGCCGACGCGAAGTCAAGACACTGATTCTGGCGCACAGGGATCGGCTGACCCGGTTCGGCTTCGAGTGGTTCGAGCACTTTGCCAAAATCAATGGCTGCGAACTGCTAGTGCTCAATCAAGAACGTCTTTCTCCCGAGCAGGAAATGGTGCAGGACTTGATGACCATCGTGCATTGCTTTTCGTCCCGGTTATACGGTCTGAGGAACTACCGAAAAAAGCTGGACGAGGCATTGAAGAAGGATGCGAACAATGAGCCAAGCTGAGAAAGTGACTATCTATTGCCACGGTGGATGCGGGCGCTTTGTGACGTTACGTAAGAGCAAGGTTCATCAGGCCGATTATTACTTATGTCATTCCCGGCTGGACGGGATTGAGTGCGAAGCAAAGCTTGCGCCACTGCAACCCGGCAAGGTTCGCGTGGAGGATATGTACGCCGCCGCATCGTTCTGGGGGTATCGCGATGTATGGCCTGACGCACCGCAGGCAGCATCGGTCATGCGTGCCCGCGAGATTCTTGCGGCGGGTGTGGCGCAAATGGCCATCGAACAGGCCCGGCGATGCAACTGACCCACAAGATCGCACTTTGTCCAACGCAAGAACAGGGGAACTACTTCGCCCGCGCCTGCGGCACGGCGCGCAAGGTGTGGAACTGGGCGCTGGATGAGTGGAACAAGCAATACGCGGCGGGCCAAAAGCCCAACGCGATGGCGCTCAAAAAACAATTCAACGCGGTCAAATACCAATTGTTCCCTTGGCTCAAGGATATGCACCGCGACAGCCACGCCCAACCATTCGAGCATCTGGCTCGTGCATGGAAACGGTTCTTTGCCGACATCGAGGCAGGAGCGCGTATCGCCCCTGATTGCAAACACCTGCGCCGCAGTCTGCGCCAGCAGGGCGTGAAGTTGGCGTATCCGCCGACCTTCAAGAAGAAGGGGCGGTGTCTGGACAGCTTTTACGTCGCCAACGACAAGTTCAAAGTAGATGGGAAAACCATCCGCTTGCCCAAGATTGGCGATGTGTCGATGCGTGAGGCGCTGCGTTTCAAGGGAAAGATTCTCGGGGCAACGGTATCGCGCACTGCCGAGCGCGGGTTCGTTGCCATCCAGGTCGAGGTGCCCGATGCCGTGTTTTACCGACAACGCAATGGCAATGCGATTGAAGGCGTCGATCTGGGCATCAAGGCCGCAGCCACGCTGTCCAGCGGCGAGGCCATTGAGGCACCCAAACCGCTCAAGGCGGCGTTGCGCCGGCTGAAGATTCGTGGACGGCGTCTGAGCCGCAAAGTGGAAGCGGCGAAGGTCAAGGCCGGGTTTGTACCCAAGGCCAATCTGCCCAAAGGCACGAAACTTCCTGCTTCGAACAATCGCAAGAAGTCTGCTGCGACATTGGCAAGGCTGCACGCCCGCGTTGCCAATGTCCGAGCGGATTTCACCCACAAGCTCACGATCCGGCTCTGCCGCAAAAACCAAGCGGTGGTGATCGAGGATTTGAACGTCAAGGGCATGCTGGCGAACGATAAACTCGCCCGCGCCATCAGCGACGTGGGCTTTGGGATGTTTCGCTTGAAGCTCGAATACAAGGCTGAACGTTACGGCACCCGGCTGGTCATTGCTGATCGCTGGTATCCGAGCAGCCGCTTGTGTTCGGTCTGTGGCTGGAAAAACGAGGCGTTGGCCTTGCGCGACCGGGAATGGACGTGTGCGCAGTGCGGCACACACCATGACCGCGATCTCAACGCGGCACGCAACCTCGAACGGCTGGCAACCGCAACTGCCCTACCCGTGGCGAGTCCGTCCGGCAACGGCGGCGCTGCCTCTGGAATGGTTCCAGAGACAGCCGGGAAAGTCACGCCTGTCAAATACGAATGTGGTCAGCAAGACACGTCGGGGCAGGAAAAGAACCGTGCGCATATTTGCGCACTTTCTTGATAGCAGGCACAGGTGAAACACTGCAATTCATGCGGCGCGGAAAACAAGCCGGAGGCGAAGTTCTGCAAGAAGTGCGGCGCCCCGATATCCATGATCGCCGCCGCAGCATCGAGCGCGGACGACGATCGCACGGTGATCATGCCGGCCGCGCCCAGGCCCCAGCCTGCCGTGGCGCCAGAGAGCGCGCCCGGAGCCGCGTCGCGGCCGCTCGACTCGATCGACGCCATCCTGCCGCCCATCCCGCCAGCCCCCAAGGCACCTCAGGCGACAGCGCCGTCCCGGTCCCAGGCTCCTGCCCCGGCGCCCCAGCCAGCGGCCCGCACCCCGATGCTGCTGGCCCTGGGCGGGGTCGCTCTGACCGTGCTGGCGGCAGGCGGCTATTTCGCCTGGACCTCGCTGCACTGGGGGGACGAGCCCTCGCCAGCGCCCGCCGTCAGGCTTCCAGCCCCGGCGCCCGCCCCCGCCCGAGTACCCGCTGCCCCCGTCGAAGCGCCCCCGCCGCCCGCCGCGGCAGCAGAACCGCCCCCCCCGCCTGCGCCCACCGCCGCCGAACCACCCCCTCCTGCGCCGATGGCCGTCGAGGCGGCACCACCAGCGCCGGCCGTGGCACCCCCGGCGCCCGCCAAACCCAAGCCAGTCGGGGAAAAGCCACGGCCCAAGAAGAAGGAAGCCGAGCCCAAACCCGAACCCACGCCAGCCCCGCCGCCACCGCCGGTCGCCGTCCCCGAACCCAAACCGGCCCCGGCGCCCGACCCGCAGGCGTCGCGCCGGGCGAAGATGCAGGAGGACCTTCAGGCCTGCGGCACGTTCAACGTCTTCTGCCGCGAACAGGTGCGCTGGAAATATTGCGCGGGGCAATGGGGCAAGGTGCCCGAGTGCCCGGCCTCCGCCCAGTAGGAGCGGTTCAGGCCGCTTCGGCCAGGTCGAGAACCAGGTTCGGCACGAACTCCTTGTTCTCGCCGCCGTAGCCCTTGGGATTGGCGACGATGCGGGTGCCGCCGACCGAATAGTCGAAGGAATGGTGGACGTGGCCGTGGATCCACAGCCCGGCACGGCCCATCAGGCGCGTCAGATCGGACACGAAGGCACCGTTCATCATGTGTCCGTCATGACGCTTGTGCACGCTCCTGGGGTGGGGCCCGTGATGGGTGATCACCACGGTCGGTCCGCGGAAGGGCTGGGCCAGCCTTTCGTCCAGCCAGGCGGCGCTCAGGGCATGGAGTTCGGCGCTCTGGCGTGCGGTCAGCCAGCCACCGTTGCCGTTGCGGATGGTGATGTAGTCGTTGAGATGCTTGTCGGCGTAGGCGATCGCCTGGTCGCGCCGCCCTTCGCCGAACAGCGTGAAGTCGGTCCATAGCGTGGCGCCGAGGAAGCGCACGCCGCCGATCACCGCCTCGTCCCGATCCAGCACCGTGATGCCGGCCGCCTTGGCGTAAAGGCGCATCGCGGCCCCCAACCCGGGCAGGTTCTCGCCGTAGTACTCGTGATTGCCCGGTACGTAGAGCACCGGCTTGCCGTACTTGAAGAACGCCCCCAGGCCCCGCAGACCGGGAGCGATGTCGCCGGCAAGCACGAGCACGTCCGCGTCGGTCGCCGGCAGGCGCCAGTCGGGGTCGTGTTCGAGGTGCAGATCGGAAACGACATGCAGTTTCACGCCATCCTCGTTTCGGTTCGGGCAGTGCCCAACTCCGCGGATTGAAGCAGCGGGGCGCCGCACAATCAAGCCCGCAGGATCACGAATCGACGCGGGCTTCCGCCTCTAACGGCGGGACGGCGCGGTGCTGTAGGGTCGGTCGTGGAACGAGACCCGGCTTTGCGATCCGGCAAACCCGGGAAACCGGGTCTGCGACCCGCAACCGTAGCTCAGCCAGCCGACACCCGCGACATCGACGCCGGAACGCGACGCCGGCACGCCCTTGTTCTGACCCGGGGCCTTGGGTATAGTGCGCCGGTCACGCGGGAGAGAGCGGCGCAGCAGGATAGGCACTATCAGCGCCGCCGCCGAAGGCGCAACACCCGTAACCGCTCAGGCAACCGGGACCGCGTGCAGCAGCAGAACTCTGGAGAGCGATGGCCCGGCCATCCACCGAAGGGGCACGCGGCGCATCCGGCACAGCCATGCCGCCGTAATCTCTCAGGTACCAAGGACAGAGGGGTGAGGTCGAGGAACCTCCGCCCCTTTTTCCTTTTCCGCACGGGATACAGCCATGGGAAAGCGCACCCCCCTCTATGACACCCACGTTGCCGCCGGGGCGCGCATCGTCGACTTCTCCGGCTGGGACATGCCGCTGCACTACGGCTCGCAGATCGAGGAGCACCACGCGGTGCGCCGCGAGGCCGGCATGTTCGACGTCTCCCACATGCTGGCGATCGACGTCCGGCGCGCCGGCGCCCGCCCCTTCCTGCGGCGCCTGCTGGCCAACAACGTGGACAAGCTCGCCACGCCCGGCAAGGCGCTCTACACCTGCATGCTGCGCCCCGACGGCGGCGTCATCGACGACCTGATCGTCTATTTCTTCGCCGACGACGATTTCCGCATCGTCGTCAATGCCGGCACCGCCGACAAGGATCTGGCGTGGATCACGCAGCAGGCCGACGGGCACAATGACGAGCTGAGCATCACGTCGCGCCGCGACCTGGCGATGATCGCCGTGCAGGGTCCGGCGGCACGGGAACGGGTGTGGCAGGCGCTGCCCGGCTCCGAAGAGGCGACCGCGGCGCTCAAGCCCTTCAACGCGGCGCGCATCGGCGAAATGCTGGTGGCACGCACCGGCTACACCGGCGAAGACGGCTTCGAGGTCATGCTGCCGGCCAGGGCGGCGCCCTTCTTCTGGGCAACGCTGGCGGAAGCCGGCGTCAAGCCCGCGGGCCTCGGCGCGCGGGACACGCTGCGCCTGGAAGCCGGGATGAACCTCTACGGCCAGGACATGGACGAGGGCGTGACGCCCCTCGAATCGGGTCTCGCCTGGACCGTCGACCTCGCCGCCGAGCGCGACTTCGTCGGCAAGGCCGCGCTGCTCGCGCAGCAACCCCAGCGCGCGCTCGCCGGACTGCTGCTGATCGACAAGGGCGTGCTGCGCGCCCACCAAACTGTCGTCACGACCTACGGCCCGGGTGAGATCACCAGCGGCAGCTTTGCGCCCAGCATGGGCCAGTCCATCGCCCTGGCGCGCCTGCCCAAGGCCGTGGCCGTCGGCGACACGGTGGAGGTGCAGGTGCGCGACAAGCGGCTCAAGGCGAAGGTGGTCAAGCCGCCCTTCGTCCGTCAAGGCAAGATACTCGTCTAGTTTCCACTGGAGGCCACAATGAACGTTCCCGCCGACCTCAAATACAGCAATTCCCACGAATGGGCGCGGCTCGCCGACGACGGTCTGGTCACCGTCGGCATCACCGACCATGCCCAGGAACTGCTGGGCGACATCGTTTTTCTCGAACTGCCGGAGGCCGGCCGCAAGCTCGTGAAGGGCGCGGAATGCGCGGTGGTCGAATCGGTCAAGGCCGCGTCCGACATCTACTCGCCGGTGTCGGGAGAAATCGTCGCCGTGAACCAGGCGGCCGTCGACCGCCCCGAACTCGTCAATGAGGACGCCTACGGCGCCTGGCTGTTCAAGATCAAGCCCGACAACCCGGCCGAGGTCGACGGCCTGCTCGACGCCGAGGGCTATCAGCAAGTGGTCGACTCGGAAGACTGAGCGCGGCCATGCCCTTCATCCCCCACACCGCCGAAGACGTCGCCGCGATGCTGGAGAGCATAGGCACCGGCGCCATCGACGATCTGTTCGACGAGATACCCGCCAGCCTCAGGGCAGGCCGGCTCGACGGCATCCCGCCCCCTCTGAGCGAGATGACTGTCACGCGCCTGATGAGCGAGCGCGCCGAAGGCGACGGCCGTCACCTCAGCTTCCTCGGTGCCGGCGCCTACGAGCACCACATCCCCGCCGCCGTGTGGCAGATCGTCACCCGCGGCGAGTTCTACACCGCCTACACGCCCTACCAGGCCGAGGCGAGCCAGGGCACGCTGCAATTGCTCTACGAGTTCCAGAGCATGATGGCCTCGCTCACCGGGCTGGACGTGTCCAATGCCAGCCTCTACGACGGCGCCTCGGCGCTGGCGGAGGCGATACTGATGGCAGTGCGCAGTGCCAGGAAGCCGCAGCGCCGCGTGCTGCTGCCGGCCACGGTGCATCCGCTTTATCGCCAGGCGGTGAAGGCCATCGTCGGCACCCAGGACATCGAGATCGTCGAAGTCCCCTACTGCACCGAGGCCGGAAACACGGTGCCCGGCGCCATCGACGCCGCTGCGGGCGCCGGCTTCGATGCCCTCGTCATCCCACAGCCCAACTTCTTCGGCGTGATCGAGGACGCGGACGCGCTGACCGACCGCGCCCACGCCCACGGTGCCCTGGCGATCGCACTCGCCAACCCGCTGGCGCTGGCGCTGCTCAAGCCGCCCGGAGAATGGGGCGCAGCCGGCGCCGACATCTGCTGCGGTGACGCCCAGCCCCTTGGCATACCGCTGTCGGGCGGCGGCCCCTATCTCGGCTTCCTCACCGCGCGCCAGGCGCTGGTGCGCCAGATGCCCGGTCGCATCGTCGGCCGCACCACCGATCTCGACGGCCGCAGCGGCTTCACCCTCACCCTGCAGGCGCGGGAGCAGCACATCCGCCGCTCCAAGGCCACCTCGAACATCTGCACCAACCAGGGGCTGATGGTGACGGCGGCGACGATCCACATGGCGATCACCGGCCCCGACAACCTGCGCCGCACCGCCGCCGCCTGCCACGAACGCACGCGCAAGCTGAGAGGGCTCCTCTGCGCCATACCCGGCGTGAGCGCGGTGTTCGGCCAGCCGTGCTTCCACGAGACCGTGATCCGCCTGCCGCGCCCCGTCGCGCCGGTACTGGAGCGCCTGCAGGCGCAGCGCATCGCCGGGGGCTACGCACTGACTTTCGACTACCCCGAGCTGGGCGACGCGCTGCTGGTCTGCGCCACCGAGACCAAGACCGACGAGGACCTGGAACGCTATGCCGCGACGCTGCGCACGGCGCTGGAGGCCGCATGAGCACGCTGATCTTCGAACGCTCCCAGCCGGGCCGCCGCAGCCCCCACCAGGCGCCGCAGGGCGACGCCGCAACCGACGACCTGCCGCCGCATCAACTGCGCCGCACGCCGCCGGTGCTGCCCGAGGTCTCCGAACTCGATGCCGTGCGCCACTACACGCGGCTCTCCCAGAAGAACTTCTCCATCGACACGCATTTCTATCCGCTGGGCTCCTGCACCATGAAGTACAACCCGCGCGCCTGCAACAGCCTGGCGCTGTTGCCCGGATTCCTCGGCCGACACCCGCTGGCACCGGAGGCGGCGGGCCAGGGCTTCCTCGCCTGCCTTTACGAGCTGCAGGAAATCCTCAAGGAAGTGACCGGCATGGCGGGCGTATCGCTGACGCCCATGGCGGGCGCCCAGGGCGAGTTCGCCGGCGTGGCGATGATCCGCGCCTACCACCTGGCGCGGGGCGACACCGCAAGGCGCGAGATCATCGTCCCCGACGCCGCCCACGGCACCAACCCGGCCACCGCGGTGATGTGCGGCTATGCCGTGCGCGAAATCCCCACCGACCGCGACGGCAACGTGGATCTCGCCGCGCTGCGCGCCGCCGTCGGGCCCCAGACCGCGGGACTGATGCTCACCAATCCCTCCACCCTGGGGGTGTTCGAGCAGGCGATCGTGGACATCCAGCGCGTCGTGCATGACGTCGGGGGCCTCACCTACTACGACGGCGCCAACCTCAACGCCATCCTCGGCAAGGTGCGGCCCGGTGACATGGGCTTCGACGTGATCCACATGAACCTGCACAAGACCTTCTCCACGCCCCACGGCGGCGGCGGCCCCGGCGCCGGCGCGGTGGGGGTGAGCGAGCGGCTGCTGCCCTTCCTGCCGGTGCCGATCGTCGAAAAGTCAGCCGCCGGCTACCGCTGGCTCGCCGAGCGCGACCGCCCGCAGAGCATCGGCCGGCTGTCGGCTTTCATGGGCAATGCCGGCGTGCTGCTGCGCGCCTACGTCTATGCCCGCATGCTGGGGGCGGCGGGAATGCGGCGCGTCGGCGAGTTCGCCACGCTCAATGCCAATTACCTGATGAAGGAACTGGAGAAGGCCGGCTTTCGCGCCGCCTTCCCGCGGCGGCGCGCCAGCCACGAGTTCGTGCTGAGCCTCAAGGCGGTCAAGGACGAGACCGGGGTCAGCGCCATGGACTTCGCCAAACGCCTGCTCGACTACGGCTTCCACGCCCCCACCACCTACTTCCCGCTGCTGGTGCCGGAATGTCTGCTGATCGAGCCTACCGAAACCGAATCGAAGCAGACGCTGGACGCCTTCGTCGCGGCGATGCGCGCCATCCTCGACGAAGCCTACCGCCAGCCGGATCTGGTCAAGGGCGCGCCCCACAGCCAGCCGGTGCGCCGCCTCGACGATGCGAAAGCCGCGCGGCAGCTCGATCTGCGCTGGCAGCCGGTGTAGCGCCGCCATGCCGATACTGACTCTGGGCGAGCGCCGCCCTCAACTGCACGAGGAATGCTGGGTTGCCGACAACGCCATCGTCATCGGCTCGGTGGCGCTCGAGAGACATGCCAGCGTCTGGTTCAACTGCGTGCTGCGGGGCGACAACGACCTGATCACCGTCGGCGCGGCGAGCAACATCCAGGACGGCTCGGTGCTGCACACCGACGTCGGCATTCGCCTCACCGTCGGGCCGCGGGTCACTGTCGGCCACCTGGCGATGCTGCACGGCTGCACCATAGGCGAGGGATCGCTGATCGGCATCAAGGCCGTGATCCTCAACGGCGCCGTGATCGGCAAGCATTGCCTGATCGGCGCCAACAGCCTGATCCCGGAAGGCAAGGTGATCCCCGAGCGCTCCCTGGTGGTGGGATCGCCGGGAAAGGTGGTGCGGGAACTCAGTGACGAGGATGTGGCGCGGCTGGCGGCGAGCGCCGCGCACTACGTGGAAAACTGGCAGCGCTACCGGCGGGAACTGGGCCTCATCAAGCCCTGAGGGCGGGGCCGCGCCCGCCCGGGACGGCGCCGCATCAGGAGTCGAGCCGGGCGTCAGCTTCCCATTCGTCATCGTTATCGAGGTCTTGCGCCGCGTCGGGCTCGGGCTCGGGCGCGCTCAGCTCGAAGCGGCAGGCCATGATCTGTTCCGTCAGCGACGGCATCCGGGGCGGCGTCTCACCCGGCTTGAGCCGGCGGGACAGGTGGCGAAAGCCCAATGCGGAAGTTTCCTTCTGGCGCGCATGCATGACGTTCTCCTCAAAGCAGATCGTGACCGGGTAATCACAGTCTATGAGGGGCGGCGGCCTCGTTTCCGTGCGCTTTTCCGCTGGAATTCCGGGTATCTGGGCCGGATCGTGATGCAGTTTGCAATAGCCCGAGGATCCGCAGGGTGCTCCTTGCAGTAGGTGTCGGTGCGCGCGGCGCACCCTACGGCGGCGCCGCGGGACGCGTCCCCGAGATCCGCCGCACCACCATGCGCACCCCGCGCCAGAGCCTGGGCAGGAGCCACACCAGCAGCAGGACGAAGAGCGCGAGCAGCGCCAGGAAAACCATCGGGTACGCGATGGCGGCGAACAATCCGCCGGCGAGCAGCGCCTCCTCGCCGAACGAGGCGGCGACGTTGGTGAAGGGCTCGGGCGAGGTGTTGATCAGTGCCCGGCTGCCCGCCTTGGCGGCGTGGGTGCCGGCGGCAAGGGTGCCGCCGAGGATCGCCGCCACCGCGACGATCACCGGGTCGTGCTCGCCCAGCGCCATTGCTGCCAGCACCGCCCCCGCCGGAATGCGGATGAAGGAATGCACGGCATCCCACACCGAATCGACTGCGGGAATCTTGTCGGCAAGGAACTCGACCAGCAGCATCGCCCCCGCCGCGCTCATGACCCCGGGATGTTCGAGCACCTCCAGTCCGCCCGGAAGATCGAGGTAGCCGAGCCGGCCCATCAGCCCGGCGGCGAAGAGCACGGCATACAGGCGCAGCCCGCTGCCCCAGGCCATGCCGGCGGCCAGTGCAACGCTCTCTATGGTGTCCATACGGCGATTCCCCGAAAGTCAGTCGCCAGGATGCGCCTCACCTGCCCCTCACCTGCCCCTCACTTGCCCCTCACTTGCCGCTCACCTGCCCACAAGACCACCCCTCACCCCAACCCTCTCCCCGCAAGCGGGGCGAGGGAGCAAAACCGTTCCCTCTCCCCCGGAATCGGGGGAGAGGGCAGGGTGAGGGGGCAGCTTCGTACCCGTCATCTCAGCCTCGTAGCACCCCATCCTCCAGCCGCAGCACGCGCTGCGCCTTCGCGGCGAGTTCCTGGTCGTGGGTGACGATGATGAAGCTGGTGCCCAGGTCGGCGTTGAGCTTGAGCATCAGGTCGAACACCCCCTGCGCGGTATGACGGTCGAGATTGCCGGTGGGCTCGTCCGCCAGGACGCAAGCCGGCCGCGTCACCAGGGCGCGGGCCACCGCCGCGCGCTGGCGCTCGCCGCCCGAGAGTTCCGCCGGGGTATGGCGCAGGCGATGGCCGAGGCCGACAGCCTCCAGCATGGCAGCGGCCTGGGCCTCGGCGGCGGCGCGTGCCATGCGGCGGACATAGAGCGGCATGGCGACGTTTTCCAGCGCGGTGAATTCCGGCAGCAGATGGTGGAACTGGTAGACGAAGCCCAGCGACTCGTTGCGCAGCCGGCCGCGCTCGGCGTCGCCCACCTTCGACAACTCCCGCCCCAACAAGATGACGTTCCCCGCGCTAGGCGCGTCGAGCCCGCCCAGAATGTGCAGCAGCGTGCTCTTGCCCGACCCGGAGGCGCCGACGATCGCCACCCGCTCCCCGGTCGCCACGTCCAGATCGACCCCCAGCAGCACCGCCACCTCGTCCCGCCCCTGGGCAAACACCTTGCGCAGCCCGCGGCAAGACAGCACCGCCCCCTGCTCGATCGCCGACCCCCGATCCTCGATCCTGCCTTCCCCCTGGATCCTGAATCCTGAATCCTCGATCCTGTTACTCATACCGCAGCGCCTCGGCCGGATTGATGCGCGCGGCGCGCCAGCTCGGGTAGAGGGTGGCGATCAGCGTCAGCACGAAGGAGACCGAGGCGATGACGGCCACATCGGGCCACTGCACCTGCGACGGCAGCTCGCTGATGTAATACACCTCCTTGGTCCACAGCTCCATGCCCAGCACCGTCTCCAGCGCCGGTATCACCACGTCGAGATTGAAGGCCAGGGCCAGCCCGCCGCTCACGCCGAGCAGCAGGCCGACGATGCCGATGATCGAGCCGTGGATGATGAAGATCGCCATCACGCTGCGCGGGCTCGCCCCCAGGGTGCGCAGGATGGCGATGTCGGACTGCTTGTCGGTCACCGCCATGATCAGCGTGGACACGATGTTGAACGCCGCCACCGCCACGATCAGCAGCAGGATGATGAACATCATGTTCTTCTCGATCGCCACCGCGCGGAAGAAGTTGGCGTGGTTGCGCGTCCAGTCCGAGACCAAGACATCGTCATCGAGGCCGCGCGCCAGCTCGCGGCCGACCCGCGGCGCCATGAACAGGTCGTCGAGCTTCAGGCGCACGCCGGACACGCGCGTGTCCATGCGGTAGAGCGCCTGGGCATCCTGCAGGTGAATGAGCGCGAGGCCCGAGTCGTACTCGAACATGCCGACCTCGAAGATGCCCACCACGCGGAACTGCTTGAGCCGCGGCAGGATTGCCGCCGGCGTCACCAAGCCCTGGGGCGCGATCAGCGTCACCTTGTCGCCGGTGAACGCACGCAGCGCCCGCGCCAGTTCCGCCCCCAGCACGATGCCGAACTCACCCGGGACGAGCGCGCCGAGTGCCCCGCTCTTCATGTGCTGGGCGAAGTCGGCGACCTTCTCCTCCAGTTCCGGCACCACGCCGCGCACCAGCGCGCCGCGCACCGTCTGGTCGAAGGCGAGCATGCCCTGGGCCGAGATGTAGGGTGCCACGGCAATGACATCCGGGTGATCCCGGACCGACGTGGCCAGCCGTTCCCAGTCGGCGAGTTCGCCGGTGAGGCCGGAAAGCTGCAGGTGCGAGGCCACGCCCAGGATGCGCGTGCGCAGCTCCTGCTGGAAGCCGTTCATTACCGACAGCACCACGATCAGCGCGGCCACACCCAGCGCGATGCCGAGCATGGAGATCGCGGCAATGAAGGAGATGAAGGGATTGCGCCCCAGGCGCCGCCGTGCGCGGGTGTAGCGCAGGCCGATCATCAGCTCGTAGTTCATGGCGGGCGCAATGCTACACTGCCTCGGGCTCGATCGCCCTTATTCCATGCGCCTGCACCTCACCGTCCCCGGCCTGCTCTGGTCCGCCGAGTCCCTGCGCGAGGCGACCCGCGATCTCGACCTCCCCGCCCTCTCCACCCTGCTCGGCCGCGGCGAGCACCGCCTCGCCGCGGCCCAGGGACTGACCGACTGGATCGCGCGGACCTTCGCCCTGGGCGACGACGAGATGCCCTGGGGCGCGCTGCGCCGCCTCGGCGAGACTGACTTTGCGCCGGGCGACGGTGTCTGGCTGTGCGCCGACCCGGTCCATCTGCGCTTTGCCCGTGACACCCTGGTGCTGGCGGACGCGCGGGAACTTGCCATCGCCCCGGACGAGGCGCGTGCCCTCGTCGAATCGCTCAACACACACTTCGCCGACGTCGGCCGCTTCGGCGTTGCCGATCCGGCACGCTGGTACCTGTGTCTGCCCGCCGCCCCGGCCCTGCGCACCCAGCCGCTGGAACGGGTGCTCGGCCGCAGCTTCGAACCGTTCCTGCCCCATGGTCCCGACGCAACCCGCTGGCGGGCACTGCTCAACGAAGCGCAGATGCTGCTCCATGGCCACCCGGTAAACGTGGCGCGGGAGGCGCGCGGCCAGCCGGCGATCAACAGTCTCTGGTTCTGGGGCGCAGGCAGCCTGTCGGCGATGCAGGCGCCACCCTTCGGCGCGGTCTGCTCCGACATTCCCCTCGTCATCGGGGCCGCGCGCGCCGCCAGCCTCGCCTGCGCCCCGCTGCCCGGACGCGCGCCCGCCACCGCGCCCGCGCAAGGCATGCTCGCCGTGATCGACACCCTTCAAGGCGCCGCCGCCTGGCGCGACCTTTCCAGCTGGCGCGGCGCGCTGGCGCAACTCGAACGCGAATGGTTCGCCCCGCTGCTCGGCGCGCTCCATGCAGGCGGTCTGCGGGAACTGACGCTCGCCGCCCCGGGCGACGAGGCGACGCTGGAACTCGTCGTCACGGCACATGACCGCTGGAAGCTGTGGCGCCGCCCGTTGGCGCTGCGCGACCTGGCGGGCGAACTCTCCGCTTGCGCTCTGCCATGACGCGCATCGTCGCCCGCAGCGCGCCGCCCCGCGTCGTCGAAACCCTGGTCGGCGAAGGCATCGATCCACTCATCGCCCGTCTCTACGCCGGCCGCGGCGTGCGCCGCCGCGAGGAGGTAAGCCACGGCCTCGACGCCCTGCTCGCCCCCGACAGCCTGCGCGGCATAGCCGCCGCCGCCGCGCTGCTGGCCGACTTCATCGCCGCCCGCAGGCGCCTGCTGATCGTCGCCGACTACGACTGCGACGGCGCCACCGCCTGCGCCATCGGCCTGCGCGCGTTGCGCGCCTTCGGCGCCGAGGTGAGCTACCTCGTCCCCAACCGCTTCGACTACGGCTACGGCCTCACGCCCGAAATCGTGCGCCTGGCCGCCGGGCAGCGCCCCGATCTGATCGTGACGGTTGACAACGGCATCGCCAGCGTGGACGGCGTGGCCGAGGCGCGGCGGCTGGGCATCGCCACCCTGATCACCGACCACCACCTGCCGGGCGACGCCCTGCCCGATGCCGAAGTCATCGTCAATCCCAACCAGCCGGGCTGCGCCTTTCCCAGCAAGCACCTGGCGGGCGTGGGGGTGATGTTCTACGTTCTGCTCGCGCTGCGCGCCGAACTGCGGCGCCGCGGCGCCTTCGCGGCGAAGCCGCAGCCCAATCTCGCCAGCCTGCTCGACCTGGTGGCGCTGGGGACGTTGGCAGACGTGGTGCGCCTGGACCACAACAACCGCGTGCTGGTGGCCCAGGGGCTCCTGCGCATGCGCGCCGGACGCTGTCAGCCGGGGGTGCGGGCGCTGTTCGCCGCCGCCGGGCGCGACCCGCGCCAGGCCTCGACCTTCGATCTCGGCTTCGCCCTCGGACCGCGGCTCAATGCCGCCGGGCGGCTGGCGGACATGAGCCTGGGCATCGAATGCCTCGCCACCGACGACTATGGCCGCGCGCTCAACATCGCCCGCGATCTCGACGTCCTCAACCGCGAGCGCCGCACCGTCGAAGCCGGCATGCAGGAGCAGGCGCTGGAACGCCTGGGCGAGATCGACGCCGCGTCGCGCGCCAGCGTCGCGCTGTTCCGCCCCGACTGGCACCAGGGCGTGGTGGGCCTGGTCGCCTCGCGGCTCAAGGAACGCCTGCACCGTCCGGTGTTCGCCTTCGCCGCCGCCGGGAGCAAGGGCGAACTGCGCGGCTCGGGCCGCTCGATTCCGGGTCTGCACTTGCGCGACGCCTTGGACCTCGTCTCCAAGCGCGAGCCGGGGCTGCTGCTGCGCTTCGGCGGCCACGCCGCTGCTGCGGGACTGACTTTGCTGGAGCGCGATCTGCCGCGCTTCGAGAACGCCTTCGAGGCGGTGGCGCGGGCGCTGATCGCCCCCGCCGATCTCACCCGAACCCTGGAGAGCGACGGCGCCCTGGAATCGGCCTACATGACGTTGGGAACAGCGCGGCAGATCGAGTCGCAGATCTGGGGCCAGGGTTTTCCGGCGCCGCTGTTCGACGACCAATTCCAGGTGGAAAGCCAGCGCCTGCTCAAGGAGCGCCATCTCAAACTCGTCCTGCGCCGCGGCCGCGAGCGCTTCGAGGCGATGCGCTTCAACCACGCCGAGCCGCTGCCCGACCGCATCCGCGCCGCCTTCCGCCTGACCGTGAACGAGTTCAACGGCCTGCAGAGCACCCAACTCGTGCTGGAGCATAGCGAAGCGGCAGGAGGGGTTTGAGTGACCAATCTCGCCGTCAGTTTTTTCACTGGCGCTGTGGATCGCCTTCAAGTCCCGCGGCGTCGAATTCCAGCACAGCCGCCGCCTGCTCGGCATTGTCGCCGGCCGCTTCCTGAAGCAGCCTCACCGCTTCTTCCTGCCGCCAGCCCGAACCCCGGAGGGCCCCGGCACCTAGCGCCTCGCCCCCTACGTTGAGCGCTGCCGACGGGCGGCCAGCAGCGCGTGCGTTACAGCGACTACCCGGGGCGTGCTTGCACCGACGAGTTCGGACGCGCCGGTACGACGAGGCTTCTATCCTTCGAGCAGGCTGCGCAGCATCCACGCGGTCTTCTCGTGGACTTCGAGGCGCTGGGTAAGCAGATCCATCGTCGGCTGATCGCTGGCCTTGTCCACCTGCGGGAACAGGCTGCGCGCCGTGCGCGCGGTCGCTTCCTGGGCGGCGACGAGGTTGCGGATCATGTCGATTGCCTTGGGCACGCCGTCCGATTCCTTGATCGAGGCGAGCTTGACGAACTCCCGGTAGGTGCCCGGCGCCGGATGCCCGAGAGCGCGGATGCGTTCGGCGATCAGGTCGATCGCGTTCCACTGCTCGGTGTACTGGTCCATGAACATCAGGTGCAGGGTGTTGAACATCGGCCCCGTGACATTCCAGTGGTAGTTGTGCGTCATCAGATAGAGCGTGTAGCTGTCGGCGAGCAGGCGCGACAGCCCGCCGGCGATGGCGGCGCGGTCCTTGTCGCCGATGCCGATGTCGATGGCGGGGATGGTGGAAGCTTTGCTGGATTTCATGCTGTTCTCCTTTCGGTTGCCGCAGCGTTGGTTCGCGGATCACGTTCTGGAACGTCGCGATAGCCAATACCCATGAATGTTCAGTATCCCTTGGATAGGGAAAGCCTATCGGGGCTCAAGCCAGATCGCCGACCAGCGATATGCGCGCCGCTTCACCGGGAGTAACGGCAGCCTGATAGTTCGGATGGTCGATGCCCATGGTCAGCGCCGCGCCCGCCTTGAGGGCAGCGACCATTGCCGGCGTCAGCTCGAAGCGCAGGAAATGCACCGACGAGGTCTTGTCCTCGGTTTCGCGGTCGAGGTCTTCGTTGGCGATCGGCGCCACGCGCGCGAAGTCGGCCACCTGCACCCAGACGGCCTTCTCGATGCCGATCAGCCGCGCCAGCTCGCGCTTGCGCTCCTCGGCATCGGAGTACTCGATCATGAAGGTCGCCTTCCAGTTGCTGCCGTCCGGAATCAGCGGGTTGTAGACGTCGAGCTCGTCCTGGATCAGCTCCGGCTCGAACATGCGCTCCAGGCGCAGCATTTCCTGCACCTGGTACTGCATGGTCAGGCGGTCCTCGAAATACAGCGTGGCATGCTCGCCAAGTTGGACCTGGCGGTTCTTCTTGTGCGCCATCACCCGGGCGCGGAACTCCGGCCGGGCGCGCGCGTACTGTTCGAGGCTGTACAAGTCGGCGTGGGTCAGCATTGTCATACTCCGTAGGCTTTGCGCATCAGGGTGATCGGATGCTCGGGTGCACTGCCGTCGCCGCGGGCGTGGGCGATGTGGTGGCCAGCCATGGCGCAGTCGGAACCGAAATGCGCGGGCTCGGCCTGATTGACGCGGGTGACCACCGGCTTGGCGATCTTCATCGCGTACTGGTGGAACTCCTTCTTCACGGCATAGGTGCCGTCATGGCCGGAGCAGCGCTCTATGATGTCGACCTCCGTGTCCGGCACCAACGACAGGCACTCCTTGGTCTTGGGGCCGATGTTCTGCACGCGCTGGTGGCAGGCGGCGTGGTAGGCGACCTTGCCGAGTCCCTGCTTGAAGTCGGTCCGCAGCTTGCCTTCCTTATGGCGCAGCATCAGGTACTCAAAGGGATCGAAGAAGGCGTTCTTCACCTTCAGCACCTCCGGATCGTCCGGGAACATCAGCGGCAATTCCTGCTTGAACATCAGCACGCAGGAGGGGATCAGCGCGGTGAGATCCCAGCCCTGATCGACCAGCCCGGCCAGCACCGGGATGTTGGCTTCCTTGGCTGCCTTTACCGATTCCAGGTCGCCAAGTTCCAGCTTCGGCATGCCGCAGCAGCGTTCCTTCTCGGCGATGGTGACCGGGATGCCGTTATGCTCGAAGACGGCGACCAGATCCTCCCCCGGACCGGGCTCGTTGCGGTTCATGTAACAGGTGGCGAACAGCGCCACCTTGCCGGTGGTTCGGCCGGCGGACTCGCCCGGCGTGGCCGGGTCGAGCGGCTTCAAGCGACTCCTCATCGACTTCGGCGAAAACTCGGGCAGCCAGGCCTCCGAATGGATGCCGGCAACCGCTTCCAGAGCCTTGCGCAACGGGCCGATCCGGTTGACGGCATTCACCGTCTGGGCCACGACCGGAATGCCGACCAAGCGGCCGACCATGTCGGTGCTGGTCAGCACCCTGTCGCGCAGCTTCGAACCCTTCTGATGGTGCACCGACTTGGCACGCAGCATCAGGTGCGGGAAGTCCAGGTTCCACTCGTGCGGCGGCACGTAGGGGCACTTGGTCATGTAGCAGAGGTCGCACAGGTAGCAGTGGTTGACCACCTGCCAGTAATCGGACTTCTTGACGCCATCGACCTCCGTCGTCTCCGAGCCATCAACGAGGTCGAACAGTGTCGGGAACGACTGGCACAGGCTGACGCAGCGCCGGCAGCCGTGGCAGATGTCGAAGACGCGCTCCATCTCGTGGTAGAGCGCCTCCTCGCTGTAGAAATCCGGATTGCGCCAGTCGAGCGGGTGGCGGGTAGGGGCCTGGAGATTGCCTTCGCGTGCGGGGCCGGCCATGACGTCATTCTCCTTGAATTGCGTTTATTGGTATGAAGGTGTCGGGGCTGGAGGCGCTTCAGGAGGCGCCGGCGGCGATGGTCCGCATCGCCGCCGCGCTGTAATGACTGACTTTCGGATCAGCCGAGTTCCGTCATTGCCCTCTGATAGCGGTTGGCGTGCGAACGCTCGGCCTTGGCCAGAGTCTCGAACCAGTCGGCAATTTCGTCGAAACCTTCGGCGCGGGCATCCTTGGCCATGCCCGGGTACATGTCCGTGTACTCGTGCGTTTCGCCGGCAACGGCGCTGGCCAGGTTGTCCTTGGTGGCACCAAACGGCAGACCGGTGGCCGGATCGCCGCACTTCTCCAGATATTCGAGATGGCCGTGGGCGTGGCCGGTCTCGCCTTCGGCGGTGGAACGGAACAGAGCGGCAACGTCGGCGTAGCCCTCGACGTCCGCCTTGTTTGCGAAGTACAGATAGCGACGGTTGGCTTGCGATTCGCCGGCGAACGCGTCCTTCAGGTGCTTCTCGGTCTTGGAACCCTTCAGTTGCATGGTGGCACTCCTTTGCTGGTTGACGGAACGGCAAGGCGCGACGGCCTTGGGGGGAAACCTTAGTACCGGAAGGCGACAAAGGGAAATTGCATTTATCTACCGGGCCGATAGCCGACGACTATCTGGCCGTGACGGGACGGGTGCCGGGCAGCTTACAGTCGAACAGGGATTGCCGCAGCAAATCGATTGCCTGATGGCGCGGGAAGCTGGCGCGCCAGACGATGCCGACGCGGCGTGTCGGCGTCGGCTCGACGAAATTCCTGACGCGCAGCAGCGGATCGTTCCTGGGAATGTCATCGACGGCGGTCGCCGGCATGACGGTGATTCCCACACCGGAAGCGACCATGTGGCGGATGGTCTCCAGCGAACTGCCTTCGAGCACCTGCGGACCACCGTGCCCGGCCCGGGTGCACAGGTCGAGCACCTGATCGCGGAAGCAGTTGCCCCTGCCGAGCATCAGCAGCGGCTGGTCGAGCAGCCCCTCCGGTTGCACCGACTTCAGCTTGGCCCAGGGATGCTTCGCGGGCACCAGAGCACGAAAGGCTTCGTCGTAAATGGCCTGTGCCACCAGGCCGGGCTCCTCGACGGGCAGCGCGACGATCGCGACATCGAGCTCGGTGGCCTTGAGCCTGTCGAGCAGACGGTGAGTATAGTTTTCCTCCAGCAGCAGCGGCATCTGCGGCGCCCGCTCGTGCAGCAGCGGCACCAGCTTCGGCAGCACCCACGGCCCGATGGTGTAGATGACGCCCAGGCGCAGCGGACCCACCAGCGGATTCTTGCCGGTGGCGGCGATTTCTGCCAACTGCGCCGCCTCGGCCAGGACCCTCTCGGCCTGGGCGACGACCCGCTCGCCGATCGGCGTCACCCGCACCTCCTGCGGCGAGCGTTCGAACAGGATCACGCCCAGTTCGTCCTCGAGCTTCTTCACCGACACCGACAAGGTCGGCTGGGAAACGAAGCACTTGTCGGCGGCGCGCCCGAAATGCCGCTCGCGCGCCAGAGCAAGGATGTACTTGAGGTCGGTCAGCGTCACCGATGTTGCTCGGAATTCAGTGGTCGTCATCATAGCAGCGGCTCGCCGGCCAGGCAGTCCCCTGGCAACGATATCCCCTGGCGACGATGCCACACCGGGTTCTCCGCGCCTCGATAGGCAAAGCGCCATCGCTTGCATGCCGAATCGATGGAGCGCTGCCGCTCCTGAGAAACGAATCGCTGACTCTTCGTTTCCGCATGAACACCGTTCGCACGATTTTTCGGGCTTGGGAAGCTCAGAACAGGTCGGCCGCGCCCGCCGGGTTGGGCGTCTTACCTTGCCCGGATGCGATTGTTCTTCGGATTGTGCTCAAGCTCGCATAAACCAAGTGCCTCCATCAGCGGCGGAACATAGACCCCGAAGCGCCCGCGTAGACCTTTCTTGAGCCCGTACCACCCACCGACAGGATTGCTGGAGGCGCGACCCCAAGCCTCGACTGTTCCGTCCTTCGCGGGCTTCTGCTCGTCGGCCCCACCGAGTTCCACCCACCCACCTGCCGCTTTGAGCATTGCATGAAGGTCCGCAATGCAGCGAGAGTCGTAGTAAAGAACGGTCTTTCCGACTGTGCAGACGAGGACTTGCTTTCCGTCTTTCTCTTCGACATGCATCGTGTACTCGGATGTGCCCGGCGGCGTCTTCAGTTGCCAGGGATTGGCCTTGGTGCGATTCAGCTCAGTCATAGGAATCCTTCCTGGGTGAGACGAAACATCGACGCCCAACGTCCGGCTTCTACCTTGTCCGCGCTGGCGGCGATAGGCAGCAGACCGTTCTTGGGCCCTGTTTCCATACGCGATACCAAGCTTGTTTCGGTGTCTCTTGGTTTGGCCTCTAGTGTTCAGGACGAGGAACGGTCTTTGCGCCTTCAATGAACCCATAGGCGGCGATCTTGAATCCGACCTCTAACCCGATCCTTGGCGCACATTCCTTGATGAGCCAGGCTGTTGCAAAGGCGCAGGCATGCGCGCCTTCTTCCTGGCTGAGTTGATACTGTTGCCGAATGTGACGCAAATCCGCGTCCAGCAATCCCTGGGTTTGAAGTACCGTCAATCGCGGTGATTCGCCACGGTCGGCAATGTTTGCCAACTTCTCTCGGTCTGGTACGAGACCGTAGTGCTGCATCATCATGACCACAATATTGATCAACTCCGGACCCTTTTCGTTTGCCTGTTCAGACAAGACTACGGCGCCTGGTGGCATCTTGCTGGTATCGAGGCCGAAGGAACGGAACAACATGGCTCCCGCCATTCGAGCGGCAGATGCAATCGCGGTCTCCGAATGCACGGCCCGGTTCTCTCCGAGTCGTGCAGCAATTGCCTCAGTGATTGCATCTGCGGCGTCAAAATGCTTCTTATCGATTTTGCTCATGATTCTTCATGCCCGATCGGGATAGGAAAGAAGCTCACGGCCCCTCCGTCCCACACCACCGTGCGAACGGGTCACGTACGCGGTGGTTCGATGGATTGAATTCCCTGGCTCACCGCCAGATTCGGAGCAGATCGGCGAGCGTTCGTCTGCGCTTACCTGGTGCGCAGGTACAGATCGAACAGCCGCGGGTTCAGGGCGCGCAGCCGCCTGCGTCCCTCGATGACGTCGGCGTGGCGGCCCTGGCGCTCCAGCAGCAGCAGATTGAGTACCTGCCTGGCGCAGCGCTCCGCCGGTTTGTCCGCTCCCGGCTGGGCGGTACGCATCGCGCTTGCCCAGCCCGGCTGCGCAACAAGCACCCAGGCCGGAAACCAGGCGAAGTCGTCGGCATCGCCCTCCCCCTCGAACTGCTCGTCGAACCCGCGCAGCAAGGCATTCAGCTCGGCGTTCTCCAGCCGCGGGGCGAGCGCCACCGCCCGTGACGGGGCCATCCACGACAGTTCGGCGAACAAGGGCAGGGCCGCGCCCAAGCCACCGATGCGGCATTCGCACAGCACCTTCCACGACAGCGGCGCGGGCTGCCGGCGCCAGGACGCGATGGCCTCGGTCCGGGTTGCGGACTCCGCCCACTTGCCGGCCCGCCGCAGCACGGCTGCCGTGTGCACTTCCTCTTGGTTTGGATCGAAGGGAAGATCGGCCATCGCCGCGGCCAGCGCGGACCACAGCGGCGACAGCCAGGCGTCTGCGCCTGTGCCGAAAACCCGGCTGGCTGCCTCCGCGGCGTCCTCGGTCGCTCGCAGGATTGCCGCAGCCGCCGAGCGATCCAGCGGCGCGGAAAGGGGCAGTCGCAACCGATCGAGCAAGCCGATCAGGGCAGGCAGCAGCGGATCCGCGGCGCATTCGGCGGCAAGGGCGGCGATGGCGGCGGCACCCCTGGCATCGTCATGGACGCGAAGGGCATCTATCGCCGCATTGCGCAGCATCACGTCGCGGCTGTGTTCGAAGATGTCGAGTTGCATCGGTCAAATATAGATCTTCTCGCCGGAAGTCGAACGAGGTGGCCGCAAGCTTGGGCGACGTCGTCCGCGACTTCAGATCATGCCGCCGTTGATCGAGACCACCTGCCCGGTGATGTAGGCCGCCTGGCGCGAGGCGAGGAAGGCCACCAGATCGGCCACCTCGTCCGGTGTTCCGGCGCGCTGCATGGGGACGAGGCGCTTGATCGCCTCGGTGTCGAAACGGCCCTCGATCATTTCGGTGGCGACGATGCCGGGTGCGACGGCATTGACGGTGATGCCGCGGCTCGCCAGTTCGATCGCCAGGGACTTGGTCGCCGCATGCAGGGCGCCTTTGGCCGCGGCGTAGTTCACCTGCCCGCGATTGCCGACCAGCCCCGCCACCGAGGTGATGTTGATGATCCGGCCCCAGCGCGTGCGCAGCATGGGCAGCGTGAGGGGCTGGGTGACATTGAAGAAGCCGTTCAGCGACACATCGATCACCGAGTGCCACTGCGCCGCCGACATGCCCGGAAACACGGCGTCGGCATGGATGCCGGCGTTGTTCACGAGGATCTGTATCGGACCGCCTTCCAGCAGCGTTTCGAGCGCCTGCGCCGTGGCAGCGGCGTCGGACACGTCGCAGGCTATCGCCTCGGCACTGCCGCCGCCGGCGACGATCGCCCGGGCCACCGCCTGCGCCTTGTCGATGTTGCGGTTGGCATGCACGACGACGTGGTGAAAGTCAGCCGCCAGACGGCGGCAGATCGCACTGCCGATGCCGCCGCTGCCGCCGGTGACGAGAGCGCGGATCATCGCCGCGGCGTGCTCAGGGCCGCGGCGTCGAGCACCACGACCGCCTTGCCCGCGACGAGGCAGCGGCCACGGTGGCTGACATCGAAGCGGTAGAGCGCCGTGCCAGCGTCGCCGGAAAGACACTCGGCGGCGATCACCAGATCGTCGGGCAGATCGTCGAGGCGCGAGGCGTGCAGACTGACACCGCGCACGCTGGCGAGATAGCCCTGCGACGGCCTGTCCCCATCCCCGGCGAGCAAGGCGCCATGGACCGCCATCGCCTGCGCCGCGTACTCGATGCCTGCCGCCGCGCCGAGGCGGCCCTCGGCGCGCAGCGGGTTATCGGGATAGCGGTGGCTGAGCGCACGGCAGACGATGGCCTCCCCCGACCACTCGGTGACGGCTTCCAGCAGGCACATCGATCCCTGGTGGGGGACGTGCGCCGCGATCCAGGCGTGGTCTAGCATGGTTCGACAGTGACATCCAGTTGCATCGGCGGCAGGTAGTCGAGGCAGACGTGGCCCGGTTCGCCACGCGCGATCAATCGCAACAGCGGCAGGGCGCGCATCGCCGGAATCGCGGTACGCAACTGTTCCAGTTCCCCCTGTTCCAGGCGTGCCGCGGCATCGCGGGTCGGGCTCGCGACGATTCGCGCAATGCTCCGTTCGGTCTGCTGCGGCGCCAACAGCAGCGCGATGCCGGCGGCATCGGGGATGGAACGCTTGCTGAAGATCGGCTCCGGGTATTCGCTGTCGTAGGCGACCAACAGCACCGGCGCTGCCTCGACGCCGACTTGCGCCAGGGCGTCGAGCAGGCCGGCGCCGAGGCTGGCGTCGTAGGCGCAGATCACCTGGCTCGGCTGCATCGAGCGCGTGGCGATGCCCCAGTAGCCGGCGGCCGCGTTGTGCACCGAGTTGTGGAAGCGGGTCGGCGAAATCTGCCTGTCGTCGGTCGCCAGTTGCTCGCACAGCGCATGGCAGTTGTGGCCGTCGCCGCCGGAGGAGGCAAACACCGTCCGCAGCGTCTGCGGGTCTGCTTGCGCCGCGGCACAGGCCTCCAGACCCAGGCCCAGCGCGAGCTTGATGATGCGGCTCGCGCGGCGCCGCTCCGCCGGCGGCAGCAAGCTCGGAGCAGGCAGGATCGTGGGCGCCGGCAAATAAGCCTGTTCGCCGCGCAGCATCGCCGCCGCCGCCGGCCAGCCGGCCATGCCGGGGGCAAGGCAGCCCACCCCTTCGATCCATGCCGCGCAGGCGCCGCCCGTCATGGACTGACTCCCAGAACGAGACTGCAATTGCTGCCGCCGAAACCGAAGGAATTGCTCAGCACGCGGCGCAAGCGTCCTGCCCGCGCAGCCAGGACGTAGTCCAGGCGCAGCGCCGGATCGAGGGTCGCGGTGTTGGGGCTGCCGGGCAGCAGATCATGCTTGAGCGCCAGCGCGCAGATCACCGCCTCGACGGCGCCCGCGGCCCCGAGGGCATGCCCGGTGGCGCCCTTGGTCGAACTGCAGGGAACGCGCTCGCCGAACAGGGCCGCGACGGCCTTGCCTTCGGCGGCGTCGTTGCTGCGCGTGGCGGTGCCGTGCAGATTGATGTAATCGATGTCGGCGGGGGCGAGTCCTGCGCATTGCAGGGCCGCCTCCATCGCCAGGCGAGCACCCAGCCCCTCCGGGTGCGGCGATGACATATGGTAGGCATCGCTGGATTCTCCGTAGCCGAGGAGCAGCACGGACCCTGCCGGCGAGGACGAAGCCGGTTCCAGCAGCGCGAAGGCCGCCCCCTCGGCGACCGAGATGCCGTCCCGGTCGGCATCGTAGGGGCGGCAAGGCCGCGACGAGGTGAGTTCCAGCGAGGAAAAGCCGTACAGCGTCGTCAGGCACAGGCTGTCCACGCCGCCGACGAGCGCGGCGTCGATCATGCCACTGGCAATCTGCCGCGCGGCGGCGGCGAACACCTTGGCACTCGACGAACAGGCGGTGCAGATCGCCACTGCCGGGCCTTCCAGGCCGAAATAGGCGCGCGCGAACGCCGCCAGCGAGAAGGAGTTCTGGGTCGTGCGGTAGTTGAAGCCCGCAGGCAGCGCGCCGGTTTCGGAGTCGCGCTCGCGATAGGCCAGTTCGGTCTCGAGTATTCCGGCCGTGCTGGTACCGAGGAAGATGCCGACCCGATCCCGGCCGTGGCGCGCGATGCGCGAGCGAACCACAGCCGCGAACCCGTCGGTCTCCAGCGCCAGCAGGGCGAGCCGGTTGTTGCGGCAGTCGTAAGGGGCAAGCGATTCGGGCAGCGCAAGATCGTCGACGCCGGCTACCTCGCCGATCCAAGTGTCGAGGCGAACCGACTCGAAGCCGCAGGGCACCAGGCCGCTGCGCCCCGCGCGCAGGCCGCCCAGGGTCGCGTCGAGCCCGCGGCCGAGGCAGCTCGTGGCGGTGCAGGCGGAGATCAGCAGTGGGGTCACGGCACAGTCACAGGAAATCGAGCCGCATTCTAGCCTTCCGGCGCCTTAGTCTCTTGAGCACGCACTTGTGACAATTCTGGCGAAGACTTGCGCAGAAAGCGGGCCTGGGGGATTTACAAGGGGGCCTGCCCCCTTGTTCGTCCTCGGGAGATATACAAGGGGAATCTCCCCTTGTTCGTATTTGGCAGCGTACTTGGCAGGTTCGTCGGCCAAGTCGAAGCTGCATGCTTTTTTGTTCCGGCTCGGCCGGCTCAGGGAACGGCGTCGGCGAGGGTGACGGTTTCGAGGGATTCGCGCGCGAGGGCGTCGAGAAGCCGCGGCAGGACGGCGAGGATCACCGCCGAACCATCCACGCCACGGGCGGCGTGGCCATCGTGGAGCAAAAGGATGTCGCCCGCCGCGAGGCCGTCGGCGAGGCGACGGTAGACGCGGTCGGCATCGCCGCTCCGGCCATCGAATCCGCGCCGTGTCCAGGCGGCGAGCTGCAGGTCGAGCCGCGCAAGCACCGGTTCCAGCAGCGGACTGCGCAGTCCGGCGGTGGGGCGGAAGAAGCGCGGCACCTGCCCGGTGATGTCGGCAAGGGCCGCCTGGCAGGCGGCGATCTCGGCATGCAGGCGCCTGGGCCCGAAGGCGGCGAAGGCCTTGGAGTGGGAATCGCCGTGGTTCTCGACCCGGTGGCCGCGGGCGACGATCTCGCGGCACAGTCCCGGGTGCTGCCGAGCGCGATGTCCGATGCAGAAGAAGCTCGCCTTGGCGCCCGCGCCGTCGAGCAGGTCGAGCACCCGGGGCGTCACCTCGGGGTCGGGACCGTCGTCCATGGTCAGCGCCACCCGGCGGCGCGCCGCGGCCGGCAGGCGCAGCAGATTGGGACCCAGCAGCCGCGACCGTGGCCAAAGGCCGGCCGCGGTCAGCAGCAGGTGGTCCGCGGCCACCGCGCCCAGTGCCCACGGCCAGAGTGCGGGTGCAACAAGGACACCGGCGCCCGCCGCGACGTGCAGGGCGAACGAAAGGCGGATCGCGGGTGACGGCTTCCAGGGTCGCGGCATGGCTCAGAGCTCTCAGGCGGCGAAATGGCCCCGATCGAGAAAGTGCCCCCAGAGCTGTCGCCAGGCCGGCCAGTCGTGGCCGCCGGACACCGTGCAGCGCGATCCCGGCGCGAAGCAGGCGGCGACCCGCTCCATGCCATCGGCAAAGCGATCGCCGCTGCCGTAGCCGACGAATACCGGAAGCTCCGGCGGCGGCTGCTTCAGCCAGCGCCAGACGCGAAATTCTGGGTCCGGCAATTGCGCTTGCGTCGGCTGCCAGTCGCTCAGGCCGCCGGCGCGGTCGATGGCGCCCAGCGTGATGCGACTGCCGGGATAGGGGGCGATCAGGCACAGGCCATCGAGCCTACCCGTGCCGTCCGCCGCGTAGCCGAGTGCCAGCATGCCGCCGAGGGAGATGCCGCCGAGCCAGAGGCGCGCCCGGCCTTCGCGCCGCGCCGGCGCCAGGACTTCGGCCTCCAGCGCAGCCCGCGCCGTGCCGCCGGAGATGTCGGCGAGATCGAGGTTAACCAGGGCAATGTCGAGCATCAGGCCGCGCGCTTCGACATCCGCGAAAAAACCGGCCTGCACGATGTCGCCGCCCCGCATGTAGGCGCCGGGAAGCAGCACCAGCAGATTCGGCGCACCGGTCTCGCGCCGCAGCACGGAAAGCGTCATCGCGGTACCCGCTCCGGCACGAAGGCCGCTGCCAGCAGCAGCGCGAGGATCGCGCCGGGGCCGACGGTGACGCCAATGGCATGGAGTACCGGCACTTTGGACAGCGCCAGGGCGCCGAAGCCGACGGTCGTCGTCAGGCAGGCAACCAGCATGGAAGTCAGCGTCGCGGGATCGGCGCTTTCGCCCTGTCGGCCGAAGAAGAGAGCGTAGTTCGATCCGACGGCGACGATCAGCAGCATCCCGACCAGATGCAGCAGGTGCAGGCGCTCGCCCGCCAGGTGCAGCCCTGCGATGACGATCGCGACGGCCGCGAGCAGCGGCAGCATGGTCGCCGCCAGCCGGCGCGGCGAACGCAGCGCGAGGGCCAGCAGCACGACGATCGCCCCCAGCCCGCCGAGCGACAGCAGCACCGCCTGGCGCAGATAGCCGTGGTAGAGCCGGTTGAATTCATCCTTCATGTCGATGAACAGCGTGCCCTCGCCCGCCGCCGCCAGCGCGGCGCGAATCGGCTCGGCGCTGACGATTTCTCCCTGGCTGCCGCTCGCCGGGCGCAGCGGCATGAGCACGCTCCAGCCCCCCGTTCGCTGCATGAGCAGGGAGTCGACCGCCAGCGCGAGGTTGGTACCGACCAGCGACTGCCGGTCCAGATCCGGGGCGCCGCGCGCCCCTTCCACGTCCTCGACGAAGCCGCCCAGTTTGCCCGCCGACAAGGGCAGGTCGGCGAGCGCCACCGGCAGGCGCCTGGCAAGTTCCTCGCCGGCGGGAAGGCTCGCCCGGCGCGCGGCCTGGGTCGCCTTGCTCGGCAGGAAGCGCGCCGGCGTGTCGTAGCCGCCGATGACGCCGTCTTCGACCAGACGATCGAGGATGCGCCCAGCGCGCTCCGCCCCCTGCAGTGCCCCGTCCTGTGTCGGCGCCTTGACGACCACCAGCAGGCGCGAGTCGGGCGCGCCCAAATCCTCGCGCAGCGCGAGATCGAGCGCCGCGTCCTGGGCACTGACTGTGCTCAATGCCGAGATATCCGGATGCCAGATCCGGCCGGGCTGGAGTGCGAGGTAGGCACCCGAAGCCAGGGCGAGGACCAGCGCCGGCCAGCGCAGGCGAGGCAGGAAGCGGACGTAGCGCACCAGCCGGTCGCCCAGTGCCGACAGGTCGCGCAGCGCCACCCGGCCGCCCGTCAGGAGGGGCAGCAGATGGCGGGTGACGAGGGCGGCCACCACCAGCCCGGAGAGCGAATACATACCGAGTTGGGCGAGGCCCGGAAAGCCGGCGAAAGTCAGTGCGCCGAAGCCGGCGACGGAAGTCAGCATGCCCAGCCGGATCGTCGGCCAGAAGCGGGCGCGCCAGCTTTCCGGGCCCGTGCGGGCCGATTGGACGAGGTAGTAGATCGAATAGTCCACCGCCTCGCCGATCAGCGCCGAACCGAAACCGACGGTGATGCCGAACACGCTGCCGAACACCAGGCTGACGACGACGACACCTGCCAGCGCACCGGAGGCCACCGGCAACAGGCCCAGAACCAGCAGCCGCGGCGAGCGATAGACGTAATAGAGCAGCGCGATGATCGCGGCCGCCGTGAGCAGCGACAGGCGGCTGACCTCGCCCTTGATCGTCGCCCGGGATTTGACTGCGAACACGCCGGGACCGGATATCTGCACGCTCATACCGTCGGCATGGACGGCACGCGCCGCTTCGTCGAAGGCCAGGCGCACACGGGCGATCGCCGCTTCCTGGCCGTCGGTGTCCGACCCGAGGGCACGCGGCTCGGCGAGGAGCAGGGCGCGCATGCCGTCGTGCGACGCCCACACGCCCTCCACGCTCGCTGGCTGCGCGCCGCTGTCCAGCCTGGAGAGGACCTCCATGAGTTCGCCCGTGGGATCCCGCGGCAGCATCGTCTTCAGCATCATGCCGGCCGGCGATGCGAGCAGGTCGATGCTGTTGCCGATGGCGGACTTGAGCCCGTCGGCCGAGAAACGCTCGGCGACCACGGCCGGGCTCAGCAGGTAGCGGTGCCGGAACAGGAAGTCGCGGTCGGCGTCGAGGCTGCGGGTTTCGCCGTTGCGCACGGAGGCGAATTCGGGCAGCGACGCGAGCCGCTCGCGCAGCCCCCGCGACACGGCGGCCCGGCGCGCGGCATCTCCCCCCTCGATGGCCACCATGAGCAGGCGCGAGACGACGCTTTCCTTGATCTGGTCCACCAGCACCTGCTGCTCGGCGCTGGGCCGCGCAGGAAGGAAGAACGAAATGTCGGTGACGAAGCGGGTGTTCCACACCACCGCCGCGCCGGCCAGCATGGCGAGAAACCAGAGCAGCAGGCCGCCGGCCGCCCTGCCCGTCATCGCGCCTCGATCGGCTCGATGCTCATCACCGAGCGGTCGCCATCGGTCTGGCGGTACTCGATGCGGCGTATCCGGCTGCCGCTGCCGGCGACGTCGATGCGCTGGACGAAGGCGGCGACCTTCTCGTCGCCGGGCAGCAGCACCAGCACCCAGGCCTCGGCGTTGCCCGACAGGTGCAGCGCGTAGCTCTTCTCCAGCGCCGCGCGGTTGCCGCTCAGCGTGCCGCGCAGGCTGTTGACGAAGGCCCGCACCTCGGGATACTGGCCGAGGTCGATGGTGAGCTTGCGCTTGTCCCGTTCCATGGTCAGGCGCTCTTTGTCCAGCACCAGGGTCTCGGGCTTGGGCGTGCGGGTGTGCTTTTCCAGCCGGTCGGGCGCGGCGTAGGCGAGCTCACCCGTGGCGACGATCGGCTTGTCGAGCACGGCGAGGTAGCGCGTCTCGACGAACCTGGACCGGCCACCGCGGTGCCGGGCAAGCTCCTGCATCAACTGGTCGAGGCCGAAGGCGGCCTGGGCGAGGCCGGCAAGGCCAGCCAGACCTAGCAGCGCAAGGGGGCGAATCACTGCTGCCACACGTCGAAGAAGTTGAACCAGTTGTAGGGCGCCGTCCGGCAGTAATGATCGAGGCGTTCCACGTAGCAGGCCTGGGCTGCGCGCGTCGCGGTCTCCCGCTGCTCCGGTGGCGTGGCGGAGAAGTCGACTAGCGGCTCGAAGTGTATCCGGTAACGGTTGGCACCGAGATACAGCCCGGCCATGAAGAACACCGGCCGCCGCAGCATGGCGGCAACGCGGAAGGGACCGAGGGGAAACGGCGCCGGCTGGCCGAGGAAATCGCAGTTCGCGCTCGGGTCGCCGCCGAGGCCCCGGTCGGCCAGCATGCCCACCAGGTAGCCCTGGTCGAGCTTGTCGCGCGCCTGAAGCATCGAGTCCATCTGCCCCAGCGCAATGATGTCCTGGACCGCCGCGGGGTTGATCGCCGCCAGGGTGACGTTGATCTTGCGGGCGTTCTCCTCGTACATCATCATCGCCACCTGGAGCCCGGCGAGGCCGCGGCCGGCGGCACGCATCACCTCGAAGCTGCCCAGGTGCGCGCCGATCAGCAGCGCCCCGGGCTGCCGGCGCAGCGAGTCGAGCAACAGTTCGCCGCCGACCACCTCGATATCGAAGAGGTCGAAGCGGTCGTTGAGCAGGTACACCCGGTCGTGGATGGTGCTGGCGAAAGCGAACACGTGGCGGTAGACGTCGGCCCAGCCGGCGCGATGACCGAGCGCCCGATCGAGATACTTCCGGCTGGCGCGGCGCGCGCCGGCGGCGAACAGCAGGTAGTAGGCGGCAATGCCGGCGAGTACCACCCGGCCGACGCCGCGGCCGAGCGTAAGCGAGATCCACACCATCAGTCTGAGGATAGCGAGATTGCTCTTCTCCCGCGCCTCCAGCCACTGCGCCGCTGCGGGCCGCGTCATGGAAGCGGCGGCGCCAGGGTGCCCGAGGCGACGTCGCGGCCCGCGGCACGAACGGTGAAGGCGAGCGTCCCGCCGGACTTGGGCACGAGGGAGAACACCAGCTCGGTGCCCGGCCCCACCGGAGCCAGGAACTTGGCGGCACCAATCTGCCACGTCCCGGCGCTGCATCCGGCAAAAATTTCGGCGAACACTATCGCGCGATCGAGCAGCATCGCGCCGGGAACGATCGGCCGGCCGGGGAAATGGCCGTCGAAGACCGGATGGTCGGCGGGCACGAGCCAGACGTAATCAGCGCCGGCCACGGCTCACGCGCTCGGCGTACAGCGCCGACAACCCGGCGCGCGGCAGCTTGCCGACGCCGTTGCGTGGCAGGCGATCGACGAACACCAGGGGACGGGGCAGGAACACGGCGTCGACACGATCGCGCAACGCCGCCACCAAGTCGCTGCGCGCCATGCCGGGGGCGACGACGAAGGCGCAGAGCCTCGTGACGCCCGCCGGCGTCGTGGCATCCGGAAGGAAGAACGCCGCATCGGCGACGCCGGGAATCGCCCTGATCTGGTGGTCGAGGTAGGCGAGCGAAGTTCGCTTGCCGGCGATGTTGACCATGTCCGCATGGCGGCCGTGGAGCAGGAAGCGGCCGTCGCTGCGGATCTCGATCACGTCCGACAGGGGAACGCGCTCTTCGATGTGGCCGCCGCAGGCGACACTCAGCTCTCCCTCCTGCTCCAGGCGCACGCCGGGCAGCGGTTCCCAGGCTGCGCCCTGCGTCGTGCGACGGCTCGCCACCTGGCCGCTTTCGGTGGCGCCGTAGATCTCGTACAAGGGCGCGGCGCAGCGCGTTTCGGCGGCGGCGGCGAGCTCCGGCGACAGGGGCGCGGTCGCGCACAGGATCATTTCGATGGCCGGCAGTTCGAACCCGGCCGCGAGCAGTGCGGCGAGATGCAGAGGCGTAGTGACGAGGAGCCGTGGTCTGGGGACTGACTTCAGGGCGTCGGCGATGTCCTGGGGATAGAAGGGCCGCCCCGACCAGAAGGCGCAGCCGCCATGCAGGGCGAGCAGAAAGGTTGAACTCGAAGCCATAGCTGTGCTGCACCGGCACCGTGCCGACGATGGCGTGCGGCCGGTCCAGGAGCCCCAGCCGCTGCGCCTCGCCGCGGCCGTTGCGGGTGAGGCTGCCCCAACTCTTGCAGTGCGGCACCGGCACGCCGGTGGAGCCGGAGGTGAACAGGCACACCGCGGTCTGCTCCGCCGCGACCGCAGGAATGCCCTCTTCCTGGGGCGGCACGCTCGGTTCGGGATAATCCAGGCGCGGCAGATCGAGGCAATCGCCCTCGCCATCGCAAAGACATACCAGATCCGAATGCGTCGCGCGGATGCTGCGCAGCGTTTCGGGCGAGACGGAGGAAGGTTGCAGGCTCACCTTGCCTTGCACCAGCCCCGCCGCGAAACCCACCGCGAAGTGGTAGCGGTCGTGGCACAGGTTCAGCAGATGGCCGCCGGCCGGCAGGCGTCGGGCGAGCGCCAGCGCCTCGCCAAGAAACTGACCCGCGCGAACCGGCCCGTCCGGGCGCCAGGCGATGATCCGGTCGAGGCTGCTGTCGGCGAGCAGCGGCACCTTGCTCATGGCGTCTCAGTGCGCCTCGCGATAACGCGCGCGATAGGCACGGATGGCCTGCGCAAGGCCTGAGCGGTCGCCGGCCGGCAGGACGCGACGGCGCACGAGATATTCGGCGAGGAACATCGAAGCGACCAGGGGCGCCGTGAGGACGTTGGCGAACACCGACCAGTGGGCCGGTGCCGCAAGCCAGAACAGCGCGGTCGAGACCAGAGCACTGGCGAGAAAGAACAGCGTCCAGGCGACAGTGACGCGACGCGTGTAGCGCGCCCGCGCCCCGGAAATCACCCCGTCATGGGCAAGGCGCGACAGCCGGCTGATCAGGGGCTCTTCGCCGCGCAACAGGGTGCGTCCGAACAGCGCGGCCAGGGCGAGGTTCGCGCCCAGATGCTGCAGGTAGAACAGGAATGCCGCCTTGTCGCGCAGCGCCGACCACAGCACCACCAGCAGGGCCAGCAAAGTCAGTGTTCCGGCCACGGCAAGCGCCTTGCGGCCGGTGCGCCAAAGCAGCAGCCACATCGCCGCCACCAGGGGAGCAAGCCCGAGCACCACCGCCGCATCGGCATTCAGCACGCCGGCGCTGCCGAGGTGTGCCGCGACGATCCAAGCCAAGGCAAGCGCAGCCACGGCAAGGGCGCGCAGCAGGCGCAGCGGCGACGACAGGGTCATTTAGTGCGGTTGGCCGCGACGTGGCCGCTCAACTGGCGCAGCGAGGAGAAGATGCGGACATTGTCGCCGTCATCCGAGCGCAGTTGGAAGCCGTAGTGCTTCGAGATCACCAAGGCGACCTCGAGGATGTCGATGGAGTCGAGACCGAGGCCTTCGCCGAACAGCGGTGCGTCGGCTTCGATTTGCGCCGGCGCCACTTCGAGGTTGAGGGCGGAGACGATCAACTGCGCCACTTCCGGCATCAGGGCGGCGACGGTTTCGGCAGAGATCGGCTGCGACATGTCAGACGTTCCGAGAATTAGTGGGCAAGGGCGCGGAAGGCAAGCACGGCATTGCTGCCGCCGAAAGCAAAGGAGTTGGACAGGGCGGCCCGCAACGCGACACCGCGCCGGCCCGAGGTGACGTGGTCGGGGCCGGCACACGCGGGGTCGAGGCGCTCCAGGTGGCCGGTGGGCGGAATCGCGCCCTCGCGCAGCGCGAGTATCGTGACGATGGCCTCGATGGCGCCCGCTGCTCCCAACTGGTGGCCATGCAGCGACTTGGTGGCACTGATCGCCACCGTCCCGATCCGCTCGCCGAAGACTGACTTCAAGGCCGCAATCTCGACCGGATCGCCCTCCGCGGTGGCCGTGCCATGGGCATTGACGTAGTCGATCTCGTTGGCGGCGAGGCCGGCATCGTCCAGGGTCGCCCTGATGGCACGGATCTGTCCTGCCGCCTCCGGGCGCACCAGGTGGCTGTGGTCGCAACTGGTGCCGTAGCCGACGAGCTCCGCGTGAATGCGCGCACCCCGTGACTGCGCGTGCCCCCAATCCTCGAGCACCAGCGCCGACCCGCCTTCGCCGAGCACCAGGCCGCGCCGGTCGGCAGCAAACGGCCGGCATGCCGACGCGGAAGACTCCGCGTCGCCACTGGCCATCACCCGCAAGGCCTCCCAGGCGCGGGCCACACCGTAGGCCTGGGGCACGTCGGATCCACCGCTGACCATCACCGCCGCCTCGCCGCTGCGTACGCGGCGAAACGCTTCGCCGATGGCAATGGTCGACGAAGCGCAGGCCACCGTGTGAGTCATGCTGACGCCGCCCAGCCCCAACTGGATCGAAATATTGGCGTTGGCCGCGTTGTTCATTCCGTGAATCACCGCCAGCGGGGAAAGCCGCTCCCGACCCTGCTGCCACAGTTCGCGGTAGCCCTTCTCGTAGGCCAGGGTACCGCCGAGCGCCGTACCCCAGGACACGCCCCAGGACTCGCGCTGTTCGCTGTCCGGGGCCGCACGCGGCAGGCCGGCGTCGTCCCATGCGGCGAACGCCGCCGCCATGCCGAGTTGGGCGAAGCGATCCATCATTCCGGCCAAGGGTTTGCCGAGTACGGCGTCGGCATCGAAACCGATGCAGGAGACGAACGGCATCGCCAGGGGGCGCGGCTTGTCCTCGGTGCGGAAGTAGCGGGCGGCCGATTCGCCGGCCAGCAGGCGCGAGAAGAAGTCCGGCAGGTCAGCGCCGAACGGACTGACCAGGCCGAGGCCGGTGATCGCCACCCTGCGCGGCATCATGCTTCAGCGCCGCAGGGCGCTTAGGCCGTCCATCAGCGCCACCACCTGGCTGACGGTACGAGGACTCGCCTCGGTCGAGGGAATTTCGATGCCGAATCGGTCTTCGAACTCGAACATCAATTCGAGCAACAGCAGGGAATCGACGCCAAGCCGCCCCAGTTCGGCTTCCGGGAGAACTGTTTGCGGTTCGACACCAAGGCGCTCCTTGAGGAACTCCCGAATCAGGCCAAGGGCATCCATAGGGGCGCGATTCTAGCGGAAAACCCGTCGCGCCCCAAAGCCGCCGGCCACCGCGTACGCGCCCGGTTTCCCCTTGGCGACATCGATTTGCTACGATCCGCAGGTCAAGTCACCCGCCCTCCAGCAGATCCGGACTTCCATGCCTCGATTCGACAGCGTGCCTTGGCAGCAGCAGATGGCCGCCAGAACGGCGACGTATTCGCCGCTCAAGGCCTTCGGCACGATGGCGTTTCTTGCCCTTTTCTTCTGGGCCTACTTCTTCGTCCAGCGCAACCCGCTTTCCACGCCGATCGAGATGCCGCTCACCGCGATCGACCAGTGGGTCGCGTTCACGCCCTTCGCCTTCCCGGTCTACGTCTCGCTGTGGGTCTACGTGTGTCTGCCGCCCGCCTTGCTCAGCGGTCTGAGGACCCTGCGCACCTACTGCCTCTGGATTGCCGCGCTGTGCCTGTTCTGCCTCGGCATCTTCTGGCTCTTCCCCAGTGTGGTGCCACCCTCCGGCATCGACTGGACGCAATATCCGGCACTCGCCACCATCAAGGCCGTCGACCAGGGCGGCAACGCCTTTCCGTCGCTGCACGTGGCCTCGGCGGTGTTCAGTGCCCTCTGGCTGCGCCGCCTTTTCCGGGCCATGGCTGCCCCCCTGATCCTCGTCCGGCTCAACGACCTGCTATGCCTCGCGATCCTCTGGTTTACCCTCGCCACGCGCCAGCACGTGTTTCTGGACGTAATCGCGGGCGCGATTCTAGGCGCGGTCTTCGCGATCGTCTCCCTCGCCCATGCCCGGCGTGTGGCGCAGGCCGGCGAACTCGATTGAGCGTCCGCTGAGAGGCTGTGCGGACCGGGCAGGCAAGCCGCCCGGCCCTGAAATCGGCATGCGGCGGCCTGCTAGAATGGGGTAGGCACATATAGTGCAGACCGGGTATATGTCACATCGGTAGGGCGGCCGATTGTGCTAGGCTGGCTTACCCCCAACAATCCTGACCCTGTGGACACTGCGAGGTAGTCACCATGAAGACAGCTCCCCTGTATGCGGCTCTCTCCGTCATCGCGCTCGCCGGCTGTGTCTCCAGCCCGGTGAAGATGGGCTCGGAAGAGGCCAAGACCACCGCCACCGGTGCTGCCGGCGGCGGGACCGCCGTCAACGCCAATCCGCAGCTCGAACGCTGCGACCGCTCGCTCGGCACCCTGGCGCTGCTGGAAGACCAGGGGGCCGACTGGTACGCCATCCTCACCCGTGAGTACAAACTCACCTCCACCGTGCCGCTGCTGCGCCTGCTGGTGCAGCAAAGCAACTGCTTCGTCGTCGTCGAGCGCGGCCGCGGTTTCGCCGCCATGCAGACCGAACGCGCCCTCGAACAGGCCGGGGAAATGCGCCAGAAGAGCAACTTCGGCAAGGGCCAGATGGTCTCCGCCGATTATGGACTGACGCCGACGGTGATCTTCAGCGAGCGCGACACCGGCGGCATGGGCGCCGCGCTGGGCGGGATCAGCCGCAGCGCCGGCATCCTGGGCGCACTGGCGGGGTCGATGAAGAACCGCGAGGCGGCGACCATGCTCACCCTCACCGACAACCGCTCGGGCGTGCAGGTCGCCGCCTCCGAGGGCAGCGCGTCGAAGATGGACTTCGGCGTGGTCGGCGGACTGATCGGAAGCAGCGCCGGCGGCGGCATGGGCGGCTATACCAACACGCCGGAGGGCAAGGTCATCGCCGCGGCCTTCACCGACGCCTACAACCAGATGGTCAGGGCGGTGAAGAACTATCGCGCCCAGGAAGCGACCGGCCCCCACGGCCTGGGCACCGGCGGCTCGCTCACTGTGCCGGGATCGGAGCCGGCCCCCGCCACGACCAAGAAGAAGAAGAAATAGCCCTACGGCATCGCCAGGAAAAGCGGCCTGCGGGCCGCTTTTTTTCTCTGTCATCGGGGGAATGTCGGGGTCACTTTCGGGTCCAATTGCGGCACCGGCGCCAATCGATTAGAGTCTTTGCGCTCGCCAAAGACGGCGAACTTGCCGAACTTGCCCCTTGGCCCGAAGAACGAGAACCGGAGGTCTTGCCATGGTCCCACGCTCTGTCGCACTGGCTGCGACGCTGCTCTGCGCGGCGGCACCCGTAGCCGCACATCCCGACGAGGCGCGCGATCTCGCCGCCACCTGCGCCCCCTGCCATGGCACCAACGGCCGTAGCACCGGCGGCATGGAATCCCTGGCGGGCGAGCGGCGCGAGCGCATCGTCCAGAAGATGGACGAATTCCGCTCGGGCACCAAGCCCGCGACGATCATGCACCAGATCGTGAAGGCGTATTCAGAGCGTCAGATCGCCCTGATCGCCGATTATCTTGCCGCGCAGAAGTAACGGGGAGACCACTGTGAGCATGACGCGACGCGATTTCATGCGGGCTGCCGGAGCCGTTGGCGCCGCGGCAGGACTGTCGGCATGTGCCGGCGGCGGCGCGGGCCGCGCCGCGGGGCATGTCGTCGTGGTGGGCGGCGGCTTCGGAGGCGCCACGGCCGCCAAATACCTGCGCCTGTGGAGCCAGGGCAGCGTCGAGGTAACGCTGATCGAGCGCAACCTGAGCTTGATATCCTGCCCGCTGTCGAATCTGGTGATATCCGGCGATCTCGTGATCACCGAACTGATCCGCACCTACGAGGGCCTGAAGAAGCACGGGGTGCGGGTCGTGCACGGCGAGGTCGCCGCCGTTGACGCCGAGCGCCGGCAGGTCCGACTCGCCTCCGGGGACAGCATAGGCTATGACCGCGCCATCGTGGCGCCGGGCGTCAACTTCATGTTCGACGCGGTTCCGGGACTGACGCGGGAGATCTCCGAAACGCGCATCCTGCACGCGTTCAAGGCGGGCCCCCAGACCGTCGGCCTGCGCCGGCAAATTGAGGAAATGCCCGACGGCGGGGTGTTCGCCATTTGCGTGCCGAAGGTGCCCTACCGCTGCCCGCCGGCGCCCTACGAGCGCGCCACGCTGGTGGCGCACTACTTCAAGAACAACAAGCCGAAGTCGAAAGTGCTGATCCTCGACGCCAACGACGACGTGGCATCGAAGAAGGGGCTGTTCGAGCACGAATGGCGAGAGCATCTGGCGGACAACCTCGAACATCGCGCCGAGCATCAGATTGCCAATGTGGACCCGGCCCAGCGCTCGATCCGCTTCGCCATGGGCGAGACCGTCAAGGCCGACGTCATCAACATCATTCCGCCGCACATGGCCGGCAGCCTGGCGCGCAGCGCGGGGCTGGCGAACGACGGCGGGCGCTGGTGCGGCGTCGACTGGCTGAGCTTCGAATCGACCGCCGCCAAGAACGTGCATGTCATCGGCGATGCGACCCAGGCCGCTCCCGCCATGCCCAAGTCGGGAACGATCGCCAACACCGAGGGCAAGGTGGTGGCCGCGGCGGTCATCAACCTGCTGGCGGGCCGGGCGCTGAATCCCGCACCGATCCTGACCAACGTCTGCTACAGCTTCTTCGACCCGAAAAACGTGGCGCACATGACCTCGGTGCACCCCTACGACGCGAAAGAGCGGACCTATGTCCCAGTTATCGGAGCGGGCGGCCTGTCCGCCGCGCCCAGCGAACTGGAGGCGAAGTTCGCCATGGCCTGGGCAAGGAACATCTGGGCCGACATGCTGGGGTAGTTCGGGTCTGGCAAGGTATCGCGACGCATTGGGTGCTGGGTTTCGTTCGTCAGCCCAGCCTGCACGCTCACCACCGCAGGCTGGGTCGCCAGACCGGGCGTTTCGCCGCGAGACCTCAGTTCGGCGTCGCTCAGTTCGGCGTCGCTCAGTTCGGCGTCGCTCAGTTCGGCGTCGCTCAGTTCTAGCGTCGCTCAGTTCAGCGTCGCTATGTACTCCGCCACCGCCTTCGCCTCCAGTTCGGTGAGTTTGGAGGCGATGGCGTGCATCACCGCGCTGTCATTGGCACGCTCGCGGCTGTTGAACTGTTTCAACTGGCTCGCCGTGTAGGACGGCTGCTGTCCCGCCAGGCGCGGCAGCAACGGCGTGCCCAGCCCCTTCTCGCCGTGGCAACCGGCGCAGGCGGCGACGCCGGAGTAGCTGTTGCCCTTGTGGAAGATGTACTTGCCCACCGCCGCGAGATCCGGATCCCGGGTCTGTCGCACCTCCGCCGTCTTGGCCTGGAAGTAGCTGCCCAGCGCCGCCATTTCCTCCGGGGTGAGGTCCTTCGCCATGTCGCTCATGGTTTCGCTCTTGCGCTTGCCCGACTTGAAGTCGGCCAGCTGGCGCGCTATGTATTCGGCATGCTGGCCGGCCAGCCGCGGGAACAGCGGGCTGGAACTGTCGCCGTCGAGTCCGTGACAGAGGAAACACTTGCCGGCGACGATCTGCTCGGCCCGTTTGAGGTCGGCGGCGGTCGCGCCCTGCGACGCCAGACCCAGCCCGATTACAAGTACCGCAAGCTTTGTTGCACTCATGATCACTCCACAGGAAACGGGCGACGAAGAATGCTAGCGCAGGGGCGCCAACGAGGAAAGCCAAGCGCAGGCGGAGACTCAGCCGTGGCCGGTGCTGCCGAAGCCGCCGGCGCCCCGCTCGCTCTGCTCGAAGGTCTCGACCACGTTGAACGCCACCTGGACCACCGGCACCACCACCAACTGGGCCAGACGGTCGAGGGGATTGAGCGTGAAAGGCTCGTGGCCACGATTCCAGGTGGATACGAAGATCTCGCCCTGGTAGTCGGAGTCGATCAGGCCGACGAGGTTGCCGAGCACTATCCCGTGCTTGTGGCCGAGCCCCGAGCGGGGCAGGATCATCGCCGCCAGACCGGGGTCGGCAAGATGGATTGCAATCCCGGTGGGCACCAACTGCGTCTCGCCGGGGTGGAGTTTGAGCGGGGCCTCGATGCAGGCGCGCAGGTCCAGACCCGCAGCGCCCGGCGTGGCATAGTGCGGCGGAAGATCGTGCAGCCTTGGGTCGAGGATGCGCACGTTGACGCGATGCATGATGTTCCTCGGGTCAGCGTTTGAGCTTGCGCGCGATGTGCTGGACGATCGCCCGGGCAACGTCGGTCTTGGGCGCGGGCGCCAGCGGATGCTGCCCGCCGTCGTCGAACAGCACCACCGTGTTGTCGTCGCCACCCATGCCGTGCTGCACCAGGTTGCCGACCAGCAGCGGCAGCTTCTTGCCGATGCGCTTTGCCTCGGCGTACTCGGCCAGGTTCTCGCTCTCCGCGGCAAAGCCGACGCAGAACGGCGGCGCCGGAAGAGCGGCCACTTCCGCCAGGACATCTGGATTGGCCACCAGATCCAGGGACTTGCGCGCCTCCCCCTTCTTGATCTTCTGCACCGCGGCCAGCACCGGACGATAGTCGGCCACCGCCGCGACACCGATGAAGACGTGAATCTGGGAAATCCGCGCCATCACCGCATCGCGCATTTCCAGCGCGGTCAGCACATCCACCCGCTCGACGCCGCGCGGCGTGGGCTGACTTACCGGACCGGCGACCAGCGTCACCGCCGCGCCCGCCTGAGCCGCGGCGCGTGCTACCGCGAAGCCCATCTTGCCCGAACTGAGGTTGGTCAGCCCGCGCACCGGATCGAGCGGCTCGAAGGTCGGCCCGGCGGTCACCATCAGACGCAGGCCGGTGAGGGGCTTGGGCTGAAACGCGCCGACGATGTCCTCCAGCAGTTCCTCCGGCTCCAGCATGCGTCCCTCGCCCACCTCGCCGCAGGCCTGGTCGCCGCTCGCCGGACCGAGGATGACGACGCCATCGTCCCGCAGCAATCCGATATTGCGCTGCGTGGCGGGGTTCTCCCACATCTGCCGGTTCATCGCCGGCGCCACCAGCAGCGCGCAGGGCGCGCGGGCGGTCTCGCCGCGGCGCTCGCGGGCAAGGCACAACGTGGCGAGCAGGTCGTCCGCCAGACCGTGAGCGAGCTTGGCGAGGAAGTTGGCGCTTGCCGGCGCCACGACAATGGCATCGGCGCCGCGGGACAGATCGATGTGCGCCATGCCGTTGCCCATGCGCCCATCCCAGAGATCGGTCCACACCGGATTGCCCGACAGCGCCTGGAAGGTGACCGCGGTGACAAAGTGGGCGCCGCCCGCGCTGATCACGACATGCACTTCGGCGCCTTCCTTGACCAGCAGGCGCGTCAGTTCCGCCGCCTTGTAGGCCGCGATGCCGCCGGTAACCCCCAGCACAACGCGCCTGCCATTCAGATCTGCCATGACTCTGCCATAATCCTGATAAAATCGGGAACCGTGGATTCTAATGGATAGCCTCCGTCATGGCGATCACCGACTGGCCCGAGGACGAGCGTCCGCGCGAGCGACTGCTGCGGGACGGGCCGCAGGCCCTGTCCGACGCGGAGTTGCTGGCGATCTTCCTGCGGGTGGGCGTGCGCGGCAAGAGCGCGGTGGACCTCGCGCGTGAGCTGCTGGCCGGCTGCGGCAACAGCGTGAGCCGGCTTGCCAACTCCTCCCTGGAAGAATTGCAGAAGGTCTCCGGCATGGGACCGGCCAAGGCGGTGCAGCTCAGCGCCACCCTCGAACTGGCCCGGCGCGCCCTGCGCGAGGAGATGGCGGCGCGGGATACCCTGTCCTCGCCCCAGGCGGTACGCGATTTCCTGCGCCTGAAACTCGCCGCCCTGCCCTACGAAGTGTTCATGGTGCTGCTGCTGGATGCCCAGAACCGGCTGATCGATGCGGAGGAGGTGTTCCGCGGCACGCTGACCCAGACCTCGGTCTACCCGCGCGAAATCGTCCAGCTCGCCCTCAAGCACAATGCCGCGGCGGTGATCCTGGCCCACAACCACCTCCGGAATCGCCGAGCCCAGCCGCGCCGACGAACTCCTCACGTCCCAACTCAAGCAGGCCTTGGCACTGGTCGACGTGCGCGTGCTGGACCATTTCATCGTCGCCGGAAACGCAGCGCCTCTTTCTTTCGCGGAACGTGGACTCATCTGATCGTGGCCGATGCGTAAGGGTCCGCAGACTCGTCCGCTGACTTGCACACGTTCAGCTTGAGCTTTGCGAGTCTTATCGGTTACACTCCCGCGCTTTGCGCAATCTGGAGCAACGACCATGGCACGCGTTTGCCAAGTGACGGGCAAGGGCCCGATGGTGGGTCACCACGTGTCCCACGCCAACAACAAGACCAAGCGCCGCTTTCTGCCCAATCTGCAGAACCGCCGCTTCTGGGTCGAGAGCGAGAACCGCTGGGTGAGCATGCGCGTCACCAACGCAGCGCTGCGCACCATAGACAAGAACGGCATCGACCGCGTGCTCGCAGACTTGCGGGCCGCCGGCGAGAAGGTCTGACAGGAGAAACGCCGCCATGGCCAAAGGCGCACGGGAAAAGATCAAGCTGGAGTCGACCGCAGGGACCGGCTACTTCTACACAACGACCAAGAACAAGCGCACCACTCCGGAAAAGATGGAGTTGATGAAATACGACCCGCGGGCGCGCAAGCACGTCGCGTTCAAGGAAGTGAAGCTCAAGTAGCGCGCAACACCGCCCAAACAAAAAAGCCCGCCGATCGGCGGGCTTTTTTGTTTGGTGCGTATTGTCTGGTGCGTGTCCGGCTCAGACCGCGTATCGCCGCAGGCGCACGGCAAACTCCTGGAGCTGGGCGATGCCGCTCTGCTCGGCACGAGCGCACCAGTCCTGCAACTGCTTGAGGAGCTGCTCGCGCGAGGCAGTGGAGCGCGCCCACACCGCCGACAGTTCGCCGCGCATCGCATAGACGGTGGCGAGCCGGCCGTTCTGGCGCAGCACCGATTCGAGCTGGTCCTTCTCCTGCTGGGCCAGGTCCTTCTCGTCGCGCGCCAGCCAGCGCTTGATGGCCGCGAACTGCACCGGGTCGGCCGCGCCCGGCGAGGTCTTGAGCTTGGCCAGTTCCTCACGGTAGATCTGCATCTGGGACTTGAGATATTTCTGCATCACGTCGTAGCGGTGGGTGATCACCGCCTGCAGGGTGTCGAAATCCACCGCCGCCCGCGCCGCGCCGAGCCTGGGAGTCGGCGCGATCTTCTTCACCTTGGCCAGGCCCAGCATCTCGATGATGCGGATGTACAGCCAGCCGATGTCAAACTCGTACCACTTGTTCGACAGCCTGGCCGAGGTGGCGTAGGCGTGGTGGTTGTTGTGCAGTTCCTCGCCGCCGATCAGGATGCCCCAGGGGACGATGTTGGTGCTGGCATCGGCGCTGTCGAAGTTGCGGTAGCCCCAGTAGTGGCCGATGCCGTTGATCACGCCGGCGGCCCAGAAGGGAATCCACGCCAGTTGCACCACCAGGATCGCCAAGCCCGGCAGGCCGAACAGGATCAGGTCGATGACGCCCATGGTCACCGGACCGGCCAGCGAGTAGCGGCTGTAGAGATTGCGTTCGATCCAGTCGTCCGGCGTGCCGTGGCCGTAACGCTCCATGGTCTCGGCGTTGTGCGACTCCTTCACATACAGCAGCACACCGCCCCACAGGACGCGATTGATGCCGTAGATCTGGGGACTGTGGGGATCCTCGGCGGTCTCGCACTTGGCGTGGTGCTTGCGATGGATGGCCGCCCATTCCTTGGTCACCATGCCGGTGGTGAGCCACAGCCAGAAGCGGAAGAAGTGGCTGGGGATGGCGTGCAGTTCCAGCGCGCGGTGCGCCTGGCAGCGATGCAGGAAGATGGTGACGCCGGCAATCGTGACGTGGGTCAGCGCCAGGGTGACCAGGGCATAGCCCCACCAGGGAAGATCGAAAATGCCCGAAACCATGCGATGTGTACCTTGCAGAAAACGCGAAGGCGAGATTCTACGCGAATCGCGCCAGGTGGTCCGAGTGCGGCGCCCGAGCTCAGGGCAATCGCATGAACGTCACAAGATCGTTTCCTCGCCCCGCTTGCGGGGAGAGGCCAGGGTGAGGGGCGTTCTTGTCGCTAGATGTACGGTGCGGGCCATGCTCACACCCCCTCACCCCGGCCCTCTCCCCCGATTCCGGGGAGAGGGAGTGATTCATGCGGTTGCCCTGCGCCCGAGCTACTGCTGCGCCGCCTTCGATGCGGATGAGGTGAGTGACTGCGCGAGCGCCAGCTGCTGATCGCTGGTTGCCGGATACTCGCGCGCGTGGACCGGCTTGGGCAGCTTGGCGATTTCGTCGGCCGGCATGATCAGTTCGACATCGACGCGCCGGTTGGCGCGACGCCCTTCCTCTGTATCGTTGGGCGCGATGAAACAGCTCGTGCAGAAGCTGATGCGCAGCTTGGACTTGTCAACGCCAGCATTGACGAAGGCGGTACGCACCGTATAGGCGCGGTTCAGTGCCACCTGCTGGTTCGATTCCCGATCGCCGCGCGAATCGGTTCGTCCCCGCACGTACACCGTCTGCGCCTGCTTGGCCAGAGGCGCCAGTTCATTGACGGCCAGCGTACCCACCGGGCCCACGCCGACCCGATTGAAGGCAAACGGGACGATGCGCTTGGCTGAGGCGAAGTCGGTGTCCATCCTGAGGGCCGGTTCGACCGGTTTGGCGACGCTGTCTGCAGCGGATCCGCCCGCCACGGCGCCGTCCTTGGCGGCTGTTTCCTTCGCGACTTCATCTTTGGCTGGCTTGCCGCCGGCGCCGGCATCGCTACCGATGGCACCCGCAACCGCGCCCCCAGCGCTGTCCGTGGCGGCGCTCACCGAGGGCTTGTCGGCCTTGGGCTCGTCACGGCTTCCTTCCTGCCCGATGGTGCCGGCCATCCCGCGCATGTTCTGGTCCGCCGCCGGCAGCGGCTTTCCTGCGCCCTCGGCGGCGATGTTTTCGGGCCCGGGTTCGGCCTTGCGCTCGCTCATCAACTTCATCGCCGCGCCTACGCCGAGCACGGCAATCAGCAGAACCACCATCGCCCGGCTCCCGGACTTTCTCTCCCCTGAAGATCCCACTTCGTCATCTCCCCTTTTCTGCCGGCACACCGCACAAGAACACCCGCGTGGCGGGCGCCGGCCCTGCTCGGCCAGTCCGCCTTCCGGCCACCCGGAACGACTTGCCGAGCGAGATGATAAGTCTTTGATCTGATTGCGGCAAGCCCGCGTATCGCGGGTGGCCGGCGGCGACCGGCCTGCGCATCCCGCCGCAGGCCGGAAACCGTGCATCCGGGAATGCCGCGGCGCAATGCCGCCGTCTTACTCAGCGGTCTGCCGGCAACGCGGCCTGGTAGGGCACCGCACCGTCACGATGGCGCAGGTAGTTGTTGTAATAGGCGCGGGCGAGGGCGGGAGTTGTCCCGCAGCACCAGCATGTTCTCGGCGTTCCGGGCGCGGGCGGCGTAGGTGAAGTTGTAGGACCCGGTGATGACGGCATTCTGCGGCAGCAGCGGGTCGATGAGAATCACCTTGTTGTGCGCCGCCGAGTAGCGGAATTCCAGCCGCACCGGAATGCCCTCCTCCACCAGTTGCTCCATGCGGCTGCCGCGGCTCTTGAGGCTCATCTCGCGGTCCGCAAGAACCTCGACGGCGATCCCGCGGCGGCGCGCCTCGATCAGCGCCCGAGCCAGCTTGCGGCTGGTGAATACGTAGGCCTGGACATAGATCTCGCTCCTGGCGCCTCTTGAGGGTGCGCAGCAGCAGTTCCTCGGTGTCGTCCCAGGGCGAGAACGCCACTTCCACCGTCCCCGCCGCCGGCAGCGGGCCGACGTTGCCCGGATCGAAGGCAGCCGCCGGTAGCCAGGCGAGCAGCGCCAGCAGGCAGGCGATCGCCAGCCTCTGACTTTCGCGCCGTTTGCTCATGGCGCCACCGGCTGGGGCGCCGACTGCGCCGCCCGCTCCAGCACCACGGCATAGAAGCCGTCGGTGTCGTGCCGATGCGGCAGCAGCCGCAGTTCCTGGCCCATCTCGAGCGCAATCTGCTGCCTGGCCAGGACCTCCCCCACAGCGAGTTGCCCGAACGCCGGGTTCGCCGCCAGGAAATCGGCCACCACCTGCTCGTTCTCCTCCGGCAGGACGCTGCAGGTGGCATAGACCAGGCGCCCGCCCGGCTTCACCAGCCTTGCCGCGCCGCGCAGGATGTCGCGCTGCTTGCGCGCCAGTTCCGCCACCCCTTCCGGCGTCTGGCGCCACTTCAGGTCGGGGTTGCGCCGCAGGGTGCCCAGGCCGCTGCACGGCGCATCCACCAGCACCCGGTCGATCTTGCCCGCCAACCGCTTGACGTGGCTGTCGTTCTCGCCGGCGATCAGCACCGGATGCACGTTCGACAGTCCCGACCGCGCCACCCGCGGCCGCAATCGCGCCAGCCGCTTGTCCGCGACGTCGAAGGCGTAGAGCCGGCCGGTGGAGCGCATCAGCGCTCCCAGCAGCAGGGTCTTGCCGCCGGCACCGGCGCAGAAATCCACCACCATCTCGCCACGCTTCGGAGCGGTCAGGTAGGCCAGCAACTGACTTCCCTCGTCCTGAACCTCGATGGCCCCGGAAAGGTAGAGCGGATGGCGCTGCAGGGGCAGCTTGGCGCGCAAACGGATCGCCAGCGGCGAGTAGCGCCCGGTCTCGGCCTCGATGCCCTCGGCCGCGAACTGGGCCAGCACCTGTTCCCGCGTCGCCTTCATCGGATTCACCCGCAGGTCCAGCGGCGCCGCCTGGTTCAGGCCGCGCGCAAGCTCCAGCAGTTGCGCCTCGCCCATGGTCGCGGCCAGGCGCTGTGCGAGCCAGTCGGGCAGATCCGCCTGCTCGGCGAGGCTCATCGCCGTGGCGGCCTGAGCCTTCAGTCCCGCCAGCCAGTCGATTTCGGCGGGCTTCACCGCCTCGCCCAATTGGCGCGAGTTGAACCCATGCAGCCGGGTCAGTGCGGCCAGGACCAGACGCCGCGGCGTCGGCTTGCCGCCGAGGAGGTGCTCCAGGAAGCGCTTGCGCCGCAGCACCGCGTACACCGTTTCGGCGACGAAGCCGCGGTCGCGATGACCGAGCATCTTGTGGTCGCGGAAGAAGGCCGACAGCACGGCGTCCGCCGCGCTGCGGAACTCAAGCACTTCGGCCAGCGCCTTGACGGTGCCGTCGATCAGTCCGGGTGTGATGCGCATATACCTTGATTCCCGTGGCTAACCGGCAGGCGCCGGCACACGCGGCGGCGGCGCGAGGCGGATCTTGTCCTTGCCGGTGTCGTATTCGATGTAAACGGCCACGAAGTCGTTGATGCCGCCGTCCTTCTGCGTCCAGCGTATGCGCACCGGCATGTGACGCAGGTCGATCGCATACCACAGGTCGAGCTGCTCGTCCCCGTCGCGTCCCAGCCGCACCCGCAGCGTGCGCAACGGACCGAGGCGCGTCGTCAGTTCCTCGGTGCCCAGCATTTCGAAATAGCGGTTGGTGTAATAGCGGCCGCTCGCCACCCACACGTCCGCCGGGCTCTCGGCAGGCGGAAAGATGGCGAACTGGAAGATGGCGCTGATGAAGTCCTGGCTCGCCTCCATGAGATCGAAGCTGCCGTGGCCCTTGTTGGAGACGATGGCCAGGCGACGGTGTTCCCAGTCGAAGGTGGCACTCTCCTTGAGCTGACCATCCTGATCCATGCGGTAGGTCTGCGGCATGAAACCGTTGCCAGTGATGCGGCCGTCGCTGGCATAGGTGAGCGTGATGCGCTTGAGCAGCGCCACCAGTCCGGACGTCTGGAGATAAAGCCGGAACTGGTAGCGACCGTCCTGTGTCAGCCACACCGCCTCCGCGGTGCCGACGACGAAGCCACCGGCACCGCGCGCCGCCTCGAAGACCACCCGTCCGTGATAGGGAAAGATGTCTGCCGGCGCGGGCGGCGGCGTGCTCACCGCCGCGGCAGCCTCATCCGCCGGGGATGGGGCCGCGCCTGAGTCGCCTGCCGCCAGATCGGACGGAGGCCCCGTTTCGCTCACTTGGTCGGCTGGCGCCTCCGCGCTTGCCTGGTCGGCGGGCACCGCGGGAACGGCCGAGGGAATTTCGGCGCGAGGCAGTTCCGGCTTCGGCCGAGGTTTCGGGCGGGGCTTGAGCGGCGGCGCAGGCCGGGGCGGGCTCGGCGGTGTCGTTTCGGGCGCCGGCGCCGCTGCGAGCTTCGGCGGCGGGCGCAGAACGGCCTGGATCGGCACCGACCTCACCGCTTCGGCGCCCGGCAGCAGCCAGCCGGGGCTTGCGACCAGCGCGAGGTGCAGCAGCAGCGAGACCGCCAGCGCGATGGCGATGCGGCGATGCGCCATGGCGACATGCGCCTAGGTGTGGCCGGACAGCGGGACCGGCGCGCCATCCGGTGCACGGCACCAGCAATGCCGCGGCCCCGTCGTCCGCAGCACCCGCCACCCTCACCCTGCCCTGCGGCGTGAGGCTCAGGCGATCCTCGACGAACCAGCGCACCGCCTGGGGGTAGATTCGATGTTCCTGGGCCAGCACGCGGGCGGCCAGGGCGTCTTCCGTGTCGTCGTCCAGTACCGGCACCGCGGCCTGGATCACGATCGGCCCGGAATCGAGGGCTGCGGTGACGAAATGCACCGTGCAGCCGTGGATGCGCACCCCGGCATCGAGCGCGCGGCGATGGGTGTGCAACCCAGTGAAAAGGGGCAGCAGCGAGGGATGGATGTTGAGCAGGCGGCCCTCGTAGCGGCGAACGAAGTCCTCGCCGAGTACGCGCATGAACCCGGCCAGCACCACCAGGTCCGGCGCATGGCGATCGATCTCGGCCGCGAGAGCCGCATCGAAGTCGGCGCGCTCCGCGTGCTGCCGGAAATCGACCACCCCAGTCGCCACCCCTTTCGCCGCGGCGCTGGCCAGTCCGCCAGCCTGCGGCCGGTCGGCGATCACCGCGGCGACGCGCGCAGGCAGGCCGGCATCGAGCAAGGCCAGCATGTTGCTGCCACGGCCGGAAATCAGGATCACGACATTCTTCATGGCGTTGCGCCCTCAGCTTGCCATCCGCTTGCTTTCCCTGAGCAGGGCATGGGCGCGGCGATGCTTGATGATAGCCGATGGCCAGCGGCGTCAGCGACAGGGCGATGATCGCCAGGATCACCAGCGTCAGGTTGTTCTTGATGAAAGGCAGATTCCCGAACCAGTAGCCCGCCAGCGTCAGCGAGAAGATCCAGATGCAGCCGCCCAGGAAGTCCATGGCGACGAAGCGCGGATAGGTCATGCGCCCCACCCCGGCGACGAAGGGGGCGAAGGTACGCGCGATCGGCAGGAAGCGCGCGATGATGATCGTCTTGCCGCCGTGCGTTTCGTAATAGGCGTGGGTCTTGTCGAACGCCGCCCGGTTGAAGAAGCGCGATTGCTCCCAGCGGAACACCTTCGGCCCGAAATAATGGCCGATCCAGTAATTGACGTTGTCGCCGAGAACCGCCGCCGTCAGCAGCACCGCGCACAGCACCGCGATGTCCATGCCGCCGGTGGCCGCCAGCGTTCCGGCGACGAACAGCAGCGAATCGCCGGGCAGGAAAGGCGTCACCACGAAGCCGGTTTCCATGAAGATGATCAGGAACAGGATGGCGTAGATCCACGTGCCGTAGTCGGCGAGCAGCACCGCCAGATGCTTGTCCAGGTGAAGCACGATGTCGATGAAGCTCGCGATCAGTTCCATGGGCGCCTCGAAGGAAGCGCGCATGATAGCCGAACTGCCCTGCGCCCCCACTTTCCCCACCGGCGCCCTCCAGGCTCTGACTTTGCCGGCCCGCTGCCCGCCAGGGCGCTGCCATGCAACGGAATGGGAACGCTTATCACCCACCATTGGGGACGATTCTCACCAGATTTGGGTACTGAATCCCCAATACCCTAGTGGAACAGTCGGAAAAGCGGAATTACGTCACGGAAACCGCCCCGCCGAGACGCACCGAAAGCATGGCACGATCGATGCGTAACCGAGTACAGCAGTCAAGTATCCAAAAAAGTGGCAGACGGAATCCATCCTGCATGGATTCACGCTCGGCCCGGTGTTCCAGATTCGGGGTCGTTCATTCCGGACGCATTGTCAGCCGCGTTCGTCTGTGACGCACAAAACCATCCCCGCCGAGGTCCGCGACCATCCCCAACACGATCCGGTTCCGCCGGTCTCGTGACAACGGTCGCGGCTCTGACAACACTTAGAACAGGAGACAGAAACATGTCCCGAACCCAGGCACAACAAGCGCTTCGGCGCCCGCGGTCTTCCCATCCTCGCAGCACTTTCTCCGCCCACTTCGCCGGCACGCGATCGCCGGCACGCTAGCGATCTAGCCGCGCCGCCGGCGCGGGTCGCCGGCAAAACAGAACTCTTCGCCGCTAAGGATTCCGAGCGGTCGGAGCGCCCCGCGCCTTCGCGCCCGGGGCCGCTTGGGCAGCTTTCGGCCGATCCGCCGCGGCAATATTGATCCAGCATTGCATTGGAGGGAGTCATCATGGCGTCGTTCATCAAGTCGGACCTCGAATTCATCCTCGAACAGATCCTCATCGCGGAACGTGATGCGGCAGGCGAGGACCTGCGCACGCAGTTGCCGAACACCGAATTGCCCTTCGGGCTGCGGCGCGTTCGACGGCAGCCTCAATAACCTGATCCCCGGGCGCACCGAGTTTGGCGCCGCGGACCAGTTATTCCCGCGCATGCTGGCCTCGGTGTTCCTTCCCGCGGAGAGCGTGACCTTCGACCCGGACGGGCCCGGCCCACAGGCAGTCGGGAATCCGACCTCCTACGCCCAGACCAGCGGTTTCGTCTTCGACTCGCAGCCGCGCACCATCAGCAATCTCGTCGTTGACCAGAGCGCCGGCAACCCGGCGGCGGTGGCCGCCGCCGCGGCAACGCCCGGCTCCACCATCGTCAGCGGCACCCGCGCCGACGGCACCCCCTACCAGACGCTGTTCATCCCCAACGTAGCGCCGGACGAAGGTCTCAGCGCCCCCTTCAACTCGTGGATGACCTTCTTCGGCCAGTTCTTCGACCACGGTCTGGACCTGGTGACCAAGGGCGGCAGCGGCACCGTGTTCATCCCGCTCCAGCCGGACGACCCGCTGTTCGATCCCCGGCGAGCCCCCAGACCAATTTCATGGTGCTCACCCGCGCCACCAACCAGCCCGGTCCTGACGGCGTGCTCGGCACCGCCGACGACATCCACGAGCACACCAACACCACCTCGCCCTTCGTCGATCAGAACCAGACCTACTCCTCGCATCCCTCGCACCAGGTATTCCTGCGCGCCTATGAGTTCAATGCCGCAGGCGATCCGGTCGCCACCGGCAAGCTCATCGTCAATCGCAATCTGGGTCGCCGACGGCGAGTACGGCACCGCCGACGATCAGGTGCTGGGCGGCATGGCCACCTGGGCGGTGGTCAAGGCCCAGGCGCGCGACATCCTCGGCATCGAACTGACTGACGCCGACGTGTTCGGTGTGCCGCTGCTGGCCACCGATGCCTACGGCAACTTCCTGCGCGGACCTAACGGCTTCCCGCAGGTGGTGATGCGCAACGCCGACGGCACCACCAGCCTCGTCGAAGGTGACCCCACCGCCAATGGCGGCGCTCGGGATCAGCCTCGCCAACGCAGTGCGCACCGGCCACGCCTTCCTCGACGACATCGCCCACACCGCGGCGCCCACTGCGGGGCTCGCGCCCGACGCCGACACGGTGGCCGGAGGTCCGGTGGCTGCCGGCACCTATGACAACGAGCTGCTCGACGCGCACTACATCGCCGGCGACGGCCGGGTGAACGAGAACATCGGTCTCACCACCGTGCATCACGTATTCCACTCCGGAACACAACCGGCTGGTGGAGCAAACCAAGAGCGTGGTGCTGGAGTCGGGCGATGTGGCCTTCCTCAACCAGTGGCTGCTGACCCCCGTCGCGGCAATTCCGGCCGATCCATCGACGCTGGTGTGGAACGGCGAACGCCTGTTCCAGGCCGCCAAGTTCGGCACCGAAATGCAGTACCAGCACCTCGTGTTCGAGGAGTTCGCGCGGACGATCCAGCCCCAGGTGGACGCCTTCATCGATTTCGACGACACGGTCGATCCGTCCATCGTCGCCGAGTTCGCCCACACGGTGTATCGCTTCGGCCACTCGATGCTGACCGAGACCATCGACCGCCTCGACCCGAATTTCGTTTCGAGCGAGATCGGCCTGATCCAGGCCTTCCTCAATCCCCTCGCGTTCGCGGCGAGCGGCCCCACGCCTGACGCGGCGGCGGGCGCCATCGTGCGCGGCGTGACGCGCCAGGTCGGCAACGAGATCGACGAGTTCGTCACCGAGGCGCTGAGGAACAACCTGCTCGGCCTGCCGCTCGACCTCCCGGCGATCAACCTCGCTCGCGGCCGCGACGCCGGCATTCCCTCGCTCAACGCCGCCCGTCGTACCTTCCACGACGGCACCGGCGACTCCCAGCTCGCGCCCTACACAAGCTGGGTCGATTTCATGGCGCACCTGAAGCACCCCGAATCGCTGATCAACTTCATCGCCGCCTACGGCACCCATGACAGCATCACCGGCGCAACCACGCTCGTGGACAAGCGCGCGGCAGCGACTGCCATCGTCCTCGGTGGCGCAGGCGCTCCGGCCGATCGCCTCGACTTCCTGCACAGCGCCGGTACCTGGGCCAGCGCCGCAAACGGCGTGACCGTCACCGGACTGGACAGCGTCAACTTCTGGATCGGCGGTCTGGCTGAAGAGAAGATGCCCTTCGGCGGCATGCTCGGCTCGAGCTTCAACTTCGTCTTCGAAACCCAGCTCGAAGCCCTGCAGAACGGCGACCGCCTCTACTACCTGCACCGCCTCGCGGGTCAGAACTTCCTGGCCGAACTGGAGAACAACTCGTTCGCCAAGCTGGTGATGCTCAATACCGACGCCACCCACCTGCCGGCGTTGATCTTCTCGACGCCGGGACTGACCCTCGAGGTCGACGCGACGAAGCAGTTCAACGCCAACGTGGCGAACGCTCCCGGACCCGACGGCATCCTGTTCGACGACCCCGCCACGCCGGCGGATGAGGCGCCGACAACGTCGCCACGCCGCGACAGGACCCGCTCGGCGACGACCCCCTTATTCCCCTGGTCATCCGCGACAACCCCGCCACCCCCGACCCCGACAGCAACTACCTCCAATACACGGGTGACCAGCACGTCGTCCTCGGCGGCACCGAGGGCAACGACATCCTCGTCTCCAGCGAGGGCGATGACACCCTTTATGGCGACGGCGGCAACGACCGCCTCGAAGGCGGCTTCGGCAACGACGACATCCAGGGCGGCGCCGGCGACGACATCATCAGCGACATGGGCGGCGACGACGTGATCAAGGGCGACGCCGGCAACGACGTGATCCAGGGCGGTAACGGCCTCAACCTGATCATCGCCGGACCCGGCAACGACTTCATCATCACCGGCGAGGACAGCTCCGAGGTCTTCGCCGGTTCGGGCAACGACTTCATCCTCGGCTCCAAGCTCAACGTCGCAGATGGCCGGCAACGAGGGCAACGACTGGATCGAAGATCGGCACCCAGGACGGCGCACCCGGCGACAACTTCGATCCACTCGGCACCGACTCCATCGTCGGCAACGACGTCTTCGTCGGCGGTGGCGGATTCGACGAGTTCATCGGCGAAGGCGGCGACGACATCATGGTCGGCAGCGAAGGCCCCGACAAGCACAAAGGCATGTCGGGCTACGACTGGGCGAGCTTCGAGAATGACCGTGCCGGCGTCAATGCCGACTTCTTCCGCAACGCCTTCAACGACGTGCCCCTGCCCGCGTCCACCGCGGCCATAGGCGGACGCTTCGCCCAGGTGGAAGGCCTCTCGGGTTCGGCCTTCGCCGACATTCTGCGCGGCGACGACGCCGACGCGCTGCAGATCAACGCCGCCGGCTTCACCGGCAGCGCGCTCACCAATCTCGACCTGATAGCCGGCCTGCGCGCCTTCCTCGGTACCGCCGCGGCCGGTGCCGACGGCATCACCGGCAACGCCGACGACCGCTACGACGCGGGCAACATCATCCTCGGCGGCGATGGCAGCGACATCATCGAAGGCCGCGGCGGCAACGACCTGATCGACGGCGACCGTTCGCTCAACGTTCGCATCAGCGTGCGCGCCAACCTCGACGGCACGGGTGCCGAACTGCGCAGCGTCAACAGTCTCACCCAACTGGTGCCGGACATGATGTCCGGGGCAATCAATCCCGGCCAGTTGGTCATCGTGCGCGAGCTGCTTCCCGCAAGCGCAGGTTACGACACCGCGGTGTTCTCCGATCTGCGCGCCAACTACGCCGTCACGACGGTCAACGGCGTGACCACCGTCACCCATGTCGACGCCGCAGCGCCCAACGGCATCGGCATCGACGGCGTCGACCGGCTGACCAACGTCGAGCGCCTGCAGTTCAACGACGTCGCCGTGACGCTCTCGGGCACCAACAATGCCCCCGTCGGACTGGTGGCGATCCTCGACGCCGCCAACGCCCCCGACAACACACCTGCCGTGGGTCAGGTGCTGAGCGCCTCGATCGCCGGCGTGACCGACGCCGACGGCGGAATCGCCGGCCCCGTCAGCTACGTCTGGCAGGCCGAAACCTTGGCCGGCAGCGGCGTGTTCGTGGACATCGCCGGTGTTGGCGGCGGCGCGCCCGTCGCGGTGCGGCAGAGCTTCACCGTGACCCCGGACGTGGAAGGCCTGGCGCTGCGCGTCAAGGCCCACTACCAGGATGCCAACGGCGTGCTCGAAACCGTGTTCTCGGCACCTACGGTGGCGGTGGCACCCGGCGTCGCGCCAACCGCGCCGGCGCCGCTGATCAATGGTCCGCAGACCGGCGTCACCAGCCCGGGCGTGCATTTCCTGGGATCGGACCTGCAGTTCATCCTCGACCAGATCGTCATCGCCGAGCGGCATGCCGCAGGCGAGGACATTCAGTCGCTGATCCCCAATGCGCCGCACGGCGGCCGGCCTGCGCACGGTGGATGGCTCCTTCAACAACCTGGTACGCGATCAGAAGGATTCGGTGCCGCGGACGAGACCTTCCCCCGCATGGCGGCGGCTGATTTTCGCCCTGCCGAGGCCGGCACCAGTTACACGCAGACCAGCGGCACAGTGGTCGATTCCCAGCCGCGCACCATCAGCAACCTGATCGTCGACCAGACCGCCAACAATCCGGCGGCGGTGGCCGCCGCGGCGGGCGTCGACGGCGCCGGCCTGGTGCAATGGCACGCGCGCCGACGGCACGCCGTTCCAGACTTTCTTCATTCCGAACCAGACCCCGGACGCCGGTCTCAGCGCCCCCTTCAATTCGTGGATGACCTTCTTCGGCCAGTTCTTCGACCACGGTCTGGATCTGGTGACCAAGGGCGGCAGCGGCACCGTGTTCGTGCCCCTGCAAGCGGACGATCCGCTGTTCGTCCCCGGCAGCCCCACCAACTTCATGGTGCTCACCCGCGCCACCAACCAGCCCGGTCCTGACGGCGTGCTCGGCACCGCCGACGACATCCACGAGCACACCAACACCACCTCGCCCTTCGTCGATCAGAACCAGACCTACTCCTCGCATCCCTCGCACCAGGTATTCCTGCGCGCCTACGAATTCAATGCCGCAGGCGATCCGGTCGCCACCGGCAAGCTGATCGTCAATCGCAATCTGGGCGCGGACGGCGAGTACGGCACCGCCGACGACTAGGTGCTGGGCGGCATGGCCACCTGGGCGGTGGTCAAGGCCCAGGCGCGCGACATCCTGGGCATCGAACTGACTGACGCGGACGTGTTCGGCGTGCCGCTGCTGGCCACCGATGCCTACGGCAACTTCCTGCGCGGACCTAACGGCTTCCCGCAGGTGGTGATGCGCAACGCCGACGGCACCACCAGCCTCGTCGAAGGTGACCCCACCGCCAATGGCGGGCTCGGGATCAGCCTCGCCAACGCAGTGCGCACCGGCCATGCCTTCCTCGACGACATCGCCCACACCGCGGCGCCCAACCGCACGGCGGCTGCGGACACCGATGGCCGGACCAGTACCCGACGGCGCCAGGTGCTGCCGCAGCCGCGACTGGCACCTACGACAACGAGCTGCTCGACGCGCACTACATCGCCGGCGACGGCCGCGTGAACGAGAACATCGGCCTGACCACCGTGCACCACGTATTCCATGCGGAACACAACCGGCTGGTGGAGCACACCAAGGCGGTGCTGCTGGACACGGCCGCCAGCGGTGACGTGACGTTCCTGAACCAGTGGCTGCTGACCCCCGTCGCGGCAATTCCGGCCGATCCATCGACGCTTGTCTGGAACGGCGAACGCCTGTTCCAGGCGGCCAAGTTCGGCACCGAGATGCAGTACCAGCACCTGGTGTTCGAGGAGTTCGCGCGGACCATACAGCCACAGATCGACATCTTCGTCGGACCGACCCAGACCTACGACACCGCCATCAATCCGGCGATCGTCGCCGAGTTCGCCCACACGGTGTATCGCTTCGGCCACTCGATGCTGACCGAGACCATCGACCGCCTCGACCCGAACTTCGTCTCGAGCGAGATCGGCCTGATCCAGGCCTTCCTCAATCCCCTCGCGTTCGCGGCGAGCGGCCCCACGCCTGACGCGGCGGCGGGCGCCATCGTGCGCGGCGTGACGCGCCAGGTCGGCAACGAGATCGACGAGTTCGTCACCGAGGCGCTGAGGAACAACCTGCTCGGCCTGCCGCTCGACCTCCCGGCCATCAACCTTGCTCGCGGCCGCGACGCCGGCATTCCTTCGCTGAATGCGGCGCGGCGGGAGTTCTACGACATCACCGGCGACAGCCAGCTCAAGCCCTATGCGAGCTGGTCGGACTTCGTGCAGCACCTGAAGCACCCCGAGTCGCTGATCAACTTCATCGCCGCCTACGGCACCCACGCCGAGCATCGCCGGCGCCACAACCCTGGCCGCAAAGCGCGCGCTGCCACGCTGCGGTACTCGGCGATCAGACCGTCGATCCCGACGGCTTCCGGGCAGCGGCGACGGACGGTCACGGCCGCCCCTGCCGACCGGCTCGACTTCCTGATGAGCACGGGCGCCTGGGCCAGCAATGCCAACGGCGTGACCATCACCGGGCTGGACAACGTCGACCTCTGGATCGGCGGACTGGCGGAGGAGATCATGCCCTTCGGCGGCATGCTCGGCTCCACCTTCAACTTCGTGTTCGAGACCCAGCTCGAGAAGCTGCAGGACGGCGACCGCTTCTACTACCTGGAGCGCACCGCGGGCCTGAACTTCGTCACCGAACTGGAGAACAACTCCTTCGCCAAGATGGTGATGGCCAACACCGACGCCACCCACCTGCCGGGCCTCATCTTCAAGACCAGCCTGATCCTGGAAGCCGACCCGACCAAGCAGTTCAATGAATCCGTCATCGCCGGCCCGGACGGCGTCCTCGGCACCGCCGACGACCTGCCGGGCAGCGCCGACCCGGTGGGCGACAACCCGCTGCTGCCACTGGTTATCCGCGACAACCCGACCACCCCGGGCGTCGATGCCAACTATCTCAGGTACACCGGCGACGAGCATGTGGTGCTGGGCGGCACCGCGGGCAACGACACCCTCATCGCCAGCATTGGCGACGACACGGTCTGGGGCGACGGCGGCAACGACCGCATCGAGGGCGGCTACGGCAACGACTCGATCCGTGCCGGCGCCGGCGACGACCTGATCACCGACATCGGCGGCGACGACAACATCCAGGGCGACGACGGCAACGACGTGATCCACGGCGGCAACGGCATCAACCTGATCCTCGGCGGCTTCGGCAACGACTTCATCGTCACCGGCGAGGACAGCTCCGAGGCCTTCGGCGGCCCGGGCAACGACTTCATCCTCGGCGCCAACGCCAACGAGCAGGACATGGGCAACGAGGGCGACGACTGGCTCGAACAGGGCAACCTGGACGGCAGCCCCGGCGACAACTTCGATCCGCTGGGACGTGACCTGGTGGCCGGCAATGACGTGTACATCGGCAGCGGCCTGCCCGACATCATGAACGCCGAAGGCGGCGACGACATCATGGTCGGCAGCGGCGGGCCGGGCGACAAGTACCTCGGCGCCTCGGGCTTCGACTGGGCAACCTTCAAGGACGACCGCTTCGGCGTCAGCATCGACCTCGACGTCCAGGCGCTCAACGCCGCGCCGGTACCCGCGGCAGCGGGCGTCCTGGCACGCTTCGCAGCCGTCGAAGGCCTGTCGGGATCGGCCTTCGGCGACCTGCTGCGCGGCGACAGCGAAGACGCCCTCACGCATGGCCACCGCCGGCGCCCAGGGCAGTGTGCTGACCAACCTCGATCTCGTCAGCGGCCTGCGCGCCTTCGTCGGCGCGCCGCGGAACTGGCGCGGACGGCATCGCCGGCACGACCGACGACCGCTTCGACGGCGGCAACATCATCCTCGGCGGCGACGGCAGCGACATCATCGAAGGCCGCGGCGGCGACGACCTGATCGACGGCGACGCCTGGCTCAACGTGCGCATCAGCGTGCGCCAGAACGCCGACGGCACCGGCCCCGAGATCGCCAGCTTCGACAACATGGCTTCGATGGTCCCGCTGATGCTCAATGGCACCTACAGCGCCGGCCAACTCACCATCGCCCGCGAGATCCTGCCGGGCAGCGGCGGCTTCAACTTCGACACCGCGCTGTTCTCCGGCAACCGGGCGAGTTACACCGTCGACATCAACGACAACGGGACAGCGCTCGACTTCAGTGACGACGTAGTTACCGTGACCGACAACGTCGGCCTCGACGGCACCGACCGCCTCACCCACACCGAGCGGCTGCAGTTCGCCGATCAGTCCCTCACCCTGGTCCCGGGCCTCAACAACGATCCGCTGGGCCTGCTGACGGTGAATGACCCGACGCCCGCCGTCGGCCAGACGCTGACCGTGTCGGCAGCAGCAGTCACCGACGCCGACAACACCGCCAGTGGCGGCGCGATCGCCGGCCCCATCAGCTTCTTCTGGCAGTTCGACCCGGGCACCGGCGTGTTCGAGGACATCATCGTCGTCACCGGTGTGGGCACCGAGGTCGTCACCGGTGCTTCCTTCACCGTCACTCCCGACCTCGACGGCCTGCAACTGCGGGTGCGTGCGATCTACCAGGACCAGAATGGCGTGCTGGAGACGGTGTTCTCGGCGCCCACCGCGGCGGTGACACCGACCAACGTCAACAACGCGCCGGTCGGCACCGTGTTGATCAGCGACACCACCCCGACCGAAGGCCAGCCCCTCACCGCCACCGATGCCTTCAGTGACCCCGACGGGCTTCCCGCCACCGTCACCCACCGTTGGGAGGCGTCGCCGGACGGCATCACCTGGACCGCGATAGCCGGTGCCACGGCACTGACTTTCACGCCGACCCAGGCCGAGGTCAATCAGCAACTGCGGGTCGTCGCCAGCTACACCGACAACGGCGGCGCCGCGGAGCAGGTCACCTCCGCGCCAACCATCGTCGTCGGCGACCTGCTGGTCGGCACCGCAGGGCCCAACACCCTCACCGGCACCGAGGGTCAGGACATCATCTCGGGCCTTGCCGGCAACGACATCCTGATCGGCCTCGGCGAGGCTGACACCCTCGACGGCGGCGCCGGGAACGACACGCTGATCGGCGGCGGCGGCGCCGACACGCTGATCGGCGGTGCAGGCAACGATACCTTCGTCGTCGACGACGGCCTCGACACCCTGATCGAGGCACCCGGCGAAGGCACTGACACGGTGCAAACGACGCTCAACGTCTTTTCGCTCGCCGCAATCGCCAACATCGAGAATCTCGACCTTCACCGGAACCGGCGATTTCACAGGCACCGGCAACGATCTCGCCAACGTCATCACGGGCGGGGCAGGCAACGACACTCTCGACGGCGGCGCCGGCATCGACACGCTCAACGGCGGCGCTGGCATCGACACGCTGTTGGTGGAAAATGCCGCCGACGTCGCCAACGGCGGCGCGGGCGTCAACACCGTGCTCGCCACGAGCGCGAGCCACACCCTGGCCGCCAGCACCGAGAACCTGGTGTTCACGGGCGTCGGCTCCTTCACCGGCACCGGCAACGCGGCCAACAACGTCATCACCGGCGGCGCCGCGGCCGACGCGCTGGATGGCGCCGGCGGCAACGACACCCTCAACGGCCTCGGTGGCAATGACGTCCTGGTCGGCGGTGCCGGCAACGACACCCTCGACGGTGGCGCAGGTGCGGATGCCATGACGGGCGGCGCCGGCAGCGACACCTATGTCGTCAACGACGTCGGCGATACGGTGAGCGAACTCGCGGCAGACATCGGAACCGACACGGTGCGCACGACGCTTTCGGCCCATACGCTGGCCGACAACGTCGAGAACCTCGCCTTCGTCGGCGCCGGCAACTTTGCCGGCACCGGCAACGCGCTAGACAACGTCATCACCGGCGGCGCCGGCAACGACACGCTTGACGGCGGCGCCGGCAACGACACGCTCGTCGGCGCGGCCGGCAACGACACCTACATCGCCGACAGCGCCGCCGACAGCGTCGTCGAGGCGGCCGGAGCGGGCACTGACACGGTCCGGGCATCCAGCCTCGCCTTCACCCTCGCGGCAAACGTCGAGAATCTGAGCTTCGTCGGCACCGGCAACTTCACCGGCACCGGCAATGCCCTGGTCAACGTCATCACCGGTGGCGCCGGCAACGACACGCTTAACGGGGCGGCGGGTGCCGACACCCTGATCGGGAACGCCGGCAACGACACCCTGCTGGTGGACAACGCTGCCGACATCGCGAACGGTGGAGCGGGAATCGACACCGTCCTCGCGACCAGCGCCAGTTACACGCTGGGTGCTGGCACCGAAAACCTCACCCACGTTGGCGGCGGGGCATTCACCGGTACCGGCAACGCACTGGCCAATGTGCTCGTCGGCGGCTCCGGCAACGACACCTTCAACGGCCTCGGTGGCAATGACACCCTGTCTGGCGGCCTTGGCAACGACGTCCTCAACGGCGGTGCCGGCGCTGACATCCTGTCTGGCGGCCTTGGCAACGACGTCCTCAACGGCGGTGCCGGCGCTGACGCCATGACCGGGGGTGCGGGTAGCGACACCTACGTGGTCGCCAACGCTGGCGACACGGTGAACGAACTCGCTGCCGACATCGGCGTAGACACCGTGCAGACCACGCTCGCAACGCACACGCTGGCGGCCAACGTCGAGAACCTCACCTTCGTCGGTGCCGGAAACTTCGCCGGCACCGGCAACGCACTGGCCAACACGCTGACCGGCGGTGCCGGCAACGACACGCTGGACGGGGCGGGCGGTGTGGACCGGCTGGTCGGAGGTGCCGGCAACGACACCTATCGCATCGACAGCACGGCGGACGTGGTCGTGGAAGCGGTCTGCCGCCGGCACCGACACGGTGATCACCACCGCCAGCATCTACACCCTGGGCCAACAACGTCGATAACCTGGTCTTCGCCGGGGTCGGCAGTTTCATCGGTAACGGCAACGCACTGGCCAACACCATCGCCGGTGGTGCCTCCGCCGACATTCTGCAAGCCGGAGCCGGCGACGACCGCCTGATGGCGGCTGGCGGCAACGACCTGATGAACGGTGGCGCCGGCAACGACGTGTTCGTGTTCGGCAGCGGCTTCGGGGACGACACGATCCAGGACTTCGACGCCAACCCCGGCGCCGGCCAGGATCTGCTCGACCTGACTGCCTTTGGCATCAGCGCCGCGACTTTTGCGGGCAGCGTGACGATCACCGATCTGGGTGCGAACACGCTGGTGGACGTCGGCATCCTGGGCGATTCGATCCTGCTGGTCGGGGTCAATGGCGTCGGCGCCAACTCCGTGACCGCTGCCGACTTCATCCTTTCGGCATGATCGGACCCAGGGCGTCGTACCTCGTAGGTCGGCTCAAGCGCAGCCGAGCCGACCTGCGGCTGCGGCCGGCGTGGTGCGTTGTGGTGAATAACGAATTGAAGGAGACCAAGACATGAGATCCCTTTGGCAAGAGCTGCGCCCGCTGCTGGTCTATCTGGCGGGACTGTCCTTCTTCATCAACCTGCTGTTCCTTGTCCCCGCGATCTTCACCCTGCAGGTTTTCGACCGTGTGATCCCCAGCAACAGCCGCGAAACGCTGGTTGTGCTGCTGGCAGGAACCGGCGTGGCGCTCGCGATCCTGCTGCTGCTCGACTACGTGCGCAACCGGCTCCAGCACGTGGTGGGCAACCTGGTCGATGAGCGCCTGTCGCCGCCCGTGGTGCATGCGGTGGTGGCGCAGGCCGCCCGCAGCCCCGACAGTTCCCGCACCGAAGGCATCCGCGACGTGGCGGCTCTGCGCGCCGTGTTCTCGGCCAACGGACTGATCGCCCTGTTCGACGCGCCGTGGGTCGTGGTCTATGTCTTCGTAATCTGGAGCTTCCACCCCGCGCTGGGCATCGGCGCCGCGATCGCCGCGCTGCTGATGCTGACTCTTGCCTGGCTCAACGACCGCTTGACCCGCGGCGCGCTGGAGACGCTGCAGCAGGAGGGGCGGCGCGCTTCGCAATACGTCGAGAGCTCGCTGCGCAACGCCGAGGTGCTCCAGGCCCTGGGAATGACTGAGCGCCTGCTGGCGCGCTGGCGCGGTCTGAAGGGCCGCATCGCCGCGCCCCAGGCCAGCGCCAGCCGCAACAGCGTGGCCTTCACCGCGGCCACCCGCTTCCTGCGCCAGGCGATCCAGATCCTCATGCTGGCGCTGGGCGCCTACCTGGTGCTGACTCAGGAAGCGTCGGCGGGCGTCATGATCGCCACAACGATCCTGCTCGGCCGTGCGGTGCAGCCGGTCGAACAACTGGTGGCAAGCTGGCGCGGCCTCATCGATGCCCGTGCCGCCTACCGGCGCCTGTCGGAACTGTCGCAGCAGTTCGAGCGCGACGATCCGCGCCTGCGCGTACCGCGCCCCGAGGGCCGCCTCACGGCAGAAGGCATCTCCTACCGCGTCGCCGGCAGCGAGAGGCCGATCCTGATCAACGTCGGACTGGATCTCGCGCCCGGCGAGGCGCTGGCAATCATCGGCCCGAGCGCCGCCGGCAAGTCCACCCTGGCACGCCTGCTGACCGGCGTGTGGACGCCCAACACGGGCACGGTGCGCCTGGACGGCGCCGACGTCGCCTACTGGCCACGCCCCGACCTCGGCCCCTGGATCGGCTACGTGCCGCAGGACGTCGAGCTGTTCGACGGCAGCGTCGCCGACAACATCGCACGGCTGGGCGAGGTCGATTCCGACGCGGTGGTGGCGGCGGCGAAGCGCGCCAATGCCCACGACATGATCCTGACGCTGCCCCAGGGCTACGACACCGTGGTCGGCGAGCAGGGCTCGCGCCTTTCGCCCGGACAGCGCCAGCGCGTTGCGCTGGCCCGTGCGCTCTACGGCGATCCGCGGCTGGTGGTGCTGGACGAGCCCAACTCCAACCTCGACGGTGCGGGCGAGATCGCGCTGGCCCAGGCCCTGAGCCGGCTGCGCAACGAGGGCGTGACCTCGGTGGTGGTCACCCACCGGCCCTCGCTCATCGCCCACGTGGACAAGGTGCTGGTGCTGGAAGCCGGCCGCGTGAAGCAGTTCGGGCCGGCCGCCGAAGTGATGAAGGCGACCCAGCGCCACGCTCAAGTGATCGCCGGCGGCAAGTCCGCCTGACAACGGGAGAATCTCATGACAATCGCAATCGCTTCCAACGACCGCGCCGACACCGGCAGTTCCGACCAGGCGCGGCGCCTGGTTCGCGCCGGCTGGTGGATCGTGCTCGGCGCCATCCTGCCGCTGGGCGCCTGGGTGTGCCTCGCGCCGCTGTCGATGGCGGTGGTGGCACCGGCCTTCGTCAAGGTGGATCTCAACCGCCGCCCGATCCAGCACCGCGAGGGCGGCATCGTGCGCTCGGTGCTGGTACGCGACGGCCAGAAAGTCAGTGCCGGCGAACCGGTGCTGCTGCTCGGCGACGTCGGCGTCGACGCCGACCGCAGCCGCGTCGGCTATCGCGTCCATGTCGAGCGCGCGGCGCTGGCGAGGCTCGAAGCGGAGGAAACCCTGGCACGCACGCTGACCGTCCCCAAGGATCTGCTGGCGGCTGCCGGCGAGGACGAGCGGGTGCAGCGGGCCCTGGACAAGGAGACCGCACTGTTTCGCGCGCGCCGTCAATCTCTGGACAGCGAGGTGGCGCTGATGGGGCAGCAACGCGAACGCATAGTCCAGGAGATCACCGCGCTGAACGCCCAGATCGCCCAGGCGAAGAACTCCCTCGAGCTGCAAACCAAGTACGTGGCGGCCAACCGGGGGCTCGCGACGAGCGGCTTCATCTCCCCCACCCGCCTCGACCAGATCGAGGCGACGCTGGTGGATTATGCCGCCAAGATCGACGAGCGGCGCTCCGAACTGGCCCGCGCCGAGCAGCGCCGGGTGGACAACGAACTCAAGATCAAGTCGATCCAGAACGCCTACGTGCAGGCGGCCAGCGACCAGCTCAAGGCCACCGCGGCACGGCTGGGCGAGATCGAGCAGGAGATGCGCAAGTCGGAGGATGCGGCGGCACGCCAGGTGGTGGCCGCACCCGCCAGCGGCGAGATCATCGCCCTGCGCTTCACCTCGCCGGGGGCGGTAGTGGCGCCGGGCGACACGATCGCCGAGATCGTGCCGAGCGAGGCCAGCCTGCTGATCGAGGCGCAGATCCGCCCCGAGGAAGTCAACCATGTGCAGCGCGACCAGCCGGCACGCATCAAGTTCACCTCGTTCAAATACCGCAACACGACGATGGTGACGGGCCGCGTCACCTACATCTCCGCCGACCGCCTGATCGACCGCAGCAACGGCCTTCCCTACTACAGCGTCATGATCGCGGCCGACGCCGGGTCGCTGCGCGAGGCCGGAGAGATGAAGCTCCAGGCGGGCATGCCGGCCGAGGTGTACATCGAGGGCTCCAGCCAGACACCGCTGCAATACCTGGCCGAGCCGATCACCTCGACGATTCGCAAGGCCGGGCGGCAGATATGAACCCACCGACAATGGGCCTACCCGACGCCTGGGAAGCCGGACCAGTAGGGTGCGTCGTGCGCACCAGACAAACGATCGGTGCGCACGGCGCAGCCTACCAGCAACGAAACCTGTCGCACGGTCGCATTCGCGACGGCTGACGCAACCCGCGCCGGTGGGGTCCCGGCAGAAACCCGCGGCACGGCAACGATCCGGCCGCGACGACACATAACGATATGGAGGTTCCCATGAGACAGATAGACAAGACGCTCCTCGCCGCCCAAGACTTGCGGCGCCAGGTGGTGGAAGCGCGGCTGACCCGCCGCGAGTTGCTGAAGCTGGGCTTGCTCAGCGGCAGCGGATTGCTGGCCCTCGGTGGCGGCCTGAAAAATGCCATCGCCAAGGGCAGCAGCAATGACGTCGCCGTTGCCACCACCCTGCCCAGCCCACCCACCCGACCCTTCGTGGTCGAGATGCCGATCCCGCCGACTTTGCCGGCGGTGCAGTCGCTGAATCCCCACCCGACCGTGGAACCGAACGCCGCCGCCGGCGAGGGCCGCAGCCGCGACCATCAGGCGCTGCGCCGCTTTGCGCCCCAGGAGTTCTACGAGATGCGCTTCCGGCAGGGCATGCACGTCTGGCACCCGGACTTGCCGCCGGGACCGGTATGGGGTGCCAATGGCATCTTCCCCGGGCCGATGCTGTATATGCGTTACGGCAAACCGGCACTGGTGCGCATGTACAACGATCTGCCGGCGCAGAACCTCGGTTTCGGCATCCCGTCCATCTCGACCCATCTGCACAACGGCCACACGCCTTCCGAGAGCGATGGCTTCCCTGGCGACTACCATACCATTGGACAGTGGTACGACCACCACTACCCGAACCAGTGTGCCGGCATCGACGCCTACGGCGACCGCTACAGCCAGTACGGCGCAATGGGCGACTACCGCGAGGCACTGGGGACGATGTGGTACCACGACCACCGCCTGGATTTCACGGCGCAGAACGTCTATGCCGGCATGGCGGGCATGGCGCCGATCTACGACAACCTGGATTCCGGCGACGAGCACGACTCGAACCCGCTGGCCCTGCGCCTGCCCAGCGGCGAATACGACGTGCCGCTGATCTTCCACGACCGGGTGTTCGACAGCCAGGGGCGCAGCTTCTTCGATCTGTTCAATCTGGACGGCATCATCGGCGACAAGTTCACCGTCAATGGCGTGGTCCAGCCCTACTTCAGCGTGCAGCGGCGCAAGTACCGCTTCCGCATGCTGAACATCGGCCCCTCGCGCTTCTACCGCTGGTTCATGAGCGACGGCCGGCCCTTCACCGTGATCGCCAACGACGGCAACCTGCTGCCCGCCCCGGTGGCGGTGCGCAGCATCTGGCAGTCGGTCGCCGAGCGATTCGACATCGTCGTCGACTTCTCGCAGTACAAGGTCGGCGAGCGGGTGCGCCTGCTCAATCGCGCCAATCAGACCGACGGCCGCGGTCCCGACGATGACTTGCTCAACCCGGGCATTCCGGTGCTGGAGTTCCGCGTCGACGCCGATCCTCCCCAACGCGACGAAAGCCGCGTGCCGAACCCAGCTACGGCCCCTGCCGCCGCTGGCGGACCTGCTGGCCGAGGCCACTACCGAACGGCTGTGGGTGTTCGATCGTGGCAAGGGCGCGTGGATGGTCAATGGCGAGTTCTTCAACGTGAACAAGGCGAGCGCCACGCCGCGCAAGAACTCGACGGAGATCTGGACGATCCGCAACGGCGGCGGCGGCTGGTCGCACCCCATCCACATCCACTTCGAGGAGCACCGCTTCATCAGCTTCAACGGCCGGGCGCCGTCCGCCATCGACAGCGGCCGCAAGGACGTGATCCGGCTCACCGAGAATGGCGAGGTGCAGCATCGCGCTGCGCTTCCGCGACTTTGTAGGCCGTTACGTCGATGCACTGCCACAACGTGGTCCACGAGGACCATTCGATGATGGTGCGTTTCGACATCGTCGATTGACAAATACGTAGGGTGCGCCGCACGCACCATGTTTGGATTGGTGCGCGCGGTGCGCCCTACGCAGAGGAGGAACCATGGACCGAAGAACCGCACTGAAAGTCAGTCTCGGCGGAGCGGCTGTTTCCCTCGCGGGTGCGGCCCTGGCCGCCCCCGCGGCGCGCGGCGGCTTTCCCAACGTCGAGGTGCTCGACCATGCAGGGCGCAAGGCGCGCTTCTACGACGACCTGCTCAAGGATCGCACCGTGCTCCTCAACTTCTTCTACATCCACTGCGTGGACGGCCAGTGTCCGTTGCAGACGGCGAACCTGAAGAAGGTGCAGGCGCTGCTGGGAGAGCGCGCCGGACGCGAGGTGTTCATGTACTCGATCACCCTCCAGCCCGAGGTCGATCGGCCGAAGCAGTTGCGCCGCTACGTCGATGCCTTCGACATCGGCCCCGGCTGGCGCTTCCTCACCGGCCGCCCGGCCGACATCGAATTGCTGCGACGGCGGCTGGGCTTCGTCGACCCCGACCCCGCCCGCGACAAGGACAAGGCCAACCACACCGGTGTCGTGCGTTACGGCAACGAGGCGAAGAGCCTGTGGGCCGCCTGCCCGGCGATGGCCGACCCTCAGGCGATCGTGCGCGCCCTGTCCTGGGTGGCCTGAGCAGCGCGCACTTCAACGATGCTGCCGGTCGGCGCCGCCCTCCGGGCTTGAGCCTGGCACGACCGGATCGGGCAGCGGCGGCAGGCCGTGGCGCTCCCGCGCCCAGTTGCATTCGTGATTGGCGATGCCGGCCACGCCGTGGGGCGCGTAGTCGCGGCAGGGCGAGGGGCGCAATTCGTAGATGGCGCAGCGCACCTCGCCGCCAATGTCGCCGCGCAGTGCGACGCAGCGCGGCGGCACGCGGTCGGTGCCCTCCATGCAGCGCAGGCTGTCGGTGACTTCGCCGTGCAGCCACTCGGGCACGAAGCCGCCCGGCTGGTCGTCGGACTCCGATGCATGGAAGACGACGCGCCGGTCGGCGCAGCAGGCGCCGCAGCGCGTGCAGGGTGTCAGGTCGTCGGCCATGGTACATGAATGGTAGCCGAGGCGTGCCTCGAACCGACCTACAACAAACCGCGGCCGAGGTACCAGGCCAGCGCGGCGATCAGCGCGCTGCACGGGATGGTCAGCACCCAGGCCCAGACGATGGTGCCGGCGACCCCCCAGCGCACCGCCGAAAACCTGTGCGCCGAGCCGACACCGACGATGGCACCGGTGATGGTGTGGGTGGTGGACACCGGGATGCCCAGACCCGCGGAAAGGAACAGCGTCATCGCCCCGCCGGTCTCGGCGCAGAAGCCGCCCACCGGTCTGAGCTTGGTGATCTTCTGCCCCATGGTCTTGACGATGCGCCAGCCGCCGAAGAGCGTTCCGAGGCCCATCGCCACGTAGCACGAGATCACCACCCAGGCGGGAATCGGCGCGTCGCTGGCGCTCAGCCCGGCGGCGATCAGCAGCATCCAGATGATCCCCATGGTCTTCTGTGCATCGTTGCCGCCATGGCCGAGGCTGTACAGCGCCGCCGACACCAGTTGCAGGCGCCGGAACCAGCGGTCCACGCGGGTCGGCGTGGTGCGGAACAGCAGCCACGATACCGCCAGCATCAGCGCCGAGCCGAGCATCATGCCCAGCAACGGCGACAGCACGATGAACACCACGATCTTGCCGATGCCGCTCCACACCAGCGCTCCCCAGCCGGCTTTCGCCAGGCCCGCGCCGACCAGCCCGCCGATCAGCGCGTGGGAGGAGCTGGACGGTATGCCGTAGTACCAGGTGATGATGTTCCAGGATATCGCGCCGACCAGCGCGCCGAACACCACGTAGTGATCGACGATGGCGGGATCGATGGTGCCCTTGCCTACGGTCGTCGCCACCTTCAAATGGAACACGAACAGCGCCGCCACGTTGAAGAAGGCGGCCCACGCCACTGCCTGGTGCGGCTTGAGCACGCCGGTGGACACGACGGTGGCGATGGAGTTGGCGGCGTCGTGAAAGCCGTTCATGAAATCGAAGACCAGCGCCAGCGCCACCAGGAAGACGAGCACGACGAAGCTGATCTCGACGACCGCCATTGCGAAGACCCCGCCGTTCAGGAGTTCTCGAGGACGATGCCCTCGATCAGATTGGCGACGTCCTCGCAACGATCGGTGATCGCCTCCAGCAGCTCGTAGATCTCCTTGAGCTTGATGAGCTGGCGTGTGTCGGGCTCGTCGCGGAACAGCTTGGACATGGCGGCGCGCATCACCCGGTCGGCGTCGGACTCGAGGCGGTCGATCTGCTGGCAGGTCTGGAGGATGGCGCTGCCGTTTTCCATGTTGGGCAGCAGGCTCACCGCCGAGCGCACCCGCTCGGTGCAGGACAGGCAGATGTCGGCGAGCTGCTTCGCCTGCTCGGTCAGCCGGCGGATGTCGTAGAGCGTGACCGACTGGGCGACGTCCTGGGTGAGGTCGAGGATGTCGTCCATGGCGGTGATCAGGCCGTGGATTTCCTCGCGACCCAGGGGCGTGATGAAGGTCTTGTGCAGGAGCTGTATGGTCTCGTGGGTGATGCGGTCGGCGCGGCTCTCGATCTCGTCGATGGCCTTGGCCTGGCGCAATGCCTCGTCGCGGGAATCGCCCAGCTCCGATACCAGCACCGCCAGCGCCTTGCCGCCCTGCACGATCAGTTCGGCATGGGCATTGAACAGATCGAAGAACTTGCCCTCCTGGGGCATGAAGCGTGCAAACATTTCTTCTGTGTTACCGTTTTGTTGCAAGGGGCGCAGTTTAGCATCGCCCGGGAGTGGCCTCGCTGCGGTGTAAGCTATGGCGCCCGCCGATGCTCCCCTCGTAAACGTGCACGCGACCCAGCTCTCGCCCGCCCCCGACGCCGACCCGGTGATCCTGGTTCATGGCCTGTGGATGGGCGGCTGGATGCTGACGCCGCTGCGCCTGCACCTTCGCGCCCAGGGCTTCGACGCGCGCCCCTTCGCCTATGCCTCGATGCGCGAATCGCTGGCGGACAATGCCCGGCGCCTGGCGGATTTCGCCCTGTCCCTCGGTGTCCCGCGGCTGCACTTCGTCGGCCACAGCCTGGGCGGAATGATCGTCTGGCGCACCCTGCTCGACCATGCGCACCTGCCCGCCGGACGCGCCGTGCTCCTCGGCAGTCCTGTCCTGGGAAGCCACGCCGCGCGCCGCTTTGCGGATCACGGCATCGGCCAGACCCTGCTTGGACGCAGCATCCGCGAGCTGACGCAAGGCGAGGCGCCGGCCGCTGCCGCCCCGCGCGAGACGGGCGTGATCGCCGGCAGCCTGGGAATCGGCCTGGGCCAGATTGTCGCCCCCGACCTTCCTGTGCCCCACGACGGCGTCGTCGCGGTGAGCGAAACCCGGGTTCCCGGCGCCGCCGACCAGATCGTGCTGCCCCTCACCCACACGACACTGGTGATCGCGGGATCGGCGGCCCGGCAGGCGGGGCATTTCCTGCATCATGGCCGTTTCCGCCACGAAGCCGGCGCAGCGCTCCCGGAATCCTGACTCTGCCTGTCGCCCGATGCGCCTGCGCTCCATCTTGCTGCCGACGACCCTCGCCGCCACGTTGGTCGCGCTGACGAGCTGTGCCTCGCCCGGCTACTACTGGCAGGCCGCGGCCGGGCATGTGGAACTGATGCGCAAGGCACAGTCGATCGATCAGTGGCAGGCCGACGGTGGCGCGCCGCCCGCGCTCAAGGAAAGGCTGGCCGCCGCGCGGCGCATACGCGATTTCGCCAGCACCGAACTCGGCCTCCCGGCCAACGGGTCGTACCGCAGCTACGCCGACCTGGGGCGCTCCTACGTCGCGTGGAACGTGTACGCCGCCGATCCCCTCTCGGTCACGCTGCGGGAGTGGTGCTTCCCGGTGGCGGGCTGCGTCAGCTACCGCGGCTATTTCGCGCGAGACGAGGCGCAAGCCTATGCCGAAAGCCTGCGCCGCGGCGGCGCCGACGTGCATGTCGGCCCCGTGCCCGCCTATTCGACGCTGGGCTGGTTCGACGACCCGCTGCTCAACACCTTCATCCACTATCCCGACACCGAGCTGGCGCGGCTGATCTTCCACGAACTGGCACACCAGGTCGCCTACGTGACCGACGACTCCGAGTTCAACGAGTCCTTCGCCACCGCGGTGGAGGAAGCCGGCATCGAGCGCTGGCTGCGCCGCGAGGGCAGCGACGCGCAGCGGGCTGCTTTCGACCAGGCGCAGCAAAGGCGCCGCGACTTCCAGAACCTGGTGCTCGACTACCGGGACCGACTGGAGCGGCTCTACGCCTCCGACGTGCCGCAGGCGCAGAAGCTGGCGCAGAAACAATCCGTCCTGTCCGAACTCCAGGCGGACTACCGCCGCCTGAAGCAGCAGAATGGAACGGCTACGCGGGCTACGATCGCTGGTTCGGCCAGGAGATCAACAACGCGACGCTCGCCTCGATGGGCATCTACACCCGCCTCGTTCCCGCCTTCCTGGCGCTGCTCGACGAGCAGGGCGGCGACCTGCCGCGCTTCTACGCCGCGGTGAAAACCCTTGCCAGCCTCGGCAAGGAAGAGCGCCAGGCAAGGCTGGCGCAGCGCCTGCCCGGCGGCCTGCTGGCGGGCCCGCGGTGAGCGCCCTGCGGCTGGTACTGGACACCAACGTCGTCCTGGACCTGTTCCACTGGCAGGACCCAACCGCCGCCCCGATCCTCGACGCGGCCCGCGCCGGAAAGTGCGAGTTCTTCACCGACGCCCCCTGCTTCGCCGAGTTTGCCCATGTCATCGCCCGGCCGAACTTCGGACTCGATGCCGCGGCGGCGGCGGCGGCCATAGCTGCCTATCGGCAGCTCGTCCGCATGCATGCCAGCGCAGCAACAAACCCCGCGCACAGCCTGCCCCGCTGCCGCGACCCCGACGACCAGAAATTCCTCGAACTCGCGCGCGCCAGCGGCGCCGACCTGCTGGTCACCCGCGACAAGGCGCTGCTGACGCTGTCGCGGCGCAAGTTCGGGTTGCAGGCCTTTTCCATCGTGGAACCCAAGCAGGCGACTGCTATCCTGACGCGGTCGTCAGCGTAGCCAATCCACAAACGCCCCCCCCGCGCGGTGCGATCGATCCCTCCCGCAGGCGACCTCATGTCCGAATGGCCTGCAGGCGTCGCAACCCCAGGCGCGCCAAGGAAGACACACTGACCGGAAGCGGTAGCCGCGCCACTTGCGTCACCAAGTGACGCTTTTCGTCACCTTCCTGGAACAGGACGCTCAGTCCTCGTCTCCGCAAACCTCGCCGCCCGGCTGATTGTCGGTGACCAGCGAGTCGGCCCGGCGCCGCCTGCGATGCCGACCGTTCCACGATTCCGATGCTTCGTGACGCACTCCTCGATCAAGCCCCGATTTGGTAGTGCCCGTGCGATTTGCACGTTGACTTTTCCATTGGCCTGACTCTTGCTGAAGCTAACCCGGAATCTGAAAAATCGGCAAACCCGGCGCAAGCCGGGGACGCAAAGCTTCCGGTCGGCGGGCAAGGCCTAGACGACAGCGGGGTTACCAGATTCGAAAGCCGCAGCGATTCGCGCGGCCTCCGCACTGCCCGAACCCAGCGCAGCAGAGGCCAACCGGCACCCGCTACATCCACGCGGCTCCTCGATTCTCCCCACCTGCCCCAGCCGCACCCCACCGAAAGCCTCGTCCAGACAGTATCCGGACGCCGGCCCGCGAAGCGCACCCCCTGCCCGGCGCGCCGCACCGCAGATTCCAGAAGCAGACGGCCCGCAATCGCATGTCGGGCGCCAGAGACACCAGATTTCCGCACACACACAGATGGATACCAGCGAGCACCGAAACGACTGTCGGGCAATGGCGACCGGTCCGCAGAAATCCTGCCCCGACAACCGCCAGCTCAGCCCGGTGCAACGTGCCCCCAGCAAAGTGGCACGAAGCTCGCTTTCAAACCGGAGTTTTCTTAAGAATGCCGTGACATTTGTCACGGGTCGTTTAAAATCCGCGCCGCCCGCTGCGCCAACCCTAAAAACAAGAAGGGTATTCCCCCTGGCTGGACGCAAGTCCAACCGCGCAGGCAGGCCTGAACGCGTTGCACACATACTGGGGAGAATCATGTCAGCCGCACTGCTCCGGACCATCCGTGCCGGATCGTCAGACTTATTGCGCCGCGCAGCCGGCTTTTCAGCTACCTGCGCCTTCGTAACCCTGCTTGCCGCACCAGCCCAGGCAGCACAACTGACCCTCGCGTGGGACGCCAGTCCCAGCACTTCGGTCACGGGGTACCACGTCCACGTCGGCACCGCCCCCGGTACCACCGACCGGACGATCAACGTCACCGGCCTCAGCGCGACAATTACCGGCCTCAACCAGGGCAAGACCTACTATTTCTCGGTGTCGGCCCACGATGCCGCCGGAACCGAAAGCCCGCGATCGAACGAGGTCAAGCGTGTCCTGCCGTTCGGGGACTTCAACTACAACGGAACGGCCGACATCCTGTGGCGCCACGCCACGTCCGGGCTGAATCAGATCTGGACCATGAATGGGGCGACCTGGGTTGGCGCCGTATCCCTGCCCGCCGTGGTAGCCGGCTCTGAGATTGCTGCGACGGCAGACTTCAATGGCGACGGCACTACCGACATCCTGTGGCGCGGCAGCGACGGCACGTACACCATGTGGCTCATTAGCATCAGCAACGGCACCGGTACTCGCACCGTTGCAGCGCTACCGGCGATGGGCACCAACTGGAAAGTCGCCGGCGCCGGGGACTTCAATGGAGACGGCAAGGCCGACATCCTTTGGCGCAATGACTCCGGCGACAACACCCTGTGGATGATGGATGGGGCAACGCGTACCGCTGCACCTCCTTTGCTCACGTTGAGTGCGTTTACCGGCTGGAAAGTTGCGGCCGTAGATGACTTCAACGGGGATGGCAAGGCCGACATCTATTGGCGCAATGATTCTAAGACGGACCCTTCGTCAGGGGCCCAGCGTGTATGGGTGATGGATGGTTCTCAGTTGCTTTTCTGGCGACACATCCGGAGGATCGTCGATCTCGCATTGGACTGTCGCCAGCAGCGGAGATTTCGACGGCGATGGAAAAGCGGACATCCTGTTGCGGCATTTGCTGACAGGAGGCACTCGAACCTGGTTGCTGACCCCACCGGCAGACACGACAATCCCGGCCGTGAAAGCAGAGGGCTCCGCTGGTGCCGTCGTTAGACTTGAACTGGCGTGTTGCGACGACCGCTGACTACAACGGGGATGGCAAGACGGATATCCTGTGGCACAACATCACCACGGGCCACAATACTCTGTGGACTATCAACGGGACCACTCGCACTTCCGCATCAGTCGTCACTAGGCGCCCCGATACCAACTGGCAAGTCGTCGGGAACTGACTTCGAATTCGTGCATTCGGCGCCGCCTGCCAGTCTCCGACCGGCAGGCGGCTTCTCTTTGGGCGTACGCTACTTCACATACCCCTCGTTCTCCAGCCGATTCAGGATCATCTGCGCCGCCTCCAGCGGCGAGCACTCGCGCGTGTCGATGACCATCTCGGCGCGCTCCGGCACTTCGTAGGGGTCGCTGATGCCAGTGAATTCCTTGATCAGCCCGGCGCGCGCGCGGGCGTAGAGCCCCTTACGGTCGCGCCGTTCGCATTCGTCCAGCGGCGTTGCGACGTAGATCTCGAAGAAGCCACCCATCGCCTCCACCGCGTCCCTCACCTTGCGACGGGTCGACGCGATACGGGGCGATCGGCGCGCAGATCGCCACACCCCCGTGCTTGGTGATCTCCGCCGCGACGAAGCCGATGCGCAGGATGTTCAGGTCACGGTGCTCGCGGGAAAACCCCAGCTCAGACGAAAGGTTCTTGCGCACGATGTCGCCGTCCAGCAGGGTGATGGTGCGCGATCCGGTCTCGCGCAGTTTGGCGATCACGGCGTTGGCAATCGTCAACTTGCCAGAACCCGAAAGCCCGGTAAAAAACAGCGTGAGGCCCTGCAGGTCGCGCGGCGGATAGCTGCGCCTGACCTCCTTCAGCACTTCGGGGAACGAATACCACTCGGGCAACTCGAGGCCTGCGCGCATGCGCCGCCGCGCCTCGACGCCGTCGAGCGACACCACCCGTTCGCCCCGGCGCAGCGCCCGCGCTTTCGACGTAGCTCGCCCGATCCTCGGAGAACACGAGCTCCTCCACCGCCACCAGCCTGACGCCCAGTTCGTCCTGCCAGCGCAGCAGCGATTCCTTCGCCGCGCCGGGGCGGTAGAAGGACTTGCCCTCGTCGTCGCGCACCGCGCCCCCCTGGTAGGGTCCGACGATCACGTGAGTACAACCGTAGTTGCGGGCCACGATGGCCTGGAGCACCGCTTCCCTCGGCCCCGCGAGCCGCATCGCCAGCGGCAGCGCGCACAGCAGCGAATGGTGCTCCGGGTAGCGCCGCATGCCTTCCTCCCAGCAGCGCAGCCGCGTGTAGAAGTCGATGTCGCCCGGCTGGGTGGGCCCGACGATGGGCAGCACCAGCAGGCTGGCATCGGCCGCCCGCGCGCCGCGGCTGGTGGTTTCGAACTGCAGCCGGTGCAGCGGATTGCGGGTGAGGAAGGCCGCCACCCTCCGCCAGCCACGCTTGGCGAATTCGCGACGCACCTCGTGCGGCGTGAGCCGCATGTAGGTGAAGTCGTAATGGACGGGCAATTGCACGCCGCGCAGCGCGCCCGCCGAGGCACACCGGATGGGTGCGTCTGAGCAGGCCGTGCACGCCCGGATGCGCCTCGTCCGTGGTGCCGTAGATCGCCTGCGCGTCCTGCATCCGGTCGGGCACCCACTTGTCCTCGACCTGCATCACCGCGAGCAGCACGCCTTCCGCGTCGCGCAGGGCAATGGCCTGCCCGGGCTCGACCCTGGCCGCGAACTCCTCGCTCACGTCGAGCACCACCGGCAGCGGCCAGATGCTGCCGTCCAGAAGGCGCATCTCGGCCAGCACCCGCTCGCAGTCGGCGCGGCTGAGGTAGCCGCGCAGCGGCGCGAACGCCCCGCTCAGCAGCATCTCCAGGTCGAAGGCCTGGCGCTCGTTCACGTCCCACGAGACGCACTGCGCCGCCTCCCTCTTCAGCACTTCTGCATCGCTTTCCGGTACCAGAAGATCCATTGCCGTTCCGTCCTTTCTGATTGACATGTCATTGACTCGGTTCGCCGCCGGCCGGGCTGCGAGTGCCGCCGCGGGCAGCAGCGGCCAGGGCAGTCTCGACCAGCGCGGCGCCGAGTTGGTCTGCGGCAAGATCCCGTTCCTCCCCCGCGCCGCCACGGCTGTGCCACACGAGGTAGTCTGTGCGACCATCGACGAGGCCGACCGCGTCATAGACATTGGGCATGCTCGGCACATGGTCGCCGAAAAAGCACAGCACACTCTCCCGCGCCCGGGCAGTCAGCATTTCCCGCAGATCACCGATCATGCGGTCCGCATTGAGCAGGTGCCGCAGATAGACGGTCAGGTCTTCGCAGCCGCGCGGCGGCGGCTCGCTGTAGAGCCGCCCGGCGTCCTCGCCGGTGGCGCGCTCAAGGTGCAGGGGACCGTGGTTCTCCATGGTGATCGCGAAGACAAAGATCGGGCCATCCGCTTGCTCCAGGACCTCGGCGATCTTTCGCCCCACGGCAGCGTCGGCGATGTAGGGACCAGCGCGCGCCGCTCCCTCGAAGCCGCCGAGATCGATGAACTCGTCGAAACCGAGATTCGGCATCACCCGGTTGCGCTCGAAGAACCCTGCCGGATGGGGATGGATGCACACCGTGCGATAACCCAGGGCGCGAAGGCATGCCGGCAGGGCCGGTAGCGGCGCGCGGGCAGCGAGTCGATAGGGGTTGAAGCGATGGGCGCCGAGCGCCGTCTCCCCAAGCCCGGTCAGGAAGGCAAACTCGGTGCGCATGGTGTTGGCGCCCCACGCCGGCACCGCCAGCCGCCCGCGCAGCACTGACTGCCTCCCCAGTTCGTCGAAACGCGCGAGCACATCTGCCCGAATGCCTGGATGCAGCCTGCGGGCGTCGAAGAAGGATTCGCTTTCCACCGCCACTAGGTCGGGAAGGGTGCCGACCGGCAGAACACCTATTGCGCAGCGCCGTGTATGCCAGGTTGCCGCGGGGGCCACGTCCCCTTGCCGGCGCTGGGCGATCCAGTAGAGCCACAGGCTGGGAAACAGACCGAGGCGGCGCAGGTCCTCCACCGGGTCGAGCACTACTGCTTCCGCGAACCGCGCACCGGCGGCCAGCAGTCCGGCAGCAATCGCCATTACGACCAATGCATACGCAGCAGCGCTGGTGAGCCCCGGCTCCAGCCGCAGACCCAGGTAGATCGCCAAGGCGAAGGCCACCGACGCCGCAACGGCACGGCCCACACCCAGGAACGGCAGGTAGAGCCGCGGATGGCGCAGTGCCTGGCTGAACAGGCCGAAGTCGGTGAAGACGAAGGGCTCGCGCAGGGCGCGGAACTTGGCGTTACTCACCTGCACCACCAGCATCTGCGCCGCCAGCGCAAGCGCGCAGGCGAAGAGCGGACGGCCGAAGGCGAGCAGCGCAACCCCGAACAGCAGTCCGAAAGTGCCGGCCGCGATTAGCGCCGCCGGCCAGACGCGTCGCAGGCCCGGCGCCCCCGGCCGCACCAGCCGGTCCATCGCCAAAGTCAGCACCGCGCCGGCGGCGCCGGCGAGAATCAGGCGCCCCAGGGCGCCGCCCTCCGCGGAGAGGAGCAGCGTCGATTCACCCGGCATGGTCGCCCCGATCCCGCGCCCTCAGCCGCCGTAGCCGAGCGCGCGCAGGATGCGGCCCGAAGCGGCGGGCGGCAGCACCGCCAGCCACCACATGCCCCAGGACAGCGGAAACGGAAAGGCGATGCGCGCGCGGTTGCGTGCCAGCCCGCGGCGGATGATGCGCGCCGCACGCTCCGCCGAAATCATGAAAGGCTTGGGACCCGGAAACACCGCGCTCATCGCGGACTCCACGAACCCCGGCAGCACCACGTTGACCGCGATGCCGTCGCGGGCCAGCCCAACCCGCAGCGCCTCGCCATAGACTTTCAGCGCAGCCTTGCTGGCGCAGTAGGCCGGCGTCACAGGCAAACCGAAGTAGGCGGAAAGCGAGCTGATCAGCGCGATCTGGCCTGACCCTCGCCGGCGCATATGAGGGAGCACCCCGGCGACAGTCTCCAGGGCTGCATCCAGGTTCACCGCCATCACTTGGCGGATCCGCTCCCAGGGCTCGTCCAGGCTGCCGGGATCCGCGCTGCTCGTCACGCCGGCATTGACGATGGCCAAGTCAACCTGCACCTCCGCCGTCAGTGCCTGCAGCCAGGGCAGGACCACCCCGAAGTTCCCAGATCGAGCACCTCGGTCCGGACGCTGGCGCCACACCGCTCGCACTCGGCGGCGATCAACCCGAGCCGGTTCTCGTCGCGGCCATGGAGGATAAGGGTGCGCCCCGGCTGCGCGTAGCAGCGGGCCAGCGCCGCACCCAGCGCACCGCTGGCACCAGTAATCAGCACGCTTGCCGGCGATTGCAGCGGGCTCATGCCGGGCCCGGCTCGCCATGGCGCGCGAACAGCTCATCGAGGGGCGACAGTTCCCCGAGCATTCTGGCGCACCCCGCGACCGCCAGATCGACGCCCTCCCGGGTGAAGAAATCGCCGTTAACCTGGGTCGCGTGAATCACCGTGTTCCGGAAGGCGCGATACAAGTCCGGATCGGGCGGAATCGGCTGGTTCCAGAAATCCTCGATCGATCCGCCGAAGGTCAGGCCCGACATGTCGTAGATCGGCTTGGCCAGCGCCTTGGTCGGGCAGCCGTGCAGCAGCGAAGACATTCCTACAGTGCTGTTTACCACTACGGTGCCGCGGGCATGGTCGAGCAGCGTCGGCAGGTGCCCGGTTTCGATGAAATGCACCCGCTCGTGCAGATCCAGCTCCTTCCGCAGGTGCGCAATCTGCCTTCGGTAGCCGGCGAGTCCCGTGTCCAGCGGGTGGTTCTTTACTATGATTTCGGCATCCCGCGGCGCGTGGGTCGCGAAGGACGACAGAACGCGCTCGACCACCTCGCCGACGTCCCGAAAGGGGGAGTGATGGACGATCTGTGCGTCGCCGTTCAGTTGCAGGGGCAACATGAAGTACTGCCCCTTGCGCGCCAGGATGCGGCGGATCAACCGGGTATCCGTGCGCTCCACAACCTGTAGCCCGGCGAAGCGTTTGGTCCATCCGGCGTACTCCACCGGCGCCACGTAAGGCCGGTGGGTGCGGTAGCCCGGAAAGCTCACCGGGTTGAGCGCATTGAAGATCCGGTAGGCCATGTCCTGGCCCGCCCGCAGGGTCATGGGTATATGCACCGGATGGCCATCGCCGTGCTGCGGCAGGGCGCGGTTCACCTCGCAGGTACCACTCCGCATCCCTCGGCAGGCGCGACAGCGCGTTGGTGCCGTCGCGCTCCACGGTAATCCAGTTCGGCCGCACGTATCCTTCCTCGAAGACGTGGATCCGCGCACCGTGGGTGCGAGCCACCTCGATGGCGGAGCGATGGATCGGCCGGTGATCGCCAAACAATATGACGTCGGTGATGCGGTGGGCGCAGAACCTCGATTCGAGAAACGGGCCGAGTTCCTCCAGCGCGCCGCGATAGTTCCAGGCCGGCCGCCTGCCCCAGAACGCGGTGTCGCCGGCGCAGAAATTGACTCGGAACACCTGATGCCCCTGCTCCCGCAGCCGGTCGCCCAGGCGCGTGAACAGCGGGCTGGCCAAGCCCCTGAAGAAAGAGAAAACCGCGATTGCGATGCAAGGAACGCTAACCGAATAAGGTCAAACCACCGGGAGCGAGTTCGCGCATGGCGGAGCTGACAAAGAACATGGTCGAGTCCCGAGGGCGCATGGAGATCCCGGTGGGACGCACATTGCGATTCGATTCAATAAGTGCCCACCGCACCACCCCTTCGATTCGTACCTGGAATGCATGTTCGTGGCAGTGGTGGAACAAGGACGGCACTCCAGAAAGCTTGCTGCTGTTCACTTCTCGGCGCTTAATCGCTTGGCGATGCGCAGCACCGCGCGCTTCACCGGCCCCCAGAACGGAAGTCGCGCCCCGCCTGCTGCCGCCACTCCAGCAGTTCCTCCAGCGCCCGCTCGGGCGTGGTGAAGCGCCCGCTCGTCCGGCTGACATAGGTCGGGTAGAGAATCAGCACCCCGGCCACCAGTTCGTCCAGCGCGAGCCGTCGCTGCCGCCGCGGCAGCGGCACCCTGTCCTCGGTCAGCCCCCAGCCGGCGTAAAACGGATGGCCGTAAGCCACCACCCGCCTGCCCCGCAGCAGCGCCTCGAAACCCGCGAGCGAAGTCAGCACGTGCACTTCGTCCACCTGCTCCAGCAGCGCGCCCATGCCCGCAGCGGCGATCGTTTCGTCGCACCAGGCCTCCGCCCCCGCCTCGCCTTCGCCCGCGCGGCGCATGCGGGCGACCACGTCGGGGTGAGACTTGTAGAGGATGTAGGCATCGGGATTGGACTCGCGCACCGCGCGCAGCAGGTCGATGTTGCGGCGGATTGCCGGCGCGCCGAGAGCGATCGAGGCATCCGCCTCGACTTGGCCGGGCACCAGGATCACACGCGATGCACCGGCCGGACGCCGCCAGCCCGCTGCGATGCCAACATTGTACTTGCTGAGACCCGTTTCGCAGAGCCGCGCGCGCAGCGAGGCGGCACGGGCGAGCAGTTCCGCGTCGAAAGTCCGTTGCCGGCAAGGATCGCCTCCAGCTCGCTCGGCCGTGTCGCGTCGAAGTAGATGCCGCGCCGGTCCATCACCCACGAAACCGGGCGCACCAGGTCCACCCCGAGGCCGACGGAGCGCAGGAATCCGTCCTCCAGCCGGATGAGGCTTGACCCGCTCCGCCACCCCGGCGGACAATTGGCGCCGCCCCCACACGGCAAGGGTAGCCCCCGCCGGAACGTCCTCGGCGCGGCGCAGGAAGCGCACCTCGCTGCCGTCGAAGAAGGTGCGCACGATCGGCTTCTTCCAGCGCGAGAAGCGCAGTGCATGCACCACCGGGGGGAAGCGCTGCCGCAGCTGCCGTTGAAGCGCGAGATGCGCCAGGATCCGCTCCGCCTCGCAGCGGCGGCCGGTTTCCGGATCGACGTAGCGCGGGTAGCCGATCAGCGCCGCATGCACCAGCCCCGGCAGGCTCGCCCTGCCACGCCGAGTTGGCGCCGCCAGCGTCATCCTCCGTCAGCCCCCAACCGGCGTAGAAGGGCATGCCGAAGGTGTGCACCGGCCGTCCCCACAGCAGGCCCTCGAAGCCCATCTGCGAGGTCACCGCATAGACCGCCTCCGCCCGCTCCAGCAGGCCGGCCGGATGAACATCGCTGCCGAGCACGACGACGCGGCTTGCCTGCCCGGCGCTGAGCACATCGGAATAACCCCGCTTGCGCCCGGCGAAGACCTCCGGATGCACCTTGAGCACGACACCGCAGCCCGGGTTCTCGTCCAGTGCAGCGTCCATCATGCGGCGGAAGCTCCCAGCGTCGGAGCTGCCATAGGTGATGGATGCGTCGCCCCAGGTCTGATCGGCGACGATGACGAAGCGCTCCGGCAACCCGGTCACTTTCCTCGCGCGCATGGTTGTACTTCGACACCCTGCCGGCGCGCCAGGCCTCGATCAGCCGTGCCGCGCGCACTGACTCCTGCTGGCCGGGAACGGCGCCTATCAGCGCCTCCAGCCGCGAAGGGCCGGTCGCGTCGTAGTAGATGCCCAGGTCGTCCAGCACCAGAGAGAGCGGCGGATCAGTCTTCCCGAGCCCCACCGAACGCAGGAAGCCATCTTCCAGGCTGGCACAAGGGATGCGCCTCTCGGCCGCGAAGCGCGCTGCCCGCTGGAAGCTCGCCTTGCGGCCCCAGCCGACAACCAGCGACGCTCCCTTCGGCGCGAACAGGCGAGCATTGATCACCGGCGCGCCCAGGAACTGCTCTAGGTGGGGGATGGTCGCCAGGGCCTTCGAGAAGGTGACGATCACAGGCCCACCCGGTCGCCCCATTCTGCTCCCCAGCTCCGTCGCAGGATGCGACATGCGCACCATTTTCCAGGCGAACGACCGGTGCGCGCGGCACACCCTACATGCTAGGGCGTTGGCTAACCGCAGGGCGCTCCACACCCTGACGATGCGTAGGGTGCGCCATGCGCACCGGATGCAGGTTGTGAAGGTGGATTGGCGCGCACGGCCCGCCCTACGGCGTTGGCGAACCGGGGGACACTCCAAACCGCGACGATGCGTAGGGTGCGCCATGCGCACCGCTAAACGAACGAAGATCCTGTGCGCGCAGCGCACCCTAAGCGACACAGGGGAACCTCTTGCCATGCATTTGTCTTGGAATGACTCAGCCGGCGCTTGATCAATGCAACAGCCGACGATTGAACAATACCGGACACCCGGATCAGCATCGACCAATGAGCGGAAATCCGCCGCCATCGCCTCGCTCGTGGTCGAATCCGGCAATACCGTACCACGGCCTGACGCCATCCATGAAATCTTCTGTCGCGCTCGACAAGAACCCCACGCGGTACGCGAGCAGCAACTCGCGACGAAGCACCGCGAACACAATGCAGCGCGGCAATCCGTTCGACATTCAGGCATGACGCAACACGACCGCGCCCGCCACGCGTGCGCCGTGCCACCGGCTTACCCCGATGTTCCGCCCGCGAGCGCCCAAGCCCGCTCCCGCGCCGCGGTCGCCATTCCTCGCCTCCGGTCGTCGTCCCGCACCAGATGCAGGATCGCGTCCCGCCAGACGGCCGGCTCGTTCGGCAGCAACAGGCCGTCAACGCCGTCCCGCACGAACGACGCGTAGGGCTCGACGTTCGAATAGATGCCCACCGCGCCGCAGCGCACGAAATCGAAGAACTTGGTGTGCCCCCGCGCCGCGTTGAAACCGCCGGGGAGCAGCGGCGCTAGGCCGATGTCGAGCGGCGCCGCCGAAGAGTATGCGAGATAGTTGGCCCACGACATCGGATGCAGCACCGCCACCCGCGGCATGCCGCGGTAGAGGCGATTCACCGGGGCCGTGCCGAAGATCTCGAACATGCTCTCCGGCGCGCGTTCGAGAACCTCCCGCACGACGGGAAGCAAGCCACCGGATCTCCGCCCCGTGGGACGCCGTGCCGTGGTAGCACACCCGCACCGGCGACGACCTGGCGAGCATTTCGGGGCCCGGCCGCGGCGCGATCTGCACCGGCGCCCAGGACCGATACTTTTCGGCGAGGTAGGGCGACGAGACCCAGAGCCGCGCGCCGATCCGCGCAGCCAGTCCCGCCGCGCCGAGCGCGAGGCGGAATATCTTCCACGCATACCGCAGCGGCAGTCCCCGCAAGGCGGCTGCATCGAATAGGTCGTCGTCCATGAAATACGCGACGCCCGCCAGGCGCGACAGTGCAGCTTCCACCCGCTCCATCCACGCCCCTTCGACATAGCGCACGAAGACCACCAGCGCCCCGTCAGCCAAGTCGCGCTCGTTCCGGAACATTGCGCGCCGAGTCCACGACTTCCAACGGCACGCCCATGGCCGCGACGTGGGGCAGCACCAGATAGTCAGTCGTCGGGAGACGGCCCGGTTGCACGACCACGACGGAGCGCGGCCGCTCGAAAGCGCCCCTCACCCTACCCCCCTCCCCGCAAGCGGGGCGAGGGAACCCCGCACACCGCGCCTGAGCCGTATCTGCACGCGCCAGTTGCGCGATCGCATCATCTGTTCCCTCGTCCGGTGCCCGCACCCCGAAGCCGATGTCCGTCCCGGCAGAGAAATGACAAGCCGATACCGCATTTCTCCTCGCACCATCGAGTCGACAGGCACACGCGTCGATCGAAAGCGCTAATGGCGGCGTCCCCGGTCCGATGCGATTCCGGAACGCCTTCGAGCACCACGCCCGCGACCGCCCTGCGTCCTGAAGCGCCGAAAAAGTCCATGCTAGGCCGCGCCCACGCGCGCGAAGTCCGCCCCAACAAATCGCCGAACCCGAGCCTATCGCCGCGACGATGATAGCAGGGAGGAACATCGAGGCTTACCCGAGACGCACCATGGGCGCGACCGATTCGCCCCCGCCGCCGAATGGGTGATCGTGCAGAACGATGTCACCTTCGTGTGCACCACCACAGCGGCCGCCATCGGTTCCGCCACCGTCGCCTATGCCGCCGGAGATACCGGCCTGTTCGCCGTCGAGAACGGAACCGCCTCTGCCGTACTGCTGTTCACCTCGGCCGGCAATGATGTCATCGCTTCTGCAGAGGAACTAACGTTCGTCGCATCCGCCAACACCAGCCCTGCGACCGTCTTTGCGGACTACATGTTCAGTCGCATATAGCCTCGGCACATCATTCCAAGAGTTCACTCACCTTCCCAGAAGTGGCCCATCGCCGCGGTTGGCACTGGCGGCGCGCGACCTTCGATCGCAAACACGTCAAACGCCTCACCCTGGGCACCGCAGAAATCGACGCAGTCAAAGTGAAACCCGTAGATGAAATCGTGGCAAGGCTGCGGGCAAGACAGTCAGCCAGGTGATTGCGTGGTCTGCCGCACCAGCACGAGGTGGAATATCTTCCACGCGTAGTGCATCGCCGCGGGGTCGAACGGGTGGTCGCCGAAGTAGTGGGCGACTCCAAGCCAGGCGAGGCAGAGCGCCCTCCGCCTGCGTTACCCACCTCTACTCGACGTAGCGCAAAGGCATCGCCGAGCACGGCGGGGTCATGCGGGATGGCGACCGGGGCAGCGCAGGCGAACCGCACAAAGCGCTCTTCAGGTACCCCGGAACCCCGAGGCTCTCAGGGCACGTTCAATCTCCTCCTCGTCGCACACGACACCATCGCCGGTCTGCCAAGCGCCAAGGTTGCCGGCGGCTACGGCGGGTGCGACTGCGTCTGCAGCATCACCCAGGAAGTGCCGGGAGAAGACCCGCATCACGTGCTGAACTCCCACTTCGGAAACGGAACGAAGATCGCTTTCGAAATAGGCCCCTTGCGCGTGCGGCGACGTGATGATTTCGTATGAAGGGAAGTAGGTCACGCACGGCCATTCCTTCTCGGCTTCTGCTGCGGCGACGCGCAAGACCGACTTGGAGTAAGTAGTGGAAACCACGACGTGTCGATCCTCGTGTGTGGCGATCAATGGAACCGGTGAGACCGTCAGCAGGACACGAGCACTCGGGTTCACCGACAGAATGCGTTCGATAAAGCCTTTCAGATCATGTGCTACCTCCCAAATGGAGAAGTTCACGGGCTCGTGCCGGTCTGGGTCGAAGGCTCCCCCGCTCACCCCAGGCGCGACCGGGAACATTGCGCCATCGCGCCGCGAACGCCACCCCTCGGTCAGTCCGAGTGTAAAAACGATGACTTTCGCATCGCTGAATACCGAGCGCACCCGAGCAAGATGTTCTGCGCCGGCAGTCAATACCTCGTCCGGCGACGCAAACCCTTCGGGTTCTATTGTGGGGCGGAAGGGGTCAACATATCGATCACCGCGGGGCCAGACGTTCTCAACGGGGTCAAAGTGGCCGAAGGCGCGATCGAATAGCTGAACCGCCTGCCGTACGGTGTAAACATTTCCGTAGCGGGCGGAGAATACGCCGTAGTTGCGGCCGCGGGCCACTTCGTCGCTCACGCCTGGCGGCGCCTGCTCCGCCACGAAGTAGTCGAAACCCGACCGTACCAGGTGGCGGGCGATATGCTGCGCGAAGCAGCTCCCGAGAGTCGCTATCAGATCTCCCTTGCCGATGGCGAACGGGCGCCCGATCACAGGATCGAGCCGACCCGGCGGGCACCACGAAACGCTCCGGGACCAGAAACAGTAATCGGGCCTTTCCTTGTACGGGTTGCTCATCATGCTTTTCCGCAAGCTTTGCTCAGAACCCGATCGTAAACTGGGTTCTGGAGTCGTGGAGAATCCCACACCTCAGTATCCTGACGACGGTACTCCTCAAAAGATTGCGTGATGTACTGCCGCAGCCCATGCACGTAGCGACCTGACCCGAAGTTCCAGAGGTAAGCACCCTTCAGTCCGAAAGTCTCTGCGATTCCGGGGTACAAGGGTAGAACCGTCATGCTGGCCAAGCCGTCCGGCACGATCCGCTCCAGCGGCGCCTGGATCAGTTCGCGGGGCGCGCCCAACTGCTGCCCCGCATGGCGGGCCAATTGTATGAGTACGCTAATCTTCGGATGGTTGATGGTATGCATAAATGCACCACTACGCTGCAGCGGAAGGAAAAACGAAGGGAAGTCAATGCCATAGGAGCCCACCGTTTCCTTCAAGCGCTGTAGTTCCACGTCCCACACGTCCAGGTAGCCGAGCGCGGAGAATGTTTCCGGCGTAAACAGTCGCTCGGTAGCCGCTACGGAGAGCCCGCGCAGGTACGACCAGAAAACGATGAGTGAATTGTAGTGGCGACCAAACGGGCCTTCCAGTAAAGGGCCAGTGGCGCTTCCCTTGCGTATGGACCCAACATCCGGGTGAAATGCCCGGAAATTGATGGTCGGCAACGGAACAACTTGCAGGCTGGGGGGCGCTGTCGAACCCAGGATGGCATTGCGCCGCTTCGCTGGGACTGTCGTAATCCAGGCCTCCGACCGAAAGAGCTGCGCGCGGAAACGGGCTTCGCCGTCGGCGGTTTCCGCCTGCGAATCGGGGAAAGGTATGACCGCGCTGTCTGGGAGCATGGCGCTGAGGGCCGCTGCCAACCCCCCAGTCTCGCAGTACCCGGAAACCACGATGCTTTTCATTTATGCCACCCATGATATACACGCTGAATCATGATCTTACGAGATTACACTGCGCCTTGGGCCGTATGTCATGAAGCTGACGGTGCATGGTACGACACGATTTTGGCAAACGGCCCGCACCAATTGCGAAACCGAACCCGCGAACGATCACGTTGCGGGTAGTAGCTCAATCCGCAGGCAAGAGCGCGGCCGTTCCTCGAAAGCGTAGAGAACTTGCAGTGTATCCTCGAAGCTCAACGGCCGGGACTCAGCAGGGCACGCCGCAGCAGAGGCATGACCCGAGCCGGCGACCTCCCGGCACACGCTGCAAGCCGCGCTCCGGGCCTTCAACGCGGCGCCACCCAGGGCCTGCGCGCCAGCGGCGCATCGCCAAGGGAGAAGTCGGGCAGGCGGTAGTTCAGATTGGGGTTGTAGTAGGGATCATGCGCCATCCGCCCGCGCCAGCGCGCCCGCATGACATCGCGTTCGCGCCGCGACCGGCTCCGTTTCTCGCGCGACTCGTCCAGACCACGGGTAGCGGACTCATGGTGATAAAGCTCCGCGTGCGGCGTGAAGATCACCCGCCGACCCGCCGCCCAAACCTTCAGGCAATAATCGACGTCGTTGAACGCCACCGCGAGTTCCTTCTCGTCCAGCCCGCCCAGTTCCAGGTAAAGGCTGCGCCACGTGACCATGCACGCGGCGGTCACTGCCGAGACCTCCTGCGCCACCACCGCCCGGTTGCAGTAGCCGGGCGCCTCCCGTGCAAGGCCGACGTGCATGATGGTCGGCACACCCGCCGGGGCCGACGGCGTCGCCCCCATGCTGCACCCTACCGTCCGCGAAATAGAGCTTCGCGCCGACCACGCCGACCCCCGGCTGCGCCAGGCGCGAGACCATCTCCTCCAGCCAGTCCGGGGAGATCACCTCCACGTCGTTGTTCATCAGGCACAGCACCTCGCCCCGTGCCTCGCCGGCAGCGAAGTTGTTGATCGCCGCGAAGTTGAACGGCCGGTCGTAACGCAGCACGCGCACCCCGGGCCGCTGCGCGATCTCTGCCAGGTAGTCGAGGGATTGCGGCTCGACGCTGCCGTTGTCCACGACGAGGATTTCGTAGCGCGGATAGCTCGTCTTCGACACGACACTCTCGACGCACTGGCGCAACAGGGCCACCCCGTCCCGGGTCGGCACGACGATGCTCACCAGCGGGGGAGGATCCGGCAGCGCGTAGCGCACCCGGAAGCATCCCGGGCGCGTAGCGCTCACTCCGGCATCGATGCCGCTTCGCGCCAGGTGCGCGGCGAGCGCGCGCGTGCCGTTGTCATCCTGCCCCGCTTCGCCGGCTCCAGACCACGGAGGGAGATGGAACAGGACCGCCGGAATGTGCCGCACGGCATCGAACCCCAAAGCCTCGGCCATCCCCAGCAGCGCGCCGCGCCCATCTCCGAAGCAGGATTCGTGGCTGAGACCTCCGGCGCGGATCAGCTCATCGGCGCGAACCGCGGCCGCCCGGCCGATGTAGTCCGTGGAGCGCAGGTGTTCGGGTGACCAGTCGGGCTTGAACCGGGGCGTACTGCGCCGCCCCGCCTCGTCCGCCGTATCGTCGTCGGCATAGATCAGCACCGCTCCCGGAGCTGCGACCAACTCCGAGGCGATCCAGTAGAGCGCATGCTCCGCCAGCCGGGTTCCGGCCGGCACAACGACCACATACGGAGACGGCAAGCGTCCCGCCAGTTCGTCCGCCATTTCGTCGAGTACGGCACGGATGCGGCCCGCAGGGATCACCCGCGAGCCGATCCCCGGTTCCCTCAAGGCGACAACCGGATCGTAGCCGCCAACGACAGACCCACCCGCGTCCAGCACCGTCACGGTGAAATCCGCGGTAGAGCTGAAAGTCGAGCGACCGCAGGGTGGCATCCACGGGCCGCCGATCCGCCCCCACCGCCGGCACGACGACGTGGAACCGCGGATAGCTGCCAAAGCGTTCGATGCTCCCTCGGATCGCGCCGCGGTCCCCTTCGGACAGGGAATCGAAGCGCTCGATCCATTGGGCATAAGTCAGGCTCGGCAGACCGCCTCCGATCTGCCCTGCGATCCGGTAGGCTTCCGCCAAGTCGGACAGCACACGCCACACCGTCAGGCCCCTGCGCCGACGCAACTCCGCCGGCAGGCGCACCAGCAGCGGCACGACCCGTTTCAGCATGCACCGGGTACGTTCCAGTACCCCGACCGCGGTCAGCGTGAGCTGCCCAACGGAAACTTCGCCAGATGCCCCCGTCAACTGCCATACCAGGCCGCGTACATCGTCGGGCAGCCGCACCAGCTCCGCGATCTTGCCACTGCGAGGAACGGGAATCGCGACGGCTCGATGTTCGTCGTCAGCGTTCCCCGAATCGATGAACAAGGTGCAGGAACAATCCCCTCCGCGCCGTCGCACTCGCGCCCGGACCAGCACCCAGCCCTGCGGAAATCTCCCGGCCGGCACCCGCAAGGCGAAACGCAACTCCCCGTCGTCGCAGCGCCAACGCTGATCGCCGACCTTCTGTGCCGCACCCGGTGGCAGCAGTTCGCACTCCACCGTCTCCACGGTCGCACCTCGAATTCCCATGGTGCCCTTCGTCCCGAATACCGCTCACGGGGCATGACCGAGCAACCTTCAGGCATCGCGCCAGCCTTTCGCCAGCGAGGCGCCGCCATTTGTTGCACTCAATCAGCCGACAGTCCAGAAACCCCGCGAGGCAACGTGGGCTAATACTAATCGACTGCACCGGCCCCGAAGGCGCCACGGATGGAACCCATGCGCCAACAAGGCGATCGATTCGCCGATTCAGCCGGCCGAATCCTGCATCTCCAAGGCGATGGCATCGGACATCCCTGCTGCAAGTGCACAAGCGTCGAAATCGATCCAATCATCGTCATGAATGTTGTCACGCGGGAATTGGCGCGACATTCTCTGAAGCACGAACCGAAACCGGCCCAACAAAAAAACCATTCATGGAGTCAGGCTGGATCGCACTCCAGTCGCAGTTGGCCGCTCACCGATCGATGGGCATTTCCCCTCGCTCGCACTCAGCACACGCAAGTCCGATGCGTCCCTGCCAAGCCGCGGGCGCGGTTTCGCCGAGGCAATCGCAGTGCCCAAGGGCACCAGTCCGCACCCATCGGTGGCTTTGCTTACGGGCAACGCCCAGCCAAGCAGATCCACGTACCGAGTAGCCCCGTCAGTCGGGTCGAAGCTGATCTCGTAGGGGTTGTCCGTGACCATGAACTGGCCAGTCCCGACCTCCTGCCAGAAGGAACAGGGGTCGGGAGTTCGCCACGAACTCGCGGTACGTCCTGAATACGGGCCTTTCACCCGCCTAGCACGTACGCTTCAGGCCATTGCGGCCATCGCGACATATCGGCATCGGCGCTGCGTCGGCCGGCATCCTGACTATCCTTTCCAGCTTAACGCTGGACTCCAGCGCATTGCCCTTCTGCTGAATCTCCGCGAGAGTGCCGATCACCAGGTAATAGCGGTAGCGGAGCGACTCTCCCGCCGACAGGTTGGACATCCCGCTCGATCTCGGCCACTGCACCCTGCAGGTCCGGCCGCTTCGGTGATCCATACGTTCCCCACTGCACGTATCCGCGCGTGCCGTCCAGGGGCAGAGGATCCTTGCCGAAGACGATCCCGATACCGCGAGCCGTAGGTGATTCCCCTGAAACGAACGCCAGCCATCCACCCGTCCTCCCCTCCCGCAGTCTGGGATCCTGTCCGCGAGCACCGAAACTCCTTGTTTGCGACTCGATAGCTTCCGTCCCGATTGCTCAATACCTGGGTCGGAAGCGTCGCATTGCGGAAGGCCGCCCACGGCAGAGTGAACATCTCATTTCGGGCGCCTCCCCATTTGTCGATCAGCCACCTCTATCTCGATCACGCCGACACCCAGATCCGTGATTGTCTTGCTCCATTGTCATCAAATTCTCGCCATACTTGCGCGGCAAATGCGCGTGCTGCGGCCATGTGATGAAACTTACCCGGCTGGCGGCTGGATCGTAAGCGGTAGGCAAACAGCGGGGAATAAACGCTACGCGGCAACAACTGTAACGCAGGCATCAATGTCGCTGTGCGTGTAGTAGCCCGCCTGATGAATGTCACCGTCTACCACCTTGCTTTTGCCTACCACCTGCTTTTGCGGGGGCATCGGAATCACATGCTGAAACACTTCGTCCACCCACTGGCCGTACTTCGCGCGTTGCGCCGCCACCATCTCTCCCAACTCTGGCGTCGTGATCGAATATATTTGCCCACCTTTGCCGATCTTCATCGTCCAAGAGCGCCCCTCCTCCGTGTGCGTCAAACTCCTGAAGAATACCTGCCGTTCCTCCAGCCCGAGCCAATTGCTCTCGCTCAAATTTAAGCTTGTCTCTGAGAAGCGAAAACCTGCGTCGGCTCGCACAGTTAACGTATGCGCCGATGCCAGCAATAGACCGCACAGCCCAAGCATTCTCCAGATCCAGCCAATGCGCCGCAGCAGAATCGCGTACCTCCACCTATGGCGACCCAACGCACGCACAATCACGTATTTACCAGTCGGTCTCATGCCTTATCTGGGAACATGAGGGCATAAACTTCAGCTAGCGGCGGAAGGATCCACTCGAGCGGCATCTGAGTCTCGAAAATACCTCTGTTGTGATTGGACGCAGAACGCAATCGCTGAAGTTCCTCTACTGAAAAGCCAGCAGGCCTTGATAAGAAGCGCTCCACCTCACGCCAGGCCGTAGCGAGCCGATGTGCCGGGTCCTCGATGGAATCATAGGAATGATCAACAAAATCACCCAGCGTGTCGAACCCCATCTGAGCGAAAGCCTCCACCGTGCCAGGGTTCCCGAAAACGATAAAGGGAATGCCGGCAACGATAGCCTTCAGGGTCTTCTCGGTAAAACGCCGGACACTCTGGGCAGACATCTCGGATTCCGTTACGATATAAAGCTCCGATTCTCGAAACGCGCTTACCGGCACGCCATAAAACGCCTGGTGCAGGCCAGCAAGGTTGCTGTCGTCGGGCTGTATAGCAAGACCTTCATCGATAACGCTACGGACCATTGCCTCGTTTATCGCGGATTCCTCGGGCAACGAAAGGCCCCGAATCTCCTCCCACAAGCGTGAGGGGTTCTCCATTATGTACGTCCGCAAGCGGCTCGCATCAAAAGAAATCCAGCCCGATTCGGGTCGTTGCAGGAGACGCGTAACGACGATGGCTCGAGCCGGCCGCAAGTGGTAGTTGAGACAAATGTACCTATACCGCCTGGTCTGGTCACCCTCAGTGGCGAAACCCACCCTTTGCTCAAACTCCCTGCCCGCTGCGTTACCGAGGCAGACCATCTCCCAATAACTCGATAGGTACGAATGAGCCGGTACGATATGCAGTGGCTCACGTCCGGCAAGCAGCCGCTGAAGATAAGTGTCCCGCAAAATGCGGTTCTGCGTCAGCAAGATTGTCCGAGACGGGGGAAATCCCCAGTTTCTCAGCGCCTCACCCAAACCAAGCAGTGGCGCATTGACTGGGGAACCCTCATGTGACCAATCCAGGACGAGTAGGCTCTGGTCGGAACGTAAGCGGGCCTTCAGTTCCGATGAAAGTGCTTCCAATCGCTGCTCGATAGGAACATTTAAGTCCCTGAGGCTCGCCCCAGCGGGGTTGTCGATTCGGAGCCACAGGATAAAAGGCCCCCCCCCCTTCGTGCCGCTCTCGTCCACCGTCCTACCCGACAGCGAAATACCCGAAATAGCCAAGAACGCGATCAAACCGGGCCCAGGGTTCCCCGGCTCGGTTTCTATCTTGAACGCCGATAAGACACGTCGAACTCGCCTGCGGACATCCGTAGCATCCAGGAGCGGCGCGTTGAAGAATCTGGGATTGAGCCGCGACTCCGGCGGCGCCTGTGCATCCGCCTCACTCTCCTCCAAATCGAGATGGAAAGGTGTTAGCACGATCTCTGGCCTATTCCGTAAGTTGGGACAATCAAGAGCTGAAGGTATCGCGGCAGTGCTACGAGCAAATGAGCCTCTATCGGTACGAATAAACGTAAACTCGGCGACCTTAGGCAATATAATCCCACCCACTAACTCGATACCGCAGCAATTGTTCGGATGAACATGAACCACCTTGTGATTCTCTGTGAGAATATTAATTGCCCGCTGTGCCTTCTGAAAAAACGGCCGTGCCTCCAATGCCGCGAACCGATGTAACTCACATACAATGATTCGAAAACGTTGCAGAAGTGTCGTCGAGACGTTCACCAATGCGTCCCACTCCGCACCCTCTACGTCAAACTTCAGTAGACAATCACCATCATATAAATTGTTCGCATCTAGAATTTCCGAAAGGGTTGTGAAGCCATTTTCGGCTTTGGAGTTCCAACCGACCTTATTAAACAGAAAGTTCTTATGGGTAACTGGTGGGCCGTCTACCGTGTGGTCATACTGATAGACCTTCAAACCCAGGTCCGCAAAATGCTGATCAAAGCTCACTTCTCCACCGATCCCAATCGAAATCACCCCTTTGATGTGCGCTAGGTCGTCTGGAATGACATATCCACCGTCACCCAAGCTACCGATTCGAACCTTAGGAATGTTTACGTCATACATGCGTAGCTTTCTTAAAAACTTCAGAATCTCCTCCTGAGGAACGCGGGGATGTGCCTTCTGTGCACCGGGGTTACTCATGAAAATTGGGCTCCCAAAAATTTTGTTCTCTCAGAAATACCCTAAGGCCTCCAGCGTATCGCAAAAAATGTGATTCAACTCATCAATCGTATCCGCTCTCAGCTTGCGCTTATGGTCCCCCGGCGTAACCTGGCGAATATGCTTATCGGCATCCTCGTGATCCGGGCGGATATCCTCGGCCCTGACGAACTCATCGCGGCTGGCCTTGGGAAGATCGATCTCCAGATATGCCAGGATCTCGTCCAGCCACCGGGCCTTTTCGAAGACTACGTCCTCGTATCGCCACGACGCGCCGAGCGATCTGATCTCCGTGATTCTGGCGAAACGCGCTGCCCAGGGGCCACGCCTTGCAACGCGCAGCGCAAACTCATCAACATCCTCGCGTTGCGTCTGTTCCCTGAGCTTTTCCATGAATGCTCCGCCCTCCCCCACAGGGACACGGTGACTCTTCTTCTGCGAGAAGTACAGGCTGGTCAATACGTCGCGAGGGTCTCGCACCAGCACCATGATCCGCTTGCCAGCCAGAAACTCGTTGGTCGCGAACGCCGGAACGAATCGGAAGCCGCCGTAGAGCGTTCCGTCCTCATCGAACCGCTGATTGTGCGTTTGAGGGAATGCAGGGGCCATCAAAACCGTTTCCGGCACTCCGGCATTGAACAATTGATCAGAAATCGAGACGTAGCGAAGCGCATTGCCAATTCCCAACTCCCCAGCCCTGTGCATTGCCCGGTTCAGCAGATTGTAGAAGAGTGTACTCCCCGACTTGTGAATCGAGAACGCGAAACAGATGCTTGGCTTCATTTGAATCACCTCACTAATATTGCCCGGACATGACCAGCATTCAGGCGGTGGCGACACTGGGGAACATGTTCATGATTTCCCGCGAAACGTCCAGGTTGTCCCGGTCCAGCAATAGGCTCGATGCGTCGATCAGATAGTCGGCCACGGCATCCCGTTCTGCCCGTCCGCACCCCATTACCTCTCTAGCCTCACTCAAGGCCTTTTGCAGCACCTGAAGTTTGAGAAACCGCGCATGAACAAGCGCAGTCTCGGTATGGTCGACCAGGTAGGCATCAAGGTCTATCCTGGTTCTTCCGCTGATCTCCTCCTCGCCGGCAAGATTGTGAATCGAAGGGGTGAAGCGGGTCCGGCAAAGGATCTCCTGCAGGCTCCTGAACAGACCGATGGGAGTGGTGCCCCAACGTGCAGGGTCGAAAAGCGGGGCATGGCGATATGCCAGAAAAATGTCGTAAGCGAGATCAGGGTTTCGCGTCACTTCCTCAGCGAGCAATTGCTCCCATTCGCTGACGAATTTCGCAAACCCCCGCACGCCAACTCCGTATAGCGCATTGCCATTGACATGGCTGAGGAGTTCAGGCCCGAGCCTGCCCCAGCCGCGATAGGGCGAGCCCAGGATCCAGAATGTCTCGGCCCCCGCGACCAGGCCCTTCAGCCGCCCGATCCAGTCGCCGACAACCGGAAAGCAATCCACCTCGTTCAGCAGCACCGTGTTCTCGCCAACGCAGAACTTGGACAGCGAACAGAAAAACTGGGTGTTCGGCCCGCTCTTGAGACCGAGGCGAGGGATCCTCTCAGGCGGCTGCTGGCCCGTGCGGATATATATGTTCTCCTCGGGCGGGATGTCGCAGAAACCGATTGTGAGATCGCTGAAAATCTCTGAAAGGCCGAATTGCCCGTATGCCTCGGATATGTTTTCTTCGAGGTCTGGCCGGCTGTCCCCATCCAGCGAGACGATCAGGCGGACAGCCGACTCACTGGGCGTGCCGGAGAGTCGTCCGACAAGCCCCCACAAACCCCACAAAAAGAACAGGAATTCGAGCTGGTTCAGCTCCCGGCTGACCATCGGGACCAGGATGGCCGTGAGTTCGTTGGCGCTTTGTGAGTTCGTTCTCATCGCGGGAAGCGTACAGTCACCGGTGCGCCGCAGCGGGGGCTTGTGAGCGCCCCCAAGGGCCGGGCTGCGCCCAGCCCGCCCCCCGAGGCGGTCAAGGAAACTTGGGGCGGCCCGGCGTTTCCTTGAGAGGATCGAAAGTCCCTCGCCGTCGTCTGTGCCTGGTTTCTGCGAGAGGAAACACTCGTCTCGACTCCGTGTTCCTGCGTGGTTATCCCGCATTTTCCCTGGGCAGATCGCCACGGGGCCTCAGGAGTATCCATTGGCGACAAGCCATGCGCCGGCCATGTCCTCGATCTGCGCGCGCTGCTCCGCGTCCAGATCCAGCCGGTATCGGCCGATGGCACCGCCCTGCAGATGGTTCAGATGCAGGAGCGTCACCCGGTGATATACGTTCGTCGGGTTGTTCTCCACCAGGTCCGCGGGCTCGACGAACCGATGGTCTTTTCCTGCTCCGCGTACGACAAGTCACCCGCGATCTGCCTCTCCACTGCCTCGGGACAGGGAACGCCGAGGAACTCGGCGATTCTTCGGACTTCCGCACCGAGAGAGAGGATCACGTCCTCGTAGCGGGAGACGTAAACATGAGGCAAGGAACGCCATGCGGCATCCGTCCGAACCAGTTCGAGCACCTGATCGGTGAGTTGCTGCCCCGCCAGCCGAACGCCTTCCTTGCGCTGGAAGGAACTCACGACGTCGCGCAGATCCCGGAAAATGTAGAGCGCGACAGCGCCCCCAGCGCGGCACTGCGCGGCAACCGGATCGGTCAGTTGGTGCGTCTTGAAGGTGCTGAGCCCGAAGGGCGGTGGATCGGCAAGCGCCGCGGCGTGGTCGGCAGGCGGGATGAAGGTCGTCCGCCTGCCCAGATCGGCACGCTCGATCAGTTCGCTCGCGATCTGGTACTGGAGCGTCGATCCGGCGCGAATCATCCCGCCACAGAAGACCCATCCCTGAAGCATCGGATCAACCCCGGAACCGCTGCCGATTGTCGACGAACCACCGGTAGGCGTCGCGCAGGCCGTCCTCCAGCCCGATACCCGCCTGCCAGCCCAGCGCCTTCAGGCGCGATACGTCGAGCAGCTTGCGCAGCGTGCCGTCGGGCTTGCTGGCGTCGAAGGCCAGGCGCCCCTTAAAGCCGGTCACGCGGGCGATGGTTTCCGCCAGTTCGCGGATGGTGCAGTCGATGCCGGTCCCGACGTTGATGTGCGAGAGCATCGGCTGGGTGTGGGTGCGATAGGTGTCATCGTCCAGTTCCATCACATGCACGCTCGCGGCGGCCATGTCGTCGACGTGCAGGAACTCGCGCTTGGGTGTGCCACTGCCCCAGATCGTGACCGACTCGGCGCCCCGCTCGCACCGCCTCGTCGAAGCGGCGCAGCAGCGCCGGGATGACGTGGCTGTTCTCCGGATGGAAGTTGTCGTGGGGGCCGTAGAGGTTGGTGGGCATCACGCTGCGGTAGTCGCGCCCGTATTGCCGGTTGTAGCTCTCGCACAGCTTGATGCCGGCGATCTTGGCCACCGCGTAGGGTTCGTTGGTCGCCTCCAGCACGCCGGTGAGCAGCGACTCTTCCTTCATCGGCTGCTCGGCGTGCTTGGGGTAGATGCACGAGGATCCGAGGAACAGCAGCTTCTGCACCCCGGCCTGGTGGGCGGCATGGATGATGTTGGCCTCGATGATCAGGTTCTCGTAGATGAACTCCGCCGGGTAGGTGTTGTTGGCATGGATGCCCCCCACCTTGGCGGCGGCCAGATAGACTTGGTCGATCCTGTTGCGCTGGAAGAATGCCTCGACGTCGCCCTGGCGAGTGAGGTCCACCTCGTCGCGCCCGGCGGTGAGGATGTTGCGGTAGCCGCGCGCCTGAAGGCGGCGCACGATGGCGGAGCCCACCATGCCGCGGTGGCCGGCCACGAATAGCGTCTGATTCACGTCCATCGACCTTCACTTCTCCACCGCCACCGGCAATGCGTAACCGTGCCGTTTCAGGAGCGCATGGCGCCGAGCCTCGTGCAGATCGGCGGCAACCATTTCGGCGCACATCTCCTGCACACATCCATGAGGCACGCC
>CAVOKN010000010.1:0-169184 GCA_963696505.1 uncultured beta proteobacterium | reverse complement strand
AGCGTCACGCTCTCGGCACCGACCAACGCCACCATCGCCGACGCCACCGGCATCGGCACCATCCTCGACAACGACGGCGCGCCCGCCGTGGCCAGCGTGTCCAGTCCGACGGTAGTCGAAGGCACCGACCTGATCTATACGGTGACGCTGAGCAACGCCTCGGCCACGCCGGTGAGCTTCCCCTTCAGCTTCGGCGGCGGCACGGCCTCCCCGACCGACTACGGCACGCCGAGCTTCAGCAACGGCGTCACCTACGACGCGCTCACCGGCACCCTCAGCGTGCCGGCGGGGGTGGCGAGCTTCACCGTCACCCTGCCCACCACCCAGGATGCGCTGGACGAGCCCAACGAAAGCGTACCGCTCACCGTCGGCACCGCTTCGGGCAGCGGCACCATCACCGACGACGATGCGACGCCGACGCTGTCGATCAACGACGTCACCGTCAACGAGGCGGCCGGCACCGCCACCTTCACCGTCACGCTGTCGGCCGCCTCCGGCCAGGCGGTCACGGTCAATTACGCCAGCGCCGACGCCACCGCCACAGCCGGCGCCGACTACAGCGGCGTCTCGGGCACGCTGAGCTTTGCGCCGGGGGTGGTGAGCCAGACCATCACCGTGCCGATCGCCGAAGACACGCTGGACGAAGCCGACGAGACCTTCAGCGTCACGCTCTCGGCACCGACCAACGCCACCATCGCCGACGCCACCGGCATCGGCACCATCCTCGACAACGACGGCGCGCCCGCCGTGGCCAGCGTGTCCAGTCCGACGGTAGTCGAAGGCACCGACCTGATCTATACGGTGACGCTGAGCAACGCCTCGGCCACGCCGGTGAGCTTCCCCTTCAGCTTCGGCGGCGGCACGGCCTCCCCGACCGACTACGGCACGCCGAGCTTCAGCAACGGCGTCACCTACGACGCGCTCACCGGCACCCTCAGCGTGCCGGCGGGGGTGGCGAGCTTCACCGTCACCCTGCCCACCACCCAGGATGCGCTGGACGAGCCCAACGAAAGCGTACCGCTCACCGTCGGCACCGCTTCGGGCAGCGGCACCATCACCGACGACGATGCGACGCCGACGCTGTCGATCAACGACGTCACCGTCAACGAGGCGGCCGGCACCGCCACCTTCACCGTCACGCTGTCGGCCGCCTCCGGCCAGGCGGTCACGGTCAATTACGCCAGCGCCGACGCCACCGCCACAGCCGGCGCCGACTACAGCGGCGTCTCGGGCACGCTGAGCTTTGCGCCGGGGGTGGTGAGCCAGACCATCACCGTGCCGATCGCCGAAGACACGCTGGACGAAGCCGACGAGACCTTCAGCGTCACGCTCTCGGCACCGACCAACGCCACCATCGCCGACGCCACCGGCATCGGCACCATCCTCGACAACGACGGCGCGCCCGCCGTGGCCAGCGTGTCCAGTCCGACGGTAGTCGAAGGCACCGACCTGATCTATACGGTGACGCTGAGCAACGCCTCGGCCACGCCGGTGAGCTTCCCCTTCAGCTTCGGCGGCGGCACGGCCTCCCCGACCGACTACGGCACGCCGAGCTTCAGCAACGGCGTCACCTACGACGCGCTCACCGGCACCCTCAGCGTGCCGGCGGGGGTGGCGAGCTTCACCGTCACCCTGCCCACCACCCAGGATGCGCTGGACGAGCCCAACGAAAGCGTACCGCTCACCGTCGGCACCGCTTCGGGCAGCGGCACCATCACCGACGACGATGCGACGCCGACGCTGTCGATCAACGACGTCACCGTCAACGAGGCGGCCGGCACCGCCACCTTCACCGTCACGCTGTCGGCCGCCTCCGGCCAGGCGGTCACGGTCAATTACGCCAGCGCCGACGCCACCGCCACAGCCGGCGCCGACTACAGCGGCGTCTCGGGCACGCTGAGCTTTGCGCCGGGGGTGGTGAGCCAGACCATCACCGTGCCGATCGCCGAAGACACGCTGGACGAAGCCGACGAGACCTTCAGCGTCACGCTCTCGGCACCGACCAACGCCACCATCGCCGACGCCACCGGCATCGGCACCATCCTCGACAACGACGGCGCGCCCGCCGTGGCCAGCGTGTCCAGTCCGACGGTAGTCGAAGGCACCGACCTGATCTATACGGTGACGCTGAGCAACGCCTCGGCCACGCCGGTGAGCTTCCCCTTCAGCTTCGGCGGCGGCACGGCCTCCCCGACCGACTACGGCACGCCGAGCTTCAGCAACGGCGTCACCTACGACGCGCTCACCGGCACCCTCAGCGTGCCGGCGGGGGTGGCGAGCTTCACCGTCACCCTGCCCACCACCCAGGATGCGCTGGACGAGCCCAACGAAAGCGTACCGCTCACCGTCGGCACCGCTTCGGGCAGCGGCACCATCACCGACGACGATGCGACGCCGACGCTGTCGATCAACGACGTCACCGTCAACGAGGCGGCCGGCACCGCCACCTTCACCGTCACGCTGTCGGCCGCCTCCGGCCAGGCGGTCACGGTCAATTACGCCAGCGCCGACGCCACCGCCACAGCCGGCGCCGACTACAGCGGCGTCTCGGGCACGCTGAGCTTTGCGCCGGGGGTGGTGAGCCAGACCATCACCGTGCCGATCGCCGAAGACACGCTGGACGAAGCCGACGAGACCTTCAGCGTCACGCTCTCGGCACCGACCAACGCCACCATCGCCGACGCCACCGGCATCGGCACCATCCTCGACAACGACGGCGCGCCCGCCGTGGCCAGCGTGTCCAGTCCGACGGTAGTCGAAGGCACCGACCTGATCTATACGGTGACGCTGAGCAACGCCTCGGCCACGCCGGTGAGCTTCCCCTTCAGCTTCGGCGGCGGCACGGCCTCCCCGACCGACTACGGCACGCCGAGCTTCAGCAACGGCGTCACCTACGACGCGCTCACCGGCACCCTCAGCGTGCCGGCGGGGGTGGCGAGCTTCACCGTCACCCTGCCCACCACCCAGGATGCGCTGGACGAGCCCAACGAAAGCGTACCGCTCACCGTCGGCACCGCTTCGGGCAGCGGCACCATCACCGACGACGATGCGACGCCGACGCTGTCGATCAACGACGTCACCGTCAACGAGGCGGCCGGCACCGCCACCTTCACCGTCACGCTGTCGGCCGCCTCCGGCCAGGCGGTCACGGTCAATTACGCCAGCGCCGACGCCACCGCCACAGCCGGCGCCGACTACAGCGGCGTCTCGGGCACGCTGAGCTTTGCGCCGGGGGTGGTGAGCCAGACCATCACCGTGCCGATCGCCGAAGACACGCTGGACGAAGCCGACGAGACCTTCAGCGTCACGCTCTCGGCACCGACCAACGCCACCATCGCCGACGCCACCGGCATCGGCACCATCCTCGACAACGACGGCGCGCCCGCCGTGGCCAGCGTGTCCAGTCCGACGGTAGTCGAAGGCACCGACCTGATCTATACGGTGACGCTGAGCAACGCCTCGGCCACGCCGGTGAGCTTCCCCTTCAGCTTCGGCGGCGGCACGGCCTCCCCGACCGACTACGGCACGCCGAGCTTCAGCAACGGCGTCACCTACGACGCGCTCACCGGCACCCTCAGCGTGCCGGCGGGGGTGGCGAGCTTCACCGTCACCCTGCCCACCACCCAGGATGCGCTGGACGAGCCCAACGAAAGCGTACCGCTCACCGTCGGCACCGCTTCGGGCAGCGGCACCATCACCGACGACGATGCGACGCCGACGCTGTCGATCAACGACGTCACCGTCAACGAGGCGGCCGGCACCGCCACCTTCACCGTCACGCTGTCGGCCGCCTCCGGCCAGGCGGTCACGGTCAATTACGCCAGCGCCGACGCCACCGCCACAGCCGGCGCCGACTACAGCGGCGTCTCGGGCACGCTGAGCTTTGCGCCGGGGGTGGTGAGCCAGACCATCACCGTGCCGATCGCCGAAGACACGCTGGACGAAGCCGACGAGACCTTCAGCGTCACGCTCTCGGCACCGACCAACGCCACCATCGCCGACGCCACCGGCATCGGCACCATCCTCGACAACGACGGCGCGCCCGCCGTGGCCAGCGTGTCCAGTCCGACGGTAGTCGAAGGCACCGACCTGATCTATACGGTGACGCTGAGCAACGCCTCGGCCACGCCGGTGAGCTTCCCCTTCAGCTTCGGCGGCGGCACGGCCTCCCCGACCGACTACGGCACGCCGAGCTTCAGCAACGGCGTCACCTACGACGCGCTCACCGGCACCCTCAGCGTGCCGGCGGGGGTGGCGAGCTTCACCGTCACCCTGCCCACCACCCAGGATGCGCTGGACGAGCCCAACGAAAGCGTACCGCTCACCGTCGGCACCGCTTCGGGCAGCGGCACCATCACCGACGACGATGCGACGCCGACGCTGTCGATCAACGACGTCACCGTCAACGAGGCGGCCGGCACCGCCACCTTCACCGTCACGCTGTCGGCCGCCTCCGGCCAGGCGGTCACGGTCAATTACGCCAGCGCCGACGCCACCGCCACAGCCGGCGCCGACTACAGCGGCGTCTCGGGCACGCTGAGCTTTGCGCCGGGGGTGGTGAGCCAGACCATCACCGTGCCGATCGCCGAAGACACGCTGGACGAAGCCGACGAGACCTTCAGCGTCACGCTCTCGGCACCGACCAACGCCACCATCGCCGACGCCACCGGCATCGGCACCATCCTCGACAACGACGGCGCGCCCGCCGTGGCCAGCGTGTCCAGTCCGACGGTAGTCGAAGGCACCGACCTGATCTATACGGTGACGCTGAGCAACGCCTCGGCCACGCCGGTGAGCTTCCCCTTCAGCTTCGGCGGCGGCACGGCCTCCCCGACCGACTACGGCACGCCGAGCTTCAGCAACGGCGTCACCTACGACGCGCTCACCGGCACCCTCAGCGTGCCGGCGGGGGTGGCGAGCTTCACCGTCACCCTGCCCACCACCCAGGATGCGCTGGACGAGCCCAACGAAAGCGTACCGCTCACCGTCGGCACCGCTTCGGGCAGCGGCACCATCACCGACGACGATGCGACGCCGACGCTGTCGATCAACGACGTCACCGTCAACGAGGCGGCCGGCACCGCCACCTTCACCGTCACGCTGTCGGCCGCCTCCGGCCAGGCGGTCACGGTCAATTACGCCAGCGCCGACGCCACCGCCACAGCCGGCGCCGACTACAGCGGCGTCTCGGGCACGCTGAGCTTTGCGCCGGGGGTGGTGAGCCAGACCATCACCGTGCCGATCGCCGAAGACACGCTGGACGAAGCCGACGAGACCTTCAGCGTCACGCTCTCGGCACCGACCAACGCCACCATCGCCGACGCCACCGGCATCGGCACCATCCTCGACAACGACGGCGCGCCCGCCGTGGCCAGCGTGTCCAGTCCGACGGTAGTCGAAGGCACCGACCTGATCTATACGGTGACGCTGAGCAACGCCTCGGCCACGCCGGTGAGCTTCCCCTTCAGCTTCGGCGGCGGCACGGCCTCCCCGACCGACTACGGCACGCCGAGCTTCAGCAACGGCGTCACCTACGACGCGCTCACCGGCACCCTCAGCGTGCCGGCGGGGGTGGCGAGCTTCACCGTCACCCTGCCCACCACCCAGGATGCGCTGGACGAGCCCAACGAAAGCGTACCGCTCACCGTCGGCACCGCTTCGGGCAGCGGCACCATCACCGACGACGATGCGACGCCGACGCTGTCGATCAACGACGTCACCGTCAACGAGGCGGCCGGCACCGCCACCTTCACCGTCACGCTGTCGGCCGCCTCCGGCCAGGCGGTCACGGTCAATTACGCCAGCGCCGACGCCACCGCCACAGCCGGCGCCGACTACAGCGGCGTCTCGGGCACGCTGAGCTTTGCGCCGGGGGTGGTGAGCCAGACCATCACCGTGCCGATCGCCGAAGACACGCTGGACGAAGCCGACGAGACCTTCAGCGTCACGCTCTCGGCACCGACCAACGCCACCATCGCCGACGCCACCGGCATCGGCACCATCCTCGACAACGACGGCGCGCCCGCCGTGGCCAGCGTGTCCAGTCCGACGGTAGTCGAAGGCACCGACCTGATCTATACGGTGACGCTGAGCAACGCCTCGGCCACGCCGGTGAGCTTCCCCTTCAGCTTCGGCGGCGGCACGGCCTCCCCGACCGACTACGGCACGCCGAGCTTCAGCAACGGCGTCACCTACGACGCGCTCACCGGCACCCTCAGCGTGCCGGCGGGGGTGGCGAGCTTCACCGTCACCCTGCCCACCACCCAGGATGCGCTGGACGAGCCCAACGAAAGCGTACCGCTCACCGTCGGCACCGCTTCGGGCAGCGGCACCATCACCGACGACGATGCGACGCCGACGCTGTCGATCAACGACGTCACCGTCAACGAGGCGGCCGGCACCGCCACCTTCACCGTCACGCTGTCGGCCGCCTCCGGCCAGGCGGTCACGGTCAATTACGCCAGCGCCGACGCCACCGCCACAGCCGGCGCCGACTACAGCGGCGTCTCGGGCACGCTGAGCTTTGCGCCGGGGGTGGTGAGCCAGACCATCACCGTGCCGATCGCCGAAGACTTCGTCACCGAGGCTTCGGAAGCCTTTAACGTTAATCTCTCGGGCGCAGTCAATGCGACGATCGCTGACGCTTTGGGCGTCGGGATAATCATCGATAACGATACGCCGCCGGTTCTGGACCTGGACGCGGATAACTCGAGCGGCGCAGCCGCCGCTAACTACACGACGGGCTATACGGAGAACGGCGCTGCCGTGGCGATCGCGGATGCCGACATGTCCGTCATCGACGTCGATTCGACCACTTTGACGGGCGCCGCTATCACTCTGACCAATTCGCAGGCGGGCGACGTGCTGGCCGCAGGCGCGATGCCTCCCGGCATCACCGCCAGCGTGGTGGGCAATGTGGTCACCCTTTCCGGTAGCGCCAGCTTGGCTACCTACCAGAGCGCCATCCGCGCCATTACGTTTGCCAACACGAGCGAGAACCCGAGCACGACGCCCCGGACCGTGAACGTGGTGGTCAGCGATGGCACTAGCAATTCGAACACTGCCACGACCACCATTAATGTCACCGCCGCCAACGACGCACCCACGATCCAGCCGGCTTCGGCCTCGGTTTCGGAGGAAGGCTTGTTCGGCGGGCAACCGGACGCCATCGGTACGGTGGACACGACCAACAGCGCCAGCGTCACCGGCGTAGTCACCCTCACCGACATCGACAGCCCGATCGCCTCCGTCACGCTTACGCCGCCACCTGGCGGTCTGACTTCCGGCGGTTTCGCCGTGACTTGGTCCGGCAGCGGAACCAACATGCTTACCGGGAGCGCGAACGGTCAGACGGTCGCTACGCTTACGATAGACACGGGGGGTAGTTACAGCTTCAATCTGCTCAAACCGGTGGACCACCCGGGGCTGAATGTCGAGGACGTGCGGACGCTGAATTTTGGCGTCACGGTCAGCGACGGCAGCCTGAGCGCAAGCAGCACGCTTGCTATCAACGTCGAGGACGACTCGCCGCCAGCGTTGCCGCCGATCACCGAAACGCTGGCGATCACCAATACCAACCTGATGATCGTGCTTGATGTATCTGGCTCGATGGGCACGCTGGACGGCGTTGGAGGAACTTCGCGGCTGGCGAGCTCAGTGGCGTCGATCAATCGCCTGCTCGACAGCTACGCCACTTTCGGTGACGTGCGGGTTCGACTGGTCACCTTCTCGACCAATGCCGCTGCAGTCGGCAATGTCTGGACCGACATCGCTACCACCAAGGCGCAACTCGCTGCCCTGACGGCCAACGGCGGTACCAACTACGACGAGGCCTTGGGCGACGCGATCACCGCTTTCGGCAGTGCCGGCAAGCTGGCCGGGGGGCAAAACATCAGCTACTTCTTCTCCGACGGTCTGCCGACATTCGGCTCAGGGACGACCGGAGAACTGGTCCCGCCCGGGCAAACCCCCGGAACACCGCCTACCAACGGTACGGGCAACAGCCAGACCGGGGCTGACACCGGCATCCAGCCCGCCGAGGAGGCAATCTGGACCAACTTCCTCAGCATCAACAACGTCAACTCGTTCGCCCTCGGTCTGGGCGCCGGTGTGACCGACATCACCTATCTGAACCCGATTGCCTACGACGGTCAGACTGGGACGAACACCAACGGGATCCTGGTCGCGAGCTTCAGCGACCTCGACCAGACCCTCGCCGACACGCTGCCGGCCACCTCCGCCAGCGGCGAGTTCACCACCAGCGGAGCGCTGTTTAGCGGCGGCGCCTTCGGCGGCGACGGCGGCTACGTGCGATCGATCACGATCGAAGGCGCCACGTATATGTACGACCCGGCCGGAGGGGGGGCGGTGACGGTCAGCGGTGGTATCAACCGCGGCAGCTTCGACACCGTGACCAACACGCTGACGGTCACCACGACTGCCGGCGGCAGTTTCGTGATCGGGATGGAGAGCGGCAGCTACGTTTACAACCGACCACTAACCGGCGTGACGAGCGCGTTGGTGGAGACGATGAACTTCACCCTGGTGGACAAGGACGGTGACACGGCCTCTTCTTCACTGACAGCGAATTTCCAGCAGGTCACCGTGACCTACGGGACCGGCGGTGCCGATACGCTGATCGGCACTGCCTCACCCGACGTCATTTCAGCAGGCGGCGGCGATGACGTCGTTCTCGCTGACGGCGGCAACGACTCGCTCTACGGCCAAGACGGAAACGACACCCTGAGCGGCGAAGACGGCAACGACGCGCTCTACGGCGGGGCTGGCACAGACACCCTTCTTGGCGGATTCGGCAACGATCTGCTCGCGGGCGGCGCTGGCAACGATACGCTGGTCGGCGGCAGTGCCAGCGACACCTTCTCCTGGACGTCGGGCGAAAAAGGGACTGCCGGTACGCCTGCCGTTCAACACAGTGGCCGACTTCGCGGCCGGCGCCGGCGGCGACGTGCTCGACCTCAGCGGCCTGCTGGTCGGCGAGAACGCGATCGGCAGCACCGGCAACCTGCAGAACTACCTCGACTTCGACACCACATCGATTCCCGGGTCCACCGTGATACGCGTCAGTTCCACCGGCGGTTTCACCGGCGGCACGTACAACCCTGCGGTCCAGGACCAGACGATCATCCTCAGCGGTGTCGATCTGCGCAGCGCATTGCCCGGTCTCAACGCCGGCTCGACCGACAACGACGTAATCCGCCAGTTGGTCGATTTGGGTCAGCTCATCACCGATGGGCGCGCCACCCGCGTGCTCATCGACGATGTGACGGCCAACGAGGGCGCGGGCACCGCGACCTTAACCGTGCGGCTCACCAATCCGACCGATCTCACGGTGACGGTGGGCTACAGCACCAGCAATGGCACTGCCACGGCCGGCAGCGACTACACCGCCGCCTCCGGGACGCTGACTTTCGCCCCGGGCGTGACCAGCCAGACGGTGACGGTGGCGATCGCCAACGACACGCCGTTCGAGATCGCCGAGACCTTCAACGTAAGCCTGACCAGCGTCAGCAACGCGACCATCGCCGACAATCAGGCTGTGGCCACGATCCGCGACGACGGCACCGGCGTTGGCGGCACCGACAACGATGCGCCGGTACTCAGCGTTGCCAACGTAACCGTGGCCGAGAACGTGGCCGGCGGCTTCGCCGTGTTTGCCGTCAGCTTGTCCAAGGTCAGCCCGCTGGCCACCACGGTTAACTTCGGGTTTGCCGCGGGGAGCGCGGGTGCAGCCGATTTCAACGCAGCCGGGATGCAGGTGTCCACTGACAGTGGCGCGACCTGGGTCGGCGCCACCAGCGCCACCTTCGCGCCGGGCCAGACGGCCAACGTGCAGGTGCGCGTCCCCATCATCAACGATGCCCTGGACGAGGCCAATGAAACCTTCAACCTGACCGCGACCACCAGCGCCGGCATCACGTTCAACCCCAGCGCCAACGCTACGGCCACCATCACCGACAACGATCCGACGCCGTCGCTGACGGTGAACGACGTCAGCGTCGATGAAGCGGGGAGCACGGCGACCTTCACGGTCACCCTCTCCGCGCCATCGGGTCAGATCGTGACCGTCGGCTACAACACCGGCAACGCCACCGCCGCCGCCGGCAGCGATTACACCGCCGCCTCCGGAACGCTGACTTTCGCGCCGGGCGTGATCACCCAGACCGTCACCGTTGCCATCGCCGAGGATGTTCTCGACGAGGCGAACGAGACCTTCAACGTCAATCTGGTGACGCCGACCAACGCCACCATCGCCGATGCAACCGGCGTGGGCACCATCACCGACAACGACGCGACGCCCACGGTGTCCATCAATGACATCGTCGTCAACGAGGCCACCGGCACCGCCACCTTCACGGTTACGCTGTCCGCCGCCTCGGGCCAGTCGGTTGCGGTGAACTACGCCACCAGCAACGGTACCGCCGTCGCTGGCGCGGGCGGCGACTACACCGCCGCCTCCGGGACGCTGACTTTCGCCCCCGGCGTGACGACCCAGACCGTGTCCGTGATCATCGCCAACGACACCGCCTACGAGTGGTCGGAGAACTTCAACGTCAACCTCACCGGCGCCACCAACGCGTTGATTGCTGACAACCTCGGCGTGGCGACCATCCGCGACGACGGCACCGGCAGCGGCGGCACCAACGACGATCGGCCTACGCTGGCAGTCAACAGCTTTAACGTCGCAGAAAACGTCGCCGGCGGTTTCGCCACCTTCACAGTAAGCCTGTCGGTTGCCAGCGGGTTGCCGACGACGGTGGATTTCGCCACCACGGCCGGAACGGCGGGCGCGGGGGATTTCACCGCCTCTGCCATGCAGGTGTCCTCCGACGGCGGCAGCACTTGGGCCAGCGGCACCAGCGCGACCTTCCTGCCGGGCCAGACCAACAACGTGCGGGTGCGCGTGCCGGTGATCAACGACCTGCTGGACGAGGGCGACGAAACCTTCGGCCTGGTGGCGACCGCCCGCGACGGCGTGACGGCCAACGCCAGTGCCATTGGCACCGCAACCATCACCGACAACGATCCGACGCCCGCACTGGCGGTTTCGCCCGCAGTGATGGCCGAGACGGCGGGGTTCGGGGTGTTCAACGTGACGCTTTCGTCGCCGAGCGGCAGCCCGGTCAGCGTGAACCTCGCGCTCAGCCCAGGCAGCGCCACGGCGGGCTCGGACTACACCACCGCGCTACAGGTATCCAACGACGGCGGCCACACGTGGGCAGCCGCGACCAGCGTGACCTTCGATCCGGGTACGACCAGCGTCTTGGTGCGGGTGCCGATAGTCGCGGATGCCACGGCCGAAGGCAACCAGAACTTCACCCTGACCGCGACCCGCACCGCAGGCACCACGTCCAATGCCAGCGACAACGACACCGGCACCATCACCGAGAGCGCCACGCTCGGCGGCAGCGGGGGCAACGATGTCCTGACCGGTGGCACCGGCAACGAGACGCTCAACGGCTCGGGCGGCAACGACATGCTGATAGGCGGCCTGGGCAACGACGTGCTGGTTGGCGGCAATGGAGCCGACGTCCTCGTTTGGCGCCTGGCCGACCGGGGCGGCAGCGATTCAGTGACCGGATTTGGCACGGATCCCGGCACCGATGTACTCGACCTGCGGGATCTGCTGCAGGGCGAGGCCGTCGGTTCGGGCATCGGCAATTTGTCCAACTACCTCGACATCGTCACTTCCGGCGCAGACACGGTGGTTCGGGTCAGCTCGACCGGCGGGTTCACCGGCGGCACCTACATCGCCGGCGCCCATGACCACACCATCGCGCTGTCGGGAACCGACCTGTTCGCGGCTTACGGCGTTGCGCCGGGCAACGACAGTGCCGTGCTGCAGGAGCTGCTCAACCGCAGCAAGCTGATCGTCGATTGAGTTTGCGCGGGCGCGGCGGCCGAGCCGCCGCGCACGGATGGCCGATCAGCCGCCGAAGCGCCGGGTGACTTCAGGTCCGGTGAGTCCGTCGAACCCAAGATCGGAAAGCGCATCGAGTTCCGCGCCGCTGGCCACCCCTTCGGCCATCACGATCAGGCCTATGGCATGGGCGATGCGGCACAGCCCCTCCAGGAAGGCGCGGTTGCCGGCGTTGGAGTCTATGCCACGCACGAAGCTCGAATCGACCTTGAGGTAGTCGATCCCGAGGTCATGAAGGCGGCCGATCTCGCTGATCCGGTGTCCGACATGTTCGAGCCCGATGCGGCACGGCAGATGACGCAGCGATGCGCACCACGAGCGGAAGGCTTCGAATTGATCCAGCACGCCCGCTTCGCCCAGCTCCAGCCACAAGCTGGGAAGGGCATCTTTATGCCTTTCGAGCAGCAGGCAAAGCCTGGGTCCGAAGTCGGCAAGCAGCAGCGATTCGGGCGCCAGATTGATTGCCACCGGTCGGCGAACCCGAGGCAAGCTTTTCCAGGGCGAGTTCGACCACGGCGAGGTCGAGTTCGGCAGTAAGTTGCCTGCGCCTGGCCATCGGAACGAAGCGTGCAGCGGGCAGCCAGTCTCCGGAATCCTCGATCCGCATCCGCACCGGGCATTCCATGTGAATCAGCGTCCCGGTTGGCGCAGTCACCGGGAAGTCAGCCAGCCGCAGGCGCCTCTCGGTGAGGGCGTTTCGGATCGTATGCTCCCAGTCGGGCCCGCACAGGCGAGGTCCAGCGGCCTGGGCGTCGGGTGCCCGATACCAGGCAGCGGTGGTGTCGGCCTGGGCATCGGCCAGGGTTTCGTCGGCGCGGGCCAGAATCTCGTCCACCGCAAGTCCGTGCCGATAGTTGCAGGTCGCAGCGTGTACGGCGTGTCCTGCGGCAGCGCGCGATCCGATCAGCCCGGCCACCTCCGCCACGAGCCTCTCGGCCAGGTGCTGACCTTCTTCAAGCCCGGGCAGCAGCAGCGCAAACTCGCCGCCGCCGGTGCGCCCGGCGAATGAGCCGTCGGGGGCCACGTTCGTGATCCGGCTGCCGGTTTGCCGCAGCAGTTCGTCGGTGGCGTCGCGGCCGAGCCCGCGGTCCAGGCCGGCCAGATCGGCGATCCGCAGCAAGATCAGCTGTCCCGCCGGCGGCGCATCTTCGGCGCCGAGGATCTGCCCGAGCCGGTCCAGGAAATGACGGCGGTTCGGCAAACCGGTCACTTCGTCGAGGTTCGCCTGGCGGCGCAGATTCTCGATCCGCTCTGCCTCTTGGCCGAACATTTCCCTGAGCTGTCCTACGGTGGCGTTCATGGCGCGGGCGACGCTGCGCAGCTCTGGGATCGCCGGCTCGGCTATCGTCACGAAGCGGCGGCGGCCGATGTCCTCCGCCTGGGCAACCACATCCCGCAGGGGCCTGGTCACCCGCCCCAGCAGCCACACACCGGCGAGACCCGTTGCCACGCCCCCCAGCGCAAACCACAGGGCGAGTTTCAGTGCGCCCTGCCACAGGCTGACGTAAGCGTAGCGCGTGTGGCTGGCCACGGTCAGTGTTCCGACCTGCTGCCAGCCCGAACTGACCTGCGCGACCCCGGGCTTGGGCCGCAGCGGCACGAGGCGCACCAGCCACGGCGGAACACCGTCAGCCGCTTCGGCCTGGCGCTCCACAAGGACCCTTCCGTCAGGCGCCGTGAGGCGGATCAGCTCGTAGTGGCCGGAATCGAACTGCGCCGCGATCGAGAGTTCCCGTTCCACGGGGTCGGTGCTGGTATGGGTCAGCGACATCGCCAGGACAGATGCATTGTCGATGTTCTTCACCGTCAACTGTTGTTCGAGGTAATCCCGGAAGCTCAGAGTCGTTACCGCAAGGCTTCCGCCGAAGGCGAGCAGCGTGGTTGCGATCACCAGAAGCCATAGTCGTCGTACCAGGGACATGACGGGTTCCTCTATTCCTCGATGGCGGGCTCAGTCGAAGCCCTCGTCCTTCATTCGCGAGAGCAGGTCGCGCCAGCGCGACAGGCGCACGGTGGAGCTTGCCGCAGCAGTCCCTTTGCCGTCGATCCACATGCCCTCGCTGTTGAAACTGAAGACGGGAGCGAGGTCGGGCCGCTTGGACGCAGGGCGGATCTCTTGCAGCAGATTGTCGAGCACCAGCGGATCTGCGTTGACGTTCGCATAATATGCCAGCACCATGTGCGCCTGGGTGACGCTGCTGGATTCGCCGCCGATCCGGGCCTTGACGTAGGTCAGCCGCAGCCGTCCGATCGGCACGCCCAGATCGCGCAGCGTGAAGTATTTTGCGATGGTGAAATCCTCGCAGTCGCCGGCGGCGCGGGCGAGCGTTTCCACCGGCGTCGCCCAGAAGTCGGAGACTCCCCATATGGTGGCGTCTTCAGCGAAACGGATCCGGCTATTGAAGAACTCGTGCACGCGCCTGACACGTTCCATCTCGTCCAGCGAGCGCGCCCCTTCGCGCAGCTCCTGCCAGTCGCGCAGCGAACGCACGGCATCCGCGCCGAAGCGTCGTTCCACATGGCGCGACAGGGCGGCGAAGTCCACGGCGGTGGCGCCTGCCGCAAAGACCATCCCCAGCACGACGAACAGGCGCAACAGGCAGTGCGCGCGTCTCGGTGCGCGAAAGGCAGCGTATGGGGGCAAGAAGGCTGGGGGGAAGAGTTTGGTTCGGGCGCCGAAAGATTACACGGCAGCGCCGAGGCCCGCAATTCCGGGTGGGCAAAGACATTCGGCTCGGGTACAGCGCCGTTCTCCGGGCCGCTCCGCCGCGCTGTGGCCGTGAGAAATTGCCCTCGGATGACGGAATGGCGCCTGATAGAATGCAGCGACCCAAACGTAATGTGGTCGAGATTTCCCATGTACAAGCATTTGGTCGGCCTGTCTGGCATCGTTCTTCTCGCGCTTCAGGCGATTTCGCCGCCCGCTGCGGCGCAGGTCGCCAACCTCAAGGAAGCGGCGCAGAAAGCAGTGCTCGCCAATCCCGAGGTTCAAGCCCGTTGGCATGCCTTCAAGGCCGCCGGCGAAGAACGGGATGTGGCGCGGGGAGGCTACTATCCGCGCGCGGACGTGACGGCCGGCGCGGGAAGGGAATGGCTGAAACAGCCGGGCCTGGATGAGCAGGACTTCAACCGCCGCGGCGCCGCACTCACACTGAACCAGATGCTGTTCGACGGCTTTGCCACTCGCAGCGAGGTTGCGCGTCTTGGCGAGGCACGTCTGGTGCGTTACCACGAGTTGCTGGAGGCATCCGAATCGACCGCTCTGGAGGCGGGACGCGCCTATTATGACGTTCAGCGCTACCGCCGCCTGGTTCGCCTCGCCGAGGGGAACTATGCCGAGCACAGGCTGGTGTTCGACCAGATCGAGCAAAGGGTCAAGGCCGGCGTTGGCCGGCGGGCGGATCTGGAGCAGGCGGGAGGACGCGTCGCGCTTGCCGAATCGAACCTGGTCACCGAGAGCGCCAATCTGTACGACGTCACTTCGCGTTTTCAGCGCATCGTCGGGGAGTTTCCCGCCCCCCAGCTCGCTGATGCGGAACTGCCGGCCACCGGCCTGCCCTCAAGCGCCAGCGATGCGGCGAAGTCGGCCATCGCAGGCAATCCCGGACTGAAGGCTGCCGTTGCCAATGTCCGCGCTGCCCAGGCCGAGACCCAGGCGCAGCGCGCGAATTTCATGCCCCGCCTGGACCTGCGGGCGCGCCAGGAATGGGACGAGAATCGCGATGGCATAACGGGTGAGCGTACCGACCGGGTCGTCGAACTGGTGCTCAACTACAACCTTTTCCGCGGCGGCTCGGATATGGCACGCAGCCGGCAGTTCGCCGAGCGCCTGAATCAAGCCAAGGATCTGCGCGACAAGACCTGCCGCGATCTTCGTCAGACTCTGGCGATCGCCTACAACGACTCGCAGCGCCTGGTCGAGCAACTGCGCTACCTCGACCAGCACCAGTTGTCGATCGAGAAGGTCAGGGAGGCCTACCGCAGGCAGTTCGACATCGGGCAGCGCACGCTGCTCGATCTTCTCGACACCGAGAACGAGCTGTTCCAGGCGCGTCGCGCCTATGTCAATGGCCAGTACGACCTCGCGAATGCGCGGGCGCGCACCCACGCGGCGCTCGGCAAGCTACTGGCGGTGCTCGGCCTGAACCGGCTCGATGCGCAGGCCGAGGAAGACCCTGAAGCCGATCCGGATGCGGCCGACGTCTCGGCTTCCTGCCCGGAGGAAGTGCCGACGGCCTTCGTTTCCGACAAGGCGGCAATCGTCGCGAAGGCGATGGCGGCGAATCCTCCGCCGCGCATCGTTCCGGTTCCGGCGGGGGCTTCCGCCCCGGACGACGGCCTCAAGGCCGCGCTGGATGGGTGGGCCGCAGCGTGGCGGTCCAAGGACGTTCCCGGTTACCTCGCCTTCTACGCCCCGGACTTTGCTCCGACCGGCGGCTTGAGCCGCGAGGGGTGGGCCGACCAGCGCCGGCAGCGCCTGTCGCGCCGCGAGCCGATCCAACTGGCCATCGACGACGTCGTGCTCAAGACCACCGGCAAGGATTCCGCCTCCACCGTTTTCCGCCAGGGCTACCGCTCGGGAGGCTATGACGACATTGTGACCAAGCAGCTCGACTGGCGGCGCGTTGACGGCAATTGGAAGATCGTGGCGGAGGCCACGCGCTGATTGGCGTGCTGTTGCATCCTTCATACCGGATGGGGTAGCCTGCGGACCACGAACGACGCGACGCTCGCAAACCGCAAGGCGGGTCGCGACAAGTCCCGACAGGCTCGGATGATCAACGCGGACGTCGCGCATAGAGCCGTTCGCGGGATCGGCGCTTGCGGCGACTGCCGTTCGCGGCGCGCTTTTTTCCTGCTACTGCCTGCCGCCATATTTGATACCCTCCCGGCTGCCTGAAACAGCCCGCCCGCAAGCTCACGGGCCAAAGGAGTCGGCATGAGGATCCTGAAGTACATCGCCTTCTTGCTCGGCGGCATCGTGGCACTGCTGGCCGCCGCGGCAATCTTCCTGGTTGCCACCTTCGATGCGGACCGCATGAAGTCCGAAATCACTCGCGTGGTGAAGGAGAACAAGAGCCGCAATCTCGCCATCGAGGGCGAGCTGGCGCTTTCCTTCTGGCCCAACGTGGGAGTCAGAGTCGGGCGAACGGTGCTCTCCGAGCGCGACAGCGAAAAGGAGTTCGCCGCGCTCGACGGCGTGCGAATTGCAGTGGCGGTGATGCCGCTGCTTTCCAAACGACTCGTGGTAGACGAGATCGAGCTCCAAGGCGTCAGGGCCACTCTGGTCCGCGGCAAGGATGGCAGGTTCAACTTCGACGACCTGCTTGCAAAGGACGAGGACGAGAGTGCAAGCGTGCGCTTCGACATAGCCGGCGTACGCCTCGTCAATGGCCAACTCGGCTATCGCGACGAGAAGGAAGCTCGCAGCTTTGCCCTCTCCGAAGTGAATCTGACGATGGGGCGCCTCGGCAATGCGGCGCAGGGACCGCTGGCGGCAAACTTCAAGGCGGTGGGCGACAAGCCACGGCTGTCCGCGGTCGTGCGCGTCGCCGGACAGTACCGCTACGACCTTGATCAGCAGCAGTACGCCGTCGGCGGGCTGGATTTGAAGTTGAGCGGCGAGGTGGCCGGGGTCAAGGGACTCGACGCCGGTCTGAGCGCGGTGCGCATCGAGCTCAAGCCCGAGCAGAGCGAGGTGGAACTCGAGAAGCTGCTCGTGCTGGCAAAGGGGCAGGTCGCGGGCGAAGCCTTCGACGTCAAGATCGAAGCACCGCGGCTGATCGCCACGGCGGCCAAGGCCACCGGCGAAGCAATCAACATTGCCGCAAAAATCAACGGCAGCCAGCGCAGCATCGATACGCGCCTGAACCTGGCCGGTGTCCAGGGCTCCACCGAAGCCCTGCAGATCGCCAACTTCAAGCTCGACATCGACGCGCGATTCGGCGACAGCGCGATCACAGGCGGGCTGACCGCGCCGCTGTCGGCAAACCTCAAGGCCCAGTCGGTCGAGTTGCCGAAATTCGGTGGGCAGTTCACCGTGGCTCACCCGCAGATGCCGATGAAGAGCGTCAAGCTGCCGGTGAATGGCAGCCTGCGCGCCGACGCACTGAAATCCACGGCTTCCGGGGAACTGGAGACCCGCTTCGACGATACGAAAGCCCATGCCACGTGGCAGCTCCCGCGCTTCGCGCCGCTCGCGGTGGGCTTCGACGTCGATGTCGATCGCATCGACGTGGACCGCTACTTTCCGCCCCGCCCACCGCAGGACAAGGCGGCCGGCGCCGACAAGCCGATCGACCTCTCCGCGCTCAAGGGCCTCGATGCCAAGGGCACACTTCGAATCGGCTGGCTTCAGGTGCAGCGCGTCAAGGCGAGCAATGTCAAGCTCGATCTGCGCGCCGCCAACGGGCGGCTCGACGTGAATCCGATCGCCGCCAATCTCTATCAGGGCAACATCGCCGGCAGTCTCAGCCTCGATGCAAACGGAAACCAGCTCGCAGTCAGGCAGAGCCTTACGGGAATCAGCATCAACCCGCTGATGAAGGATGCCATCGACAAGGATCTGCTGGAAGGTCGCGGCAACGTGAGCCTGGATCTGGCCACTCGCGGCGGCAGCGTGGCGGCGATGAAGAAGGCGCTGGGCGGCAGCGCCCGGGTGGCGCTGAAGGACGGAGCCGTCAAGGGCATCAACCTTGCCAAGACCTTCCGCGAACTCAAGGCCACGGTGAGCACCAGACGCGATGCCGTTCGCCAGGCAAGCGCAACCGACAAAACCGACTTCTCGGAGATGACGGCGTCGCTGCGCATCGCCAACGGCATCGCCCACAATGACGACCTGGCAGCCAAGTCCCCGTTCCTGCGGCTGGCGGGAGCGGGCGATATCGACATCGCCAACAGCACGATGAATTACCTGGCCAAGGCCAGCGTGGTCGGTACCTCGGCCGGGCAGGAGGGCAAGGACCTGCTCGAACTGAGGGGCACGACTGTTCCGGTGCGCGTCACCGGTCCGTTCGACAATCTGAGCTACAACATAGATCTCGGGGCGCTGGCCACCGATATGGCCAAAGCCCGGATCGAGACCAAGCTGCAAGAGCAATTGCAGCAGAAAGGCCAGGGCAAGCTGATGCAGCAGTTGAAGGGCATGTTCGGCATGTAGCGGCTCTCAGCCGCGCGCGACGAACTTGGGCAATTGCAGGTCGTAATGGATCGCCGCGAGGCGCAGCGCGAAGATTGCGGCCATGGAGATTGCGGCCGCCGCGACATCGCCAATGCCGACGCGCATGAGCAGCAGGAGCAGCAGGGCGCCGAGCCAGGAGGCGGTGGCGTAGAGCTGACCGGTGAATACCAGGGGCATCTCGTTGCACAGCACGTCGCGCAGTATGCCGCCCACGACGCCAGTGATGACCCCCATGAAGCCGGCGACGAACCAGGGCGCGCCCGCGGCCAGCGCAATCTGCGTGCCCAGCACCGTGAACAGCGCCAGTCCGGCAGCGTCCGGAATCAGGAATAGTCTCGGCGGCAAGGCAGTTAACCGGGCCAGGCCGAAGGTCGCCAGGGCGGCCGCGGTGGCCGCGATCAGGTAGGTCTGTTCGGCGACCCAGAACACCGTGCGATCCAGCAGCAGGTCGCGCAGGGTACCGCCGCCGAGGGCCGCTGCCAGCGCCACGACGACGGTGCCGAAGATGTCTGTTGACTTGCGGCCGGCGTCGAGGACGCCGGCCGCCGCCATCACCACCACGGCCGCGATGCCGATCCAGAAGACGAGCGGCTCTCCCGCCATGGTTCAGATGGCGCCGCCGCAGGACCAGCAGGTGAGGAAGTTCGAAGGGTTCTCCTCTCCGCAGCGCGGGCAGCGATGCGTGCCGGGCTGCGGAGAGGACTGGAAGGCCGCGATCAGTTTCCGAGCACGATCGAGCTGTTCGTCGGCCACCACCCAGACCTGCGGACCTGCCACCGCCGGGGGAATCTCTCCAGCGGCGCTCTGGGCGTTCTGGTTGAACATTCGTGTCTCGATGCCATCGGCGTGGAGCAGATCGGCGATGATCTGGGCATCGGGCAGCGAAGCGGCGCGGTAGGCAAGCTGCATCGGCGGCTCAAACTCGGAACACGATCACCTGCCGCACTGCCTCGCCGTCGGCGAGCCGGTCGAAGGCCTCGTTTATGCTGTCCAGCGCAATTCGCTGCGTCACCAGTCGCTCCACTGGCAGACGTCCGGCGCGGTGCAGCGCGGCATAGCGTGGGATGTCGCGCGCGGGAACGGCGGAACCCAGATAGCAGCCCTTGAGCGTCCTTTCCTCAGCCACGAGGTTCACCGCCGGCAACGGGAAGTGGTGACTCGGCGGCGGCAGGCTGGCCGTGACCGTGGTGCCGCCGCGCCGCGTGATGTTGTAGGCGAGCGCGAGGGCGTCCACCGCACTCGCCATCTCGAACGCATAGTCGGCGCCACCCCCCGTCGCTTCACGAACTTTGCTCGCGACCTGCGGATCGGCTGCAGAGAAAACGTGCGTCGCGCCCAGCTCGCGCGCAAGGACGAGCTTCGTGTCGAGCAGATCGACCGCCACTACCTGTCGCGCACCGCAGGCCAGCGCTGCAAGAAGCGCGGAAAGGCCTACGCCGCCCAGGCCGACGATCGCGACGCTCGCCCCCAGCGGAACGCGCCCGGCATTGATCACCGCGCCGGCGCCGGTCAGCACCGCGCAGCCGAAGATGGCCGCCACGTCGAGAGGCAGGCCGGGGTCCAGTCTGACCAGCGAGCCTCGCGCCACCACCGCAAACTCGGCGAAGCAGGAGACGCCCACCTGGTAATGGAGGGGACTGCCGTCGTGCCGGCGCAGCCTGCGGTGGCCGCCGACCAGGGTACCCGCGGTGTTGGCGGCGGCGCCCGGCTCGCACAGTGCAGGCCGCCCTTCGAGGCAGGGCAGGCAATGGCCGCAGCTCGGGACGAACACCAGCGCGACGTGGTCCCCGCGAGCGAGGTTGACGACTCCCGCACCGCATTCCGCGACGATTCCGGCGGATTCATGCCCGAGCGCCAGAGGCATCGGCCGCGGGCGATCGCCATTGACCACCGAAAGATCGGAGTGGCACAGCCCCGCGGCGGCAATGCGCACCAGCACCTCGCCCGGACCGGGCGGGTCGAGCTCGACGGTCTCGATCGCCACCGGACGGGAGAGGCTGTATGGCCGGGGCAAGCCCATGCGGTCGAGGATCGCGGCGCGAATTCGCATGTCTGCTCCCTCTCCGGAATCGCCGGTGGGCGGCGTCAGCGGCAGCAACGCCAGCGCGTCAGATCGTCTCGCGCTGCGGCTTCGGTTCGGGCTGCCGGAACTGCTGCAGCGCCCTTTCGATCTCTTCCTGGAGTTGGCGCCATTGCTGGGCAGTGATCGCCTTCAGTTCCAGAAGCCTACGTTCCAGTTTCTTCTGGTCGTCCTGCAATGACCGCAATTGTTGGTCGAGCGTCCCCTTCGCTTCTCCACTGGCCTTGTCAGCGCGCTTCTTCAGTTCCTCGACGGCAGCCCTGAGTTCGTCCATGGCCTTCTGCGCATGGACGATCAACTCGTCGCGCTCGGCGGGCCGGGAGGATTCCGTGCCGCCCCGCGGGGTCTCGCCCTGCTGGGAAAAGGCTGGCAGCGCCACGGCCGCCAGGACGACTGCCCAGTCACGAGTCCTCATCGGAATGCTCCTCTGCCCGGCATGCCGGCGGCAAGGTGCGGTTGCTGTCGGGGAGTGACCCGCGGCGCTCGCGCCGCGCCGCGGAGTGGCGTGACCTCAGGGTGCCGGCGGCGCCGTTTCCGTCATGGCCGGCGCGGCGGGGGCGCTCGCGGGGGACGCCGCCTTGCGCGCCTGGGGCTTCTTGCGCGGCGTCTTGGGAGCGGCTGCCGCCTTCTTCGGAGCAGGCGGTCTCGCCTTCTTGGGTGCAGATGCTGCCGCCTTCTTCGGAGCAGGCGGTGCCGCCTTCTTTGCCGTCTTGCGGACAGGCTTCTTGGCCGCAGGCTTCGCTGCAGTCGCCTTCTTCTGCGCCCTCTTTGCGGTGGGTTTCGCGGTCGGAGAAGCCTTCACGGGCTTGCTGCGGCCTGCCTTCTCGATCAGCAGGTCGTCGAGTTTTCCCTTGTCCTGCGCCGCAACGATCCAGCCCGGCCGCTTGCCGTGACCGTTCCAGGTCTTTCCGCTGACCGGATCAAGGTACTTCGGTTTGAGGGCGGACTTTCTAACCGTCCGACCCTTCGCTCCGGCTCTTCTCGCAACTTCCAATCCGAGGTCTGCAGCGGTCAATCCGAACTCGCCAATCTGCCTCCTTATGGAATCGATCACCTTCCTGACTTCGTTCTTCATGACGATCGCGGCCTTCTTCTCCAGTTCAGCGATCTGTTGCTTCAGTTGACGGTAGCTGGACATCTCATCTCCCAGTGGGCGAAAGGAGTTTGCATTCTAAACCGCATTTGCCCGGAGAATGCAAAGGGCAATTGCCGATTTCTTCGCTCACTCGAATGAATGTCGGTACCTGTGGCATGGGCCACCTGTGGAATGAATCCATTCGTTCAACAGAAGGCTGGAAGCAACGGCGCGCCGCAGTCGAGGCCGGATTGGCAATGGAAGGCAGAAGCTGCGTCGTGTCCCAATCGATGGCAGCATGCTTGACGATGCCGGTCGGCGTGGCACGCGGGAGCCGCTGTGGTGTCGAAGCCACAACCACAACTGGACATACATATTAGTGTTCCCTAATCTGTTCGCCACTTCATTTGCGAGGACTGCCATGCGGCCCTATTCGATTGCGATATTCACGGCGCTTGCGCTGCACGCCCTGCCCGGTCACGCGGCGAACCTGCGCGTGCTCGAACGCGAACTCGCGCTGCTGGAGATGGGAGCCGAGGGCGCGTTGGCAAAGGCTGCGCTTCCTGCCGGCGAAAGGAGAGCGCGGCTGCAGGAGCAGGCCGATGCCATCCGCAAGGCTGTGGAGAGCGCCCGGCGCGTCGTGGTCGTCAACGTGCCGGCCTATACCCTCACCGCCTATGAGGACGGAGAGCCGGTGCTGGAAAGCCGGGTCATCGTCGGCGCCGTGGACCGCAAGACGCCGCTCACGGAAACCGAGGTTTCCGGGGTCCAGTTCAATCCCGGCTGGAACGCGCCGCCGAAGGTGGTGAAGGGCGATCTGACGCGCAACGGTGTCATCGACGAGCGTGCGGTGCGCAAAAAGGGGCTCACGGTGCTGGATGAAAAGGGAAATCCCCTGCCGCCCGAAGTGCTGGGCTTCATCCCGGCCGACCAGAGCAGCCGGCTGCGCTATTACCACCCGCCGGGCGACGGTAACGCCCTGGGGCGGTTGAAGGTGACGCTCAAGGGCATGCCCGACATCTATCTGCACGACACCCCCAGCAAGGCGCTCTTCGCCAAGAGCCGGCGCGCGCTATCTTCGGGTTGCGTGCGCGTGGAAAAGGCGCGCGATCTGGCCGCCTGGCTCACCGGCAAGAGCGGCGATGAAATCGGGCGCCTGATCGACAGCAATGCCACGCGCACGGTGGCAGTGGAACCGACCAAGGTGGTTCTGGGCTATTGGCTGTCCGATACCTCCGGCGCGCGCGCGATCTACGTCGATGACGTTTACCGGTTGGCGCAGCGCCGCAGCGAACCGGTCGCCATGGTGGCGAAAGTCAGCGCCGGAGCGACGGCGAGCATTTCCACGGAAGCACCCAAGCCCGCGCCGGCAACGCCGGCCGCCCCGGTACAGGCAGTGCGCAGCGAGCCGGCTGCGGTCGAGACGGTCGCTGAGCCCGCCGGGCCGGCAATGGCCGTTGCAGCCGCCGCGGCTCCCCCACCGGCCGAGGCCAGGGAGGTTTCAGCGGCCGCAGTGCCGGCCGCCGCGGCGACCGTGGCCACGCCGGCGCGTCGCGCCGTCGTCACCCCGGCCAATTCCGCGCCTTGGCTGGATCACTATGTGCGATCGGCGCTTGCCGGGCTGGAAATGGAAGCCCTGCGCCACACTGTGAGCTGGCAATTGCCGGTGACCGGCGCCGCCGCCGTCCTGACGCTGACCATAGACCGCAACGGCTACGTGCGCGGCGCCGATCTCGAAGCCGTCACCGCCGGCCCAGCGCTGCGCGCGCTGGCGCGCCAGCACCTGGAGCGCCACTCGCGCACCCTTCCCTTCCCGGAAGCGCTGGCGCGGGATCTGGACGAACTGGTGGTGCCGGTGACGCTGAGCACCGTTCGGGGCTGAAGGGGACTAGCCCTTCTGCTCCTCGCGCCGGCTGGTTTCAACTACCTGGCCGGAGTCGGCGAAATGCACGTGGATGTAGGCGTCCACGTTCGGGAAGAGATTCTGCACCTTCCATTCCCACACCTCCTGGCGCTTCAGATCGAAGCGGGTGATGCTTCCCGGCTTGCCCAGAAGGTGGCGCACCTCGTCGCGGCTCATGCCCTTGCGCACCTTGGCGAAGTTCTCGTCGGTGAGCACCTGCACGATCTCGCGCAGTATGTTGTCGGGCCCGACGGTGACCATGTAATTGGCCTTGCCCTCCGGGGTGCGGGCAAACTCCCAGGTGACGCTGCCGTCGTCGTTGCGCCACTCGAACGTCGGCTGTCCCATGCGATCGCGAACGTCATAGCCGGTGGATTGACCCGGTTTGAGTTCCTTCATCGCGAGATAGTCGCAGCCATACACGCCGATCGCCGCCAGCAGGCCGCACAGGACGCGAATCAGTCTGTTCATGCTCGTTCCCCTTTGATCGCCGCGCCGAGGTATCCGGGCAGCCCGGCTATAATTCTAAGGCCATCCGGCTGCGCCATTCCGTATGCGTAGCCGTTCCGTTCCCCCGCCGAGGATCCGTTCATGGAACACTTCACGCCCAAGGAAGCCTCTCAGTTCCTCAAGGACAATCCGCTGGCGCTGTTCATCGACTGCCGCAGCGAGATGGAATTCCTGTTCGTCGGCCACCCTGTGGGGGCGATGATGATCCCCTGGAACGATGGGCCGAACTGGGACATCAATCCCCAGTTCGTCGCCCACGTCAGGAAGGCGGCGAGCGTTGACCGGCCCGTCGTGCTGATCTGCCGCAGCGGTAACCGCTCGCAGGAGGCGGGCAAGGTGCTGGAGGAGGCAGGTTTCAGCCAGGTGTACAACGTCCTGCACGGCTTCGAGGGCGAACTGGACGACCACCACCAGCGCGGTACCCAGTCCGGCTGGCGTTTCGACGGCCTGCCCTGGGAACAGTGTTAGTCCTTGCCGGGGCCCCAGTCGCGAGCCCAGTCGCGAGCCCAGTCGCGAGCCCATTCGCACATGCCCCGCCCCGAACCTCCCGCACGCGCCGGAGGGTGATCGAGCGCATCGCCTGCGGCGCGAAAGTCAGTCCTTGAAGAGCGGCGCCGCATATCCCCCCTCCGCCCTCGCCTGGAGTGTGTGGAGCCTGGGCAGCCTGCTTTACCTGATCGCGTTCTATCAGCGGGTGGCGCCGGCGGTGATCACCGACAAACTGATGGCGGATTTCGCCATCGGCGCCGCGGCGCTGGGCAACCTGTCGGCCTTCTACTTCTACAGCTACGTGGCGATGCAGATTCCCACCGGCATCATTGCCGACCGTTGGGGGCCGCGGAAGCTGCTCACGGTGGGCGCCGCTGTAGCCGCTCTCGGCACGGCGCTGTTTGCCGCCGCGCCCGACCTGTGGTGGGCCAACGCCGGGCGCCTGCTGATCGGCGCCTCGGTGGCGGTGGCCTTCGTGTCCATGCTCAAGCTTGCCGGCCACTGGTTCGCGCCGCGCCACTTCCCGCTGGTGTCGGGCATGGCACTGTTCGTCGGCATCGTCGGCGCGGTGTTCGCCGGGCGGCCGCTGCGCGCCATGGTCGAAGCCTATGGCTGGCGCGAGGTGATGGCGGTGTCGGCGGCGATCACGGCGGCGCTTGCCGTAGTCATCTGGCTGCGGGTGCGCGACGACCCCGCCGATTCCGGTTACGCCAGCCACTTCGCCGGCGAGCACGGTGGCGGCGGGCATGCCTCGGTCTGGCGCGATCTGGCGGAAGTGCTGTCCTATCGCAACACCTGGCTGCTATTCTTCACCCCCGGCGGCATCGTCGGCGCGGTGCTCACCTTCGCTGGCCTGTGGGGTGTGCCCTACTTCACCCAGGTCTATGGCATGGCAACCAAGGAGGCGGCGCTGCTCACCTCCACCCTGCTGGTGGCCTGGGCCGTGGGCGGTCCACTGCTGGGCACCGCCTCCCAGCGCCTGGGGCGGCGCAAGCCGCTCTACGTCGCGAGCTGCGCCCTGGTGCTGGCGGGCTGGTCGGTGTTCGTTTTCCTGCCGCCACTGCCGCTACCGGCGCTGATCGCATTGCTGCTGGCGCTGGGATTTTTCTCCGGCTGCATGATCATCGGCTTCGCCTTCATCAAGGAGTCGGTACCGGCGCGCCTGACCGGCACCGCATCCGGCCTGATCAATACCGGCGTGATGATAGGGGCGATGGTCCTGCAGCCGGCGGTGGGCTGGATGCTGGACCGCAACTGGCACGGTGCGCTGTCCGGCGCGGTACGCCTCTACGACCTTGCGGCCTATCAGGCCGGCTTCGCGCTGATGCTTGGCTGGGTGCTGCTGTCGCTGATCCTGATCTCGCTGTCGCGGGAGACCTACTGCAAGCCGATGGCCTGAGCCTTGCGGCGACGATCCCATAGGTAGGTGCCAAAGCCCGCCAGCCCGATGGCGAGGATGCCGGCCATGCCCAGCGCCAGGCTCAGTGTCGAGCCCCACAGCAGCGGGGCGACGAAGGCCGCGGCCAGCGCATTGGCCAGGGTCTGAACGAAGCCCTGGCAGGAGGAGACCAGGCCGCGCTGCTGCGGTAGCAGATCGAGCACCAGCAGGGTCAGGCTGGGCATCGCCAGCGCCATGCCGACGTTGTAGATGACGATCGGCAGCACGGATTGCGGCAGCCCCGGCGCCAGCAGTAGATTGACGCCGACATTGATCGCGGCGGCGGCGATCATCACGGCATAGCCGGCGGCGATGGTTCGCCGCGGCGACAGCTTGCCCGCCAGCCGGCCCGAAGCGAAGGAGCCGGCCATCATGCCTGCCACGCCCGGAACGAACATCCAGGCGAACTGCTGCGGCGACAGGCCCAGGTGCTGCATCAGGAACACCGGCGCCGACAGCACGTAGATGAAGAAGGCGGCGAAGTTGAGCGCCAGCGCACCCGCCAGCAGCAGGAACTCCGGTCGCGCGAATATTCCCAGGTAGGAGCGCGCCAGCCAGGCGGGGTGCAGGCTCTGACGCTGCTCGCGGGGCAGGGTTTCGGGCAGGAAGCGCTGGCAGGCGAAGAACAGCGCCAGGGCATAGAGCAGCAGGAAGCCGAACACCGCGCGCCAGCCCAGCCAGGCGAAGATCCAGCCCCCGACCACCGGCGCCACCGCCGGCGCCAGGGCGAACATCACCGCCACGCTGGCCATCAGGCGCTGGGCGGCGGGACCGTCCTGGAGTACGTCGCGCACGATGGCGCGCGCGATCACCATGCCCGATCCGGCGCAGATTCCCTGCAGCCCGCGGCCCAGCCACAACATCTCGATACTGTTCGCGAAGGCGCACACCAAGGTCGATGCGGCGAACAGCAGCAGGGTGGCGAGGATCACTCGCCGCCGCCCGAGGGTGTCGGACAGCGCCCCATGCCACAGGATCATCACGGCGAAGGGCGCCAGGTAAGCGGTCAGCGTCTGCTGCACCTGGAGCGGGCTCGCGCCCAGTTCGGCGCCGATCGCCGGAAAGGCCGGCAGATAGGTGTCGATGGAGAAGGGGCCGATCGCCGCCAGCGCCGCCAGCAGCACCGGCAGCAGCTTCGGCACGGCCTGGGTCACTCGACCGCTTTCACATCCACCACGAAGTAGCCGGTCTCGCCGAAGCAGGTGCCGGGGATGCCGCGATGCTCCTCATAGACCAGGGTGACGCGCTTGCCGATGCTGCGATTGATCTTGTCCGCCACGGCGTCGCTGCGCACCGTGAACGCGAAGATTTCCGCCATCGTGCCGGGCAGCGAAACCATGGCGAGTTGGCCTTCCCAGGTCTTGCAGATCCAGCCTTTCTTGGAGAATTTCTGCACGTAGCCGGCGCGCTCGCCGCTGGAGTAGTTCCAGTTGAGGACCATCACGGTGTAGGTGGACGCAATGGCGAGCGCCAGCACCGGAACGAACAGCAGCAACAGTCGCAGCGTCCAGTTCCGCTTCTTGCGCGGCGGCGCGGCGGCCGGCCTGGATGACGGAGGTGGCGTAAAGGAAGCGGGGGGTGGGGAAGTCGGTTCGGGCAAGGCGGTTTCCTCGTTTCTCGGGAATGCCTAATTGTCGCCGAGAAAGCGGCGGTACTGGATCGCTTCGGCGACGTGGGGCGGGCGTATGTCTGCGGCATCATCGAGGTCGGCGATGCTGCGCGCGACTTTCAGGATGCGGTGGTAGGCGCGGGCGGACAGGTGCAGCCGCTCGACGGCGCGCCTGAGCATGTTCTGGGCATCGGCGCCCACCGGGCACTGACTTTCGATCTCCCGCGGCGCGAGGCGCGAATTGGGCTTGCCCTGGCGCGCGATCTGGCGCGCGAAGGCGCGTTCGACCCGCTCGCCGACGGTGGCACTGGTGTCCCCCTGCGTGCCGCCGGTCAACTCGTCGTGAGGCAATGAGGGCACTTCGATCACGATATCGAGGCGGTCGAGGAAGGGTCCCGAGATGCGCCCGCGGTAGCGCGCGATCTGGTCCGGCGTGCAGCGGCAGCGGCCGCTGGCGTGGCCCAGGTAGCCGCAGGGGCAGGGGTTCATCGCCGCGACCAACTGGAATTGGGCCGGGTATTCGGCCTTCGCGGCGGCGCGGGAGACGGTGATGCGGCCGCTCTCCAGCGGTTCGCGCAGCGCCTCCAGCACGCGGCGGTCGAACTCGGGCAGTTCGTCCAGAAACAGGCAGCCGTGGTGGGCGAGCGAAATCTCGCCGGGCTTGGGCACCGAGCCGCCTCCGACCAGCGCCACCGCCGAAGCGGAATGGTGCGGGCTGCGAAACGGCCGCCGGCCGAGGCGCCGGATGTCGAAGCCGCCGTCGGCCAGGGACTGGATGGCAGCCGCCTCCATCGCTTCGTCGGGCGTCATGGGCGGACAGATGCCGGGCAGGCGCTCCGCCAGCATCGACTTGCCGGTGCCCGGCGGGCCGACCATCAGCAAGGAGTGTCGGCCGGCGGCGGCGACGGTCAGTGCCCGTTTGGCGGCGAGTTGGCCCTTGACGTCCGCCAGATCGGCATAGCATGCGCCTGAGCCCTCGCGTTCGCCCGGGGTTGTCGGCGCAAGCGGCTGGGTTCCGGAGAGGTGTGCACACACTTCCAGCAGAGAGTCAGCCCCCAGGATACGGCCCTCGGCCACCAGCGCCGCCTCCTGGGCACTGACTTTCGGCAGCACGAAACTGCGGCCGGCACGCGCGACCCGAACGCTCATCGCCAGGGCGCCGCGGACCCGGCGCAGCTCGCCGGTCAGCGCCAGTTCGCCGGCGAACTCGTACTCGTCCAGCCGGTCGGCGGGAATCTGCCCCGATGCGGCGAGGATGCCGAGAGCCACCGGCAGGTCGAAGCCGCTGCCGTCCTTGGGCAGGTCGGCCGGCGCCAGATTGACGGTGATGCGGCGGTTGCCCGGAAACTCGAAGCGGGCGTTCTGGATCGCCGCTCGCACCCGGTCGCGGCTTTCCTTGACCTCGGTGTCCGCCAGCCCGACCACGTTGAAGCTGGGCAGTCCGTTGGCGAGGTGCACTTCCACCAGCACCTCCGGCGCCTCCATCCCGGCCAGGGCGCGGCTTCTCAGGACGGCGAGGGACATCGCGGAGTCGGGCTATTCCAGGGGAATCGGAGTGTAACCGAGGGGCCGGGCTTGAGTAGCCCGAACTGCTCACAGCTCGATCGGATCGACGTTGACATGCCAGCGCAGTGTGCGCGCCGGCCGCAGTTCCGGCAGCCGTGCCACCCATCCGCAGAGGAAGGCCTGGAGGCGGGGTCTTGCGACCGACTCCACCAGGAGCTGGGCGCGTTCCCGGTCGGCGCGGCGGGCAAGCCGCATCGGCACCGGATCGTAGAGGCGGATGGCGTCGGGCGGCAGCGCGTCCGCCGCCTCGGCACCCAGCGCCCGCGCCCTGGCGAGGAAAGCCAGCGCTTCGGCCATGGCCGGCGCATCGGCAGCGAGCAGCGCCTGGTAAGTGAAAGGCGGAAAGCCCGCCTGGCGACGTTCCTCCAACTGGCTCTCGGCAAAGCGGGCGTAATCGTGGTCGGCCAGGGCGGCGTAGAGCGGGTGCCCGGGGTACTCGGTCTGGATCAGCACCTCGCCCGGCAGCTCGGCGCGGCCGCTGCGCCCGCCCACCTGTAGCAGTTGCGCGAACAGGCGCTCCGGTGCGCGGAAGTCGGCAGCGAACAGCGACGCATCGGCGTTCAACACGCCGACCAGCGTCAGGCGCGGAAAGTCGTGTCCCTTGGCGAGCATCTGGGTACCGACGAGGATGTCGGCGCCGCCGCCGTGGATGGTCGCCAGGATCTCCGCCCAGCGCCGCGGGCTGCCTGCCGAATCGCGGTCGACGCGCAGCACCCGGGCCGCGGGAAAGCGCGCCGTGAGGGCTTCCTCCAGCCTCTGGGTGCCGCGCCCGAAGGGCTGGAGATCCTGGTTGCCGCAGTCGGGGCAGGAAGCGGGCACGCGGCTTTCCGCGCCGCAGTGGTGGCAGCGCAACTGCCGGTCGGCCAAGTGCAGCACCTGGTTGGCGGAGCAGTGGCGGCAGCGGCTCACCCAGCCGCAGGCGGCACAGGCGAGTACCGGCGCGTAGCCGCGGCGGTTGAGGAAGACCAGGCTTTGCTCGCCCTGTTCCAGCCGCTGTTCCAGACCCGCCAGCACCGCTGCCGACAGACCGTGGTCCAGCCTCTGGCGACGGGTGTCTATGCAGCGCACCCGCGGCATGGTCTGAGTGCGGGCGCGGCGCGTCAGGCTGAGCAGCCCGTAGCGGCCGCGGGCGGCGTGGTGCCAGCTTTCGAGCGACGGTGTGGCGGAGCCCAGCACCACCGCCACCGACTCCTGGCGCGCGCGCCACACCGCCATGTCCCGTGCCGAATAGCGCATGGCGTCCTGCTGCTTGAAGGAGGCGTCGTGCTCCTCGTCCACCACGATCAGCCCTAGGCGTGGCAGCGGCGTGAATACCGCCAGCCGCGTGCCCAGCACGATGTCCGCCTCGCCCCACCAGGCTTCGACGAAGCCGCGGCTGCGCGCTCCGGCGGCCAGTCCGCTGTGCAGCGCCACCAAGTGTGCCGCGGGAAAGCGCGCCGCCACCCGCGCTTCCAGTTGCGGCGTCAGCGCGATCTCTGGCACCAGCATCAGGGCCTGACGTCCCCGCGCCAGCGCGGCGGCGATGAGCCGCAGATAGACCTCGGTCTTGCCGCTGCCGGTCACGCCGTGCAGCAGGAAGGGGGCGAATGCGCCGTGGCGCCCTTCCACTGCCTCGACCGCTGCCGCCTGCTCGGGCAGCAGTTCGGGCAGCTCCGGCGGGGGCGTATCCGGCAGGATGGCCTCGACCTGGCCCGCGTCGATCAGGCCCCTGGCCACCGGTGCGGCATTGGGCGAGATGCGCCTGAGTGCCGACAGCGGCTGCGGGCCTTGCGCGTCCAGCGCTTCGAGGAGCCGCCGGGCGATGCTGCGCGGCCGCAGCGAAGTCAGCGCCTGGCGACCGCCTGCCGTGATTCGCAGCACCGGGTCGGCGTGGGCCCGGCGATGGCCGCTGCCGCGCCGCAGGCCGGGGGGCAGGGCGGCGGCGATGGCCTCGCCCAGGGGGTGCTGGTAGTAGCCGGCGCAGAAGCGCAGCATCTCCAGCCAGCGTGCGGGCAGCGGCGGCAGGTCGCGGCGGATGGCGATGACCGGCTTGAGCTTGCCCGGATCGATGCGGCTGGCGGAAGTCAGTTCCACCAGCACGCCGACGAATTCCCGCGCACCGAAGCGCACGCTCACCAGCCGGCCCACGTCGGAAGCGTCGGCATCTCCGGCCAGGTAATCGGCGGGCGATGTCAGCGGCAGATCGAGGGCTATCCGTGCGACTAGCACGCCGTTGTTACGGTTTTCGGGGAAATGTTGAGATTCAAGTCATTACACCGGAAACCTAGATTACGGTTTGAATTTGTCGGGTAATGGCCCGCCACACAAACGCAATATTCTTGTCCACAAAATCTGTGGATAACTTTGTGGGAAACCTCCGTCGGCGGCCCCTAAAGCCACGCCCCACAAGGCTTTTCAACGCTTTGCCCAGCAATTAGGCCAAAAAAACTACATACAAATCAATGGCCTGCAATCGAGGCTGGGCGCGCGCCCGGGGAAGCCGCCTCAATGCAGGCAGTTCACCGGTCTGTGCATAAGTCAAGGGCGGCGCGCCTTTTTTTGCGTGCCCGTTTGACCGGTCCAAACACCGCGCCGGTACTGGGTTTCGGCCCGTTATGGGCTGTCTGGCCCGCTTTATGCCGTGTCGCGGCGCTGTTGCCGACTGTAATCGTGCACGGTGTTCACCAGCGCCGTGACGTGGTCCGGCGGAGTGAACTGCGAGATGCCGTGACCCAGGTTGAAGACGTGGCCGGGGCCCGGACCGAAGCTGTCCAGCACCCGCTGCGCTTCGCGCTGTATGGTTTCGGGCGCGGCGAACAGCACCATCGGGTCGAGGTTGCCCTGGAGCGCCACCCGGTCGCCGACCCGCGTCCGGGCGTTGGCGAGGTCCACCGTCCAGTCGAGGCCTACGGCGTCGCAGCCGCTCGCGGCGATCGATTCCAGCCAAACCCCGCCGCCCTTGGTTAACACGATCACCGGCACGCGCTCGCCGTCCCTCTCGCGGGTGAGGCCGGCGACAATGCGGCGCATGTATTCCAGCGAGAATTCGAGGTAGGCGTTATGGGCAAGGGCTCCGCCCCAGGTGTCGAAAATCTGCACCGCCTGGGCGCCCGCCTCGATCTGGGCGTTGAGATAGTCGGTGACCGCGCGTGCATTGATGTCGAGGATGTGGTGCAGCAGGTCGGGGCGATCGTAAAGGAGGGTCTTGGTGCGGCGGAAGTCGTCCGAGGCGCCGCCCTCGATCATGTAGCAGGCGAGCGTGAACGGGCTGCCGGAAAAGCCGATCAGCGGTACCGTGTTGTCCAGCGCGCGGCGGATCTCGCGCACCCCGTCGAGCACGTAACCCAGACTCACCGTCGGGTCCGGCACGGCCAGGTCGCGGATTTCCCACTCCTCGCGCAGCGGGCGTTCGAACTTGGGCCCCTCGCCCTCGGCGAAGTACAGGCCCAGACCCATGGCATCGGGCAGCACCAGGATGTCGGAGAACAGGATCGCGGCGTCCAGCGGATAGCGCGCCAGGGGCTGCATCGTCACCTCGGTGGCGAAGTGCGGATTGCGGCACAGGTCGAGGAAGCTGCCGGCGCGCCGTCGCGTCTCGTTGTACTCCGGGAGGTAGCGGCCCGCCTGCCGCATCATCCACATCGGCGTGTAATCGGTGGGCTGGCGCATCAGCGCACGCAGGAAAGTGTCGTTGCGGGGACGGGTCACGGTGGCGAGTCCTGGGCAGGCGGCTGGACGCCGCAAAGGCGCGATTATGCGGGAAACACCGGTGCCCCGTTGGCGGCCGAGCATGCCGGCCGCCTACTTGCGCCAGAAGGCAGGCGAAAGCACCACCAGCAGGGTGAAGATCTCCAGCCGCCCAAGCAACATTGCGATGGTGCACACCCAGGTCTGGAAGTCGCTGAGCACGGCATAGGTGGTGGCGGGGCCGACCTGGTTCAGTCCGGGACCGGTGTTGTTGATGCTGGCCACCACGGCAGAGAAGGAGGTCACGATGTCCAGGCCGGAGTAGGACATCAGCAGGGTGAGCGAAACGATGATCACCATGTACATGAAGCCGAAGGCGAGCACTGCGAACACGATCTGGTTGGGCACCGGCTCGCCCTTCACCTTGATCGGCCGCACCGCATGGGGGTGCATCGAGCGGATGATTTCGCGGAAGGTCTGCTTGTAGAGGATGATCGCGCGAATCATCTTGATTCCGCCGCCGGTGGAGCCGGCGCTGGTGACGAAGCTGGAGAGAAACAGCATCCACAGTGGCGCGAACATCGGCCACAGGGCGTAGTCGGTGTTGGCGAGGCCGGTGGTGGTGGCGATCGACACGACGTTGAACGCCGAGTAGCGCAGTGCGGTCCAGTAGTCGGTGTAGGTGCCCAGGTGCCAAAGGTAGAGTGCGATCGCGAACACGCTGCCCCACAGGACGAGCAGGAACCAGCCGGCTTCCGGGTCATGCTGGTATGGGCGCAGGCTGCGGCGATGAACGGCGAGGAAGTGGGTGGCGAAGTTGAAGCCGGCCAGGGTCATGAAAACCTCGGCCACCACTTCGATCGACACCGAGTCGAAGAAACCGAAGCTCGCGTCGTGCGACGAGAATCCGCCCAAGCCCATGATCGACCCGGTATGGATCGTCGCGTCGCCCCAGCTCATGCCGGCAAACCGCAGGGAAAACAGGCAGGCGATCGAAATGGCGAAATAGATCAGCCACAGCCCCTTGGCGGTCTCGGCCATGCGCGGCGTGAGCTTGGCTTCCTTCATCGGGCCGGGGGATTCCGCCTTGAACATCTGGCGCCCGCCCACACCCAGCAGCGGGAGGATGGCGGTGGCCAGCACGATCAGTCCCATGCCGCCCAGCCAGACCAGCTCGGCGCGCCAGAGATTGATCGAGAACGGGAGTTGGTCGAGGCCCGAGAGCACCGTGGCGCCGGTGGTGGTGAGGCCGGACACGGTCTCGAAATAGGCGTCGGTGAAGCTCAGGTTCGGCCAGAAGTAGATCATCAGCGGAATCGCGGCGAAGGCTGGCAGCACCGACCAGGTCAGCACCACCAGCAGGAAGCCGTCCTTGATCTGCAGCTCGCGCTGGTGGTGGTGGGTGAGCAGCCACAGCAGCGCGCCGGTCCCCAGCGTGATCAGGATGCCTTCGTCGTAGGCGAGCTGGGCGGCGTCCTGAAAGATCCAGCTCACCAGCACCGGGACAACCATGGTGGCGCTGAACATGATCAGGATCAGCGAGAACACCCGCAGCACCGTAAGGATGCGCGAACCCATGGCGGCGAATCAGAAGAAGCCCAGTCCGACCGCGAACAGCTTCTCGACCTTAGGCACGAGGCGCTTGTTCACCACGAACACGATGACGTGATCGTCCGGCTCGACGACCGTGTCGTGGTGCGCCACGATCACCTTGTGGTGTTCCTTGAGCAGTGCGCCCGACTCCACTTTCACCTTCTGCGGATCGCCCATGCGGCGCACCAGCGCACCTATGGTCGCCCCCTTCGGCAGGTCGATGTCCTCGATGCGCCGGCCGACGATCTTGGACGATTTCTCGTCGCCGTGGGCGATCAGCTCCAGCGCCTCCGCCGCACCGCGGCGCAGGGCGTGCACTGCCGCCACGTCGCCGTGGCGCACGTGGGCGAGCAGCGAGCCGATCGAGACGTGGGCCGGCGAGATGGCGATGTCGATGCGGTCGGCCTGCACCAGGTCCACATAGGCGCGGCGGTTGATCAGCGCGCACACCCGCTTCGCTCCCATGCGTTTGGCAAGCAGCGAAGACATGATGTTGTTCTCGTCGTCGTTGGTCAGCGCGAGGAACAGATCCATGTCCTCGATGTTCTCGCTCTCCAGCAGCTCCTCGTCGGTCGCGTCGCCCTGCAGCACCAGCGCATGCTTGAGATTCTCGGCGAGATGCTCGGCGCGGCGTTTGTCCTGCTCGATCACCTTGACCTGATACTCCCCCTCGATCGCCCGCGCCAGCCGGAAGCCGATGTTGCCGCCGCCAGCGATCATGATCCGCTTGCACGGCTTGTCCATGCGCCGCAGCTCCTGCATCACGTCGCGGATATTCTCTGTCGCCGCGAGGCAGAACACCTCGTCTCCGACCTGCACCACGGTGTCCCCCTCGGGGATGATCGGCTGGTCCTTGCGGTAGATGGCGGCGATGCGGGCATCCACCTTGGGCATGTGGCGGCGAATGTCGGAGATCGGGTGTCCGACCAGCGGCCCGCCCTCGACGGCGCGCACCGCCACCAGCGACACCCGCCCCTCGGCGAACTCCAGCACCTGCAGCGCCTCGGGAAACTCGATCAGCTTGACGATGTAATCGGTGACGATCTGCTCCGGACAGATCGAGAAGTCCACCGCAAAGTTGTTGTCGTTCAGCAGCTCGGGATGTTCGATGTAGTCCGGCGAACGCAGGCGTGCGATCTTGGTCGGCAGGTTGAACAGCGTTGCGGCGACACGGCAGGCGCAGAGGTTGGTCTGGTCGCTCTGGGTCACCGCGATCAGCAGATCGGCGTCTTCGGCGCCCGCCGCCCGCAGGATCGAGGGCGAGGCCGCGTTGCCTGCCACGGTGCGCAGATCGAGCCGGTCCTGGAGCGCGTGCAGATGGGCGAGATTGGTATCGACGACGGAGATGTCGTTGGCTTCCGAGACGAGGCTCTCGGCAACCGAGGTGCCGACCTGGCCGGCACCGAGGATGATGATCTTCACGCGGTGGCTTGGGATGTTGTTGTCGGCGGGATTCTACGCCGGTGCGGCGGGTCCCGCGCGGGACCGCGGCCCGGCCTCAGGAGCCGAAATCGCGCCCGATCCGCGCCGCGATGCGCTCGCGCCGGTCCGGTTCGAGGGGCATGAGCGATAGCCGGCTCAGGAGCGTGTCCGGCTGCACCAGCCCGTGCCTTGCCAGCGCGGTCGTGAACTGGAGATCCTTCTCCCGGCCCGCAGCGTACTTGGACAGGGCAAGGTCGTGGGGATCGAGGCACAGGCCGGCCGCTCCGCCGGTGTTGGCGTTGTCCACGGCGATCAGCCTTCCCTCCCAGCCAGCCGGGAGTATCGCCGTCTGCGGAGACAGGCCCTGGGCGTAGTAGCCGAAAGTCTCGTGGAATGGCGAGTCCTCGCCGATGCTGCCGTCTATGAGATCGGCCAGTGCCGGATCATCCCAGGGAACGATGTCGGCCTCCATCGAAAGCAGCAGGTCTTCGGGGGCATCGGGATACGCGCCCAGCACCGATTGGCTTCCCACCACCACCATGCGCTGGAGCCGGGTGATGGCCGCCACCGCCCGGATCAGGTGCTCAAGCTGCTCGCGTTTCACGCAGGATGCGCCAGCGTTCGGCGTTCGAGAGGATGCCGGGAAAGGGCGAGGACTGGCGCAGGCGGCGACCCCGCTCCGAGTCCTCGCACATCAGCGTGAGGCTGGCTTCCAGCCCCTGGTCGAGCACCGCCTGCCATTCGTCCAGATAGGGCTGGGGGAAGGAGTTGATCCGCTTCCAGCGCCCGATGTTCTCGTATGCCCTGCGGATCAGATCCGGGTTGCGGCGCAGTTTCTCTGCGATGGCCTGGTGCAAGTGCAGGCTGCGCGTCTCGATGAGCTGGTGGCGATTCATGCCGGTCGGCGGAGGAGCATGACGGAACGGTGTCATTCTAGACGCTGCCAGTGCGCAGCGCACGGTGATGCAGCGCATGCGGTCAGCGGCGCGAAAGTCAGTTGGCGTAGGCCGGCGCAAGGCCGCAGGCCGGAGCCGACGTCCGCCGCTCAGGAAAGCCCGATGCCCAACAGGATTCCCAGCAGGATGGCGGAACGCTTCAGCTTGCGATAGTCGGCTTCCTCGTCGGCCCGCCGCAGCGCCTCCTCGTGCTCAGCACGCTCGGTCAGCAGCGCAGTCAGCCGGCCCAATTCGGGCTGGCCGCTGAGCGTCCATTTCACCTCGACCATTCCACCTCTGGCCTGCGCGGCGGCGCTGCCCGGATCGCCGACGATGCCATTGAACGCTTCGAGAAACGCCCGCGACTCCAGCAGCAGGCGCCGCAGCGTGCCCGCGACGCCCATCGCCACTCCGTCCTGGCAGCCGGCAAATCGCCGGTAGCCGGCGCACAGTTCGACCATCAGGGTGCGCACCGCCGCGATCTGCGCGGCCAGGCTCCAGGGGGGGCCATGGCTGCTCCGATTGCAGCACGACCATCGCCGAATCCACGGCGGAATCCAGGCGCGACGCGATGCCGCGGATCTTCTCCAGTTCCTCTTCCACCGAGCGGGCATCCGGCAGCCAGTACGGAGCGTCGCGCACGTCAAGCGCCCGCGTGATTGCCGCCAGGCAGGTCGTCGAACTGACGGGCGACGGCATCGGCATTGACCTGGTTCAGGCGCGCGTTCACGGAGCTGCCTCCCCCGGGCGCGCCGCGCCGATGGACGGCACTTCGAGCCACAGCGCGAGATCCACCCGCCGCCACGGATCGGGCGACTGCCGCAGCGCCGCGATCGCGCCGACGACGCGCTGGCCGCCGTCGAGCAGGTGGCATATTGCGGCGTTGTCCACGCGGGGAACGTAGCCGATCTTCGTTCCCTGCCAGTCCACCCGCACCGTCCGCGGGTCGCAGGCGTTGTCGGGCTCGCGCACCAGTTCGAGGGCATCGCCCAGCGCCAGTTGTGGCCACAGCCGCCCGCCGGCGTGGTACTGGAAGCCCGCCAGCGGCGAGCGCTGCAGCGCGATGCGCCGCGGCGGCGCGCCCAAGGCGAGCGGCGGCGCGAAAGTCAGTCCCCAGAGGGCGGCGACGCGCTGCATGAATTGTCTTCGGATCATGGCAAGCTCCCTGTCAGCTTCGTCCGGCACCGTGCCGGAGCGTTCATGCGGACAGTCTGCAAGGTCGCGGGCTCATGGCGCGAGTCTGCTGGAGTGCAATGCTGCGTGGAGCGGCGGCCTGGACCAGTACAATTCCCCGATGGAAAACCCCGTTGCGCAGAGAACAGCCTGGGGATGCTTTGCCGACGTCGCCATCCATTCCCCGGAGTTGACGGTAAAGCGCCACCCCGCCTACGCTCCAGCGAAAGCAGGGGACGTCTTTTCGGCACAGCGCCTGGTTGAAGCGCTGATTGACCCAGCGCTGCTCGATCGACTGCGCCGCATGACTTGCCGTTCTACCCTATTGTTGCCGGTGGTGGCGATGGAAGAAGCCGGCGTGAACCGAATCCCCGCTGCTATGGCGGCGATCTTGGGAGACCGATTGGGCCTGGCCGTGACTTGGTCCGTGGTGCAGATCAACGCCGTGGGTCACACGGGTGCAAGTGGTTGGCAACGACTCGCCCGCCCGGCTCTTTTCGACGGAGACGTTCGGCGCGAAGCCGAGTACCTATTGGTTGACGACTTCGTGGGGCAGGGCGGAACCCTCGCCAACCTGCGCGGCTATCTCGTCGCCCAGGGCGCTGCGGTCTGCGGCGCGACTGTATTGACGGGCAAACCTTACTCGGCCAGACTGGCCCTCTTACTGGACACGCTGGAACAACTGCGGAGGAAGCATGGCCAACTCGAAACTTGGTGGCGAGCCCGATTCGGCTACGGCTTCGAGTGCCTCACAGAGTCCGAATGCCGCTACCTCCTTCGTGCCGAGGATGCTGACGCCATCCGAGATCGCGTTTCTGAAGCGGGACGCGCAACAGACGGTTGAGACCGTTCGGCGCAACATCGAACGCGACAAAGCGGCGTGATCCATTCGATTTCGTAGGTCGGCTCAAGGCCGCAGGCCGGAGCCGACTTCGCCCGCTGGGCAGTGATGCGGATTGGGCTGGCTAATCGCTTTGTTCCTGGCCGAGAGCCTGCCCGATGGCCGGCCGGACGGCTGGGTCTAGTCCCAATACTCGTCACTTAACGACTCGAATTGCTTTGTTGATGATTACAGCCTGCGGTGAAGTCGTGTGACATCGTCGAAGCGGCCAATTGCTCATCTTGCGCTTGACGCAGCGCAGATTTCGCCGGCCTCGGCGACGTCCAAGCCGATCTTGCAGGATCTCGTCGAGCACGCACTCATGGAACGCTTTCCTCTGCACAGGGGGGAATAGCGTTGAAGGCGGGGAGTTTGCGCCTGACGACACGCACGGCGTGGATGAACGACAGCGCATCGGGATCGAGGTCGGCCTTCAGCGCGGCCTCGTGCATCAGCGCGCGAACGGCGTAGTGCGCCATCAGAAGGCCGTAGAACTCCTGGCGCACCAGGTCGGGGGTCTTGCTGCGGAGCACGATGTTGGCGCCGCGCAGGTGCGTCTTGAGCTCGTCCAGCGCCGTTTCGATCTCCCACCGGTCGTGGTACAGGGCGGCCAATTCCTCGGCTGGCCCTTGGAGTGGATCGAGCACGGTGGTGACCAAGCGATAGATCGGCTCGGCATCGGCTACGCCTTCGAGCTGGTACTCGATCACCCGCAGCACGGTGGCGTTGGTCTGAAGCCGCTTGTCCTTGTCGCACGGGTAGATCCGACTCAGGTAGGAGCCATCGGCCAGCCGCTTATCGCACGGCAAGGCCGCGTTGGCCTTGATCCTCCACAGCAGTTGCGCCTGGGTAGCCAGGGCGCGTTGCCACATCTCGTATCCGAAGAATCCCCGGTCGGCCAGGCACAGCATCCCGCTGTCGAGTGCGCCGACCACCTCCTTGGCGAGGGTGTTTTCGCCTGTGGCGTAGGGGCTCATGCGCGTGCCGAACAACACGTGTGTGCCGTTCTCCACCAAGGAGACGAAGCGAAGCTTTGGAAACGCGCTGCTACCGCGACTCGAACCCGGGCGGCCGAAGACCTCATCATTGGTCTTCTCGTCGGCCACATCCATCGTGCTGCCGTCCAGGCTCACCAAGCGCCATTGTCCGTACCATGCGCCCCGGGTGGACGCCACGGCGATGGGCTTGACCACTTCGTCGTGGAGTTGGCGCATCGGCTCCCAACCAAGCCGCGTGCGCGCCTGCGAGATCCCCGAGTTGCCGGTCACGCGCACCGTGAGCGCCGGATCCATCAGCCACTGCAATCCCTCCAGCAGGCACCGCAACACCTCGCGGTACGACGACTGCATGTATAGCGCCAGCGCGATCGCGTAGTAGACGACCACGTGCGCAGGGAGATCGCGTTCGCGCACGCTTGTCTTGCCGGTGACGGCGAGCACCGATCGAACACGCTCCAGAGGAAACGTCTTGGTGATCACTCCGAGACTGAGGTAGTCGGTGATCCGACTGCCCTCGGGTAGATTCGCAGGCGTGCGTGCCATGGCAAGGTCCTCCCGTCCAGGATGCAAACGGAAGAATACCTCAAAGACTTGCTTAAGTGACGAGTATTGGGTCTAGTCCTCCAGCAGTTTCCACCCTTGTCATCGAACGCCGTATGTCGGCTCCGCTGCGCTTTAGCCGACCTACGGCATTAGCATCAAGATCAACGAATGGAGCACGCGGCGCACCCTACGTCGTGTAGCCGCCGGGGACGGGGCGGGCGCGGCCCAGGGCGACGAGGGTTTCGAGGAGCTGGGGCAGGCGCTTTTTCCAGGGGCCGCGGCCGGTGTGGCGGGCGGCGATGGCGTCGGCATCGAGGGGGACGGGGGATTCGGTCAGCAGGCGGGCCACCGTCGCCACCTGCTCCGGCAGGGTGTCGGGCCAGGGCAGTTTCTCCCCTCGCCCTCTGGAAGAGGGGCCGGGGGTGAGGGCCGCCGGCGCCGCCTCGCCTTCCACCTCGATGATGTCCTGGCGCGGCGCGGCCTGCGGGTTCTGGAATTCCGGGCGCAGCCAGCGCACCAGGCCGCGGGCTTCCTCGGCGGCGCGTTCCGCGTTGAGGGCCACCAGCCGTTCCAGGAGTGCTGCGTCCAGCGCGCGCAGGGCGGCGGCGCGGTCGGGCTGGCCGGCGGACTCGGGCCGGGCGTTGCCGTTGGCCACTTCCAGCAAGGGGGCGAGGTCGTCCCAGCCGTAGGCGGCGAGGACAGTGCGGTCGAGTTCGTCGTGCAGGCTCTTGAGCACCGCCACCAGCCCCTGCTCGTGGATGCTCCTGTCCTTGGCGCCGAGGGGCTCGCCGCTCTTGAGCTTCTCCAGCACGTTGTAGAGGCCGGTGAGGGTGAGCGTTTCCCTCACCCCCGGCCCCTCTCCCGGAGGGCGAGGGGAGAGGACGCGCTTGCGGTGGGCGTCGAGCTGTTCGGCGAGTTCGCGGATGCGGGATTGCTGGGCCGGGGTGGCGGCGGGGAAGGGGAAGGGGTTGAAGGTCTGGTTGTGCTGGTAGCGGGGGTCGTTACCGACGCCAAGCCGGCCTCCTGCGGCGAGCGCCCAGCACAAATGAATTTGGCACGTCAGGACACCGAGGACGTAGGCATCTTCACTGGCTATTGCGACGACCGAGGTATCAGGCACGGTGTTGGGCGACACGAACTGAAAGGTGAACCACTTTGCTGTCCGTGGTACTGCAATATATCGCTCGATGTCGGCAAGTGCATTGCGAAGCGCAGGGATCGGGCGGGTAAATAGCCACCAGTTGCGGCGCCGCTCCTCGACCGGGTTGTGGTCGCGTTCGGGCTTCACACGGTCCAGTACCCACTGAAACAGCGACGGATAGGCAGAGCGGGCTTCGTCCATTGTCCTTGGGTAGAAGTCTATGACGCGTGCTATCCGGTTTTGCTGGGTCAGATCGCGTGCAATGGCGAATGGCTTTAGGACGAGATCGGTGTTTGCGTCCGATCCAGACGCGAGTGCAATTTCCTCAGGAAGTAGAACGAAGCCCTGGCCGAGGGGATACATCCCGGTGAACGCAATGCCCGCGTTCGCCTGGAGCGGAGCCGCTGCTCCGACGTTCGCGCCCACCGTCATGTCCGCATGGATCACCCCCGCCGCCTCGCGGAAGCTGACTTTGCGCGCGTCCTCACCCGAATCCTCCTCCTCGTCGATGATGAGCAGCCGCCCCTCACCTGTGCCGGCTGCGCCGACGGTCATGGCCACCCGCACGTTGGCGCCGAGTTCGATGTCGGCCCAGGGGTGGTCGGGGATGGCGAAGGCCAAAGTCAGTGGCGGCGAGGCGGCGAGGTGGCGTTCGATGACGCGCCGGTTGAAGGTCTGGCGCAGGCTGTTGGTGGTGATGAGGCCGAAGCGCTGGAGCTTTCCTTCGCGCACCAGTTGGGCAGCGTGGTCCCACCAGTACATGACGAAGTCGGCGACGTCGGGCACGGCGGCCCAGGCGTTGCGCAGGGCTTCGACGTAGCCGTCGCCCAAGGCGAGGCGCATGCGCTTGTTGCCGATGAAGGGCGGGTTCCCCACCACAATATCGGCCTGCGGCCACTCTGCCTTGCGCGCGCCGACGTAGCGCTCCAGCGGCACGCGGGCGGCTTCGTCGGGAACGTCCTCGCCGGTGACGGGGTGCTTCTTCAGGCTACGGCCGTCCCAGCGGCTGACCGGAACGCCACGCTCGTCCAGGACGTATTCCATGCGCTCGTAGGCGAGCACGGCGTCGCGGCATTCGATGTTGCGGAAGTCGCGCAGCACCGGGATGGGCGGGCGGCCGCTGCCACGGGTGCGGAAGTGCCATTGCAGGTAGCCGATCCACAGCACCAGTTCGGCGATCGCCGCCGCGCGGGGGTTGAGTTCGAGGCCGAGGAACTGGTGCGGGTCCACGGTGAGGCCCTCGGTTTCGAGGGAGAGGCTGGCGCCCAGGGCTTCCATCTGGTTGAGCACTTCGCCTTCCAGGCGCTTCATGTGCTCCAGGGCGACGTAGAGGAAGTTGCCGGAGCCGCAGGCCGGGTCCAGCACTTTCGTTTCGCATAGCCGGTGGTGGAAGGTGCGCACCGTGGCGCGGGCCTCATCGAGCTTTCCCTCGCCGGCGAGCAGCAGGGCGGCGGCCTGCACGTTGGACCAGTCGGCGCGTAGCGGCTCGATCACCGCCGGCATCACCAGCCGTTCGACATAGGCGCGGGGCGTGTAGTGGGCCGCCCAGGGCGTGGCGCTCCAGGGGGTCCAGCGCCCGCTCCAGCAGGGTGCCGAAGATGGCGGGCTCGACCTGGGTCCATTCGGCGCGGGCGGCCTCGATCAGGGCGCCGATCTGCTCCCGCTCCAGGGGCAGCACGGTGGGCTGCTTGAACAGCTTGCCGTTGAAGCGCAGCAGCTCGGCGCGCACCGCCACCGAGAAGCGGCCGGCGTCCATGGCCTGCCACAGCTCGCCCACCAGGGGGACGAACTGGGCCGGGGCGTTGGCGACGGTCGCCAGCAGTGCGCTGAAGGCGCGGGGCGGCAGCAGGCCGACGTCTTCGGCGAAGAGGGTGAACAGGCAGCGCGTGAGAAAGCGGGCGACGGCTTCCGGGTGGTGGCCCTGGGCTTCCAGCGAGCGGGCGAGGCCGGCGAGATGGGTGGCGATCTCCCGCGTCACCTTGCCCGAGATGCGCGCCGGATCGAGAGACAGGGGGTCGAGCCAGAGGGCGCGCAGGCGCTCGCGCACCGCCGCGTCGCGCAAGTCAGAGAGTCGGATGCGGTGGGAGCGCGGGTCGGGGAAAGGGGTGTAGGTGGCGCCGGAGCGGGAGAACTCGGCGTAGAGCTCGATGACGTTGCCGACATCGACCACGACGACGAAGGGCGGGCGGGTTTCCTCGGCGGGCAGCGCGCGGGCGTAGTTGTCGCCTTGGCCGCGGGCGCGCTGGAGGGCGTCGTCGAAGGGCCGCGGCGCGCCAGCGCGGATCTTCTTGCCTTCCATGACGAAGCAGGCGCGGCGGTAGCAGTCGATGAAGCCGGCGGAACTGCCGCCGTCGCCGTGGCGGAAAGTGATGCGGCGCTCGAAGACGTAGGCGTTGTCGCGGGTGTCCTCCCGCGCCGGGTCCGGCGGCGGCACGCCGAGCAGCGTGCAGAGGTCGGCGACGAAGCTCTGGAAGTTGGCGCGCTCGCTGCCGCCGGCGGCCTGCCAGCGGGCGATGAAGCGGTCCAGGCCTTCGGGGGCGTCGTTCATTGTTATCGGGACGGGAGCGCTGAGACCGAGGCGGAAGTTACCATCGATCGACCGGCGATGGCGATGCCGTTCGCGTAGCGCACCTTGTGGCCGTCGGCGCAACGGTGCGCACGGCGCACCCTACGCGCAGCGGCGAATGCGGTAGCAGGGCGCGCCCTACTCGTGGTGCTCGCTGCGGCGGCCGCCGTGCAGGCCGAGCTGCTTCAACTTGCGGTAGAGGTGGGTGCGCTCCAGGCCGGTCTTTTCCGCCAGCCGCGTCATGTTGCCGCCGTCCTGGCGCAGGTGGTATTCGAAATAGGCGCGCTCGAAGGCTTCGCGCGCCTCGCGCAGCGGCAGATCCAGGGGCAGCGCCGCTGCCACGGCTGGAACGGCGCCGACGAGCTTCATCACTTCCTCGCCACCGATCTCTTCCTCCAGCGCACCCAGCGCCAGCGACCGCACCACCGCCCTCAGTTCGCCGTAGCCGCCGGGCCAGGGGTGATTGCGCAGCGCGTTCAGGGCGGCGGTGGACAGGCGCCGCAGCGGCACTTCGCCCGATTCGGCGAGGTGGGTCAGGATCTGCGCCGCGATGTCCGGCACGTCTTCCTTGAGTTCGCTGAGGGATGGCAGCGCCAGCCAGACGTCGAACAGCCGCGACAGGAGCGCCGCGTCCCACCCTACCTCCACCAGTTCCTCGGCGCTGTGCACGGTGGCCGCGACCAGGCGCAGGGAATAGCGCTCCAGGCGCTCGGCGGCGAAGGCCAGATTCTTCTGCTGCAGGCGCGAGAGTTGCGCGAGTTCGGGGGCATAGAGCAGGCCGCCCGAAGCCTGTTCGAGGGCGTTGAGGTCCAGCGGCTGGCCGGCGGCGGCCAGGTCGATGAAGGACTTGCCCGGCGTGTGCAGGGTGCGCGCGCAAAGCTCCGCCACGCTGCCATGGGCCATCTTGAGCAGCACCACACGGCTCTTGAGCGCCACCTGTTCGAGGCGCTTCTTCAGGTCGCGCAGCGGCGCCGAGCGCGGGAAGGCCGCGAGAGTCAGTACCGACGCAGCGGCGCTGGGGGCCTTCTGCAGGGCACGCTTGACCGCCGCCAGCAGCTTCTGCATGGCGATCGGCTTTTCGAGGAAATCCAGGGCGCCGATGCGCGTCGCCTCGACCGCGGTGTCGATGGTGCCGTGGCCGGACATCATGATCACCGGCATGGTGAGCTGGCCGTTGGCTGCCCACTCCTTGAGCAGCGTGATGCCGTCGGTATCGGGCATCCAGATGTCGAGCAGCACCATGTCCGGGCGCCGCGCATTGCGCGCCGCGCGCGCCGTGCCGGCGTTTTCGGCCAGCGTGACGTCATAGCCTTCGTCGCGCAGGATCTCGGAGAGCAGCTCGCGGATGCCGATTTCGTCGTCGACTACAAGAATCTGGGGCATGGGGTCGGGATTCAGGATAATCAGGATTGAGGATTCAGGATTGAGGATTCAGGATTGAGGATCGAGCCGGTCGGGCTATGCTGTGCTGATGGTTTTCCTCACTCACTCACTCACGCCGCCAACGGCAGTTGCACGCGCACTTCGGCGCCGCGCGGCGTTCGATTCGCCAGACGGATTTCGCCGTGGTGTTCGTCCACGATCTTCTTGACGATCGCCAGGCCCAGGCCGGTGCCCTTGGCCTTGGTGGTGACGTAGGGCTCGAAGGCGCGCTCCAGGATCTGCGGCGCAAAGCCGCCGCCGTTGTCGCGCACCACCAGGCTGGCGCCGCCGGGGGTGCGCTCGGTGGCGACTTCTATCTCCGGTGCCTCCTCCTCGCCCAGAGCATCCTGGGCGTTGCGCAGCAGATTGTGTATCAACTGGCGCAGTTGTGTGGCGTCGCCGGAAACCGGCGGCAGCGCCGGCTCCAGGTGCAGGCCGAGGCGGGCGCGGCCGTGCTCGTAGAGCACCAGCACCTCGCCGACGAGCTGGTTGAGATCCAGCGGGGCGAGCTGGGGCGGCGGCAGGCGCGCGTAGTCGCGGAAATCGTTCACCATGTTCTTCATCGCTTCGACCTGGTTCACGATAGTCGCGGTCGAACGTTCCAGCATCGCGCGATCGGTCTGGTTCAGCTTGTCGGCCAGTTTGTGCTGGATGCGCTCGGCGGAAAGCTGGATCGGCGTCAGCGGATTCTTGATCTCGTGCGCAAGGCGCCGCGCCACCTCGCCCCAGGCGGCCATGCGCTGTGCGGAGATGATTTGCGAGATGTCGTCGAACACGACCACGTGTCCGCCGCCGGACGCCCTGGGCAGGTGCGACCCGCGCAGCAGCAGCACCTGCGGCGGACCGATGTCGCGCCGCATCTCGATCTGCTGCTGCCAGGTGCCCTCGGTGTCGGCGAGGTGGGCGTCGATGGCTTCCCTGAGTTCGGCAAGACGAGGCCAGTCACCCAGCGCCAGCTTCTCGAAACCGGCCAGCTTGTCGCCCAGGATGGTGGTCGCGCCGTGATTCGCGGCGCGCAGCCGTCCGCCGTTGTCGAAGGCCAGCACGCCGGTGGAAAGGTTGGCCAGCACGCTCTCCAGGTAGGCGCGTGCGCCCTCCACTTCGGCGCGGCGCCGCTCGGCCAGTGCACGCGCGTCGTCGAGCTGGCGCGTCATGCGGTTGAAGGACTGGGTGAGCACGCCCAGTTCGTCGCGCGCGGGAAGTGCCTGGCGCGGGCTGTAGTCCCCGGCGGCCACCGCCTGGGTGCCTTCGGCAAGGATCGACAGCGGTGCCGACAATCTGCGGCTCAGCACGATCGCCACGGCAATCGCGGCGAGCAGGGCCATCAGCAGGGTGAGCGTCAGCGTCACGGCGTAGATGCGCTGCAGTCCGTGGCGCGCCAGCGACAGCTCCTGGTAGTCGCGATACACCGCCTGCACGCTTTCCGCATCCGTCGCGAGTTGCACCGGCACCTTCTGGGTGAGCTGGAGAACCCGGGTTTCGGCGCCGAGCCGCGATCCGCTCACCGGCACCAGCACCCTGAGCATGAGGCCCGTCGCGGCATCGCCTTCGGCGGCGGCATGCTCGACACCGCTGCGAGCCTGGCGCAGTAGCGATGGATTGGGCATGTCCGGGAGCAGCGTGCCGATGTCGGTCGAGCTGCTGGCGAGCACCTGTCCTGAGGCGGTGAACAACGTGGCCGAATCCATGCCGGTCTGCTCGCGCAGGCGGTCGAGCCGCAGGCTGGCGCGGCCACCTTCCTCGGAAAGATCGAGAGCCATGCTGCGCGCCTTGGCCTTGAGGTCGGCGAGGAGGTAGTCGAGCGCGCTGCGCCCAAGATTGATGCCGCCTTCCAACGCCGCGTCCACCCGCACGTCGAACCAGGTTTCGATGCTGCGCACCACGAACTGCACCGAAACGCCATAGACCATCAGGCCCGGCACCACGCCCATCACCGCGAAGGCGAGCAGCAGGCGATAGGTCAGCCTAGAGCCGAACACCCGTGCCCGGTACTCGCGGTAGAGCGTGCGCAACTGCACCAGCACCACGCCCAGCAGCACGATCGTCACCGCGCCGTTAAGCGCCAGCAGCAGCGGGTAGTGGCGCGAGAACAGCGCCGTGTTGGCCGATGCCGAGGCGAGCAGGAACAGCAGGATCCCCGCCAGCGCCGCCCCGACGACGATGACCAGGATCTTCATTTCGCTTCCGGCGCCGCGGCCGCCGGCGTGTAGGCCCACTCGTGCCAATCGCTGCCCAGGTTCCAGTCGCGGTCGCCGATGGCGCTGACCTGCAGCGGTTTGGGCAGTTGCGTGAGGTCGAGCTGCATCCGCAGCCGCGCCTCGTAGGCGAGACCGGTCTTCAGCGCGTTGCGCTCGGCCACCGGCAGGTCGCGGATGCGCGACAGAATGCGCAGCGCGTCGTCCAGCGTGGCGAAGTTCTGGTGCAGCGCGCCGGTGGACAGCCGGTACTGCCGCGTCAGCGCATGATAGGAAAGGCGCCAGGTCAGGCTGCGCTGCGCCACCACCTCGTCGAACCAGTACCAGCGCGGCCGCCTCAGTTCGAAGTCGGCGACGATGTAGAGCGGAACGCCCCGCGCTACCACCTCCTCCAGCCGCGGATTCAGCTCCACCTGGAACTCGGCATTGAGGACGAAGCCGTCCTCGCCGGCGCTGACCGCCGCGCTCTTCACCGCAAGGTCGGCGGCGGCAAGCGCCGCGTGGAGCGCGAGCCACAGCAGCGCCGCCAGCCGCCAGCCGAGCGCGCGCCGCGCCGGTTCAGGCACGCTTTTCCAGCAGGGCGTAGAAGAAGCCGTCATGCTCGGTCCGGGGCAGGATCTCGATTCCCGATGGATGGCCGACCAGCGGTCCGGCCATGCAATCGTCGTGGCGGGCGGCGAAGGCGTCGACCCGGGCGGTGTTCTCTTCGGCGAAGACCGAGCACGTCGCATAGAGCAATTTACCATCGGGTGCCAGCACCTGCCAAAGCGCCTCCAGGATCGCCGCCTGCTGCGCGGCGAAGCCGGCGATGTCGGACTCGCGCCGCAGCCACTTGATGTCCGGGTGGCGCCGCACCACGCCCGAGGCCGAGCAGGGAACGTCGGCGAGGATGCGATCGAAGGGCCGGCCGTCCCACCAGGCGGCGGGATCGCGGCAGTCCGCCACCTTCAGGTGCGCCGCGAGGCCCAGGCGGCGCAGATTGTCGGCCACCCGCTCCATGCGCTGGGCATCGAGGTCGAGGGCGGTGAGATCCAGGTCCGCCAGTTCGAGCAGATGGGCGCACTTGCCGCCCGGCGCGGCGCAGGCGTCGAGCACCCGCATCCCGGCGGCCGCGCCCAGCAGCGGTGCGGCGCGCTGCGCGCCCAGGTCCTGCACCGAAACCAGTCCGTCGGCGAAGCCGGGCAGCCGCTCCACCGGCAGCGGCTTGGCCAGCAGCACGCCGGCATCGCCGCGGGCCTCGGCCGCGATGTCCGCGGCATCGAGGCGGCGCAGAAAGTCAGCCGCCGTGGAGCGGCGCCGGTTGACCCGCAGCGCCATCGGCGGATGCCCGTTGCCGGTCTCGACGATGGTTTGCCACTCCAGCGGATGCTCGGCGCGCATTCGCGCCAGCCACCACAGCGGGTGGCGCTGCAGGGCCACTTCGTTGGTGCCGGCAGCGGCGAGCAGCGCATCGCGCTCGCGCAGGAAGCTGCGCAGCACGCCATTCACCAGCCCCTTGAACTTGCCGCCGGCAAACTCCGCCGCCGCTCCACCGCCTGGTTAACGGCGACATGCGCCTGCTCCGGCCGCGCTTCCAGGCGCGCCAGCGCAACCAGCAGCAGCGCTCGAACGGGCACCGACTTGAGCGGCCGTTCCATCAGCCGCGCCAGGAAGAAGTCGCCCCGGCCAAAGGCGCGCAGCGCGCCGTAGGCCAGATCCTGCACCGCACCGCGGCCCGCCGGCGCGAGTGCCGGATGCCGCGCCCAGCAGGCGGCCAGCGCGTCGTTTAGATTGCTGCCGCCGAGAACCGCGGCGACTGCCTGCGCTGCCAGCCGCAGGGAATCGGCGAGTCGCGGCGAGCGGGCGTCCAGGACGGGCGGAGAGGGCGGGGGGAGTGAGTCCGACATGGGGCCGGATCATAGCCCGACCGCCGCGCTGCTGCGCCGCAGCGTCGATCGCGCGGGTGTTACCTGCCCCTCACCCCCGAGCGCTCCCCGCAAGCGGGGCGAGGGCGCACGTCGGTGCTCTCGCCCCCGGCGTCGGGGGCGAGCGGAGGCCGCGCACCGATGCCGGCTCAGCGGCGCGGAACGAAGCGGGTCACCGAGTCGAGTTCCTTGCGCAGGTCGCTGTTGCGGAACAGCAGCGGAACGGTGTCGTTGGTGAGATAGCGTCCGAGCAGGTTGGTGTAATAGGGCGTGCCCGGGATGGCGCTGGTTCCGCCCGGCCAGACCGACTCAGCGCGAACGCCGGGCGGGCCCGCTTCCGCGACGTAACGGTTGACCGGACCGTTGCCGAACATGAACTCGTCGGCGCTCTGCGCCCGGGCGTCATGGTTGGACGCATCGACGACGCCGAACCCCCCATCGGTCGGAAAGCCCGGCAGCGCATCGCCCAGCGGGTTGGGGATCGTCCCGAAGGCCGGCGGCACGCTGAACGGAACGCCGAGCGGATGATCGAGCACGATGCGGTGCAGCTTGCCCCAGCGGTAATCGTCGAGCTGGGTCGAGCCGCCGAAGGCCGGCGCGAAGTCGGGCCCGGCGAGCCGGGTGAGGGCGTCGGCGAGGCTCTTCAGGATGACGATGTCGCGGCGATCCTCGGCGGCGTCGGCCGGCGCATTGAAGAAGTTGATGCCGGAGGCGCCTACGCCCGGCTCGGGACGACGCTCCAGCAGGGCCTTCAGGGCGGTCATGGCGAGCTGGCTGCCCGGTTTCGGCAGGGTTACGCCGACGGGCACGGGCACGCCTTCGAGGGTGGCGTCGATGGTGTTGCGGATGAACTGGCCGCGCCATACCGAGTAGAGGGTGGCGGCGACGCTCTCGGCGATCTCCTTGCCGGAGGGGGTTCCGAGCACGCCATCCACATCGATGGCGTCGTAGCCTTGAGCGATCCCGGTCGGGGCAGTGAACTTCCAGGCCGCGAGGCGGGCCACCGCCGCCTGGATTTCCGGCTGCGCGGCCAGCGCCCGGAGCGCTGGCACATCGGATGAGGCACCGTTCGCCAGTGCCTGACTGACGAGCGGCACGAAATACGGCGCGTCGGGTAGCACCACGTCGGCCTGGATCGCCTGCATCTGCTCGAAAGAGATGGTGCCGCGTCGGGCGAGGAGTTGCTCGATGAGGTCGGTGATGCGCTGGGCGCGCAAGCCGAAGTCATAGCCCGAATTCAGGTAGTAGAGGCCGCCGCCCGGACGCAGCTGATTGAGCGGGTTGTTGTCCAGCACGGTCCCGGCCGGATCGTTGTTGGCATTGACGAGCCAGCCCGCGGGCGGATTGATCAGTTGCGGCATTTCGGCCGCGGGCAGGATCGCGTAGGGAATCGCCTGCCCCGGCTGCGCCTGAGTCACCGGTAGCCACTCGTTGCCTCCCGTCCCGTTGCGGATGAACCACGGCGGCAGGCCGTCGACCTTGCCGGCCTGCAGGTCTTCGCGCAGCGGCACCTCGGACGCGGCGAAGTAGGCGATGTTGCCGCGCAGGTCGGCATAGGCCAAATTCTGCGTCGCCGAATCGAACCACTGCAGGCCGCGGCGGAAGTCCTGCAGATTGCGCGCCCGGTTCCAGGTGTAGAGGGCGTCCACCTCTCGGGTGCCGCTGAAGCCGGTGTACTGCACGCTGATCGCCCGCCCGTCGGCGAGGTCGAGTTGCACGATCGGGCCGTTGTTGCGGCGGGGAACGATGAGGGTGGCCGGCGGAATGGCGCCGCCCGGGGGTACCGTAACCACATTGTCCTGGACTCCGTCGCCCACAGCGTTGGCCCAGTAGGTTTCGGGAATCGGGATCACCGCTTCCTGCTTGCCCAGGTAGACGGTGCTAAGCCCGCTCGGCGAGGCCGGATCGGGAACAATCTGCTCCTGGAAGACGTCGGTCACGTCCAGCGGGCTCACCGTTGCGCCCCAGGCGATGTCGCGGGTCTGGCCGACGACCACGAAGGGCACGCCGACGAAGCCGCTGCCCATGGTGTCCATGCTGCCGGCCGTCAGGTGGATCGGGTAGAAGGTGGAAGGCTGGTCGAGGGCGAGGTGGGGATCGTTGGCGACCAGCGGCCGTCCGCTGGCCGTGTTGCGACCGGAAATGGCCCATTGGTTGGACCCGGGACGGTTGTCCCGGTCCAGACGCTGCTTGAAGAACGGCAGGTCGCGGATGCGATCCAGGTATTTCTTGCCCAGCGCCGGGTCGGGCTTGGGCGTGGCGTCGTCATGCCCGGACGCGCGCGGGCGCGGCGGCTCGGGCAGAGGCGGGGCCGAAGACGCGTCGGGGACGGTAGAGGCCGGATAGAAGGGCTGCGAGCGCCACAGGTCCTCGCTGAACAGCGTCGCCCCGGTTCCCTCGCCGAGGGTGGGATCGAACACCGCGGAGTAGGTCTGGAGCGCGACGGTGTTCTGGATGTCGTCGAGCCCGAAGGACAGCCCGAAGGCGATCGACTTTGCCACCGTCATGGTGTCGAGCAGGTTCCAGGGCGCGAACTTCGTGATCTCCAGCGCCTGATACTCGGGCGGCAGCGTCGGGTTGGTCGCGACGTAGGCATTGACACCGGCGGTGTACGCCTGGAGCACCGCCCTGGCTTCGGCGGAGATGACGGGCAGCGAACGCGCCGCCGCGCGGCGGATGCCTATGGTGCGCAGTTCGACGTCCCCGGCAAGCGCCGCGGGCCCCAGCAGTTCGGCCAGCGTGCCGCTGGCGCGGCGGCGGCTCGTGTCCATCTGGAACAGCCGGTCCTGGGCGTGCACGTAGCCCTGCAGGAAATAAACGTCGTGGTCGTTGCCGGCGCGGATGTGGGCGATGCCGTAGGCATCACGACTGATCTCGGCAGCGGCCTGCAGGCCGGCAAGCCTCAGCGGTGGTCCCTGTCGCGGATTGTCTGCGGCCGCCTGTATGGACACCATCATGCAGGCAGCAATTGCAAGGCATGTGCGGCGCATGTTCGACCCTCCTCCTCGATCTTCGATGACAGGCCGCGCTTTCGGCGCGGGCCCGGGTGAGTCGCTGACTTCCGTCGTCCCGGAACGTGCAGCGCACGTCAATTACGCGACTATGGCACGGCCTGTCAATGACCGAAGGCAATGTCCGGTCCGCCCTGCCTTCGAGCAGATCGCCGAGCGCGGTGGAGAGGCGGGCTTGGTGAGGCGGCGGCCGTGGTGAGGGGCGGCGGCCGTGGTGAGGGGCGGCGGCCGTCGGCAGGGCTTAGAACTGCTCATCCGGGCGCAGGTAGCGCCACTTCCCCACCGGCAGCTTGCCGAGGGTGACACTGCCTATGCGAACCCGCTTCAGCCCGACGACCTTGAGGCCCACCAACTCGCACATGCGGCGGATCTGGCGCTTGCGGCCTTCGCGCAGCACGAAGCGCAACTGCTGCTCGTTCTGCCACGACACCTTGGTCGGCTTCAGCCTGACATCGTCGAGCGTCAGGCCGTGACGGAGTTGGGCAAGGCCGGCGTCCGACAACTCGCCCTCCACCCGCACCAGGTATTCCTTTTCGACTTCGGAATCGTCCCCCACCAGCTTGCGCGCGATGCGGCCGTCCTGGGTCAGCACCAGCAGGCCGGTGGAGTCGATGTCGAGCCGGCCGGCGGGGGCCAAGCTACGCAGATGGCCAGCCTTGAATACGCGCGGCAGAGTGTCCTCGCTCCAGCGGTTTTCGGGGCGCACCAGTACGGAGGCCGGCTGGTGGTCATCTTCCGCCTGGCCGGAAACGAAGCCCAGCGGCTTGTTGAGCAGCACGGTCACGGTTTCGCTCTGATGCTTGCGCGCGGCATCGCCGATTTCGATGACGGCATTGGGATGGACGCGGGTGCCCAGGACGGTGATGGCCTTGCCGTCGACGCGCACCCAGCCGTTCTCGATCCATTCGTCGGCCTCGCGCCGCGAGCACAGGCCGCGCTCGGCCATCAGCTTGGACAGGCGCGGCAGTTCGCGACCGCCCGGCGTGGGCGCTGCGCCGTTTGCGCCGGGCACGGGCGCCGCTGCCGCGGCGGCGGCACGGTGCCGTGTCCCGGGGACTGACTTTGCCTCGGCATAGAAGCGCTGCTTGGCCGAAGCTGCCGGTGCCCCTACCCCAAGCTTCCCACGCTCGATGGGGACGGGGCGGGACGGGGCGTCCGCCGCTTCGGGGTTTGACTCGGTGCGATTGGCGGAGCGCCGCGGCGTCTCGTCGCGCGCTGGTTCCCTGCGTGGCCGCGCGCCGCCATGAGGCGGCGGCGACGGTGTCTTGGCGCGGGGACGCGGCGGCGCTGCTGCGCGCCGCTCGGTGCTGCCTTCGGCGCGCGCTGTCGTACGCGGTGTGTCGCGCGGTTTCGTGCGCGCTGTCGTGCGCAAACCCGCCGGGCGCGGCCCGGGCCTGGCTGCAGCGCCCTGCCGCGGCCGGTTTTCTGCCGGGCGCCGCTTTCCAGCGGCTGACTTTTGCTCTGGCCTGTCGCCGCCAGCCGGCGGTGCGGCGTCGGCATCGGTCTTGCGTTGCCGCACCGGGGCCGTGAGCTTGGGGCGCAGGCTGCCGCTGCGGGGTTTCTTGGCGGCGGGCGGCCTGGCCGGGAGCTTGAGGGTCGGAGGAGGCATGCTTACCAGAGTGCGTGGCCGTAGGCGGCGCGGTAGCGATCCGCGATCTCGTCGCGGTCGGGGCGGTGGTTCTGGCCGCCACGGTGGGCGATCTTGATCGCGCCCATGAGGGCGGCGAGGCGACCGGTCTGTTCCCAGTCCATGCCGTTGGCAATGCCGTGCAAGAGGCCGGCGCGGTAGGCGTCGCCGCAGCCGGTGGGGTCCACCACCTCGTCGGCGGCGACCACCGGCAGTTTGATCAACTTGCCGCCGGCGAAGACGATCGAGCCCTCGCCGCCACGGGTGACGATCAGCGCCGTCACCAGGCGCGCGATCTCCTCCAGCGTACGGCCGGTGCGCTCGGACAGGAGCTTGCCTTCGTAGTCATTCACCGTGCAGTAGTCGGCGAGTTCGAGAAAGCGCAGCAGTTCGGCGCCATCGAACATCGGCAGGCCCTGGCCGGGATCGAAGATGAAGGGGATGCCCGCTTCGCGGAACTCCCGCGCGTGCTGCAGCATGCCGTCGCGGCCGTCGGGAGAGAGGATGCCCAGGCGGGTGCCATCGGCATCGGCGACGCGGTTCAGGTGCGAGAAGTTCATCGCCCCGGGATGGAAGGCGGTTATCTGGTTGTCGTCCAGGTCGTTGGTGATGAAGGCCTGCGCCGTGTAGGTGTTGGGCACTTCGCGCACGTGGCGCTGGGAGATGCCGAGGCTGCTGCAGGCGCTCGCGGTAGGGGCCGCTGTCGCTGCCCACGGTGGCCATGATCGTCGGCTCGCCGCCCAGCAGCTTCAGGTTGTAGGCGATGTTGCCGGCACAGCCGCCGAACTCGCGCCGCATGTCCGGCACCAGGAAGGCGACGTTCAGGATGTGGATGTGCTCGGGCAGGATGTGGTTCTTGAAGCGATCGTGGAACACCATGATGGTGTCGTAAGCGATCGAGCCGCAGATGAGCGTGGACATGGGGAATCGGGGTGCCGCGGGAAAGGAGGGAGTATAGCAGCGGGTTCCGGCGGTCCCCGGGACGCAGCGCGCGCGCGGTGTCGGCTCCGGACCTTGAGCCGACCTACGCCCCTGCGTGCGATCAGACCGCGAGGACCGCGGCCGCGAGTAATGCGCCGATAGAAGCACCCGCCAGCACGTCGCTGGGATAGTGCAGGCCGAGGATGGGGCGCGAGGCGGCGACCAGCAGCGCGAAGGGCAGCAGCAGGGGCGCGAGTTCGGGAAAGTGGGCGCAGGCCACCGTGGCGAAGGACACGGCATGCAGCGTATGGCCGGACGGGAAGCTGAACTGATCGAGCGGCGCGGCGGCGGCCACCACGTCGGGCGAGACCTGGTAGGGACGGGGGCGCAGGGTGCGCTGCTTGAGCCACTTGTAGAGAGCTGCGCCGGCGATGCCGACGCCTGCCATGCGCGCCACCGCAGGCCAGGCCGCGCCGCCATACACAACCGGCAGGGCGGCCATCAGGCCGTACCAGAAGGCGCCGTCGCCGGCGCGGCTCACGCCGCGAAAGAAGACCCGCAGCAGGGCGTTGCGCGATGCGCGGTTCGCGCGCACGCACAATGCCAGGTCGAGGGCCTCAATCCGGTGCAACTGCAGCGAGAATTTCTGCATCGTAGCGGCTCGCGTGGCGGCGTATCGCCTGTTCGAAGGCGGCTTCCAGGTGCGGCACGATCTGATCCCAGTCCATTTGCTCGACACTGGCGCGGGCGGCATCGCGCATCGCTTCGCGCAGCGCGGCATCGTTCGCGAGGCGCAGCGTCGCGGCAATGAAGGCAGCGCCGTCGCCGCAGGGGGCGAGCAGGCCGTTCGCCTCGTGGCACACCAGTTGCGCGGCGGCCGCGTAGTCGTAGGCGACGACCGGCAGGCCGCTGGCGAGCGCCTCGGCGGTGACGTTGCCGAAGGTCTCGGTGAGCGAGGGGAAGAGGAACAGGTCGGCCGATGCGTAATGCGTCGCGAGATCCTCGCCGCTGCGCATGCCGGCGAAGACGAATCCGGGAAAGTCAGACTCCAGGGCACGGCGCGCGGGGCCGTCGCCCACCAGCAGCAGTCGGGCGTTGGGCTGGCGGCTGCGGATCGCCGTCATCGCCTCGATCAGTAGCTGCAGGTTCTTCTCGGGAGCAATCCGTCCGACATAGGCAACGACGAGCTCGTCGGGGCCGGCGCCCCAGCGCGCCCGCAGCGCCTCGGATCGGCGCGCCGGGTTGAACAGCGCCGCGTTGACGCCGCGCGCGACGACCTGCACGTTGCGATAGCCCTGGCGCAGCAAGTCATGCTGCATGGCCGCCGTCGGCACCAGGGTGGCGTCGGCCTTGTTGTGGAAGCGCCGCAGGTAGCCGGCGATGGGCTGACGCAGCCAGCCCAATCCGTAGTGGCGGCTGTAGCTGTGGAAGTTGGTGTGGAAGTCGCTGACCACCGGCAGGCGCAGCTTGCGCGCCGCCGCCACGGCGGACCAGCCGAGCGGCCCTTCGGTGACCACATGGACCACGTCCGGACGCCGCACCGACCACAGACGGACCAGTCGCTGCTTCGCCGGCAGCCCCATCTTCAATTCGCCGTAGTGGGGAATCGGCAGTCCGTGGGCCAGCACTTCCTCGAACACGCCGCGCTGAGCCGGGGCATCGTTGGGGCGCTGGCGCGGGCGGATCAGCTGGATCTGGTGCTTGCGGCGCAGCAGGCCCTCCACCATGCGGCCGGTGGTCATCGCCACGCCGTTGATCTCCGGCGGGTAGGTTTCGGTGACCAATGCCAGGCGCAGCGGCGTGCGGCTCGGAAGCTGATCGATGCGAAAGGGCGCTTCGCTCATGCCGCGCAGTGTGCGGCGGCGCGACGAAGCTCTGATGACGCCCGGATGAAGCTTCGGTTACAGCGGAATCAGCCTGCCAGCACCAGGGTCCACACCACCGCGAGATTGAGCAGGGACAGCAGCACCGCCGCGCTGCCCAGGTCCTTGGCGCGTTTGGCAAGGCGATGGTTCTCCAGCGAGATGCGGTCCACGGTGGCTTCCACCGCGGAATTGAGCAGCTCGACGATCAGCACCAACAACACCGATCCGATGAGCAATGCCCGCCCGATGCCGGTGGCCGGCACGAGCAATGCGATCGGGATCAGCACCAGCGCCACCAGCGCTTCCTGGCGGAAGGCGTCCTCGTGGCGGAAGGCGGCGGCGATGCCGTCCACCGAGTAGTGGAAGGCGTTCCAGATGCGACGCAGGCCCGTCTTGCCCTTGTGCGGACTCTCGTCCATGGTTCCCCGAAAGAAAACGCCCTCCCGAAGGAGGGCGCGGCAGTCTTGCAGCGGCGCGTTACGCTTGCATTACACCGCCGCTGCCGGGATCACTTCAGCGCAGCAAGGGCGGCCGCGTAGTTGGGCTCCTGCTTGATCTCGGGCACCAGCTCGGTGTAAGCGACCTTGTCGTTCTCGTCGACCACCACCACCGCGCGGGCGGTGACGCCGGCCAGCGGGCTGTCGGCGATCTCGACGCCGTAGGCCTTCATGAACTCGCGACCGCGCATGGTGGATAGCGTGACCACGTTCTTGAGCCCCTCGGTTTCGCAGAAGCGCTTGGCGGCGAAGGGCAGGTCGGCGGAGATCACCAGCACCACGGTGTTTGGCAGCTTGCCGGCGTCCTCGTTGAACTTGCGGGTTGACGTGGCGCACACAGGCGTATCGAGGCTCGGCACGATGTTCAGCACCTTCTTCTTGCCGGCGTAGGTCGCCAGCGTCACGTCCTGCAGATCGCCATTGACCAGGGAAAATGCGGGAGCGGCGCTGCCCACCTTGGGGAATTCGCCGGCCAGTTTGATGGGGTTGCCCCCGAGATTGACGGTTGTCATGAATGGCTCCTTGATGCGAGAGGTGAAGCGAAACGGACAGGATAAATCAAAAGCTCGCCCCAACGGCTCAGGGATAGAAGACGTAGAGCCGGTAGCCGCTGGCCCCGATGCTGGCGGCATCGAGGACGAGATGCACCGCGAGCTCGGCGCCGGCGGCTATTCCGGCCCGTGTTTCGGTGTCGGGGGGAAGGTAGTCGGCGGGGGCGAACACGCGCCGCGCAAGGGCGCGGTCGCGGGCGTCGGTGAGGGTTAGTTCGAGATGCGGGACGTCCTGAGCGACCTCGGCGCGGTTGCGGATCGTGGCGCCCAGGATCAGATGGCCCTTGCGATTCGCATCGGGCTGGAGGTCCGAGGTTTCGATCGAGATCAGTTCATCATTCCGCGGCAGGTTGACGCGACAGCCGAACTGGGCACAGAAGGATTCCAGCAGGGGACGCGATTGCGGGTAGGCCTGTGCTGCTTCCTGGCGGAACAGATACGCGAGCTGCCCCAGCGCCAGCAACGCGAGCACGAACACGCCAGACCCGAGGAGAAAGCCTCGCCAGCGCGATGGCCGGTCTTCCTCTGCCGCACCGATCTCCACCGGCGCCTCGGGCTCCGGCAGGGATGCCTCGGTTGGCGGCGAGCCTTGGGTTGCGGCCTCCACTTGCGGTGGAGTTGGAAGATCCCCCGTCGTCGGAACCAGCGCCACGCTTGGCAATTCGGCGCTTGCCCGGTGGGTTTCGGCCTGCGCTGAGCCCGCTTCTCCCTCGTCGCGGTCGCTGCCGATCAGGGGCGGGAATTCGATTTCCACACCGGGAAGGGGGGCGAGTGCTGCGGGCTGGGGAGAGGGGGGCGGAGGAGCCGGTTCGGGCCGCGGCTCGGGTGCGGGGACGGCAAGGCCAGGCACGGCGGAACGCGGGGTCTCCGGGGCAACCCCGGCCGCCAGGTTGTCGAGGGCGTTGAAGGCGGCGCCGCAACGACCGCAGCGAACCATGCCCTGCCGCGCCCGAAGCTGCTCCGGGGTGACGCGAAATGTCGTTTCGCACTTCGGACAGCGGGACAGGATCACCGCAGCCATCCTTCCAGCAGCACCCAGCCGTCGAGTTCCGCAGCCACCTCGAGGGTGACATGGGGCGCGTAGGCCGCGCGTACTTCGTCGGCCTGCACGGCAAGAACGCCGGAAAGGGCGATGCCGCCGCGCGCAGCGATCCGCGCGCCGAGCAGCGGAGCGAGTACCCGCAGCGGGTTGGTCAGGATGTTGGCGACGACGCGGTCGAACTGCATGTCGAGGGGGGCGCGGGTGTGCCGCAGGCTGATTCTGACCGAGTTTCTTGTGGCGTTTTCCTGGGCCGCGGTCAGTGCGGCATCGTCGATATCGACGCCGACCACCGGATCGGCGCCGAGCCTGGCCGCGGCGATGGCCAATATACCCGAACCAGTACCGTAATCGAGCACCGAACTGCCAGCCTGCACATGCTTCAGTAGCCATTGCAGGCACAGCCGGGTGGTGGGATGGCTGCCGGTACCGAAGGCCAAGCCCGGGTCGAGTTCGATGTTGATGGCGGTGGCATCGGGCGCCGCGTGCCAGGACGGGACGATCCACAGGCGCTCGTCGATACGGATTGGCGCAAACTGCGACTGCGTTAGCTGGACCCAGTTCTGCTCCGCGATGTCCTGCCGGGTCCAGGCCGGAACCTCAGTCAGGCCCGCGTTCGACGCTGCTTCGCCGACGATCGACGCAATATCGCTGCCGGGCTCGAACAGCGCCTCGATCCGGCTGTGCTGCCACAGCGGCCGCCGATCGGCGCCCGGCTCGCCGAACTGCGGCTGTTCGCGTTCGGTGCCGGCGTCGGCGTCCTCGATCCCGACCGAGATCGCGCCCCGGTCGAGCAGTGCGTCGGCCAGCGCTTCGGCGTGCGCGGCGTCGGTGAGCAGGCTGACTGAGAGCCACATGGATGCGTGGCGGACTGGACGAATGAAACGGAGTACGGCTTACTTCGCCGCCTTGGTCACAATTTCCTTGGCGGCGAGTTTCTGCTCCAGATAGTGGATGCTGGTGCCGCCTTCGATGAAGCGGGCATCGAGGAGCAAATCCTGGTGGAGCGCGATGTTGGTCTTGATGCCCTCGACCACCATCTCGGACAGTGCGATGCGCATGCGCCGGATCGCCTGTTCGCGCGTGTCGCCATAGGCGATCACCTTGCCGATCATCGAATCGTAGTGGGGCGGAACCGCATAGCCCTGGTAGACATGCGAATCCACCCGTATGCCGGGGCCGCCGGGCGCGTGATAAGCCGTGATCCTCCCCGGACTGGGCGTGAACTTGAAGGGATCTTCGGCGTTGATGCGGCATTCCAGGGCGTGGCCGCGGAACTCGATGTCGCGCTGGCGCAGTTGCAGTTTCTCGCCGGCTGCCACCCGAACCTGCTGCTGGACGATGTCGATGCCGGTGATGAACTCGGTCACCGGGTGCTCGACCTGGAGGCGGGTATTCATCTCGATGAAGTAGAACTCGTCGTTCTCGAACAGAAACTCGAAGGTGCCCGCGCCGCGGTAGTTGATGCGGCGGCAGGCTTCCGCGCAGCGCTCGCCGATGCGCGCGATGTGGCGGCGGTTAAGGTGGGGCGCCGGCGCCTCCTCGATGATCTTCTGGTGGCGGCGCTGCATCGAGCAGTCGCGTTCGCCGAGGTAGACCGCGGCGCGGAAGGAGTCGGCGAGTACCTGGATCTCGATGTGGCGCGGATTCTCGAGGAATTTCTCCATGTAGACCGCCGGGTTGCTGAAGGCGGCCTGGGCTTCGGCTCGGGTGGTCTGCACGGCGTTGAGCAGCGCCGCTTCGGTGTGCACGGTGCGCATGCCGCGCCCCCCGCCACCCCCTGACGCCTTGATGATGACGGGATAGCCGATGGCGCGGGCGATGCGTACGATCTCCTTCGGATCATCGGTCAGAGCGCCTTCCGAGCCGGGTACGACCGGCACACCGGCGGCCTTCATCGCGTCCTTGGCGCTGACCTTGTCGCCCATCAGCCGGATTGTCTCCGGGCGCGGACCGATGAAGACGAAACCGCTCTTCTCCACCCGCTCGGCGAAATCGGCGTTCTCCGAAAGGAAGCCGTAGCCGGGGTGGATCGCCTGGGAATCGGTGACTTCCGCGGCGCTGATGATCGCCGGGATATTGAGGTAGCTGCCGGAGGACGCCGGCGGGCCGATACACACCGACTCGTCGGCGAGCTTCACGTATTTCGCCTCGATGTCGGCTTCCGAGTGAACCACCACGGTCTTGATTCCCAGCTCGCGGCAGGCCCTCTGGATGCGCAGGGCGATTTCCCCGCGGTTGGCGATCAGAATCTTCTCGAACATGGCGGCGATTCGCTACGGATGAACGCTGTTGGTCGCCGGATCGCGACGGATTGCGCCTTGTTCGGCGCCGTTCGGGTCCGCTGACCGCATCAGCCGACGACGAACAGGGGCTGGCCGTATTCGACCGGTTGGCCGTTTTCGACCAGAATCGCCTTGACCACGCCGGCGGCGTCGGATTCGATCTCGTTCATGAGTTTCATCGCCTCGATGATGCAGAGCGGATCGCCCACGCCCACGGTCTGGCCGAGTTCGACGAAGGCCTTGGACCCCGGCGACGTCGAACGATAGAACGTGCCTACCATCGGCGCCTTGACCACCGCACCCTCCGGTTCGGCAGGGGCAGCCGGCGGCACAGGATCAGCGGATGACGCCACCGCCGCGGCGTGCGCAGGGGCCGCGGCGACCGTGTACATGGCAGGCGCAGGGGCTGGCGCCGCGCCGTGCTTGACGATCTTCACCTTCTCCTCGCCTTCGGTGACTTCGAGTTCGGTGATTCCGGATTCCTGCACCAGATCGATCAGCTTCTTGAGCTTGCGTAGATCCATGGAACGGTCCTTTCACGCGGCAACCGGACTTGGGCGCCGCGAACAGTGTCGTGTGTCAGGCGCTTGCGGCCATGCGCCGCAAGGCGTGTTCGAGGGCAAGCTCGTAGCCGTGGGCCCCGAGGCCGGCGATGACGCCGACCGCCAGGTCGGAAAAGTAGGAGTGGTGGCGGAAAGGCTCGCGCGCAAACACGTTGGACAAATGAACTTCGATGAACGGGACACCGATGGCAGCCAGGGCATCGCGAAGCGCGACGCTGGTGTGGGTGTAGCCGGCGGGGTTGATGATCACGAAGTCGATGCCTTCGGTCGCCGCCCCCTGGACGCGGTTGATCAGTTCGCCTTCGCTGTTGCTCTGGAAGCTTTCCAGGACAACTCCGGCCGCGCGGGCACGCCCCGCCATGGCGGCGTGGATATCCGCAAGCGTGGTGCGGCCATAGACCTCGGGCTCGCGGGTGCCCAGAAGGTTCAGGTTCGGTCCGTGGAGGACCAGGATCCTCCCGGCGCGGTCCCGTTTGGTGTCCGCGGTGTTGCTCCTGGCGCTGCGCTTTTGCGCTGTCATGGGCGCCAGTTTGCCGCAATTGACAGCAAACTGTCCAGTTTGTGGCCTCGCCGGGCAGCGACCATCGGTCCCTGGTGCTCGGCCGTCAGATCAACTTGGCCAGGATGGCATCGAGGTCGGGTTTGTCGAGTCGCCCGATGCGAACCTGATGCACCGCGCCGCTGCGATCCAGGATGACGGTGAAAGGCAGGCCCATGCTGCGGTTGCCGAAAACGGGCGCAAGGCTCATGGCGCCCGACTCGCCAATCAGCAACGGGTAGCCGATATGGTTCTCCTCGGCGAATACCTTCACTTTGTCCGCCGAATCGATGCTGATACCGACGAATTGAACCTCCTTGTCCGCATATTTCCTGCTCAGATCGATGAATCCGGGGATCTCGTCGCGGCAGGGCGGGCACCAGGTGGCCCAGAAGTTCGACCACCATGACTTTGCCGCGCCACTCCGACAGGGTGCGACTCTTGTTTTCCAGGTCGGGCAGGGTCAGCGCCAGCAGCCGGGACGCCGCATCGGGGTCGGCGGGCTGGCCGATACCTAGCGGTTTGGCATTGTGGTAAAGCGCCCCGGCGATGGCGGCGGCCACCGCCACCGCCAGGAGAATCAGTAGTTGCTGGGATTTCCTCATGCGTCCTCTGTGACCAGGGCCTCCACGGCGCTCAGCGATGCGCGCTCCGCAATGCGGCCGGTGCGGGGGTTGCGGTATTGGATGCGTTCGCTGATCGGATCGTGAATGGCGAGATTGACGGTAGTGTCCTCCCACTCCAGCTCCAGCACGGCTTCCGGGGCATCGCCCGCGCTGCGGCGCACTTCTCCGTGGCGGTATTCGATGCCGCGGTCGAGAAGGAAGATTTCCACGGCTTTCGCCGAGTCGGGGAAGAGCAGCAGCTCGACCTGCGCGAAACGCCCGGCGGTGCCGTCCAGGACGGGGCCGGTGAGGTAGGGCGTAAAGGGTTCCAGCAGCCGCATCAGGGACAGCGCTGCGGTCCGCAGATGCCTGAGTCGCTCCTGCTGCTCTTCGCCTTGGTAGATAGCCTGGTAGGCGCGCAGCTCGACTTCGATCTCGGCATTGTTGGGCAAAGCCTCGGTTTCCGGCGCCCCCAGTTGGCGTGCTGCCTTGCGCTTCGCCATGCCGTAGTCGCTGATTCCGTCCTCGGCCATCAATCGGGCGGCGAGGCTGGCAATGTTGCGCCGCATGGTGACATGATGCGGCGCGTGCTGCTTCTGACGATGGGACATGGGCGCAACTTCGCGGCAGTTCGCCACCGATTGATTTAGAATCCGGCGCCATTCTACTCTTTTCCCCTCCATGCACATCCACATTCTCGGTATCTGCGGCACCTTCATGGGGGGCGTTGCGCTGCTGGCGCGCGCGGCAGGCCATCGGGTTAGCGGCTGCGACGCCAACGTGTACCCGCCGATGAGCACGCAGCTCGAAACCGCGGGTATCGACCTGATACAAGGCTACGGGGCGGATCAGGTCGCGCTGAATCCGGACGTGTATGTGGTCGGAAACGCGATCTCCCGCGGCAATCCCCTGCTGGAGGAAATATTGGACCGGGGGCTTCCCTACCTGTCGGGACCGCAGTGGCTGGCGGAATCGGTGCTGATGGGGAAGTGGGTGCTCGCCGTTGCTGGAACCCATGGCAAGACGACGACCACTGCCATGCTGGCGTGGATCCTGGAACACGCTCGGCTTGCTCCGGGGTTTCTGGTAGGTGGGGTTCCGGAGGACTTCGGTGTCTCGGCCCGCTGGAGTGAGTCGCCGTTTTTCGTGATCGAGGCAGACGAGTACGACACAGCCTTCTGCGACAAGCGTTCCAAGTTCGTCCACTACCGCCCGCGGACCGCGATCCTCAACAATCTCGAGTTCGATCACGCGGACATCTTCAGCGATTTGGCGGCGATCGAAACGCAGTTTCACCATCTCGTACGAACGCTGCCGCGTTCCGGGCTGATCGTCGCCAACGCCGGCGAAGCCTCGCTACGCCGCGTGCTGGACTGCGGCGCGTGGACACCGGTGGAGTGGTTCGGCGGTTCAGGAGGCTGGACGCAGCGCGAAACTGCCGAGGACGGGGGCCTAGAGGTGTTCCTGAACGGTGAATCCTGCGGCACGGCGCGGCTGGGACTGCCGGGCGAGCACAACCGGCTCAATGCCTTGGCGGCGGTGGCTGCCGCACGACACGCCGGCGTCGCGCCCAGGCACGCGCTGGCGGCGCTGGACTCGTTCCGCGGGGTGAAGCGCCGACTGGAACTGCGGGGTGTGGCAGGCGGCGTCGCGGTGTACGACGATTTCGCCCATCACCCCACCGCCATTGCCGCCACCGTCGGGGCGCTACGAAAGAAGATCGGCTCGGCGACGCTCCACGCCGTCCTCGAACCCCGGTCCAACACCATGAAACTTGGGGTGATGAAGGATCAGCTTGCCGCAAGTCTGGGCGGCGCCGACTGCGTGTACTGCTACGCCGCAACGCTGGGCTGGGATGCGCGGTCTGCCCTGGCCCCCCTCGGTAGCAAGGCCGGGGTTTTCGAGGACATCGATCGGATCGTCGCCGCAGTGCGCGCCGCCGCCCGTTCCGGCGACCACGTGCTCGTCATGAGCAACGGCGGCTTCGGCGGCATCCACGGCAAGCTGCTGGCGGCGCTCGGCGGGGCGTAGGGAGGAAAAGGCCCGCCAGGGCCGCATTCCACCATCGAAGGTTTGTTCCGCAGCTTGCACCGCAGGCGCCACCTTGGTGGAATGCGGCCCTGCGGCGCTTTGCCACCCTGCGCGGCCAACGGTCAGTGTCAGCGCGCCGCCCAGATCCTGAAGGCGATGCTCAGGGTGGCGGCGAGCAGCAATGCGGCGCCGAGGTTGTGGGCCACCGCCACCACCAGCGGTAGCGATAGCAGCAGGTTGGAGATGCCCAGCGTCATCTGGAGCGCCATCAAGGCGGCCAGCAGCAGGCCGGCATTTCGCCAAAGCGGGCGGCGAATGAGGGCCGCGGCGAGGCCGCCGACCAAAGTCAGTACCGCGAGGGCGCCGATGCGATGGGTCCATTGGATGGCAGTGAGGGCGGCGTGGCTCAGCAGCGCACCGTCGGCGGTTTGGCCGAGCTCGCGGCGGAACTGGAAGGCGTGGCGGAAATCCATGTCCGGCGGAACCCAGGCGCCGCCGCAGGTGGGGAAGTCGGTGCAGGCGAGCGCCGCGTAGTTGCTGCTGACCCATCCGCCCAGCGCGATCTGCGCGGCGACCGCCAGCACGGCTAAGAGGCTGCCCAGCCGCAGCAGGCCACTTGCCGGTGGCATCGCCAGTTGCGGTGCCTGCCTCAACCACAGCCACACCAGCAACGACAGCGTCGTCATGCCACCCAGCAGGTGGGCGGTGACGATCACCGGCTTGAGCAGCAGGGTCACCGTCCACATGCCGAGCAGCGCCTGGAAGCCGACGATTCCCACCAGCAGCGTGGGCAGCAGCGGCGATTGCCGGAGTTGGTCGCGCGCGCGCCAGGCGATTACCGCAATCGCCGCGATGAGCAACCCCAGGGTGCCGGCGAAATAGCGGTGCACCATCTCCTTCCAGGCTTTGCTCGCTTCCACCGGCTTGTCGGGGAAGGCCTGCGCGGCGGCAGCATGTTCGTGGGCTTCATCGGGCACGCCGACGAGGTGGCCGTAGCAGCCGGGCCAGTCGGGGCAGCCCAGCCCGGCGTCCGAGAGGCGCACGTAGGCGCCGAGGCCGACGACGCAAAATGCCAGCAGGATCGCCGCGGCGAGCAGCCGGCGATAGGCGGTCATCCGGCGAAGTGGTCGAGGAGCAGGGCGGCGAAGAGCAGCGTCAGATAGACGATGGAGTAGCGGAAGGTCTTTTTCGCCAGGGCGTCGGAGTAATTGCGGTAGAGCGCGATGGCGTAGGCGAGGAAGCCGGCGTTCAGCAGCAGCACGGCGCCGAGGTAGATCGCGCCGCTCATGCCCAGGGTCCAGGGTAGCAGACTCACCGCCGCCAGCATGACGACGTAGAGCAGGCTGTGCAGGCAGGTGAAGCGAATGCCGTGGGTGACCGGCAACATGGGCAGGCCGACCCGGGCGTATTCCTCGCGCCGGTACATGGCCAGCGCCCAGAAATGCGGCGGGGTCCACACGAAGATGATGAGGAACAGGGCCAGCGATTCCTGGGAAAGATGGCCGGTCATGGCGGCCCAGCCGAGGATCGGCGGCATGGCGCCGGAGGCGCCGCCGATGACGATGTTCATGGGCGTGGCGGGCTTGAGGACGATGGTATAGATGACCGCGTAGCCGAGGAAGGTGGCGAGGGTGAGCCACATGGTGAGCGGATTGACCACGGTGTAGAGCAGCCACAGACCGCTGCCGCCCACCAGGGTGGCGAGCGCCAGGGTTTCGGCGGTGTTGATCTGGCCCAGCGCGGTGGGGCGGGCGCGGGTGCGTGCCATGCGCGCGTCGATCTGCGCCTCGACCAGACAGTTCACCGCCGCTGCGGCACCGGCCACCAGCGCGATGCCGAGCGACGCGGCGAGGAACAGGCCTAGCGGGGGAAAGCCCTCCTGCGCCAGGAACATGCCGATCATCGCGGTGAATACGATGAGTGCATTGACGCGCGGCTTGCACAGTTCGAAAAAGCTGCGCAGCCGGACGAACAGGGAGCGTTGGGCAAGAGTCAGTGTCTGCATGGCGGCGTTCTATCCGATCCAGGAGTACTTGAGCAGCCGTTCCAGATCCTTGCGTACGCCCGGGGGATCGGCCTTGTCGGGGTAACGCAGGATCACGTTGCCCATGGGGTCTGCGAGATAGAGCCGGTGTCCGGGCGCGGCGCCGAAAGCCGTGGTCCACGCGGCGCCGGTGGGCTGGGCGACGAGCAGGTCGGGCAGGGTGCGGCGCAGTTCGGGCAGGGCCGGGTCGGCACCGGCAGCGGGGTTGATCCAGGCGCGGCGGATGCGGTTACGTTCCTTGTTCAGGGCGATATGCACGCTGCGCATCTGCTGCAGCGCCTTGCCGCAGGCGTCGTCGCAGGGACCGGTGCCGGTCAGCAGCAGCAGCCACTTGCCGCGCAGTTCTTCGGCGGGCAGGGGCTTGCCGTCGGTCCCGGTCAGGCCATCCGGCAGGGCGAAGCTTGGCTTGAGCAGTTCGCCGTGATTCATCGTCCCGCTCGGCTGCCAGCGGAAGACGTAGAGGCCGGCGGCGATCAGCACTGGCAGCACGAACAGCGCCAGGATCAGCAGAATCGTGCGCTTGCCCGAGCCGGGCTGAGCTGGCTTGGAATCGGCGGCGGTCATGGTAGCGCTGTTCATGCGCGTCGGATATTGACGACCAGCCAGATCGCCACCAGGGTCGCGGCGAAGCCGTACCACTGCCAAGCATAGCCGAGGTGGCGCTCGATGCGCTCGTCGGGGCGCGGCCATTCGCGCACGAAGCCGCCCCCTGCGCTGTCCGGATCCATCTGGATGACGACAGGCTGGACGGGAAAATCCACGCTGGCGCGGTAGCGGGCAAGGTCCAGGCTCTGCCACACTGGCTGCCATTGCCCGCTGGCGGCGGGTTCGGGTGCGAGGGTGAAGAACTTGCTGCCCGGCACCACGGCAACGCCCGTGATCTGCACCTCGCCCTGCGGCGTGGCGATCTCCGGACGCTGACTATGATCCGCCGGCGCCGGCACCCAGCCGCGATTGACCAGAACGCGCATGTCGCTGCCGGCAAGGCGCAGCGGAGACAGCACGTGGTAGCCGGCGCGCTCCTTGTGCACCCGGTTGTCGAGAAGGAACTGGCGTTGCGGTCTCGTAGCGTCCGCTGAGGCTCACCCGACGGTAGCGCAGCGATGTCGGCATCCACCGCAGTGACCGGCATCTGCACCGCCGGTTCGCGGCTGCGCGCGTCAAGAAGTGACTGCGTGCTTCCCTTGGTGCGCGCCTTGTTCATCTGCCAGTTGCCCAGGGAGATGAAGGTCGGCAACAGCACCAGGGCGGCCAGCGTCGGCAGCAGGCGCGGGCGGAAGCGCCAGCCGCCGCGGATTGCTCCCGGTTGCGGCGTACGCGCATAATCGGGTTTCTCCACCGTGGGATGGGAGTCCGACATGCTGCTCAAGCTGGTGATCGTCCTCATGCTGTTCGGCGTGATCGGGAGCCTGTTCTCGGGCCTGTTCTTCCTCTATCGCGACCGCGGCACAGGCACGCGCACCGTGCGTGCGCTCACGCTGCGCATCGGTCTGTCGATCGGCGTGTTTCTGTTGCTGCTGGCGAGCTTCCGCTTCGGCCTCATCCCCGGTTACAGCCAGTAGACGAAGACGAAGAGCAGCAGCCACACCACATCGACGAAGTGCCAGTACCATGCCACGCCCTCGAACGCGAAATGCCGTTCCGAGGTGAAGTGGCCCTTCATCACCCGCAGCAGCACCACCGCCAGCATGATGGTGCCGAGCGTGACGTGGAAACCGTGGAAGCCGGTGAGCATGAAGAAGGTGGCGCCATAGACGCCGGCGCCCAGCGTGAGGCCCAGTTCGGTGTACGCATGGTGGTACTCGTAGGCCTGGAAGAACAGGAAGATCGCGCCCAGAAGCACCGTGAGCGCCAGGCCCAGGGTTAGCTGGGCACGGTTGTTCTTCAGCAGTGCCCAGTGCGCCCAGGTGACGGTTGCGCCTGAAGAAAGCAGCAGCGCGGTGTTGAGCGCCGGAATGCCCCAGGCGCCCATGGGCGTGAACTGCGGCCCCTTCGGCCCCGCGGTCGGCCAGGCCGGATCGAAGCCCGGCCATAGGGTGGTGCCGTGGGCGCCCACCATGCCGCCCAAGTCTGGCACCGATATCACCCGCACGTAGAACAGGGCGCCGAAGAAGGCGGCGAAGAAGGCCACCTCGGAGGCGATGAACCACACCATGCCGTAGCGGAAGGATTTGTCCTCCCAGTCGCGGTAGGCGCCGCTCTGGCTTTCGGCGATGACCTTGCCGAACCAGCCGAACAGCACGTAGAGGATGATCCCGGTGCCGCCCAGCATGAGCCAGGGGCCGAGGGCGTAGCTGTTCATCTTCAGGATGAAACCCAGCGCCAGCGTAAACAGGCCGCCGGCCAGGATGAACGGATAGAGGCTGGGCTCCGGAACGTAGTAGTGCTGGTGCGCCTGCTGATTCGTCATGCTCATTTACCCCCCTCCTGTTTTGCCTCCGCGCTCTGGTCCGGCGCGCTGAAGAACGCGTAGGACAGCGTCACGGTGCGGATGTCCGTATCGATTTCCGGCTTGACCACGAAAGTCAGCGGCATTTCCCGCGCTTCGCCCGGCGCCAGGGTCTGCTGCCGAAAGCAGAAGCAGTCCAGCTTGTCGAAGTGCTGCGCCGCCTGTCCCGGCGTCACCGAAGGCACCGCCTGGCCGACGATGGTCTTGTCCGAGAGATTACGCACCAGGTAGCGCACCTGATGCAACTCGCCGGGGTGCAGGTCCAAGCTGCGGGTGAGCGGCTTGATCTCCCACGGCAGGCCGGGCATCACCGTCTCGGTGAATTCCACTGTCACCACGCGCGAGGTGTCGATGCGCGACGCGGGTTTGCTGCTGACGATGCCGCCGGCGCCGATGCCGCCCTTGGTGCGGCCGTTCAGGCCCGGTCACCTGGCACAGCACGTTGTAGAGCGGCACCAGGGCGAAGCCGAAGGCGAAGGCGGCTGCCACAAGCACGAGCAGCCGGACCACCAGCTTGCGGTGGTCCGGTCTGCCTGCAGGGTTCGCCGCTGTCATTGTCGTCGCAGCCTCAGCGCTTGAAGAACATTCCAGCTACATAGAGCGCGAGCACCGCGAGGCCCAGCGCCCAGGCCAGGCGCCGCGCGTTGGCGCGGCGCCGTGCCACTTCTTCCGGGCTCATGGGTACCGTCACGGAAGCGCTGCTCACTTGATCACCGGCTGGGTTTCCCAGGAGTGGTAGGGCGGCGGCGAGGGCAGGTCCCACTCCAGGCCGCGCGCGCCTTCCCACACCTTGGCGTCGGCCTTCTGGCCGCCGCGCGCCGTCTTCCACACGTTCCAGGCGAAGATCAGTTGCGAGAACCCGAGAATCATGGCGCCGACGGTCGAGATCGCATTGAACTCGGAGAACTGCAGCGCATAGTCAGGGATGCGCCGCGGCATTCCCGCCAGTCCGAGGAAGAACTGCGGAATGAAGGTGAGGTTGAAGGAGATGGCGGTGAGCCAGAAGTGCAGCTTGCCCAGTTTCTCGTCGTACATGTGGCCGGTCCATTTCGGCAGCCAGTAGTACACGCCCGTCATCACCCCCATGATGCCGCCGGCGAACAGCGCGTAGTGGAAGTGCGCGACGACGAAGTAGCTGTGGTGGTACTGGGCGTCGGCGGCGACGTCGGCCAGCACCAGGCCGGTTAGCCCGGCGATGCCGAAAAGCACGATGAAGCCCAGCGCGAACAGCATCGGCGTCTCGAAAGTCATGGCGCCGCGCCACATGGTGGCGATCCAGCAGAAGAACAGCACCGCCAGCGGCAGCGAGATCAGCATGGTCGAGTACATGAAGTAGAGCAGCGCCGGCACCGGCATGCCGGCGGTGAAGAAGTGGTGCGCCCAGACCACCACCGACAGGGCGCCGATCGCCCAGAAGCTGTAGACCTGGGCCTTGTAGCCATAGATCGGCTTGCGCGTGAATGTCGACATGACGTGGGGAATCAGGCCCCACACCGGCAGCAGCAGGATGTAGACCTCGGGGTGGCCGAAGAACCAGAACAGGTGCTGGAACAGAATCGGGTCGCCGCCGCCGGCTGCGTCGAAGAAATGGGTGCCGAAGTGGCGGTCGGTGAGCAGCATGGTGACCGCGCCGGCCAGCACCGGGATGGTGGCGATGAGCAGGAAGGCGGTGATCAGCCAGCCCCAGGCGAACAGCGGCATCTTCATCATCGTCATGCCGGGCGCGCGCATGTTGAAGATGGTGACGATGACGTTGATCGATCCCATGATCGAGGAGATGCCGAGGATGTGCACCGCGAAGATGGCGAAGTCCACGCCTATGCCGCCCTGCACCGAGAGCGGCGCGTAGAAGGTCCAGCCGGTGGCGATGGCGCCGTCGCCGATGCCGAACAGCGCTAGCACGAAGGGCAGCGTCAGCAACGTGGCGGCCGGCGGCAGGAGCCAGAAGCCCCAGTTGTTCAATCGCGGCAGTGCCATGTCCGGCGCGCCAATCATGAGCGGGAGCTGCCAGTTCGCGAAGCCCGTGGCCGCCGGCATCAGTGCCGCGAAGATCATCACCAGGGCGTGCACGCCGATGAGCTGGTTGAAGAACTCGGGCTGGATCATCTGCAGGCCAGGCTCGAACAAGCTCGACGCGCACCAGCAGTATCATTGCGCCGCCGACGAAGAACATGATCATCGCGAAGGTCAGGTACATCGTGCCGATGTCCTTGTGGTTCGTCGTCGTCAGCCAGCGCCGGATGCCGCCGGGGTATGCGTGGTGGGCGTCGTGCGCGTCGTGGGTCGCGGTGGCGGTGCTCATCGGGTTGCCTCCTGGAAAGTCGTATTCAGCGCAAAGTCAGTCATGGCGGGGCGGACGCTTCAGCGCAGGCTCTTGATCTGGGACGGCTGGATCATGTCGCCCACCGAGTTGCCCAGCGCGTTGCGCTCGTAGGTGATGACGGCGGCAAGTTCCACGTCGTTCAGCGTGTTCTTGAACGCCTGCATCGCGGTGCCGGCCTTGCCGTTGAGCACGCGGTCTACGTGGCTGTCGGCGATCAGCTTGCCCTCGGGCGAGAGCAGCGGGCCGTCGATCATCTTGCTGCCGGTCAGCGGCGGGAAGGCGGGCGGCAGACCCTGGCCGTTGGCCTGGTGGCAGACCGCGCACTGCTTCTCGTAGACTTCCTTGCCCTTGGCGACGAGTTCATCCTTGGTCCAGGTCTTGTCCGAACCGGCGGCGGCAGCGGCCAGTTCGACCTTTTTCTTTTCCACCCACGCAAGGTATTCAGGCTCCGGCACCGCGCGCACCACCACCGGCATGAAGCCGTGGTCCTTGCCGCAGAGTTCGGCGCACTGGCCCCGGTACACGCCGGGCTGCTCGATCTTGACCCAGGTCTCGCGCAGGAAGCCGGGAATCGCGTCGCGCTTGACGCCGAACTGCGGCACCCACCAGGTGTGGATGACGTCGGTGGCAGTGAGCAGCACGCGCACCTTCTTGTTCACCGGCAGCACCACCTCGTTGTCGACTTCGAGCAGGTAGTGCTCGCCCTTCTTTTCCTTGTTCGCGATCTGGTCGCGGGGCGTGGTCGTGGTGCTGATGAATTTGATGCCGGAATCGGGGTACTCGTACTGCCACTTCCATTGCATCCCCGTGACCTTGAGCACCATGTCGGCCTTGGTCTTGGTGTCCTCCATGTCGAGCACGGCGTGGAAGGCCGGGATGCCCATCAGCACGAAGTCGATGAATAGCAGGATGGCGAAGGGAACCAGCACCCAGAACCACTGCAGGCGCGACTTCGGGCCGGTGAACTCCGCCGGTTTCGCGCCCGCGTTCTTGCGGTGCTTGATCATCGAATAGATCATGATCGCGAACACCACCAAAAAGAGCACGGTGATGATGATCATGAACTCGTTGTGGATCTTCAGCGTGTCCCGGGCGATCGGCGTGACCGGCGTGGGGAAGTTCCAACTGTAGTCGGCACGGGCCGCGCTGGCCTGCGCGAGCAGCATCAGGCCCGCGAGCCAGCGTCCGAACCCGGCAATTGATATTGGTGGCGCGTTCAACGTTGCTTCCTCCTCCAGATCGTCAATCGTTCTAGTCATCGCGCGCCGGCGCGCTCCCTGAGTTCTTGCGCAAGGGCAAGTTTCTGTTCTGCATTGCGAAATCGCCCCAGTTCCACCTCGCGGCCGTGGGAACGGACGAACACCCGGGCCCCCGATCCTTCGGACTGCACCCGCACCTGCGCCCAGTAGCGCTGGAATTCGTGGCAGGCGGGCAGTCCCGCCTCACAGGTCTCGATGCGCAGCGTGTCGCCTGCCAGCACCACTCGCTCGTAGTCGCCGGAGCGCCGGTCCAGGAAACGCAGCGCCCAGGCCAGCAAGGCCAGTTCCAGGCCGGCGAAGGGCAGGACCAGCCACGCGCCGAAGGCCGCAAAGACCAGCGAAATCACGCCGCAGACCACCGCCGCAGCGACGAACAGGCAGAGCATGCCGCGCCGATCGAGCGAGCAATTCGGTCGCGCGGTATAGTCGAACTCGGCGATGGGCGAGGCAGACAAAGCCATTAGGCGGCGGACGAGATCCAGATAATCGGACCATACAAAACATTGATCTAAATCATTGTTCTATTCTGACGGCGAGTGTAACACGCACCCTTTAAGCTTCAACTGACACGTCTAGGCCGGTTTCCGGCGCCGCCTGGCTGGGTTGATGCAACGCAACATCCGCCCCTTCAGCGAGCCGGAGCAGCCCTCTTCCAGGCACCAGTTGGACACATTCCCCTTCATGGCTGCTGCAATGCAAAAGACCGTTTTTTTTCTGATACTGGTCGTGTCAGCGCTTATCGCAGGCTGCGGCGACCGCGCCTCGCCGGCTTTCCTGAGCACCGACATCACCGGCGCGCCCTACGCCGCCGACCTGACGCTGGAAGACCACAAGGGGGCAAAGCGCAACTTGGCGGACTTCCGCGGCAAGGTGGTGACGCTGTTTTTCGGCTATACCCACTGTCCGGACGTGTGTCCGACCAACATGGGCGCGATGGCCGAGGTGATGAAGGGACTGGGAGAGGACGCGAAGCGGGTCCAGGTGCTTTTCGTCACCGTCGATCCGGATCGGGACACGCGGGAGCTGCTGGCCCAGTATGTTCCGGCATTTCACCCCGACTTCCTCGGCTTGCGCGGCGACGAGGCGGCGACCAAAGCGGCCGCACAGGCGTTCAAGGTGTTCTATCAGAAGGTGCCTGGCAAGACGGAAACGAGCTACACCATAGACCACACCGCCGGCACCTACATCCTGGATCCGGCGGGACGGTTGCGCCTGTACGTCAAGCACGGCGAGAAGCCGGACGATATCGCCCACGACATACGGCTGCTGCTGGCGGGGAACTGATCGGGCGGCTGCAAAAAACAGAAGGGCGGCCGCGGCCGCCCTTCGGGCACCGATTCAAGCAAGGGGTTTCAGGCAGCGGCGCCGATCAGGCCCTTCATCTTCTGCATGGCCTTGGCTTCGATCTGGCGGATGCGCTCGGCTGACACGCCGTACTCCGCAGCCAGCTCGTGCAGCGTGGCCGATTGGCCCTCCGTCAGCCAGCGCCGGGCGATGATGGTGCGGCTGCGCTCGTCCAGGCTCGCCAGTGCGGTGCGCAGTCCCTGCTCCTGCCGCGACTGAACCTGGCGCTCGGCCAGAACCTCCGACGGCTCGGCGTGTGGGTCGGCCAGGTAGGCGATGGGTGCGAAGCGCTCTTCCTCGGCGTCGCCGACGGGCTCCAGCGCCACGTCCTGGCCCGAGAGGCGGGTTTCCATCTCCACAACTTCCTCCGGCTTGACCTTCAACTGCGCCGCCATGCTCCTGACTTCGTCGGGGCCCATGGTGTGCAGGTCGCTCTTGAGGCTGCGCAGATTGAAGAACAGCTTGCGCTGCGCCTTGGTGGTGGCGATCTTCACCAGCCGCCAGTTGCGCAGGATGTATTCGTGGATCTCGGCTTTGATCCAGTGGATGGCGAAGCTCACCAGGCGCACGCCGCGCTCCGGGTCGAAGCGCTTGACCGCCTTCATCAGGCCGACGTTACCTTCCTGGATCAGGTCGGCGTGTGGCAGCCCGTAGCCCAGATAACCGCGCGCCACCGCAACCACCAGCCGCAGGTGCGAAAGCACCAGCTCCCGTGCCGCCTCCAGATCGTCCTGGTCGCGAAGCTTGCGCGCCAGCGCCTTCTCCCGCTCCTCGCTGAGGATCGGAAAGCGACTAACCGATTGGATGTAACTCTCCAGGCTTCCTGCCGCCGACGTCACGGGCAGGGACATCGCATAAGTCATCGGTCTTACCTCCTATTGGCGAATATTAGCACTCCACGCCTACGAGTGCTAACAACCGCGGCGAGTTCCATTGTCCGGGAATGGCTCGTTCGGCGAAATGACAAAACGCAGGAGTCGCGCCACTCGGCAGCGATTGCCGGTGGGGATGCCTTGTGTCAGTCTTCTCCACCGTGAACATCTGGGTCGACGCCGACGCCTGCCCCGTGCCGATCAAAGAGATTCTTTTTCGAGCGGCGCAGCGGCTCGGTATCCCGCTGACGCTGGTGGCCAACCGGCTGCTGCGGGTGCCGCCATCGCCCCACATTCGCGCGGTGCAGGTGCCGGGCGGTTTCGACGTGGCGGACAAACACATAGCTCAGGCGGTGCAGGCGGGGGATCTCGTGATCACCGCGGATATCCCGCTGGCCGCCGCGGCGATCGACAAGGGCGGCTTCGCCCTCGACGTGCGGGGCGAGTTCTACAGCGCGGAAAACATCCGGGAACGGTTGAACATGCGCGACTTCATGCAAGGCTTGCGCGAGGCCGGGGTTGCGACTGGCGGTCCGGCGGCGCTGTCCCAGGCCGACCGGCAGGCGTTCGCCAACCAGCTCGATCGCTTGCTTGCCGCGAGAGCCAAGGCGCGCTGAGGACGGCGCGCGGCGCTTACAATTCGGGCTCGCCGACTTCCGGAGCCGACATGCGCGCATTTCCATCCTTGAATTGCCTGGCGGGTGCAATGGCCGTGAGCCTTGGTGCCCTGGCCCAGGACGTGCCGGTGCCCGAGGACACCCGCCAAATGGTAACCATGCCGCCGATCAGCCGCGCGGTGCTGCGCGAGGACATGATCGACCACCTGGGCGCGCTCAACGAAATCCTCGGCCTGCTGGCCGCCGACAAGCTGAAGGAGGCGGGCGAAGTGGCCGAGAAGCGCATGGGCCGCTCCACCATGGGCAAGCACGCGGCGCGCACCCGCGGCCAGGGGCCGGGGCGCTACATGCCGCAGGAGATGCACGCCATCGGCATAGCCGGCCACGACGCGGCGAGCGAATTCGCCAAGGTGGCCGCCACGGGCGACAAGGCCAAGGCTCTCGCCGCCCTCCAGGGACTGACTTCCACCTGCGTGGCCTGCCACGCGTCCTACCGCACCCGCTGATGCGCTATTCCGACCTGCGCGACTTCATCGCGCAACTGGAGACGCTGGGCGAGCTGAAGCGCGTCGGCGTGGAAGTCGATCCGCGCCTGGAAATGACCGAGATCTGCGACCGGGTGCTCCGCGCCGGCGGCCCGGCGATCCTGTTCGAGAAGCCCAAGGGACATGCCATCCCGGTTCTGGGCAACCTGTTCGGTACGGTGCGCCGCGTGGCGTTGGGCATGGGCGAGGACTCGCCCCAGGCGCTGCGGGAAGTGGGCAAGCTGCTTGCCTACCTCAAGGAGCCCGAGCCGCCCAAGGGCCTCAAGGACGCCTGGGACAAGCTGCCGGTGCTCAAGCAGGTGCTCAACATGCAGCCCAGGGTGGTGTCCTCCGCGCCCTGCCAGGAAGTGGTGTGGGAGGGCGCGGACGTGGACCTCGCGCGCCTGCCGATCCAGACCTGTTGGCCGGGCGACGCCGGCCCGCTCATCACCTGGGGCCTCACCGTCACCCGCGGGCCCCTCAAACCGCGCCAGAACCTGGGCATCTACCGCCAGCAGGTGATAGCGCGGAACAAGGTGATCATGCGCTGGCTCGCCCATCGCGGCGGCGCGCTGGATTTCCGCGACCACTGCGAGAAGAACGCCGGTCAGCCCTTCCCGGTGGCGGTGGCGCTGGGGGCTGACCCGGCGACCATCCTCGGCGCCGTCACGCCGGTGCCGGACACGCTTTCCGAATACCAGTTCGCGGGGCTGCTGCGCGGCGCCAAGACCGAGGTGGTGAAATGCCTGGGCTCCGACCTGCAGGTGCCGGCCTCGGCGGAGATCGTCCTGGAGGGCGCGATCCAGCCCGGCGAGACAGCAAGGGAAGGCCCGTTCGGGGACCACACCGGCTACTACAACGAGGTGGCGGAATTTCCGGTGTTCACCATCGAGCGCATCACCATGCGCCGCGACCCCATCTACCACTCCACCTACACCGGCAAGCCACCGGACGAGCCCGCGATGCTCGGCGTGGCGCTGAACGAGGTGTTCGTGCCGCTGCTGCAGAAGCAGTTTCCCGAGATCACCGACTTCTACCTGCCGCCGGAGGGCTGCTCCTACCGCCTGGCCTGCGTATCCATGCGCAAGCAGTATCCCGGCCACGCCAAGCGCGTGATGTTCGGCATCTGGAGCTTCCTGCGCCAGTTCATGTACACCAAGCTGATCATCGTCACCGATGACGATGTGAACATCCGCGACTGGAAGGAAGTTATCTGGGCGCTCACGACCCGGGTCGACGCCGCGCGCGATACCCTGATCGCCGAAAACACCCCCATCGACTACCTGGACTTCGCCAGCCCGGTGGCCGGCCTGGGCAGCAAGATGGGCATCGACGCCACCGGCAAGTGGCCCGGCGAGACCAACCGCGAGTGGGGCCGCCCCATCGCGATGGATGGCGCGGTGAAGCAGAAAGTGGATGAACTCTGGACCCGGCTTGGGATCTGAGGGGGCGCCCCAAGATTGGATTGGTGCGCGCGGCGCACCGAAACGCGAGAAAGGACCCGCCATGAACGCTTCGACGACTCAACCCGCCAGCATCTCTGCCGTGCCCAGCGAAGGCCTGATCCGCCTCACCCACCTGATGTACCTGCTCCACGCCATCGGCCTGGGCATAGGTGCCTTCTCGTCGGCGGCCACCGTGGTCGGCGCTTTCGTCTTCGGCTGGACCTCGATCATCGCCATCATCATCAACTACGTGAAGCGCAGCGACATCCAGGGCACCTTCCTCGAAAGCCACTTCCGCTGGCAGGCCACCACCTTTTGGTGGTGCGTGCTGTGGCTGGCGATCGGCTTCGTGCTCTACCTGGTTCTGGTCGGCTTCCTGCTGAATTGGCTGGTGTTCGGCATCGTCGGCCTGTGGGCCATCTACCGCATCATCCGCGGCTGGCTGGCACTCAATGCCCGCGAATCCATGCCGGCTTGAGGCGGTTCCGCCGGTGCGGTTTGCAGAGTCAGTCTCCGCAGGGCGCCTGCTGCGCCGCGAGTTGGCGCAGGTGCCGGGAATCTCCCGGGTGCGATACCTGCCGGTGATCGTTCCATGAACGAAGAAGCAGCGCCGGCCGAAGCGGCGGGCAGAGAGCGCTTCATCCTCTACGACCGGGATCAACTGGAGCCGGTACTCGACCGCATGGCGGCCCGCGCCGCGGGTCTGCTGAAGGGAGCGGAAGATCCGCTGCTGCTGGGCATCCTGCGCCGCGGCGACCCGCTTGCCGCCAAGCTCCAGCGGCGCTTGCAGGTGCAGCACGGCATCGAGTTGCCGCGCTATCGCCTCAAACTCAAGCGTTACGCCGACGATCTGAGCCTGCTTCATCCCGAAACGGCGCTGGGGGAGAACGTCGAGTTTTCCGCCCGCGAACTGTCCCGTGCGACAGTGCTGATCGTCAACGACGTCCTCTACCACGGGCACTCGCTGGTGCGGGTGCTGGCGTATCTCGCGCAGCGCAACGCCCAGGCGATTCACGCCGCCGTGCTGGTGGACCGCTGTGTCGCCCAGGTGCCGGTGCGCGCCGCCATCGTCGGCCTGCGGCTGCAGGTCGTGTCCAGTGACGTGGTCGAATGCCACGTCCCACCCTACGAGGAGGATTTCGAGATCCGGCTGCGACGGCTGAGCCGGTAGGGTGCGCCATGCTCACCGGTCAACGAACGGCGGGCATGGCCTGCCCTACGGGGCCGGCGGCCGCCGCCGCAGTGGCCTCCGCACCTGCCACGCGACCCACGCCAGCAGCGGCACCGCCGCGACCAGCATCCCCTGTTCGAGCCCGAACTCGGTGAGCTCGCCGTTCCACCACGCCAGGCCCATACGCAGCGCCTCGAACAGCAGAACGGCATAGCCGAAGGCGATCAGCAGGCCGCCGTGGCGCCTCATCCCTGTCCTCCGTAGATCCACTCCAGCAGGGCGTCCTGTGCTTCCCGCACCGCCGCCGCCTGCGGGTGGTTGACCAGGAACACCACCACCCAGCGCTTGCCGCTGCGGTCGAGCACGTAGCCGGCCATGGTCTTGACGCCGTCCAGCGAGCCACTCTTGATGTGGGCGCGGCCGGCGGCCGGCTGGCCGTTGAGCCGACGCTTCATGGTGCCGTCCACGCCCGCCACCGGCAGCGAGGCGATCAACTCCGGCATCACCGGGCTGCGCCAGGCTTCGAGCAGCAATTGGCCGAGGTGCTCGGCGCTGATGCGTTCGATGCGCGACAGCCCGGCGCCGTTCTCGATCACCAGTTCCGGAAAGTCCAGCCTCTTCCGCTTGAGCCAGTCGCGGATCGCCGCGGCGCCCTGGGTCTCGCCTGCCGGTGTCGTGCCGCGTTCCGCGCCCAGGGTGAGCAGGAGCTGGCGCGCCATTACGTTGTTGCTGAACTTGTTGGTGTCGCGCACCGCCTCGGCCAGCGTCGGCGATTCGACCGCGGCCAGCGGCAGTGCGCCGGCCGGCACCGGACCGTCGCGCACCGTGCCGTCGAAGCTTCCGCCCAGTTCCTGCCAGAGTTGCTGGAACACGCCCAGGACGAAGCGTGGATGGTCGAACACGCCCACGTTCAGCACGCGCTGGCCGCAGGCGGACGGGTAGGGGCCGGTCAGCACCAGCCGTGCCTGGACTTCGCGCTGGGTCAGGTCGGTGCGAACCGCGTCCTTCCAGTCCTCGCAGGGACCGGCCGACGGCTTCAACAGGCTGAGCACGTCGAGGTTCGCCGGAAGCGGCTCCGGCAGAACGGCCACCTGCTGCGCCTCGGGGACGAGTTTGAGGCGCAGTGCCTTGTAGTTGAGCAGCAGGGCGTCGGCGCCGACGTTGTAGGCGGCCAGCGGCTCGCCGTCGAATTCGCCCGGGTCGAAGGGCGCCGGGGCGAAGCGGCTGCGGTCCAACACCAGGTCGCCGCGTAGGTGCCGAACGCCTCGCGCCCGCAAGTCGCGCAGCAGCAGCCAGAACTGTTCGAACACCAGCTTGGGGTCGCCGCTGCCCCGCAGGTGCAGGTCGCCCGCCAGCTCGCCGTCGGCGGGCAAAGTCAGTGCGTAGAACTCGGTGCGCCAGGTGTAGGCCGGGCCGAGGAGTTCCAGCGCGGCGTAGGTGGTGAGGAGCTTCATCACCGAGGCGGGATTCATCGCCCGCGAGGCGTTGAAGCTCAGCCGCGGCCGCTTCGCCGACACCTCCTGGAGGTAGAGGGCCGCAGCGGAAGCGGGGACGCCGGCGGCCTCCAGGGCCTTGGCGACCGGCGGCGGAAGCGCGTCGGCGGGAAGCGCCGGCGCCGGCCCGGCGAGCACGGCGACCAGGCAAAGGGCAGTCAAGACCGGGCGAAGCCAGGCAACTGCGGGCGGTTTGGGTTGAAAACCGGTTTGCCAGTGCATGGGCGACAACTATAGCCGTGGCTCAGCCCGCGGCGGCGCGTTTCAGTGGCGGGCGTGATCGGTCGCCGCGGCGGCCGGGGCAAGCTGATAGGTGGCGTGGCAGGCCACGCACTTCGTCAGCGTCTCGGAGAGTTGCTTCAGGCTGTGGGCACCGTCGCCCAACTGCTCGGCGTCGAGCGCGATCTGGTCGAAGTCGGCGTGGACCGCGAAGCCCTGCCGGCGGAAATCCTGGGGCAACTTCTGCATCAGGCTCGGTGGCACCTCGTGGGTCGCGGCGCGGCCCAGGGCGCGGGCGGCGGTTGCCACAGCCTTCATGTCGTTGCGGGCGATGCCGGCGGTGATGGACTGCACGCCGGAAAGGAAGGCGCGCATCTCGGTCAGGATCATGGCGCGCTCGCCAGGTTCGAGAACAATGGGCTGGCGCGTGTCCGTTGCCGCGCTGTGGTGGTCGTGCTCGCCGGCGGCCACTGCCAGGCCGGCGGCGAGGCAGAGGCCTGCGACAAGTACAGTCCGGGGAAGTCTGGAAGTCATGGTTTGCTCCTCAGGGGGTTTGCGGGGTATTGGTCGCCGCGACGGCGGCGCGGAACAAGGGAAATACGCGCCGCGCCAGGTCGTCGAGCCGGCACCGATCGCCCAGCAGCGTGGCCTGGAGCACCAGCCCCTGGACCATCCCGATGTAGAGCGTGGCGGCGGCCTCGGCGTCGAGTCCGGCTGCCGTCTCGCCGCGCGCCCCGGCAACGGCGAGCAGCGCGACGATGCGGTCGCGGTAGTCGTCGAGCAAGGCTTCGACAAAACCGCGGAAGCGCTCGCTACGGCGGTTCAGGTAGCCGGAAAACACCAGTCGCGGGATCGCCGGCTGCGCCTGCACGAAGGCCATGTGGGCATGGAACATCGCCTCGATGGCGGCCAGCGGCTCGGCGGCCTGCAGGGCTGCCTGGCCCAGTGCGCCCATCAGCCGTTCGCGGATGGAGGCCAATGCCGCGTCCCAGATCTCGTCCTTGCTACGGAAGTGGCGAAAGATCGCGCCCTGGGTCAGTCCCAGGGCGTCGGCCATGTGCTGGGTGGTGACGGCGTCCACCCCCTGCTCGGCGGCGAGCCGGATGGCGGTGGCGATGATCTGTTCGCGGCGGGCTTCGGCACTCAGCCGTCGCGGACGGGCAGGATCTGGTAACATGGCGGGCCGTTAGATAGTAATTAGTCACTATCATACGAAAGTGTTGCCAGGAGTTAACACTTGTGGATCGCTGCCGGCACCGCGATCCATCTTGTTCAGTAAGTATAAGAAAAGTCTAATAAAATAAGGAAATCCGGAACTTCCGGAACAAAACCATGACAAAAATATGGAGATGGCGGTTAACCCGCCACCATTCGAGCCGTTTTTCGGGGAGGGAGGCCAACCCTGCCACCCCGGGTACAGCGGCACGTTCAGCGCGACGAAAGGAGCCCCATGAGTGCATCCATAGACTACCGCCTGGTCAAGCTGGGTGGAACCATCGAGGAGGTTAAGGACGGGCAGGCTATCGGCACCAGCGACGTAGAGACCCGCTCGATCCAGCACCCTTACATCCGATTGCGAACGCCGGAGGGCGACACGGTGTTCATCGACAACGTGGTCGTACCGGAAGCGATCGACGCTTGGCTCACGCCAGGCTTCGAGTGCCAGCTCTACGTGGTCGAGGCCGAAGCCAATGTCTGTCCGCCGGCCCACGGCGGCTGCGTGGCCGAAGGTCCGGTCTGCCACATCTTCGCCATGGAAAGCCGGCTCGGCAGCATGTCGGTGCCGGGCAATACCGCCGGCTATTTCGCGGCACTGAAGCAGATCGGCGTCAATTCCCTGCTGTCGTGGTCGGGGCTGGCGCTGCTGGTGTCCTTCATCCTGATCGGCATCCCCTTCCTGATCTACTTCGGCGTCCTGGCGCTGTTCGCCATGGCGACGCGCATCCCCACGGTCGGCGAGATGAAGCGCTTCCTCGGGTCGGCCGGATTCCCGGTGCGCCTGGCCTGAGCCAGGCGGAAGTCAGCCGCCAGCGAGCGGCGCCAGCAGCGCCGCGATATCCGCTTCAGTGAATTCCAGCTTGCCGGCCTCGGCCTCGCCGAGCACGCCGCGGGCGATGCCGGCCTTGCGTTCCTGGAGGGCGAGGATCTTGTCCTCGATGCTGCCCGCCGCCACCAGCTTGTAGACGAACACCGGTTTGTCCTGGCCGATGCGGTGGGCGCGGTCGGTGGCCTGGTCCTCGGCGGCGGGGTTCCACCACGGGTCGTAGTGAATTACCGTGTCGGCGGCGGTCAGATTCAGGCCGACGCCGCCGGCCTTGAGGCTGATCAGGAACACCGGCACTTGGCCCGACTGGAAGCGCTTGACCACGCCGGCGCGGTCCTTCGTCTGGCCGGTGAGGGTGACGTAGGCGAGCTTGAGCCGATCCAGTTCGCCGGCGATCAGCGCCAGCATCTCGGCGAAGGCGGAGAACACCAGCACGCGCCGGCCTTCCTCGGCCAGTTCGGGCAGCATCTGCGCCAGCAACTGCAGCTTGGCCGATTCCTTCACCCGCTGCGCCTGCGGCAGCTTCAACAGGCGCGGGTCGCAGCACACCTGGCGCAGCTTGAGCAGGGCATCGAGCACTTCGATGTGGCTGCGCTTGAGGCCCTTGCCGGCGAGCAATGCGCTCACCTTGGCCTGCATCGCCGCGCGCACCGTCTCGTAGAGATCGCGCTGGCCGCCTTCCAGTGCCACCTCGCGCAGGATCACGGTCTTGGGCGGCAGTTCTCGCGCCACCTCCTCCTTGCGCCGGCGCAGCAGGAAGGGCTTGACTCGCCTCGCCAGAAGTTCGCTGCGGACGATGTCACCCTGTTTCTCGATCGGCGTGCGGAATCGCCGCGTGAAGTTCTCCCGCGTGCCGAGAAAGCCCGGCAGCAGGAAGTCGAACAGGGTCCACAACTCGCCCAGGTGGTTCTCCAGCGGCGTGCCGGTAAGCGCCAGGCGATGGCGCGAACGAAGCTTGCGCACCGCGGTGGCGCCTCGGCTGGCGGCGTTCTTCACCATCTGCGCCTCGTCGAGGATGACGAAACAGAACTCGTGGGCGGCCAGTTGATCCACGTCGCGCCACAGCAACGGATAGCTGGTGAGTACCAGATCGTGCCGTGGCACGCTGTCGAAAAGCTCGGCGCGCTGCGGCCCGTGCAAAGTCAGCACAGACAGGGCGGGTGCAAAGCGCTGTGCCTCGTCGCGCCAGTTGTGCAGCAGCGAGGTGGGGCACACCACCAGTGCCGGGCGGTCGAGGCGACCGGACTCCTTCTCCAGCAGCAGGTGGGCCAGCGCCTGCACCGTCTTGCCCAGCCCCATGTCGTCCGCCAGCACGCCGGCGAGTCCTTCGGCGCGCAGCAGCTGCAGCCAGGCGAGACCCTGCGCCTGATAGGCGCGCAGCGTCGCCTTGAGGCCGGCCGGAGGAGCGACCTGTGCCAGCCCGCCGTCGCGCAGGCGTTGGGCGAAGCCGCGCAGCCCGTCGGCGCCGGCGAACTGCCAGCTCCCCGCCAGGGCATCGAGCCGCGCCGTGTCCAGCCGGGAGAGTTTCAGACGCTCGGCACCAGGCTGGGCGTCGAACAGGTCGATCAGGTTGCGCACCAGCGGCTTGAGGCGTTGCGCCCTGACCCGCAGCCCGCCGCCGTCCGCGCTGCGCAGGGCGATGGGCTCGTCGTCGGCGATCTTGTCCAGCGCCTGGCCGTGCAGCCAGCGATGGTCGCGCTCGAACAGTTCGGCGAGCAGCGGCGTGAGAGAGACGGTGCGTCCGTCCACCACGATGCCCAGCTCCAGCGCGTAGCCCTGGTCCTGCGTTTCGGCGAGTTCGCCGACCCACGCTTCGGGCTCGATCACCAGGTACTGGAACTTGGGGCTGACCTCGATCTGCCAGCCGGCGGCGCGCAGCGCCGGCAGTCCCTCCGCGACGAAGCGCCGCCAGCCTTGCGGGTCGGCGGGAGCATAGGCCGCGTCGGGCAGCCCGGCGGCGTCGAGGCCGCGCCGCATGGGGCCTTTCAGCTCCCGCAGCCCGTGCCGGGTCAGCATGGCCAGCCAGGACGCTTCTTCGGCGGGCCGGCGCTTGAGGCGCAGCAGGCTGCCATCCTCCATGCGCCGGAACTCCCGGTCCTCGCCGGGCGCGACGCGGATGCCCTGGTAATCGAAGCCCGGCGCCCCGTAGTCGAACTGCAGCGGCGCGAAGGCACCGAAGTCAACGGAATAGCCGCGGAAGAAGGGAACCGCCGAGAGGCTTAGCAGCGGCCGCGGCGCCACGTCCAGCGTGGCGAGCCCGAGGGTCGCCTCGGCCGGAGGCGCCGGCAGTTCCGGCGCCAGCTCCGCCAGCGCCGCAGCGGCGACAGCCACGTCGGCCTCGCCCAGCGCCGGCATTTCCAGCAACGCCACCGCCAGCGCGTGGTCGCAGGGCACCGTCAGTTCGCCAGCCTCCTCGCGTTCGGCATCGACATACCACAGGGGCTGGCAGGGCAGGATGCCGCTCGCTGGAGGCTGACTTTCGAGCCGCAGCCTCACCTCCGGCGTGTCCGCGACGGGGCGCCACACCAGGGACGCGCTGCGCGTCGCGCCCTGCTGCAGGCGCTTGCCCCGGTCGGGATTGCCGAGATAGAGGCGGCCGGTGGCCGCGATCAGCCGCAGCGCCTCGGCGCCGCGTGGCCCCTGGGCCGGGTAGCGGTACTCGCTCCAGTAGCCGGCGTGGGTGCGCAGTGGCCAGAGCTGGCGCAGGATCGCCTCGTCCTCCGCGCCGACGAAGGAGGGCGGAGCGAGCAGCGCCCGCTCCACGTTATCCCAGCCTTCGACGGCGGCGATCGTCCCCAGCTTGTTGAGCCGTGCCTTGTGCATGCCGATTGCGGGCTGGTCGTCGTCCTCGGTCACCTGGATGCTGTAGAGCAGGCAGTGGGTCGGCGTGCGCCGGCGCGGCGCCGCGCTCGCCTTGCCGCGCAGCACCCGCAGCTTGTCGAGCCAGGCCAGCAGGGCCGGATTCACCTCGGGCACCCCGCCCGCGCGCCGCTTTGCCTCCCACACCCGCGCGGCGATCAGCACCGCAGCGGCGTGCTTGCACAGGTAACCGACCGGGCAGGTGCAGGAGGGTTCGAGATAGGGCCGGCCCGCCAGATCCTTGCCGACGTGCACCGTCACCCGGTACGGCCGCGGCGCGCTGCCCTTGACCTTGGCGGCGATACGTTCCGGCGCGATCTCCAGGTCCGCCACTGCGCTGATGTAGCCCTGCGCCTTGCGCAGCGTCCCGCTGCCGAAGCGGCGCTCGACTGCGGCTTCGTCATAGAGGTCGGTCGCGTGGCGGGGCATGCTGGAACGGGCGCAAAGGGCTGGATTCTACGGCTTGCTGCGGCGGATTGCCGCTGGGTGCGGCGTCCAGGTAAGATTCTTACCGCAGACAGTAATACCACGGAGGCATCATGCGCATCACCAGCAAGGGCCAGGTCACCATCCCGCAGGCGATCCGCGAGCAGGCCGGGCTGCGACCCGGCAGCGAGGTCGAGTTCGCCATCGAGGGCGGCAAGGTCGTCATCAAGCCGGTTCAGCCGGCCGGCCGAACCTGGGCGCGGGAGGCGCTGGAGCGCGCCCGCGGCAGCGGCAACAACCCTATGTTCAAGGGCTGGACCACCGACCAGATCATGCAGTTCCTGCGCGGCGACGACGATTGATGCCTTCCCGATCCCGTCGCTCGCTCCGCGCGGCCGAACCCTCGGCCGTTTACCTCGCCGCGCGTCCGGTGATGGTGGACAGCAACGTGCTGATCGACGTCATCGAAAACGACCCGCGCTGGGCCGAGTGGTCCATCGGCCAGCTCGAAGCGGCGATGCTCGATGGCGGCGTGGTCATCAACCCCATCATCTACGCCGAGATTGCCGCCGGCTTCGACGACATCGAATCGCTGGAAGCGGCGATCGCCCCCTTTGCCCTGCTGCGCGAACCGCTGCCCTGGGAGGCGGCCTTCATGACCAGCCAAGCCTACCAGCGCTACCGCAAGCGCGGCGGCACCAAGCGCTCGCCCCTACCCGACTTCTACATCGGCGCCCACGCCAGCCTCGCCGGCTACCGGCTGCTGACGCGGGATGCGCGCAGGTACCGGGAGCATTTTTCGAGGCTGGAAGTGATCGCGCCGGCATGAGCCAATCGATTAGTGTTCGATGGACTATGCCCGCGCCGGTCTACGGGAGCTGACTGTTCTCTTGAAAGTAGCGGCAGTGTTCAGGAACGGGACACAACCCACATCGGGGCTCGTCCAGGCAGATGCCCCGCCGGACGCCGAGATCTGTCGCCGAAACCTGACCGAAAGCTACGAGCACTGCGTCGATGTAACGGATAGGCAGTCCGGTCACCTGGGCGAATCGCCTGCCTTGGAGGATGGTCTTGAGGAACTGGGTTTCGTTGTCTATTAGCCCAAGCCGATGGAACAGCCGGGAGATCACCCGGTCCGGCTTGAGCACCGGAAGTCCCAGGTCGGTCATCAGGTGATATACCGTCACGCCACCCACCATGGCGAATCTGGCCTCAAGTTCCTCCTTGAGTAGCAGCAGTCCTTCCAAGGAGTGATGGGCATCGAACCTGTCCACGTATGACATGAACGTTCCGAAGCGAGAGGCGATTGCAGTCATCTCGTGGGCATTGGTGATGCATGCGCGGATTTTGCGTTCGTTGCGGATCATCCTCGGGTTGACAAGGATTTGAGCTACGTCGGCGTTGACGTACATTGCCGAGGTGCGGTGGTTCGGGAAATGCTCAAGAATTGCATCCTTGCGATCGGTCACCGTCTGCGCGCGAAATCCCGAGTAGAAAACGACCATCACGAGCTTTCGGAATACGGCTTCGTCGCTGAGTTGCTCGTGGGCAAAGCCTTTGTAGGATTCGAACTCTCGTCGGATCGACTCGCGCGCTGGGCTCTGCTCGATGTCCGCAATCAGTTTCGCCTCGATGACCCCGAATACGCTGCGGTGGTCGAACCCCCTCTCCGGAGCCTGGCGATCACCGAGGGTGCTTTCCAAGAAATCATTCCGTTCAGTCATCGGTAGACTCGTATGCTCGCAGGGATGGGATCCAGCATCGGACGTAGGATATCGGGTCCGCTGCGCTTGACCCGACCTACGTGTTTCCCTTCGGCTGCGTCATGCCGGAAACAAGTCGTGCCACGCGGCGCGTGGAGAGGCGATCGGCATGCCGTCCACTTCCCGGAGCGCGAGCAGGGCCTTGTCGCCGGTCACGAAGAGGTCAGCGCCTGCGGAAAGCGCGCAGCCGACGATCGGTACGTCGTCCGGATCGGGAATGCCGTCGGGTTGGATGGCTGCCGAGGGCACCGCGGTCTGGCGGCGCAGCACTTCGAGCGCGTAGGACAGATCGGCAGGCGGCACGCCGAACTTGTCGCGCGCGATGCGGACGAACTCGCGGGCAACCGGCTCGCCGATCAGGATCTCGTGGCCGGTCGTGAGGAGTCGCGCGAACAACTCATCGCACAGGCCGGCTCCGAAGAACGCACTGAGGAGGACGTTCGTGTCGAGAAAGACCCTCACGAGAAGTCGTGGAAGAACTCCTCGTCGGTGAGGTAGCCGGCGCGCTCGGCGTGGGGCTTCAGGCGCCGCCGTGCTTCCTGGAACAGTTCGGCGCTGGTGTAGCGACGGAGAATGTCCCGCACCAACTCACTCTTGGTGCGCTTTTGCTGCGTCGAGAGGCGTTCGAGATCGGCTTCGAGCTTCTCGTCGAGACGGATGGTCAGCGTGCCCATGCCGGGATCCTCTGTGATCTAGCGTAAGACATCGTAGCACACGGTTCCCATGTGAGGCGCGGCGAGGTGAACGCTTCCCAGCCGCAGAGGAGCATTGGCGATCCCGTGAATCGGCGTTTTCGCTCACTCCACGAACACCTCCGCCACCCGCAGCTTGGGCCCATCCGAATTAACCAGGCGCAGCGTCTCGCCCAGGGTCGGCCGATGGATGCGGCAATGCCCGATGTGGAACTTGCGAAAGTCAGCCCTCAGGAAGCGCCGCAGCACTTCTTGTACTTCTTCCCGCTGCCGCAGGGGCAGGGGTCGTTGCGGCCGACCTTGGGGGTTTCGTGGACCAACGGCGCCTGCACCGGCTGGCCGTAGCGATTGACGTAGGGGTCGCTGTGGGGTTGCGGAACCGGGCGTTTGCGATCGTCGTAGGCCCAGTTCTTCATCTCGTCGATGGCCGAGCGCACGTAGCGGTCGTGAGTGCCGTACCGTTTGAGTTCGTCCCAGTTGTCGTGGGCATGGGCCTCGGCGAAGCGCAGATCCACGCTCTGCAGGTTGACCAGATCCTTGGCGAACCAGCGGCGTATGGTGGGCAGCATGGGTGCTGCGCCGACGTCCAGGGCGCTATTGACGATGCCCGTCAGGAAGTCCCGGTCGCGCTCGGCGTCGCTGTCCAGCCGTGCCTCCTCCGCGGCGCCCAGCTTCGCCAGATAGTCGAGCAGTTGCTGCGGCGGCACGTCGCCTTCAAGCACCCGCGTGGAAAGCGCGGCGAATCCGGCATAGCGTGACCAGATGCAGGCGCCCTCATCTTCGATCAGGCGCTTGATGGCCGTCTCGTCGCCGCCGCAGGTGGAGGCGAGGCAGCGGCTGAGGCCGTCCGTCAGGATGTCGCCGAGCATTTCGTCGAGAATGGCCTCGGGCAGCGCGGCGATGCGCACCATTGCGTCGTGGGCGCGTGCGTCGCGCTGCTGCGCCGTGAGGAATATGGCGAACAGGTGAAGAATGTGGCCGGGCTGGCGGCCGATGGACGGATCGGCAGCCACTCGCTCCAGCTCCGCGACCAGATGGGGACCGGCTTCGTCCCAGTGGGCGGCGGCCAGCGCGACTTCGTCGGCCGGGAACCGGGGTTGAAGGTAGGTGAGACGGGCTTCGACGCGCGGCCAGATCGCGGCAGGTTCGATTTGGACTTCGGATGTTGCGATGGACATTCGGATCGGGCTTGTGAAGATGGGATGCGTTGGCGAGGTGGGCAACAATGTGGCGAACTGCGTGGCGAACTGCGTGGCGAACTGCGTGGGGAACTGCGCGGGGAACTGCGGCGCCCGCAGCGGCCGCCGCAGTCGATGCCGGATCAGGCCGACATGCGCCGCATCATGTCCTGCACGCTCGAAGTGAGCTGGTCCAGATCGGGCACGCTGCCGTCGGGGGTGAGCCGGTCCACCACTTCCGGCAGGATCTGCGACAGCCCCTGCGAGGCTTCGGCCTCGCTGATGCCGGCCTGCCGCGCGATCTGCGACAGGGCACCGCCACCGAACACCTGGCCGATCATGTCGGGCGAGATCGGCAGGTTCTGGCCGGTGCTGACCCAGGAGTTGGCCTGCTCGGTAAGGCCGGCGCGCTGGAACTGCTCCAGCAGTCCGCCCAGTCCGCCTGCGCCCCGGGAGCCGCCGCCGAGCATGCCGCCCAGGATGTCCCCGAGGCCGCCGCCACCGCTCCGGGCCATTCCGCCCCCGCCTCCCAGCATGCCGCCGAGGATGTCGCCCAGGCCGCCTCCGCCTCCGCTACCGGCCGCCGCGCCACCGCCGCGGTTCGTCAACATGCCCAGCACGATGGGCAAGAGGGCAGTCAGCACGGCGCTGTTCATTCCGCCGCCAGGCGCCCGTTGTGGGGCCGGTGCCTGTTGCTGACCCATCGCGCCGCCGAGGGCCGCGCCGAGTATGCTGTCGAGTAGTCCCATGGTGTGTCTCCTGTGTAGTTGTGCCGCGATAATACCGATGCCCTGTCTCAGGCCTTGCTGTAGATCTCCGCGCCGCGACTCACAAACTCCACCGCCTTCTTCTCCATGCCGGCGGCAATCGCCTCGCCGTCCTCCAGGCCCTGACTTTTCGCGAACTCGCGCACGTCCTGGGTGATCTTCATCGAGCAGAAGTGCGGCCCGCACATGGAGCAGAAGTGGGCCAGCTTGGCGCCTTCCTGCGGCAGCGTCTCGTCGTGGAAGCTCTTGGCCTTGTCCGGGTCGAGGCCGAGGTTGAATTGGTCGTCCCAGCGGAACTCGAAGCGTGCCTTCGACAGCGCGTTGTCGCGGATCTGCGCGCCGGGGTGGCCCTTGGCGAGATCGGCGGCGTGGGCGGCGAGCTTGTAGGTGATGATGCCCTCCTTGACGTCGTCCTTGTCCGGCAGGCCCAGGTGCTCCTTGGGCGTGACGTAGCACAGCATCGCCGTGCCGTACCAGCCGATCATGGCCGCGCCGATGCCGCTGGTGATGTGGTCGTAGCCGGGGGCGATGTCGGTGGTCAGCGGCCCCAGCGTGTAGAACGGCGCCTCGTCGCACCATTCGAGCTGCAGGTCCATGTTCTCCTTGATGAGCTGCATGGGCACGTGGCCGGGGCCTTCGATCATCACCTGCACGTCATGCTTCCAGGCGACCTGGGTCAGCTCGCCGAGGGTCTTCAGTTCGCCCAGCTGCGCCTCGTCGTTGGCGTCGTAGATCGAGCCGGGCCGCAGTCCGTCGCCGAGGCTGAAGGCAACGTCATAGGCCTTCATGATCTCGCAGATGTCCTCGAAGTGTGTGTAGAGGAAGCTCTCCCTGTGGTGGGCGAGGCACCATTTGGCCATGATAGAGCCGCCGCGCGACACGATCCCGGTCATGCGCCCGGCGGTCATCGGGATGTAGCGCAGCAGCACGCCGGCATGGATGGTGAAGTAGTCCACGCCCTGCTCGGCCTGCTCGATGAGCGTGTCGCGGAAGATCTCCCAGGTCAGTTCCTCGGCCTTGCCGTCCACCTTCTCCAGCGCCTGGTAGATCGGCACCGTGCCGATCGGCACCGGCGAGTTGCGGACGATCCATTCCCGCGTCTCGTGGATGTTCTTGCCGGTGGACAGGTCCATCACCGTGTCGCCGCCCCAGCGGATCGCCCAGGTCATCTTGTCCACTTCCTCCTGGATCGACGATGCCAACTGGGAGTTGCCGATGTTGCAGTTGATCTTCACCAGGAAATTGCGGCCGATGATCATCGGCTCGGATTCCGGGTGGTTGATGTTGGCGGGGATGATGGCGCGGCCGCGGGCGACTTCCGTGCGCACGAATTCCGGCGTGATCTCATCCGGGATGGCGGCGCCGAAGGGTTGGCCGCGGTGCTGGCGGCCGAGCATCTGCGCCATCTTCTGCCCGGTGGGACCGGCGGCGCGCAGGCCTTCCAGATACTCTTTGCGGCGCAGGTTTTCGCGGATGGCGATGAACTCCATCTCCGGAGTGACGATTCCCTTGCGGGCGTAGTGCATCTGCGAGGCGTTGGCGCCCAGCTTTGCGCGGCGCGGCTGGCGGTGCAGGCCGGGAAAGCGCAGTTCGCCCAGCCGAGCGTCTGAAGCGCGGGCCCTGCCGTAGTCGCTGGACAGACCCGGGAGCAATTCGGTGTCGCCGCGCTCTGCTATCCATCGAGCGCGCAGCGTCGGCAGGCCCTGGCGGATGTCGATCTTCGCGGCCGGGTCGGTGTAGTGGCCGGAGCAGTCGTAGACGAACACCGGCGGGTTCTTCTCGGCGCCCATCGCCGCTGGCGTGTCGGACTGGCTGACTTCCCGCATCGGCACGCGGATGTCGGGTCGCGAGCCCTCGACGTAGATCTTGCGCGAGTTGGGCAGCGGCGCGATCGCCGCCGCGTCGACATGGGCCTTGTCGGCAGAAAATATCTCGGGGGCGTTCATTCGGTCTCCTCGGTGCGGCGGGGTTGGCGGCGGAGACAGAAGCGGCGGGATGCCACGCTTCCCTACGCCGGCATGACCCGGATCAGGTTCGAAGGGTATCTCTCACCGCCGTCGCAGCCTCCGCAGCGGACCCCTACGTGTGCGCGGGCACGTTACGCGATTCGTCGCTGACTGTAAATGCCGCGCGGGCGCTGGCGATCGGGCTGGCGACAGCAAACGATTACGCGCTTCTGCCGAGCCGGCGAGGTGACGAATCACCGCATGGCCACAACCACGCGAATTCGGCGCAGAATCACCTGAAAGCAAGCGATGTCCCCCGTTGTGGATGGACACGCGAGGAGGTCATATGCCCGAGTCCGGAGTACTCCTGCCGGCGGCGCTGGGTGGCTTGGCTGCCGGCGGCGTCTATGCGTTGCTTGGCGCGGCGCTTGCCCTGATCCAGGGCAAGCTGCGGCTGATCGATTTCGGCCAGGCCGTCGGCCTGTTGCTCGCGGTGTTCGGCCTGACCTTTCTTATCCTGAGCTTCGGGATCGATCCCGTCGTCAGCCTGCCGCTTGCGGCAGCGCTCGGTCTCGCCGGCGGTTTGGCGCTGCAGCGCGGGCATGCCATGGCGGCGCGCGCGAGGGGCGATCCCCTCTTCCTCGCTATAGCTTTCCTGGTGATCGCGGAATTCACGGTTCTTCAGCAGTGGGGGGGGACGGTCAGTCCGTGGGCGCTGGAGAGTGTCTCGATCGCGTTCGGCTTCGACTTCCAGCCGGTGCGCGCCATCGCGCTGTTCGCTGGCTTGCTCGGCTGCGGTGTTCTCGCCGAGACCATCGTGCGGACCGATTTCGGACGCGGCGTGCAGACGGTCGTCGCTGGCGGTTCGCCCGGCGGCCAGACCGTGATCGAGCGCATCGAGGTTCGCGCTTTCGGCATCGCCGGCACCTGCCTGGCCGTCGGTGCCTGCCTGCTGGTGCCGAGCAACGGTGTCCAGGTTCAGGCGGTCGGCGGCTTCCTGCCGATCGTTCTCGCGCTCGCCGTGCTGGGCGCACGCGGCAATCTGCGCGATGCCCTTAGCGGCGGGCTGCTGATCGGCCTCGTGGAGTCGGTTGGCCGGGCCAGCCTCGGCGACGAGCGGGGCCTGCTTTGCGTGGTCGCGGTCGCCCTCGTCCTGCTGCTCGGGCATACCGGGCGGCTCGTTCCGGCACAGTCCTACCTGGCCTCGGAACTCCAGAAGCGGTAGAAGTGATGCACCGGCCCGTGGCCGCTGCCGACAGTCAGTTCGTTGGCGGCGGCGATGGCGCGGGTCAGGTATTGCTTCGCGTCGCGTACCGCGGCCGGTACGTCTTGACGCTGGGGCAGCAGGGCGGCGATGGCCGAACTCAGGGTGCAGCCGGTGCCGTGGGTGTTCTTGGTGTCGATGCGCGGCGCCGCCAGTTCGAACATGCGGTCGCCGTCGAACAGCAGATCCAGCGCCTCGTTTCCCGGCAGGTGGCCTCCCTTCAGCAGCACCCAGCGCTGCGCGGAATGGGGCTGCATCTCGCGCAGCTTCTCGCAGGCGCGCTGCATCTCCTTGCGGTTCTCGGGCGCGCGTTGCTCCAGCAGCACGCCGGCTTCGGGCAGGTTGGGCGTGACGATGCTCGCCAGCGGGAGCAGCGCCTCGCGCAGCATCGCTGCGGCATCGGCCTGCAGCAGCGGGTCGCCGCTCTTCGATACCATCACCGGGTCGAGCACCACGTGCGGTGGCTGCCATCTGGCCAGCGCATCGGCGACGGTGCGCGTCACGGCCGCGGTGCCGAGCATGCCGACCTTGACCGAATCTAGCCGGACATCCTCGAACAGGGTGTCGATCTGCAAGCGGATGAAGTCAACCGGCGGCGTGTGGATGCCCGTCACCACCCTGGTGTTCTGGGCAGTCAGCGCCGCCACCACGGCGCAGGCATAGGCACCGAGCGCGCTCATGGCCTTGACGTCGGCCAAAACGCCGGCGCCGCCGGAGGGGTCTACGCCGGCGATGGTGAGGACGTTGGGAATCATCGGTGTGGGCACGGACGCAAGAAAGGCCGCCAAGCTACTGCAAACCCCGCCGGCCAACAAGCCGAGGCAGCGTCCGTCATCTGACCGTAACCTGAAACGGCTAGCTTGGACTGCCCCAGCGCGCCCGTCGGTCCCGCGTGCTGTCCCCGAAAGTTCCCACAGGAGAGACCCCGAATGTCGCAATACGATGACGATCCCGTTTCCAACCGGTCAGGCAATCCTCGCTTCGCGGATGTGCTCGAAGTGAACCTGCAGCGCCGGCGCGTGCTCCAGGGCGGCTTTGGTGCAGCCGCTCTCGCCTTCTTCGGCGTTCCGGCGCTCACCCGCATGGGCGAGGCGGTGGCGGCGACCCTGCCGGCCGCGCCGAGTTTCACCCCGATCGCGGCCGAGTTCGTGGACGACGTGCGTGTTCCCGTCGGCTACACCGCAAAGGCGCTCTACAAGTGGGGTGAGCCGGTTGGAATCCGCGGCAACATGCCGGCCTTCAACGCCGCCGGCGGCGTCTCGCTCAACACGCCGGCCGAACAGGCGGCGCAGGCCGGCATGGACCACGACGGCATGCATTATTTCCCCTTCGGCGAAGGGGAGGACGAGGACGACGACGAGCGCCACGGTCGCCCCCGCAACCGCGGCCTGATGTGCATCAACCACGAGAACATCCAGGATGCCTTCCTGTTCGGTCCCAACCTGAGCCCGGCGGAGATCACCGCCAAGGGCAAGGCGGCACACGGCGTTTCGGTGATCGAGGTGCGCCAGACCGGGCGCAATGCCGAATGGGAGGTGGTGAAGCCCTCGCGCTACGCCCGCCGCATCACGGCCGACACGCCGATGCGCATCCGCGGCCCGGCCGCCGGCCACCCGCTGATGCGCACCGATGCCGACAAGCCCGGACGCACCGTGCTCGGCACACTGAACAACTGCGCCAATGGCTTCACGCCCTGGGGCACCTACCTGACCTGCGAAGAGAACTTCAACATCTACTTCGCCAACGGTGGCGCCACCAGTCTCACCGCCGACCAGCTGAAGCTGCTCAACCGCTACGGCATCCCGACCGGCGCCAACACCGACTACAACTGGTACCTGAACGACGCGCGCTTCGACGCCGCCAAGCATCCCAACGAGGCCAACCGCTTCGGCTGGGTGGTGGAGATCGATCCGAAGAATCCCAACAGGGCGCCGATCAAGCGCACCGCCCTGGGCCGCTTCAAGCACGAGAACGCCGCGCTGGTACTGGCCAAGGATCGCCGTGCGGTGGTCTACATGGGCGACGACGAGCGCAACGAGTACATATACAAGTTTGTCAGCCGGGCGAAGTTCGAGGGCGACGACGATGGCGGCAACGATCTGTTCGACCGTGGAACGCTCTACGTTGCGGTGTTCGAACCCGGCGCGACGACCGGCGACGGCAAGGGCACCGGCCGGTGGGTGCCGCTGGTGTTCGGCCAGAACGGCCTGACGCGGGAGAACGGCTTCGCCGACCAGGGCGACGTGCTGGTCAAGACGCGCATGGCGGCAGACCGTGTCGGCGCCACCATGATGGACAGGCCCGAATGGATCGCCACCCACCCGGTGACCAAGGATGTTTACGTCACCCTGACCAACAATAACCGCCGGGGCGGCAAGCCCGGCTCTCGAACGCCGCGGACGGCAGCACGCGGGCGGGCTCTGCACGGCCTCCGACGGACGAATCGAACCCGCGCGCCAACAACGTGTATGGCCACATCCTGCGCTGGCGCGAGGCGGGAGGCGATCCCGCGGCACTGACTTTCGAGTGGGACATCTACCTGTTCGCCGGTGATCCGGCCAATCCGGCCAATATGAGCCGCCGATCGCCGCCAGCACGAACGTGGTGGGCTACCCGGGCTTCGACGATCCGACCTACAAGATCTTCAGCGCGCCGGACGGCTTGGCTTTCGACGATCAGGGCTGGCTGTGGGTGCAGACCGACTACGGTTCCAACCCGGCCGCGGGCAATGCCCAAGTTAACATGGGCAACTGCCACATGATGCTGGCGGACATCCCGAGCGGGAAGATCGGACGCTTCCTGGTCGGCCCCAACGGCTGCGAGATCACCGGCTGGACCATGACGCCGGATCAGAAGTCGCTGTTCATCAACGTCCAGCACCCGGGCGAGAACCGGCCCAGCACCTGGCCGGACGGGCTCGCCGGCATACCGGCCCGCTCCTCCACTGTCGTCATCACCAAGGACGACGGCGGCATCATCGGAAGCTGATCCCGGCAAGCGCCGCTGGGCGAAGGCAGGCCCTTCGCCCAGCGGTCCCTCACGCGGCGGCGCTAGTCGCGAGCCAGCGCCTGATCGAGAAACGCCGCCAGCCGTGGGTCGCCGCAATGGGCGACGTTGAAGCGCAGGTAGGGGCTGGGCTCCATGCGCGGGCGGAACACCTTGCCCGGCGCCAGCATGATGCCGTCCTGCGCCGCACGGGCGGCCAGGGTCGCGGCATCTTCCAGGCCCGGCACCCGGGCCCAGGCGAACACGCCGCCCTTCGGCTCGGCGTAGAGTTCCAGTCCCGCCCGTTCGAGCATGCGCAGCGTGGCCGAGGTGGCCTCCGCCAGCCGGCCGTGCAGCCGCTCCATGTACTTGCGGTAGTGGCCCTCGGTGAGCATCAGATAGACGAGCTGCTCGTTGAATTCGGATGTGGTCAGCGCGGAAAGCAGCTTGATGTCGGTGAGCGCCCCCGCCAGTTCCTCGTGGCAGGCGAAGTAGCCGACCCGCAGGTTGGCGGACAGCGTCTTGGAGAAGCTGCCGATGTAGATCACCCGGTTCAACTGGTCGAGCGCGGCGAGGCGGGTCGTCGGCGCTGCCTGGAAGTCGGCGTAGGTGTCGTCCTCCACCACCAGGAAGTCGTGGCGCTCGGCGAGCTTGAGCACCTGGAAGGCGACTGCCGGCGAGACGTTGGCAGCGGTCGGATTGTGCAGCACCGAATGGGTGAAGAACACCTTGGGACTATGCTCGGCGAGCAGCGCCTCCAGCGCCGCCGCGTCCGGTCCGTCGGCACCGCGCGGCACGCCCACCAGCTGGGCGCCCAGCAGCCGCAGGTTGCCGAACAGGCTCCAGTAGCCGGGGTCGTCCACCAGCACCGTGTCCCCCGGCTTGATCAGGTAGCGGGCGACCAGGTCCAGCGCCTGGGTCGCTCCCTGGGTGAGCACGATCTGCTGCGGGCGGGCGCCGATGCCGAGGTCGGCCAGCCGCAACTGTAGTTGCTGGCGCAGCGGCGCGTAGCCCTGGGGCGAGCCGTAGCAGGTGAGCCGCAGATTGGCGCGGCGCGACAGCGCACGCACGTTGCGCAGCAGGCCTTCCTCGTCCATCCACGACGGCGGCAGCCAGCCCGAGCCGGCCTTGAGGGTGGCCGGCCCGTCCTCGAAACCCTGGCGCAGCAGCCAGACGGTGTCCACCGCCCGCTCCAGCGGTGCCGCCGTCTGCGCCGCCACCGGCGCCGGCCGCGGCGCGACGTAGAAGCCGGAGCCGCGGCGCGAACTGAGGTAGCCCAGAGCCACCAGCCGGTCGTAGGCCTCCACCACGGTGAAGCGCGACACGCCGTGGCGCTGGGCGAACTGGCGGATCGGCGGCAGGCGCATGCCGGGGCGCAGCACCCGGTCGTCGATGTGGCCGCGCACGCCGGCGACGATCTGCTCCACCAGCGGCAGGCCGTGCTCGGGGATGAGGCTCAGTTGCATGGCGCCCTCCTCTCTGTTCTTCCTGACTGTATCGGCCTGCGGACCGGTACAGCATGCGCAACAATCTGCTGAATTGTACCTGACAGTAATTGAAAGTGTCCGGTATTGTCATGCAACATGATCCGCAAGGAGGCAAGCATGAATTCCCTGATCCGCCAGACAGCCCTGCGCGCCCTCACCGTCTTTGGCGCCCTCTTCACTGCCGGTGTGCTGTCCGCCTGCGTGGCGCCGCCACCGCAGGCCCAGGCCAGATCCCAGCTCGTCTACTGGCCCGAACGTCAGCTTCTGTTGAGCGGCGACAGCCGCAGCGGTGCGGTGCGGGTTTTCCGGCTCGTCGGCGAGAGGCCGGTGCCGGTGGCGGTGTGGCGCTCGGCCGGCCGCGCTCGCGTTTTCGACATCCGCGTCGATCGCGACCGTGGTGCGGTTTGGGTGCTGGGAGATGGCGGCGTCAACCTGCACGCCGTGGAGTCGGGGGCCGTCCTGGCCAGCCTCGCTGCGCCCTCGGCTGCGCAGCCGCCGGTTGCCGGCGCCGCTGCGGCGGCCCAGGGCGGCGCATCCGGTGCGTCGGCGGGCGGCTGAGCCCAACGCTACCAGCCGCACCTGCGGCTAAAGCTTGCGCAACCGAGTCCGTTTCCTCCTCAGCCTCGCCGAGGGCAGGGGCGTTAGAATCCACGCCTCCTCCCTGCGGTCCGCCCAACGCGACCCGCAGTGCGTGCAAGGCCATTGGCTGGAAACATGGGACTGGACTGGCAGCAGATTCCGCTCTGGATCGCAGGCTTGGTGCTGGCGTGGCTGGCACTGCGCCGGCTGCTGCTCATGGAACTGCTGCTGCGCCAGCGCTTCGAAGCCGGTCGCCTGCTGATTCGGCCGCAGGAGCGCTTTCCTTCGTCGGTGCGGGAGGTCCTTGACTTTGCGGCTCCCGCGCTGACGCAGCTCGGTTTCCAGCCCCGGCATGGTCAGGTGATCTGGAACGGCATGGTGGCCATGCGCCACCGTCCGATGTTTGCCGCGATCTACTGCCATCCTGAACTGCGCTGCCATGCGGCGGTGCTGCCGGCGGACGAGCCGGAACCGGGGGCGCTGTACAACGTCGAGTTCCTGACCTGCTATGCCGACGGGCGCCAGCTTGGCACCCTCAACCGGCGGCTTCACACGATTCCCGCGCTGCCTCCCGACTGGCTGGTCGAGGATGTCTATGCGCCGACGCTGGAGGCGCAGTGGGAGCGACACCGCAGCCGGATGCAGGCGATGGGCGACGCGACGATCGTCAACGATCCGGCGGAGGTCCTGCGCCGAAGTCAGAAGCTGCAGAGCGCCTTTCTTCCCCATCTGCGCTCGCTCGGCATGGTCTGTCCGGCGCGGCAGGCCGGGTTGTGGCGCTTTACCGTCGCCGGCGCGTGGCGTTTCATGAACCAGTTGTTCGCCGGTGCCCGCCGCGCGGGCCTGGCGCGACCGGCCGCGGGCGGCGAACCCACCCGCGTACAGGCCCTTGCGGATGCGTTTGCCTACAGCCGCTCCGCCGCGACGAGGGAAAACGCACCCTCCCATTGGCTGGCCAAACTGGCGCTTTTCGGCGGCAGCGCGGTGCTCGGCGCCGTCGCCTTCGGCATGGCGCTTTCCTGGGAGATCCTGCCGGCGCTGCTCGGTGTGCTGCTGTTTCACGAGCTGGGACATCTGGCGGCGATGCGCTTGTCCGGCTACCGCGATCTCAACGTGTTCTTCATACCCTTCCTGGGTGCCGCCGTCAGTGGCCGCAAGGACGATGCGACCCCCTGGCAGCGCCTGTTCGTCTATCTCGCCGGCCCGCTGCCGGGGCTGGTGCTGGGGGCTGTCTGCCTTTACCTCGCGGTCGACGCCGATCCAGCCTGGAGCGGCTGGCTGTTCCTCGTCGGCCTGCTGGCACTGGTGCTGAATTTCCTCAACCTGCTGCCCTTCCTGCCGCTCGACGGCGGACGCATCGTCGAGGCCCTGCTGTTTGCCCGCCTGCCGCGCTTGCGCTTTGCGTTCCTGGCGCTTAGCGCGGCGCTGCTCGCCACGGCCGGCGCGTATGCCACGGACGCCGTGCTGGTCGTCGTCGGCGGCCTGATCCTCCTCACCCTGCCCGCCGAACTGCGGCTGATGCGGCTGATGGACTGGCTCAAACGGCGGCGGGCGGAACTGGGCGACCCGAAACAGACCGTTCGCAACCTGTTTGCGGCGCTCGCCCACAGCGGAGGCGCCGCAAGGCTCAGCTTCGCCCAGCGTGCCCAGACGGTACGCAGCCTGCTGCCGCTTGCCGCCCAGCGCGCGCCCCGGGCGCTGGAATCCGTGGCCGGGATGTCGCTCTATGCCGCTGTGCTCGCGGTGCCGGTCGCCATGATTGTCGTCGTGGATCCGGCGACCTACCTGGGGCAGCTTGCGGTGCTGGCGGCGCAAGCCCGGCAGGAGCTTGTGGCGCCCACGCCGGCGGCGCCGCCGCGCGACTGGGAGGCCGACTTGGCGCAGGCGGCAGATTCAAGTGCCCGCTGGCAGATTCTGTTCGACGCCGGTCGCTGGCACGAGGACGGGGAGGATATGGAGCGTGCGCGCGGCTACTTCCAGCGCGCCCTCGATCAGGCAAGCGGGTTTGCGCCCGACGACCTGCGCGCCGCGGACACGCGCATCGCGCTCGCCCGCAGCACCGAGGATCCAGCCCGCGCGACCGAGCTCTACAACGCGGCGATGGCGGGGCTGGGCAGCGCCCAGGGTGCGGACCGCCTGCGCATCGCCGACGTGCTCGAAGCACTCCACCATCTCAAGGCCGATGCGCCGCCGGAAGCACGCGTCGCTCGCCTGCAGCACGCCTTGGCGATACGCGAGTCCCTGCCCGAAGAACAGCCCGACAAGCAGCGCCTCACCCGGCGCGAACTCGCCCGCCTGCTCGATTCGACCGGCGACCTGCCGGGTGCGGAAAGCCTGCTGCGCCAGAACCTGGACCAGGAGGAACAGGCACCGGCTGCGACCGGAGCAGAATTCCGGCATTCCCGACTCGACCTCGCCTGGTTCCTGATCGCCCACGGCCGGGCCAGTGAGGCCGAGAGCTTGCTTCAGCCTGTGGCTGGCGGCGATGCGGCAGGGGTAGCGGCGGACCGGCTGCGCATTGCCATGGCATGGTCCCAGATGGAACAGGGCAAGCTCGACGATGCGGCGGCGGCATTCCAGGATCTGCTGGAACGGCGCGATTTCAGCAAGAATCCCGCGTCCCGCGGGGTCTTCCGGCTGGAACTGTTGTTCGACCTGGCGCTGGTGGCCCAGCGACGGGGCGACGCGGCAGTGCAGGAGACCTGGCTGACCGAGGCGCGAAAACTACTCGCGACCCTGCCTGAGGCCGTTGCCGCGGCGGTCAGGACGCAGCGCTACCCGGATCTGGCGGCAGCGGCGGCAGACTGGCAGGCGCTGCGCTGGCAGCGCTACGGGCAGATTGCCGCCGCGCTTTGACTCATTCGCAGAGCCCCAACACCCGATCCTGTTGCGAGCACACGTCACCGGGCGGCACCGCCGCCGAGGCATTGCTGCAGCGGCGCAGTTCGCGCTGCGACGCCTTGGCGTAATGCCAGCCCGCAGCCAGCGCCGGTTCGGAGAGATCCATCTCGCGCACCTGCGGGTTGCCGTCGGCCGACGGAACCTGCAGCGTAATCTTGCCGGCCAGTTCCACCTCGCGCCACACCGGGTGTCCCTCGGCCTTCAGGCGCGGCAGGTTCTGGCACAACGCCTGGGTCAGGCGCCCGACGGCGCCGTCCAGTTCTGCCGGCCGGAGCATGTAGGCGACCAGATAAATGCGCAGCGCGACCGTCGGCAAATTGTCCGACAGCAGATTCGGATAGCTTGCCGGACGTACCGCCGATGCGCTATAGACCTTCAGTGCCGCCGCGGCCGTCGGATGCGCCGCGTCGAAGCGCAGCAGCTTCACGTAGCGCCTTGCTTCGGGCCGCATGTCGGCCAGCAGCTTTGCCGGCTGCTCGCCCACCATCGCGACCACATCCACGGTCTTGTCAGTGATCAGCTTCGCCAGTGCTTCCTCGTGGCCGAGAAAGCCTGTCCGGTCGTCGGCCATCGGGTTTCCGAACATCAGCCGGAACAGGGTCGTCGCCGAAAGCGCGCTGCTGCTGCCTAGCGGTCCGACGTTGATCCGGGCGTCGCGTATGTCATGGACCGAATTCAGCGCCGAGTCGCTGCGGGCGATGAAATAGAGGTGCTCCTCGTAGAGGGGCGCGACGACTCGCAGCGGCGCGACGAACAGCGTGGCGTCGACGTTGCCCCGCGCCGCGGCGTCCATGTAGGCGTGCATCGTGTCGGAGGGCAGCAGGGCGAAGCGCATTCCCGGTTCGTCGCGCAGTCGCTGGAGGTTATCCACGGCCCCGGCGCTGGATCCAACGTCGATTTCCACTTCGGCCGGGCGTGCCACCAGCCGGGCGAACTCCTTTGCCACCTGGTGCTGGGTGCCGCGCTCGGGGCCAGCGGCGAGCTTGAAGCGCGGCGCGGCCATGGCGCTGCCCACGTGGCCGGCGATCAGCATCGCCGCCAGCAGTCGCGCACACGAGGCGAGAATCGTCACTTGGCGTTCTTCTTCAGATCGCACAGGCCCAGGGCAGCCAGCGCTTCGGTGCATTCCTGCACGGCGGGCCGCGCTGCCGGTGCCGGCTTCTGCTCCTGGGACTCGTCGGCCGCCTTGGGCTTTTCTTCCCTTGCCGGCGCAGGCGCGGACTTCGCGCGCTGGGCCGTCTGAGCGGCTTGGGCCTTTCTCGCAGCCGGCTCCGGCTTCGCTTTCGGCGACGCGACGGGCTCGCTTGCCACGGGCGGGGCCGGCTCGACGACAGGCGCGATTGTCGGCGCCGCCGGCGTTGGTGGCGTTGGTAACGGGGCGGGCAGCGGCACCGCAGCTTCCGCCGGCTTGGGTGCATCGAGCGGCGGCGCGGCGCTGCCCGCCGGTGGCGGCATCCTGATCGGCAAGGTCGGCGTTGTCGGCGCTCCCTGGCGGCTGACTTCGCCGCCATCCCCTGGACGCCACGCCTGGGGCAGTGGCAGATTGGCGCGATTCATCCAGATCAGCGGCAAACCTCCCGCCAGCACCGCCACCAAGACCAGCGGCCATGCGGGGGAGCGGGGCTTGTGGGCCTTGCGGACGGCTGCGGCGTCCGCCGCCGCAGCGATGGGTGGCTGTGTCCGGCCCGCGGGCGCCGCGGCGTCGGCTTGCGCCGCCCCGACCTGCGCGGTGGCGATGGGGGGGAACTCGGTGCCGCAGGCATAGCAGGTGCTCGCGCCGACATCATCCACCTTGCCGCACTTGGGGCAGGGCTTGAGATGCAGGGGGGAGCCGCAATCGCCGCAAAACTTGGTGCCGGGGGCGTTTTCGTGCCGGCAGAACTGACATTGGATAGCGAACATTGGATGGCGCCGGATGTGCATGGCGGGTGGATAGTAGGCGGAGCATAGCAGAGCGCAGGGGCGGTAGGCAGTTGCAGGTGTCACACCCGACTGGCGATGCGCCTCCTTTTGCCGGGGCGCGGGTGCCTTCTGCCTTCAGTGCTGGAGGATCTTGGAAAGGAACTGCACTGCGCGCTCGCTGCGCGGCGTGCCGAAGAATTCGGCCTTCAGGGCGTCCTCGACGATGCGGCCCTGGTCCATGAAGATCACCCGGTGGGCGACCTTTTTCGCGAAGCCCATCTCGTGCGTCACGACCATCATCGTCATGCCCTCCCGCGCCAGTTCCACCATCACGTCGAGCACCTCGTTGATCATCTCCGGGTCGAGCGCCGAGGTGGGCTCGTCGAACAGCATGCAGATCGGGTCCATGGACAGCGCCCGCGCGATCGCCACCCGCTGCTGCTGGCCGCCGGAAAGCTGTCCCGGATACTTGTGGGCGTGCGCCTTCATGTCCACCCGTTCCAGCATCTTCATGCCGCGGGCGGTGGCTTCCTCGCGGCTGCGGCCGAGGACCTTGACCTGTCCCAGGTTGAGGTTGTCGGCGATGCTCATGTGGGGGAACAGCTCGAAGTGCTGGAACACCATGCCGACGTGGGCGCGCAGCTTGGAGAGGTTCGTCTTCGGGTCGGCGAGCGATGCGCCATTGACGATAACCTCGCCCTGCTGGAAGGGCTCCAGCCCGTTCACGCACTTGATCAGCGTCGACTTGCCCGATCCGGAAGGGCCGCACACCACCACGACTTCGCCCTTGCCGACTTCGGTCGAACATTCGGTCAGCACCTGAAAGCTGCCGTACCACTTCGAGATGTTCCGAATCTGAATCACACGGCCGTCCTCTTCTGAAGGCGCTGCACATTCCACGACAGGAAGTACGAAATCGCGAAGTAGCCGAGCGCGGCGAAGACGTACATCTCCACCAGGCGCGAGTCGCGCTGCGCGACCTTGCTCGCTGCACCCAGGAAGTCGGTCACCGACAGCACATACACCAGCGAGGTGTCCTGGAACAGGATGATGGTCTGGGTGAGCAATACCGGAGTCATGTTGCGGAAGGCCTGGGGCAGGATCACGTGACGCATCGACTGGCCGTAGGTCAGTCCCAGCGCGTTGGCCGCCGCCACCTGTCCGCTGGGAATGCTCTGGATGCCGGCGCGGATGATCTCGCAGTAGTACGCGGCCTCGAAAATGGTGAAGGTGATGAAGGCGGAGCGGTCGGGGCCGATCGCCACAGGGGTCGCGCTGCCGCTGATCCACTGCGCGATCAGCGGCACCAGGAAGTAGAACCAGAAGATGACGAGAATCAGCGGCGTCGAGCGCAGCAGATTTACGTAGCCGGCTGCGAACCAGGCCAGCGGTTTGATCGCCGACAGCCGCGCCATCGCCAAGAGGGTGCCGAGCACGATGCCGCCGCCCATCGCCACCAGCGTCAGAATGACGGTGTACTGGAGGCCCTTCCACAGGTAGGGCAGCGACCGCACGATGACGTCGAAATCGAAGTCGTACATATCAGGCCGGCGGGCTGGCAATTGACGAGGTGTGCCCGGTCTGGCGGGCCGGAAAACCTGCCATGTACGAACAAGGGGAGATTCCCCTTGTATATCCCCCCAATACGAGCAAGGGGGGACGCCCCCTTGCAGATGCCACGGGAGCGTCGCTGGCGCAGGAACTGGCGAGGACTTTCCCGCTCACGCCTTTCCCCCGCCGGTGATGTAGCCCGGCACGCGGGTACGCGATTCGATCAGGGCCATGATGCGATTCACCGCGAATGCGACGATGACGTAGAGCACGGTCGCGGCGGTGAAGGTCTCGAAGCCCTGGAAGGTGTATTCGTTCATCGCCCGCGCCTGGGCGGTCAGTTCCAGCAGGCCGATGGTCAGTGCCACCGACGAGTTCTTGAAGATGTTCATGAACTCGGAAGTCAGCGGCGGAATGACGATGCGCAAGGCCATCGGCAGCAGCACGTGACGATAGGTCTGGGGCAGTGTGAGGCCCAGCGCGCGCCCTGCCATCCACTGGCCGCTGGGCAGGGAATTGATCCCGGCGCGCACCTGTTCCGCGACCCGCGCCGAGGTGAAGAAGCCCAGGGCCGCCACCGCGGTGACGAACTCGGGGTAGGGCAGATCCTGCTTGAGGAAGGTGGCGACGGGCCGCGGCAGGAATTCCGGCAGCACGAAGAACCACAGGAACATCTGCACCAGCAGCGGGATGTTTCGGAACAGTTCGACGTAGGCATTGCCCAGCGCCACCGCCCACTTGAGCGGCGTGGTGCGGATCACGCCGACGATGCCGCCCAGGCTGAAGGCGATGACCCAGGCCAGCAGGGAGGTCGCTACCGTCCACCCGAGACCTGAAACCAGCCACTCCCAGTAGACGCCCTCTCCGGCGGCCACCGGCTCCCAGAAGACGTTCCAGTTCCAGTGGTAGTTCACTGCCTTCGGGCGCTGCAGGTTTGCGACGCGCTTGCTAAGCCGAAAGGTCGTCGGTGACGACGTTCAAGCGTCGGGAAAGCGCGCCGGCCGGGGCTGCGATCGACCACCGGCCGGAATGCGGACAAAGCAAGCGAATCAGGGTTTGCGCTGCACGTTGATGTGGGAAACCATGTAGGACACCGCAGCCTTGATCTCGACGTCGCTCAGGCCCGCCAAGCCGCCGCGCGCCGGCATCCCCTTGTGGCCATGTATCGCGGAATCCATGACGCGATCGAGACCGCCCTTGAGGCGCGGGATCCATGCGTCGGCGTCGCCGAGTCTGGGTGCTCCGTCCTTGCCGTCCCAGTGGCAGTTGCCACAGACCTCGCCGACGATCTGCTCACCGGTCCAGCGCTGGGACGTCGCGTAGGGCTTGTCGGGATCCTTGGCGTTGCCGTTGCTGACCATATAGACGACGGCGCGGGTCATTTCCAGGTCGCTGAGGGTTGCTTGGCCGCCGTGGGCGGGCATCTTGCGGATGCCGGTGATGGCATTCTGGGTCAGCTTGTCCAACCCCTGCTTCGCGTGGGACGTCCACTCGTAGGCGTTGCCGATGCGCGGGGCGCCGTCCGTGCCCGGACCGTGGCATTGGATGCAGACGGTCTGCACCACGTCCTTGCCCGTCCGGTCGCCAGCCGCCCCGACGCCAGGGGCGAGGGCCAGGCCGAGAGCGGCCAGAGCCAACAGCGGTTCCTGAATCCGTTTCCTAGGTTGTCGTTCCATGAATCCTCCCATTGCTGTCGTTCTTGATGTGCGCGTCCGGTTGATCCGGGCAGTTTCCTGGTGCAAACGAATATATCGCCTCCGGCGCCTTTGCGCCACGCATGGTCAGGGTTTGGCGGGCGCCTCGTACTCGCGGTTGAGCGCTTCGATCACCGCATCGTGGATCTCGGCGCCGCTGGCCACCAGCGAGTCGCTGCCAACCGGGTCGCGACCCTGCCAGTCGCTCACTCGACCGCCTGCGCCTTCGACGATAGGCACCAGCGCCATGATGTCCCAGTCCTTCATGCGGGCATCGACCATGATGTCGGCGCCGCCGGTGGCGAGTTGGAAGTAACCGTGGCAGTCGCCCCAGCCGCGGTACAGGCGCACGCGCCGCGACAGGGCATCAAAGGCCGGACCGTTGCGATAGCGGAACATGTCCCAGTGGTCGGTGGCGAGCAGCAGGGAATCCTCGATGCGGTCGCAGGGGCGGACGTGGACCTGGCGCTCCCCCAGCCAGGCGCGCTGGCCGTCGCCCATCAGCAGATGTCCGGTGAGCGGGCTGCGCAGCGCTCCCAGCACCGGCCGCCCCTCATGGGTCAGGGCGATCAGTGTGCCGAAGAGATAGCAGTTGGCGATGAAGGCCTGGGTGCCATCGATCGGGTCGAGCACCCAACGGTACGCCGCATCCTCCTGATGCAGGCCGAACTCCTCGCCCAGGATGCCGTGGCCGGGATAGCGCGACACGATCAGATTGCGCATCGCCTGTTCCGCCTCGCGGTCCGCTGCGGTCACCGGCGAGGCGTCGCTCTTGATGTCCGGCGCGATGCCGCTCAGATAGTGCGGCCGGATTGCCTGGGCCGCTGCCTCGGCAAGCTCGGCGACGAAGGCAGAAAACTCGCCGGCACGCGTGGGGTCGAGGGTGCCGCTGTAGTGGGGATAGGCTTCCATTTCGTCTGCCGTCGTAGGCCCGAAACCCTGTCAGCCGCGATCAGACGCCGTTGTCGTTGGGGCTCTTGAAAGCCTCGCGCAACTGGGTGCCCAGCGGCAGGTTGAGGTTGATGCCCTTGGGCGGGATCGGCGACATGAACCATTTGTTGTAGAGCTTTTCCGCCTCGCCACTCTTCATCAGCGCGCTCAGGGTGTCGTCCACCACCTTCTTGAACTGGGGATCGTCCTTGCGCATCATCACGCCGTAGGGCTCGACCCGCAGCGTCTCGCCGACGATGACGAAGTCCTTGGGATTCTTGGCGTTGGCGACGAGGCCGGCGAGCAGGATGTCGTCCATCACGAAGCCTGCGGCGCGGTCGGTCTCGACCATCAGGAAGGACTCGGCGTGGTCCTTGCCATAGACGTTCTTCACGTCGACGCTCTTGCCCTTCTCGTGCTCGCGGATCAGGCGGTCGGAGGTGGTGCCGGTGGTGGTCACCACAGCCTTGCCGTTGAGGTCGGAGAGGCTCTTCACGCCCGAGTTGGCCTTGGTCACCATGCGGATCTCGGTGACGTAGTAGGACACGCCAAAGGCCACCTGCTTCTGCCGCTCCAGCGAGTTGGTGGTCGAGCCGCACTCCATGTCTATGGTGCCGTTGGTCATCAGCGGGATACGCGTCTGCGACGTGACCGGATTGAGCTTGACCTGGAGATCGGGCAGGTTGAGCTGCTTCTTCACCGCGTCCACCACCTTTTGGCACAGGTCCATCGCATAGCCGATCGGCTGCTGCTTGTCGTCCAGATAGGAAAAGGGGATCGAGGATTCGCGGTGACCGATTACGATGGTCTTGCTGTCCTTGATCTTCTTGAGCGTGCCGGTGAGCTCTTCGGCGAAGGCGGGCGCGGTGGCGACGGCGCAGACGATCAGTGCGGCGGCGAACTTCCTCATGACCTCGAATCTCCTTCTTGGGGTGGGCGGCGGAGCGGGGATTACGCGAGCAGGATGATACGACTTTACCACCGGCCTGCGGCGCGGCGGCCGCGGCCGGAAGGCGGAAGTCAGCCGCCGGGGGACGGTGCTTCCCGCCGGGGGTACCTCACGCTGGCTGGGGCAGCCGCGCCCGCAGCCCCTGGAGATCGTCCTCGTTGAGCGTTTCCCGTTCCAGCAGGCTGGTCGCGCCCTCCTCAAGCAGCGCGCGCCGCGCGCCCAGCAGCCCCACAGTCCGCTCGAAGGCGCCACTGACGATGGCGCGCACCGCGCAGTCGATCTCGCGCGCCGTCTCCTCGCTGAAGCTCTTCTCGGCCGGCGCTGTCATCGCGCCGCCCAGCAGCGACTGACGTTCCTCGTCGTACACCACGTTACCGAGCTTTTCGTGCATGCCGTAGCGCATGACGATGGAACGGGCGATGGACGTCACCTTCTGCAGGTCGTCCGAGGCGCCGGTGGACACCTCGCCGAACACGATGTGCTCCGCGGCGCGCCCGCCCAGCAGCACCTGCATCTTGTGCTCCAGCTCCCGCCGCGTCATCAGGAAGCGGTCTTCCGTCGGGCGCTGAATGGTGTAACCGAGCGCACCGATGCCGCGCGGGATGATCGAAATCTTGTGCACCGGGTCGGAACCAGGCAGGGACATTGCCACCAGCGCGTGGCCCATCTCGTGGTAGGCGACCACCCGCCGTTCGTGGGGATTGAGGATACGGTTCTTCTTCTCCAGGCCGGCGACGATGCGCTCCACCGCCATGGTGAAGTCGTCCAGCGTCACGGCGTCGGCGCGCCGCCGGGTGGCGACCAGCGCCGCCTCATTGCACAGATTGGCGAGGTCCGCGCCGGAGAACCCGGGCGTGAGCTCGGCGATCTTGTCCACGCTCACGCCCTGTGCCAGGGTGATCTTGCGCAGATGTACCTTGAGGATGTCGATGCGGCCCTTGCGGTCGGGCCGGTCCACCAGCACCTGGCGGTCGAAGCGGCCGGCGCGCAGCAGCGCCGGATCGAGCACCTCCGGGCGGTTGGTCGCGGCGAGCAGCACCAGGCCGACGGAAAGGTCGAAGCCGTCCAGCTCCACCAGCAACTGGTTGAGGGTCTGCTCCTTCTCGTCGTGACCGCCCATGCCGAAGGCGCCGCGGGCGCGGCCCAGAGCGTCCAGCTCGTCGATGAAGATGATCGCCGGCGCCTTCTGCCGCGCCTGCTCGAACAGGTCGCGCACCCGTGCCGCGCCCACGCCGACGAACATCTCGACAAACTCCGAGCCGCTGATGGAGAAGAAGGGCACGCCCGCCTCGCCGGCCACCGCCTTGGCGAGCATGGTCTTGCCGGTACCGGGCGGGCCGACGAGCAGCACCCCCTTGGGAACGCGGCCGCCCAGCCGGCCGTAGGCGCCGGGATCCTTGAGGAAGCCGACGATCTCCTGCAACTCCGCCTTGGCCTCGTCCACGCCGGCAACGTCGTCGAAACTCACGCCGGTGTTGGACTCGACATAGACCTTTGCCTTGCTCTTGCCAATGTTCAGGAAGCCGCCGCCCAGGCCCTGCTTCTCGGCGAGCTTTTTCATGGCGAAAATCCAGATGCCGACGAATACCAGCGCCGGGATTACCCAGGACAGGATGTCGCGCAGGAAGGTGCTTTCGACAACGCCGGTGAACTTGATGTCGAACTGCGCCAGATCGCGCGCCAGGCTCGGGTCAACGCGCGTCGTCACAAACTTCTGGCGCCCGTCCGGCAGCGGCTGCTTCAGCTCGCCGTGGATGTAGTTGTCGCGGATCGCGATTTCCTGCACCTGCCCCTGCTTTAGCAGCGCCTGGAACTCGCTGTACGGAATCGGCTCCACCGTCTTCCACTGCACATAGAGGCTGTGCAGCCAGAACACCGCGAAGAAGGCGAACAGGAAGTACCAGATGCTGAACTGGGTTTTCTTTTCCACAAGACTCTCCGTTGCCGGAAATTGCGTCAGTCGCTTATCTTGGTGCGCCGGCGGCGAGATTCAAGGCGTGCCGCGGGGCCGGCGGGGGAATTCAGGAGCGGGCTGCGGTTTCTGGCGTGCCGGGCCTGGCCAGCCGAATGACGAAGCGGGCACCTGCGCCGGCAGCCGTTTCGACGCTCACGCTTCCGCCGTGGCGTTCGACCACGGTCTTGACGATGACCAGTCCCAGTCCGGTACCTTCCGCGCGCCGGTCGCCGAGTGCGGAGTAGGCGCTGAAAAGCTTGGAAATCTGCTCGGTCGGAATCCCCGGCCCCTGGTCGGCGACGGTCAGTAGCCAGACACCGCCGTCCCCCGCCAATTCCAGCCTCACCTGGCCCTGGTCGGGACTGTGTCGTACCGCGTTGTTGAGCAGGTTGATCAGCGCCCGGCGCAGCAGTTCCGCGTCACCCTGGACGTAGGCGCTGCCCGCCGCGTGAGGGGTGTGGAACCGGACTTCGATGCCCCGAGCGCGGCCCAGGGCCTCCACTTCTTCCACCGCCTGCCAACCCAGGACTGCCAGGTCCACGCCCCGGAAGCGCTGCGGGTCGAGCGCCTCGGCACGGGCGAGGCGCATCACGTCGTCCGCCAGGTTGAGGGCGCGGCGCGCCGTCTGCTGGATCTTGGCGAGGTCGAACACGTCCTGTCCATCGGGCTCCTGCATCACGTCGATCATCGAGATGATCGACATCAGGGGCGAACGCAGGTCGTGTGACAGGAAGCGCATGGTCTGCTCCCGTAGCCGCTGCGCGCGCCGCAGTTCCGCCACGTCCGACAGGCTTACCACCAGCCCGGCGAGTTGTCCGCGCTCGTCTTCGGTTGCGGCCACGCCCAGCAGCAGTGGGTGGTCCTGATCGCGTGCCACCTCTATCTGGCGCGGCAGGATGCTCACCCGCACCGAATCCAGCAACGTGGCCAGGTTCAGTTGGGCCGGCAAGTGCAGTCCCCGCAGCACCTCCGCCAGCGGTTCATTCACCACTGGCCGTTGATTGCCGCCGATCAGTTCCACCGCACGCGCGTTGGCGAGCACCACCCGCTGCGACGAATCGGCGACCAGTACGCCCACCGGCAGACTGTCCAGTGCGGCGCTCAGGAAGCGCCGCGCGCGGCGCCGCGCCTGGGCCGCGTCGCGCAGCGCTGCGACACGGCGCTGCCACGGATCGCAGTCTGCCAGGCGGTCCGACGCCCCCCCCGGCAGCGCGGGTTCCCCTTCGAGAGCATAAAGTTCAGCATCGAGCTGGCGCTGGGTCGCCTCCAGCTGCCGCCAGCTCCACAGGGGGTAGGCGACCAGGCAGCCGAGCAGCACCGGCACGGGCGCGTACCAGAACGGCCCGAGGCGCAGCAGCAAGGCGCTCAGGATCAGCGTGGCGACGGCACTGCCGGTCGTCCACAGCAGACCCCCCCGGGCCGAACTGCGGCGCAGCCCGACCATCAGCAGCAGTAAAGTCAGTCCTGAAAGGGCGGCGGTCGCGGCGGGGGACAGGGGCCGGATGAGGATCCCCCGGCGGACCGTGTCGAGGGCATTGGCGTCGATCTCGATGCCGCTCATCTGCCGGGCGTCCCCAGCCGCCGGCGTCGGGTGACTGTCGGCAAGTCCCGCTGCCGTGGCGCCGATCAGCACGATCCTGTCGCGGAAGAAACCGTCGGCGACGGTGCCCCGCAGCACTTCGGCATAGGACACATGGCGGAAATGGCCGGGAGGCCCGGCATAGGCAATGTGCAGGCCGCGATTGGCAGCCGCCGCAGCGCCAGGCTGTTCCCCGGCAGCGTCAAGCACCGCCAGGGCGAAATGGGGCCGAAGCTCGGCTCCGACGCGCCGCTGCGGCAGCAAACGCCGGATCAGTCCGTCGGCATCGACTTCGGCGTGGGCATAGCCGAGTGTGTGGGCAGCCTTGGCGAGGGGGGCAATGGGGAGCAGCCCCTCGACTAAGCGGTCGTGGGCGTCCACCGCCACCACCGGCAGCACCACCTTGCCATTGCGTCGGATCGCTTCCGCCAGCGCCGAGTCCGCGGCCGGACTTGCCGTGTCTGGTTCGGGGAACAGGATGTCCAGGCCCACCGCGCGGGCGCCGTCCCGCGTCAGTCGGTCGAGCAAAGCGGCGTGCACCGCCCGCGGCCAGGGCCAGCGCCCGATTTGCGCCAGGCTCTCGTCGTCCACCGCAACGATGACAATGTCTTCGGCCGCAGGGCGCTGCCACACCGCCAGTGCGTGGTCGTAGAGCGCCAGATCGGCGCGTCCGAACCAATCGCCGAAGGCGCCGCCCACCGCGAGCGCCACCACGACGGCGCTCACCGCCAGCCACTCGCGGACCATGCGATCGGCGAAGGCGGCGCCGGCGAAGTTCACAGCAGCGGCAACACGAGCAGCAACAGCAGCCACCACGGGCGTGCCGGCACATCGATGCGCTGGGTAGCGGTGTAGGGCCCAACGAAGCCGTCGGGATCGGTAGCCCGTACCCTCAGGAAGTAGATGCCCGCGGACGGCCGTTCGATGACGGTTCGCGGTTCGTTCAACTGCCGCGTTTCGATTACATCGGCAAACGCCGCGTCGCGAGCAAACTGCAATTCGAAGCGCTGTCCGGGTTCCGACGGCCACGAGAGGGCAATGCGGTCGCCGTCGAAAACGGGCGGCTCCGGTTCCGCGGGCGGCGGGCGCAGTTCGAAGCGCTGCACGTCGCCGAAGGGACCACGGTAAGCGTCGCCGCGCACGCTGGCGACGCGCCAGTAGTACTGCCCCGGCGCGAGATCCGCGTCCGGGGCGAACCCGGTCTGCGCCTGGCCCGAGCTGCGGTGGAGAATCTGCGTGAAGCCGGGATCGCCGGCAAGCTCGACGTCGTAGGCCGTCGCGTCGAGTGCCTGCGTCCAGGCCAGGTTGACGCGGGTTGCCCGCAGTCGGGCGCCGTTGGCCGGTGCCGAAGGAAACGGCGGCTCCGGCCTTGCCCGCAGCTGCACGAGCTTGACCTGCTCCAGTCCCTCGAAACCCGCGCCGTCGATGCCTCGCACCCGCAACCAATAGTCCGCATCGGCGAGGCCGGCGACCTTGGTCTGGGCGGCGTCCATGGTCAGGTTGGCCCGAACGTCATGGAAGTTCGGGTCGGCGGCAAGCTGCACGCGGTAGCTGCGGGCGCCGCGGACCGGCGCGAAAGTCACTGCCAATGCCGGCCGCTCTTGAAGATCCGGGGTGGCGGCAAGGTCCGGCGCCGGCAGCAGCGCAACCGGCGTCGGCGCGGCCCCGCCTGCTGCTGCAAGCACGCCGTTGCCTGCGCCGAGTTCGATCGCCTTACCGGGACCTGCCGCGACACCGACCTTACCCGCGGTCACTTCCACCCGCGACGCTTCGCCATCCTCGACGGCCGCGCGGTAACGCGTGCCGCGCACGCTGATCACCGCGCCGGGTGTGCTGATCTGCTGAGAGGCCGGGCTCCCCGAGGCGCGTTTCGGCACCGCCGCCTCGATGCGACCGGCATCGAGACGGATGCGGGCGCGCTGCGCGTCACTGTTGCCGTGGCGGTAGAGACCGTCCACCCGTAGCCGGCTGCGCGGCTGCAAGGTGAGCGTCGAGCCGTCGGGCAGTGCCAGCGTGACGTAGCCATCGTCAGTCTCGATGGCGCTACCTGCAGCAACCTGTTCGCCCTGGCGCAGCGGTTTGTCGTCGCGCCGGGCGCCGCCGGTGACCTGGGCGGCCGAGGCGCTCTGCGGCTCATGGCGCAGCAATTCGACGGGAATGCGTAATGGATCGCCGATCGGGATGCGGCGCGGATCGGCGATGCCATTGAGCCGCTGCAGTTTCGGCCAGTCCGCGGGGCGCTGCAGCAGCGCGTTGCCTATGCCTACCAGCGTGTCGCCGGCGCGGGCGTGGTGGACGATGTACTGGGCAGGCATTGCGGCCCCGACGCAGCCGGCGAAACCTGAAAAAGCCATGACAAGCGCGCCGGCCAGCCGCGATCGGAGTTTGCGGGACTGACACGGGGTGGAGCCGGTGGCGTGAACCGCTTCGGTCATGGGTGAGCCTTGTCATGGGGGCCTGTGCTCTGGCGTAGCGCAAGACCGCCAGCCGGCCCATTTGCCGCGGATTATGCCCGTGAATTCGGCGGCTCGGCCAAGCACTGCGGCACGGTGGGCCGCGCGCTGCCTATGCCGGCACCAAAACACCACCTTCGCCGTGTGTCCCGGCTCGCTCCTCCTGCTGCTGCAGGCGCCACATCTGGGCGTAGACGCCGGCGGCTGTGAGCAGGTCCTGGTGGCTGCCGCGCTCGACGATGCTGCCGGCATCGAGCACCAGGATCTCGTCGGCATTCATGACGGTGGACAGGCGGTGGGCGATCACCAGCGTGGTTCGGCCCACGGCCGCCTGCTCAAGCTCCGCCTGGATCGCCTGCTCGGTCTTCGAGTCGAGCGCCGAGGTGGCCTCGTCGAAAATCAGGATTGGCGGGTTCTTGAGCAGCGCGCGGGCGATCGCCACGCGCTGCTTCTCGCCCCCGGAGAGCTTGAGGCCACGCTCGCCGACCCGCGTCTCGTACCCGTCCGGCAGCGATGCAATGAAGTCGTGGATGTGGGCGGCGCGGGCGGCGGCGATCACGTCCTCCGCGCACGCCTCGGGCCGGCCGTACTGGATGTTGTAGTGGATGGTGTCGTTGAACAGGACGGTGTCCTGGGGAACGATGCCGATCGCGGCGCGCAGGCCGGCCTGGGTGAGTTTGCGGATGTCATGGCCATTGACGCGCACGCAACCGGCCTGCACGTCGTAGAAGCGGAACAGCAGGCGCGACAGCGTCGACTTGCCGGAGCCGGACTGTCCCACCACCGCCACGGTGCGGCCGGCGGGAATGGCGAAGTCGACCCCGAACAGGATCTGGCGCTTCGGCTCGTAGCTGAAACCCACCTGCTCGAAGCGCACTTCGCAGGAGCCGGGTTCGAGGGCGCGGGCATCGGGCGCGTCCTGGACCTCGCGGTTCTCGCTCAGCAGACTGAACAGGCGCTCGATGTCGGTCAGCGCCTGGCGGATCTCGCGGTACAGCACGCCGAGGAAGTTGAGCGGGATGGAAAGCTGCATCAGGAAGGCATTGACCAGCACGATGTCGCCCAGGGTCATGCTGCCCGCGGCGACGTGCACCGCGGCGCGCCACATCATGGCGGTGACGCCCAGGGCGATGATCAGCGCCTGGCCGACGTTGAGGAAGGACAGGGAGTACTGGCTCTTCACCTGTGCCTGCTCCCACTTCACCATCTGGGCGTCGTAGCGGCGGGCCTCGTAGTCCTCGTTGTTGAAGTACTTGACGGTCTCGTAGTTGAGCAGGCTGTCGATGGCGCGGCTGTTGGCCGCCGAGTCCAGTTCGTTGGCCTCGCGCCTCAGGTGGGTGCGCCAGTTGGTCACTACCACGGTGAACGCGATGTAGCAGATCAAAGTCAGCACCGTGATGACGGCGAAGCTGGGTTCGTACTTGGTCAGAAGGATGGCGAGCACCAGGCTGATTTCCACCAGCGTGGGCAGTATGGAGTAGAGGGTGTAGCTGATCAGGCTGCCGATCGAACGGGTGCCGCGTTCGATGTCCCGCGTCAGGCCGCCGGTCTGGCGCTCCAGATGGAAGCGCAGGCTGAGGGCGTGCAAGTGGCGAAACACGTTCAGCGCAATGTTGCGCACCGCCTGCTGTGTCACCCGGGCGAACAGGATCTCCCGCAATTCGGTGAACATCGACACCGAAAAGCGCAGCGCGCCGTAGGCCAGCAGCAGCGTCGCCGGCACCACGATCAGCGCCTGCTGCGGCGCGATGGTGAGGGCGTCCACCACGTTCTTGAACACTATCGGCACGCCGACATTGGCGAACTTGGCGGCGATCAGGCTCGCCAGTGCCAGGATCACTCGGCCGCGGTAGGCCCAGATGTAGGGAAAGAGGGTGCGGACCGTGTGCCAGCCAGGGTGTTCGCTGCTGTCGGCCGTGCGTGGCAGGGGGGCAGAGGCAGAGTAGCTGGCGCGACGCATCGCGTGATTCTACCGAAGGGGATGGAGCGGCACCGGATTGCTCCGGAGGGCGACAGCGCGGGAAAAGCGGCCGTTTTGGCCTGAGGACGCCCCCTGCGACACTATGTCGCAGGGCTCAGGTCATTGATTTAATTGGTGTGTAGGGATCCGTCCTACAAGAATTGCGAATTCTCAAGCGATCTTCGCCGACGAACAGTCACCATTGAACGTGCAACAACCCGCGATCGGGCGGCTTTCATCGGACCCTGGGCAGGAGTTGGGTCCAGGGCGCGGAAGCCGCTTGGTCGAGGGCCATTCCGCTCCGCCGCTTCCCACGCTGTTTCCTTCTGCCTCACCCGGCAGCCACCCGCTGCATTTCCGCCACGTCGAAGAGAATTCGCTGCGCGTCCTTCGTGGCCCGGATCAGGCCGCGGTGCCGGAACTCCGACACAATGCGGCTTGCCGTTTCCATGGTGATACCGAGCAGGGCACCGATGTCCTCGCGCATCGGCATGAAGCAGTCCCGGTCTTGTTCCCGCTCCGCCAGGTACAACAGGAGTCTGGCCACCCGGGAATGAGCGTTGCCGGTTGATAGCTCCGTCAGAAACATATCGGCCTGTTCCAGTTCCCGCTGCATTTCAGCCATCACCCGATCGATGAACCGCGGGTCAGCCTTCTCTTCGTCGATGACCACATGCGTGGGCACACGGCAAAGCGCGGTCGGCGTTACCGCAACGGCGGTATGGCGGCTCGCAGTGCCCGACAGCGCGTCGAGGCCGATGGTGTCGCCCCTGCGCGCCAGGCGCACGATTCGTTCCTCGCCCGCTGAAGAGTAGCGCAGCAGCTTGATCAGGCCGTAGCGCAGGATGAACACGCATTCCGCCGTGTCGCCGTAGTGATAGAGCGTGTCCTGCGGTGCAAGCTGGAGGATGCGGAAACCTTCGATCAGGTAGGCCCGCTGGGTGCGGAAGGCTCCCGAAAACAACCCGATCCCTTCGGCAGGACAACTCGCGCAATCGGCTGGTGTGGCACGGCGGCTGGCATGGACGCCAACCCTGAATTGCGTCTTGGTGGTCATGGCCCCTTCTGAGCGAAGGCCGCCTGCGCGAGGTCGTTAGGCGGCTCGTCTAAATCTAGCATCACCGCCTTTGCCGCCATAGGGACTTCGTCACGGTGCTCCGCCCCTGCTTTTCTGCCCTGTTCGCGCCCGCCAGGCGGGGCATCCGGGTCGGGCTACAGGCCACGGAACGGGAAGGTGAGATCGGGTCTGCCGCCGCCGATGATTTCGGCCAGCGCGTGGGCGGAGCCGCAGGCAAGGGTCCAGCCCAGGGTGCCGTGGCCGGTGTTGTAGTAGAGCTTGCGCCAGCGGCTGCGGCCGATGATCGGCAGGTTGTCAGGGGTGGCGGGACGCAGACCGGCCCAGAACTCGGCAGCGGCAGCCGGCGCGAGATCGGGAAAGAGTTCGCGGGCACGCTTCAGGATCGCCTTGCAGCGTGCCTCGTTGATGCTCATGTCGTAGCCGTTGAGTTCCGCGGTGCCTGCGGCGCGCAGGCGCTGACCCAGGCGCGAGCAGACGATGCGGCGCGACTCGTCGGTGATGCTCACCCGCGGCGCACCGGCTTCCGCGGCGAGCGGGAGCGTCACCGAATAGCCCTTCACCGGATAGATCGGCAGCCGCTCGCCGAGCGCGGCGGCGAGCAGCGGGCTATCGCTGCCAGCGCACAGCACATAGGCATCGGCGGCAAGACTGGCTGAATCACCGCCGGGGCTGCGCAGCCGCAGCGCGCCGATCTCGCCGCCACTTGCTTCCAGACGTTCCACCATCGTTTCATGGCGGAAGCGCACGCCCCGGGCGGCACAGGCTGCCGCCAGGCCCTGCGTGAAGGCGTGCGCGTCGCCCGACTCGTCCCGCGGCGCGTGCAGGGCGCCGAGCAGCGTGTCGCGGCAGTTCGCGAGAGCCGGTTCCACGGCGGTGCACTGGGCACGGTCCAGTACATGGACCTCCATGCCGAATCCGCGCAGCCAGCGGGCGCGCGCTTCGGCGCCGGCAAAGGCCTTGCGGTCGAAGAACAGGTGCAGGATCCCGGCCTCGAGGCAGTCGTATTCGATTCCCGTGACCCGGCGCAGGGCGCGCAGCCGTTCGCGGCTGTCCAGCGCCAGGGTGGCGATGGCGGCGCCGTTGCGCTCGCTGCGCCCCGGCAGGCACTGCAGCAGGAAGCGCAAGCCCCACAGCCATTGGGCGGCTTCGGCGCGCGGGCGGAACTTGAGTGGCGCGTCCTCGCGGCCGAGCCAGCGCAGGATCTGCGCCGGCGCGCCCGGATTGGCCCAGGGCTCGGGGTGGCTGACGGATATCTGGCCGCCGTTGGCGAAGCTCGTCTCCAGCCCGGCCTGCGGTTGCCGCTCGATCACTTCGACGTCGTGGCCGGCGTCAGCCAGGTACCAGGCGCTGGTGACGCCTGTGACACCCGCCCCCAGGACGATGACTTTCATGGGGCGCAATTTACCAGAGCGGCAGGACGGGGCTGGCTTATGATCGCGCGCCATGACCGCCGAGGCTTTGCCGCTCCACCGCTGGGATGTCACGCCCGCAGAGGCGCGCGAAATCCAGGCTGAGCTTGCGCGGCGCGTGGAAAGGCAGGACCGGCTGGGCGAGGTGCGCCATGTCGCCGGCATCGACGTCGGCTTTGAGGACTCGGGCCGGGTGACACGTGCAGCCGTGGCGCTGCTGAGTTTCCCCGATCTGGCGCTGGTGGAACACGCTGTGGCGCGGGTGCCGACCTCCTTTCCCTACGTGCCCGGCCTGCTCTCCTTCCGGGAAGCGCCGGCGGCGCTCGCCGCCCTCCACCTGCTCGGGACGCGGCCGGACCTCATCCTCTACGATGGCCAGGGCATCGCCCATCCGCGCCGCTGCGGCATCGCCAGCCATGTCGGGCTTCTGGCCGACCTGCCGAGCATAGGCGTGGCCAAGACGCGCTTGACAGGCGAATATGATATGGTTCCCGACATTCGCGGTGCCTGGTCGCCGCTGACGGATCGCGGCGAGATGATAGGTGCGGTGCTGCGGACCCGGGTCGGCGTCAAGCCCTTGTTCGTGTCCGTCGGCCACCGCTTGGGGCTGGATTCAGCCATCGGCTGGGTGATGGCCTGCACGCAGCGTTACCGCCTGCCCGAAACGACGCGTTGGGCCCATCGCCTCGCCAGCGGTCCGCCGGTTCGATACGCTTCGAAGTGTCCATGAAGAACATTTTCGCCCTTGCCTTCGCGTGCACGCTGAGTCTGCACGCCGCCCTTGCCGCGGCGGCGCCCTTCCAGCGCTACCCTGGCTCCCACATCGACGAGCACACCACCGCGATGGTGAATCGGCGCAGCGTCGCCAAGGACGGGGAATCGGCGGCCAAGACCACGATCTACGTCACCACCGATTCCTACGAGAAGGTTCTGGCCTGGTACCGCAAGTTCGGCCGCGAATTCCTGATGCCCGGAGGGCTTGCCCAGCCGACCGACCTGCCGGAGGGCAAGAAGCTGCGCCAGACCTATTACATCTTCGACACCAGCACCAGCCTGCGCGCATCGAAGAGCTGGGTGAAGATCCAGAATCCCTATGCCGGGCCGCCGTGGAACGCCAAGTCCGGGGCGGACGAAGCTCCGATGAAGGAACTGACGGCGATCATGCACGTCACCGCCAAGTGACCGCCAAGTGACTGGCGAGTGACTGGCCAATGACTGGCCAATGAGCGCAGGCGCCGGCGCCCCTCATCCGCAGCCGGCAAGCAGGGGCGCAGCCTCCGCCTTTTCCAGCGCAAACAGTTCGCAGGACGCGGTCTTTTCGATCCGCCGCGCGACCCGCATCAGCCAGTGCCGCCCGTCCAGTTCGGTGGCGAACTCGATGCCGGGTGCCAGCCCATTGGGCGGGGCCAGCAGTGCCGGGGCACCGTCGGCGCCGGGAAGACGCGGCAGCACCATGACCTCCACGCTGTGGCGCGCTGCGCCGCAGCTGCCCCGTGGCAACGCGATGCTCGCCACCAGGGCGTGGGACGCCAGCACCTGGACGCCGATCTCCAGTCCGGTCACGACGGACTCGGCACGGCGCACGATGCACACATGCACCAGCGAGGCGCCGCGGGAGCGCACGCCGATCACTTCCCCGACCTGTATCTCCGTGGGATCGCCACCGAGGTAGCGCAGTGCCAGACCGTCGGCGCTCTCGTTGGTGACGGCCCACTCCGTCAGGGCTTGCGCCGGCGCCGGTTGGTCGGGACCGTCGTGGGCGCGGCGGCGGTAGGCCGCGCCGGCGAGAAAATGGCGCAGCGCCGCGCAACCCACGATGACGTCCACCCGCGGACGGAAGCGGCTGCGGTGGAAGCGGCGCGTCGGGGGCGCGCCCCACAGTCGCGCCAGGTTGCGCAGCAGCGCCTGATAGTGGGGCTCCGAGGCCATCTTCGGCAGCCCGAGACGAGCCGGCGCGGTTCCCTGTTCGAGGCCGGCCAACTGAGTCTCCAGTTCCTTCACCAGATCGTCACAGCGCAGGACCATTGCGCCGGGCTCCAGTTCGCCGTCGCGCCACTTGGCCAGGGACTGTCCCGGACCGGCTTCCCGGCGCCGGATCTGGAAGCCGGCACTGCGGTTGTCGCCGTCGGTCAGCGGTTCGAGGCGGGCCAGACGGCCGTAGCGCTCGATGTAGAAACGCACCCGGTCAAGATCCCCGGCAGCGAACTTGGCGGGTTCCGCGAATGCCAGCAGCAAGGCGTCGATGTAGAGGCGTTCCGGCGTTTCGCTGGCACCCTCCGCGCACAGCCGCGCGATGCCGGCTTCGCGCGCGGTATGGTAAAGGGCGTGCATCTCGGTCCAGGCGCTGCGCGAGCCGCGCGCATAGACGCGATAGGCCAGCTTCAGACGCCGCTGGTGAAGGCGCAGCCCGTGGGTGACCGCCGAGCACAGGAGGCGGTTGGTGCCGATGCCGTACCACCTGCGTGCCATCTTGTCGCTCACCGACTCGTAGCCGACGCAGATCTGCTTCAGCAGTTCGTTGGCGTCCAGCAGGGTTTGCTGTGCGGCGGCGGGCAGCGGCAGCGGCGATCGTCTGAGCTGCTCTTCGACTGCCGGGACCATCGCCTCGGCCTTCTCCCGAACCAGGTCCAGCAGTTTCAACCGGGTGCGCTGCGACAGCGAGGCCTGATGCTGGGCCGCCAGCTCGCCCAGCAGCGCGCGCATCAGTTCCGATGGCTTGTCGGCGGGCAGGTCGTCCAGCCATTCCGCCAGTTCGTCCGCCTCGAAGGCATGCGCCGAGAGAGCGATCCCTTCCGGGAGCAGGCTGAGGACGGGCAGTTGCAGGGTCAAGGCGATTCCAATTCTTCGGGTTTGGCAAGATGCTAGGCTGGGCCACCGGGCCGGCCTGTGCGGGATTGCTCACGGCCGGAGCCGGGGATGGCGCACCAGCGAGCAATAGTTCACATGCGGCGATCATCGGGTCGGTGAGGTTCCCGAGGGCCGTCGCGGCGGGAGGCGTTGCCGGGGATTGCTAGAATCGCGGGGTGCGAGCCGATTCCCCGACCTGCCCGGTCCTACCCGACCCGTTGTGCCTCGCCCGCATGCTGTTCCCGATCCTGGCGTGCGCCGGATTCTGGTTTGCCGCCGGCGCATGGGCGCAGACGCCCGCGCCGACCGCGGTGGATCTGGAAGCCCCGGCCGAACTGCGGCCCCTGTTGCGCCAGCATGTCGACGCCCTGCGCGAAGGCGTGGCGCTGCCCGACGAGGGCGAGCGTTTGCGGGTCGCGCGCCAGTTGCGCCGGCAGATCGAAGACCTGCTTGCCACCGAGGGCTACTTCACGCCGGACATCCGCATCGCGGGCGGCGTCGGCGAGAAGCTGAAGCTCGCAGTGGATCCGGGGCCGCGCGCGACGGTTTCGGCCGTGGCGATCGAATTCCGCGGCGCTGTCGCCGGCGAAGGCGAAGCGGCCAAAGACAGGCGCCGCGCGCTGACCGAGGGCTGGCGCCTGCCGGCGGGCCGGCCGTTTCGCCAGCAGGACTGGGATGCCGCCAAGCAGGACATCCTGCGTCAGTTGCTGGTCCGCGACTACGCCGCGGCGACGATCGCCGACAGCCGCGCCGAGGTCGACCCGGAGAACGCCAGTGCCGTGCTGCGCGTCGTCTATGACAGCGGCCCGGCCTTCGTTCTCGGCCCGCTGGAAGTGAGCGGGCTGGACAGCCATTCGGCGGAACTGGTCGAGCGCTACAACACGCTGAGCCCAGGCGAGCCCTACGATCAGCAGCGCCTGCTGGACCTGCAGACGAGGCTGCAGAGCACGCCCTACTTCGTCGCCGTGGTGGTGGATGTCGATCCCGATCCGGCGCGGGCCGATGCGGCGCCGGTGCGGGTGCAGTTGCGCGAAGCGCGCACCAAGCGCGTCGGCTTCGGCGTCGGCCTGAGCAGCAATACCGGCGCTCGCGGTGAGCTGACTTTCCGCCACAGCAATTTCCTCGACCGCGCATGGACCCTGGCGAGCGGCCTGCGCATCGAGCAGAAGCGCCAGTTCGGCTATGCCGACGTACACCTGCCGCCCACCGCGAGGGACTATCGCGACAGCTTCGGCGTGCTGGGCGAGGCCACCGACATCCAGGGCCTGGTGACGCGGCGCGCCGGTGTCGGCGCGGTGCGCACGCGGGTGCGCGGCCGCGTCGAGACGCGCTTTTCACTCGGCTACCAGCAGGAGGAGCGGGAGCCGGAAAACGGCTTGTCCTCCACCAGCACCGCCCTGACGCTCAACGCGTCGTGGACCTACCGCGCCATCGACAATCTGCTCGATCCGCGCGACGGCTATGTCCTCAACCTGCAACTGGGCGGGGCGTCCGAGGCTCTGCTGTCGGACCAGAGCTTCGTCCGGGCTTACGGGCGCTACCAGCATTACTTTCCGGTGTTGGAGCACGATGCGCTGATCCTGCGCACCGAACTCGGCCTGACCGCCGCTCCGAGCCGCGAGGGTATTCCCGAGGACTTCCTGTTCCGCACTGGCGGTGCCCAGTCGGTGCGGGGCTATGAGTATCAGGGCCTGGGAGTGCGGGAGGGCGACGCGGTGGTCGGCGGGCGCAAGTTGGCGGTGGCCAGTGCCGAGTATGTTCACTGGTTCAACCGCCAGTGGGGCGGTGCCGCTTTCTATGACATCGGAAATGCATGGGACGGCAGCGACGACGCGCGCCTGTTCGTCGGCTACGGTCTGGGCGCGCGCTGGCGCAGCCCGGCCGGGCCGCTGGCGCTGGACGTGGGCTACGGCCACCACGAGCGGACGCTGCGGGCGCACTTCTCGGTGGCGATTGCGTTCTAGGCGATGGCAGACCCGGCCGAAACCGCACCCGCCGCTCACACCGGCGCCGCCGCCAAGGGCGACGTCCCGCTCCCGCTACTGGGTCGAGATCCTGGTTCTCGTTCCGCTGCTTGCCCTGGGCGTGGCGGCTACCTGGCTGGTGGCGAGCTCTTCCGGCCTGCGGCTGCTGGCGGCGGCGGCCGAGTCGCTCGCCGCCGGCCGGGTGGAACTGACTGTCGCCGGCGGCAGCCTCATCGGCGGGCCGCGCCTGGAACGCCTGCGCTACGACGATGGCGAGACCCGCGTCGCGGTTCGCGATCTCGCCATCGACTGGAAGGTGCTGGCGCTGGCCTCGGGCAGGCTGGAGCTGAGTGCCCTGAGCGCCGCCGATGTGGAAGTCGCGACGCGCCCCAGCGATGCGCCGGCGCAAGTGCCGGAATCACTGGAACTGCCGCTGGCGGCGAGCGTCGAGCGCATCGCGGTGGGCCGGCTGGCCATCGTCGAGCGGCTGCCCGACGCGGAGGCGACAACGCTGGTGCTCGAAGGCGTCTCGGCCCGGCTGGAAAGCGATGGCGCGCAGCACCGGCTGACCGAGCTGCGGCTCGCCGGCCCGTGGGGGCAGATCGAGGGTGAGGCCAGCCTCGGCGGTCGTGCCCCCTTCGCCCTCCAGGCGCGCGCCCAGGCGACCAGTTCGCGCGATGGACAAGCCTGGCGGCTGCGCGCCACGGCCGCGGGCCGGCTGGACAATCTCATCGTCGAAGCCGAGGCGCAGGGCATGGATGTCGACGGGCGTGCGACGGCCAGCGTCGCGCCCTTCGCCGCCGTTCCTCTGGCGCGGCTCAATGCCCGCATTGCCGGCATCGACCCGTCCCGTTTCCTCGAGGGCGCCCCGCGCGCGCTGCTGACCCTGGAAGCGGAACTCGAAAGTCAGTCGCCGGCGGACGCCTCGGCCGCGCTGCCGCCGCAGGCGTGGGTGCTCGCCGGCCCGATCCGGCTCGTCAATGGCACGCCTGGCGTGCTGGACCGCGGTCTGCTGCCGCTGCGCTCCCTGTCCGCCAAGGCGCGCTGGGAGGCGGGGCGGCTCAGCCTGCAGGGAATCGATCTGGCGCTGACCGAAAAGGGCCGTGCCCGAGGCAGCGCGGTGTGGGCGCAGCAGGCGCTTGCCCTCAAGCTCGACGTATCCGACCTGAGCCTGAGCGAACTCGCCGCCGTGCTCAAGCCGACGCGGCTAGGCGGGCGCCTGGAAGCCCAGGTTTCGGCCACGGCGCAGCGGCTCGTCGCCGACCTGCGCGAGGCGCGTTTCACCGCACGTTTCGAGGCCGAGCATCGCGACGCCGCGATCGAAATCGGCAGCGCGCGCATCGACGCCCGTGGCGCAGGCCTGGAGGCGCGCGGGCGGGTCGGCCTCGAAGGCAAGCGTGCCTTCGAGCTTTCGGGCAACCTGCAGCGCTTCGATCCCAGCCTGTTCGCCGCCATGCCGGCGGCCCGGCTGAATGCCCGCCTCGATGCGAAAGGCACGCTCGAACCGAAACCCTGGGTTAACGCGAACTTCAGCCTTTTCGACAGCCGCTTCGACGGCAAGCCGCTGGCGGGCGAAGGGCGGATCGCGCTGCGCCCCGACCGGCTGGAGCGCTGCGATGTCGGCCTCGATCTCGCCGGCAATCGTCTCCACGCCGAGGGCGCCTTCGGTCTGCCCGGCGATCGGATCGAGCTGGACATCGATGCGCCCCGGTTGGCGAATCTCGGCCACGGCCTCGGCGGCACGCTGAAGGGGCAGGTGACCGCCAGCGGCAGCATGCAGCAGCCAAGCTTCGAATTCGATGCGACGGCCGAGTCGCTTCTCGCCGGCGGGTATCGCATGGCGCAGGCGGTGCTGAAGGGCCAACTGCGCGACGGTGCCGACGGACGCTTCGAAGTGCGGGGCCAGATTTCGGACCTGCGTGAAGCGCAGGCCAAGGAAGCGCTGCTGCCCAGGGCCGAGATCGAGATCGCCGGCACCCGCCGCGAACATGCGCTGCGCGCCGCGGGTCGCCTCGGCAGCAGCCATGATTTCGTCATCGAGGCGGGGGGAGCGCTGGCCGACGGTCTGTCCTGGCGCGGTCTGTTGCGCACCATGGAACTCAAGGGGAAGCCCGAATTGCGGCTGGTGGCGCCGGCGACCCTGGAGGCGTCGGCCGAACGGGTCGCCCTGGGCCCGGTGGACCTGGCCAGCGGCAGCGCCCGCGCGCGACTCGACGAAACCTCATGGTCGCCGCAGGCCATCGTCACCCGCGGCGCATTGAGCGGCGTCGGCCTCGGCGTCGCCTTCGACGCCCAGCAGCGGCCGGTGCTGACGGCGGAAGGCCTGCGCCTCGGCGCCGAGTGGCAACTGCGCCTCGGCGACCATGCCGATGGCAATCTGCGGATTTTTCGCGAGGGCGGCGACCTCGGGCTGGCCGGCGATGCGCCGGTGAGCCTCGGGCTTTCCACCCTCGAGCTGCGCGCCCATGCCGAGCGCGACCGGCTGGGTTGGTCGCTGGAGGCAGCCGGCTCGCGCCTGGGCGAATTGTCTGGGGCGGGCACGGCGTTGGCGCAACGCTCCGGCGCCGGTTGGCGGCTGGCGCCCGATGCGCAGGTGGCGGGAGCGGTGCGCGCCCACATGCCGTCGATCGCCTGGCTCGGCCCCTGGCTCGATCCGGGCCTGCAGCTCGAAGGCGTGCTGCGCGGCGAGTTCGCCATCACCGGCAGCGGCGCGTCGCCCCGCGGACAGGGCGAGATCCGCGGCGAGAAGCTCGCGGTGGCGCTGGTGGAACACGGAACGCGGCTCTCCGATGGCGAACTGCGGCTCGCCTTCGATCAGGAGCGGCTGCGGCTGGAGCGCTTGAGTTTCGTCAGCGCCAGCCGTGCCAAGCCGCGGGAAGTGCGCATCGACTACGCGGCGCTCACGGCGAAGCCCGGTAGCGTCGAGGCTTCCGGCGAGTTCGAACTCGCCTCGGGTCGCGGCCAGTTGAAGCTGCAGGCGCAGCGGCTCACCGTAGTCCAGCGCCCGGAACGCTGGCTGATGGTGTCGGGCGACGGCCGCCTGGAAAGCGATCCCGATGGCATCAGGCTGGGCGGCGCGGTCAAGGCCGACGCCGGCTACTGGGAACTGACCCGGGATCCGGCGCCGGCGCTCTCGCGATGATGTCGTCGTGAAGGGGCGGGAGGCGGCGGGCCGGCGACGGGTGCCGCTGAGCCTGGATGTGCAGGTGCAGATGGGGAACAGCTTCTACTTCAACGGCCGTGGCCTGAAGAGCCGGCTGGCGGGGGAATTGCGGGTGCGCAGCGATGGCCGCGGCAGCTTGCGCGGCAGCGGTTCGATTCGCACCCGCGACGGCACCTTCGATGCCTACGGCCAGCAACTGACGATCGAGCGCGGCATCGTCAATTTCCAGGGCCCGCTGGACAACCCGGGACTGAACGTCGTCGCGCTGCGCAAGAATCTGCCGGTGGAGGCCGGGGTCGCGGTGACGGGAACCGTGCTCGCGCCCCAGGTCAAGCTGGTGTCGGAGCCGAATGTGCCGGACGCCGAGAAACTGTCCTGGATTGTGCTCGGCCGTGGTCAGGACCAAGCCGGCGGCGCCGACACCGGCTTGCTGATGGCGGCCGCCGGAGCCATCCTCGGCGGTCAGGGCGAGGGCATCTCGGCTTCGCTTGCGCGGGGCCTCGGGCTGGACGAACTGGCGGTGGTCTCCGCCACCGCGGGCGGGGGCGACAGCCTTCTGCCGGGCACCACGGTGGCGGGCAGCCAGAGCGGTCGCGACGCCAGCGTGTCGCAGCAGATCGTCACCGTGGGCAAGCGCCTGTCCGCCGATGCGCTCGTCAGTTTCGAGCAGAGCCTCGCCGGCGCGGAGAGCATCGTGAAGATCACCTACTATCTGACGCGGCGCCTGTCGCTGATCGGCCGCGCCGGCACCGACAACTCGATCGACCTGTTCTACACCTATTCTTTCAATTGACGCGGAATTCTTCGCGGCTAACGCCGCTCTCATTCGAACCCGATCAAGACAGGAAAAGCCATGAGCGAGACATCCCGAGAACACGAAGTTCGCCATCCTGGGGGGCGGCTGTTTCTGGTGCCTGGAGGCGGTGTTTGACCAACTGCGCGGCGTCGAACAGCGTCGAGTCCGGCTACAGCGGCGGTGCGCCGCCGAACCCGAGCTACCGCCAGGTGTGCAACGGCGACACCGGCCATGCCGAGGTGGTGCGAATCGCCTTCGATCCGGCCCTGGTCTCCTACCGCGACCTGCTGGACGTGTTCTTCACCATCCACGATCCGACCACCCGCAACCGCCAGGGCAACGACGTCGGCAGCCAGTACCGCTCGGTCATCTTCCATCGCTCGCCGCAGCAGGAGGCGCAGGCGCGGCAGGCGATCGCCGACTGGAACGCCCGCGGAGTGTGGGGCGCGCCCATCGTCACCGAGATCGCCCCGGCACCCGAGTTCTACCTTGCCGAGGATTACCATCAGGAATATTTTGCCAACAACCCGGCGCAGCCCTATTGCCAAGCGGTGGTCGCGCCCAAGGTGGCGAAATTCCGCAAGCATTTCCTCGACCGGCTCAAGCGCTGAACCACGACACCTCTTCTTTCAACTTCGCACACCAAGGAACCGGCATGCAACCTGTAAGCACCCCCAGCGGACTCGTCTATGAGGACCTCACCATCGGCAGCGGTGCTGCCGCGCGCCTCGGCACCACGGTCTCGGTGCACTACACCGGATGGCTTACCGATGGAACGAAGTTCGATTCGAGCAAGGACCGCAACGAAGCCTTCAGCTTTCCCGTCGGCGTGCAGTACGTGATCGCCGGCTGGGACGAAGGGGTGCAGGGCATGCAGGTCGGCGGCGTGCGCAAGCTGACCATCCCGCCTCAGATCGGTTACGGCGCCCGCGGCGCCGGCGGCGTGATCCCGCCCAACGCGACCCTGATTTTCGAGGTGGAACTGCTGGAAGTCAGCGAATAGTCGCCGCCTTGATCTGGATCGTTTTTCCGGATCTTCGACGGCCCTAGCATCGGGCGGTGTTTCCCACCGCTCCGCTGCCATGATCGCCGCCCCTCCGCTGCCGCGCTGCGTTCCCCTCGCGGCGATCCCCCGCGCGCTGGCCTCGGGCTGGGCGCTGTTCAGGGCCTGGCCCGCGCTCAGTTGCGGCTATGCCACGGTGTTCGCCCTGATCGGCCTGCTGCTGCTAGCGGGAGTTGCGTTTGCCGGCATGACGCCGATGGCGCTGCCGCTCGCCGGCGGCTTCATGCTGGTGGGGCCGGCGCTGCTCGCCGGCTACTTCCGCGTCGCGCGGCTGGCCCGCGAAAGTCAGTCACCGCGCATCGGCGATCTCGTCGACGGTTTCCGGCGGGCGCCGCGCGCGCTGTGGGCGATTGCCCTGCTGTGCATGCTGCTCTTCATGATCTGGATCACCGACGCCGCGACCCTCTATAGCTTCATGATCGGCCGCGACCCGGTGTGGCTGCGCGACCTGCCGGGCAACGCCGATGCGCTGCGCTTCGAGCTCTACGGCGCGGTAATGGGCACTGCGCTGGCCTTCGCCATCTACACCGTCTCCGCGTTCTCGGTGCCGCTGCTCGCCGACGGCCGAACCGGCCTGGTCGGCGCGGTGAGCGCCAGCGTCAAAGCCGTGTTCGGCAATTTCATCGTCACCATGGTTTGGGCACTGATCCTCGCGGCGGTGACTATCCTCAGCATCCTGCTGCTGCCGCTGTTCGTCGTCGCGCTGCCCTGGCTCGCCTATTCCAGTTACGCTCTCTACAGCGAGTTTTTCCCTGCGTAGCGCGCTCGCGGTGCCGAAAAGCCACGCCGGGACGAAAGAATTTTGCGTTTTCCCTCTGTCGGGTGTTGACATCCCAGAGGCAGCTTCTCATGCTTCCGTCGTTCCCGTACTGACGGGACGCGGTTCCAGGTGAAATCAAAATAGGAGACTCGAGTATGGTTACAACGAAGAAACCCGCTGCCAAGAAACCTGCCGCCAAGCCCGCCACCACCAAGGCCGCAGCCGCCAAACCTGCCACCAAGAAACCCGCCGCCAAGCCGGCCGCCAAGAAGCCCGCCGCCAAGCCAGCCGCCAAGAAGGCCGCTGCACCGAAGTCTGCCGCTCCCAAGGCCGCCGCTCCCAAGGCCGCCGCCAAACCCAAGGTCAAGCGTACCCCCAATGCCGCCTTCATGAAGGCGATGACCCCCAGCGCGGTGCTCGCGGCCATCGTCGGCGCTCTGCCGCTGCCGCGCACCGAGGTGGTCAAGAAGGTGTGGGAGTACATCAAGAAGAACAAGCTTCAGGACGCCATCAACAGACGCATGATCAACGCCGACGAGAAGCTGAAGGAAGTCTTCGGCAAGGCGCAGGTCTCGATGTTCGAGATGACCAAAATCATCAACCAGCACCTGAAGTAGCCCCTTCTCCGACCGGCGGTCCTGCGCCGCCGGCGCCTTCCCCTCTGCTCGCGCCGGCCTCTCGCGCACTTTCCGCAACGCCGATCGCTGCCCGCTGCGGCGATAGAATCTCTGCTTCCACGCGGGAGACGGCATGGGCGACATCACCGACTATGAATTCGGCATCAGCGCGATCGACGCCGGCTACGTGCGTCCGCGGCTTGCCGCTGTCCACCTGATCGTCGAAGGTGCCCGCGCCGCGCTGGTGGACAGCGGCAGCAACGCATCGCTGCCGCGCGTGCTCTCGGCCCTCGAAGCGAAGGGCCTCGGACCGGAGAGCGTGGACTGGCTGATCCTGACCCACATCCATCTCGACCACGCCGGCGGCGCCGGGGCACTGATGGCGCATCTGCCCAATGCCCGGCTCGCGGTGCATCCGCGCGGCGCGCGCCACATGGCCGATCCTTCGCGGCTGGTGGAAGGGGTGCGCGCTGTGTATGGCGCAGAGGCGACACGCCGCCTTTACGGCGACATCGTTCCCGTTCCCGTCCTGCGCATCGTCGAGACGCCCGACTCAACCGTCCTCGAACTTGCCGGCCGAGAACTTCTGTTCCTCGACACCCCCGGCCATGCCAGGCACCACGTCTGCATCGTGGATCGCAAGTCGGGTCATGTCTTTGCCGGCGACACCTTCGGCCTGTCCTATCGCGAACTCGACGTCGGCCCCCGCCAGTCCGCCTTCCCGACCACGACGCCGGTGCAGTTCGACCCGCCGGCCCTGCATGCCGCCATCGACCGCCTGCTGGCCTACCGGCCGGCGGCGATCTATGTCACCCACTACGGCCAGGTGCGGGAACCCGAGCGCCTCGGCGCCGACCTGCACCGCCTGATCGACGCGCATGTGGCGCTGGCCCAGGCGCAGCGGGACGCGGGTCCGCAGCGCCACGCCCTGCTGGCCCAGGGCATTACCGGAATCCTTCTGGACGAGGCGCGGCGCCAGGGCTGGGCGCTGCCGGCGGAGCGTCTGCTGGAAATCTTCGACACCGACATTGAGCTCAACGCCCAGGGACTCGTGAGCTGGCTGGACGGCGGTCGCTAAGGTCTCCTGCTCGGCCTCTTGCGTGGTTGCCGCTAACGGCCAGGGTTGCGCGATCCGGTCGGCCGCAAATCCGGCATCGCACGGATTGCTTTCTCGCGCCCTTCCGCGGCAGCATTCCAGAGGGCGCGGTGCATTGGAGTGGGAGGACGGTCATGCAAACATGGACTGGGTTACTGAAGGGGATGCTCGGTCCCGCGAGCGATAGCCAGTTGGTTTCCCGCCTGTTCCTGAAGGGCCTGGCGCTTATCTATGCCGCCGCCTTCCTCTCGCTCGCGGTGCAGATCGACGGCCTCGCCGGCCCGCAGGGCATCCTGCCGCTGGGCAGGGGCCTGGAGCGGTTGCGTGCCGCGCAGGGCGCCGCAGCCTGGCTCCAGGTACCGACCCTGTTCTGGCTGGACAGTAGCGCCGCCGCGCTCAATGCCGCCGCGTTTGCCGGTGCGCTGCTAGCCGTCCTGTTGCTGCTCGGTCGGGGACCACAGAGGCTGGTGCTGACCCTGCTGTTCGTGCTCTATCTGTCGCTCTACCATGCCGGACAGGTATTCACCAACTTCCAGTGGGACTACCTGCTGCTGGAAGCGGGATTCCTCGCCATCTTCCTCGCCGATCCGCCGAGCCGGCTGGTGGTCTTTCTCTACCACTGGCTGCTGTTCCGGCTGCGCTTCCTCTCGGGCGTTTCCAAGTTGGCGAGCGGCGACCCGTCGTGGAGCAGCTTCACCGCGCTGCGCCACTACTTCGAGACGCAGCCGCTGCCCCACGCCGGCGCCTGGTGGGCGCACCAGTTGCCGGAGCCGCTGCTCAGGGCGGGTGTCGGCTTGACCTTCTTCAGCGAGCTGGTCGTCCCCTTCTTCATTTTCCTGCCGCGCCCCTTCCGTTTGTTCGCCGCGGGCGTGACGGCGCTGATGCAGTTGCTGATCATGGCCACCAGCAACCACAACTTCTTCAACCTGCTGACGCTGCTGCTGTGCCTGTTCCTGCTCGACGACCGCGCCGTGCGGCGGGTGCTGCCTGAGCGGCTGCTGGCGCGCCTCGGGGCGCCAATTCCGGCCCCGGGAGCCGCGTTCCAGACGCTGACTTTCGCTGCGGCGCTGCTGATCGCGGCGGTGAGCCTCGCCAACATGTATCCGCTGGTCTCCGGTGGCGGAATGCCGAAGGCGCTGGAGGCGCTGGGCGCGATCGGTCCGCGCTATGGCATCGGCAACAGCTACCACGTCTTCCCCAACATGCAGACCGAACGCCAGGAACTGAGCGTCGCCGGCAGCTACGACGGCCGCCGCTGGGAGCGCTATGTCTTCCGCTACAAGCCGGGTGCGATCGACGCGGCGCCCCGCTTCGTCGTTCCGCATCATCCGCGACTCGACTGGATGATGTGGTTCGTGCCGTCCCAGGCTCAGCCGGTAGCCTACTGGTTCAACGGCTTCATCGACGCGCTGGCGGCCAACAGTCCCGCGGTGACTGCCCTGCTCGCCGAAAATCCCTTCGCCGGCAGGCCGCCGCCGCGCTACTTCCAGGTGCTGGCCTACCGCTACCGTTTCACGACGCGCGACGAGCGGACGCGCAGCGGCAACTGGTGGCAGGCGGAGTATCTCGGCGAGTTCCCGGACGTGCCTCCGCGCCGGCCGTGATGGGGAAAGGGAGGTTCGAGATTCGCGCGACTTTCACGTCAAGTCCGACAGGCTGCCAGAAGCCGCCGCTTCGGAATCTGGAGTGTCGAATCTGTCCGACGTGGGCACATGGCATCGTTGTCATGATCGGGTAAAGGACGCACCGCATCATTCGTGCGTGCCCACGTCCATCGTCCCCGACCCTGGCCGTCCGCTATGCCTCCGGCGACCTGTTCCGGTTTGCCCGCCTCACCGAAACATTCGGCAACCTGACCCAGGAGGCGCTTGCGAGGGGCGTGTCGGCGGCCGCCCGCAGCGAATGGAATGCCGCATGAACGTGCTGATGGTGTCGGATGTCTATTTTCCACGCGTCAACGGCGTATCCACTTCGATCCAGACCTTCCGCCGTGAACTCCTTGCCGCGGGTGACCGGGTAGCCCTGGTCTGCCCGGATTACGGCAGCGCCACAGCCGAGGAGCACGACGTCTGGCGCGTGACCGCACGCCCGGTGCCTCGCGATCCGGAGGACCGGCTCATGCGCCGTCGAAGTCTTGCCGCCGCGTTTTCGCGACTGACTTCCGAGCGCTGGGACCTGGTGCATGTGCAGACGCCTTTCCTTGCCCACTATGCCGGGGTCGGGCTGGCGCGAAAGCTCGGCGTTCCCTGCGTGGCGACCTACCACACGCTGTTCGAAGAGTATCTGCACCACTACGTGCCGCTGCTGCCGCGCAGCGTCATGGCGGGCCTCGCGCGGCGCTTTTCGCGCAGCCAGTGCAATGCGCTCGATGCGATTGTCGTTCCCTCGGAGCCGATGCGCAGCGCGCTGCAGGGCTATGGCGTCTCGGCGCCGATGCAGGTGCTGCCGACCGGGATTCCGCTGCGAACCGCAGCGGCCGGCGACGGCACGCGCTTTCGCGCCCGCCTTGGGATCGGTCCCGCGCGACCCGTGCTGCTCTTCGTCGGCCGCGTTGCCGGCGAGAAAAACATCGACTTCCTGCTGCACATGCTCGCCGCGCTGCGCGCGCAGTTGCCCGAGGTGTTGCTCGTGGTGGCGGGCGAAGGTCCCGCCGCACCCGGCCTCGTCGGCCTCGCGCAGCGCCTGGCACTCGGCGATGCGGTTCGCTTCGTGGGCTACCTGGAGCGTGAAACAGAACTTCAGGACTGTTACCGCGCCGCCGACCTGTTCGTCTTCGCATCCCGCACGGAAACCCAGGGGCTGGTGCTGCTGGAGGCCATGGCCGTGGGCTTGCCGGTCGCGGCGTTGTCGGTCATGGGCACACGCGACATTCTCGAAGCGCGCCAGGGCTGCATTATTCCGCCAGACGACCCACGGCAGTTTGCGGCAAGCGTCGCGCAACTGCTAGCGGACCCGCCGCGCCGCGAACTGCTTTCGCGCCAGGCCATCGCCTATGCGGGCAGTTGGTCCGCCGGTGCCCTTGCTCAGCGCCTGCGGACGTTCTATGGCGATGTCGTGGCGGGAAGCCTTGCGGGCCTCACCCCGGCCGCAGCCTGAAGTCAGTCGCGGCGAAGCGGCGCCCTTCCATCCCTGGGCTGAATGGACGCCTCAGGCCGCCGCTCTGAGCTCGGAGATCTCGGAAGTCTGCGCCATAGTCTCGGTCCAGCGCATCAATTCCAGCCTGCCGTCGCGATGCTCGACGATGGCCGTACAGGAATCCACCCAGTCACCGCAGTTCACGTAGGTCGTGCCTTCCACTTGCGCGATTCGGGCGTAATGGATGTGGCCGCAAATCACGCCGTCGAAGCCGCGTTGCCGCGCGGCCGCCGTGACCGAGAACTCGAAGTCGAAGACGAACTGCAGCGCGCGTTTCACCTTACGTTTGGCATATCCGGCGAGCGACCAGTAGCCGGGGCGCCCCACACGGCGGCGTACCCACGACAGCCAGTGGTTGATGTGCACCAGCAGGTTGTAGGCGACATCGCCCAGCACCGCCACCCAGCGGTGATAGCGGGTCACCTGATCGAATTCGTCCCCGTGCACCAGGAGGAAGCGGCGGCCGTCGGCCGTCGTGTGCACCCATTCGAGTTCGAGGCGGATGTCGCCGAACACGCTACCGCAGTAATCCCGCAGCGCCTCGTCGTGGTTGCCGGGAATGAACACCACCTCCTCACCGTGCCGTGCGCGGCGCAGCAGCTTCTGCACCACGGTGTTCTGCGCGGTGGTCCAGTGAATGCCGCGACTCATCGCCCAGAAATCGACGATGTCGCCTATGAGGAACAGCTTTTCGGCCGGATGCTCGCGCAGAAATTCGAGCAGACGATCCGCCTGGCAGGCGCGCGTTCCCAGGTGGATGTCGGAGAGGAAGATGGTTCTAACGGGCGGCACGGGCCCGATGCTGGCAGTGCCAGATTGCGGGAATATGAACAACGGCGCTATGGGCCGGATGCCGCCTTGTTCGCGCGGCGGCAACACACGCCAAGGGCGCCCGTCATGCGCCCGGATTCCTGCGCACATGCCGTGCCGCCGACTGGCGCGGACTTCGTGCGCGACGCTTGGCCGATCAGCTATCCATCATTGGGTGGACGCGCTCAAAGTGGTGCAGACGCCAGTTCTTGATGGCGCCGACAGCGAGTTGGAACTCGCGGTAGTCGAGGTCGTAAGTCTTGCCAGACAGACTGCCCCTCCGCCCTCCATTGACTTCAGCAATTCGCGAAACACCTCGGAGTGGGCATTTGTCGGCTCGGCATGGGCAAGCTCGCGGACACGATTCCGGGCGTTCATGGCTTCTCGGTTGAATAATGGATGCAGAACTGATTGGGCTGGGGGAATGTTCCAGTCTTCCGGTGATCATCACCAGTGAGTGCCGGACAAGCGGGTCGGGCACTTGTACCGGCTTGGATCGCAGCCGGACTGTCGTTGACCGGGAGCGATGGCCACGTCACCAGCGAACGGGTGAACAAGGGTGGCAAGGCCCTGATCAAGGCGGAAGGCGAACTCACGGACGGCAGCTACGTTGTCACCTGCGTCCGCAAGCTGGCCGGCAAGAATGCCGACGGCGACCTCGAATTCGCTCCCGGCCAGACGATCCCGTTCGGCATCGCGATCCACGCCGACCGAACGGTGTGGCGCTTCCATCACGTATCCATGGGCTATACCCTTGGGCTGCGCGCTCCCGGTGATGTCAAGGCGGTGAAGCACTAGCCTTCCTCCCCGGGTGTGGAGGCGACGGGATCGGCGAGCCGACGATCGGACTCCAGCAGAACTTCCTCCGCAAAGCCGGCCAAAGCGTAGGCCGGAGTTCGGTCCGCTTGGCGATGCACGTGCTGTCAGGATCCCGTCGCTGGCACGAGGCATGGCGATCCAGACTCCGCCTGCGGGGCGCCGCGCGCCTGGCGACCGACCGCCATTGCCGGATTGATCGACGTAATCGAGGTGCGACATGTTCGCTGTCCGACGCTGTCGCCAGCGTCGGACAGCAGAGCGGCGACCTGAAGGATCGCCTGCTCGGCGAGGGGCTGGTTCCGCTGGACAGCGCCCTCTGCCGCTATCGTTTAGCCGCGCAGTGTGCCAATCAGGCCCACAATCAGGCCCACAATCAGGTCCGCGAATGGGGTCATCAGTCGATTCGGAAGTCCGCTCCCTCAATTGCTGTATATTAGAGTTCGCTAATACATTAGTCCGCTTGGTGCGAGGCAGGTCAGTGTCAACGGTCCCTCTGTGTCGCCCGGTCGGGCAACAGGCGGGGAGTTAGCGCCCGCGATGGTTATCCCGGAAACGGACGTCGCCTTTCTCATACACGCAGAGGAGAGATCCATGAGCATCGTCAGCAAAACTTTGATCGCAGCAATCGTTCTGGCTTCCAGCACGCTGGCACTGGCCCAGCCCGCACCGCAGGCCGGCAACCAGGTCGCGCCGGCAGTTCCCTACGGTCCGGGACCCGGCTACGGCCCCGGCCCGGGATATGGTTATGGCCCCGGCCCGGGTTATGGCTATGGCCCCGGCCCCGGCTACTACGGCCCCGGCTATGGCCATGGCGACGGCTACGGTCGCGGTTATGGCCGTGGTTCCGGTCGCGCCAGCGGCAACTTCAGTTTCGGTGGCGACATGGGCGGGTCCGGCAACGGATGGGGCAACAACCGCTGGAACAATGGCGGGTGGTAAGCCGCTAGACGCCTGAAGAGCATGCCGGGCACTTTGCTGCCCGGCATGTTTTTCCGGATCGTGCCCGAAACCTGCAACCGACATACTCTGGAAGGGACAAGCAATGGATAACGTCATGGAACCGCAAGCGGCAGCGCAACGGCCGGAGGCGCCGGTCACCGAAAAGCGATCGCTCTTCAAGCGCATCCCGAGATGGGCGATGTATGCGACGCTCGCACTGATCGTCGCGATCGTTCTTGCCTTCGGCTATACGCAGCATTGGTTCAAGGCCGGCACGGACAAGGCGAAGGAAGTTTTGAGCGCCGTCATGCCGGCTTCGGCCACCACCGACACGAAATCCCCCGATGCGCTGACGCAGGCGCGCCAGGCTTTCGCAAGCGGCGACGTGCAAGGGGCCGTGAATGGTTACCGCGAGGCGCTGGCGAAGAATCCCGAGGACATCAACGCCATGGGTGAGCTGGGCAATGTGCTGTACGCCACCGGCTGGATCGCGCAAGCCACGCAGAGCTATTTCGATGCCGCCAACAAGGCGATCGACCAGAACAGGCCGGAAGTCGCCGAGGCGCTGTTGCCGGTCATCATCCAGAACAATCCGATGCTGGCCAGCCAGTTGCAGGACCGGATGTTCGAACTGCAGTCGCGGCAAATGGATGCACAGATGGGCATGCCGTCCGGGGCGCAACCCCAGGCGGCGCCGCCAGTTCCCGCGCCCGCACAGCAAGGCTGATACAGGCTATCGGCCTGCCCGGCCGATCTGACCGCCGCACTCGGGCCGGACTCTGTTCCGGCCCGAGTGCGTTGACGCGTGCAGCCTTGCTCGCAGTGCGAGTCGACGACGGAGTTTGCGTAGCGGAGGCCACTCGCGCACACTAACGCATACTCGGCGACCTTAAAGCCAGCACTGGACCCGGATGAACGCATCGATTCTAGATTTCCTGAAAGCCAATGGCGAGCGACTCGAGGCGGAGATCGCCGAGGCCTTGCAGGTGCCGGTGGCACTGGTGACACAGGACGTGGCGCAACTAAGCTCGGCGGGGAAAGTGATCTGCTGCAAGGTGACACGTTACGTCGATGGACGGGCGGTCGAGGGCGTGAGCTGCCGGCTGGCCTGCAACATGCCGCCGCCTTCGCGCGGTCGCAAGCCCGGCCCCAAGCGCGAGCCCAGCCCGGAATCGGATGCGGCATGAGGAGAACCGGGCAGCCGCTGCCACGCACCGCCGCTTACCCTCGTAAACCCGGACGCCAACCGATGCGAACATCGTTTCCCTCTTTGATCGGTCTGCTCGCAATTCCCCTGTTTGGCGCTTGCGCGGCCCCGTCCGCCTCCGAGCCGACGGTTCTAGAGGGCACCGCCTGGGTGCTGGCCACCTTGCCCGGGCGCACCCTGGTGGGGGGCCAGGCCGTGACCCTGCGCTTCGAGGGCGGCGATGCCCAGGGCAGCGACGGCTGCAATCGCTACGGCGTGCCGGTGACGGTGAAGGGATCGTCGATCGAGGTTTCCGCGCGCGGCGTTTCAACTCGAATGGCCTGCCCACCCGACGTCACTGCGCAGGCCGACGCCTTCATGGCGGCTCTTGGCGGCGCGAAAGCGTTCCGCGTCGCCGGGGGGCGTCTGGAACTCATGGCGGGCGACGGTTCGCCGCTCGCCGTCTTCGCGCCGCAGAGCCAGGCTTTGGCGGGCACCGCGTGGCGCGTGACGGGAATCAATAACGGCAAGCAGGCCGTGGTCAGCGTGCTCGGCGATTCGACGGTGACGATGGCTTTCACCGCCGAAGGCCAGGCGGGCGGCTCGGCGGGATGCAACCGGTACACGGCGCGCTACGAGGACGACGGTTCGCGCCTGCGGTTCCAGGCGCCTGCCGCCACGCGCATGATGTGCGCGAACGACAAACTGATGCATCAGGAGCAGGCTTTCCTCAAGGCGCTGGAATCGGTTGCCACCCAGCGCAGGGAGGCAAACCGGCTCGAACTGCGCGACAGCGGCGGAGCCCTCGCCATCTCGATGACGCTTGACGGCGGGCAGTGATCCCGGCCGTTCCGGAGGGCGGGCGACTGGCGCTGGCCCGCGTCGCCAGTCAGAGGGCGAGGCCTGGCTGCCCGGCCTCCATCAGTGACTCGATCCGGGCGTCGGCCCTGCCGGGTTCGTCGCGATGGATGTCGATCAACCGCGAAGCCACGGCCGACCAGTGGGCGATGCCGGCGCGGGCGGCGTCGAGCAGCGGCGCACTGCTGCCGGTGTCGCGCCGGCGACGGTAGGCCTCGATCAACTGCGGGAACAGGCTGCGGCGCATGCCCTCGAAGTTGGCGAAATAGAAATGCAGCGAGCAGGCGGCGTTGCGCTCGACGAGGCCAGGCAAGGTGGACAGGCAGTCGGCGAGGTTGTCGCGCACCGCGCGCGCGAGGATTTCGGGCCGCTTGCGCGTCAAAGATGCGAGCATGTCCTTCCATTCCGGCCCGAGCAGCCGCTCGGCGAGGCCCTCGCCCACCTCGTGCAGGATCACCGACTCGGATTCGGCGAAAGTCAGGCGCTGGAGGGCGGCGATAGGGTCGCCCGCGTAGCCGTAGCAGTCCAGTGCCGACTTCAGCGCCCCGTCGGCGTGCTTCACGCTCCATAGTTCGACCTTCTCCCACAGCCAGCGCCGCAGCGCGTCCTGGCGCACGTAGATGGCGCCGTTCTGGTATGCGGCGGGCACTGCGGTGATGTCGCGGGCGTACTCGCAGCCGCTCACCAGCACCTCGAAGCCGTCGCGTGTCTCGCGCCGCAGCAGCTCGCCGAGGAAGAAGTGGGGCTTGTGGAAGCGGCCGTAGCCGGCGCCGTAGGCCAGCCCGTGGGGGACAAGGGCGCGATTGACGGCTTCGATGTCGAAGGGGTCGATGTGTCGTCCGTCCAGGGGCAGCGGGGCGAAGTCCTCGTCCTCCACCGCACCCCAGCGCGCCTCGCGCTGGGTCAGCCAGGCGCCCAGGTCATCCCTTGGCGGCGGCTGGTCCAGCGGGATGTCGTGCTCCCAGCGATAGAACTCGCGCATCTCCAGCAGATAGGTGCACATTGTCATTTCGCGGGCATGGCGGGCGTCGGAGATGTCGCAGTTGCGCTGCACCGCGTCCACCAGCCTGTGGAGATCGAGCATGTTTGTCCTCCCTCGGGATGCCGTTTCGGCTGTGACAGACAAAGCAGCGCCGGGTTCAGCGCCGCCGGCGCACCTCGAACGCCGCCACCGACGTCATGATGACGGAATAGGGTAGCGCGTCCAGGGCGCCGAATCGCTGCCGCGCCGCCTGCACCAGGGCGCGCACGTCGGCCACCTCGCCACGGTCCTCGGTCTCGTCCGCCGTGACGCGCTGCAGGCCGAGGAGGCCACCGCAGATCACCTTCATTTCCTTGGCATGGGGCACCGGGGTGCCGGGGGCGATCTTGAGGGCGAACAGGGAGTTCTGGCTCAGGGCACTGCGCAGGCTTTCGCAGCCCTGCTGGGCCGCGGAATCGCTGCAGGCGATGGTCTCCCGCTCCGAGATGCTGAGCCGCTTCGAGGCCGAACAGCCGCAGCAGCGGGCGAGGATGGCGCGCTCGAAAGGGCAGGGGCGGGGGTTCAGCACCCGCCGCGCATCGCGGAAGCTGTCGTGGTCCACGCTTACCAGTCGTCCCCGGTCAGTGGCTCCTTCTCCCGCACCTGGGACAGCAAGTCCTCGGCCTGGAGTTCGTTGTCGGCGTAGATGACCTTTACAAGGTAGGCCTGGCCCGCCGGGATTTCGCGCCGTAACTGCTTGGCGCGGTCCGAGGCGGCCTTGAAGCTGTCATGGGCCTCGACCTTCTCCAGGCGGCGCAGCGGCGGGTGGACGTTGTAGATGTAGTAGGGCATGGCGTTCTCCGGGTAATGGTTATCGGTCGAGGCGGACCGTCGCAGGGTGCGCCATGCGCAGCCTGCGTCATTCGACATAGCGCTTGCGCGTGGCGCGGCGCCCACCGCGCTGCTGCTTCTGGATGATGACGCCCTTGACCGGCGACAGGTCGCCGATCGGTGTGTCGGGGTAAGCCGGGTTGAGCGCGTGCAGCGCCCAGCCGGCATCGCGCTTCACCAACTGGCGGAAGATGTATTCCTCGTCGTGAAAGGCAAGCACGTAGGAGCCGTCGTGGGCGAGGCCCTCCGGCTCGATGACGATGACCTCGCCTTCCTCGAATTCCGGCAGCATCGAGTCGCCCAGCACCATGAGGGCGAAGGGCTCCGCGGCGGAACAGGATTCCAGCGCCGTGTCCTGAACGCTGACTATTGGGATGTCGATCTTCTTGTACTCGCTCTGCATTGCTGCTCCTCAAGTCTGCCGCGTCAATCGAGCCAGCGCACCAGGTAGTACATGTGGTGCCCTTCCGATGACTTGGACGGTCCCAGCACCAGCGCCGGGTGCAGGTGGGCGGCGCTGTTGGCGCCGCTCAAGGCCGCCTGCTCCGTGTCCTTCACGTGCACGCAGTTCTCCTGGAAGCGCTTGCGGCCGCGGTGGGTGGCGTAGATCAGCGCGTAGCGCTCGCGCATCAGATCGGTTTCCTGGTCAACAAAGATTTTCACGATTCCTTCCAGTCTCTTCCTGACGAATCTAGGCATGGTTCGCGCCCCGCAGGCGCGCAATGGCGCGGGCCACGGGGGCGAGCACCGGCTCCAGCTTGCGCCGCATCAGCGGGCCGACCGCGGTGCTGCGGGTGAGCACCGGCGCCGCGAGATCCTGGGTCACGCCCGCCAGCAGCATGGCGCACGCGACTTCCCCCTCCAGGTCGGGCAGCACCGCCAGCAACTCGTCCGCGGCGGTTTCAAGGCGCGCCGACGGGACCGGGAGATCTTCCACACAAACGGCCCGCGCTTCGGCTTCGCGCCAGGCCGTGCTTTCGGAGACGGCGCCGAAGTAGCCGCCGATCAAGTCCAGCACGTGGTAGATGATGCGATGGGTCGCCGGCTTGGCCAGCGCTTCGGCCGCCGCCTGGAGAAAGTTCTGCCCTTGCGCCGAGAAGCTGCGGGCCAGCACTTCGGCATACGGATTGCCAGCCACCGCCAGCGCCGCCAGGCGGGGACTGACTTCCGCGTGTATTGGGGCGGCCTCGCCGGGCAGGCGGTCGGCCGCGAACTCCAGGAAGCCGAGGTAGAGGTGGGGCTGGCGCCGCGCCCGCGACCACAACTCGCGCCGCGCCGCCTCGTCCGCCAGGCCGGCGGCGAGCACCAGGCGCACCGTCTCCATGTTGGCGTCGGCGCTTTCCTCGAAGGGCAGGTGCTCGATCAGGAAGTCCGCCAGCACGCGGCCCATCGGCCCGCGCGCAACGTCTTCCCGCGCCAGCATGCAGCGGGCGATCTCCATCGTCGGCAGCGCCCACCACACGCGCCGCGCCAGTTCGTCGGTGAGCGTCAGGGCGTGGGCCACCGCCACCACCGCCTCGGGCTCGCCCAGCAGCAACAGCGCTTCCAGGTTCTTCAGCCCCGCCTGCCCCATGCGCGTCCAGCGCTTGAGATAGACCGGGTAGCCGCCGGGGGAGCCCAGGGCATGGCCGCCGAGCACTTCGCGCACCCGCAGCAGGTATTGGTCGGTGCGGCAGTTGGGGTGCAGCGCCACCCGCGCCTCGCCGCGCTCGGTCAGCGCGTGCAGCGCCATGGCGCCGTCGTCGATGCGGATCGCCTCGACATTGCCCGCGAGCAGCACACTCAGGCGCAGGCTGTCTTCGGGGGAGAGGGCGGCGAGCATGGCGATGGAAAGTCAGTCGCTGGAAGGCGCCTCGCGGCGCTCTAGTTCAGTTGGATGCGCTTGCCCCACGGCACGGAACGCTTCCCCTTGACCAGCCACAGCACGGGAAAGTTCGGCGCCGCGTCGGGAAACGTGCCGTCGGCGTCGGTGAAGTAGAGCAGCACATCGGGGCGCAGGTCGTCGCGCTCGATGGCGGCGAACACCGGCGTGAAGTCGGTGCCGCCGCCGCCCTGGAAGCGCCGCGGCAGGGCGAATTGCTCCCACGGCTCGCAGATCCAGGGTGCGCCCTCGGCCAGTTCGGCGTCGCAGGCGAACAGCGTCACCCGCACCGGTAGCGTGCCCTTTATTGCGTTGATCTCGGCGATGAACTGGGCCAGGTCGTCCTCGCCGATCGAGCCGGACACGTCCAGCGCCACCGCCAGTTCGCACTGGCTGCTGCGCAGGCTGGGCAGGATCATCTCGCCCTCGCGCCGGGAGGGGCGCATGTAGTTGTAGTCGCTTCTGGCGTTCTGGAAAAAGTAGTGGGCGAGCAGCGCGCGCCAGGGCAGTTGCGGCTGGAGCCGGTCCTCCACCAGCCGCGCCAGGGTGCCCGACAGCTTGCCCGACTGCAGGGCGCGGTTGGCCGCGCTCGCCACGTACTGCTCCCATTGCTGCTGCAGGTCGGCGCGTTCCTGCGCCGAGAGCGGCTGGGGACGCGGCTCGCCGTCGCCCTCGGCCTCGCCGCGGCTGCCGCCGCTGGGCTCGGAGTCGCTGCCCGCGCCCTGCTGCTGCTCCTGCTGCCGGCCCTGGGCGGCGCCGCGGGACTGCTCGCCGCCCTGGCCGCCCTCGTCGCCGTCGTAGAGATGGTCGTCGAGCAGTTCGGTGTCCTGGGTGTCGTCTATGCAGGGATAGATCTCCTCCGCCGTCATGCCTTCGTACTGGTCGAATATCACGGTTTCCGGCGGCGGGCGCAGGCCGTCCTTCACCAGCAGGGGATTGATGGCGAAGTCGCACGCCAGGTCCCACTTGCGCTGCACGCGGTGGCCGCGGCGCGCGAAGTGGGACAGCGCGCAGTGCAGCGCCTCGTGGGCCAGCACGAACTGGGTCTGCTCCACCGACAGCTTCGCGATGTAGGCGCGGTTGAAGTAGAAGTGGCGCGCGTCGGTGGCCACGCTGCGGCACCAAGAGGCGGCTGCCTCCTTCATCGGCAGACGCAGCACCAGTGCGCCGAGGAAGGGCTTGTCGAGAACGAGCCGGGTACGCGCCGCGGCGAGCTTGGTGTCAACGTCGAGCGTGCTCATGGCAAGGGGTGTTCGTGCGCCAGGCTCCCTTCTCCCTTGATGCGAGAGGGGTGGGGCCGAGGGTGAGGTGCCGCCCATCCCCCTCTCCCACGCGGGGAGTGGGAACCGTCTTGCGCAGCCCAGCGCTCCTCTGCGCCCTTGCGCTTCTGCGGCGAGGTGTCGAGCATCACTCGTACAGCATCACGTCGGCAACCAGGTTGGCCCAGACGCCGAACTGGGGCACGGCGAAAATGTCGGGACCGACGTGGCGATGCAGGTCGGATACCAGCATCACCCCCATCTCGCGCAGCGGCAGCTTGCCGGCGTAGTCGAGGATGTGGCCGTACACGGTGCGCGCGCCGGCGCTCCCCTTGGCGCGCAGCGCCCGCGTCACCAGGGCCGAGGCCACGGCGTACTGCAGGTCCACTTCGTGGGGCACGGCGGCAGGCCGGCCCTCGCAGATGGCTTCGAGGTCGGGCATGCGCGCGAGGCTGGAAAGGTAGGCGCCGAACTCGACTCCCGCCGCCTCGCCGACGCACGCCGCCAGCGTGCCGGAGAGCAGCTCCGGCACGTCGCCGAACTTGTGCAGCGCGCGGTGGGCGAACTCCCAGGAGCGCGGCGTGGGGAAGGCGGTGGGATTGCGCGCCGTGTCGAACTCGAACAGCAGCTCGGGGCGGAAACGCAGGAAGCCGATCAGTCGCTCGTCGATGCCGTTGACATAGGCCCAGCCGACCCAGTCCTCCAGGTTGGCTTCGACCTCGAAATGGGAGAAGCGGTTGGCCAGCGGCGCCGGCATGGCGTAGGTGACGCCGCGGTCGCCCTGGCGGTTGCCGGCGGCGAAGATGGCCCAGCCCTCGGGCACCTGATAGGCGCCGAGCTTGCGGTCGAGGATCAACTGGTAGGCCGCGGCCGAGACGCTGGGCGGGGCGGAGGTGATCTCGTCGAGGAAAAGGATGCCGTCGGCACCGTGGCGGCCGCGGTCCGGCAGCATGGCGGGGATCGCCCATTCCACCAGATCGCCGACGCGGAAGGGGATGCCGCGCAGGTCCGAAGGCTCCATCTGCGACAGGCGGATGTCGATCATCGGCGCGCCGTGGCGGGCGGCGACCTGCGCCACCATCTGCGACTTGCCGACGCCGGGCGGTCCCCACAGCATCACGGGTGTGTGGTGGCCCTCGCGGGCGCTGACGTATTCGCGTTCTATGACTGACGTGATCTGAGCGGGGCGCATGGATGGTGTTGCCGCAGCGAAAGTCAGCCGTGGCGGAACGGTTGTCGAGAACCGATCTTAATTCAGCACCGCTGACCGGCTCACAAATCCCTTTGATCCGGGATGGGCCGGAATTTATTGTTTCTGAGCGGTGGTGGTGTCGCCGGCGGGCGTTTCGGCGGAGGCGCCGAGTTCGGGGGCGGCGACCGTGCCCGCAACGCGCAGCGGCACTTGAATCTCGCCGGCGGCCCCCTTGAGGTGGGCGCTCAAACTGCCGCCGAGCGTGGCGTCCCGCCGGATAGACAGGCTGCCGTCGGCAGTCAGTGCCCCGGCGCTGAGCCGCAGGTTGCGCAAGGCGGCGCCGCCCCGGTCGATCTGGAACTGGGCCTTCAGTTCCTCGAAGCGCAGCGCGCCGCCATGGACGCGGTCGGTCCCGGGGTTGCGTGCCGCTTCCACCAGGTCGAAGCGTTCGATGGTGCCCCGGCTTACCGTGACCGGGCCGCCCCCGGCAAGCGCTGCCGGGAGCAGGCTCAATTGCGATGCGCTGGCGCTGAGGTGCAGCGTCGCATCGAGTTCCCCGCGGGCGGAGGGGGGCACGCCGAGCGAAGCGAGCAGCTTCGCCAGATCCAGGTGCTGCAACTCGAAGCGCAGGTCCAGCTTAGCGCTGGGCTCCCACTCCAGACTGCCGCTGCCGACGATCAGGCCATCGCTGGTTCGGGCATCGAAACGTTCCAGCCGCAGGAGCCTGTCGTCGACCGTGCCGGTGGCCCGCAAGGCGTCGAGGGTCACGCCGGGGACCTGGGGCGGGTGCCAGCCGCTGCCGCTGGCGGCGAAGCGGCAACCGCGGGGCGCCGGCGAGATTTCGGCCCGCAGCCGGCCGCCGTGGTCGCCCAGGCTTACACGGGCTCTTCCTGTCGCGGGATCAAGGTCGATGTTCGCGCGCAGTTCCGCGAGGGTCGCTCGCGGCAGAGCCAGCGCGAGCCCGTCGATGCTGATGGTGTCGATACGCGAGGCACGAACCGTGGCGGCGTCGATGCCGGCCACGGCGCACAGGGCGACTATCGCCTCGCCCTCCAGCGTCAGCGCGTACACATCGAGATCGAAGCGCAGGTGCAGAAGATCCGCCACCCCGTGCACTGACGGGCGGATCACCACCTGCGCGGCGCGCGCCAGGCGGGACGCGCCCACCGCCACGCCTTTCAGACGCAGGCCCACGGCGGGTTCCAGGGCAAGTCCCACACTCTCGGCGCTCACCGGCTGGCCGATGCGCGCCGACGCCCAGGCTTCGATTTCCGGGCGCAGGTACCCGGGCAGCAGTGCTGCCGTGGCGGCCAATGCGAGTACGAGCATTCCGATCCACGTCACCGGACCCGGGCGTCGCGAAGGCACCCTGAGCTTTGCCGGGGCGGCTGCGGCCTGGGATTTGCCCCGCCTTTCCGGAAGGGCCAGAGCGGCACGCAGCCTGGCAGCCAAGGAAGGCGTGGATCGAACCGGCGCCACTGCCCCGGGCGGGCGGGTGAATTCTTGGGTGACAGACTCTTGCAGCGGAAGTGATTGCTCACTGGGTGACGGCTCGGGCGACGGCTCGGACGAGGCCTCGGCGGTGGGTGCCTCGCTCTCGGCCGGGGCCGCCTCTTCCGTCGCTTCGGGGCCAGCTTCCACCGCCGTCTCGGAGCTGACATCTGCCGCCGTGGGCGGCGCCGTGCTGGCTGGCGCGGACTCCTCGACGTCGGTTGGCGCCGGTGGCGGGGGTTGGACGCCAGCCTCGGCGTCCGCAGCAGCGGGCTCGGGTTCGGTCTTCGCCGAAGGGGGTGCCGCTTCGGGCTCCGCCGGCGCGAGCTCGACCGCCTCCGCCTCCGCCGGGGTCTCCGGCAAGGCTTCCTGGAGCGGCTCGGCGGTCGCCGCCGGCTCGTTGCGCAGCGCCTCGGGCGCGGGCGCTTCGGCAGCCTGGGGTGCCTCGGCGGCGGCCGGCTCTGACCTTGTCTCCGCGACTTGCGGCGTGCGCCCGGATTTCGGTCTGCGGCTCTGCGGAACCGGCTCGATCAGGCCTAGCCGTTCCAGTTGGGCGAGGCGGTCGTCGGGGCGATTCTTGCGACCCAGCCTGAGGAGCAATTCGCCGGCGCTCGCGTGACCATCGACCATGATGAGCGCGGCGCGCAACCGCCCGGCCTTCAGTTGCGTGCGCTCCTTGAGCGCTTCTTCGCCCTGCGGGGTCTTGCGATAGATGAGTTTGGGGTCCATCGGCTCAAGCCTTTACGGCGCACCGCCGGGAGGGCTGAAGTCACCCCAACCGAGCCCGGCCGGCGCCCGATTCACACCAGGGTGCTCGATATCTGCGCCCGGGGCAGGCCTTGGCCCTGAAGAAAAGCTTCCAGGGCGGCGGCGAAGTCCTGCGGTCCGGCGATGTAAGCATCCATATCCTTGAGTCGCGTGTGTTCCTCCTTCAGCCGCGCAGTCAGTTCCCCGACACCGCTGGCGCAGGCCGAGCCCGCTGCCGGTGCCACCGTCAAGGGATGGAAATGAAACTTGTCGAGGGCGTCGGCCCAGGAGCGGCACATGTTCGCCAGGTAATGCCCGCTCGGACGCGTCGCCAGCCAGTACAGATGGATATGCTCGGCGGAACCGCGCGCCAGGGCGTGCTCGACCAGACTGTTCACGTGGGCGAAGCCCGTGTCGCAAACCAGGAACAGGATGGAACGCGTTGACTCCGGCCGCAGCACGAAGTCCCCCCACGGTCCCCACACCGTCACCGCATCGCCCTGGCCGAGGGAGTGGAACACGCGCTCGGCGAAGCTGTGATCGGAGTCGCGTTCGATGTGGAATTGAAGATTGCGATCGTCGCAGGGGCAACTCGCCACGGGCAACTGCATTGGCTCGGCTCCCAGCACCGAAAGGGTCACGCTTTGCCCGGCGAGAAAGCGCAGCCGGTTGTTGCGCGGTGTCTGCAGGTGCAGCAGCATCACGCTGTCTGCCAGCCGGCCGATGGCCTTGACCCGGGCGCTGATATGCTGCTGGGGTATGTCGCCAGGGGCCTGCGCCTCCAGTGCCTCGACCACCAGATCGCTCACCGCGGTGTTGGAGCAGAGCAGGGTGTAGCCCTGTATCTTCTCCGCCTCGGACAGAACGTAGTCGTGATGGCGGATACGCTTGACCTGCCCCGAAACCACCCGCGCCTTGCACAGGCCGCAGTTGCCGCTGGAGCAGCCGTAGTTGAGCGCCAGCCCGGCGCGCAGCGCGGCATCGAGGATCGTGTCGGCACCATCGACGAAAAACTCGTGCCGGCTGGGATGCACTACGACCTGGGCGGACATGACGCGCAGCATATCATCCATGAGAGACAGGGCATTCGGCGTCTCGGGCTGGCCGAGGGTCTGCTCGAACTCGCGGTCCAGCGCCCGGCGCAGGTCTTCGAGAGCGGCGCGGGTTTCGGCTCCGGCCTGGGCGGCGAGTTCGTCGATGCGCCCTTCCAGATGCAGCACCAGCGAGTGGTAGCGCTGGAGATGGGCGCGCAGGTCCGACAGTTCCATCGTCTGGTCGAACAGGCGCTGCGACAGGATTTCCTGACTCGGCAGCAGGCGCTCGCGCACGCGGCGGCCGAAGGACTCCTCCTTGATGCGCGTCACGCGCTCGAACGCCCCGGCGTCCTCCACCTTCGCCTCGGGAAACAGCCGCTGCAGCTCCTCGACCGAAACCATCCCGTCGCAGGCCGACAGTTCCCCGGCCTGGATGAGACTTTGCAGCGCCCCGCGGGTCGCTCCCACCAGGCGCGCGGCGCGGGCCAGATTGAGCAGTTGCGGCATGTCGCTCCCCTTTCTTGTCCTTATCGTCCCGATTGGCCGACAGGTCACGTTGCGCGCAACGCTACGTGACACATCCACTTCGAATGCGTCCGGATTGTCAGGTAGCTTCGCAACCTGACCTACATCCGCATCTGCAGCACGCGGGTCACTTCGGCGTCGGTGAGCACCACCGGGTTGGTCTTCATGCTGGAGCCGCGGCTATTGGCGGCGATGCGCGGCAGGTCCGTGGCCGTCACTCCGAGGGCGGAGAGTTTCGGCAGCTTGAGATTCTCGGTCCATTGCTGCAGCGTGTGCAGCAGGAACACCCGGGCGCCGACATCGTCCACGTGGCTACGGCCGCGGAACAGCCTGCCGACCCGGGCGTAGCGGGCGAGGGCCGGGTGGTCCGGGTTGCGCGACTGCATGACGTCGATATTGACACGGGTGGCCGCCGCGACCAGCGTGCCGCACACCACGCCGTGGGGAATCGGGAAGAAGGCGCCCAGCGGAGAGGCCAGGCCATGCACCGATCCCAGCCCGGTCTGCGCCAGGCAGATTCCCGACAGCAGCGCGGCATGGGCCATCTTCGCACGCGCCGCCGTGGCGCCCTCGCCGCCTTCGTGCCAGGCGAACAGGCCGTCGCGCACCGCTTCCATTCCCGACAGCGCGAGCGCGTCGGTGAAGGGGTTGGCGCGGGTCGACACGTAGGACTCCAGCAGTTGCGTGAAGGCGTCCATGCCGTTGGCGGCGATCAGATCGGGCGGGCAGCCGGCGAGCAGATCGGGATCGACGACGGCATACTCGGCGACCAGTTTCTCGTCGCGGAAGGACTTCTTGTAGCCCTCCGGTCCGTGGGTCGAGAGCACCGCGTTCTTGGTTGCCTCGGAGCCGGTGCCCGCCGTGGTGGGAACCGCGATGAAGGGCGTGGCGGGCCCCTCGTAGGGGCGCTCCGGCCCCACCCCTTCCAGGTGGTCGAGGACGGAGTTGCCGGGCTTGAGCAGGCCGGCGATGGCCTTCGCGGCGTCGAGCACGCTACCGCCGCCGATGCCGATTACGGCGGCCATGCTCGCGTCGCGCCACTTTGCCACGGCGTCGTCCACCAGTTGGGGCGACGGTTCGCCGGCGACGCGCTCGACGCCGAGGGAGCAGCCGCGGGCCTTGAAGGCCGCCATCAACGCCTCGCCGGTAGCCGAATTGAGGAAGGACTTCGCTCCTGTTACCAGCAGCAGGCGCTGGCCGTAGCGCGCGGCGATGTCCGGCAGCTTCCTGTGGCTGCCGGCACCGAATTCGATGCGCGGCAGGCGGGCGATCGAGTAGGCGAAAGTCATGGTTCGTCGCCCGCCGGGAAAAGCCCCACCCAGGGCTCGCCGCGGCGCGGCTGGGCCATCATCGGCGCCACCGCGTCGCGCCAGGCGGCATAGTGCAGCGTCTGCTTGTGTGCGGCCGCCGCCGCGGCATCGACATAGGCCTCGTAGAGCAGGAATCGGTTTGGATCGTCGGGCGATTGCAGCACGTCGAAGCGGCGGTTGTCCGGCTCCCGAACCGAGGCCTCGTGGTTGGCCTGCGTGGCGGCGATGAAGTCGGCGACCTGCTCGGGCTTGACCAGCACATGGACCAGCGTGGTATGCATCGGTGGATTCCTCAGCAGGACGGGGGCGGCGGCGCGGCGGTCAGTCGCGCCGCCACCAGGTCGCGCAGCCGCTCCAGGCGCACGTCGCGGATGCCGCAGTGGGCGAGGCCCTCGACGGTGCGCAGCAGGTATTCCGCGCTGCTGCCGTAGAGGCCGGCCGCGCGCAGCATGGTGTCGACGATGCAGTCCTCGGACAGCTTGCCGGCATAGTTCGAGCCGTCCCGGTTGATGACGAAGGTCAGCGCGCTCAGGGTCTCGCCGCGGCTGCGGGCGCGTACCCAGCGGGGATGGTACGAGCCCATCAGCATCTCGCGCCGCCACAGGATGCGCAGTTCCTGCTCGGCGATGGCGGCGTCGATGCGGAACAGCGAGCCGCGGCAGGCCCCGCCCGGCTCAAGGCCGAGGGCGAGCCCCGGCTGCTCCGGTGTGCCGCGGTTGATGCGCGACCACAGGCAGAAGCTGCGGTGGTACCCGCGCACCGTTCCCGGCCGCCGCTCCAGGAAGCGTACGAAGGGGTTCCAAACCAGCGAGCCGTAGCCGAACAGCCAGAAGTCAGGGCCCGGCGGGCGCCGCTCCAGGGCCTGCTGCAGCGAGGCTTCGAGTGCCTCGTCCGACAGGAGTTCGCCGGCCAGTGGCGAGCCAGCCAATGCGGGCCTCAGGGAATTGGCTTCGAGGTCGTTGCGGGTGACGGTCATGCTTGCGGCCGCGGAGGACGATCGTGCGGGCCGCAAGCATAACCCGACGCCGCCCGACGGGGGCGGGTGGCGCCAGGCCCCCGGCGCTCAATGCGTCTTGGGGTGGGTCGAAACGAAGTGGCGCAGGGCGAGCTTGAGCGTGGCCGCGTGGCGCAGGTTGCCGTGGTCGCGGGCGTGCTGGATGTCGTCCAGGATCATGCGCTTGATGCGGCGCTCGCCTTGCGCCGTGTGCACCAGGTAGTTGCCCATCTCCACCGCGGCCATTTCGGGGATGTGCTCGTGCTCGGCGATGGCGAGGATCTCGTCCTCAGTGAGTTCGGACAGTTCGATGCAGTCCTGTAGCGTGAGCATGGGTGTCTCCAATCGATGTGGCCAATGTTACCGGCGTGAACTACATCACACTTGGGCGGCCGCGCCAATGATTTAGGGCAATCCCGGCGCGTATCATTCCGCACGCCTTCGCCTCGCCGTCCGACCGTGGCTGACTATCCCTCCCATCTCGCGCGCCGCCGCGTGCTGTTCGACGGTACACCGGTCACGATCCGGCCCATCCGCGCCGAAGACGCGGGGATGGAGCAGGACTTCGTCCGCCACCTGTCGCAGGATTCGCGCTACAACCGCTTCATGTCGGAGCTGCGCGAGCTGTCGCCAACCAAGCTGCGCTATTTCACCCAGATCGATTACGACCGGCACATGGCTTTGGTCGCCGTCGTCGAGCGCGGCGACAGCCTGGTGGAGATCGGCGTGGCGCGCTATGCCGCGGGCGCGGCCGGCGATGCCTGCGAATTCGCGGTGGTGGTGGACGACGCCTGGCAAGGCTCGGGCGTCGCCGGCCTGCTGATGTTGTCGCTGATGGACGCCGCGCGCGAGCGGGGATTTCACACCATGGAAGGTTATGTCCTCGCCCACAACCACAAGATGCTCAAGTTCGCCCGGCAGCTCGGCTTCTCCGTCCGCCGCGATCCCGATGGCGGCGACACGCTGCACGTAGTGCGGGGGCTGTAGGCCGGGTTGCCAAACCCAGCCCGTCGCGGCGGTCTCCGAATGCCGGGTTTCGTTCCTCGATCCAGCCTACGCCAGCTTGATGCGCTTCAGGAACCGCTCCAACTCGCCCGCCAGGCCCGGCTCCTCGACCTCGGCATATTCGTAGCGCGCCCGCAGCACCGGTTTTTCGATGGGGATGAGGGCGGCGAGGTCGATGGGGGTGGCGGCCACCACCGCATCCGCGGGCACGGCGGCGATCGTGGCGCGCAGCGCTTCGAGCTGGGCGGCGTTGTAGCCCATCGCCGGCAGCACCGGACCGAGGTGCGGGTTCTCGGCAAAGACCTGGGCGATCGCCGGTGCGGCCCATGGGCGGGGGTCCACCGGCTGCGCACCGGCGCGGCGGGCTGCCACGTAGCCGGCGCCGTAGGCCATGCCGCCGTGGGTGGTGGTGGGACCGTCCTCCACCACCAGAACGCGCTTGCCGCGCAGCCGCTCCTCGCCGTCGAGCTGGATTGGCGACGCCGCCCGCACCTGGACCGCCCGCGGGTTGATGCGCCGCGCTGCTTCGCCCACGCGCTGCACGGCTTCCTTCGACGCGGCGTCGCACTTGGCGATCACCACCACGTCGGCCATGCGCAGCACCGCCTCACCCGGGTGGTGGCTCGTCTCGTGGCCGGGGCGCAGCGGATCGACGAGAACGATGTGCAGGTCCGGACGCAGGAAGGGAAAGTCGTTGTTGCCGCCGTCCCACAGGATCACATCCGCATCGGCGCGGGCGGCGGCGGCGATGCGCTGGTAATCGACGCCGGCGAAGACGATGTTGCCGGTGTCGAGGTGCGGCTCGTACTCTTCCCGCTCTTCGATCGTGCAGTGGGCGCGGTCGAGGTCCGCGCGCTCGACGAAGCGCTGCACCGCCTCGCTGGCGAGTTCGCCGTAGGGCATCGGATGGCGCATCACCGCCACCCGCAGGCCGCGCGCACGCAACAGCCGCGACAGATAGCGTGCGGTCTGCGATTTGCCGCAGCCGGTGCGCACGGCGGAAACGGCGATCACCGGCAGGCCGGCGTCGAACATGGTGCGCTTGGGGCCGAGGAGCAGGAAGTCCGCTCCCGCCGCCAGGACGCGGGAGGCCAGGTGCATGACATGGGCGTGGGGGACGTCGCTGTAGGCGAACACCGCCTGGTCCACGCCGTGCTCCCGGATCAGACGTTCCAGCAGTGCCTCGTCGGCAATCTCTATGCCCTTGGGGTAGAGCGGCCCGGCCAGTGCCGGCGGGTAGTGGCGCCCGGCGATGCCGCTGATCTGGGCGGCGGTGAAGGCCACCACCTCGGTCGCCGGATCATTGCGATAGGCCAGGTTGAAATTGTGGAAGTCACGGCCGGCGGCCCCCAGGATCAGGATGCGGCGTCGGGGGGGATCGCTCATTCTCGGACTCCGGCGGCCGGTGCCGCAAGGATATTGCGCTGCGTCAAAGTATGCCCGGCGCGCATCAGCAGACTACTGCCCCGGATCGGTCCATCGCGGAGGGAATCATGAGGCATTTCGCAATCGGCGCTGCGGCTATCTGCGCACTGCTCGCGGCGACGCCGGCGGCGGCCGGCGTTCCGGACTGGGGCAAGGTGCCGGCGCGAAGGGTTATCGTGTTTTACCCCGGAGTGGCCTCCCTCGAGTGGGTGCTCAATACGGCCGACCACAGCGGCGCCACGGGCATCCGGAAAGGCGAGAGCTGCGTCAGCTGCCACGAGGGCGAAGGCAACGAAATGGGGCGAAAGATTGTCTCCGGCGAGAAGGCGGAGCCCAATCCGCCGAAAGGCACGGCGCCCGGGATTCCGGTGATGGTGCAGGCGGCCCACGACGGCGCCAACCTTTACCTGCGCTTCCAGTGGAAACCGGGTGCGGCCGATTCGGCGGCCAAACCCGATCCACGCAATCGCGCCAAGGTGGCGGTGATGATCGACGACGGCAAGGTCGAATACGCCGGCCTGGGCGGCTGCTGGTCCGCCTGCCACGACGACGTCCAGGGTATGCCCGACGCCAGTCCAGAGGCGGCGCGACGCCAGAAGCTGGCGAAGGATCTGGGGATCGACGGGCCGAGCAAGTACCTCAAGGAAGCGTGCGCCGAGATCGACTTCAAGAACCGGCCCCGCGGCGGCCTCAACAAGGTCAAGGCCGAGGCCGCCATCGCGGAACTGCTGCAACAGGGCAAGTACCTGGAACTGCTGCAGTACCGCAGCGGTGCGGCCCCGCGCGAGGGTTACGTACTGGAAGCACGGCACATGAAGGACGCCCCCGGATTGGCCGAAGGCAGCCTCAAGGACGGACTATGGACCGTCACCTTCAAGCGCAAGCTGGCAGCCACGGCCCCCGGAAAGCACGCCCTGATACCCGGGCGGCAGTACAGCATCGGATTCGCGATCCACGACGAGCACGCCGCCGCGCGCCAGCATCACGTCTCCTTCGGCTACATCCTCGGCCTGGACAGCCCGGGGGCGGAGATCAATGCGGTGCGGCAGGATTGAGGATTGAGGATTGAGGATCGAGGATCGAGGATCGAGGATCGAGCATGCTTATCCGGTTGCTTCCCCAACGTGAAGCTGCGATCATTTTTGCACTGTGGTCGCCAGACTCCCGTTCCCGACGTCACTCCCGGACTTCATGCGGCTCTTCCCGGATGATGCGGCTTGTGCGGCGCACCTGGAAAAGGTCCGGTGGCCTGGCGGCTTCGTCTGCCAGTACTGCGGTTTACATGACGAGCCGAGCCGCTTCCCGAACCGTTCTTCCGTTGTGCTTCGATGTCGCAGCTGCAAGCGTGACACGTCGCTTACGGCCGACACAGTCATGCAGCGGACGCACATGCCGATCTCGATCTGGTTTTGGGCCGCGTACCTCGTGTCGAGTCAAACGCCGGGCATGAGCGCAGTGCAATTCCAGCGGCAACTCGGCCTGAAACGTTATGAGACGGCCTTCCAGATTCTGCACAAGCTGCGTGTGGCAATGGTGCGCCCTGATCGTGACCGCATCGGAGGTGGCTTCCCGGTCGAGGTCGACGAGACGTGGGTCGGGGGCCGCACGCGCGGCGAAGGGCGCGGACGGCACCACAAGACGCTGGTCTTAGGCGCGATCGAAGCGCGCAAGCGCAAAGTGAACGACAGGCAAAGGGATCCCAGCAAGGCATTGCCGCTTCGGGGTGGCCTCTACGCCGGGCGCCTGCGCCTGCACGTCGCTCCTGACCGCTCGGCGAAATCGCTTGAGGGCTTCGTGCTTGACTCGGTGCAGCCAGGTACGCACATCACGACCGACGATTGGTCGGGCTACGACCCCCTCGCGCTGCAAGGCTACCGACTCACCCAGGCTGCGCAACGCGGCGACGCCGACATCACAGAGAAGCACTTGCCGCTCATCCACCTCGTCTTCGGCAACCTGAAAACCTGGCTGAATGGCGTTCACCACGGCGTCTCGCCGCAGCACCTTCAGGCATACCTGAACGAATTCACGTTCCGCTTCAACCGGCGGTTCTTCCCCTTCACTGCCTTCCAGAGCCTGCTCGGGATCGGAGCCGCGACGCAGCCGACGACCTACGACGCGTTCTACAACACGGGGCGCCGCCCGAAGCCTCCCGTTGGGAACTAACCGGATAAGCATTGATCGAGGAATGCTTATCCGGTTGCTTCCCAAACGTGAAGCTGCGATCATTTTTGCACTGTGGTCGCCAGACTCCCGTTCCCGACGTCACTCCCGGACTTCATGCGGCTCTTCCCGGATGATGCGGCTTGTGCGGCGCACCTGGAAAAGGTCCGGTGGCCTGGCGGCTTCGTCTGCCAGTACTGCGGTTTACATGACGAGCCGAGCCGCTTCCCGAACCGTTCTTCCGTTGTGCTTCGATGTCGCAGCTGCAAGCGTGACACGTCGCTGACGGCCGACACAGTCATGCAGCGGACGCACATGCCGATCTCGATCTGGTTTTGGGCCGCGTACCTCGTGTCGAGTCAAACGCCGGGCATGAGCGCAGTGCAATTCCAGCGGCAACTCGGCCTGAAACGTCATGAGACGGCCTTCCAGATTCTGCACAAGCTGCGTGTGGCAATGGTGCGCCCTGATCGTGACCGCATCGGAGGTGGCTTCCCGGTCGAGGTCGACGAGACGTGGGTCGGGGGCCGCACGCGCGGCGAAGGGCGCGGACGGCACCACAAGACGCTGGTCTTAGGCGCGATCGAAGCGCGCAAGCGCAAAGTGAACGACAGGCAAAGGGATCCCAGCAAGGCATTGCCGCGTCGGGGTGGCCTCTACGCCGGGCGCCTGCGCCTGCACGTCGCTCCTGACCGCTCGGCGAAATCGCTGGAGGGCTTCGTGCTTGACTCGGTGCAGCCAGGTACGCACATCACGACCGACGATTGGTCGGGCTACGACCCCCTCGCGCTGCAAGGCTACCGACTCACCCAGGTTGCGCAACGCGGCGACGCCGACATCACAGAGAAGCACTTGCCGCTCATCCACCTCGTCTTCGGCAACCTGAAAAGCTGGCTGAATGGCGTTCACCACGGCGTCTCGCCGCAGCACCTTCAGGCATACCTGAACGAATTCACGTTCCGCTTCAACCGGCGGTTCTTCCCCTTCACTGCCTTCCAGAGCCTGCTCGGGATCGGAGCCGCGACGCAGCCGACGACCTACGACGCGTTCTACAACACGGGGCGCCGCCCGAAGCCTCCCGTTGGGAACTAACCGGATAAGCATTGATCGAGGATCGAGGATCGAGGATCGAGGATCGAGGATCGAGGATCGAGGATCGAGTGAAATCCTGCCGGCGGCAAAGCCGTCGGGAAACTATTGCTCGACCCCAACTCCTAGATCCTAGATCCTGGTTCCGGATCACCCCGCGAACGTATCGCATTCCTTCACGCTTGTGGCTTGTAGCCCTCGCTTGAACCACTGCACGCGCTGCGCGGAGGTGCCGTGGGTGAAGGAGTCGGGGGAGACGCGGCCGCCGGACTGTTTCTGAAGGCGGTCGTCGCCGATGGCGGAGGCGGCGTTCAGCCCCTCCTCGACGTCGCCCTGCTCCAGCACCTGGCGCGCGCGATTGGCGTTGTGTGCCCACAGGCCGGCGAAGCAGTCGGCCTGGAGTTCCAGGCGTACCGAAAGCTGGTTCGCCTGCGCCTTGCCGACGCGCTGCTGCGTCGCATGCACCTGTTCCGAGATGCCGAGCAGGTTCTGGACGTGGTGCCCGACCTCGTGAGCGATGACATAGGCCTGGGCGAAGTCGCCCGGCGCGCGAAAACGCTGCCGCAGGTCGTCGTAGAACGCGAGATCGATATAGACCTTGCGGTCGGCCGGACAGTAGAACGGACCCATCGCCGCCTGTCCCAGGCCGCAGGCGGAGGGCGTCGCGCCTGAGAAGAGAACCAGCTTGGGTTCTTCGTAGCGCTTGCCGGCGCGGGCGAAGATCTCTTTCCAGGTGTCTTCGGTGTCGGCCAACACCATGGAGACGAAGCGCGCCATCTCGTCGTCCGCTGGCGCACGTTGGGCGGGCGCCTCCTGGATCTGCGAACTGGTGGGCGCACTGGCCTGCTCCAGCACGATGCTCGGATCGATGCCGAAATACCAGGCCACCAGGGCCAGGACGATGGTGCCCACGCTTATACCGCCCGCGCCGACTCCCATTCTTTGGCCGCGTCGGTCTTCGACGTTGTCGCTTTCCCTTCCGTGATCGAAACGCATGAAGTCTGCTATCAAGAAAGTGCGCAAATATGCGCACGGTTCTTTTCCTGCCCCGACGTGTCTTGCTGACCACATTCGTATTTGACAGGCGTGACTTTCCCGGCTGTCTCTGGAACCATTCCAGAGGCAGCGCCGCCGTTGCCGGACGGACTCGCCACGGGTAGGGCAGTTGCGGTTGCCAGCCGTTCGAGGTTGCGTGCCGCGTTGAGATCGCGGTCATGGTGTGTGCCGCACTGCGCACACGTCCATTCCCGGTCGCGCAAGGCCAACGCCTCGTTTTTCCAGCCACAGACCGAACACAAGCGGCTGCTCGGATACCAGCGATCAGCAATGACCAGCCGGGTGCCGTAACGTTCAGCCTTGTATTCGAGCTTCAAGCGAAACATCCCAAAGCCCACGTCGCTGATGGCGCGGGCGAGTTTATCGTTCGCCAGCATGCCCTTGACGTTCAAATCCTCGATCACCACCGCTTGGTTTTTGCGGCAGAGCCGGATCGTGAGCTTGTGGGTGAAATCCGCTCGGACATTGGCAACGCGGGCGTGCAGCCTTGCCAATGTCGCAGCAGACTTCTTGCGATTGTTCGAAGCAGGAAGTTTCGTGCCTTTGGGCAGATTGGCCTTGGGTACAAACCCGGCCTTGACCTTCGCCGCTTCCACTTTGCGGCTCAGACGCCGTCCACGAATCTTCAGCCGGCGCAACGCCGCCTTGAGCGGTTTGGGTGCCTCAATGGCCTCGCCGCTGGACAGCGTGGCTGCGGCCTTGATGCCCAGATCGACGCCTTCAATCGCATTGCCATTGCGTTGTCGGTAAAACACGGCATCGGGCACCTCGACCTGGATGGCAACGAACCCGCGCTCGGCAGTGCGCGATACCGTTGCCCCGAGAATCTTTGCCTTGAAACGCAGCGCCTCACGCATCGACACATCGCCAATCTTGGGCAAGCGGATGGTTTTCCCATCTACTTTGAACTTGTCGTTGGCGACGTAAAAGCTGTCCAGACACCGCCCCTTCTTCTTGAAGGTCGGCGGATACGCCAACTTCACGCCCTGCTGGCGCAGACTGCGGCGCAGGTGTTTGCAATCAGGGGCGATACGCGCTCCTGCCTCGATGTCGGCAAAGAACCGTTTCCATGCACGAGCCAGATGCTCGAATGGTTGGGCGTGGCTGTCGCGGTGCATATCCTTGAGCCAAGGGAACAATTGGTATTTGACCGCGTTGAATTGTTTTTTGAGCGCCATCGCGTTGGGCTTTTGGCCCGCCGCGTATTGCTTGTTCCACTCATCCAGCGCCCAGTTCCACACCTTGCGCGCCGTGCCGCAGGCGCGGGCGAAGTAGTTCCCCTGTTCTTGCGTTGGACAAAGTGCGATCTTGTGGGTCAGTTGCATCGCCGGGCCTGTTCGATGGCCATTTGCGCCACACCCGCCGCAAGAATCTCGCGGGCACGCATGACCGATGCTGCCTGCGGTGCGTCAGGCCATACATCGCGATACCCCCAGAACGATGCGGCGGCGTACATATCCTCCACGCGAACCTTGCCGGGTTGCAGTGGCGCAAGCTTTGCTTCGCACTCAATCCCGTCCAGCCGGGAATGACATAAGTAATAATCGGCCTGATGAACCTTGCTCTTACGTAACGTCACAAAGCGCCCGCATCCACCGTGGCAATAGATAGTCACTTTCTCAGCTTGGCTCATTGTTCGCATCCTTCTTCAATGCCTCGTCCAGCTTTTTTCGGTAGTTCCTCAGACCGTATAACCGGGACGAAAAGCAATCCACGATGGTCATCAAGTCCTGCACCATTTCCTGCTCGGGAGAAAGACGTTCTTGATTGAGCACTAGCAGTTCGCAGCCATTGATTTTGGCAAAGTGCTCGAACCACTCGAAGCCGAACCGGGTCAGCCGATCCCTGTGCGCCAGAATCAGTGTCTTGACTTCGCGTCGGCCAATATCTTCCATCAGCGCCAGAAACCGCTTGCGCTTGAAGTTCAGCCCGCCGCCCACTTCCTCGACAAACTCGACGTTGGCAAGACCTTTGGCCACCACGAATTCCTCCAGCACTTTGCGCTGATTCGCCAAATCCGGTTTTTGCGCGGCACTGGAGACGCGGCAGTACGCCACCAGCCGGATCGGCGTATTCACCGACTGGCGCAGGCCGATGAATTCGCGAATCTGCGCTTCGGTATACAGGCGCCGATTGCTGTCGGTGCGCGCCACAGCAGTGAGCCGCCCCTCGCGCTCCCAGCGCTGCAAGGTCTTGACCGAGACGCCCAGCAGCTTCGCCGCCTTGCCTGTGCTCATGGTGTTTTCCATGAGCCAATAGTACATTATTGCGCATTATTTGTAATGGTAGAGTCAGCCTCCCCGCCCGCGCGGTACTCGGTCGGCCGCATGCCCAGCATGCCATTCGACTGTTCGTAGAAGCGCCCCGGGGAGCTGTATCCCGCGCAGTAGATCGCGTCGGTGACGCTGGGCGCGGCGACGAGTTCCGAGCGCATCCGCTGCGAGCGCCGCGCCTGGGCGTAGGCGCGCGGCGTGAGGCCGGTGACGGCGCGGAAGATGCGGTGCAGGTGATGGGGACTCATGCCCGCCTGCTGCGCCAGCAGCGCCAGGCTGGGAATGCCATCCGAATCGTCGATGAAGCGGCACAGGCGCGCGACGAGTTCCGCGTTGCGCTGCGCCGGCGGTGCATCGTCCGGACGGCAGCGCTTGCAGGGCCTGAAACCGGCCGCGCGCGCCAGTGCCGGCGTGGCGTGGAATTCGACATGCTCGGGCCGCGGCGTGCGTGCCCCGCAGGAGGGCCGGCAGTAAACGCCGGTGGTCGTCACCGCATAGACAAAGCTGCCGTCGGCCTGCCCGTCACGGGCCGCGACCGCCGCCCAGCGCGGGTCGGCCAGCGTCGCCACCGCTCTCGCCTGCAACGCCATCGCCGCTTTCATCCGCCTGCCTCCCGGTTCGATCGCCAGCCACAACTCTACCCTCGCCGTCCTGCGGCGCACTCCGGTGCTTGCTCTCGAATCCGCTCATCGGCTACGGTGGAGACCGGCGACGTCGCCCCGTGGAGCAAAGTCATCGTGTTTCGAACCCTGAACCAACCCGGCGTGCTGGCCGTGACGCTGGCCGCTGCCGGCATCCTGATGGTGACCATGGGCACGCGCCAGTCGCTGGGCCTGTTCGTCAACCCGCTGAACACGGCGACCGGCCTCGGCATCGCCACCATCAGTCTGGCACTGGCCGTCGGGCAATTCACCTGGGGCGCGATTCAGCCCGCCGCCGGCGCCATCGCGGACCGCCACGGCCCGCGCGCGGTCCTGATCGGCGGACTGCTGACCCTCGCCGTCGGCTGCGCACTGACTCCGTTCATGGGTTCCGGCATCGGGCTTGTCTTCACCCTCGGCCTGCTCTCGGCGATGGGCGCCGGCGCGGGCAGCTTTTCCGTGCTGATGGGCGCCGTGGCGCAGCGCCTGCCGATCGAGGCGCGGGGCGCGGCCTCGGGCGTGATCAATGCCGGGGGATCGTTCGGCCAGTTCGTCTTCGCCCCCGTTCTGCAGAAGCTGATCCAGTCGATGGGCTGGATGGGCGCGATGTGGGCGATGGCGCTGATGACGCTGGCCGCCCTGCCGCTGGTCGGCAGGCTGACCCGGCCGGCGGCGGCTGCCGCGCAGCACGGCGCGGATGATGCCGGCGTGCTGAAGACGGTCGGCGGCGCGATGAAGGACCGCAGCTACCTGCTGCTTCACGCCGGATTCTTCACCTGCGGCTTCCACATCGCATTTCTCGTCACCCACCTGCCCGGCGAGGTGGACCTCTGCGGGCTGCCGCCATCGGTCGCGAGCTGGTCGCTCGCAATCATCGGGCTGGCCAACATCTTCGGCAGCCTCTACGCCGGCTGGTGCGTCTCGCGCTATCGCAGCAAGTACGTCCTCGCCGCCATGTACGGTTCAAGGGCGCTGCTGATCGCCTGCTACCTGCTGATGCCGAAGACGGAACCCGTCTACTACCTCTTCGCAGCCGGCCTCGGCTTCACCTGGCTGGCCACCGTGCCGCCCACCGCCGCCATCGTCGGCAAGCTATTCGGGGTTCGCTATCTCGCCACCCTCTTCGGGCTGACCCTGCTGTCGCACCAGATCGGCGGCTTTTTCGGCGCCTGGCTCGGCGGTGTCGCCATCACCCGCTTCGGCGACTTCGGCTGGATGTGGTATGCCGACATGGCCCTTGCCGCAGCCGCGGCGCTGGTCAATCTGCCGATCCGCGAGGCGCGTGTTCCCCGGACGGCGGTCCCGGCCTGAGATCTTGTTCCGAGCCGCGACGCGGGCGCGGAGCGATCCCGCCTCTCGCGGTATAGTCAGCAACACCATGTCCCGACCGCCCCGCACGCGCTGCCTCGAACTGCTCGCTCCGGCGAAGACCGCCGAGATCGGCCGCGAGGCGATCCGGCACGGCGCCGACGCCGTGTACATCGGCGGGCCGTCTTTCGGCGCACGCCAGAATGCCGGCAATTCGGTGGCCGAGATCGCCGCTCTGGTGGAATTCGCCCACCGTTTCCACGCCCGCATCTACGTGACGCTCAACACCATCCTGCACGACTCGGAACTGGATGCGGCGGTCGAACTGGTGAGTCAGTGCTGGGACGCCGGCGTGGACGCCCTGATCGTGCAGGACATGGGCCTGCTCGAACTCGACTTGCCACCGATCGAACTGCACGCCTCGACCCAGTGCGACATCCGCACACCGCAGAAGGCGCGTTTTCTCGCCGAGGCCGGTTTCTCCCAGCTCGTGCTGGCGCGGGAACTGAGCATCGAGGAGATCGCGGCGGTGCGCGCCGCACTTCCCGAGCAGACCGTGATCGAGCACTTCGTTCATGGCGCGCTGTGCGTCGCCTTTTCGGGCCAGTGCTACATCAGCCACGCCCACACCGGGCGCAGCGCCAACCGCGGCGATTGCTCCCAGGCCTGCCGCCTGCCCTATACCCTGGAGGACGCCCAGGGCCGCGTCGTCGCCTTCGACAAGCACCTCCTGTCGCTGAAGGACAACGACCAGAGCGCAAATCTGCGTGCGCTGGTGGAAGCCGGCGTGCGCAGTTTCAAGATCGAGGGCCGCTACAAGGACGCCGACTATGTCAAGAACATCACCGGCCACTATCGGCGGCGGCTCGACGCGATCCTGGAGGAGCGTTCAGACCTCTGCGCCGCCTCCAGCGGCCGCACCCGGCTGCTGTTCGAGCCCGACCCGCACAAGAGCTTCCATCGCGGCTCCACCGACTACTTTTCCCGCGGCCGCAGCGCCGACATCGGCGCCTTCGACACGCCGACTTTCGCCGGCACGCCCGTCGGCACGGTGACGCGGGTCGGCCCGGATTGGTTCGAAATCGAAACGACTGCGCCGCTCGCTAACGGCGACGGCCTGTGCTATCTGCACAAGCGCACGCTGATCGGCATGCAGGCCGACCGTGCGCAGGCGCTCGATGGTGCGGCTGCCGCACTGTGGCGCGTCTGGCCCAACCAGGGAATCGACCCGCTGCAGGGACTGCGGCCCGGCGTTCAGATAAGCCGCAATCGCGACCACGCCTGGGAAGCCCTGCTCAACCGCAAGTCGGCGCAGCGCCGCATCGGCGTTCGGGCGCACTTCGCCGAGACCGCCGCCGGCTACACACTGACTCTCGAAGATGAAGACGGCATCGCCGCCACCGCCACGCTGGCGATCGATAAGCAGGCCGCGCAGCAACCCGAAACCGCCGAGCCGGCGCTGCGCGAGCAGATCGGCCGGCTCGGCAACACCGACTTCGAACTGCGCGGGCTGACGGTCCAATGGATGGAACCGCGCTTCGTGCCGGCGTCGGCCGCCAACCGGCTGCGCCGCGAAGCGGTGGAGCGGCTGGAGGCGGCAAGATCGGCCGCGTACGAGCGTCCCTTGCGGCAGCCGGCGTCCGAGCCGCCGGCGGTCTACCCGGAGCGGGCGCTGTCCTATCTCGCCAACGTCTACAACCAGGCGGCGCGCCGCTTCTACGCCCGCCACGGCGTGGAGCTGATCGACGCCGCCTACGAGGCCCACGAGGAGTCCGGCGAGGTCCCGCTGATGATCACCAAGCACTGCCTGCGCTGGTCCTTCAGCCTGTGCCCGAAGCAGGCTAAAGGCATCACCGGCGTGCAGGGCCAGGTGCGTGCCGAGCCGATGACTCTGGTGAATGGCAGCGAGCGCCTGACGCTGCGCTTCGACTGCAAGGCCTGCGAAATGCACGTCGTCGGCCGCATCAGGCCGCATGTCCTGGCGAGCCCCCCACCCGCGTCGGTGCCCGTCGCGCCGGTGCGCTTTCACCGCAGACAACCGGGCTGAGCCCTTCAGCCGGCGGTTGCCGCAGGACACCTGCGCCCCCCGACCGCTCCATGGGTTCGGGGGTGTTACGGCAAACCACTAGGTGCCTTTGGAAAATTCGGCCGCTGCCGTTGAAGCAAGCGAGCATGCATCCCGCGCAACTTCAACCGGGATTCGGAGGAGACCATGAGCGCCATTCCGCTGCCACGCCCTGCCCGCACCAAGCGCCTGGAGCGCATCGCCGAGGCCTTCCGCCGCGGCGGAGCCGCCAGCCCCGCAACCGACGATGCCGCTTTGCCGCCCGACAGCACCGGGGCCGCGAAGAGCGGAGCAACCATCCATCCCGACGGAAGCATGATCGTCACACCAGCCTGGCTCAGTGAAGCACTGGCGGACCGCAACGGCAGGCGCGAGCACACGCATTCCGAGTTCTCGCACCTGCATCGCCGGCTGGGCAAGGGCGAGGCCATACCCCGGGCACCGAGTCTCCTGGAACAAGTCGTGGGCTTGTCCCACATGCTTGCCCAGCATCCCCTCTCCCAGCAGGAGGAAGAAGCGCTGCGGGGCGAAGAAGACCAAGCGCTGGCGCCTGCCGGGCCTGAGGAAGGCGGCGCTGCCGTCGAGAACGAGGAAGCGGCATTCGTCTAGCAGCCTGTCGGACTTAGCCCGACGCAGGAGCAGGCACAGCGGTTGGACGGCGAGGCCGGGATGCAATCATCCCGAAAACGGTGACTGGTCCGTCCGCGAAGATCACCAGCACTTCAACCGCTTACCATCAGCGGGCAAGTCACCGAATGGGTGAGCGAACAAGGCGCACCTCAACCCCCATTGGCATGTCTGTCTTCGCGGAATCTTTTTCTGGAGCCTTCCCCGAAGCTTTTCCTTTCTCGTCAGGCGAATTCCGGCGCACTGGAAATCCAGGCTAGCATCGCGCCTGTCCATGCGCATCGAGCAGATCCGACAAATCCTGCGCCGCAACGGCGCCAAGCCTTGCCACGAGGCGCGCATCCTGCGCGCCTGGACGCGGGCACTGCCGCTCGACCATGGCCCGGTCGCGGCCGAGCACTTCCATCCGCTGCCGCTTCGCGCGGCCATGCCGGGGCTGGCCGCCGAGCTGGCCGGGCTGGCTAGCATACGCGCCGAGCATGCCGGGACCGACGGCTCGTCGCGCCTGCTGCTGCAACTGGCCGACGGCCAAACGGTGGAAAGCGTGCTGCTGCCGCGCGATGGATTGTGCGTGTCGAGCCAGGTCGGCTGCGCGGTCGGTTGCACATTCTGCATGACAGGTCGCGGCGGCCTGCTGCGCCAGCTCGACAGCGCCGAGATCGTCGCCCAGGTGGTGTTGGCTCGCCGGCGTCGCACGGTGAGCAAGGTTGTCTTCATGGGCATGGGCGAACCGGCGCACAACATGGACAACGTGTTGGAAGCCATCGAACTGCTCGGCACGGCGGGCGGCATCGGCCACAAGAGCCTGGTGTTTTCCACCGTCGGCGACCGCCGCGTGTTCGAGCGCTTGCCGCGCGAGAGCGTCAAGCCGGCGCTCGCCGTGTCGCTGCATACGACACGCTCGGACCTGCGTGCGCGACTGCTGCCCAAAGCGCAAGACATCGATCCGGCCGAGCTGGTGGAACTGGGCGAGCACTACGCCCGCGCCACCGGCTATCCGATCCAGTACCAATGGACGCTGCTGGATGGTGTGAATGATACGGACGCCGAACTCGACGGCATCGTGCGCATGCTCAAGGGCAAGTATGCGGTGATGAACTTCATCCCCTACAACGATACGGAAAACGACGGCGGCCCCGCGTTTCGTCAACCATCATGGGAACGCGCCGAAGCGATGTCGCTGCACCTCTATCGCCACGGCATATTGGCGAAACTGCGTCAGTCGGCTGGCCAGGACATCGCCGGCGCCTGCGGGCAGTTGCGGGCGCGCAACAGCGAGGCGGCCTGAAAGCCGGCGCTGGCGGGACCGCGCAGCACGGATCGCGAGAACCGAGTCGGAAAACACCGCTGGCAGGGGGCTGCGCTCAGAGAACGGCCGACGTGCGGACTCTGGCCCACACGCCCGGGTGTGACGGCTACAGCGAGCGCAGCAGCGCGAACGCGCAGAGCGACATCAGCGCCTGGGGCATGATGCCCAGGCCGGCAATGGCCAGCCCGTTGGCGGAGATCAGCACCCGCATGTCGAGGGTGGCCTGGATCGGAGTGGCGTCCACCGGCTCGTCGAAGTACATCAGCTTCACCACCCGCAGGTAGTAGAAGGCGCCGATCAGGGAGAACAGGACGGCGAACACGGCGAGCCAGATGTAGTTGGCCGCGACCACCGCCTGGAGCACGGAGAACTTGGCGAAGAAGCCGATGAAGAAGGGCACGCCGGCCATGGAGAACATGACCATCAGCATCATGGCGGCGAACCACGGGTTCTTCTTGTTGAGGCCCTTGTAATCGTCCAGGTTCTCCGCCTCGAAGCCGGCGCGCGACATCAGCAGCACCATGCCGAAGGACGCCAGGCTCATCAGCACGTAGGCCACGGCGTAGAACATCGCCGAGCTGTAGGCGTTGATCATCAGGTGGCGATCTCCACCGGAGAGCACGCCCGAGAGCAATCCCAGGAGCATGAACCCCATGTGGGAGATGGCCGAGTAGGCGAGCATGCGCTTGATGTTGGTCTGGGCGATGGCGGCGAGGTTGCCCAGCGCGATGGACAGCACCGCCAGGATCATCAGCATGCCCTGCCACTGCTCGGCAAGATCGAGCAGGCCGCCGACCAGCAGGCGTAGCGTCATGGCGAAGGCGGCGAGCTTGGGCGCGGCGCCGATGAACAGTGTGACCGCCGTCGGCGCACCGTGATAGACGTCGGGAATCCACATGTGGAAGGGCACGACGCCGAGCTTGAAGGCAAGGCCGGAGACGAGGAACACCAGGCCGAACACCAGCACGCGGGAGGCGACCTGCGAGTCGTCCTGGTACAGGGCTTGGGCCACGGCGGAGATTTCAAGCGTGCCGGTGGCGCCGTAGATCATCGACATGCCGTAGAGCAGCAGGCCGGAGGCGAGCGCGCCGAGGACGAAGTATTTCATCGCCGCCTCGGTGGCGCGGGCCGAGTCGCGGTCGATCGCCACCATGGCGTAGAGCGACAGCGACAGCAGCTCCAAACCGAGATACATGGTGAGGAATGGTTGGACGAGATCATCACCATCATGCCCAGCGTCGCGAACAGCGCCAGCAGATAGAACTCGCCCTTCTCCAGGCTGCGCACCTGGAGGTAGCCGCGGCCGTAGGCCATGGTCAGCAGCACCGCCAGATACACCACCAGTTTGAGGAAGTCGCCGAACAGGTCATCGACGTACATGTTCGAAAAGGTCAGCACCACACCGTCGATAGTCAGCGGCGAGAGAGCGGTGACCATGCCGACGGCAATACTGTGGCCGATGAACGGGATCTCGTTGATGATGCCGCCCAGGGTTGCGGGCAGCGTGGCGTTGGTGACCACGGTGATGATGGCGGCCGCCACCAGGGTAAGCTGGGTGAGCAGATAGGCCAGCCCGCGGTTGTTCTTGCCGAAGAACAGGTCGGCGAGCAGCACGACGCAGGCCATGACGAGGATGAAGATCTCGGCCGAGGCGGGGAAAAGGTCGGGCATGACGAAATTCATGGTTGATCCAGGTTAGGCGATCACAGCTTGCCCGCCGCGACGTGCTTCAGCAGATCGTTAACCGAGGCGTGCATCACTTCGGTGAAAGGTTGCGGATAGAGGCCCATCGCCAGCACGCACAGTGCCAGGATCAGCAGGAACAGGAACTCCCGCCCGTTGATGTCGGTGAGCTGGCCGACATGCTCGTTGGCGACGGGGCCAAACACGACGCGCTTGTACATCCACAGCGTGTAGGCGGCGCCGAGGATCAGCGTGGTCGCCGCGGCGAAGCCGACCCAGAAGTTGAACTTGACCGCCCCCAGGATGACCATGAACTCGCCGACGAAACCGGACGTGGCGGGAAGGCCCGCGTT